>JBCCDY010000008.1:0-229133 GCA_039030555.1 Bacteroidota bacterium
GCGCCGAGTAATCGCCATACCCGATCGTCGTGATCGAGATGATGCTGTACCACAACGCCTCGTCGAAACCGAGCATCTCGTCGCCGTGCGCATCGCGGTCGAAGAACCAGAACAGCAGCGCGTTCAGCAGCACGCTGACGACGACGACCATCCCGACGAACGAGAAACCGATCGATCGCCGGGCGCGAAGACGCCTGGTCAGCCGAACAAGTGCGAGCTTGAAGAACATCCGGTTACCGTCTCCAACTCCGCCGATCGTAATCGAGAATCACCGGCCGCATCTGCGTGTTCGCGCGAACCGACCCGGCCCCGTCAAACCAGCCCCGCCCGAACTCGAACGCCCCACGCAGCACCCCGGGCGTCAGATACGAAACCGCGACGGGCATCGTCTCCAGTCCGCGGAACGTCGCGCCGCTTACACGCCGCCCGTCCGCCGCGGCGATGTGCCATCCCCACTCACCGAAACTCGGCACGTTCTGGCGGTACGGCGTCGCGGCAAGGCCCGCCTCGCGGAGCGTCTTTCCGATGCACACAAAGACCTCCGCCGCGTGGTACGGGCTCGTCGACTGCACCGCGACAAGCCCGTCCGGCGACAGCACATCGCGAAGCCGTGTGTAGAACCCCACGGAGTACAGCTTGGCCAGACCGACACTCCGCGGATCCGGAAAATCGCAGATCGCGACATCGAACCCGCGCTCCCCACTCGGAAGACCACGCAGGAACACCTCCGCGTCCACATGCACCGCCCGAACGTCCGCGACCGCATACCGATCCTCGCTCAGGAACGATTGCCGAAGCGTGCTCGGCCGCTCGGGCGTGATCGACTCCCCGGGCGTGATCCCCGCAGCGGTCAGCACGCTCACCCGCGCGTCGAGCATCGACCCGCGGTTCATCTCGATGAGCCTCGGGTGCTCTGCCCCGAGCCGCGTGATCATCGGGTCGATGTCGACGAGCACGACCTCCCGCACCGAGCCGTGCTTCAAGACCTCGCGCAGCGCGAGCCCATCACCCCCCCCGAGAATCAAGACACGCTCGGCGCCGCCGTGCGCGAGCATCGCGGGATGAACAAGAAGCTCGTGGTAGATCGCCTCGTCGCGGCTCGAAAACTGCAGATGTCCGTTGATGTAAAGACGCGTGTGATCGCCGCGTTCGGTAAGCACCGCGTGCTGATACACGCTCGTATCGCGGAACACGATGGGATCCTCGTAGGTCCGCTGCTCGACGGCCGCCGTCCACGCCCCCGCGTACCACCACGCGGCAGCGAGCACACCGGCGGCACAGGCGACCCCGACCAAGATAAGCCGCGGCCTGCGGACGATCGACCAGAAGTACCAGAGACCCGCTCCCGCAACCGCGACACTCACCAGCCCCACCGCCAGCGATATCTGCGCAAGCGGAACGCGGCTCAGCAGGACATACGCGAAGAGCAACGCCCCGCCAAGCGAACCGATGTAGTCCATCGAGAGAATCTGCCCGAGGTTCGACCGAAGCTCGCCCGCATACGACTCGTTGATCCTGATCAGCAGCGGCACCTCGAAGCCCACAAGGAGCCCGATCACCAGAGCCACGGCATACAGCACCACCTCGTACGACGCCATGTACCCGTAGGCCGTGTACACGATCAGCCCGCTCAGGCCACCGATCACGCCGAGCAGGATCTCGATCCACAGAAACTTATCGAGCAGCGGCGGGCGTATGCGCGGCTGCACCGCGGCCCCCACCCCCATCGCGAACATCATCAGCCCGATGATCACGAAGATCTGTTCGTGGCTCGATCCGATCAGGTTGTTCCCAAGCGCGCTCAGCGCATACTCGTAGATCATCCCCGCAACGCCCATGACGAGCATGGAGCCCGCGAGAACGAGCCGAGCCGAGGCGTACCGCCGCGTATGGCCCTCGCCGCTGTTCGGTGTGCTTCCCATGAGGGGCCCGCCGCCGGCGGTCGCGTCGTCAGATCATGAAGTAGACCATCGACGCAACGCCGCACGCGACCGAGCCCTCGATGAGCGCGGCCGCGAGGTTCTTATCGCGGCCGATCTCCTCGAAGATTGTCGTCCCCGGCAGCAGCAACGCGTCGGTCACCCGGCGGAGCAACGCGATCACGATAAACCCGCCCGCCGCGTAGTAGCCGAAGTCGACCAGTGCGTAGCGCCATTTCTCCGTCGGGGTCACGATAAGGTCACCGGTCTCAGGATCGAACGTCGCGGCGCTCATCGCGCCAGCCGCATCAACAACAGCAATCTCCGCGGCCTTCTGCTCTCCGATCGCCATCTCGATAGCCGCGAAGTCCTGCCCGGACGCCTTCAGCAGCACAATCCCGATCGCGACGATGCTGAGGCCGAACGCAACGCCCGCCGCGACGTTGTCCCGCTCGATCTCCGCGTGCAGGTCAAACTTGGTGATGAGCCGGTACAGCGCCCCGAACAGAATGAGCGTCACCTGACCGAGAACAAAGAAGACAAGCGCGCTCACGACGCCGTGCCACCACGCGATCGTCACCTCGCCGTAGATCGCCCCCGCCACCACCATCGCGGTCGCGATGTAGCTGCCGAACACAACCGCACCCGTGCCCGCGTTACGGTCGTCAACGATCTCTTTATGGATCTTGAAGCTGCTGAGGATGCACCGATCGAGCAGCACGTTGCCGATGTTCAGCAGCACCACCCCGCCCAGCGTGTACCCGCACACCGTGAGCAGTTCGAACCCGAGCTCACGCACGGACGGTCTGGTCGCCGGCTCGGGCCCGAGCGCCGCGCCGAGAAACACGATCATCACCCCAAGGAAATAGCCGCTCATCGCAAGCCCGAGCGCCGGGTTGTCCTTGCCCGTCAGCTCGTCGTCGAGCTTGTACGGCGTCACCACATCACGGATCAGCTTCGCGACGCCCAGCATCGCAAGACCCACCGCGATGTAGACAAGCCCGTACCCGATGCTGGTCAGCGTGTCCATCGTCTGCCCTTCTCCGTGCCAGCCGTCGCCCGAAACGCGACACAAACCCCGGCCGCCCCATCACACCCACCCCGTCACACCCGCCCCGTCACGACTGCCTCGTCACGACTGCCTCGTCACGACTGCCTCGTCACGACCACCTTGTCACGACCACAACGTCACATCCAAAATCAAGCCCTACTTGCCCGAGCTCCGGCTGCCGGACCGGTTGTAGCCGCCCGACCGAGACGACCCCGCCGACCGAACGGTCGACCGGGACTCGTACCGAGAACCGCGGTACGTCCCGCCGCTCTGCACGTACTTCGAGTTGCGGAATCCGCCGGACGAAACGTACCGGCTGCCGGCGTAGCTCGTCGTCGTCGCGCTCCCGGTTGAGCCGTACTTCCCATCGCCGTAGTACGTCCGCCCCGACGATCGCGCCCTGTTGTAACCCGACCAGTCGTTCCGGTCCACCCGCCACCGCGGGCCCCAGAAAAGATCCCGCATCAGTGCATACTGCCCATACCACACCCACATGCTCGTGCCGCCCCGGTTCTCCCAGCGGCCGTACCGGTTCGCCTCGCCGGGTTCCGCGATGTAGGCGTACCCGGCCGGCTGTAGAAGCTGCTCTGCCTCATGGTCGAAACTGCCCGCCGGCTTGTGCGCGACCGACATCCCCACGTTGTTCTTCAGCGACTCGAATTGCTGCTGCGAAATCGGCTCGGGCGGCAATACCTCTTCCCAGACCTCAGCCTGCCCGTCCTCACCCACACCCGACGCACCACCAGCCGCACCACCAGACACCGATTCGGGCTGCCCAGACGCCGCCTGCACAGAGCCAGCCACGCCCCACCCGCCAGCAGCAGCGTCGACAGCCGCCGCCCCAGCGATGCCGAACAACGTGACGCCAGCGTCAAGGCCCATCGCCCCCGCTTCACCCGGCTCGACACGCGTGCTGACCCGCTTGTAAATCGCGTTGAATCGAACCTCCGACCCTTCCTCGATGACCACGTCGGTCAGCACCTTGTCCCAAGCGACATAAAGCTGCTCGGCCAGGTCTTCGAGCTCCTTCGGCGCGGTGCGAACCTCATCCGCGAGCCGCTGGATCACGGCCGTGCGGTCCGCAAGCAGGCGGATGTCCGCCGGCGTTGCCTCCCCGCTGTCCGCCCTCGACCGCGCCTCCGAACTCTGCTCCCACAGATCCCGCATCTCCGCCGCCGCCCGACCGATCGACGCAATCCGCCGCTCAAGATCCGCCCGCTGCTCGGGCCAGTCCCGCTTCGCGCGGGATACAACCGATTGAACACCCGACAGCGCATCATCCCCAACGGTCGCAACCGCCGACCGCGTGGCCTCAAGAACCTGCGCCATCTCCTTCTTAAAGGCCGCGACACGCGCCGCGTCCGCGGTGATGCCGCCGACCTCGGCCATGATCGACGCACGCCGTGCCGCGACCTCGGCCGCGAGCCGCTGCACCGCGCCCGACTGCTCGCTGTCCTTCGTGGCGAGCACGGCCTCCATCTCGGCAAACGTTCCAGATCGCAACGTGTCGAGCTCGCTCTGCGCACGCTCGAAGACCGCACGCCACGCCGTGTCGGAACCATCGGCCGCGAACAGCTCGGGCTCGTCGGAGAGATACCGCTCCAGCGAAGCCCGCTCACGCTCGAGCGCAGCGGAAGCATCCCGCATGTTCTCGATCTCCGCGGTCGCGACCGCCCGCGTTCGGCGGTCGATCCCACCACCGAAGCCGACCATCAGCGTCAGAATGATCACGGCAACGATCGCCACCGCCAAAACGCCGAGCGCTTTCGTTTGCATCACATCCCCATCATCCGCAGGTTCCTCCGAGCCGACGTGCTCTCGGTGCAAGCGGACTTGCCGACGAAACTCCTCGTCCCCAATTCAATAATACACGGATGAGCACACGCCCATCAGCACCAGACTCCAGAATCAGCCCCAACCCTCGACCAGCCTTCCAGTACCCGTCAGAAGGCGGGCAACGGGTCTGCCATCGCGTAGCAGCCAACCGAGCAACGCAGCCAGACGCAGTGACTAGCGTAAAGCGATACGTCAGCCTCAGCATCCTGCCGCGCAGCATGATGAGCGTGTTATGTGCCGCGGCCCTACGACCGGAACACCCGCACATCACCGGGGGCGATCTCCTCCGAGACCAGCGCCTCAAACGGCTCGCCTTCCCACTTCTCGATCGTCAAAGAACGCGGTCCGTCACGCTCGAGGAACTCCCAGACGTAGCAGCCCTCGCCCGCGCCCCGGCCGTCCTCAAAGAACATCACCTCGAAGCTGCTGTCAAAAACCCACGACGCACCGTCCACCGAGATTGTCGACCCCGGCTCGCCCGCCTCGTCGAGCCGCACCAGATCCTGCTCGCTGAGACCAACCGAAGCCCACGGCACCTCAGCGTCCCCCGCCGTGAGGCACACCTTCACGCCGTCATCCTGCCAAGCCTCAAGGAACACGCGTTCACCGCGGTACACCCCGCTCAACTCGTCCCATTGATCTGACCCCTGCTGGTACCGGTTGATGCGATCGATCGTGAAGTCGAGGTCGCTGAAGTCTGCGCCCCGGCCCATGACCGAGACCGTGTCACCACGCCGGGCGTCGAGCGGCCCGAGATCGGCGAGATCCGCGACTTCCCGATCGACCACCCCGCCCCCCGCCGCCGACCGCTTCGCCGAAGCCGACCGGACCATCAGGGTGACAACCACGATCAACGCGACGACGAGAAAACCGAGAACAAGCCAGATCATCTCACGTGCCCTCCGCCGCCCCGAACCTGACAGCACACCGAAAGCCGTCGCGCAGAACGCCTCACGCGTTCATCTCGGCCTTAAGCGCCGCGAGCTCGTCGTCCACGCTGGTCGAGTTCAGCTCAGCGAACTCTTCCTCGAGCTCCGCGTCCATACCGCCGGTCGCGGCCATCTCCTCGAACGCCGCGGCCTTCGCCTCTTCCTTCTCGACGGTGTCCTCGAACTCGTTCAGCGCCGCGAACGCGTTATCCGCGTCACCCACGCCCGCGAGCGCTTCGGCAACCTTCTTCTGCGCCCTCGCCGCGTTCCTGCGCGCGATCAGCGTTGAAGCGTTGCGCTCGGCCTCGTCGATCTTGCCGCGAAGCGACTGCACCTGCTGCTTCAGCTTCTCGCTCGTCGCACGCGCCATGTCCACCGATCCCTGCATGCTCGCGACGCGCTCGTCGCACTGCTTCTTCCGCCCGAGCGCCTTCTTCGCCAGCTCCTCGTTCCCGGCCTTGATCGCCATCTTCGCACGGTCCTGCCACTCCTCTGCCTGACGCTCCGCCTTGGCGTACTCGGCTTCGAGCCGGTTGTAGTTGCTCATGGCCTCGGCAGACGCCCGGACCGCCTTGTTGAGTTCGGTCTTCATATCACGCACCGACTGCTTCACCGTGCTCTCGAACGTCGCGTCCTCGATCGAGCCCATCGCCTTGTTGGCCTGGCCCTTCGCAACGCGCGACGAGCGGTTGAACAGGTTCGAAAAAAAGCCCATCCCTTGAGTCCTTTCCACGCGGCCCACCGCCGTCGGCGTGGCCGCTGTCGTTATCGATTGATGTCACACATGCCCGCATCACCCACGCGCACCGACCCGTCTTCCCGCACAGAACGGTTCGGATCCATCACGCGCGGCTTTCGCGGTGCCCCACACCCGTGCTGGAAATCAGCGCCGCGTGGCAGGGGCCGAGAACGCGTCTCACCGAAGATCGCCCACAAGCTCGCGTGCCGCGATCACGTCCGCCATCAGGAACTCCACGCACGACAGGATGTCGTCGCAATCGTCAGCCCCCAACTCCTGCAGCTTGCAGAAGTTGTTCAGCGTGATCGCGACCGTCCCGTCGGGCTTGGAATAAAGCTGGAACGACGACGTCGAGATCCCGTTATCGCTCGCGAGCATCTGGGACATAAGCTCCGGGGTGACGCGTTCCTGCGGCACGCTCACGCAGCTCAGCGTCAGAAACAACACCTCGCCTTCGAGCACACCGCGCACCACGACCCCGCTTTCCGGATCCTGGATCCGAAGCACGCTTGCCCCCTCACCAAGCTCGTGCTCGGTGACCTCATACCCGTTCTCGGCCAGAATCGACTCGACCTCGTCGACCGTGATTTCCTTGTGCGCCACTGCCGCGCCCTCCAACTCTTGCATGCGAACGCCCTCCGCGCCCTACTCGTGCGGTTTCACGCAAGCGACATCAGCCGCGCGGCACAAACCGCCCAGCGTGTCGCTGCGTCGCTCTCGCAGGAATCTACAAGGATTCTCCGGACTCGGCCCCGCGACATTTCACGCGGGGCACGCAGTCCGCGAAATCAAGCTGCCTCGCGACCGCCCGGTTGCCCGCCCGGATGATCGCCATCCACACCGTTACCCAATGCCGCGGTACCGCTATCCGACGCATCAGCAGGCCCAGAACCACCTGATTCAGGCGGTCCAGAGGCGCCGTCAGCCGCGGTCTCGCCTCCATCCGCCGCGCGGGCCAGTCGGCATGCCTCGATCATCGACGCCGCGTTGACCGGCTTGACCAGATACTCGTTGCACCCGGCTTCCAGGCACCGCTCACGATCACCGGACATCGCGTGCGCAGTCACCGCGACGATCTGTCCCGTGTACCCCCCACTCCGGAGACGCCGCGTTGCGCCGTACCCATCAAGCTCGGGCATCTGCATATCCATCTGGATCACATCGAACGGCTTTCCGCCCGCCTTCGCTCTCGTCGCGGCCTCAACCGCGAGCAACCCGTTCTCGACCAAGACGTGCTCGGCACCCGCACGCTTCAAGTGCATCGCGATAAGTCGCTGGTTGTCGATCCCGTCCTCGGCAACGAGCACGCGATACCCGGCGAGCGGCGTAGCCGGCTTCTCCGTCCGCGCAGTTCCGGCCGCGACACCCGGTCGCCGCTCGACCGAAGCGGTGCCGGGTTCCAACACGCCGTCCGTGAGCGCGTCCACCGTCGGAACACCGGTGCAGTCGCCGCACGCGATCCACGCCGTGAACGTTGTCCCGGCGCCGGGCACCGACGAGACCTCAATCGTGCCGCCCAGCATCTCCGCGAGCGACAGGCTGATCCGCAGACCGAGCCCCGTGCCTCCGAACCGGCGCGACATGGACCCGTCCGCCTGCGAGAACGCCCGAAAAAGCTTCTTCTGCTGCTCCTCGGTCATGCCGAGGCCCGTGTCGATGACATCGATGCGAAGCCGCGTCCGCGTCTCCGGTCCCTCGCACGACACGACAACCCTCACCGACCCCTCATCGGTGAACTTCACCGCGTTGCCCACGAGGTTGATCACGATCTGTCGCAGACGCGTCGGGTCTGTAACCACGCGTTCCGGCACCGGAGACTTCAGCTCCAGCCCGAACGCCACACCCTTCGCGAGGGATCGCGAGCGCATCAGATCGCACGCCTCCTTCACGACCCCGATGGGCGACGCGTCGATCATCTCAAGCGACATCCCGCCCGCCTCGATGCGCGACATATCCAGAATGTCGTTGATGATCTCGAGAAGGTGCTCGCCGTTCCGCCGGATCGTCCGGACCGCGTCCGCTCGTTCCCGCTCCGTCTGATCCGCCTCCGCGAGCGTGTCAGCAAAGCCCAGAATCGCCGTCATCGGCGTGCGGATCTCGTGGCTCATGTTCGCAAGGAAATCGCTCTTCGCGCGGTTCGCGTCCTCCGCCGCCCGCGTCATCTCGCGCAGCCTGAGGTGCGACCGCTTCTGCTCGGTGATGTTCTGCACCACGCCCACGAGCCCGGTCACGCCCGAGGTCGTTCCCCGCGACGTCCCGATAATCCGGAACCATGAATCACCCGCACCCTCCGTCAGAATGCGAACCTCTCGGTCGAAGGGCTCACCCGTGCTCAGGCATGTCGTGAACGCGCTGCGCAAGTCCTCGCGGTCCCGTCTCGCAACAGACCCTAGGAAAGTCTCCAGCAGTGCCTGACCGGAAACATCGAACGGCAGCACGTCCTTGGCCTCGGTCGACCACGCGAGGCACCGCGTCGCAGGATCAAGCTCAAAGCCGCCAACACCCGCGAGCATGCTCGTCTCAGAAAGCACCATCGAAGTCCGCTCGATCGCCTCGCTCGCCGCTTGCTGATCCGTGATATCCAGCACCGCCCCCGTCAGCCGGACGCACACCCCGTCCACGACCTCGGGCTCGCCGAACACACGCACCCACATGTCCCGCCCCTTCGCGGACGTGACCTCGAGTTCAAGCTCGTACGACGCGTGATCCTGAATCGCCTGCGAGATCGCTTCCCGCAGCACGCGCACCGACCAGGGCTTGTACATGTCGACCGCGGCCGTGTAGCTGGGCTCGAAATCGTCCGGAACCTCAAACAACTCCCGGAGCGAACTCGACCACATCACCTCGTTCGTCGCGAGGTCAAACGACCACCCACCGAACTTCGAGATGCGCCCCGCTTGATCGAGCAGCCGCTCCCGGTCCGCAAGCTCCCGCGCCGCGCGGTACTCACGATCGATGTTGACATGCGTCCCCAGCATCCGCACGGGCGCACCGCTCGCATCGTGCCGCACCACCCGGCCCGAGCTCCGGATCCACATGTACGAACTCTACTATTCTAATTTTCTTAATACTGGCATCATGCCATCCAAATAGAGTATTTGATAAAAATATAGATGTGCCCTCTACCGTATGGGAAAAGGAAAATATCTATGAATTAGAGTTTGACATCAGCGACCCCTCCCTTTCTTATAATATTTACTTCAACCTCAGAAATTCTGTTTCTTACCCCTTTCAAAACCTGTATATGGAATTTGAAATGGAAAACGCTGAAGGTAATGTAATAAATAAAGAGCTGAAAAATTTCGAGTTGTTCGACCCTAAAACCGGAAAGCCTTATGGAGATGGATTGGGAGATTTATTTGATCATCGATTTTTACTACTGGAGTCATATCAGTTTGAAAAAGAAGGAACTTATACCATTCGTATGGAACAGTTCATGAGGGTGGATAATCTTCCTTCTGTTGTATCGATTGGTGTTATGGTTGAGAAGGCGAGTTCGAAAGAATAACTCCGTTTTTACCTATTTCTTTTAGTTAGCAATTGAAAGAGATCGCTTAATCCTAGAAAGAGAAAAGTCACTAATCGTAAAAAGATGTTTAAAAAACAAATGAGATGAAAAACCTTAAAAAATCTTTCATCTCATGGTAAGTGAGGCAATAGTTATTCAGTATAACTATTGCCTGACTTG
Source organism: Bacteroidota bacterium (assembly GCA_039030555.1). GTDB lineage: Bacteria > Bacteroidota > Bacteroidia > Cytophagales > Cyclobacteriaceae > JBCCDY01. The sequence continues at coordinate 10,163 of JBCCDY010000008.1, forward strand.
GAGATAAGAGCTAAACGATTTGCATCATCTAAAGTAGATTCTGACACACCATTAAAAAATATAGTCTCGGAGTCACTCCCCCCCTGCCATAACGCTGTTCCATTCGGAGTTATAGTAAGTACAATATCTGCCGTACCGGTACCTTCAAACCAATCCAGTATCAGGCTATATTCGCCATCAATCAGATCACTATCAAAAACAATAGTTTCAGTACCATCAATATCTCCAGATGTAGAGAAATCAATCGATACATTATTGATATCAAGAAGAAATAAATCTAAGTCAACATCATTATTTGAACTAGTCCAAGTAATGGTGGCTGTAAGCGAAGCTTCCTCACTAGCCGTATTGCTGAAATTAATAGTATGCATTAGTTCTTCATCGTTTGGATGAAGGACAACTCCAGATGCAAAATCTCCTGAGGTTTCGAATACTCTAGAAATCGAAAGTTGTGCTACTTCACCTAGTGGCATTTCCTCATAGAAAAAGTTTTCGCGTAACGTTAGAATACCAAAAGTTTCTCCAGCAGGGATGATTACCTCGTCATCACGTTGATAAAGATAGTTTCTCTGAAGATCCATATCTGAATCTATAACCACCCGTATTTGTAAGTCTTCAGTATGTGGCCTCGAAAGATTTATAGCTACTTCTACATTTTGACCTTGCCTTACCGTAGTAGATTCTTGTGCAAATGTAACCAAGGCCACATCATCTGGAGATATCCGTAACTCATGTGTCTTTTGCTCACCCAATTCTCCTCCATCACTAACACTGATCAGTTCGATTACAAGTGATTCGCTTTCTATTTCCAATGTATTATCTTCTATTACAAGCATCTCTATATTAAATGCTGTTGCTCCAGGAGGAACAATAAAAGTTGTACTAGTTAGAGGTGTGACATCAGTAGGAAAATCAGCAGTACCTGATGCTTGGTAAGTCACAAAAACTTCTTTATCGCTAGCCCCCTCCAATAACAAAGGGATGAAAATAGAAGTAGCACTTTCAGAGACCTCCATCGATGGACTTTGGAAAGAAACCTTTACATTCTCTTCAACCGGAGGTAGCATATCTTCTTCCCCATCTCCACAATTAACTAAACAGAATAGAGCAAAAATTAGACATAAAGAAAATAGACATCTTAAGCTTTTCATTGAATTTAAATTATAATTTAAAAATGCCGCAAATATATCCATAAGTCTAAAGACAAGCTTATGATCTTATACTAAAAAAGTATAGGTAGTATTTTTTTTGTCAAATAATCTGAAAAAACTTCTTAGAACGAGTAATTGGTGTAAACCTTTAATATGGGCACTAGCCTTCTCCATCCACCTTTTCAATACACCTGTTCAGAAAACGGTCCATTCTCTCTTCTTCTGTTTTCCTATTGATCCAAAAGGTCCGGCTATTGAAGTGCTCAAAAACCCAGTTTTTATGCTTTAGAGTTAAAGGAGTGTATACATAAGGATCTTTTATCGTGATACTGCTGAAATACGTGTCATCATCCGTAAGGATTACACCGGCAAATTTTTCTTTGTACCGAATAGTTAAGTCCGAAAAAGGCAGCTCCCCTGTAAAAGTGGCAGCTTCAAATCGTTTACTTAAATCACTCAGTTTCGCACTTAATTTCACCAGGCCGGAAGGGTCTTTGGTTTGTAAAGTATTATTAATTCTTTGACCTTCAGAAATTGACTTGGCATATTCCAGATACTTCTTCAAAAGCTTTGGTCCAATATTTTTAGTGTCATCTACCCGAAGTTCAGAAGGCAATACAGATGATACTACAATCACTCTTTCTCGAGCCCTACTGACCGCTACGTTCAGTCTATTTTCTCCTCCTTCGGTATTTAGAGAGCCAAATTGCATTGTGAATCTTCCTTTTTCATCAGGCGCATATCCGATAGAAAAAATGATGATATCCTTTTCGTCACCCTGAACATTCTCAATATTTTTAATGATTAAACTCTCCGGAATCGGAATATTTTCTTCTGAGAAGACATCATCCAAAAGTTCCGCTACAGCATACTGTTGTTTGGCATTAAACGCTACAATACCAATTTCTTTGGCAGGCTCTTCCAGAGATATTTTTTTTACAAGTTTCGCAATGTATTCAGCTTCTTTTAAGTTTTGGTTCTGAGCCCAAACACCGTCAATTTTATGGTATTCGATTGGTGCAGAAGGATCATTTACATCCTCAAAATCCGGCAGCAGATTCAACCTGTTATCGTAGAAGTTGGTATTAGAAAAATGGATCAATTCTAATCGCTTGCTCCTGTAGTGTCCTTGTAAGTGAATGTTCGGTAAATATCTGGATGCTAAGTCCAATAAAGATTCAATTTCCAGTTCCGGAATGGATTCATCGGAATCTTCATTATCCCACCGCACACTGTAAAGATCATTAGGGCGAAGTTGCTTCTCATCACCAGCTATAATAACCTGCTTACCCCGATACATGGCGGGCAGACCTCTTTCTGTAAAACACTGTGAAGCTTCATCAAAAATAACCAGATCGAACATAGACTTCATAGGAAATACAGCAGACACAGATTCGGGTGAAGCCATCCAGCATGGGATGAGATCAAATAACTCTTCACTAAACGTAGAAATAAGCTTTCTGACAGGCCATACTTTCCTTTTCTTAGTTACCTGATGTTGTAAATCCCGGTAGGTTACAAGATTATTCAACCGATTATATTCTACATTCTTATAGGTTTTCTCCCTATTCCTGAGCAGCACGAGTGACTTACTTATTTTCTTTTTTTCCTCTACCGCATCCTTTAATTCCTGAATGGTTTTCTTTTGCTGTAAAGAAGAGACATTTCGAAGTACAGGATATTTCGATTCAATATGTTCTACCCAGGAAAGTTTCAGGCTGTTTCGGAATAGGTCAATAACCTTTTGTGGGCTAGGTTTTTCTACTTTTTCGAAGATTTTATCAATAATCTCCTGTTCGTGGGTAGCAAAGCTTTCTTTGATCTTGTCGAAATCACATAGACTGTCGAAATCCTTTTCTAAAGTATCTTTTAAGCGCTCTGTATTTGTTACATCGTCCAGAATAAAACTGATCTCCGAATTCGTCAGATACTTCGTCCAGTCTTTATACTTTTCCGAAACACCTGAAAAAACGCTTAATAATTCATTTACTGATATCGCGAAATCATTTTTATCAAGTTTATTTAAATTAAAGTATTCCTTTAGATTTCTGATTGAGCTATAAATTATTTTTGCATTTAAAGCCTTTTTCTGGTAAAAAAACCATGTTTGAAAATCTGCTTTATTTAAGGTATTCGGTAAGTCCGTAAGCCATTGTTTGTCTTTTAGCTTAGTCAGATAGTGCTCGAGGTTGAGCCTATTGTCAATTTTCTTGACCAGCGTATCGAAGCCGGCTTTATTGTTCTTCAATCCGTTAGCTACGATCACTCTGCTAACAAATATTTTATCCTTTGAAAAGAAACGCCATGTAAACCAGCTAAAGGGATTTTTCCTGGCATTCATTCCGCGTTGTAAGGCTTCCTGAAATCTGCCTAAGTCCTCTGCTTTCAGGGAATGCTCAGGCCCTACGCCCTTAAAACACTCATTTATGATCCGTTCTGTGTTGGCAAGCCATAAGAGGTCGGTTTCAGAATCACGAAAGCGGGCTATAATTTTGAAAAACTCAAAAACCCGGTCGTCTTTAATTAGCTCTAAAAGCTCATCTATTTTTTCGTTCTTTTGATAGACCTCTTTGGCAGTTTCAAGATCAATTTCAGTATGAACGATCTCTTTTGTTTTCGTTCCAATATCCAGTTGGTATTGAAATACCTCATCAATATATTCTTTGATGATCTTAAAGTCACTTATAGAATAACCGCTAAATGATTTACGATTATTCCATGGATAATCAGGCCTGTCAAGTTTTCCGCTGTACTCAGTGAAAATTTCAAGCCTTCTCTGGAAATCCTCGCTCTCTGGAATTTTTAAAGCTCTGTATTGCTGTCTTAAATCCACAAAATCTTCCAATGGGCTACTGGATAGATAAAGTTCTTTCGCTGAAATACCTGCCTCTGATTCATCGAAGAGAGCGCTTTTGTACTCTTCCAGCTCTTCCGTAATCCTGTCAATAGATCTACTCAGGGCTAAAAATTTCCTTTCCAATTCAATAGCATCAAGGCTATTGTTTTTCATCCGGTATTCATAGAGTTTTTCAATCTGAGTAGCTATTTTCTCATAAATCCACTTTCTATCACTTTTGAAATCATGTACAAGGGCAACGAAATCCGAAAACTCATTTTTATCCAGCCGATTGTAAACAACATCGAGTGCAGCCCTTTTTTGAGATACGACCAGAACATTTTTTCCATTAGCCAGGTAATCAGAAATGAGGTTGCAGATCAATTGAGATTTACCTGTGCCAGGGGGTCCCTGGATAACAATAGAATTACCTTCTTTAGCTGCTTTTAAAGCATTTTCCTGATACCCATCCAATCGATAAGGAGCATAGGTCTGCTCTTCTTTAACCTTATTCAGGTAGTTATGAAAGAAAGGACTAAATGGGGTCTCTTCGGGCGTATTTGTCTTAGATGCAAAAAACTCCTCAAGATCGGGAATAGTAGAATCTTCAAGTAAGCTTAGATAATCAGGAACTAAGTGCGAACCTGCTTGGGGAAATATACCCAAAACCGCTTCGGGTATAAGTTTGAGTTCTCCCAAGGCTGTTGCTGAAAGGTAATCGTCTTTTTTGAACTCTTTAAAATCGTTGAGTTTATCAATAAAGATTTCCTGGTTGAAATTCAGTTCTACAGGACTTTCTTTTAAAAGTTGGTACAGAATAGTTCGTATTATAGTACTGTCTTTTTCACTCCCGTCCAAAACCCACTCCAATAGCTCGTCTTCAATCTTTACCTGATTATAGTGGGCATAGGCCAGTAAAAAGGTTTTATTGAAGGTGATATTGACTTCTTTACGTACTTCGAGATGCCAATGCTTTCCATCATTTTCTATAGCAACGGGAAAAAATAGTAACGGGCACCTTACGGGGTTTCCATCGGATAATTGTCCCCAAACGAACGGCCACCCTACATATAAATCTTTCGAACCTCTTTCTTCATAAATGAATTTTTCAATCCGCTTTAAACGATGTAGTCTTTTCGTAATGGTGTTAACCGTTTTATCGCGACTATCAGCTACCGCGGAAACTTTGATTTTCCCTTTTCCCGAAAGCAAATCTTCAATAATGGAAAAAGAGGGCTTGTTTTCAACAAAGTCAAAGTCATGGATATCGATATGCTGATCTGAGAGCAACCTCAGTAAAACAAGCGTTTTATTATTTGCAGACAGGTTGGTTAACCTTTTCAGGTACGTCTTTAGAATTTGCTGCATTGTAACAATATACTACTTAGAAAGAATTATTTATTGGACTAGTCCCCAGATTAATAAAACCTTAACCGGTAGAAGTTAAGGTATCTCGTTATTAAGGGTGATGTAGGGCTCGATTTTCTCCCATTCATCTTTTCCGTCGATTAACGGCTTAATCTCTTCTATATTTTCGAAGGAGCCGTCAATTGTGCGTTTGGAAACAATTTTTCTTGCTGAAATTGAATTGATATAAGGATGATCCCTTAAACGCTCATATGAAGCGAAGTTCAAATTAATTTTGTTTATAGAATTACTATCTGATATGACTAATTGTGGAAAAATACTCTTTATGACCGCGGAATCGAGACCATAAACCTCATAGAGCTGATCGATACTATGATAACCCCCAAGCAAATTTCTATACTTTACAATCCTCGATGATAATACCGAACCAATACCTCTCAAATTCGTCCATTTGAGCGAGTCGGCCTTATTAATATCAAGTATTGCACTTCTATTCGCTCTATTCTTATCAGGAGTACCTCTGTTAACAAGTGAATTGTCAATGAAAACGTAAGGGGCTATTCTTAAATAAGTAACTGAATCAAGTCCGTATAACTTAAGCAAGTCTTCTTTTTTGTAAAACTGACCTCCTGAATTCCTGTAGTTGATCAACGTTTCTGAAACCTTTTTCCTTATTCCAAGCTTGGCCATATCCGCCTGAGAAATCTTGTTCGGATCCCATACAAATAACTTTATTTCTGACTTCTTCGCATCAATAGGTTGAATGGATTGTTCTATTTCATTGATAAATTTTTGAAACTCCATTTCATCCTTTTCTGAAAGTACCCTTTCATTTTGACCTTCAAATAGGGGCTTTAGAACAGGAATAAGGTTTAGTATGATACAGAGAAAAACAAGTACAAGGAAGCCTCTGGCTTCCGTTTTAGAAAACCCGAATACTCTATGTAAATACAGGGTGATTTTCTTCACTTCTAGATTGAAAATAAATTAGAAAATTAAGATATGCAGTTATTCTGGATAAGAAAGAGCTTCGCAATTTTTTCATTTAGAACAGAAGTCGTATTTTTGCATTCCTTTTGGAACACGGTGGTTGTAGCTCAGTTGGTTAGAGCATCGGTTTGTGGTACCGAGGGTCGCCGGTTCGAGCCCGGTCTTCCACCCTTAAAATTAGCCAGTTACATTGAGTGACTGGCTTTTTTATTTTCTTCATTCTGTGACGCTAAAATCCTTCTTGATTTTTTCGTAGATTAACTTTAGATGGAATCTTCTAACAGCAAATTCTTTAATCAGTCGCTGAGCAAACAAATCTCACTGCTCTATCAAGAAGGCTCTTTCGTAATGTCTATCCGATATTACGGCTACAAAATAAACCTATATCGATACAGCGATGAGCTCTTTGAAGTCTTTTATAACCATAAGTTGGATCGGATCGATAAAATAGAACTATTAGATCAAAACGGCAGTAGAATGAAATTCTACTTGGATCAAATTAAGCTCCCCGTTGAAGTTTGATGAACACTTTGTGAAGCTCAAGAACCTGAGGGATAAGCAAGGTTTTTTCTGAATTGCTTATAACAAAATCCGATTTTTCGTCCCTATCCCGATCTGATAACTGATTGCTAATGATGTTTTTTATTTCTTCCCTGGACCTTTGTGGATCACGTTTTTCTATTCTTTGAACCCGTAAGTCCTCAGGTGCCTTCACATGTATCAAATAGTCCAGATCTTTATAAATACCCGATTCGATCATGAGAGCAGCCTCTCTGATCAGGTAAGGATATTTCTGCTTGGTTGAAGACCATCTCTTGTAATCACTCCGTACTGCGGGGTGAACTAAAGCATTTAGCTGCTTTACTTTTTTTTGATCTGAAAAGACTAATTTGGCCAGATAGGCTCTATCTAGATTACCCCCTTCTAAGTAGGATTGCTCTCCAAAAGCCGTCTTAATCTGATTCCGAAGTTCAGAGTCTTCATTCATTAAACTCTTTGCTCGATCATCAGCTGAGTAAACAGGAATACGTAGACTAGAAAAAATATGGCATACCAGGCTTTTGCCTGAACCTATTCCACCAGTAACTCCTATTTCAAGAGCTTTCCTCATTTAAACGTTAACTGGGGATTTTCAAAAGATAGCTCCTTCACAAAAGAAGGCATTTCAACAACTCTTGGTATGACTGTAGAATCCGAAAAATTAAAGTTTTCAAAACGTGCTCGAACTACAAAAGATGAATCATTGAACTTCGATAAAGAATCTTCCCGGATCATAAATTTCAACTGGATTATTTTTTCAATCGAATCGGTAGCAAAAGACTCCGGGAAATCAACAAGATCTACTTTAATATCTGAAGATTTTTCTACGAACCTCCTAACATTAAACGAAAGCTTTATTTTTTCCGGATCAGCAATATTATATCGCGGAAAAGGAAGATTGATCATGATATCCACCTCTACATCAGAGCTGATGTCATTTTCGCTATAGCGTACCGCAAAGGCATCAAGGGTATCGATCATCGATTCCGGAGCATATAATTTTATAGTATCCGGCTTCAGAACAAGATCAGACACAATATCATGGTTTTCTGCGATAGTCAATCCCGAAGTGTCCAGTTCCAGCAAAACCAGCCTGGAACGAATATTTTGAATATCAAAAAACAAGGTATCAACAGCTATATAATTGACAGAAAGTTCTGTAATCTGCTCTGATACAATCGGTAAAAGTGTAGTATTTGTAAGGTATTTTATCTCGGTGGGATTTCTAAGTTCTATAGCAATGGGATCAATATCGAACCCAATACTTTTTCTTAAAATATCCCAACCTCCTGAAGAAACTTCCATCCTAATCTTTGAAGGAAGTTCGCCTATTACAATAGTGCTATCCTGATTATAAATAAACTTTATCGGATAATTTATTCTGGTGGTATAGTCTTTATTGAGAGAATTGAAAAACCAGAATGTGCCAGCCCCAAAAAAACAGAGTATTATAATCTTCCAATTCCCTTTCCTACCGAAAAGAAAAAGTTTGGAGATTCCACGCAATAATAATTGGCGCTGTATCAATATCTCTACTTGGTATCGTTTGCCTTCTTACTCAAATCTAAAGAAACAGAACTTTTCTCAAATCGTAATTTCATTCCTTTATCGACCTCCATTACGATTTCGTTTTCTTCAACCGCAAACACCTTTCCGTGTAAGCCACCTATGGTCACCACTCGATCTCCTTTTTTAAGCTCTTCAAGATATTTTTTTTGATCCTTTTGCTTTTTTTGCTGAGGTCTGATCATGAAAAAATAGATAACCACACCGATCAAAAGAAAAAATACAATCTGAGAGTAGTCGAAGGTGCCACCAGCCTGAAGTAATATACTTGTCATTAATTATTTGTTTAGAAAAGATTGAACGTGCTACGTTACTTTAAAATATTCGAGCGCTAAAATAAAAAAAAGGTTTGACCATAAGGCCAAACCTTCTTTTAAAGATCGTTTGAAATCTGTTTAGTTTTTAACAGGACCAGATGTTGAAGCAGTTGTTGTTTCAGCCTTCTGAACGTTAGCTTTCACAGAAAGCTTAGTGATTTTAGGGTAAGTATTAGCAGTAATCGTTACCGTTTTATTTTGAACACCAGGCTTTCCTTTACTATTAAAACTTACTTGTATTTCTCCGGTTCCTCCAACAGGTATAGGATCTTTAGGCCATTGTGGTACAGTACATCCACAAGAACCTCTAGCACTTTCAATAATTAAAGGCGCTTCTCCATTATTGGTGAATGTAAATACTTCATTTACGACATCCCCTTCTTGAATGGTTCCAAAATCATGTGATTCCTTACTAAAGGCGAAAGTAGGTACAGGCCCATCAGGCTTTGTCTCTGGAGCAGCGTTAGAAGCAGTGGAGATGCTTGGGTTAGTTGAAACCGGTTGTGCAATAGAATTCGTTCCTGAAATACTATTTGCGGCAGAAGTTCCTCCTCTTTCTAAGGTTGCCGTTCTCCTTTCCAAATCTGCAACCCTCTTCTCCAAGTCGGAGCTGCATGATGTAAAAATTAGTGCAAATGCACTTAAAATAATTAATAAATTCTTCATAATTCCGAGTGTGTGCTAATTTTTAATTCAATTACTGTATTACAAAAATAATTAATAAATAATTCGCTTATATGTTTAAAAAATACTTTAACAGGTCAATAACAGAACTATTGGTTTTTAATCTGTCCGATTAAATTATCAACATCATCAAGAAGTTTCTCTGCTTTTTGCTTAGCATCGGTAATCACTTGTTGCCCTTTTGATCTTGCCTCTGATTCCGGGAGGTTTATATCATTATCAACAAGCTCCTGAACTAATTCATCCAGTTTTTTTCGGTAATGATCGAGTTGGTATGACAACTTATCTCGTGTATTGGAACCTTTGTCAGGAGCGAAAAGCACGCCCAACACTGTTCCTGTAACTGTTCCTGCTAAAAAAGCTAAAAATGCACTTCCTTTATTACTCATAGCTATTTATTATCTAATAATCCTCTACCACTTTTTCTTAACTGACCTTTTTCTTTCAATTCTTTAGAAAGAACGTCTAAGATACCATTTATAAACTGACGGCTTTTTGGCGTACTATATTTTTTCGATATCTCGATGTATTCGTTTATAGTTACTTTAACGGGAATACTGGAAAAATGTAACATTTCACAGAGGGCCATTCTTAAAATTATATGATCTAATATGGCAAAACGGTCTTTATCCCAATTCCGGGATTTCTCCGAAATATATTCATCCAGTTCATTTTCTTTATCGATCGTCTTATCAAAAATCTCTTCAAAATAAGTCAGATCATCTTCGAGATTATATGAAAGCTCGGCCAACTCAAAATCTTCCTGATCCGAGTTTGAATCTTTAATGCTCTTAACAAGTAGACTCTTAAGGATATCTCTGTCTTCTTCCCAGTTTAATATTTTTTCTGAAAAGAAATCATCGATAGGTTCTGACTTAAAAATGATATTCTTGACGATATAGAGTAAAACGCTTTTATCCGTTTCAAAAGTTGCGTCAGCATTTCTCAGGTATTCCTGGTAAGTATCATTACTGAAAACCAAATCCTTGTACCATCGGATCACCGTATCAAAATCTCCTTCCCAACTAATCGATTTTCTTATGATCTCGCTTTCAATTAATTCTGTACTCTTAAGGCTTTTAATGATAAGGTTATCATTCAGCGATCTCTTGTTTTCAACTTTTATAATACCCGTTTGAGCAGCTTTTTCTTTTCTTTTTGATAAAAAGACTTCTTCGGCTCGGGCCAATTCTTTCAGTAGTTCAATAAGCCACACATAATGATCTGAAATCTTATCAGCGGCCTTAAGCATCTGCTTTCGAAGGTTTAGAATATCTTTATTTATACCTTTCTTAAGATTGGAAATAAATTCTTCAAGTGCCTCTTCTTCAGGCTTTTGAAGTTGTATATCCAAGTCAATACTATTCTTTCTGATGAATCCTTTTGACCTATCAAAAGACAATAGTTTTCCAATCTCAGCTTTACGCTTAGGGTTGGGTATATCCAGATCTGAGATACCCAATTCGAACTCGGCTCTTTCAGATTGATAAAATGCATAAAGGGATTGCATCGCTTTGATGCGAAGATACCTTCGACTTAACATGAGGTCAAATTACGTAAGACTGGGCAATAAACTAAATTTTGAACTTAACTAGCTGAAAACGGGAGCTTAAGCATACCTACTTTTTCTATTCTTTCTATAGCTATTTCCATCGCTGATTCCTGGGTTGTTTTACTTTCTTTCTCTGCGCGATCGAGAATATCAATCGTAGTTTGATAGATTTTTTCAGCTTCCAGGTAAGCCAACTCTTGCTTGTAGCCGCCAAGATGTTCCATATAAACATTGATCAGCCCCCCGGCATTAATTAAAAAATCAGGAGCATAAACTATATTCCGATCAATGAGTGCTTTACCGTGCTTTAATTCCTCCTTCAGTTGGTTATTTGCAGCACCTGCAACTATTTCGCATTTGAGCTTCGGGATGGTATCATCATTTAAGGTAGCACCTAAAGCGCAGGGAGCATATATATCCATATCCAGATCAAAAAGCTCATCCTGGCTGATCACGCTTACTGCTGAACCATGCTTATCTACTACTCTTTGAGTTTTAGATTCATCAATATCAGTGATATATATTTTTGAATTCTCTTTCACAAGGTGGTCGACAAGATAACCTCCAACTTGCCCCATCCCCTGCACACCTATTCGCTTTCCGGTCAAATCGTCCTTACCCCATACTTTTTTAGCTGTAGCCTTCATACCGATGTAAACCCCGTAAGCTGTTACGGGAGAAGGATCTCCACTTCCTCCTTTTATCTGAGGCAAACCAGTGACGTGTTTGGTTTCCATGGAAATGTACTCCATATCCAGGGTCTTCATATTGACGTCTTCAGCCGTAATGTATCTTCCACCCAAGCTATCGACAAATTTCCCAAACCTTCTCATGAATACTTCATTCTTGAGTTTGGGATTTCCAATGATTACAGCTTTTCCTCCTCCAATATTGAGTCCGGTAATAGCTGCTTTGAAGGTCATTCCCCTTGAAAGTCTTAGTGCATCGATCGCGGCTTCTTCAGTAGTAGCATAATCCCACATTCTGGTTCCACCAAGTGCCGGACCAAGGGTAGTATTATGGATCCCAATAATTGATTTTAAGCCTAATTTTTCATCATGACAATAAACCAACTGCTCATGGCCCATTTTCTCAATTTGATCGAATACTGAAAAGCTTTCTGTTTCTATTTTCTCTTTCAACTCAGACATATTACGCTGGTAGGTTAAAATTTATATTTTTGAAAATCTTCCGGCTAAAAAGGCGTGGCAAAAGTAATTTTTTTTAGTATTTATTCCAATGCAACCGTTTACGGCAAATAAACCATTTTCATTATAGAGCGTTGACCTAATTCTGTGAAAGATCTAAAGTTTCTAAACAAATATTTTTACAAATACCGGTATCGCCTTTTGCTAGGAACCTTATTTGTAATTGCTTCAAATATTTTTGCAATTCTACCCGCGCAGGTGATCAGAGAAGCTTTCAACCTGGTTAAAGACACCATTGACCTCTATCACCTTTTTGAAGGCTCTGTTTTAGACAATCAATTATATAGTGTTTTTGGTGAAAGCGTAGTTATCGCAGGTGTTGCCATCCTTGTTTTTGCACTAATTAGGGGAATTTTTCTTTTTTTTATGCGTCAGACCATCATTGTAATGTCGCGCAGAATTGAGTTTGATCTGAAAAACGAAATATATAACCACTACCAAAGTCTGCCCCTCTCTTTTTACAGAAAGAATAGTACAGGTGATCTTATCGCCAGAATCTCGGAAGACGTAAATAAGGTGAGAATGTACGTAGGGCCTGCAATTATGTATGGCATCAACCTATTATCGCTCTTCCTGCTCGTGATACCTTATATGATATCTGTTAACACCAGACTTTCACTTTATGCTTTAATACCTCTTCCCTTATTGTCTATAAGTATTTACTATGTAAACAACATTATAAATAGAAGATCAAGAGAAATCCAGGAAAGCCTCTCCGACCTTTCTACATTCGTACAGGAATCTTTTTCCGGGATCAGGGTGATCAAGGCTTTTGCCAGGGAATCGGATACTTCCAGGAGTTTTGCCAGACAAAGCGATAACTACAAAGGAAAATCCATCCGTTTGGCTTTTGTACACGCCCTCTTCTATCCCTTAATGCTATTCCTTATAGGCTTGAGTACGGTGCTGACTGTTTTTATAGGGGGGGCTGAAGTGATTACGGGAGAGCTAACCACTGGTAATATCGCAGAATTCATCATTTATGTAAACCTTCTGACCTGGCCAGTAACTTCTTTGGGATGGGTAACCAGTATCGTTCAACAAGCATCAGCATCTCAAAGAAGGATCAACCAGTTTCTTGAAACCAAAAATGATATTATTTCACAAAAAGATCTTTCCAGAGAAATTTCCGGTCAAATTGAATTCAATAACATTGATTTCGTATATCCCGATTCTGGAATTCATGCCGTTAAGAAAGTCTCTTTTACAGTCAGTCCCGGAGAGTCTATAGCTATTATTGGAACGACTGGTTCTGGTAAAAGTACAATCGCCAATTTAACGTGCAGGTTATACGATACTACAAGCGGCAACATAACAATTGATGGAATTGATATTAAGGATTATAGTCTTTCCAGCTTGAGGAGACAAATTGGCTATGTGCCTCAGGATGTTTTTCTTTTCTCCGACACTATTGGTGCTAATATTTCCTTCGGAATTGATGAGAAGATTGATGAAGAGGGAATTATTAAGGCCGCAGAAGATGCTGATCTTCTGGAGAATATAGAACGATTCCCGAAAGGCTTTGAAACTGTTTTGGGCGAACGTGGCATAACACTTTCCGGAGGGCAGAAACAGCGAGTCTCCATAGCCAGGGCTGTGGCCAGAAAACCTAAAATTCTCATTCTTGATGACTGTCTTTCCGCAGTCGATACTAAAACAGAAAACACTATTCTGAATAGTATGAAAAGAATTATGAAAGGAAAGACCACCATGATCATCTCTCATAGGGTTTCTTCAGCAAAGCTGGCGGAACAAATTATTGTATTGGATAATGGGGAGATTGTGGAACAAGGAACTCATGACGAATTGCTTGAAAAAGGAGGTACTTACAGTGAATTATATGAAAAGCAACTTCAGTCCGAAGAAGTTCTAGAGGATTAGAAAATGTAGCGAAAGCCCATCGCTCCGTAGAATCTCGTATCGCTATCAATTTGATCCAGATTCAAGAAATAGCTTCCTTCTATAAAGGAAGTCACTCTAAGTCTTCTGATGGCATACTCTAAACCAAGAATGGCCTCCGGGCCATACAAAAAGAAATCTTCTCTCGATTCTTGTACATTTAGATCAATAGGATCTAAATTATCAACGACCTGAAATTGATACTCTACATCAAGATACCTGGTGTTAATACCTAAGCCGACATACCAGTCCACTCCGGTATCGCCTGTTATCCCTGCTGGTAATGGATTGTGCATAATAATACGCAACTGCAATGCAGCAGATGTACGGATATCTCTATTTAAAAAAATTAAGGAGTCTCCTTCAAAATCGGCGGGATTTAAATTTAAAAACTCTTCTTCGAGAAAATTAGAATAGAAGCCTGCAGCGGCAAACCCAACGGCCACTTCGAATGCAAATCTTTTTCTGAAATAATTTTTATAGGTTACACCAATAGGGTCGCCGACCTTCACTCCAATACCTTGTGTATCATTGGAGCGGAAAAGAATAGGGCAGCTGTATTTTTCAACACGCTTAATAAGTCTTTTGGGACTATTCCTAAACTGTGCGTTACAGGCATCTGAGATCAGAAGCCCGCAAACAAATAAAAAAAAACAGCAAATCGCTTTTGGCATCAAATAAGCTACTTTTCTACGGTCGCCTGAGCAAAAGTAACGTAATAATCCCATTACTGCATATTCACAACAATGCAATACACTACAAACAACCATACTCCTGAAGTGAAAATAACGAAAGAAAATGAGACTTATTTATACTTTCACTTCTAACGCATCTTTGTATTGCATCTTATGCAATTGGGCATAATATCCATCTTTACTTAATAAATCGCTATGCTGCCCTTTTTCTTTTATCTCACCCTTATCTAAAACGATGATATTATCTGCTTTCTGAATGGTCGATAATCTATGCGCTATAACGATAGATGTTCTTCCTTTCATTAACCTTTCAATGGCATCCTGTATCATTTCTTCCGTCTCCGTATCAACTGAAGAAGTCGCTTCGTCCAGAATTATAATTTTTGGGTCATAGACCACTGCTCTTACAAAAGAAATCAATTGCCTCTGTCCAACAGAAAGCGTTGAACCTCTTTCCATAACATTGTATTCAAAACCTCCCGGTAGCTTTTCTATAAACTTTAGTGCCCCGACCAGTTCAGCTGCTCGAACCACTTTAGATTTATCTATTGAGGCACCAAGTGTAATGTTGTTGTATATGGTATCGGAGAATAAGAAAACATCTTGTAATACATATCCGATATTCTGCCTTAGTCCTTTGAGTTCGTAATCTTCAACCCGAACATCATCAATTAGTATGTTTCCTTTTTGATGCTCATAAAATCGGTTCATGAGATTTATGATTGAGGATTTACCTGCACCGGTAGCTCCCACAAATGCAATGGTTTCTCCTTCTTTGGCTTCAAAAGAAATATCCTTAAGTACATAATCATCATTATTGTAGGCAAACCAAACATTTTCAAATTTGACCCGGCCTTCTAAAGCTTTTGGTTTTATATCACCTTCATTGGTCATATTCTCCTTGCTGTCCAGCAGTTTCAAAATCCTGGCAGAGCTTACAATACCTAATTGAAGTGTATTGAATCGATCTGCAATCATTCTGATGGGCCGGAAAAACATCTGGATGTACATAATAAAAGCAATCAGTACCCCGGGTGAAATATTTCCATCAAGTGTATTCTTACCTCCGTACCAAATCAGTAAACCAATACCTGTAGCTGATATGACTTCTGCTACCGGAAAATAGACAGAATAATAAAGCACGGATCGGATGTTTGCTTTTTTATGCTCTTCATTGATGGCTTCAAACTTATCAAACTCTGTCTTTTCACTATTGAAGATCTGAACGATATTCATTCCGGTGATGTGCTCCTGAACGAAAGAATTTAGATTGGCCACTGCCGAGCGCACCTCATTAAAAGCCACTTTTATTTTTTCTTTGAAGATGTATGTTGCTAAAATTAGGATTGGTAATGTGGAAAGTGATACCAGGGTTAACTCCCAATCGATATAAAACATAAATCCAAGAATAAAAACCAGTTGAAGCAGATCTCCCAGCATTGCAGCCAGGCCCTCGCTGAAAACATTAGCCAGAGTTTCTACATCAGATACGTTTCGGGTCACCAATCTACCTATGGCTGTTTTATCGTAAAACTTCAGCCTTAGATCCATGAGATGTTCAAATAGCTTTACCCTGATGTCTTTAATTACGGACTGGCCTAACCATCCGGAAAAGTAAGTATGAAGGTACTGAACGGCCGCCTGGACAAATAATAGCCCAAATAGGATTAACGTCATCCGAAATAATCCATTAAAGTCATTAACGGCTACATAATCGTCTATCGCAATTTGGGTTAGAAACGGGCGAAGTGGGGCTAAAATTCCAAGCGATAGTGTGAGAAAAGCCAGGAAGTAGAAGGTTTTGATGTACGGCTTTACGAATCTGAAAATCCTCTTGAGGATTCCCAAATCTACAATCTGCCCACTCTTTATTTCCTGATTATCCATACTGAGGTTCCGAAATAAAATAAAAAAGAAACGCTATCCTAAATTACAGGTTTGCACTTTCATCAATAAACTATGATGAACGTTCAAAATAACCTTCGGGATACTTTACTTCAGTAAGAAAAAGCCCGCAGGCTGGGACAGCTCTACCTGCCTTTCTTCTGTCTTTTGCTTCAATAATATCAGAGAACTCTTGTACTGAAAGCTTGTTCAACCCAACCTCAATTAGAGTACCTGTTATAGCTCGTACCATTCCCCTAAGGAATCGATTTGAAGTGATAAAGAATGTTAAAATTGATTCTCGATAATCCCAATAGGCATCTGAAATTTCACAGACATAATTATTCACATCTGTTTTCACTTTACTGAAGCTTTGAAAATCTTTCCGCGCAATGAGCACTTTAGCAGCCTCATTCATTTTCTCAACATCTAATTTACGCGAGTAGAAATAAACTAAATCAGTAAGGAATGGATCTTTTCGATGTGCAATTTTATACTCGTAAGACCGGCTTATCGCATCAAATCTGGAATGCCCTTCATTCCGAACTCGATAAACTCGGTCTATAGAAATATCCGGAGGCAATAAAGAATTTAGTTTGAACTGAAGCTTTTGTAAGTCATCTACTTCAGGAATATCGGTGTGAGCAAACTGACCTCTTGCGTGAACGCCAGTATCCGTACGACTGCTACCTGCAATCTGCACAGAAGAGTTGAATATCTTTGAAAAACTGTATTCAATTTCTTGTTGAATTGAATTGGCGTTTTCCTGAATTTGCCAGCCACTGTATGCTGTACCGTTGTAAGATATTTGAACAAAAATTCTCAAGGTTTAAAAGTACCTCGAAGAATTTAAAGGGGATAGTTAGAACGTAAAATTAATTACCCTCTTATGTCTTGATTGGTTTCTGCTTTAACTTCTTCTTGTGGAGCGTTATCAACATAAGTTGGACAGTACTTATAGCTAACGCAAGAAGTTCCCATCATAATGATTACCACAGCTAAGATTGTTTTTAATTTTTTCATGCTCGTGTTTATTCGGTTATTAGTTTTTGATAGTTTTTACACGAACAAAAGTAGCTTAGATATACGTTTCTGAGCCTTTATAAAAGACCAGTTAGTACATCTGTATTGGCTTTAATCAATCTTTTTCATTTTTGAATTAAATTGTATTTTTTTTATTCATAATTGTATTTTTAAAATACAATATGGAGATTCTATCTTTCAAAAGTCCGGGCTACGACAATAATGGTTTTACAAATCCTTAGTTTTTTTAACAAAAACTGAAAAACCTTACACAAAACGATTTTAGAAAATGGAAAAGATTTAACTACCACCCTCTAAAAAGTAACGCTTACCTTTGAAAAGCTTTTCTTTCAAATTTTGATCCGCAACAAAGAAAGATTTCTCATTTAAGGATGAATTCACTGTTATTTCACCGTTATTTTCATACCCATCCACAGAAATAATATCTTTTCCGGTCTGATAGATCTTAATCTCAAAGTCGACAGAAGTAGATATTTCCTCGTCTTTAAAGCTTTGACCGTTTAAAACCCTTAAGCCATTCAAGAAAGTAGCTATCTGTGCAGAGTCTGCTGGTTCTTCTCCATCCAGAATCCAGGTGCCTGATTCAGATTTTACTAAGTTGAAAGAGCTGTCGTTTGGATAGACAAAATCTATTTGTTGAATGGAATCTTTCACAGCTTTAACAAGGGTTTTATCTCTGTAGTTGCCGCTTTCTGTCGAAAAAGATGCTCCCATGAAGTTGTCCGATGTATATACTTCGTCATCTTCCCATAATCTTACAAAAGTGTAGAATTGACGCTGTCCTTTTACACCGAACCTACCCAAAACGATATCCAGTGCTTTCTTTTCATCTTCAAAAACCTGAATCCTGGTTCCTGAAGAATCTACACTATAGTCTTTCCATTTTTCTTCTTTCTTAGCTGCCACACGACCTGGCTTTATGGTATTCAAACTTTCAAGTGATCTTATTACAGAGCTATTCAGTGCTTCTACTTTCTTACCATTATCCAGCTCGACCAGCCAGTCACCTTCTTCCTTCAAAAGTTTAAGCTCTTCACCAGACTTGGTAATCACTACTTTGGTCGATTTAGCGGTGTCAATATCCACCAATACTTCTCTGAAAGAGGAACTGCGTTTCTTATTCCCGAAAAATTGAAGCCCGAAGTAAACGAGTCCGAGTGCAAGAAGAGCTACTAAGAGTTTTCCGGTTGTTAGTTTCTTAAACATGATATGTACGCTTAAAAATCAATTAATAATTATCCTGAAGCCAGTTTTGTCTCTTCTTGAGATTACGTTGCCTTCTATATAAAGCATAAAGCAAAATGAGGAATATCGGGGCCAATACGTTTCCGTACTTTAACAGGTTCTTAGTTCCATCTTCAACTTCTTCAATGGGCCTGGCTGTCACTCCTTTTGTCCTGAGTTCGATCAAACCTGTATCATCTGATAGCCAGTCAATGGCATTGGTAGTGAAATTGGCATTATCACCACTGACTTGCTGCCTTTGCTGGCCTTCGCCATTCACAGCATAATTACCATTTGAAATTACGATGATCCTGGAATTAGCATTTCCGGAAAGGCTTCCTTCAAGAGAAGCTGCTACGATTTGTTCACCAGAAGTGAAGTCTGCTTCTGTCCACCTCTTATTAATATCAACCACAGTTGGGGCGTTTACTAATCCCGTTCTTTCTGAGGAGAACACCAATGGAGTGAAAGATAAGGATGTATCGGCCGCTGTAAATGCAATCGGTGATACGAATGGCAATACCATAGCTTCCAAGCCTTTCGTTACCGGATGGTCTGCGAAATTCTTCAGTATAGGAAAGTACGGAAACTGAACCTGCGTATTCATCACGAATGGCCCTTGCTGCTGTCGAACAGTTACGGAAGCACTGCTGGCGTCTGTAATAAACTGATTACCTAGCTGTAAGCCCTTTCCCGATAACCAACCCGTAAATCCAATATCCGAAGAGCTTGTTAGATAATTTCTGGATAGATCTCCCTCTAAATTACTGTAAGCAATAAAAACATTACCTCCCTGAGCTAAGTAATTATCTAGTTTTCGAAACTCAAAAGCCCTTATTGTATCGGAAGGGTTTAAAATGGCTATAGTCTTATAATACGTAGGTATTTCAGCGGTATCTGTTATTTCGAAAGTTTCCAGCTCATATAGAACGCTTAATTGCTGCGCTACCTGATCGATAGTGGCTATACCTGCTTCTCCATGACCTTGCAGAAGTCCGATCTTCGGTTTATCCAAAATGGATACCTTCTTTATTGAAGTTGTTAAAGCATATTCCATCGAAGAACCCGGCTGCACTACAGGTATTATTTCCTGCTCGTCGCCCATTTGAATAACGGCTCCCATGTATGCTCGTAACTGCTGTACTTTATCGTTTTCAGTCACATTTACGATTACAGGGCCTATCCCATTTTGTTGTGCTTCCTGTTCCAATTCTTCCTCCGCATTCGGATTAATGAACTTATAAACCAGACTACCTCCCGATCTTTTTTCATATTCAATCAATTGGTCTTTAAAATCCTGTTTGTTTTGAAGCAGTTGAGTGGGGAGATTCTCGGAAAAATAAGCGGTTACTGTGACTACTTCATCCAGATCTTTTAAGATATCTATGGTTGCATCGCTAAGTGTATAGCGTTGATCTGCTGTAAAGTCTAACCTGAAATAAAGCTGATTGGAAATTAGGTTTATGACCACAATTATGATTGTTAAAATGACGATCTGCGAGATTATTTTGCTCTTCTTCATTGTTCTTGATCTTTTCTTAGGTCAAATTTTACGATTGCCAGTTTCTTTTGGAAAGAATGGTTTGTGAATACAAGAGTCCGATAGTTATAATCGATAAGAAATAAATGATATCCCTTGAATCGATCACTCCTCTTGAAAGTGACTCAAAATGCGAGCGTGCACTTAGGTAATTTAGGATTTCCCCTAACGTACCTCTTAGGCCGGAAGCCATTACTCCGAATAGGATCTGAAAGAAAATTCCGATAAATAACGCGAGCAGAAAGGCAACAATTTGATTGTTTGTGGTTGCACTGGAAAATACACCTATACTGATGTAGGCAGCACTGATCATAAGCAGCCCAAGGTAACCTCCAATGACAGCTCCATGATCCACATTTCCCAGCTTGCTTACGGTAATGTAATAGGGAATGGTGCACGCTAAGGCGATCAAGATCAATAGTAGGCTCGAAAGGAACTTACCAACCACGATCTGCCAGTCGCTTACCGCTTTAGTGCTTAAAAGTTCCAGGGTTCCTGAACGATTTTCCTCAGCTAAAGTCCTCATAGTTATCGCTGGAATAAAGAAAAACAGCGTCCAGTATGATATTCCAAAAAAGACTTGCAAATCGGCTTGATTGATGAGAAAGATATTACTGCTTCCCGATAGCCATGTGAAGAAGCCGCTTAAGCCCAAAAAAATGATGATCAAGACATAGGCCACCAGTGAATCAAAAAAAGAGGCCAGTTCTCGTTTTGTTATCGTCCAAATACTTTTCATAATTATAGTCTTCAGTTATCAGCTTTCAGCCCTCAGAACTTCTCTGAATACTGAATGCTTAATGCTAATTAGTTAATTTTCGGAATACGTCTTCCAGATTAGTTTCTGTTCCAGTCATCTCCAGTAAGTACCATTTATTCTGGACACAGAGATCGAATATTGGTTTACGAGATGAAGTTTCAGGCTTGCTTTGAACACTAAAGAAACCTTCTTTTCCATCTACCGGATTGGCCTTTTCTACGGACGCCAATCCAAGTAGCTCTTTATTTACATCCGTACCGTTTGAAGATTCGATCTGAACCGTAAGTATTTCCTGACCTTGAGATTGTTGTCTCAAGGTTTGAGCGGTTCCATCTGCTACAATACGCCCTCTATTGATGATTAAAATACGGTCGCAGGTAGCTTCTACTTCCGAAAGGATATGAGAACTGAGGATTACCGTTTTTTCCTTTCCCAATTCTTTGATCAGTTTTCTGATTTCTATGATCTGATTGGGATCTAAACCTGTGGTTGGCTCATCGAGAACGAGGATTTCCGGGTTATGGATCATGGCTTGTGCTAGCCCTACCCTTTGCCGATATCCTTTAGAGAGTTCCCCGATCTTTTTGTGTTTTTCAACTTTCAATCCACATAACTCGATCATCTCTCTTATTCTGACCGGGATCTGGCTTCTTTCTACGCCCTGCAACTCCGCACAGAATCGTAGATAATCTATAATAGCCATATCCGTATACAAAGGATTGTTCTCCGGTAAGTAACCGATCCGCCTTTTAACCTCTTCCGGGTTTTCAAGAACAGAAACACCATCAACACGCACATCGCCCTCGGTTGGGGCCATGTATCCGGTAATGATTTTCATGGTCGTACTCTTACCAGCACCATTGGGCCCTAAAAATCCGACTACCTCCCCTGTCTTTATTTCGAACGAGGTATCGTTGACCGCTTTTTGTATTCCGTAGCTTTTAACGAGATTCTCAATGATAATTCCCATAACGTACCTTATTTTTCAACCCGCAATTTTATAAGGTGAAAAAGAATTTTTCAAGTCTATTTGTGAAGAATTTGTATTATTCTTTTGTGAAAGGGCTGTTTTTAGTTCTAGTGTTATAAAGATGAAAAAGGACAGCTATCAAGTATCATAAATAGTATTAGTTGAAAACAAATCATATAAAGCTTTAATTTAATAATAATCACTACCAGATTTTGAAACGGAACAGTTCCATATTCTTCGCTATAGCCCTTTTTCTAGGGGGGATTTTTTTATACGGCTTTCTATCGGAAAAGGAAACCAAAGAAATTGAACCTTCACCTGAAAAAGAGGAATTAAAGGTAGAGGCACATCGACTCGAATTCTTAATCCAACCTTATTACGTGTTTAGCACCGGTCGACTTCAATCAGATAATAGACTTAGCCTGCGTTCAGAAGTAAATGGCATTATTAAAAATAATTCCAAGCGATTCAAAGAAGGTATATCTTATAAAAAAGGGGAACTTATTTTTTCTATCGATGATCGAGATATTCAATATGAAATTAAGGCCCTAAGAAGTTCGACGATAGGAAGACTATCCTCACTGCTTGCAGACTTAAAAATAGATCATCCGAAATCGTATGGTATTTGGAAAGACTATTTCGAAAGTCTCTCCGTGGAAAAAAACTTTCCTGAGGCTCCAGAAGCTACTCATTCAAAACTTTTGAATTTCTTGTCTTCCAGAGGGTTTTATTCAGACTATTATCAACTGAGAAAACTGGAAAACATTCTCGGGAAACATAGAATATATGCTCCCTTTAATTGTATCGTAAGTGAAGGTAATGTTCAGGGAGGTACACTCGTTAATACCGGTTCAATATTAGGTTCCATTATCGATCCTATAAATTTTGAATTAGAGCTTTACTTTGGTAATGAAATCGCTAAGCTGGTTGAGCTAGGTTCGGAGGTTATCATTTACAATACTGATTCTACAATCACCCACAAAGGGAAGGTTATTCGTAAAGGTAGAACGGTAGACTCTTCAACAAATCAGATACAAATTTTTGTGGCGACTCAGAGCAATGAGCTTACCGATGGCTCATATTGGAATGCGGCTGTTCAGATAATTCCTTATCAGCCCATTTCTACTATTCATTCGAAATTGATTGACGAAAATGACCGTATATGGAGAGTATCGAATGATCAAACTTTGGAACTTTGGAAAGTTGACCGATTATATGAGTGGGGAAATCAGGTTATTGTGAGTTCAAAAGATTCTTTGATCACAGTAGCCGATCCTTTACGAAAAAATTTTCAAGAAGGGCTGAAGGTAGAAATATCCACTAAAAGATGAGGCCGATTATTGCCTATTTCCTACGGTTCCCTATCTGGGGAAATGCCCTGATGTGGATCATCATACTCTTTGGTATTTTTTCTTTTTTAAGAATTAAAACAAGCTTTTTCCCGGAATATGAACCTCCAATAATTCAGGTTGACGTGGTATATCCCGGTGCTTCACCAGAAGAAGTAGAAGAAGGAATCACCATCAAAATTGAAGAAAGTCTTAAAGGATTGGAAAGCGTAGAAAGAACACTTTCTTTTTCCAGGGAAAATATTGCCAGCATAACCATTGAATTATTCAAAGGGACCGATGTAGATGAGGTATTGCAGGACGTTAAAAACGCCATTAGCAGTATAAATAATTTCCCTCAGGGTATTGAAAACCCAACGATTTTTAAGCGTAAGGGGCGAACAGAAGTTGCTAAAATTGCGATTTACGGATCGGTTTCTTTGTCTGATCTTAAAAAGGAAGCTGAATTGATAGAAGAGAAGCTTCTGGCTGAAAAAGGGATTTCACAGATTAATTTTAGTGGCTTCCCGGATCAAGAGATTGAAATTGGATTATCGGAATTCAAACTTCGCCAATATGACCTTTCATTCGACGAGGTTTATGCAATACTTAAGCAAAATAACCTTGAAGTCTCAGGTGGATTGATCCGAAATTCAGAAAGGGAATTTATAATTCGGTCAGACGAGAAGGGACTTCAGGCACAGGATTTTAAAGATGTCATACTGAGGAAGTTTTCAGATGGACGTAAAGTCCTCTTGAGTGAGGTTTCCATCATCAAAGATCAGTTTAAAGAAGGAGCAGGAAAGAATTATTACAACGGCCTTCCCTGTGCAATCATTGAAATCGACAAGACCAATGAGGAAGATATCATTTCGATCATCGAACAGGTTAATGACTTTACCGACCAATATAATTCGAGTCAGGAAAAAGTAACTGCAGAGGTAATCGTTGATCGAAGTGTAGATCTTAAACAGCGCATAGACCTATTATCGAGAAATGGCTTAATCGGTTTTTTTCTGGTTCTACTTTTCCTTTCAATATTCCTGAATTACAGGATAGCCTTTTGGGTGGCTCTAAGTATACCAATCTCTTTTTTGGGCATGTTTATGCTGGCACCCTACATCGGTCTGAATATTAACAATATATCCCTTTTCGGAATGATCATCGTTATCGGAATTCTTGTAGATGATGGGATTGTGATTGCCGAAAATATCTATCAATACTATGAGAAAGGGAAAAGCCGGTTTGAAGCAGCACTCCTTGGAACTTTGAACGTTTTACCTTCTGTTTTTGCAGCTATTCTTACAACTATAATCGCATTTATTCCACTTTATTTTATTGAAGGAACTTGGGGGTATCTGATTCCGCACATGGCTACCGTAGGAATAGTCACCATTAGTTTCTCTCTAATTGAAGCCATGTTCATTTTACCATCTCACCTGGCTCATTCAAAAGCCTTAAAAGAAAAGAAGCCAGAAAAAGGATTGAGATTTCAATTTGAACGATTTCTGATCAGAATTAGGGAGAACATTTACAGTCCAATTCTCGAATTTTGCTTACAGAATAAATGGTTATCGCTATCTGTTTCCGTTGTAGGATTGATGCTTACGGCAGCATGCATCAAAGGCGATATCATCAAAACGACCTTCTTCCCTTTTATAGACGGAAATCGCATTTTAGTGGATCTAAAAATGGAGCCCGGAACTTCCGAAGAAAGAACGCTGGAGGTTCTGAAATTGATCAGTGAGCAAGCTGGAAATGCAAGTGAAGAAATCAGTGAGAAATATACTCTGGATCAAAAGGTGATTCAGGGAATTTATACCATCACCGGGCCTAATTCGTATCAGGGCCAGGTAAATTTGATTTTACTGGATGAAAAAAGCAGGAACCTTCCGAGCTTCGAAGTCGCAGAACGTATCAGGGAATTGGTCGGAAGCCCAATAGGCATAAAGCAATTGGCTTTTTCCACAGGTCAAAGGACATTTTCAAAACCTGTATCCATTTCAATTAGTGGAAAAGATATATCCGAGCTTTTAGAGGTTGGAAAATCACTTAAATCATCTTTAAAAAGCACCCCTGAACTTACGGATGTAATTGACGACTCTGAAAAAGGTATAGAAGAAATTGAGCTTAAACTGACAGATAAAGGAGAACTTTTAGGAGCTTCTCAGGGCCTGATTATGGATCAAGTTCGAACAGCTTTCTTCGGAAAAGAAGTTCAGGTATTACAAAGAGGTGATGATGAGGTAAAAGTATGGCTTCGATATCGCAAGGAAAACAGGCAGTTCAAGAATCAGCTGGACAATATGGAAATTAATCTGGGTGGAGCCAGACGAATTCCTCTTAAAGAACTGGCTGATTATTCCTTGACCAGAAAAGTGGTTTCCATCAATCATCTGGATGGTAAAAAACAGATCACTGTGGAAGCTGACCTTAAAGACCAGAATGCTCCGGTACCTCCCATCATTGAAAAAATAAATACTCAAGTACTTCCTGGTCTTCAAGAGCAATACCCATCTATATCTTTCTCATACCAGGGACAAAAAAGAGAGAATGACAAGACGGCTAAATCCGCTTATTTTACTGCTGTGGTAGCCATTATTGCCATCCTCGCTGTAGTAACATTAGCATTTAAGTCGTTTATGCAGACCTTCCTGGTTTTGATGACTTTACCCCTTGCCCTTATTTCAATAGCATGGGGGCATTATCTACATGGACTTCCTTTGAGTATGCTTTCGTTGTTTGGGGTAATTGCCTTGGTAGGTGTTCTGGTGAATGATGCCCTAGTCATGATCAATACTTTCAATCAATACATGCGTGAGGGAATGGATTTTAATGAGGCTGTTCGGGAAGCGGCAGTCAATCGATTTAGGGCTGTCATTTTGACCAGTATTACGACTATCGTTGGATTACTTCCAATGGTTCTGGAAACCAGTAGACAAGCCCAGTTTCTCATTCCGATGGCTATCTCGCTTTCTTACGGATTGATCATGGCTACGATCGTAACACTGATTATCCTTCCAATTCTTTTGATTTTAGCTAATTACGTACGCCGATACTGGTATCAATTTAAAAATGGGTCGTTTCCTAAGCCTGAAATAGTAGAACCGGCTGTAAGAGAGCAGTTTTTGTTTGAGGACTAGAGGTTTCTTGAGTCAGGCTTAAAAATTAATTATCACATTCCTTTATAAGCTCTTTCCACTCACTTTCAGTGATCTCAGGAAATCCATTTTTAAGAGTTTTAGTTAACTCTTCTTGTCCATATTCAAAAGCCTTGCAACAGAAATTCTTACTAACTTCTTTTGCTTTCTCTTCTCCGAGTCTTTTGTTGACCATGAGAAGGACTTCTTCCGATTTTCCCTGAAGCCTTCTTAGGATTTGAACCCTATCACGGGAAAAGAATAAAAATTTATATAAGTAAAATCGGTTTTGAGGATTTGAATCGGGATCTCCACTCATATCCCTTTTGTTGCTAAACTCCGTCATTAAGTGCTCAGCGTGCTCAAGCCTTCTTATATCATTATAGAGCAACTGCAATTCATAGAATAGTTCAAAATCTATAATACTAGTCCCCTCAATGTTGGTTGCATATTCAATAATCCGATAGTTATACTGCGGCTCTAAGTAGCGCCAAGTATAGTAATCGGTGTAGATCTCTTCCTTTCTTAAACTATCCATTTCTTGGATCTTGATTTCCATATAATCCGCCCACTGTCCATTGAAAAGCCTAAATCCTTCCAGTTCAATTTTAATGGCAGATAATACTTTAGTCCTTTCTTCTTTGACATATCTATCCTCTCTATAATTATTGAGCATAGCTGCCGAATAAACCCCGATGAACACAATTACGAGGTCAATCAGGTGGGATATGAGGCGATTATCTTTTCTGAGACGAGAGAAGAACATAAGCAGATTTATCTTGAACTACCTCAAATTAATAAACTTGACGTAACTAAATAAAAAAGCCCCATTCACATGGGGTTTTCAGGGTGCCCAAAAAAATAAATCGGGTTAATTAATACTCTCTCCTTTTTTTAACTTATCAATATTGCCTTGAACAAATGCTTTATTAGGTTCATTGGGTGCATTTTTCAAAGCATTATTAGCATATTTTAAAGCCGTTTTATAATCCCCTTTAGCTGAATATGCTTGAGCCAATCCTAAATTAGTTGGCCAGGCACCTTCGAACTTTTTATGCCCGTATTTTAAGACTTCTAAAGCTTCTTCTTTTTCGCCTTGCCTTATCAGTCCATTTCCATATCGATATACGCCGAGAGATGTTGCGGTGGGGTGTTTAATGGCTTCATTCATTATCTTTTTTGCTTCTTCCTTCTTACCCGCTGCCGCCAGTGCATTTCCTTTAGCCTGTAGTGTACTAAAATTTTTTTGACCAAAGAAAGGGTCATTTATTGCTGAATTAGCCCATTTAATTGCCCTTTCATGATCGCCGAGTTGAGAAGCATAATTGGATGCCGATACATGGCTATTATAAGTGAACCCATCACCATTTTTAAGTTCACTTTCAATTTGGGAAAGCACTACCTCATTGAAATTATCCACTTCAATACTAAAAGGAAGCATCTTATTCTCCCATAACATGGCGGCTGTGGTTTTCGTAGGTTGACGGTCAATAAAAGCATAGGTTAACCATTCATGGTATGGAGATTCTTTTGCTTCAACTTCCACTCTTAAAACATCATTTTCTTCCTTATAGAAGTAGCTACCCCAATGATTATTGTCTTTAGAAAAGATGATCGTCCAGGGGCCACTTTCAGCAGGTGCAACAAAAAAACCATATTTCCCTGCTCCTAATTTCTTCCCATCAATTAAAACATCGTGCGAAAATTCAAAAGTCGTATTTTCGTTAGCTCCAGCTCTCCAGGGCGACGGGTTATCAGCGTTACTTTCCCCAAAACCTAAAGGAGCAAAACCATAAGGCACGAGCTGTCCCCATATTTTTCCTTCCCGGCTTTCTCCTCTGGGAGAGGTAACATCAGGGCTATGATAATCTACTTCTACCCATGCCACGGAGCCAATATACTGTCGGGTAACTGTACGTTGATTGTCGCCGTTTGGCGGTGTACTGATTTGAGAAATAGAATGAAATGCCAGAAGGCAGGAGATTAGAGTGGTAATAATTTTTTGCATAATTAAATATATCGTTTGATCTTCCTTTTGAACGGGATTCGGGATATTAAAGCGTTCAAAGAATTTACTGGCGGGTTTCTAACCGGATGTATGGTTAAAATCGGCTGAAAAAAATTATGACTTGACGAATTTTAAGTGACTATTAATCCCTTCGATCCAAAGGAAGACAAGCTGTTTTCATTATATACAAATCAATCTCCCACATAATCATTAGGGTTTACACTGACATATATTCCGGCTGAAATGGTTGGTTGAATTCCAAGATTTAGTGTTTCAAGAGAACTATCATCGCTATTTTGAATGGACATAATATTAAGAGGAGTGAACCCTGCACTTACATTCAAAAATGCAGGTCCAAAAAGCCTTCTTGAATAGCCAATCGAGATATTTAGGTTGTGGTCAGATTAAAGGACTCATCAAATGTATTACGCTCAAAGAAATAGCGTTCGTTATCCAGCCTTTGTTCTAGTCTCAACCTTGAATTATTTGAAATATTATATTCTACGATCGACAACTGAGGCGCTTCAATATTAAATTGCCACCGTTCATTCTTTGATCTTCCTTTATAAATGAATGCGGCAACCACCAGGTCAACTTCAGAAATATAAAGAATGGAAGTCCCAATTTGGTTTCCAGCTTTGTTATTGATTAGAAATCCCAGACCTCCTCGATACATGTTGTTTCCCAAATCCCAACCGACCGCCTCATTAGTTCCCTGACTTGCGAATCCTACGGCCAGGATGTTCCATTTGTCATTTACAGGAAGTACACTTTTGATGGAGAAACGAGTCAAATTGCTGGTGCGGGGAAGTTGAAATTGTTCGGGCCAATTCCTAAAACTGAATTCAGATCTTTTGTAAACCAGTTCAGGAAGAAATAGAGCATTACTGTTTTTGAATGTGATTGGATATTTGGCTGTTAATTCAAAAAAATGAAAGTCATCTCGCTCAGTTTCATCAAAAATAGGTTCATCACTATCATTGACGCCTGTTGAAGGGGCGTATCGGTAACGAAAATTGAAAGGCTCAAATATCTGTGCTTGTAATGTCTTATTCAGGCAAAAAATGAATAGCACCAAAAGCCAGTGGTTAATCTTCATCATTTGATTTCTAGGGTTTATTCGATTATTGATTAACGGTTAACTTGCAACGTCTCTCGTTAACCATTTGTAGAGGATTGGGACGATTAACAAGGTTAAAAAAGTAGAAGAAATCATACCTCCGATGAGCGTCCATCCCAGAGGCGACCAAAGTGAAGTTCCCGCAAAGGTTAATGGCATTAAACCCAAAATTGTAGTAAGCGACGTAAGTACGATAGGTGTAAACCTGCGTTTGGCTGCCATTTTTATAGCCTCTAGCTTTTCAGCACCTTCAGCAATTAATTGGTTGGTGTAATCAACCAGAATAATGGAATTGTTAACTACAATCCCTTGTAAACTGATAAATCCTACAAAAGCAAAAAATGAAAAAGACCAGCCGGATAAAAACAAAGCGATAAAAGAACCGCTCAAAGCCAATGGAATCGCCGAAAAAACGATAAGTGGTTGCGTAATGCTTCTGAATTGTAAGACCAGTACCGCAAAGATCAGGATCAATGCAGTGGCTAACAAGATACCCAGATCACCGAAACTTTCTGATTGAGTTTCGTACTCGCCCCCTAAATAGTAGCTGTAACCTTTAGGCCAGTTATACGCATCCAGTTTAGGGATGATAAGCTCAGTATAGTCTTTCGTTTTATCGGGGTTAACTACGTTGGCGGTGATCGCCGTATTTTCATGGGTATTGTAATGATTTAGCGTAGCATAGTTTTGTTTGAATTCAATACTAGCTAATTGCCTTAAAGGAATGTTATCGCCCATGTTATTAGTGGCGTACACCTTATTAAAATCATAAATGGAAGGTTCCTCCTCATGAGGCATTCTTATCACCAAAGGATATTTCTCATCGTCCCGATCTATCTGGATCTGGTCTATAGTAAGGCCTGTTAGTGAGGCTCTGATGGTTCGATCTATGGTGATTAATGGGACGTTATAAAGAGCAGCTTTTTCTCTGTTGATCTTTACACTCAGGTCTGTTTTAGCAATAGCCAGAGGGTTATTGATGTCGATTACGCCTTCTGTTTCAAGCATCATTTTCTCCACAGCATAGGAGATTTGTTTGAGCGTATCCACATTTTCTCCGATCAACAAAATTTCTATAGGGGCTTCAAAAGGCGCTCCGTTCTTAAGCTCTCTAAATGCTATTTGGGCATCAGGGTAAGCGGTGAAAGTTTCCCTTAATTGATCAAGTGTATTGTAAAACTTTTCGGGATCCCATTCTTTAAAATTTATCAGAACCTCACCATGATAAGTCTTGTATTCTTCAGGAATCCGATTGTAATAAACCTGTGGATTACCATGTCCTGCATTCGTAGTATAATTCTTCACAAAGTCCGTAGTATCCAACACAGACTCTATATACTTCATGGTTTTATCGGTATGATTGATATTGCTGGTATAAGGCAAGTCCACATCGATTAGTAGCATGGGCTTATCGGCCGTGGGAAAAAAGCTCACTCCAATACTTGGAAACAAGGTGCCGGAACCTACCAATAGTGCCACCCCAATGAGCACAACCACTAATCCCCTACGCAAAGAAAAATCCAAAACTGGACCATATCTCTTCTCTACAAACCCTTCTAGCTTTTTAGTAATGTAAGGCGTCTTCTTTTCTTTACCCTTTTTGAGCACTCTGCTAGCCAAAATAGGCGTAAATGTAAGCGCCAATAGTAGTGAAGCTCCTAGTACAAAAATGACCGTAAGAGGAAGGGTTCTTAAAAATTCGCCCGGCCCACTTTGTAAGAGCGATAAAGGGGCGAAAGATAAAATAGTGGTAATGGTAGAGCTTATTATGGCATAACCTACTTCCCCGGTTCCTAAAGCAGCCGCTTCGGCCAGAGAATGACCTTCCCGTTTGAAACGGACGATATTCTCGATGACTACAATACCATTATCAACCAATAAGCCAAGAGCGATGACCAGCGCAGCTATGGATATTTGCTGAAGGGCATATCCGGAAAGATCTAAAACAAAAATGGCTATGAGAATGGATAGTGGAATAACAATCATCACTACGATTGATGAACGCCAACCCAAGAATATCAGGATAATAGCTCCGACTAATAGGATACCCTGGAGGAGGTTGAGAATGAAATCATTAATTCTAAGGGCTACCGCCGGTGCCTGCTCAAAAGCTGTTTCTAATTGAATAACCGATGGTAATTCTTTTTCAAAGCGCTCTTTAACAGCATTAATTTCTTCAGCCAGCTTTATGATGTTTCCACCCCGCTTTTGTGTGACATTAACGTATATAGCTTTCTTACCATTAAACCTTGCAATCCATCGCTGATCTTCATAATCGTAATTTACTTCCGCAACATCTTTCAGATAAACAATTTGGTTTTCGTCCGATAGAATTGTTGTATTTCGAAGTTCCTGAAGAGATTCATAATTTCCTGATGACTGTATATTGAAGCCGAGGTTTCCAGCTTTAATATTTCCTCCCGGAATATTGATGTTGTTGTTTTGAAGTGTTGAAATAATATCTCCCAAGCTGACTCCAAGCTTTGAAATTTTCTCAAAATCAAGGCTAACCCTTACCTCTTCTAATGGACTAGCTTCTACTTCAGCTTTTTTAACGCCGTCAATGGTTTCCAGTTGATCTTCAAAATCTTCTGCCAAATCGTTCAAAATCTTATAAGGAACTGATTCTGAGACTAGCGCAAACTGATGTACCGCTACCCGATCTTCAGGCTTAAACTGGTCTATATCCAATTGAATAATACCGGAGGGTAAAGTCGGACGTACTTTATCAATTTCGGATACGATATCATCGTACTTATCATCATAATTGATCCCGAACTCCGCCTCTACCTTAATCACTGCGAGGCTATTTCCCATTTCCGTTTTTATCTCGGTAATGTCATCTAACTCATCAATCACCTCTTCAATAGGATCTACTATGAGTTCTTCCATATCCTCAGGGCTTGCTCCCGGATATACGATCACTATGGTATAATTCGGCAAACTCAAAAAAGGATCTTCTGAGCGAGGCATGCTGTTGAAACTGCGTAACCCAAGAAAGATGACTAGTAGAATCGTAGTCAATACGAAAAGGTAGTTCTTTAGTGCTAACTGTGGAAGTCTCATGGTTGTATTTGAATAGAGTCGTTAGACCTTAAGAATGGTGCACCTTCATTAACGATTTTAGCATCGGCAGGAAGCAGTGTAGCGCTCACTGTAAAGTAATCATCACGCAAGTCTATGATCTCCACTTCTTTACTTTTCACCGTAGAACCATCAAGAGTGTAAAATATCGTGGCTTTCTTTTCGAGCCCCTCAACCAGTGCATTCATAGGTATTTTGTACACTACATCTCCTGATTCTGGTATTATTTCTATGCGTGCTATGAAGCCGTTTTTTAACTCGGGATGGTATTTTTCCAAAGTGATTTCCAGATCGTATAAACCCGTCTTTTGATTGGCTGATTGTGTTATTTCAGTAACAGATCCTCTGTACTCCACTTTTGAAAAGGCATCAAATTTAATTCTTGCCTCATCTTTGAGATTCACTTTTACGACATCTTTATCCGCGATACCTACTTTAATTATTTGAGCATCAGGAGTACCGGAACTCCCAACCAGAAATACGACTTGCCCCGATGATACCAACTGTCCTTCCTCTACAAAGCGTTTGAGTATAGTGCCCTGAACTGGTGATTTTATGATCGAATATTCTTTATTGAAATTTGCTACCTCCAGATTCGCCTTGGCAATATCCCTTGCGGTCCTCGCATTTTGAAGCTGCTCCAGTGTAGCTACTGTGTCTTCATAGAGGTTTTTAGCACGCTCAAAATCTCTGATCGATTTATCATAGCCATTTTCAGCACTTTCTACTTGAGCATTAATCTCGGATAAATTTAGACTTGCCAGTTGTTGGCCTTTCTTAACGGTATTGCCTACATTGAATTTCAGGCTATTGACAATACCTCCTGTTTTGAAAGAGAGTATTATTTCTTCTTTTGAAGCCAGAACACCTGTTGCGACAATAGGATCGATTCCATTAAAGTGATCTAGTTCGGTGACCCTCACTTTTTTGACATTACTTCTTTCAAGTACACCTTCTTTCGTATAGTCTTTTTTACAAGAGTATATGAAGACGATTAGTAGGAGAAATAGAATTTTTAGTTGTGTTTTCATAGATTAAATATTTCTGAAATAAGAGACAGTCACCCATCCAAGGAGGGTGGATATAATGCTTACTTCATCGGGTTATCTGAATCGTTTTATCAAGGTTTGCTTTAGCAATGGTTATGTTATACTTAGCAATCGAGGCGGCTAGTCTGGCTGTTGTAAGGTTGTTTCGTGCTTCATTAAATTGCACAAGAAGCACTTGATTTACGCGGTACTTTCCTCGAACTATATTGAAGTTTTCACTTACATTTTTAAGGGCAGAAGTACGTGCCTTATAGACTTGTAAGGCTTCCTCTAACTCATAGAAAGCGGTAGCAACTTCCAGCTTAATCTGATTAGTAATGTTTTTGTAATCAGCAGATAATTGATCTTTTTGAAGTTTGGCTTTACTAACCTTTGATTTGTTACGCCCGGCCTGAAAAATAGGCCAGTTCAAATTGAAGCCAACTAAATAATAATCCTGATTTTCATCAAATGTGTAACCGAAGCCTTGATAGCCTGCCTCGGCACCTACTGAAATATCTGGTATAATGTATCCTTCCTCTCGTTTTATTAGATATTCCTGGGCTTCAAGACCAGAATTGATTTGTTTGATCTCACTTCGATTCGCTATTGCCTCCTCCTGAACAGTTTGCAACGTTAGATCATTCGATACAAAATTTAGTTCGTCACCTCCAATAGCGAGGATAGGCTCATTTAAATCTCTGTTAAGCAAGAAATTGAAGAATATTTTTGAAGTGTTAATGCTCTTTTTAATAGTGGCAATTTGGGCATTTACTTCATCTAACTGCGCTTTTGAATCATACAACACCTCCTTGGTCGCTACATCGTTTTTTATAAGCTTTTCATTCACACGAATGAGTTCATTTATGAGTGTTTTGGTACTATCCAGAATAGTTTGTTGCTCCAGAAGCTGTAAATGATTGAAGTACGCTTTGGTAATTTGAAAAATTAACTCGTTCTCATAACTCTCCTCTTTAGCTTGAGCTACCGATATATTTGCCTGCCGTGCTTTGTATCCATAGAAAATATCTGTATTTAGAATTGGCTGTAGTAATTGTATTTTGGTTTCATGAAAGTCGTTAGGTAAAAACTGCTCGTTGATATCCTCAATATTCGTAGGAAATTGCTCTGTTCCTGTCAACTGATTGAGTGTAGCATAAGCGGGATTAAACAGTTGACCCGCAGGAAAGTCTATCGTTCTACCTCCGTCAGCCAAAGTGTAACTGGCATCAAAAGAAACATCAGGGAAAAAAAGGCTCTTGGCCTGTTTACTTTCTTCAATACTAATTTTTGTATTGAGTTTCTCTTTTAGGTATTGTTGGTTGTTTTCCAACCCTATTTCGATATACTCCGTGAGTATAGATTGGCTTAAAACCATCTTAAAACTCAAGAGGAACATGATCGAGATTATTATTCTTTTGTTCATATAGCGGATTGTTAAGCTTGAGCCATCTTTTTCATGATCCCGGTCATCACTTTTATCTTCCCGAACCGAGGCAACAAATTCAATGAAAAGGTTAGGACTTTGGAAAGAACTCCGGGATAGATCGTCCTAGATTTTCCTATATTTTTTATTATATCTTTTGCGACTTCACGAGGTTTCATCGCCCCTTTCATATCCATGTTTGCTCGTTCGCTGAAACCCGTTTGAGTAGGTCCCGGAGCCGCCACTAGGACATTTACGTTATAGGATCGTAACTCTCTAACCAAAGCTTCGCCAAGTGTTTGTACATACGCTTTAGTTGCCGCGTAGTTTGCTGAATAGGGAACCCCCTGAAAGGCCACTATGGAGCTGAACAAGACCAAAGCGCCTTTACCCCTTTGCTTGAATCTCTTGCCAAACTCGTAGGCAAAAGAGAGTGTAGATACACAATTCAAGTGAACCATATTGGTCTCATTAGCTAGCTCATTATTTAGAAAGTATCCTGACGATCCGAAACCTGCGGAGTGTATGCAAACCCCGATATCAAGCTTCTCAGTTTGCTCAAACAACTTAATGACTTGCTCCTCCACCGATAAGTCGGCGTCTATTGCGAGCGCATCAATACCGTACCTGGTTTTATATTCTACTACGAGCCTATCAAGAAGCTTTTGATCCCGTGCTACCAATACAAGATCGATGCCGGTTGCTGCCAACTCATCTGAAATTGTCCGTCCAATTCCGGAAGTGGCCCCTGTAACCAGAATATAGTTTCCGAAGGATTTAAGTCGGTTATTTTGTTTCATAATTCCATAATTACAGTTGCATTCAATCCATCAAAGCAGGTTAACATATTGAATTTTATTTTCATATTTCATATTATGAACACTGTTCAGGTTAAAAGAAAATTTTTTAAAGTTTCTCTAACATCTCATTGAAATAATCTAAAGCCCCACTCATCAATTCATCCTGATCAAGCTCTTCATACATTTTCATCCTATCCCTTATCTTGAAAGAAACTGCTCCATGTACAAATGACCAGATCATGAAAGAAAGAAGCTTTGCGTCCTTCGATTTGAAATAACCATCATCAATACATTCTTTTACAAGGGAAGTCAAAATACCATGACTTTTCATCCCCAAATCCCATCCCTCATCATTGTGATGGGACTCCATAGGTGCTTTCATTATAAACATAAGGTCATAATATCCAGGGTTTTCTATCGCGAATTTGAGGTATTGTTTGCCTAGCCGCTTCATTCGATCCATTGGCTTACCTGATTGGTTTGCCTCATTCAATTCAGTGAAAAACTTTCTAAAACCTTCTTCGCTGAGTGCATGAAAAAGCTCGTTTTTATCTTTAAAGTACAGGTAAATGGTGGCAGGACTATATTCGATAGCTTCTGCAATATTTCTGATACTTGTCTTTTCAAAACCTTCTTCAATAAACAATTGGGCAGCCGTAGATAAGATCATTGATCTCATCTCTTGTCGTTCTCGTTCTTTACGTTCGGCTATTCCCATTTTTCAAACATTGGTAATTTACTAAACAGTGTTTAGTAAATAAAGTTGCATTTTACTAAACTTTATTGATCATTTTATTTTTCCTATGAGTAAACTAACTGAACCACGAGCTGCCAAATCAATATTGAAAGATTTATCTACTGGCCCAAGAACGTTTGCAAATTCATTAAAAACCATTAAGCCAGCTTCAAAATTAAAAAGCCCCCTTTTTCCAATTCTACGCTGAAGTCCCCATCCTGTAAAATAAGAATCTGGCTCGCGTATTTCACTCAGTTTACTAATATTGAAAACTTCCGTTCCAGTAGTATTTATATAAGAAAAGCCTGTACTAAAAGTAAAATAATTTCCATGAAAAGATTTCGATCCTGAGCCTCTTTCTTCCATTCTTTTTAAGTTGTAGTAGTACCTCAAACTTCCGTTTAAACCTATAGAGTAAGTATTCAAATTTGAAGTGATGAGATCAGGGAATCCAGAAAGTATCTCGTTTCTTGAATGACTCACAAATACCTGAACATTCAAACTTAGATTTTTCCATATAGACTGTTCACGATCTACACCAAATGAAAAAAATTTGAATCTTTTGTTTAAGAAAAGACGGGGTGGTGATACCTTCCAAAGGAATTTATTTAGATAAATTTTCTGTTCCGTTTTATCTCTATATTTATCATCCAAACCCTCAAAAGAGCCATAGCCGAGACCATTTAGTACAGAAACGCTAAGCTGCCAAAGCTCCTGGTCAGGACTGTAAGAAATAAGCGCTGAAACATCATAAAATCCCCATTTACCAACCTTTTGCTGTTGACCAAAAGAAAGCTCATAAATATTAGGTGACCTTGCAAACTCATTATTGAAAAGATCTTGTCGAAGATACCGTAATCCGGTGTATAATCCGGAAAAATTGTCTACAGAACCGGTCTTATCCTTATTTAAATAATATCTTAACTGAACCATAGCATCCGCAATTAAGAAGTTGTTGAATTCAGTAACGAAGCCTCTAAACCCTCCCTCAATTGAAACGGAAGGCATTATCTTTCTCTCAACTAATAAGGACAAATCATTACCTCTTGTACTTGCCCCTAAAATTGGTAAACCTCTAGCTCCAATTTTAAATAGGGTTTTCTGTTCATAAAGATCAGGGTCCAGATAATCGTATTTTTTTTCTTTCCTAAAGTTCTTTTTTGATGTCTCTTCATAGGAGTAGCTGATTTCTTCATGCTCTTGTGCTATGGAAAAATCACATATTATACTTATACAAAGCATAATATTTAATATACATAATATTCTCATTATTTTACCTGAATTGATATTGGTTGATAACTGGTATTAATTCTTATTAAGGCATTGTTAGCAGGGTTAATATTCTTATAATGCACTGAATCTTTACCTTCCCAAACGTCCCCAAAAGAATCAGGCACCTTAATGTCTGCAAATGTTGTTGATAAATGATAGTTGAATTTTTCAGGTTGATTGCTGAAAAGGCTGACTTTCGTTTTATCCCCATTAAGGGATAACATATCCATATTTGTATCTTCTATATCTATTCGACCATATCTACTCTCTATATCTACTTGACCATTAAGTCTTGAGAGGGTAAGATTCGTCTTTCTCAATTTGGCCTTAAATACTCCGCCAATATCAATACATTCTACCCCGCCAAACTTTGTATCTAAGGTTACATTGCGAGAGAGATTTTTAATCTTTCCTGATACGAATTTTAGATTTCCCTGAAAATCAGAATCTAAATCCTGTACTGATAGACTTCCATAAGATTGAATTATGTCAACTGGACAAGAGTAAGGAACCTTTAAAAAATACTTGACTGAAAGACTGCCCTTCACTGTTGAAAATCCATCATCATTCTGAAAATAATTTCTAATAGAATGATGACCTCTTTCTTCAGATATATCATACTTTAGATAGTTAACCTCCTGCTCTGCTACCTCTTTTTTTGGATGTTTAGAGATCAGTTCCATTTTCAGATCTACATAATTTTTATCCCATCCTTTGATTTCAATATTTGATTTTTCTGCATCAACCGAAATTCCAGAGCCAGCATTACAGCTGAGCTTCTTTTTAACCTCCTTCGATACAATATGAAGAGTTTTTTGAGCCTTCATTGTTGTTGAGTTGAAACCGGCCCAAAGGGCAATAAGTATGAGTAAGCTTAAGTTTTTCATGATAAAATCATTAAGATCATTTTTTGTGTGATTTCCGATTTAAAGTTCTCCAAGTCGATTTTTGATTTAACTAATTCAGGACCATATCCATAGTTGTTTATCATGGTGTCCAGCTCTTCAATTTCTTGCTCCGTAACTTCGAGTTCGTGGAGTAAAGACCTAAATTCAGGAGTCTTACAAATAGATAATTCCTGCTTACATCTGCTCTTGATGAATGTGGTTCCTTCATCACCTGTGATCAAATCTTCTTTTTGAAAATCAATTCCTATTTCAGTTGAATAAGTAATTTGTATAGCTTCACCTTCAGAATAAAATCTGAAAAGAAAAATAGATATCCCTCCTATCAGAAGAATTGATGCTGCAATTCGAATGAAAAAATTAGTATTATAGTTTGTATTCTTTCCATCTACTGACTCCCATATCTCATCTTTCAATTTCTTTGTATATATTTTTGAACAGTCTGAGGTATGTATTTTTTCTTTTAAATGGTTATCAAAATTCTTTTCCATACTAATATTATTTAGATAATAGAATCTGTAATTTCTTTCTCGCATAG
This sequence comes from Bacteroidota bacterium, assembly GCA_039030555.1. Taxonomy (GTDB): domain Bacteria; phylum Bacteroidota; class Bacteroidia; order Cytophagales; family Cyclobacteriaceae; genus JBCCDY01. The sequence continues at coordinate 49,776 of JBCCDY010000008.1, forward strand.
GTTAATTGAGATCGTGAAGTGCTCTCAGCAATACCCAGAAGGTCTGCTATTTCCTTATGAGAAAAACCTTCCACTGCGTACATACTAAGAACTAGTCTGTAGCCTTCTGGTAATAAGCCCATAGCCTGGTTTATATGATCAACACTTGCTCGATCGACTACCTCACTGTCTATTGACGCATCTAGTTCTTCATTTGACTCATGATAAATAATAGTTTTTCTCTCACGAATGAGCATTAAACTTTCATTTGCAATTATCTTCATCAGCCAAGACTTAAACCCATTATCACTAAAGTGAGTATACTTTTTAATACTCTTAAATGCCTTTGTAAAGCCTCTAATTACTGCTTCATTCGCTAGGTCTATATCTCTTATGTATCTCATTGCAACATTTAAACTCTGATCAGCAAACCGGTCGAACATTTTTCTCTGGCCTCTTGAGTCACCTTTTTGGCATAATTGAATGAGGTCAGAGGTTGTCAAATTTTATAAATATGTTTTGAAGGCTTACAATTATAGAATGCAGTGGAAATTGAAAACGCTGTATCTCTCGATCAATTTTTGAGTATATCCCACGAATTTCAAGAGGATGCTGGATCTGAAATATTAAATAAATTCGCTCTAAAAAAATGTTTGGGCTATATTGAAATCTGAGAAAGGCTTTATTCTAGACAATTGTATCATATTTGATTAATAATCATTAGAGGCCTCGTAACTCCACAACCACAAAATTCCACTAGAAAAGATAGAAATCTTCATAACCGATGGTTTGTGCTCCTCATTTACAATCACTTGAAGAGACAAGCTTCCCCCGAAATAACGGGCGAAGTTAAAATACCGGAATTCACTAGAGCTCTACTTACCAAATCGATAGCTTCATGAGGCGCTTCTTTCGTACTGTCCCAAGATGTTGCCTTTGAAAGCTCTTTTACGTCTTCCAAGTCCAGATTATATTTAGAAGCAATATTTACAGTCGTACTCTCATCTTCTTTAACTGCTTTTACGGCCTTATTAATGACCTTTATGCACTTCCCAAGAATATTTGATTGCTTTGAAAATGATACTGAAGCAGCAATTACAAAGCACGGCCAAGGTGTAGGATATTGCCCTATCCTCTTGAGTTCTCCTGAATCGACTAACGGTTTGGTCGTATATTTTTCCCAGAAAAAAACTGATCTCGAATTTTCAGATAATTGTTTTATGGCACCTTCCAAATTATTAATAACCTGAAAACGCTGGTTTTTAATATCCCAACCCTGATCACTTACAAACAACGAAGACATTAGATGTGAGCCCGAACCATATCGACTAATTAGATATTGTGCTTTTTTAATTTCATCAAGAGAATGGAACTCGGAAGTATGATGAACGTGTACCCCCCATATTAATGATGACTGAACATAGGTTTTGATAATACGTGCTGAATTGCCTTTGGCTATACTTTGGACAATCCCTTCGGTTAAGACTATTCCAAGATCAAGCTCGCCTTCATTTAGTAGTCTCACCATTTCTCCGGTTCCCTCAGGAACTTCTACCCAGCTCAAGGCAATTCCTTCTTTTTCAAACCACTTTCGCTCTAAAGCATAATGAATCGGGTAATTAAAATATTCCGGTACACCACCGAGCCTGACCGTCTCTAAATGCATAAATGTTATAGCTGGTATTAAAAACCGTAAAAATAGAATTTATAGCTTACCTAACTCAATAAGGTCTAAATATTGAATGGCATTCAATATTAAAATACAAATATAGAATCTGGGAAAACATACTAATTTCAAGCTTGTTTAGTACGCTTACTGAAGAAAATATGTCTAAAACCGGAGTTTTATTAGTAAATCTGGGGACTCCAGATGAGCCTTCCACGCCTGCACTCAGAAGATATTTAAGGGAATTTCTAATGGATGGAAGGGTTATTGACATCCCTGCCTTCCCAAGATTTCTTCTGGTCAATGGTATTATTGCACCCTTTAGAGCCCCAAAAATTGTAAAAGAGTACAAAAAATTATGGACTGAAAATGGTTCTCCACTACTCGTCTATGGAAAAGAAGTTAAAAAAAAGCTTCAGGAGAAACTCGGGAATCACTATTTGGTAGAGCTCGGCATGAGGTATCAGAGCCCTGATATTGAAGGAGCCTTGAAAAAGCTCAAGCAGAACAAAGTAGAAGACCTAATTATAGTTAGCATGTTCCCACAATATGCTTCTGCGACTTCGGGTTCAGTAGCACAGAAAGTCATGGAGATCATAAAAGACTGGAATGTCATTCCGAATATTAGGTTTATAAACAAGTATCACACTCATCCAAAACTGATCAAGGGGTTTTCCGAAAACGGTAGCACTTTATTAAAAGATAATGAGTATGACCATATCATTTTTAGTTACCATGGAATCCCTGAAAGACATCTAAGGCGTTTAGGAAAAGACTATAATCAGTGCAGTTACCCGGGCTGTAGTGGAAGTTGTGCCGAAGGTTTAAAAGAGAATTCCTATTGTTACCGTTCCGCTTGTTTCGAAACTTCAAACCTAATCGCCGAGGAACTAAAGCTCAAAAGTGAAGATTATACTGTTTGCTTTCAGTCAAGATTAGGGAAAGATCCATGGATTCAACCTTATACGGAAGACGTTGTGAACGATCTGGCTAAAAAAGGAGTAAAACGTGTACTTGCATTTTCTCCTGCATTTGTTGCCGATTGCCTGGAAACTACCCTCGAGGTTGGTGAACAATACAAGGAGCAGTTTTTGGAAGAAGGCGGTGAAATATGGGATTTAGTTCCTAGCCTGAATAGCTCAGAGCCGTGGATTGAATGCCTAGAAGATTTGGTTAGATCTTCATAAGCATAATTGTTAGCTGTATTACATTTTGATAAATTGAATAGCTACAGCTGATAATTATCCGTTTAGCGTAACATCTACAATCAAAATGTTTACAGCATGCTTGAATTAAGACCCAATTGCGAAAATTGTGGAGAAGATTTACCTCCTGATTCTCCAAAAGCTGTCATCTGTTCTTATGAATGTACTTATTGCGATAAGTGCGCACAAGAAATTTTAAAAGATGTTTGCCCCAATTGCGGTGGAAACTTTACTCCAAGACCCATTCGGCCAAAAGAAGAATTAATTAAAAATCCTGCGTCAACTAAAATGATCCTGAAGCCATTTGACTACAAAAAACACAGAGAGATGTATAAAAAGTATGAGGGTATAAATCCGCTAGAGCGTTAAAAACTAGCCCTATTTTTAATTAACTCTTTCACTTTAATCCAATCCTCATAAGGATCAAACCCAGCTTTATCCTCAAAAAGCACATTAAAATAGGGCTTAGAATCATAGCAGGCGTAAGCACCATTTCTAATTTCCGGATTTGAGTTTGTATAATGGAACTTTATATCATCTGATTCGAAGAATTTCAGGTATGATTCAATATGATCTGGTCGTGAACAGGTATATAGAATCATACGCACTTCCTTGATCTTACTAATCATCTGAAGACATTCTTTAGCTTCGGGATAAAACTGATCTGGTAAAATATCTTTCGACCAATTAGGCTTCAGAATAGTTCCGTGTATATCAAATGCCCAGTAAGTTCTTTGCCAACCCTTCATTTTTCTATACTCAAATGCGAATTCGATAGCCTTAGTGATCATATAATTGAAAATGCATTTCTATCTTTTGATTTCCAAAGTTCAAATAATCAAATTATGCATATAGAACACCTTGCTGTTTGGGTAAAAGATATCGAGTACGTTAGAAGTTTTTTTCGAAAGTTTTTCCAAGCCCAGTCTTCAGAGAAGTATGTGAATCCTTCAAAAAAATTTACCTCTTACTTTTTAAGTTTTTCGGAAGGCTCCAGATTAGAGCTTATGCACAGAACTGATATTTTAAATCAAAGTGAAGAAAACACTTTAGGGCTTACTCATATTGCCTTTTCATTAGGATCGAAAGAGAAGGTTGATCAATTGACACTTGAATTGGAAAAAGAAGGACATAAAGTTATCGGAAACCCCAGAACTACGGGAGACGGATACTACGAATCTGTGATACAAGGCCCTGAAGAAATGATTATTGAACTGACGATTTAGTATAGAAACCATTTCCAATCTTTGTGGAATATTTGGGAAACATATATCTTTTCAAAAAAATCAACTAAAACATGGACACTTCTCAAATCGAAAATTACGTAGGAATACTTCAGGAATTAGCTATTAAGTATGGCACTCAATTAATCGGGGCAGTTATTGTCTTGATTATTGGGCTTTGGATAGCAGGCGCTCTTACTAAAGCAATTGCTCGTACGATGGAAAGAAGAAATGTAGATGCCTCCTTAAGGCCATTTCTAAAAAGCCTCATAAGCACTTTACTAAAGGTTCTTGTTATAATAAGTGCGGCAGGAATGGTAGGAATCGAAATGACTTCTTTCGTTGCTATTCTTGGTGCAGCTGGTTTAGCTGTAGGTTTAGCCCTCTCCGGAACACTTCAAAATTTTGCTGGCGGAGTGATGATCTTGATTTTCAGGCCTTATAAAGTTGGGGATTTCATTGATGCTCAAGGATACATGGGAGTCGTAAAAGAAATTCAAATTTTTGTGACTGTTCTCAAGACCCCAGATAACAAAACGATCATTATACCGAATGGGCCTATGTCTACCGGTTCATTAACAAACTTTTCAACCGAGCCCCAAAGGAGAGTAGATTGGACTTTCGGAATTGGGTATGGGGATAGCACTGAAAAAGCCAAAGAGGTATTGATGGAATTAATCAATGCTGATGAGCGAATCTTAAAAGACCCGGAGCCATTTATTGCTGTTTCCGAATTGGCAGATAGTTCTGTTAATCTTGTGGTTCGAGTATGGGCCGAAGCCGGGGATTATTGGGGCATATACTTTGATATGAACGAAAAAGTATACAATAAATTTAATGAAGTAGGACTCAACATTCCATTTCCACAAATGGATGTTCACGTTCATAAGTAGAAAATAATGAAAGAATTATATCGTAACTCCAGTGGTAACTGCATCATATCAAAAGATGAGACAAAGAAATTTGTTATGATTGAAATGTCTGGAAAATTCGATATCGACCCGTATAAAGAAGCCTTTGAAAACTTTGCTGAACACGTTGCTAAAAGTGGTTATTCAAAGCTATTGTACGACGTTAGAAAGCTTAGCTCTACCGACCCCAGGGCCAGAGCATGGTATATGACAAGTCATCTTCCTAAGGCGTTTAAAATGGTAAGCGGAGATATTAAAAGTGCAATCGTTAAGCCGAGTAGTCTTTTTCAAAGAATGACCATGGAAGCGGTTGTACGAGGGTCCAAAGCTTTTGGAAGAAAATTAGACGTCAAATTTTTCGAAGATATTGATGAGGCTAGGGCTTGGATATAAGAAAGTATAACTCAAGAATGGAGGGTAATTATTATTACCCTCCTTTTTTCGGATAATCAAAAAATATCAGTTTCCCGGAACCTTCTCTCAAATCCCTCCAACTTACAATAGGTAATTCCACCGCTACAACTCCAGCTGTTGGCACATTGTCTATCGATTCTCCAGAAACCCAATTAGAAAAATAAGTAAGTCCGGGATTGTGGCCGAATATCATAATTGATTCTAACTGCTCATTTTGATCGATGCTGAGTACCTCAACTATATCGCTTACATCAGCGTGGTACAAACGCTTAGTTAGAATGATGTTATCCTCTTTATAAGATAATTTCTCTGCGATTTTGAATGCTGTTTTATATGCTCTTTTTGCTGTACTTGATATCATTAGATCCGGAATGATACTTTTTGAAAGTAGTCTCTCCCCCATCTCAGGTGCATTCCTCTTACCTCTTTTGTTTAACGGCCTATCATGGTCAGAAAGGTGGGGGAAATCCCAGCTTGACTTTGCATGCCTTACAATATATAAGTACTTCATAACTCACTTGAATTTAGAAAATCCAGTAGATTCCTAAGGTAGATAAAAATCGAATATCGTTTTATTCATGCAGTCGAAATGGCCTTTAGGACATTTTTCATATCCTTTTGGTGAACAAGGCCTACATTTCAATTTATTGTTCTCGAAGATTACAAATTTTGTCCTATAGGGATAGTTTCCAAAAGCAGGATGCGTATTGCCCCAAATGGTAAAACACTTTTTCTGAAAGGCAGCACCTACCTGCCACCATCCATTATCAAATGAAAACAAGACTCCACATTCTTTAATAAGATGAGCCCTTTGGTTTAAACTAAATTTCCCACAAGCGTTAAAAACTCGACTTTTCTTATTCAGATCTCTTTCAAGAATTTCTTCCTCTTGAGGTTTAGAGCTATCCACGAAGAAAAATGATTCTACTTTTTTACCAAGCTCAAAATCTTCCTCTGTTCCTAGAAGGATAATGGGTTTGTTGATTCTATCACAAAGCTCTATTATTCTATCGTATGGGAGTCTTCTAGTTTCATATGCAGCATCTAGGCAAATCACGATAAAACCCGAACGATACGTTTCAGGAAGCCAGTCCTGATCCACATGGTCTTTTTCATCCAGAAAGAAATCTATGCCTAATTCATCTGGAAAAACGTTTAAAGACTCTAATAAATCAAAGTATTGATCAACCACATGTTTATTCGAAAAACGGTTAATTTTTAGATTGACAAAAAGCCATTTTTCTAATTTTTGAGGAAAGAAAGAATACCAGTCAGTCGCTTTTTTAGCATATTTTTTTTTGCGACTTCCATCCTCACCTAAATCAACTACCTTATCAAAATCATTTTTAAAAGCTTCTTCTGAGTTATGGTAAACGCTATGTATATAGATGTTCGAATTAAGAACAGAACTCCAATTAGAATCAATTAAAACCGATACTTGACAATCATTCAAACTTGTATTTACAGCACGTATTATGGGAGTAGAAAGTAAGACACCTTCAAAAGTTTGCTTAGGAATTATTAATACTTTCATTTTTTAGTCTATCCCAACTTTAGTGAATTGATTCTTTTCGTCTAAAAAAGACCAAAAAATGCTTAATGTTCTAAAAGCGTAGAATTATTTTAACGACTGCGATAAACTTCAAGAAGCTGATCAGCTTCATTCTGAGCGCTCCAATTCCTTTCTACTTCTAATCTTGCCTTTTGGCCTAAATAAGGGATTTCACCTTTAAACAACAGACCTAACAGTTTACTAAGTGAATCAGAATTACCAACATCAAATAAATATCCATTGTTTTTATCATCGATGAGTTTAGAATGAATTCCAACATCTTTGGTTGCGAATGTAGTACAACCTGAAGCCATTGCTTCTACACAGGTTAGAGAAAAGCCCTCTGTGTGAGAAGCAATTACAGCTGCTTTTGCGTACTGATAGTATTTGACTATATCTGAAACTTCGCCTAAGAAGTAAACTTGTTCAGCGATTCCATTTTTAGAGACAATCTCATTTAACATCTGTTTATAGTCTTCCTTGTCCACTTTCCCAAGGAATGCAATTGCCCAATCGTTATGCTCAAAAAGTAAGGGCGCAGCAGCTTCAAGCAAAGTCTTTTGCCCTTTGGCTTTCCTAATTCTACCTACACATACGATCAGCTTTGGTTGTCGAATATTTTCAAGAAGTACATCCGAAGGTTTAAAGATATCGATATCAACCCCATGACCTATTACTATACTTGGTATTGAAAGGTTTTGGTTCATTGAAGGAGTTAAACTTATTAGCTGATCGGCCTTTCTCATTAAAAAGGTAGTCAAAGAGGAAGGTTTTGTTTCTGAATGTCTGGTGTATACAAGGAAGAACCTAAATCTCAAAAGCTTTAATATCAAAAAGAAAAGGATCTCATTATTGCGATGAGCGTGAATAATGCTTTTTGGATTTTGCCTTAATTTCTTAATCAGCTCTCTAAACGATATTTTATTCCCTTCAATTCCATATCCGTATATGTAAGTTCTAATTCTTGAAGATAAATGGGGTAAAACATTTTCAATACTTACTGTTACGCCCGTTTTTCTTTTATGGAAATGAGTATGTATAAGTATTTCATCCTTCATATTTTCAAAGCTAATCAATACTCTAAATCATGAAACTCATCAGGATCATTTTGAGATATTTTTGCATTGTTTTGAGGGAGGTAAGTAGAATTTGAACGCCCTTGACCGAATAATATTAAGACAGAAAAGTATTATTTGTCTCCATTTTTTTAAACTTACGTCAAAATTAGGATTGTTTAATCGTAATAGTATAATGACTGCGAAAGTCTTTTAAGCTGGTTTACTAAAGCCAAATAATTGGAAGGATGTTAGCAAATTACGTGATATTGTTGATCTGGTTTAAATTATAATCTGAATAGAATTCGGTGATAAAAAAATATTCTTTTTACTAATTCAAACCAGTCATTTTTAAATGAAGATCTCGGTAACGATAATAACACTTAACGAAAGTAAAAACCTATCGAAATGTATTGAATCTGTAAAAAGTATTGCAGACGAAATAATCGTACTCGACTCTTTCTCTACAGACAACACGAAAGAAATAGCAGAACAATATGGTGCATCCGTTTTTGAAAATAAATTTGATGGTCATGTACAACAAAAAAACAGAGCCGTTAGCCTTGCTAAACATGAACTCATTTTTTCGTTAGATGCAGATGAGTGGATCTCAAAAGAATTAGCTAACGAAATTATTTCTATAAAGAATAGCTCTGAAATAGCTGATGGGTACATTATTAAGAGGAAGAATATTTTTCTAGATAAAAGAATCTACAGAGGCGTATGGTTGCGTGAATATAAAATCAGACTATTTAAAGCATCTAAAGCAAAATGGGCTGGATTGAATCCGCATGATTTAATAGAAATGAATGAAGGTTCAAAAGTGAAAAAACTAAATGGTGGTCTTTTACACCATCCCTACAAGTCCATTAATGAGTTGGCTAACCAGATGAATAAGTTTTCAGAAATAGCTGCAAAAGCGTACTTTGAGAAAGGAATAAAATCAAATACCTGGAAAATTTTCCTCAAACCAATCTGGAGGTTCCTACTGAGCTATATCTTTAATTTGGGCTTTCTGGATGGCACAAGAGGTTTAATACTATCTTCCTCTTTTTCGTATTATACTTTTTTGAAATACACAAAGCTCTGGAGACTTCAAAAAGAGCATGATAATTAGTATTAATTTTCTGTATTATTCTTTTTAGTAAAAACCTTCTCTATCTCTTTCAGGCTTAATGCATTCAAAGTCATTTCCTTGGTGAGCCCTCCTTTTCTACCAGCCAAGACTCCATATTTCATATCATCATAACCTGCCTTCTCATGAGCGTCGGGATTTATACTTAGCATTACTCCTTTCTCCATAGCATAGTGAACCCATTTCCAATCGATATCAAGTCTCCAGGGACTAGCATTAATCTCAATGATAACATCATTTTTAGCACATGCCTCAATAACCACTTTATGGTCGACGGGGTAGCCTTCTCGCTCCAGAACAAGCCTGCCAGTCATATGCCCTAAAATTGTAGTATATGGATTCTCTATGGCTGCAAGAAGTCTGTTTGTTGCCTTTTTAATATCCATGTCAAGACCACTATGGATACTTGAAACAATGAAATCAAATGATGATAAGACTTCTTCCGGGTAATCCAGTCTACCATCCGAAAGGATATCTGATTCAATACCTTTAAAGATTTTGAAAGGAGAAAGGCGAGTATTCAATTCATCAATTTCTTGATGTTGCTTACGAATCTGGTTCACATCAAGCCCGTCAGCATAAAAAGCCGACTGGCTGTGGTCGGTCATTCCTAAATATTCATACCCCAAATCCAGACAATGCTCTGCCATCTCCTCCAAAGTATTGTTTCCATCACTATAGGTAGAGTGATTGTGTAAAATACCTTTTAAGTCTTCATTTTCGACAAGCTCAGGGAGTTGATCTTTCTTAGATAACTCTATTTCGAAAAGCCCCTCACGCATTTCTGGTTCCACAAAAGAGTAGCCGTTAAGGCTATAGATCTCTTTTTCGTCTTGATATGTTCTTTTGAATAGATTTTTCTGGATGGGTCGCCCTTCAACCTCTAGTTGTGCAATGTGTAATTCTGAGCCAGTCAACTCAAAAAGCCTTGCATAATAATGCTCTTTTTGAGAAATATGTATTTCTACCTTAAGTGAGACATTAGCAAGCTTGCCCCTTAATACGAATGGACCAGAGTTTCTATGGTCTAATTCCAGGCCTTCCAGCGAAGCCAGTTTAGCGAATGACTCAAATGGATCCGATACCCCAACAAGCAATTCAATCTTATCGATGATTATTTCTTTCCTTCTTAATTCCCCAACCAGAGAAACTTTTGAAGCTGGTAACAATTCTTCAACTTGTTCTACCAAGTGGTTAGCAAGCCCTTCTACTTCAGCATATTTATATTTTCCTCTCGCATCCAACTTAAACTCTAAAGCCTTTTTTATTTTCTCCTGTGTTTTCTCGCCAAAGCCCTTCAGCTTTGAGAGCTTGTTTTGTTTTGCTGCTGAAAGTACTTCTTCGAGGCTGTCAGCTCCTAGTTCATCCCAAATAGTTCTGGTTTTCTTCGGCCCCAGACCTCTTATAAATAAGAGTTCAATAAGCGTTTCAGGTGTTTTTTCAAGATTTTCCGATAATTCCGAAAGTGTTCCTGTCTGAATAATTTCTATAATACTGCCTGCAATACTTTTTCCTATGCCCTCAATCGACTCTATTTCTTGTTGAGAAAGTTCCTCCAAAGGCTTTTGCATTGATTTCAAGGATTCTAATGCATTACTATACCCTCTAATTTTGAACGTATTAGCTCCGTAAAACTCTAAAAGTTTAGAGTGAAGTGTCAGAATTTTAGAGATTTCCTTATTGTTCAAAAGAATAGTATTTGATGTGAAGAAAATATTTAAAAGTAGTTTTTAAAGATAGAGGGAATTCAAAAATTAATGAATCATTAGCTGAATAAAAGTCGCAACTAACTTTTCAATCATAAAATACCTCTTGAAAGGCTCTAAACACGTATTTTCTCTTTAACTGGATTTCCACTTTATTAGAAAAAAACATTTTGTATGACCGAAAGAAAAACAAAGCTTGCTAATCGAGTTAAATCACTATGCACAATATTTTTACAATTCTGAAAAAATATTGAATCAAAAGATTATTTTAAGTCTTGGCATTTTTTTAGCTCTACGATTCTTATGAGGCGTCTTGTAATTTTCCTTTTAATCTTCAAATTTTCTTCCATTGCTCTTGCTCAAATAGAACAACCCAAAAGGGCTGAAATCATACTAGAAGCCAAAGACGATTATTTCACAGTAGTATCGGCAGAGGAAAATGGAATGATCCTTTTTCGCCAATCAAGTGATCGGATTGAGGGTAAATTAAGGTTTTGGGATTTACTGAAGCTAAATGGTGACCTTGAAGTAGAATGGCAAGAGAAAATACGCACTAACTACGATTACAATTTTATAGGGTACGATTATTACGATGAGGATTTCTACATTCTCTTCGAAAACTCAGACTTCAGCAAAGGAAAATACCTCATTGCAACAGTCGATATGGAATCTAGAAGCGTAAATTCTTTTGAAATCGATAAAGTGTTTGATGCTGACCTAAACGATTTTCAAATTTACAATGGTTATGCTGTATTTATTGGAACTGTCAATTTAAAGCCCGCACTTTTCCTTTATAATTTTAAGGAAGGAAAAATCAAGGTTCTTCCCGGTATCTACTCATCAGAAAACAGAATAGTAAACTATCGAGTAGACGAGAGAACAAATACAATTAGTGTTATACTTGCCGAGCTAACACGGAGAAGAACTACTACCTTTTCCGTTAAAACCTACGACTCTAACGGTAAATTATTGAGATCCGTAGTCATGGATCCAGGACCTGAAAGAAGCTTTTTAGATGGTGATGTCACTTCTTTTGACAGAGATAAAATTTGGGTTTCAGGAACCTATGCAAAAAGAAAGTCCAAATATTCAAGGGGAATGTTCATAGCTCAATTATCGAATAGAGGACAAGATGATATCACCTTTATAAATTATGGAGACTTTGAGAACTTCTTCAAATACATGAAAGAGAGACGTGAGAAAAGAGTTAAAAGCAGGATCGCTCGCCGAAAAGAAAAAGGAAAGCAATTGAGGTTCAATTATAGAGTTCTTGTGCACCAGATCATTGAGCGCGGTGACGAATACATACTTGTCGGGGAAGCTTATTATCCAAGATATTCTCAAAGCTCTACCGCTTACGGTTTTGGTCCCAGTGCATTTGGACCTGGAAATGGTACACAAGCTTATTTTGATGGGTATAGATATACTCATGCAGTGGTCTTTGGATTTGATAAGAACGGGAATAAGCTTTGGGACAATTGCTTCGAAATCAATGATGTAATCACTTTCGATCTAGAACAGTATGTTCAAATAAATCCAAGGGATGATAAAATAGTATTAGTATATAATAATGAGGAAAAGCTTTTATCCAAGATCATTGAAAACGATCAGGTACTAGATGGCAAAGAAGAGATTGAGATCGCTACAAAATTTCCGAATGATGAAATCAAAAATACGGACGAAGATTACGGTGACCTGAAATATTGGTACGGAGATCACTTCTATGTGTATGGTATTCAGAAAATCAAAAATCAAGCATCCCCTAACGTAGAGTTAAACAGAGAAGTATTCTTTATAAATAAGATTACTTACGGGAATGAAGAACAGAATAATTAATTACTGTATCTTTAAATCGCAATGTCAGAACGGTTAATCTTAGCAGAGGAACAACTTAACATTACCCTCCGAAGACTCTCACAACAGTTAATAGAGACATACTCCAATATTGAAGACACTGTAATACTCGCTCTTCAACCAAGAGGCACTTATCTTGCTCAACATATTGTAAAAATCCTAAGAGAAGAGTTTGACATAAAAATCCCGCTTGGATTATTAGATACAACCTTTCATCGAGACGATTTCAGAAGAAGGGAATCCCCTAAAAAAGCAAGCTTTACAGATATCCCTTTTCAAATTGAAGGAAAGTCTGTTATTCTTATAGATGATGTTCTTTATACAGGTCGTTCAGTAAGGGCTGCGCTCGATGCTATGATTACTTTCGGAAGACCTAAAAAAGTAGATCTTTTGGTTTTGATTGATAGAAATTATAGCCGCCATCTTCCAATTGAAGCAAAGTTTGTTGGTAAAAAAGTAAATACAGGAAATAACCAAACTGTTGTGGTTCAATGGATAGAAATTGGAGATGCTTCCAACTCAGTAAAACTGGTCGATGAGTAACATGGATAATCTAAGCGTAGATCATTTACTTGGAATAAAATATATAACTGAAGATGATATTCATCTGATCTTTGAGACAGCATCACAATTTAAAGAGGTTATTAACCGGCCTATAAAGAAAGTTCCTTCTTTACGAGATCTAACCATTGCTAATATTTTTTTTGAAAATTCTACCCGAACGCGTCTATCATTTGAGCTTGCTGAAAAACGACTTTCAGCAGATGTAGTTAATTTTTCTGCTTCCTCAAGCTCTGTAAGCAAAGGGGAATCGTTGATCGATACTGTTAATAACATCCTTGCTATGAAAGTGGATATGGTTGTGATGAGACATCCCGGACCAGGAGCACCCCATCTACTTTCACGACATGTAAAAGCCAATATTGTCAATGCCGGAGATGGTACTCATGAACATCCGACACAAGCTTTACTCGACTGTTTCTCGATAAAGGAAAAGCATGGATCAATTCAAGGACTGAAAGTGTTGATATTAGGAGATATTCTACATTCCAGAGTGGCTTTATCCAATATTTTTGCACTCAAAAAACTAGGAGCAGAAGTTTCCGTCTGTGGGCCTAACACATTAATCCCTAGACACATTAGGGAACTAGGTGTTCAGGTAGAACTAGATTTAGAAAAAGCATTAAGATGGTGTGATGTAGCCAATATTTTAAGAATTCAGTTAGAAAGACAAGACGAAAAATTCATTCCCTCCCTAAGAGAATACTCAAGGTATTTTGGTGTAAACGCGGAAAAGCTCTCTAAACTTGATAAAGAAATTACCATTATGCACCCTGGCCCAATAAATAGGGGAGTAGAATTGAGCAGCGACGTGGCTGATTCTGACCACTCCATCATTTTGGATCAGGTGGAAAATGGAGTTGCTATTCGAATGGCAGTATTATATCTACTCGCTTCCAAGAAAAATATAGAAAGCCAGTAGACCTAATTCACCTTAAACGCAACGGCTTTCATGGATATAATTCTAAAGTAGACCAAGTTCAGAACTCTAAAGTTTATGTTCATTTCATCTATTCTTGGTAAGTTTAGGTAAACTAAAGAAGTCATGTATTATAATTCAATAGTCGAGACCATCGGCAATACACCACTTGTAAAATTGAACACCCTTTCCAAAGGGATTAAAGGCACCATTTTAGCGAAAGTTGAGTATTTCAATCCGGGAAATTCCATGAAGGATCGGATGGCTTTGAAAATGATTGAAGACGCCGAAAAAGATGGTAGACTCAAGCCGGGAGGAACCATTATTGAAGGAACCTCTGGAAATACAGGAATGGGACTTGCATTGGTAGCTATTTCAAAAGGTTATAAATGTATATTTACCTTATCAGATAAGCAATCGCAGGAGAAAATCGATATTCTCAGGGCCGTTGGAGCAGAAGTTATAGTTTGCCCCACTAATGTAGCTCCCGATGATCCAAGATCATACTATTCTGTGGCGAAGAAGTATAATGAAGAAATAGAAAACTCATTCTACCCAAATCAATACGACAATCTCTCAAACGCTAAAGCTCATTATGAAACAACCGGCCCCGAAATCTGGGAGCAAACCGAAGGAAAGATCACACATTGGGCAGCAGGAGTAGGCACTGGTGGTTCTATGTGCGGAACAGCAGAGTATTTAAAAGAACAAAACCCGAATGTTGTATCTGTTGGAATAGATAGTTATGGCTCTGTTTTCAAGAAGTATAAAGAAACTGGCGTATTCGACGAAAATGAAATATACCCATACATGACAGAGGGCATCGGTGAAGATATACTTCCTAAAAATGTTGATTTCGATTTAATAGATCATTTCGTAAAAGTTACCGATAAAGATGGGGCTATAATGACCCGGAAATTGGCCCGTGAAGAAGGTTTGTTTGTTGGGTGGTCTTGTGGATCGGCGGTTCATGGGGCTCTGGAGTATGCGAAAGAGCATTTAAAAGAAGACGACCTTATGGTGATCATTCTTCCGGATCACGGAACAAGATACCTGGCAAAAATATACAACGACAACTGGATGAAAGATCATGGCTTCGTTGAAGAGAGAGAGTACGCTTCAGCTAAAGACATTATCACAAGAAAGAATGGCCAAGATAAGCTTTACACTATACCATGCGATATGCTGGTTGAAGAGGCGATTAAGATTTTAAATAAAGAAGGTATTTCCCAAATTCCGGTTCAAAAAGAAGAAGAGATCGTAGGAAGCCTTACAGATTCTCACATTCTCAAGCAGCTTATTGAAAATCCTGATTTGAAGAAAAAGGAAGTCTCAGATTTAATGGATGAGCCTTTTCCCTTTGTTGCGGAAGACACCACTTTGGACGTCATGTCATCTATGATCACGAAGGAAAATCAGGCCTTACTTATCCGCGACAGTGAAAGAAAGATACACATCATCACTCAGCACGATATTCTAATGGCAATGACCCAATAATTTATTTTAAATACATCTCCTTTCATGCCCGATAATATTAAACGCTACAATAAAATACTCGTAGCTAACCGTGGTGAAATTGCCATCAGAGTACTACGTGCTATTAGTGAGTTGCACGTAAAATCAGTAGCTATCTACACTTACGAAGATCGATATTCATTACATCGGTATAAAGCAGATGAAGCTTATCAAATCGGGAAGGAAGATGATCCTTTAAAACCATATTTAGACATAGAAGAAATTATTTCTACGGCTAAGAAAAATGGAGTAGATGCCATTCACCCAGGATATGGCTTTTTATCCGAAAACGTAGATTTCGCTCAAAGGTGTCGTGAAGAAAACATCACGTTTATAGGCCCTGCGCCAGAGGTAATGGCACAGCTAGGGGATAAAGTTTCTGCGAAAAAAGTAGCTATAAAAGCGGAAGTTCCAATCATAAGAGATAATGAAAAAGACTTAATCGATTTTGATACTGTCTTAGAAGAAGCCGAATCAATAGGTTTCCCAGTAATACTCAAAGCAGCTGCTGGAGGAGGTGGGAGAGGAATGCGTGTGGTGAGAGACAAGCAAGATCTTTCAAAAGCATTCTCAGAAGCTAAAGGAGAAGCAGCTAAAGCTTTTGGAAATGATACCATCTTTGTTGAAAAATATGTTGAGAACCCCAAACATATTGAGGTTCAGATTATGGCCGATAATCATGGTTCAACGGTTCATCTTTACGAGCGCGATTGTTCTGTTCAAAGACGTTTTCAAAAAGTGGTTGAAGTTGCTCCAAGCTTCGGGCTGAAGGAAGAAACACGTGAAAAGCTATACGATTACGCACTCAAAATAGCTAAAAGTGTAAAATACAATAATGTTGGAACGGTTGAGTTTCTGGTTGATGCTGAAGAAAACATCTATTTCATCGAAGTAAATCCCAGAATTCAGGTTGAACATACCATAACGGAGGAGATCACCGGAATAGATATAGTTCGAGCACAAATACTTATAGCATCGGGTCGTAAACTTTCAGACCCGCAGCTTTTCATCAAATCACAGGACGATATTAAAGCGAATGGCTACGCTATCCAATGCCGCATCACTACTGAAGATCCTATCAATGACTTTCGCCCGGATTACGGGAAAATTATAGCTTACCGAAGTGCCGGTGGTTTTGGAATAAGACTTGATGCCGGCAACTGCTATAGTGGCGTTACGATATCACCTTTTTTTGACTCGCTTTTAGTAAAAGTGTCTTCTTCTGGCCGAACATTAAAAGGTGCCGCACAGAGACTCCATAGAGCACTGAGAGAATTCAGGATTAGGGGCGTCAAAACGAATATAGGCTTCTTAGAAAACGTTATTGATCATCAGGATTTTTATGCCGGAAAGGCAACGGTTCAATTTATTGAAAAGAATCCTGATCTACTTAGAACAGTTAAAAGTTTTGATAGGGGAACAAAAACACTTAAATATCTTGCAAATGTTACGGTTAATGGTAATCCTGATGTAAAATTCGTCAACCCAACAAAAAAACTCAGAAATCCCAGTGTACCGGAATTTGATATTAATGCTCAACATCCCAAGGGTACGAAAGATAAGCTTAATGAATTAGGCAGAGAAGGCTTTATTGATTGGCTGAAAAATGAAAAGTCGGTTCAGTTT
Source organism: Bacteroidota bacterium (assembly GCA_039030555.1). Lineage (GTDB taxonomy): Bacteria > Bacteroidota > Bacteroidia > Cytophagales > Cyclobacteriaceae > JBCCDY01. The sequence goes on from JBCCDY010000008.1 coordinate 67,097, forward strand.
ACCGACACAACCTTTAGAGATGCTCATCAATCACTTTTAGCCACTCGATTTCGTACTCACGATATGCTAAAAGTAGCAGAAGGATTTTCTAAAGACCACCCTCAGGTTTTTTCGATGGAGGTGTGGGGAGGAGCCACTTTCGACGTGTGCATGCGTTTCTTGAAAGAAAGTCCTTGGGAAAGGCTCAGGTCTCTGAGAGAAGCGATCCCTAATATACTTTTACAGATGCTTTTGAGAGGTTCAAATGCGGTAGGTTACAAAGCGTATCCTGATAATCTTATTGAAAAATTTATAGAAAAATCAGCAGAAGAAGGTATTGATGTTTTTAGGATCTTCGATTCGCTAAACTGGGTTGAAGCAATGAAAGTCAGCATTAAAGCCGTAAGGGAAAGGACTAACTCGCTGGTAGAGGCTTGTATTTGCTATACCGGCGAAATCAAAGAAACAGATAATAATAAATATTCACTTTCGTATTATCTTGATTTAGCGAAGTCATTGGAAGATGAGGGGGCACATATACTGGCTATAAAAGATATGGCCGGTTTACTCAAACCTTATAGCGCTGAATTATTAGTGAATGAGCTGAAAAGCACCGTAAACATTCCAATTCACTTGCATAGTCATGACACCTCATCAATTCAGGCTGCAACTTATTTAAAAGCTATTGAAGCAGGTGTGGACGTTGTTGATGTAGCAATAGCGTCAATGTCGGGACTTACCTCCCAACCCAATTTCAACTCTTTGGTAGCCACCTTAAATTATAGTGATAGAAAAAGCGACATTGATGTTAACAGTCTAAACGAATATTCTAATTACTGGGAAGCTGTTAGGGAATACTATTACCCTTTCGAATCAGGACTGAAAGCTGGAACAGCAGAAGTATACAGCCATGAAATTCCAGGCGGGCAATATTCAAACTTGAGGCCACAGGCTATTGCTCTGGGGCTTGAAGATCAGTTTGAAACCGTTAAGAAAAACTATGCCTTGGTCAACAAAATGTTCGGAGATCTGGTAAAAGTTACGCCTTCATCTAAAGTTGTAGGTGATATGGCAATTTATATGACTTCAAATAATTTAACGGAAGAAGATATTTTTACACGTGGTGATGAAATCTCTTTTCCTGAATCGGTCGTTTCTTTGTTTAAAGGAGAACTTGGGCAGCCGCCTGAAGGGTTTCCGGAAAAACTTAGTTCCATCATTCTTAAAGGCCAGAAACCATTTAAAGACCGGCCAAATGCACACCTGGAGCCTATTGATTTCGATGCTGAGTTTGCCGTTTTCAAGGAAGAATTTCCAGGCGGGGATTTTCTTGATTTCTTATCCCATCAATTGTATCCAAAAGTCTATCAGGATTACTACAAACACCTGGAAGATTTTGATGAAGTGAAATACCTTCCGACTAAAGCCTTTTTCTTCGGGCTCCAGCCCGGAGAAGAAATTATGGTAGAAATTGCACGAGGAAAGGTGATTATTATCCAATTAATCTACATCACTAAAGCTGATGAGGACGGAATGAAAACCGTTTCTTTCAATTTAAATGGACAAACCCGGGAGATTAGAGTTAAAGATGATTCCATTAAAGTTGAACGCGTTTCAAATCGAAAAGCGGTAGCTAAAAATGAAATAGGGTCGCCTTTACAAGGTAAAATTTCTGAAATAAAAATTTCTGAAGGTGATCGTATAGAAACAGGGCAAATACTGTTTGTAATTGAAGCCATGAAAATGGAAACCAGTGTCTCTGCTCCTTTTAGCGGTAAGGTCAATAGTATTGTTTTGGGTGCTAATAGTCTTGTTCAACAAGACGATCTGGTGCTAGAAATGGAAATAGAACAATAACTTTTTTAATTCTAACTTCTCGTTTAACTTTAAATAAATTTACTGCTTATGTTCATGCTCGGCTTAATTCTAGTTCTTTTTGTTGCAGCAATCGTTGCTCCTTTTATTATCCCGAATAAAAAGGTCAGCAAAAATAAGTGGGATCAGAAGTATTAGTCAGGACTTAAGGGTCTTTTTGATTCTTTCCAGCTCCATTTGAGTTAATTCTCCCTGTTCTTCGAAAAAATTGATAATGTAGTCTAGATAGTCTTCATCGAGATCAGACACGTCGAATCTTTTAATATTATCTAAAATATAGGCCTTATCCCCTTCCAGGTGTTCACTGAAACCGAACATATGTGGGATATTCTTCTCTACCGAAAATCGGATAAACCGTATTTCAACATTTTTCGGAGAATTATTTACAGCTTCTGTTAAAGTCTTCTCCGACATTCGTAGATATTTCCACTTACCAAATGGACTCCATACATGCTTAACCATTAAAGCCTGGGTAGCTCCCAAATATGCCTTAATAATGGGCATAGGATCTTCAATAGTTTGTAGTTGATCGTAAAAAGCGGGTGTATTTTTGGAATCAAAAGTTAGATTAAAAAAAGTTGCACGGATCATCTGAAGATCATAATCCTGTGCTTTGGAAAGCGAACAGGAAAAGAAAAGTAAAAAAAGAAGAATACGTACTTTCATTTCAACGGGAAGGGAATAAATAGTTTATTCTTTTTGTATTTAGAGGAACTACTAAAACTATACCACGTTCTTAAACAGATTATAAATGATACCTCTTAACAAGAACGAGTATTAAACTTTAAATTTCAAAATACAATATATGAAGCCCTTAAAATTTGAAGATATTATAATACACGAAGATGAAAACCTTATTATAATTAACAAACCCGAGGGCATTGCAACTCTTGAAGATCGTTCGTCTCCAAATAATATTTTAAAATTGGCACGATCGTATTTCAAAGATGCATCCGTTTGTCACAGGCTCGACAAAGAAACCTCCGGAATTCTGGCTTTAGCAAAGACTACAGAAGCTTACACACATTTTTCAAAACTTTTAGAATCCAGAGCAGTGAAAAAGAAATACCTCGCTATTGTAGATGGAAAATGTGAAGAAGAGCGTTTTACCTGCGATAAGCCTTTACACACCTCTGGGAGAGGCATGGCAAAAGTGAACCATTCCAAAGGAAAAAACTCCACTACGCATTTCAAAAGATTGTTTGTGGGTAAAAAACATAGTTTACTGGAGTGTGAGCCGCTTACTGGCCGCTTTCATCAGATCAGAGGACACCTCAGCCATTTGGGAATGCCCATCACCGGAGACTTTATGTATGGAGGTGAGTCTCTTTTATTATCGGAATTGAAAAGGAACTACAACTTCAGCAAGGAAAAAGAAGAGCAGCCGATTATTAGACGAATAGCTCTTCATGCGGAGTTATTGAGCTTTTCTTTTAACGATGAAGTTTATAATTTCACAGCAACATATCCGAAAGATTTCAAAGTTGCCGAAAAGCTCATCAGGCAGCATGTTTAATCATTATATTAATTTGAAGGGACTTTGGAATTAAATAATTATACCTCTATCTTTGTGTCCCTTTTTTAAGGGGTTGACGATTTTCTAAATAATTAAGTGAGTGGATACTTTAAGTTTTAAGACAATATCGGCTAACTCTGCAACAGTAAAACCTGAATGGTTAATTATTGATGCAGAGAACAAGGTTTTAGGTAGGTTGGCTAGTGAGGTAGCTAAATTGATCCGAGGTAAGCACAAGCCTTATTATACGCCCAATACTAATTGTGGTGATAAGGTAATTGTAATTAATGCAGACAAAATAAAGCTTACCGGAAACAAGTTCACCGATAAAAAATATGTTCGCCATACAGGATATCCTGGCGGACAGAGAATAACTACACCTAAAGAGGTTTTAGATAAAACACCTATAAGAGTAGTTGAAATGGCTGTAAGAGGAATGTTGCCTAAGAGCCGTTTAGGAAAGCAAATGTTTAAAAATATGTTTGTCTATGCTGGTACAGAACATCAGCACGAGGCTCAACAGCCAAAAGAGGTAAAATTATAATAGGTATTATCTGATGGACGTAATAAATACCATAGGAAGAAGAAAAACCTCAGTAGCCAGAATTTATATGGCTCCAGGTAAAGGTAAAATTGAAGTGAACGGAAGAACTATAGAAGATTATTTCCCTACTTCTACACTTCAAATCATAGTTAAGCAACCTTTAGAATTAACTGAGGAAGATAAAAACTTTGATTTCAAAATCAATGTCGATGGAGGTGGATTTAAAGGTCAGGCAGAAGCTGTGAGACTAGCGATTTCCAGAGCATTATGCGAATCAAATGAAGAGAATAGGCCAGCACTCAAAAAAGAGGGTTTTCTTACCAGAGATCCAAGAATGGTTGAGCGTAAGAAATACGGTAGAAGAAAAGCAAGAAGAAGATTCCAATTCAGTAAGCGATAATCGATAGATTAATGGCAAAATTAGAGCACAAAGATTTATTAGATGCAGGTGTACACTTTGGTCACCTCACTAGAAAATGGAATCCTAAAATGGCTCCGTATATTTTTATGGAGAAGAACGGGATTCATATTTTAGACCTGTATAAAACCCTTCAGAACCTTGAAAATGCAAAAAGCTCGATAAGGTCTATTGCAAAATCTGGAAGGAAAATAATGTTCGTAGCAACTAAAAAACAAGCTAAAATAGTTGTAGAACAAGAGGCAGGAAGATTAAAAATGCCTTTCGTAACGGAAAGATGGCTTGGCGGCATGTTAACAAATTTTGTTACTATCAGAAAGTCATTGAAAAAAATGACCTCTATTGATAAATTAACGAAAGAAGAGTCATACCTAGCTCTAGCAAAAAGAGAGCGATTAATGATTAGTCGTGAGAGAAAAAAGCTGGAAACTTTGCTAGGTGGTATAGCTGATCTAACAAGACTCCCGGCTGCTTTATTCGTTATCGATGTCAAAAGAGAGCATATCGCTGTTAAGGAAGCACAAAAATTAAATATCCCAGTTTATGCTTTAGTAGATACGAACTCAGATCCTACTACGGTAGACTTTCCAATTCCTGGAAATGATGATGCTTTTAATTCAATTGAAGTAATTGTTAAGCAAATATCAGAAGCAATCGAAGAAGGCTTGAACGAAAGGAAAAAAGAGAAAGACGAGCAAAAGCTTCAGGAAGAAGAACAGAAGAAAAGAGAAGTTGACGAAAAAGAAGCTGTAGCCGAAAAGTAAGGCGAATAGATTATATCAATCATATATAGAATTGAACATCGGCCTTCCGGTGTTCAATTTTTGTTTAAACCAATAATTATAACTCAAAATAAAGAAGAGCCATGGCAATTAGTGCTAAAGAAGTCAATGAGCTAAGAAAAATGACCGGAGCAGGCATGATGGACTGTAAAAAAGCTTTGCAGGAAGCAGACGGTGATTTTGATAAAGCAGTTGAAATTTTAAGAAAAAAAGGTCAAAAAATCTCTGCCAAAAGAGCCGACCGTGAAACTAACGAAGGATCTGTATTTGTAAAGACGAACGACGACAACACAGAAGGTATTTTAATTGCTATCGGTTGTGAGACAGATTTCGTGGCTAAGAATGATGAGTTTCAGAAATTAGGTCAGAAAATTCTTAATGTAGCATCAAGCGAAAAGCCAGCTGATATACCAGCACTAAAAGCTTTAAAGATTGATAGCTTGACCGTTGAAGAAAAATTAACGGAGCTTATCGGAAAAATTGGAGAAAAGTTAGAAATCGTATCCTATATCAGACAAGAAGGTGAGCAGGTAGTTCCTTACATTCATGCAGGAAGTAAGCTTGGAGTACTAGTTTCTCTAAAAGGTGCGGATGGAAAAGATGTAAAGGAAGCTGGAAGAGATGTAGCCATGCAAATTGCAGCTATGAATCCAGTTGCTCTAGATAAAAATGATGTTTCTAAAGAAATTATCGAAAGGGAAATAGAAATAGGGAAAGAGCAAGCCAGAGCAGAAGGAAAGCCCGAGCAAATGCTTGAAAAAATTGCTACAGGAAAACTGAACAAATTTTTCAAAGAAAACACTTTGCTACAGCAAGCTTTTGTGAAAGACAATAAGTCTTCTATTGCTCAGTATCTGGATTCAGTGAATTCTGGCCTTACAGTAAGCCAGTTCAAGCGCGTATCGATAGGATAAATTTTATTAAAAAATAAAATGAAAGCCCAACTTTTGAACGTTGGGCTTTTTTGTTTTAATATTTGTTTCGTATTTTAATGACCCAGCTAAAATTTTATCGACAAAAATGAACAATAATTTCGCCATCAATCTGAAGTTTTTGCGTAAAAATATTGGTTTAAACCAAGAGGAACTCGCAGAACGCCTTGGGAAAAAGAAAAGTATTATCAGTAATTATGAATCAGGAACTACCAATCCTGGGCTAATCGTTCTCGAGAGTATTGCAGACTTTTTTAGTATTAGTTTTCACGATCTGGTGGAAAGAGAGTTAAATGATGCCGACCTGGCAGAAATAGCTAAGCAAAAAAGTAATACGAAATATCGCTCCATCCCTGCTGGAGTACTAAAATCACTTCAAACCGAATTGGATATTTATCATAGAAGAAAAAGAAATTTAGAAAATTACGACGAAAGAGCACTCAGAAACTTTAGTAATGAGAATATTCGACTATTGGATAAAATGATCGAGATGGTTGAAAAACAAGACTCTGAGTTACACAGACTCTATAAACAACGTCGCAAGCTGGAAGACTTACTTCAGAAAGCTGGTTTCTAAAAAAAATCACTAAGTTATTTTTTTATTAAGGCCGTACACTTAAGCTCTATGGCTATAGGGGTTGGAAGTTTGTTCACTTCTATGGTTGTCCTGGCTGGTAGTCTGGTTCCTTTAAAATACTCCGCATACAGCTTGTTGAAAGTAGAAAAATCTGATTTCATATCAGTCAGGAAAACTGTGATATCGAGAAGGTTCTCCCAGCTACTACCACAATCTTCCAAGATCAGTTTTACATTATCCAAAACTGACCTTGTCTGAATCTCAATATCATAAGACTCTACTTCACCTTCCTCATTTAATTTCACACCGGGAATTGATTTTTGTCCAAGTTTTCTTGGCCCAACTCCAGAAATGAATAAAAAATCACCTGCCTGTTTAGCACTTGGATATAGGCCTACCGGTTCTGGTCCTCTTTCAGAGTAAAGCTCTTTAACTTTCATTATTGATTCATTAAATCTTCTATTTCTTCAACTTCTATTGGAATATTTTTCATCAGATCATCAAGTCCGTCTTCCTTAATGATCACATCATTTTCCAACCGAACACCCAGACCTTCTTCTCTTATATATATTCCTGGTTCTACTGTAAAAGCCATTCCTGCTTTCATCTTTATATAAATATTTCCTACATCATGCACGTCTAACCCTATGTGATGAGATGTACCGTGCATGAAATATTTCCTGTAAAGAGGTTTTTTAGGATCCTGATTTTTTACGTCGGTCTTATCAAGTAATCCTAATCCTATTAATTCTGACTCCATGATTTCCCCAACTTCTTTGTGGTATTCAGGGATTGTATTCCCCGGCACAAGTAAGCCCATCGCTTCTCTTTTCACTCGAAGGACTGCTTCATAAACTTCTTTTTGTCTGGCTGTGAATTTACCATTTACCGGGACGCATCTCGTCATATCTGCATTGTAATTAGCATACTCCGCTCCTACATCCATCAGTAAAAGATCACCTTCTTTGCAATCCTTATGATTATCAATGTAATGTAGCACACAAGCACTGGCACCAGAAGCTATTATTGGAGTGTATGCAAATCCTTTTGACCCATTTCTCACGAATTCATGAATGTATTCCGCCTCAATTTCATACTCCTTAACTCCAGGCTTAATAAACTTTAGCACTCTTCGAAACGAGTCTTCGGTGATATCGCAAGCTTTTCGCAGGAAGTCAATTTCTATATCGGACTTTATTGCTCGTAAACTATAAAGCAGGGGAGCTACTCTTTCATAGTTATGAATGGGATATTTTTCTTTACACCATTTAATAAAACGGGCATCCCTCGTTTCCACTTCCACATCCGCTCTGATGTGCTCATTGGTGTTCAGATAAACATACTGAACTTCTGCCATAAGCGTATTGAATACTTTGGAAAACTCTTCCAACCACATTACAGAATCAATCCCCGATGTTTCGGTTGCTTCTTCCTGTGTGTATTTATGACCTTCCCAAATAGCAATCTCTTCGTTGGTCTTTTTTACGAAAAGAATTTCCTTCCATTCCTTCTGATGAAAATCGGGATATAGGATTAAGATGCTCTCTTCCTGATCAATACCAGTCAGGTAAAAAAGATCATTGTTTTGAATGAAACTACGAGTACCATCTGCATTGGTAGGCATAATATCGTTTGAATGTAAAACCACTAAGGAGTTTGGTTTTAATAACTCTGCCAGATTTTTCCTATTCTGAACAAAAAGCTCGCTCGGTATTTTTTGGTATCTCATATTAGAAGTCTTATCCTAAATCAGGTGTTAAAGTCTTATTGATTCAATTTGAGGTTTAGCAATCTATCCGGATAATTGGTGATGATTCCGTCCACGCCCATATTGATCAACTTTTTCATTGTTGGTTCATCGTTAATGGTATAAACATATGTTTCATAACCAGCATTGTGTCTTGAATCTACTCTAGATCGGGTTAGAAATTTGTAATAAGAATTTAGTGCTTCAATTTCAATATCATCATCAGGAGCACCAGTCTGAAACTTGACATCGACATACAAAGGAAGCCAATCCAGATTTTGAACAATCAGTTTCTGAGTTTTGATACCGGGAGCATATTTGTTTACTTCTTTAATATAGTTTGAGTCGAAGGCCTGAACGATGCACCAGGGCCTCGCTTTTCTAGAGTCGATAATATCAACGACCTTTTTTCCTAAGCCTCTATAAACTCCGTTCTCCCCTCTTTTTATTTCAATAAGAAGGATGCTTTGCCCATTAATACGATCAAGTACTTCACCTAACTCCGGGATCGATTCTCCACTGAAGGAGCCTCCATACCAGGAACCTGCGTCTAATTTTTTTAGTTCTGAAAGTGTTTTCTCCACAACAAGTCCTTCCCCATTCGTCGTCCTTTCCAGCGTTGCATCATGTATAACGATTGCTTCCCCATCGCTACTCATGTGAATATCCAATTCAATCATATCCGGACGAAAGTCCAAAGCTTTTATAAAGGCTGAAATGGTATTTTCAGGTGCATATCCTGATGCACCTCTATGGGCAATGTTTAATACTTTTTTAAGTCGTTCCGGATTTTCTATTTCATCGGAGATAAATTTTTGCTGAATTACCCCCTTGAAAAACCAATAATAAGCTATAAGCCCAAGAACAATAATTACTAAGATAATTTTCTTGATCATGTTGTTGAAGTTGAACGCTCTCCACTAAGAATTCAACTCTTAAATTAAAAGGTTTTTCCTTCGAAGCCTAACTTAACATCCAAAGCTATTCTGCCACTTATGGTTATAAGCATAGCGATTTAAAATTTTAATTATCTTATTTTAGCATCTCTGTAAACAGTTGAATTTGAAGCAATTATACTTTCTGTGGTTTATTCTTTTTGCATCCTCCGGTGTACTAAACGGACAAGAGACAGACTCACCAGAGAGTAGTGATTTAGAACTTGTAAAAAAGCAAGTTCATTATTTTCTTAACGGAGGCGATTCACTTTTAGAAATTAGTACTGACAGCGCTTTCGTACTCTATCAAGTAGCTTTATCCATCTCCGATGACAATGATTACAGAGAAGGGCAGGCGATCTCTAACCTTCGTATTGGAGAACTTTTTAATATGCTTCAAAGAAATCAGGAAGCTCTCCAATATTTCGCACAAGCCTTAAATACATTCCAAAGCAATAAGGATTCCACCGGCATGGCCGATGTGTTACTTAACATCGGGAGGGTTTATTACGACTTTGATGAGTATGTAAAATCACTGGAGTATGTTCGAAGTGCGCAAGAGACTTATCCTAAGAATACTGCTCCTGGAAAATTTGGACATGTGGAGCACGCTCTCTGTGATATTTATCACAAAATGGGGAATAATGATATTGCCCTAAGAAGTTGTATTGAAGGTCTGGAATTGTTTAGCTCAGATGATAACCAAAGGTGTATTGTCCGAGTGAAAAACTCATTGGGCATGATCTATTTAGAGATCAACCAACTCAACGATGCCCGGCAGAATTTCTTTGAAGCATTGAATCTGGCCGAAAATTTAGGGAATCCTAAGGAGCTAGCTTCCAGTTATGAGAAGATTGGGGAATTCTATCTTTTTGAAAATCGGTTTGAAGAGTCTATCAGGTATTATAATAATGCCCTTCTGATTAATCTTAGAAGAGAAGATCGTAGTGACCTGGCTCGTACTTATCTAAACATTGGAAAAGTAAATATCGAATTGAATGAGTCGCAGAATGCCATTCGCTCTTTACAGGAAAGCCTTGAGATAGCTGAAGGGATCGGTTTTAAAGATCTCAAAGCCAGATCGCTCCTCAATATTGGAAGAGCCCATTTTCAAATTGGAAATTCAGAGAAGGCTATCAATTTTATGCGAAGTGCTTTAAGGATTGGTATGCGAATTAATGCCAGGCCCATTCTTAGGGACTGTTATCAAAACCTGGCTATTTACTATAATGAGATTGGAGATAAGGAAAACGCCTTCCTGAACTATAATCTCTATGTACGACAAAATGAATCGATTTTCACGCAGCAAAGTGCCAGAAGAATAGCAGAGGCTGAAGCTTTGTATAAGGTTGAGCAGAAGGAAAAAGAGATAGACCTGCTCAGAAAAGAAAATGAAATACAGGCTTTAAAAGCAAAAGAAAGAACTTATATCGGCTACGGATTAGTTACTTTTTCCGTGCTCATTCTCATTATCATTGCCATTGTATACTCCCGATATCGTTTGAAAGCCAAAGCGAATCGACAATTAAAGAGTCAAAACGATGAGATTGAAAAGCAGAAAAACGAGATCGAGATCCAGAAAAATGACATAGAAGAGAAAAGTGAGGAATTGAACCTCATCAATAATGAACTCACGGATAGCATTCGTTACGCCCGGAAAATTCAGGAATCCTTGTTTCCTGAAAACAAGTCTTTAAAAACCATTTTTTCTGATTCATTTATTTTCTACCAGCCACGGGATATTGTTAGCGGCGATTTTTACTGGTTTGAAGAGATTGGAGACCTCGTGATTATTGCGACCGTCGATTGTACAGGGCACGGGGTTCCTGGTGCGTTTATGACCGTTCTTGCCAACTCTCTTTTAAATCAAATCGTGAAAGAGGGTCGCTTAACTGAGCCAAACCTGATCCTGACTCTATTGGATCAAAAAGTAAGACAGAGTTTACATCAGGATGGTTCTCGTTTCGACAACAGTAATGACGGAATGGATATGGCACTTTGTTCCATCAACAAAAAAGATTTTACTCTGAAATTTACCGGTGCTCAAATTCCACTTTATTACTCTAGCAACGGTCAGTTAGAGCAATACAAAGGTGATCGATTCCCAATAGGAAGTAAGCAACATGAAGATAAAGAATTCAAAACGGTCACTATTCAGGCTGAAAAAGGTGATGTATTCTATTTAGCCTCCGATGGTTTTCAGGATCAATTCGGAGGTGAAAAAGATAAGAAATTCATGAAATCGACTTTTAGAAAATTTCTTGGTTCCATTCATGGACTTCCAATGAACAAGCAACTCGATGAGGTCACTAAAACCTTTTTTGACTGGAAGAATGGAAATGAGCAAACTGACGATGTGCTCGTAATGGGTGTCCGCCTGTGAAATCTATACTTGCTAAGATTCATTCAAGTTGAAAAACTGTATTGTATTTAGACATCCGATACTTCAAAAATATCGGATGTCTGGTTTTCATCATTTACTCACCTCAACTTCGTCCAGGTTGATGAATTCTATGGTCTGGCCGTCTTTCAAATTGATTCCAACCACTGAATCATTTTTAATGGTCCCTTTCAATATTTTTTTGGATAGTTGATTAAGAATTTCCCTCTGGATGATTCTTTTCAAAGGTCTTGCACCAAACTGAGGATCAAAGCCAATCTTACCTAAATAATCCAATACTTCGGAGGAAGCCTCTAGTCGGATTCCATTTTCGATCAATCGTTTTTGCACGAGCTTGAATTGTATATCGACTACTTTCCTGATCACCTCTTGCGATAAAGGTTCAAACATGATTGTCTCATCAACACGATTCAGGAACTCCGGCCTTACAGACTTTTTAAGAAGCTCAAAAACATCTTTTTTCGTCTTATCCATGACCTCTTCTTTGTTGAGCTCATTGATGTGCTCAAAATTTTCCTGGATAAGATGCGAACCAATATTGGTCGTCATTATGATGATGGTGTTTTTGAAGTTGGCTACGCGCCCTTTATTATCGGTTAGACGCCCATCATCTAAAACCTGAAGTAAAATATTGAACGCATCCGGATGTGCCTTTTCGATCTCATCCAGAAGAATTACGGAATATGGTTTTCTTCTGACGGCTTCGGTAAGCTGGCCTCCTTCATCATATCCCACATAACCGGGAGGGGCACCAATCAAACGGCTCACGGCATGCCTTTCCTGATATTCCGACATATCGATGCGAACCATGGCATTTTCATCATTGAACAGGTATTCTGCCAAGGATTTCGCCAGCTCCGTTTTGCCTACACCGGTCATCCCCAGGAAAATGAAAGAACCTATAGGTTTTTTTGGATCCTGAAGGCCCGCCCTGCTTCTTCTCACGGCATCTGAAAGTGCGGAGATTGCCTCTTTTTGACCTGCAACCCTTTTACCCAACTCTTCTTCCAAAAGCAAAAGCTTCTCACGATCGCTTTGAAGCATCTTTGAAACTGGTATTCCAGTCCATCGTGCTATAACTTCGGCTATATCTTCAGAGTTTACCTCTTCTTTAATCAAAGAGGTCTCCCCTTCCAATTCAGATACTTTTTCTTTTAATTCTTCAAGCTTTCGCTCGCTTTCAATGATCTTCCCGTAACGTAGTTCGGCAACTTTACCTAAGTCCCCGGAACGCTCTGCTTGTTCCGCCTCTCTTTTGAATTGGTCTATATTCTCTTTTTCTTTCCTGATGCCAACCACGACTTCTTTTTCACTCTCCCATTTGGCTTTCAGCTCCTTTCTCTTTTCATCTAGTTCGGTAATAACTTTGGAAAGCTTTCGTTCTTTGTCTTTGTCCTTCTCTCTCCGAATAGCCTCACGTTCAATTTCCAACTGCATGATCTTTCGGTTAAGCTCATCAAGCTCTTCCGGAAGCGAATCAATTTCTATTCTAAGCTTTGAAGCAGCTTCATCCATCAAGTCGATCGCCTTATCGGGCAAAAACCGATCAGAAATGTATCGACTGGAAAGCTCTACGGAAGCAATCACGGCATCGTCTTTAATACGCACTCCATGATGGACTTCGTATTTCTCTTTAATACCACGAAGAATGGAAATAGCATCTTCGGGAGAGGGTTCATCCACTGTTACAGTCTGGAACCTTCTTTCAAGCGCTTTATCCTTTTCAATATATTTTTGATATTCTTTAAGCGTGGTCGCTCCAATAGCATGTAACTCACCTCTTGCCAGTGCGGGCTTGAGCAGGTTGGCTGCGTCCATGGCTCCTTCGCCTCCACCACCAGCACCGATTAAGGTATGTATCTCATCGATGAACAAAATAATCTCTCCAGCCGAATCAGTAACCTCTTTTATGACTGCTTTTAATCGTTCTTCGAATTCCCCTTTGTACTTGGCTCCTGCAACCAGTAATCCCATATCCAGGGAAATAACGGTTTTAGTTTTTAGGTTTTCAGGAACATCGCCGTCTACAATTCTTTGGGCCATTCCTTCTACGATCGCCGTTTTTCCAACGCCTGGTTCTCCAAGTAAAATAGGGTTGTTTTTAGTCCTTCTGGAAAGGATCTGTAATATCCTCCTGACCTCCTCATCCCTTCCAATTACCGGATCAATTTTACCCTCCTCGGCCATTTTGTTGAGGTTGATGGAGTAGCGCTCCAGCGAGCGGTATTTCGACTCAGCATTTTGATCAGTGACTTTATTTCCACCTCGCAATTCCTGAATTCCAGCCAATAGTTCAGATCGATTAAATCCATGCTCTTTTAAAACACGGCCCGATTTATCCTTGCTATCTGAAAGTGCTAATAGCAAATGTTCAATGGAGATGTATTCATCCTGAAGATCTTTAGCCTCCTTTTTAGCTCTAGTCAATGCCTGGCTTAAATCGTTGGATAGATAAGGCTTTTGTCCTGATACTTTTGCATATCCATTGATCAGCTCATCAAGCTTAGTCGAAATTTGAATCTTATTCGCTCCAAGTTTGCTGGATAAAAAATCCACGACGCTATCATCAGACTGGAATATTGCTTTCAGAAGGTGGGCTGGTTCTACAGCCTGCTGCCCCTCCTCTATGGTAATCTCAACAGCCTTATTAATCGCCTCCTGAGATTTTATGGTATAGTTATCAAAATTCATAATATATATTTTTGTCTGGTTGTTCTCTCTAATTAACCTATCCGATTCAAACCCTAAACCATTTGATTATAAAAGAACTAATTGGCCATTATGTCATTAAAATTTGATTAAAATTCTAAAATAATGACATTTTGTCTTGATTTTATAAATGAATATATACCAATTGAACTGTGTAAGGACGCATTAGATTGTTAAATGATTTTTTCTTGTCAAAGCCAAAAAACGTAGAACTAGCAGCACTAAAGCGAGGCTTTTTAACCTGCCCTGCCGGTCAGGCGGGCGTATGAGAAGGAAAAATCAATAGCTAGATAAGCGTTCATTATGTAGTTCATTTGGTATTAAAATCCCCTTATGATGTATCTTTGCATATGCTATCATCTACAAAGCAAGATATCAGGAAACTTTCAGTCAAGGAGTTGCAGGTTTTCTTCAAGGAAGTAGGAGAAAAGGCTTTCAGGGCTAAACAAGTCGATGAGTGGTTGTGGAAGAAAGGTGCAAAAGACTTTGACCAAATGACCAATCTCTCTCTGGGTTTGAGAGATAAAATGAAAGAACGCTTTGCCATAAACCATGTAGCCGTGGATCAGATGCAAAAAAGTGATGATGGTACCATCAAAAACGCAGTCAAGCTTTACGATGGATTGGTGGTAGAGTCGGTACTAATTCCTACGGATAGTCGAATTACAGCTTGCATTTCCTCACAAGTAGGTTGCAGCCTTGATTGTACATTTTGTGCAACCGCACGACTAAAAAGAATGCGAAATCTCAATGCCGATGAGATATATGATCAGGTGGTGGCCATCCAAGACCAGGCTGAACAGTTTTTTGAGAGACCTCTGACCAATATTGTTTATATGGGGATGGGTGAGCCGTTGTTGAATTATGCCAACGTAATGACCTCCATCGAAAAAATCACCTCACCAAAAGGACTTGGGATGTCACCCAAAAGAATCACCTTATCTACGGTAGGAATTCCGAAGATGATCAAGAAAATGGCTGATGACGGAGCCAAATTTAACCTTGCACTATCCCTGCATAGTGCAATTGATTCCACCCGTTCCGAATTAATGCCTATCAATAATAAAAGCCCATTGGAGGATGTTCGGGAAGCACTGAACTATTGGTATTCAAAGACGAAAAATAAGGTGACATTTGAGTACGTGGTATGGAGGGGAATTAATGATAAGCAGAAAGATGCTGAAGCTCTGGCTAAGTTTTGTAGAACCATTCCTTCCAAAGTAAATCTAATCGAATATAATTCTATTGATGACGATCGCTTTACTCAAGCGGAAGAGTCAGCTGTCCAAACCTATATAGATGTACTGGAAGCAAATAAAATAACCGTGAATGTGAGAAGGAGCAGAGGTAAAGATATTGATGCTGCCTGCGGTCAACTAGCTAATAAAAGCTAGTTTTTGCTAGCATTGAAAAGCTTTTCTTTTTCATCTTTAGAAAGGCTATCATAGCCTGATTCTGAAATTTTATCTAAGATATGATCAATCTCTTCTTGCTCTGTTTTGCTCGTAGTGGTTTTTACGGAACTCTTTGGTTTCTTATAAGTCACCTTAATTTTAGACTTCTTCTCAAATAAGCCTTTAAACCAATCCATTGTGGTAATCACCCATCGACCAAAATCGTTACCCTGCTGTAACTGTTTTATGTAGTAAAATCCAATGAATGCGCCTCCAAGATGAGCTAGTTCACCACCAGCATTATCTCCTACAGTCTGGGCAAAACTTAAGAAAACATAAAAAATAGCAATGTATTTGATCTTTACAGGGCCTAAAAACATCAACATAAAAGTATAATTAGGCAATAGTGTAGCTGCCGCCACCGTAACTGCATAAACTCCTGCTGAAGCGCCCAACATTACAGAATATGCTACGCGATCCTGAAAGTAAGGCAGTAAGTTATAGATGAGCATAAAGAATAAGCCACCAGTCAAACCGCCGATGATGTAAAGTACTACTACTTTATGACTCCCCAGATATTCAACGATAAGCTTTCCGAACCAGTACAGAAAAAGCATATTGAACAGGATATGGAAAAAGCCCTCATGTGTGAAAAAGTAAGTCACAATAGTCCAGGGGCGAAATAAAAAATCGCCCAGATCTGAGGGTAAAGTTAATTGCCTGACGATATCGCCATAGAAGGCACCTGAGCCACCTAGTGTTAAAAATACCTTTAGAATAATCAGGACTACGAAAACAGCTAAATTGATCAGAATAATCTGTATCAATTCGTTGTTAGGCCTTTTAAAGGCGTTCTTGAATTCGTCTAATATTCCTCCTCCTTGTTGATACATAGTTTAGTAAAACGTATTTCTATTTCCCTGCCACATTTTAATAAGAATAAAAGCAATTAGCATTCCACTTAAATGTGCAAGGTGTGCAACGTTATCGCCGGGGCTTCGGTTCAATTCAGAATATATTTCGAAAGCTCCATAAGCAATAACTAAATATTTAGCTTTTATCGGAATCGGCGGGAATAAGAGAAACAATACCGTATTCGGAAAAAGCATCCCAAAAGCCATCAATATGCCGTAAACAGCCCCAGATGCCCCTACCATGGGGATATTAGCGACGGTCTGGTACAGCTGTTTTACATATGCTTTACTCTGTTGCTCCAATACTTCACTGTCGGGATTATCGTAATACTCATTGGTAAAATCGTAAAGCTGCTTATAAGCGAACTCGGCATGCTCATTTACATAGAAGTTAAAATTTTCTGGTGATGGAAAGGATTGATAAGTCATCATTGCCGTTTTGGCAGGGGACTTTTCAAAATAATCGGCAACCCCATAGAGCACTCCTGCACCTAAACCTGTAGCCATGTAGAAAATCAAAAACTTTTGAGGTCCCCAGAAACGTTCTAGCATCGGCCCGAAAATGAGTAAGGCAAACATATTCCCGAAAATGTGGAAAAAACTTCCATGCACGAACATGTAGCTGAAGAACTGATAAGGAGCAAATGATTCAGCCAGAATAAACCTCAATCCAAAAATATCAACGAAGTCAATCGATACAAACGACCCCATGAGGTAGACTACAAAATTTATAAGTAGCAGATTTTTAACTGTGGGTGTAAGGTTACCGAACATGAATGTTTATTTGAATGACTCCTCGATACTACCGAGATTTAAAATATAAAACGTAGAGCTTCCACTCGGGGTATAATTTGGAATACTACAACCAAAAAGACTATCTATAATTGAACTCATTTCCTCCACCTCCAGAAACTGTCCTCTTTTAATAGAGGCCCTTTTGGCCATAGCCCTGGCCAGATTCTCATTAACCGAAAGGGATAGTTCTGATCTATTTTGCTTGAACTGCTCTAAAAGTCCTTCGAAAAGCTCTTTTTCCGTCGTTTTAACAGAAACTGAAGGAGCACCATCAATCTTAATGGTATTTGTTCCGAAAATCTCTAATGAAAAACCCAATCTGCTTATTTCATCTATTATTTCGCTAACTAATGAAAAATCCGAAGGGGATAAACTGATGGAAACTGGAAAAAGTAGTTTTTGAGCATTTGAATTCCCATGGTTCAAATGATCCAGGAAACGCTCATAAAGTATTCGCTCGTGCGCTAATTCCTGATCGACAACCATCACTCCGGATTTCACCGCAGAAAAAATATACCGTTTATGAACCTGAAAAATACTTTTTGAAGCATCTCTATAGTCTTCAACTCCTTTTGATCCATCGTCAGGTCGGTTAGCAGCGCTGGAAAAGGTTAAGGTTAAATCAGCTTTTGGCTGTTCTTTTTCTGATGGAGTATTGTATACTTCATACAGCTTTTCCCATTGATCTATATTGCTTTTGTTCTCCTTTGGAAAATCTTTGAATTTGGTATAGGCATCTTCTTTTTTAGTAGACTGACCCCCTCCCAAATTGAAGTTCACATTACTGGCGAAATCAAGAGATGGAGCCACATGGAAAAGACCTAAAGATTGGCGGATAGCGGCCTTAACCAAGCCATATATGGTTCTCTCGTCGTCGAACTTTACTTCTGTTTTGGTGGGATGAACATTAATATCTATCCGTTTAGGATCCATTTCAAGGAAAAGGCAAAAGAATGGAAAGGAACCATCGGCCAACAGATCTTCATAGGAACTTTGAACAGCGTGGTTCAGATAACTACTTTTTATAAACCTACTGTTCACGAAAAAGAACTGTTCACCACGCGTTTTTTTAGCATGCTCCGGTTTCCCGATGTATCCGAATATTTTGAGGTCTGAAGTTTCTTCAGCCACGGCTACGAGCTGTTGCTCGTAAGACTTACCGAAGAGCTGAACAATTCTCTGGGCAAGTTTCCCAGGCTTCACCTGGTAAACTACTTCTCCATTATGAAACAACTCAAACGATATATCCTTGTATGCCAGGGCCACCCTTAGAAATTCATCTACAATGTGCTTGAATTCTACAGAGTTCGACTTTAGAAAATTTCTCCTCGCCGGAATATTATAAAAAAGATTTTTAACAGATATGGATGTTCCAGCCGGGCAATTCACAGGTTCTGATTTCTTAATTTCAGACCCTTCTATACAGAGTAACAAACCTATTTCGTGATCAGCTGTACGGGTTTTCATTTCTACCTGAGAGACAGCAGCTATTGATGCCAGAGCCTCTCCCCTGAACCCAAAGGTATCTATTGAAAATAAATCTTCAGCTTTTTCTATTTTGGAAGTCGCATGACGTTCAAAGCTCATTCGAGCGTCAGTTTCGGACATACCTGCTCCATCATCAATAACCTGGATCAATGCCTTCCCGGAATCTTTAATGTACACCTTTATAGAATTGCTTTTGGCATCAATAGCATTTTCCATAAGCTCTTTAACTGCAGATGCTGGCCGTTGAACTACTTCTCCGGCTGCAATCTGGTTAGCAATCGACTCGGGCAACAGGTGTATTATGTCGATCATTAATTAGAAGATGGGGTGTTTGATTTGAATTTGAAAAAAAGATAAACGGGTATGACCAACCAAAAAATATGAAAAATAGCATTCCCAAACTCCAGATATCCGAATATGATGACAAAGAAAAAAACCATTAAAATGATCCTCAAATAAGAGGATTTATCATATTCAAACTTCGATTTTCGGGAAAAGGAGCCTCTTATCCCTTCGCCAGAAGAGAATTGCCTGCCTGACTCCAGTTCTTTTTTAATAATTCTGGTACGTCTATCAATATCTTCCTTCACAGGATCATAATACCGAGGCTCAATCTTAAACCTTTGATAGTTTGGGGTCCTTAATAATGACGGGAACTTCATGACTGGTTATCTTCCTTTCTTTTAAGTACAATTACGAATTAAAAACTTCAGCATCTAAAATAAGTAATTTAAAAGCAGTTAATTGTAAACAATAGACAATCAGAAAACGATTTCATGAGAAGAATAGTTTTTTTGTTTTTTCTAGTGACATCCCTTAGTTCTTTTCAAAAGATTAGTGCACAGAAAAAACCATTCCAATCAGATTTAAAACGGGCTTGGGTAGACTCTACTTTTCTAAGTATGCCTTTAGAAAAGCAAATTGGGCAACTTTTTATGGTTGCGGCCTATTCTAATAAAGGTACTTCTCATGAATCCAACCTGAATATTTTAATAGACAAGTATGGAATTGGCGGGTTAATTTTTTTCCAGGGAGGGCCGGTAAGACAAGTCAATATGCTAAACCGCCTTCAAAAAAAATCTAAAATACCATTGATGATCGGTATGGATCTCGAATGGGGTTTAGGTATGCGCCTGGATAGCACCATGAGTTTTCCACGTCAAATGACATTAGGAGCTCTTAAAAATGATTCCCTCATCTACGAAATGGGAAGTGAAATAGCATACCAGTGTAAAAAGATAGGTGTCCATTTCAATTTTGCCCCGGTGGTGGATGTGAATAGCAATCCAGCTAATCCGGTTATTGGAACCCGTTCTTTCGGGGAAAACAAATTTAAAGTCAGTAGAAAGTCCATTGCTTATATGAAAGGCCTTCAGGATAATGGGGTACTGGCTAATGCCAAGCATTTTCCCGGCCATGGCGATACAGACAGGGATTCTCATAAGGTATTACCCATTGTGAAACATGATAGAGAAAGACTAAGTGATCTGGAGTTGTATCCATTCAAGCAGCTTATTAATTCGGGGGTCAGCAGCATGATGGTTGCGCACTTAAGTGTTCCTGCTTTAGATTCAGGAGATCACCCTACAACCTTATCCAAAAAAGTGATCACCGATCTTCTTCGCGATGAGCTTGGGTTCAATGGTTTAGTATTTACCGATGCGTTAAATATGGGTGGAATTGCGAATTATACAAAGCCCGGACAAATGGATCTGGCTGCACTGGAAGCCGGAAATGATGTTTTGCTTTTTCCGGGAAATGTTCCTGCAGCAATCAAAATCATTAAAAAGAGGATGAAATCTGATGATGATTTTAACAGGAGCGTACTTCAAAGAGTCAAAAAAATACTAAGTGCTAAGTACGATTTAGGGCTCAATAATTATTCTCCTCTGGCTACAGAGCACCTAATCAGGGAAATAAATAATGATGAAGCTAAAGCCCTGAACCGAAAGCTTTTTACCAAAGCAGTAACGGTGGTAAGTTCGGATAAAAATACAATTCCCATACAGGTATTGGATACTTCCTATTTAGCCTCCTTAACAATAGGTGAATCTAAAAAAGGCCCATTTCAAGAAAAATTGGATGCTTATGCTCCTTTTGCGCATTACTTTATAAATCAGGAAAATAATGAGGACTTAATAGCTAAGCTTTCGAGATATACTCACATTATCGTTCGGATAGCGGATATGAGCAACTCCAGAAGTAAAAAGTATGGACTTGATCTTTCTGAAGTTGAATTTCTGAAGAGGCTATCAAAAGAAACAAAAGTTATTGTAAGCGTATTTGGCAATGCTTATGCACTCAAATATTTCGAAGCGTTTGATAACATCATCTGTACCTATCAAGACAACATTTATACGCAAGAGGCTGTACCACAAATCGTTTTTGGAGCAATAGCAGCAAGCGGGAAGCTTCCTGTAACTGCATCTGAGAAATTCCGGGAAGACGACGGAGTTGAAACCAAAGATCTAAAGCGGCTGGGGTTTGATTTGCCGGAAAACGTTCAAATGGATTCCAGAACCTTGGCCAGAATAGATACCATTATTAAGTACGCTATAAAAGATGAAGCGACGCCTGGCTGTCAGGTATTGGTGGCCAGAAATGGGAAAATCATTTATAATAAACCCTTCGGTTATTTTACGTACGATAGCATTTCTTCCGTGAAAAATTCCACTCTATACGACCTTGCTTCCATCACCAAGGTAGCCGCAACATTACAGACAGGGATGTTTTTATACGGCTCCGGTGATTTTGATTTCCAAGAACCAGCCTCTGCCTACCTCCCTGAATTGATAGGCTCAAACAAGGAATTGCTTGACTTCGAAAACATACTTTCCCACCAGGCCGGTTTACTTCCTTACATACCTTTTTGGGCTGAAACCATCGATAGTTCAGGACTTAAAAGCGACTTATATTCCGAAAAATTCTCTGATAATTTTCGCTTTCAGTTGTCGCCTAATCTGTTTGCCATTCCGAGCTTAAAAGATTCAATCTGGTTTAAAACAATTCATTCTGAGCTTCGGGAGAAACCAGAGGATACGTGCTGTTATGACTACAAATACAGTGATATCGGTTTTTATATTTTACAAAGGTCTGTCGAATCGATTATTAATCAGCCTATACAAGATTTTGTATCCCAAAATTTCTACAGACCTCTCGGCCTTTCTACTATGAATTATTTACCTCTCTGCGAGCATCCAATTGATAGGATAGCACCTTCTGAGAAAGATGAATATTTTAGAAATGAAACGATAAGGGGTTTCGTGCACGATCCTGGTGCCGCGATGTATGGTGGCATTGGTGGGCACGCCGGCGTATTCAGTAACGCCAACGACTTAGCCATTCTTTTACAAATGAACCTACAAGACGGATACTATGGAGGCCAGAGGTATTTATTACCAGGCATTGTCAAAAATTTTTCAACACCTCCATTTCAAAACAATCGTAGGGGAATAGGTTGGGATAAACCTAAATTAGACGGGGATGGCCCAACTTCCGATTATGCTTCTCCGGTTACGTATGGCCATACCGGCTTTACCGGAACGGCAGCCTGGGTAGACCCACAGTTTGAATTGGTTTACATTTTCCTTTCGAACAGGACATTTCCAAGCGCAGAAAACTCTAAACTTATAAAAAACAACATCCGTACAAGAGTTCAGGATATCATCTATGAATCAATTTGGAACTACGAAGCAACACATGCTTTCTAATATCGAAAATAACTTTAACGATAAAAGGGCTAACGCCAATTTTTCTAACTTTCAATAACAACCGATCAAAAAAATGAAAATTGGTATAGTCTGTTATCCTACCTATGGTGGTAGTGGAGTAGTAGCAACCGAATTAGGGCTATCCCTGGCCAAAGAGGGGCATCAGGTTCATTTTATCACCTACTCACAGCCATCGAGGCTAGACTTTTTTAATGAAAACCTATTTTATCATGAGGTTAACATTAAAGCATATCCGCTTTTTCAGTATCCGCCATACGAACTCGCGCTAGCAAGTAAATTGGTGAACGTGGTTAAGTACGAAAAACTGGATCTTTTGCATGTTCATTACGCTATACCGCATGCTTCGGCAGCTTTTATGGCTAAGCAAATTCTTCAGACCGAGGGTATAAGGATACCGGTGATCACTACCCTACATGGAACTGATATAACGCTGGTTGGAAAGGATGCTACCTACGAGCCTGTTGTGACCTTCAGCATAAATCAATCGGATGGTATCACGGCAGTGTCGGAAGATCTAAAAAAAGATACTTATAAGCATTTTGAAATCGATAAGGATATCGAAGTCATACCAAACTTTATAGACTTGGGTAGATTTAAAAAACAGAAGAAAGATCATTTCAAAAAAGCCATTTGCCCTAATGAGGAAAAGCTTCTGATCCACACCTCCAACTTTAGAAAAGTAAAACGCGTACAGGATATTTTGTATGTATTTAAAGAAGTTAGTGCGGTTATTCCATGTAAACTCTTACTAGTAGGCGATGGTCCAGAGAGAAGTGAAATGGAGGAACTTTGCAGGGAATTGAAGACTTGCGATGATGTTCGCTTTCTTGGTAAATTAGATGCTATCGAAGAAGTACTCTCTGTTGCGGATCTTTTTGTAATGCCCTCCGAAAAAGAGAGTTTTGGATTAGCTGCACTGGAAGCCATGGCATGTGAAGTTCCACTACTTACCTCTGATGCGGGAGGTATTCCGGAATTAAATATTAATGGTAAAACCGGTTTTACCTGTAAAATCGGAGATATAGAAGATATGACCCGAAGGGCTTTGGAAATACTCGATGAGGATAACCTTCCAAAGTTTAAAAAGAATGCATTGGAAAGAGCAAAAGAATTTGATATTGCTCATATACTCCCATTGTACGAAAGTTTTTACAATAAAATATTAGAATTAGAGCGCCAAAAAAAAGCAATAAGTGTCTAGATTCTATTTTGTTAGAAAATGTATATTTATTTTAGACTTAAATAGTCTATTTTTGATTCAAAATTTTTAGAACACGTTATGTCGAGGACTTCATCAGCGGGAACAAAGCAACTTTTCAATAATCCCATTATTGAGCGTTTATCGAGAACGCACTTCATGGTACCTATATCCATTCTTACTGGTTTTTCCGTTTTTCTTTTGTACTGGGCGCTTCGATACGATTTGCTTAGCGTAAGCACTTCGATCATTATGTTTTTAACGGGATTCCTATCCTTTACACTCGTTGAGTATTTGGTACATCGTTATGTATTTCATATGGATACGGATACGGAGTTTAAAACAAAGATCCAGTATAATTTTCATGGTGTTCATCACGACTACCCAAAAGACAAAGATCGGCTGGCCATGCCACCGATCGTTAGTTCAGCCATCAGCGTGACCTTATTTTTTATTTTCAAGTTGTTTATGGGTGATTTAGCTTTTGCATTTATACCCGGCTTCCTGATGGGTTATAACGGATATCTGGGTGTTCATTACATTGTTCACGCTTATCAGCCACCTAAAAACTTTTTTAAGAGTCTTTGGATCAATCACGGAATCCATCACTATAAGAACCAAGAAGCAGCTTTTGGAGTATCTAGCCCTCTATGGGATTATATATTCCAAACAATGCCTAAAAAAACGAGTGCTAAATAAATAATTCGAGATTAGATTCAGTTTACAATCAGGCTTCTGACTTATTAGGTATGGGTTTATTTATGGATTTCCATATAAGATTAGGTATCCATAAAATAAGTGCCAGTATATCCTGCACAAAAATTTGAACCATTGGCCTCTTTTTAACAAGCATCTGAATTATTCTTTTTTGTACACCAAAGGTAATCTCAATGACTTTTGATTTTGGTTACAAAACCGCCGAACTCTTACATACGTACGAAGAGGGCACTCATTAAATTTCTTGCTTATATTTTCATAGGCCAAATGAATTATTTGGCTGCCTTATTTGTACTTTTCTTAGGTTTCAACATTTATCACTAAGCCAAGTTACATTACCATGAATGGTTACCAATTTTCCGATTTCATTCCAGATTTACCAAAGGAAAAAAAGAAGTTCGATCAACTTCTGGACATGTTCTTACAATTACTAGTAATTACCTCCGGTGATGTAGCTGAAACGCTTAATTGGATGACTAATCTTGATAATCAATACAACATAACCGGGCCAAATTATGGAATGGGTGACTTTATTGAAGAATTAAAAGATAAGGGCTACTTAACCGAAGATAACCAAACAGGAGAATTCAAAGTAAGCGCGAAAGGAGAACAAAAAATACGAAAAAACGCTTTAGAAGAAATCTTCGGAAAACTTAAGAAATCAGGACGGGGTGAGCATAAATCAAATTTCAGTGGCTTCGGAGACGAATTAAGTACAGAACAAAGAAGGTTTCAATTTGGGGATAAACCTGAACAGATTTCTTTCACTGACTCCATAAGGAATGCCTACATCAATCATGGCTTGGATGATTTCATGATGACAGAAGAAGACCTGGAAGTAGTGGATAGCGAATTCAAAACACAAACCTCTACCGTTTTGATGATCGATATATCTCATTCCATGATTCTTTATGGTGAAGATAGAATTACGCCAGCCAAAAAGGTAGCCATGGCGTTAGCTGAAATGATCACCAAAAAGTACAAAAAAGATACGCTGGATATTGTGGTTTTCGGAAATGATGCATGGACGGTAGAAATTAAAGATCTTCCTTACTTAAGTGTAGGACCTTACCATACCAATACGGTTGCTGGGCTTGAGCTTTCAATGGACCTTTTAAGAAGGAGGAAAAATAAAAACAAACAGATCTTCATGATCACTGATGGTAAGCCTACCTGTCTTAAGGAAGGTATCAAATACTATAAAAACAGTTTTGGGCTTGACCCAAAAATTATGAATAAAACATTCAACTTAGCAACGCAGTGTAGAAAGTTGAACATTCCAATAACTACATTTATGATTGCTTCAGATCCTTATTTGAAGCAGTTCGTCAGAGACTTCACAGAAGCCAATAAGGGAAAGGCGTATTACAGTTCTCTAAAAGGACTGGGTGATCTGATCTTTGAAGACTTCGACAGAAATAAAAGAAAAAAGATTTAAGACTTATGAATAACGCTCCTGCAATAAAGACACTGGGTGAATTAAAAAAATCCGGTTATACGGCAAAGTCTGTAAAAGAAGAATTACGCTTTAACCTCATTAAAAGATTACAAAACAAGGAGAAAGTTTTCGAAGGGATTTGGGGATATGAGGACACGGTGATTCCAGATATTGAACGTGCTATTCTTTCTATGCACAATATTATTTTGTTAGGGCTCAGAGGGCAGGCCAAAACAAAAATAGCACGTCTTATGACGGAACTGCTAGATGAATATATCCCCGCCATTGAAGGATCGGAATTAAATGAAGACCCATTAAATCCAATTTCTAACTGGGGCAATGAAATAATAGAGGAGCACGGAGATTCAACTCCTTTAGTATGGATTCATAGAAGTGAGCGATATACAGAAAAACTCGCTACTCCTGATGTATCCATTGCAGATTTAATAGGAGATGTTGATCCTATCAAAGCCGCATCCTTAAAACTTTCTTATTCTGATGAAAAAGTGATTCACTATGGCCTGATCCCTCGCGCTCATCGTCAGATTTTTGTAATTAATGAGTTACCGGATTTACAAGCTCGTATTCAGGTCTCTTTATTTAATATTCTCCAGGAAGGGGATATCCAAATAAGAGGATTTAAACTGAGATTACCGCTCGATATCCAGTTTGTGTTTACTGCAAACCCAGAAGATTATACAAATAGAGGAAGTATTGTAACCCCTCTAAAGGATAGGATCGATTCGCAGATTATAACGCATTATCCTGGAGATATTCAAACCGGAAGAAAAATTACAGAACAAGAAGCCCTAGTGAAACCGGAGCAAAAAGAAAAGGTGACTTTAAATGAAATTGCTAAAGATCTCATCGAACAGGTAGCTTTTGAAGCTCGTGACAATGAATATGTAGATGCTAAAAGTGGTGTATCGGCCAGATTAACCATTTCCGCATACGAGAATCTTTTAAGTTCAGCAGAAAGGAGATCTATGCTTTCCGGAGAAAGTAAGGTATACATCAGAATTTCTGATTTTGATGCTTTAGTACCATCCATCACAGGAAAAATAGAATTGGTATATGAAGGTGAGCAAGAAGGCCCTGGAATTGTAGCCTATTCGCTAATTGGTAAGGCAATCCGTTCGCAATTCACCAATTACTTTCCTGATCCTGAAAAAATCAGAAAAGAAAAATCAAAAGACTCTCCTTATCAAAAAATTACAGATTGGTTTGGTAATGGAAACACGGTTGAATTATTCAATGAGCTTTCACATAAAGACTATCAGAAAACTCTGGAAAATGTACCTGGCCTGAAAGATCTCATTAAGCAGTTCCATGCCTCCGCAGATGCAAATACAAAATTATTTCTGATGGAATTTGCCCTTCATGGATTGGCTGAATATAGCCTACTGAGCAAAAACAAAGTTCGTACAGGTACAGCTTTTAAAGATCTTTTGAGCAGTATGCTTAATATGCCTGAATTCGATGAAGATGATGATGAGTTGAATTATCAATAACTAAAGTGTTATGGACCTTTATGAACTAAGGAAGCTGGTGAGCCAGGGGGAAGGTCAACACTTGGAGTTTAAAAGAAAAGTCAACTTCCCGAAAAAGATACTTCGAGAAATGATAGCCTTTGCAAATACTTCGGGAGGCTGTCTATTGATCGGAGTAAATGATGATCTCAATTTATCCGGAGTAAAATACCCGGATGAAGAGATTTATGTTCTAAATGAAGTGCTTGAAAAGAACTGCAAGCCTCATTTCGAGTATGAAATTGAAACAATCCAGATCGCCTCAAATAAGTACATCATCAAATACAATATCCCGGTCAGTGAAGACCGACCTCATTATCTAATCGAAAGTTTTAAGCCTTTTAGAAGATATCCTTACGTAAGGCTGGGTGACCAAAGTATAAAGGCGAGTCGTGAAATAGCAGAGATCATTCGAAGAGGTGCCGAAGACCTGGATGTCCAATTCAGCTATGGGGAGCACGAAAAGATTTTATTTCAATACTTAGAAGATCACCATAAAATCACTTTAGAGCGATTTCAAACGCTAACCAACCTTCCTAAAAAGGATGCCTCCAGTAAATTGATCAACTTGGTGCTTGCTAAGGTTTTACAAATTTTACCCGATGGAAAAGAAGATTATTATTTGTTTAAAAATAATCTTCCTGATACTTCACATTCCTATTTTTATCCTTTAATTTGATTTCATCCTAAAGAAATCAAACTGCTTTTGATAGCATTCCTTTTCCACTTTAATTTTTTTGAGAATGGCCAAAAAATCTACTGGTAAGAAGATTTTCGTCTTAGACACGTCCGTAATTCTATACGATCATGCCTCACTACTCCACTTCGCGGAGCATGATGTGGGAATTCCCATAACCGTTTTAGAGGAGCTTGATAATTTCAAAAAGGGAAATGACACTAAAAATTTTGAAGCCAGAGAGTTTATTCGGCAATTAGATAGCCTTGCGCAGGGCCATAGCCTTCAGGAATGGATACCCTTAAATGGTAAAACCAAAGGGAGCTTCAAAGTAATCATGGATACAGAAAGTGAGATTGATGCGGAAATAGTTTTCAATGAAAAGAAAGCGGACCATAGAATCTTAAACGCAGCTCTAAGCCTTCAAAAGGAAACGACCGAAAAGGATAGAGTGATCCTTGTGAGTAAGGATATTAATCTCCGGCTCAAAGCCAAATCTCTAAATATTTTAGCCGAAGATTACGAAACTGGTAAGATCCAGAATATCCAATCTCTCTACACAGGTAAAGGTCTCAAAGAAAATACAGATCCGGAGAGCATCAATAAATTGTATGAAACGGGGCATATTTCTGTGTCTTCAGCTTTAAAAAGGTCAAAGCCCATTCCCAATGAATATTTTATCCTGAAGAGCGATAAGAATTCTGTTTTGGCTTATCATAATCCGACAACGAAAAAGATTGATAAAGTTGATAAGCGAATGGTTTATGGTATAAAGCCAAGAAATGCAGAGCAAACCTTTGCGATTCATGCCATTTTAAATCCTGATGTGCGTTTGGTTACCATTCAAGGTGTGGCAGGTACCGGAAAAACCCTCATTGCACTGGCAGGCTCTCTTGAACAGAAAAAGAATTTTAAGCAGATCTATTTGGCGCGTCCAATAGTTCCGTTAAGCAACAAAGATATCGGTTACTTGCCTGGTGATATTAAATCCAAGCTAAATCCTTACATGGAGCCTTTATGGGATAATTTGAAATTCATACAAAGTCAATTTAAGGAAACTGATAAGGAAGTCATCAAGATTAATGACATGGTCAATACGGAGAAGTTGGTCATCACTCCTCTGGCTTATATTCGGGGTAGAAGCTTATCGAATATCTTCTTTATCGTAGATGAAGCACAAAATTTGACTCCACATGAAGTTAAAACCATCATAACTAGAGCCGGGGATAATACCAAAATTGTATTCACAGGTGATATTCATCAGATAGATACTCCTTATCTCGATTCTCAAAGTAATGGCCTTTCGTACTTAATTGATAAGTTCAAAGGGCAGGATATTTATGCACATATTACACTTGAGCGGGGTGAGCGTTCAGAACTGGCCAATCTGGCGAATGAGCTTTTATAGATACGATATCGAGATTATAATTTAATGATCCAGTATAATCCCAAAGACTGGTTCAGTCTCATTTTCCACAGGTACAGCAGATACGTCATAAAGACCTTAATGCCCATATTGATGTTTATGGGCACTTTTTCTTTAGGTGTCGCTTATGTGATCATAGATGTGCTGCAACTTGACTATAACAGCACAGTTACCATTCATTCACTTCTAGGCATCGTACTAGGGCTTTTTCTGGTTTTCAGAACCAATACTGCTTATGACAGGTGGTGGGAAGGCAGAAAACAATGGGGTGCATTGGTTAATGATTCCAGAAATTTTGCGCTCAAAGTCAATGCTTTTTTTGGTAATGATGATGAAGAGCACAGACTATTCTTTTCTAAAATGATCCCCAATTTTGTTTTTGCAATGAAAGAGCACCTCAGGGCCGGCGTTGATATGAAAGATCTCGAAGAGCCTTATGAAGGATTTAATAAAGAACTTGAGCAAGTTTCGCATAAGCCAAACAAAATCACTGGCTTAATGTATGAAAAGCTCAATGCAGCCTATAAGAACAAACTTATTAGCGGGGATCAATATTTTATCATTGATAAAGAATTAAAATCCTTAACTGATATTCTGGGAGCTTGTGAACGCATTAGAAATACGCCTATTCCGTACTCATATAGCATGTTTATGAAGAAATTCATCTTCACCTTTACCATAACACTTCCTTTTGGCCTGGTTACCGATTTCAATTATTGGACCGTTCCAATTGTACTCATCATTTTTTATGTGCTGGTCAGTATTGAACTGATTGCTGAAGAAATTGAAGATCCCTTCGGTAGAGATAATAACGACCTTCCTACGGATGACCTGGCATTCAAAATCAGGAACAATGTGAAGGAAATTTTAAAGTAACTATTACTACTCAAACTTTAAAGATACCTCTTCCAGAGACTCTTTGGAACCAACGAGTGTAATGATATCACCTTTGCGCAAACGCGTATAACCATGGGAAATGAGCATTTGCCCTCCCCTACGAATGGATAAAACAATAACTTCTGTCGGGAGCCTTAAATCTCTTAATGCAAGGCCGTGTAACTCTGAATTTTTCACCTCTATATCCATCGAATCCTGTCCCTCTTCCATTCCTAAAAGAATGGAAGTTGCTAACGGTGAACGTACAAAATGATCAAGAAGACTAACGATAGCAGTAGAAGGATCTACAATTTTAGCTCCTATTTGATGAAACCGTTCCAGATTATTCCGGTCACTTAGTCGAACAACAAATTTCTTGATCCCAATTTTTTCTAAAGCCAATTCACAGATCCGGTAATTTTCATAGTCCGTTAATAAGCATACCAGGGCATCTGCCTTTTTTATTTCTACCTTTTGAAGCTCTTCTTCGGAAATCTCATCAAAATGCCGAACATCCAGGTCTCCAACATTATACTCTGTGAAATCCTTCTTCTTAGTAGCAATAATTACCTCCCAACCATTTTCGCGTAGTTGGTTAGCCAGTGCAATAGACTGGTTCTCCAGACCGAATATAATGGCGTCTTTCACCCCATCGAAAGTGAGTGTGGTTGCTGCTTTTTTACCTTCTCCTATCTTGACTAAAGCCCATTTAAAAAGAGGTGGCCCGATAACATCGTTTAAAACGATCACTGCGATTAAAATCGTGGAGAGCCCTGCTCCCCAAGGCCCTATTCCTTCTGTTAAGCGGGCAGTTAAACCAAGCGCTACGCCAGCTTGGGTCATGTGGGCAACCCATCCATAATTTCTAAAAGAAACGGGATCTTTAGCGACAATTCCTCCTGAATACGATCCGATAAAAACACTTACAATACGAACTATAAAAAAGATGAGTGCGAAGTACCATGAGTTTAGTAATACATCTATGGATAAGCTTAAGCCTACAACCGTAAAAAGACCTATATAAATGTATCCGGATGTCTCCTTAATGATCTTCAAAAATTCCAAGCGCGTTTTGGAACTATTGGAAACAATAAGGCTGGCTACAATGCAAATTAGAAGAGGTTCTAAATAAAGCTTCTTGCCTAAGTAAAGAAATGAATAATCTTCTACAACGTAGGAAATAAGATAAGCACTCCATCCAATCGCTATCACCAAAACAGATTTAAATTCGCTCGTTAGCCTAACTGATAAAAGCTTTGTTAAAATCAAAGACATCACATACCCGAGGCCTACAGAAACTAAAAGCTCCATTGCAAGGATCAGTAATAAACTATACTGAAAGCCTATTCCTGTTTCCAGGTTTTTTGCCAAAGCAACAGTAATCGTAAAAAGTACGATCACGAGCACATCTATCACTACAATAACACCGAGCACGGTTTGAGTAAAAGGTCCTTTTGCCCGGAGCTCATTGATCACGGCAATTGCGGAAGAAGGCGAACGGGCCACAAAAATAGTCCCTGCTAAAATCGAAACGGCTATCTTTTGGCTTCGACTCAATTCAGCAAACAAGTCCGTGAAATTCATAACCTGAAAGACGAGAAAAGCGCCAACTCCGAAGATTACAAATAGCTGAACAAAAGAATTCTTTGAAACGCTTGGAAGTCTACTTCTAAACTCCTTCAGGTACAATTCAGCTCCAGCTGCGAAGGCAATCGAAGCCAAAGCAATATCTTTGATGAATTTTAACTTTGATACACCGGTTGTATCAACAAACTCTAAAACATAAGGTCCGGCAATAATACCCGTAGCCAACAAGCCCGTAATGAGTGGCAGGTCGATCCTGCCAAACAGTTTAGCGATTTGGTTGGCGCATACGGCAATTAAGACGAAGCCGAGGATTGGTATGATATAGGATATTATGATTTCCAAATGGAGTTACATTAATGACCAATGTAGAAAAGTAGAAAATTATTTATATACGTTAAACTATTTTACCGTTCACTTCCGTTCCTCGATGAGAAAAATATGAATAGGTGTTTTTTGAGAAATGTCCTTAAAACCGCTTGGCGATTTGTAGTTTTACAATTCAAAAGAAGGAATACATGGAGAACCTCAAGTTGATACAACTGGAGAATGGATTGAGGGTTGTTTACAAGCCTGTACATACTACGAAAATTGTTCATTGTGGCTTTATGCTGGATATTGGTAGCCGCGATGAAAATTCAAACCAGAAAGGACTGGCTCATTTCTGGGAGCATATGGCTTTTAAGGGGACTCAAAAAAGGAAAGCCTTTCACATTATAAATAGTATTGATTCGGTTGGAGGTGAGCTAAACGCCTATACTACCAAAGAAAAGCTCTGTTTTTTCGCTTCTGTTCTGGATAAGCACAGCGAAAAAGCATTTGAGTTACTAACGGATATCACCTTCAATTCGATATTCCCTGAATTACACATCGAAAAAGAACGAAATGTAATTCTTGAAGAAATGTCCATGTACAAGGACACCCCGGAAGATGCCATACAAGACGATTTTGAAGACCTTGTTTTCAAAAAACATCCAATGGGCCATAATATACTGGGTACCCAAAAAAGTGTTAAGTCATTTTCCAGAGATGATTTTTACCGATTTATCAGAGAGAATCTGGATACAGAAAAGGTTGTTTTTTCCTGTGTTGGAAATATTACGGAAGCTAAACTCAACAGATTAGTAAATAAATATTTGGAGCAGATACCGAAGAAAGATGTATCCAGGGAGAGAAAAGGATTTGAGACGTATCGCCCTCAACAAAAAATAAAATACAAAAAGCTAAACCAGGCGCATGTGGCAATAGGAAAAACAGCTTTCCCAATCCAACATCAAGATAGGCTCAAACTATTCATGCTGACCAACATTCTTGGGGGTCCTTTTATGAATTCACGGCTGAATCTTTCTTTAAGAGAAAAGTATGGGTTCGTCTATAATATTGATTCTAATTATAGCGCCTACACTGATACGGGTTTATTCTCCGTTATGTATGGAACAGAACCAAAACAAGTTGATAAGAGCATTTCGCTGGTGTTTAAAGAATTAAAAAAGCTAAAGGAAAAACCATTAGGAACATTACAGCTTCACAGGGCTAAAGAACAGATCATCGGACAACTTGCCATGGGTGAAGAAAATTACTCAGGGCTGATGCTGGTTCTTGGAAAAAGTATTTTGGATAAAGGAAAAGTAGAACCGTTTGAGTCTGTAATTACTAAAATCAGAAATACTACTGCAGAGGAGTTACAAGATTTATCCAGTGCGTTTTTCAAAGAAGATGATTTTACCACACTAATCTTTACTGAAAAATAGTTTTCTCTTTATGGATTTTCTACCTAGAGATATTTCAGCTTATGTAGAGGCTCATACAACTGAGCCATCTGGTTTACTGTCTACTATAGATCATGAAACCCATGAACAGGTGCTCATGCCCAGAATGCTTTCAGGGCATTTACAAGGGCGCCTTCTTTCCATGATCTCCAAAATTCAGCAGCCTAAAAGCATACTTGAAATTGGTACCTATACTGGTTATTCAACGATTTGTTTGGCTGAAGGGCTTTCAAAAGAGGGCAATATTACAACGCTAGATATTAATGAAGAACTCGAAAGTCGGGTAAAGCAATACTTTGAAGAATCTGGTTTTAATGAACAAATCAATTTCGCTATTGGTAATGCATTAGAGTTAATTCCAAAACTAAATGCAAACTGGGATCTCGTTTTTATAGATGCTGATAAGGTTAATTATGGGAATTATTATGATCTCGTCATTGACAGATTAAATCCTGGAGGAGTTATAATTGCCGATAATGTTCTTTGGAGTGGGAAGGTTATCGAAGAGCGAAGAAAAAAACTCGATAAAGACACCAAAGCTTTGATTGATTTTAATAAAAAAGTTCATGAAGATAATCGGGTAGAAAATGTACTTTTGCCGATAAGAGATGGCTTAATGATGCTTCGAAAAAACAACTGATTTTTTAAACTAAATTTTAGCATGATCAAAAACTGCTTTCTACTTCTTACGCTCATTCAATTATTTTTATTCTATCCCGTTCTCTCTCAAACACCGCTTGTTCCCGATAAAATCCAGTTCGCCAACCTTGACCTAAAACTCACTGAAGGCCTTAGGAAAGAAATTCAAAAGGATGTCAATGATCTGACAGCAAGTAAAAAATACTTTCAAATAAAAGTTAATCGGGTTGATCAGTTCATATCAATAGTAGAACGTGTTCTCCGGGAGGAAAATGTTCCTGATGACTTTAAGTACCTAGCGATACAAGAAAGCGCTTACATTTCCGACGCCGTGTCATCCTCGAACGCAATAGGGTTCTGGCAGTTTAAAATACCAGCAGCAAAAGAAGTTGGGCTGAGGGTAGACAGACACGTAGACGAGCGTAAGAACATTGTAGCCTCCACTCGGGGTGCAGCTAAATATTTAAAGAAAAATAATTTCTATTTTAATAATTGGTTATATGCGCTTCTGGCATACCAGACAGGCCCAACTGGTGCTGAAAAATACGCTGAAGAAAAGTACTTTGGGAAGCAGCAGATGACTTTGAAAAAGAACACCTATTGGTATGTAAAAAAATTTCTTGCCCATAAAATTGCTTTCCAAAATGCCTTAAAGAAAAATAGCAATCCAGAAATCGTTCTTTCAGAATATACCAGAGGGAAAAATAAATCTTTAAAGGCCATAGCAAAAGAAACATCTACAGACCTGGAACTTCTAAAGGATTACAATAAATGGTTAAAAAGAGGCTCTGTACCCAGCGATAAAGATTATATAGTTATAGTACCATTAACCAATGGGAACAAAAAAGAATATTTAGCTGCTATACAAGAAAGCAAAAAGGCAGAAATCTCAACCGGTCGGGTTAGCCAGCCTGAAATACGTGGAACATTAAGAGCTCCTACCGTAACGATTATAAAAGTAAATGGGATAGATGCACTTATTGCCGGTTCAGATGATAATCTTGAGTCTTTAGCGGAACGTGGAAATACGACTAAAGAACGGCTGGTTAATTATAATGATATGAGCTTTAATGATGCTATTAAAGCTGGTGAGGTTTATTATTTAAAGCCGAAAAAGGGTAAAGCTAAAATACATTATCATACGTTTTTGTCAGGTGAAAACCTTTGGGCCATTTCTCAACGTTATGGCATAAAACTCAATAAGCTTATTCAGAAAAACAGAATCTCATTAACAGATGAACTGAAACCAGGGCGAGTCTTATGGCTCAAGAAAAGAAGGCCTTCCAAAACTCCGATTGAGTATAAAAAGTTGGTTGTAGGAGAACCCAAAATAGAAGTAGCGGTGCCCAAAAAGAAACCTTTAGTAAAAGAGGAGGATGAGGCTGATCAGAAAAAAACGGACTCTACTCCAGTAAAATCAGAGCAGCCTATTCAAAATGCAAAAGTGGATGATATCCCTGTAGATTCTCTGGCAACCGAGAATACTACTTCAGACATTGATAGTGTGTTTGTAAAAAATAAAGGGCCGAATGACAAAGAGATAGTGCAAGAAAAAAGTGACTCTATTGAAATAAAGGAGGATGTAAAGAATATCGCAGAGGTTATGGAAACTCTACCTGCTCAAAAAGACTCACTCCACGTTGTAGAAAAAGGTCAAACATTATACGCAATCTCAAGATTATACGATGTAAGTGTTAAAGACATTCTTCAGGCGAACGGTATGGATCAATCCATTCAATTAGCTATCGGACAAGAATTATTGATCCCTGAAATGTCTAAGAATATTGAAGAGACTACCAATTCAAAAACACATACTGTAAAGGCAGGTGACACGCTTTATAAAATCGCCAAACAATATGGCGTTAGTGTTGAAGATATCTTGAAGTGGAACAATAAGACTGATTATACCCTCAAAGTGGAAGAAAAACTAGTTATTGAAAACTCTGAAACCTTGAACTAAACATTGAATAATCAAAAAAACCCGTATCTTAAATCACTGTATCATTAATATTTAGTTTTTTGCAATTCTAAAACTTTAATATTTTTGAGACATTCACTATAACCCTATTTGAGAATTTCTAGGATATGCCCGGATCGAAGAATATAAAACTTGCTATGCTGGTTGATGATAATGATACTGATAATTTTATCAGTAAAAGGATCATTGAAATAACCCGATTTGCAGGAGAAGTAGAAGTAAAGAATTCC
The DNA here is from genome assembly GCA_039030555.1 of Bacteroidota bacterium. GTDB lineage: Bacteria > Bacteroidota > Bacteroidia > Cytophagales > Cyclobacteriaceae > JBCCDY01. Next base: position 103,894 of record JBCCDY010000008.1, read on the forward strand.
GGAAAAAGTGCTTTGGAATATCTTGAAGAAAATAAGCACTCCGAAGAAAAACTTCCTGATATCATTTTTCTGGATATCAATATGCCTATCGTAGATGGTTTTGTGTTTCTTTATGAATTCGAAAAATTCGAAGATAATGTGAAGAATAAATGCAAAGTCATTATTCTTTCAAGCTCAGATAATAAAAGGGATATCGATAAGATCGTGAATAACGATCATGTCATAAAATTCATAACTAAGCCACTTACTGAAGCTGCTTTAAGTGATATCAAGAAATTGGGAATCTAAAATTCGGCGTCTAATCCGAATCTTTTGACCATTTCACCAAAAGCAGGGTTTTTCTTTTTGAAGTAATCCATTTTTTCTTTAGCTGTATAAGGACGGTCTTTTTTCACCTTTTGCACTTTATGGATAGCGATATCCAGCTGTTTATTTGATAGTCTTGTCCTCAAAACTTCCATCAACTCAGCCTTTAATGATTCCAGCATCGACTCCTGAAGTGAATTATGGATTTCAAGAGTTATAATGTTTCCGTTTAAAGTTCTGTTTTGAGTTAGAAGATTATATTCGGAATCACGCCCGTCTTCTTTTAATTCTTCGGTAAATGAGTTCCATAGTTCATCTAGTTTTTGTTCTGAGAACTCAAAAACTTCTCCTTTACTTTCCGTCTCTTCTTTTTTCTGTTCTACCTCTTGTGCCTCTTCTTTAAGTGATGTGGTTTTTTTAAGCCCTTTTAGATTAACCGTTTTGGGAGAGGGCTTACTTTCAGAAGAATTAGAAGCCTTTGGTTGGCCTTCATCTTCTTCGAGGCTTAGGCTACTACTTTTTTTTTTAGTTCGTTTAGATCAATCTGTCCAACTTTTAATACCCCAGGTAGATGAGCCATCTTCATAAGAGCCAGTTCTACATGGAGCCGTTGATTCTTTGAACTTTTGTACTGAACGTCACAATAACTAGCCAGATTTAAAGCCGATAAAAGCAAGGATTGAGAGACTTGTTTGGCCTGGTTTTGATACTTCAATTTGATCTCATCCGATACTTCTAATAGCCCTAACGTTTGGGGGTCTTTACAGACCAAAAGGTTCCTGAAATGCTCTGCCAGACCAACCACAAAATTGTGTCCATCAAAACCCTCCTTTAGTATTTGATCAAAGAGTAAAAGTGTTTCCGTATGATTTTCCCCGGAGATAGCATCGGTGATCTTGAAATAATAATCATAATCCAGGATATGCAGGTTTTTGATTGTATCCTGATAAGTAAGCTTTTCTCCTGAAGAAAAAGTTACGATCAAATCAAACAGGGAAAGTGCATCCCTCAAAGCGCCGTCGGCCTTTTCTGCAATTAAATGTAGTGCCTGCTCCTCAGCTTCTATATTCTCCTTTTCAGCAATCTTTTTAAGATGTGATGTGATGTGCGCAATCTGTATTCTATTGAAATCAAATATCTGGCACCTTGAGAGGATCGTCGGGATAATTTTATGTTTTTCTGTAGTCGCCAATATGAAAATCGCATACTCAGGAGGCTCTTCCAAAGTCTTCAAAAAGGCATTGAAAGCCGCATTTGAAAGCATATGTACCTCATCGATGATGTACACTTTGAATTTACCAGACTGAGGAGCATAACGAACTTGATCAACCAGGTTTCGGATGTCTTCTACTGAGTTGTTCGAAGCAGCATCAAGCTCATAAATGTTCATATTGTTGCCTTCTTCAAAGTCATTGATCATACGGGCAACTATTCTTGCACAAGTTGTTTTTCCAACACCTCGGGGGCCACAAAATAAAAGAGCCTGTGCCAAATGGTTGTTTGTAATCGCATTTTCAAGCGTCGTCGTAATATGCTCCTGTCCTACAACTTCTTCAAATCCCTTGGGTCTATACTTCCTTGCTGATACTACGAAATTATCCATTGCTGAAAGTTAAAAATCTGTTTGGTAAAATTGACAGGATAATTTCATAATTTATATAACAGTTCCATTAAGATAAGACGATTAATCATTCTCTTTTAGCCCTAAAGCTTCGGCAAAGGATAGAGCTCGTTCAGATAATACCTTTCGAACGAGGTTGAAGGCTCAAATAAGGTTTACCCTAATGGTATCAATTTAAATAGGAGTGAATCATTTTACAACCAACTTGCTCAATATAGGAAAGTCATGAAACCACTGTTTTTAATACTAGCATTTATGGTTTTTCTTTCTCCGGAATCAATATCACAAACGGTATTTTCCTGGAAAAATCCTGATACTGTTCAAACCAACTTTAGTAAAATTGCAATAGTAGGCGTTTTCCCAAAAGAAGAACTGAAATCCACTTTTGAAAATGAAATCATACAAAGACTGAAAAAGCAAGGAGTAAATGCTATTGCTTCTATTGATGTATTGAGCCCTAACCTAAAAAAAAGAAATGCCGATTCGGAAAAAGTTATAAAGCATCTCAAAAGTAAAGGATATGATGCTGTTCTGATGGTTACCGTTTCGGGAATGAATCAGAAAAAGGAATACACAACGGGATCCATTTCTTACGCTCCTACTACTTATTATGGAAGGTTTGGTCAATATTACAGAACTACTTATCGAAAAACCTGGAGTCCAGGTTATTTTAGGCAGGAGCGTATTTTTTACCTGGAAGCTCATCTTTATGGCCTTTCAGAAGGTCATCTCGTTTGGTTATTTGAATATGAGTTAAGCAATCCGGATTCTATAAAAAACGCTTCCAAGGCTTATGCGAAAAAACTGGTTAGGGCTGCTAAGAAGGATGATGTTTTAATCATAAGATAGATAATCAAAAACTGATTAAAATTCCATTCCTTACTGAATAAATAAAATTGTTGATGTTGATTAAAGGCCGGTCTTCATATTGCATATTTCCGGAGGCTACGAACGATAGGCGATTCGTGAGCTTGAATTCAAGAGAAATATCTACACTGATCCTGTTTCGCCAAACGTCACTAATATAATCGTAGCCAAACTGATGATAGGTCAGAAGGTCTATTGAGGTATGGTCATTAAAATCATAATGGGTTCGGATATAATTATTGAATTTTGGAAGATCCCTAATTCTAAGTCCACTACCTTCTTCAAAAGGCTGCCACTCTTCTCTTTCATACATCAATCCACTTCCAATGTAGAACTTTGACTGTTTTTTTTCGTAGAGCCGATACTTCACCCCTGAACCAATCAAAAACCTGAGTTGCATATTTCTACTCCGATCGTATTGCAATTGGGTAAAACTCTCCAATGATAGTCTCTTCTTTCTAAAAAAATTAGCTCTTAGATGACCATACCCCGTATTAATTGAGGCCGCACCAGTCGCTGTGAAATTCTCGAAACTACTCAGCACATAATAGGCATGTTTTTCAGAAACGTAGATCAGGTCGGATGAAGCCTCGATACTTCGGAATTCAGTAGTTTCCTCAGGGGTGGAGCTTCTGTTATTCAAACTAAAGTTAAAGCCTATGCTTCCGATAAAATATCCTGACGAATCGGCAGTGATATCTCCCTTTCTGATCTTTAATATCTGGGCATTCAGGGCAGTTATTGAAATAATCTGGATGAAAAGAACAATACTTAAACGCTTCATTTAGTTTTCTTAGATTTGTGGTCAGAAGTTTGAGCGAAATTAATAAGTAGCAAGTAACCTTAAAGTGCTTGCTATCGTTATTTGCATGTTCAAATAAGAGTTCATTGAAATATGGGGCCGACCGGTTTTGACAGGATGAGTAGTTGCGAATGTAAGCATGCAGGCTCATTGGATGAGAGCCTTGAAAGATAGTCCGATTTTATAATTGGCGAAGATAACTACGCCATGGCTGCATAATCTCTGATTAAATCGAGATCATGCTTAGGGTTGAGCATAAGATGCTCCCCGGCCACATCCCACAAACTTTCCGTTTCGTAAGGTTTGAAATTGGGATGTCGAAATACGGAACTAGTTTGTATAATGCTGTGGTATACGAGCGAAACTAAAGCAGATAAGGCCGGACTTGGTTGTTTTTCACCGGGTTCTGTTCGAAAAATCAAGAAAAACTAAGCATGTAGAAAGTCCGACGATTGCCTTCTCTGGACGCGGGTTCGAATCCCGCCGGCTCCACCTTCGCCCGCCGAAGCTTTAGCGTAGGCGGGCTTTATCTTTTTTAGCAAAGCTTTCTTAATTCTAAACAGTTTTGCTAAGCTTCGGTGGAGGAAATCCACTTTTTTCGAATAAAAATTGATTCAAATATGTGGCATGTCTATATTCTTAAATGTCAGGATTCCACATATTATTTAGGTTGTAAAAACAATATTAAAAATAGGTTCAAAAGACATGAGAATGGAGAAATTCAGTGTACTAAAAGTAGACTTCCCGTCAAATTAGAGATTTTCCTATCGTTCAGGATAGATGGAATACTTATCGGTTCAAAAAACCTCCTAGAGGTGGTTTAGGAAAGAATTTTTCATTTTAATTATATGCCAAAAAAATCTCAGTTTTTTGTTATAAAAAAAGTTATTGACGATCTATTGTAATCAATATCCAAAGTTACGTTTCTATTGTCCTTACTTAGATTAGAAAAGAGATAATGCCTAAACCTTAAACCTAAATTTAGATTTCCCACTAACGTAGAGCCTGATACCCCAGCAAAATAATTGCCTTGAACTGTATTAAAATCAAATAAATCGTCATTAATAATGGTTCCTGTGACTATAGGATCAACACCAATACTAGAGGTTCTAATAATTTCGCTAGAGGAGGTATTTAAGTTTATACTCATTCCAACTCCTACATGAGCGCGTATTTTAATTCTAGTATCTAAAATTAGATATCTAAAAGAATATGGGACCGAAATACTAGTTAGATTAATAGAGGTATTTGCATTTTCATTCCTAAATTCTCTATCAATCTCATTAAATCCACTAAGTTTAATTTTTTGAAAAATGATCTCTGGCTGAATACTGAACCTACTCTTTTGACGAGGAAAAGTTATTGGAAAAAGAAGACTAAAGCTAGGACCAAAATGGTCTAACTCTCGATTAAGAAAAGTAAAATTGGTCTCTATATCTCCATTAGTTCTATCATAACCTATGCCCAGTCCAAAAGCAATTTTAAGCCAAGCCTTTTGATCTTTAAAAACAATGTAGTTATCACTATTCCTATCATTATAATGAATCACTTCTTTTGTCAAACTCTTCTCATTGAATGATAGCCTTTCATGTAATTTATCTCTCTCAACCTCAGATTTTTCATTGATTACGTATAAAAAAACACCTTTCCACTTATTATCTTCTACAATTCTCTTGACACCTTGCCTAGTGGTAATGCTATCCTTTTTTTGTAACCTAAATGATACCCCATCATATTTAACAAAAAACATATCCCTATATTTATAAAGACTCAGTTCTCCTAGTACCAGAGCTTCTACGAAAACTCCGTCTTCTATTCCCGATGAAAAATATTTATCATCATACCCATATCCTATGATTTGATCTGGAAAATACTTTACTGTCTCTCCATTTAACTTGAACTTCAAAAAATCATAGTTTTTTGTACTTGATCTATCTCGAGTCGTGCCTCTTATAGTATCATTTTCTAAAGTTATTATATAGCCATCCACGAAACTCTCTTGAGAATAGCATACAAATGTTGAAATGCATGCTAATAGGACTAAATATTTTTGCATAAGTCAATTTTGGTCGCCTAAGTGGCTAAATTAAATCAAACATAGTTTCAATTGGTTATTCGCTGGTCTTTTTATTTTTCTTTCTTATTTTATTGTTAACTATAATTTTCTTCGCAATAAGTTTTTCGAGCACCTGTATTTTCATTCTCTTAGAATCTAAACACATCTTCAACGCTCATCAAATATAAATTATTCGCCAATTCACAATCTCAAAAAAGTACAATTTTTACTTGATTTTAGTTTAGGGGTAATTTCTAACTTATGGGTTTTTACGACATGCCGCTGACTAAATTAACAGGAACTTTAGGTGTAAAACGAGCAGCCCATTTGCTTAGGCGCTCAACATTTGGCCCCAGCAGAGCCCAAATCGATGAATTTGCCTTACTCAATGTAGATCAAGCGATTCCGAAACTTTTCAACCAAAACATTTCAGATCCCCAACTCCCGATAGATCCCGCAACCGGCACGGAATGGGTTTTATCGGGAACTACAGACGCTAATAGTGGCGGAAATGAGTTACAGGAGCTGATTCGAAAGTGGTGGCTGGGGCAAATGTTGATCAGGAATGAGTCCGATTCGGACTTAGACCTTTCCTACTCCAATCGTGAAAAGATCGTATTCTTTATGCATACATATCTGACCACAAAAGTATCTACCGTTAATAACAGTAGATCCCTTTATTTTCAAAACCAGTTATTTAGGCTTTTTGCATTCGACAATAATTCCACGACCGTGACCGACGAAGTGAATTTTGTAGAGTTGACCAAGAAGATCTGTGTCGACAATGCCATGCTGAAGTTCTTAGATGGTCAGCTGAACTTGAAAAATAATCCGAACGAAAATTTCGCCAGGGAATTACTAGAGCTTTATACTATTGGAAGAGGGCTGGAAGGAGCGCTTCCGACAGCCACTGAACCAGGTGATTATATTTTATTTACAGAACAGGATGTACAAGCGGCAGCTAAAGTGCTTTCCGGATTCAATAGCGATCGGGAGTTTGCTTCCATCGATCCCGACACAGGGCTACCAAGAGGAATTGCGCGCGGGGATGGAACGGCCAACCAGCACGATAACGGCACTAAGCAATTTAGTGATCGATTAGGCAACAGAACCATCAGCCCAGACCCCACTTTGCAGCTGAATGGAGCCGCAACGGAGGAAAGTGCATTGGAAGAGATCAGTCAGCTTATTGAATTCCTCTACGAACAACGAGAAACATCCAAGCACTTATGTAGAAAGCTTTATCGTTTTTATGTTTACCATGAAATCACAGAAGAATTAGATGCCACGGTTATTGAAGATATGACCGATACGTTTATTTCAAGCGGATACAAATTGCAATCGGTTCTGGAAGACCTGTTTAGCAGCCAGCATTTTTATGATGCCGAGGATGCAGTGGACGACGATAATTTCGGTAGTTTGATCAAGTCACCTCTTGACCTGACCGTTAGCACATTAAGGTTTTTTAAAGTAGTACCTCCAGACTATGAGACCAACCTTACAGAGTTTTATGATTTCTGTGAAAATGTCTTAGGAATCATGAATGATCTGGGCATGGATTTTTACGAGCCCTTCGAAGTGGCAGGTTATGCAGCTTATCATCAATTCCCGATCTACAATAGGAACTGGATTTCAACCAATTACCTGACCCGTAGATATGATTTTATTCAAAATTTAATCGCCGTTCCGGGAACCGGAGGTATGGATATGCTTTCTGTTGACGTTCTTGAATACACTCGAAATGAATTTGGAGATACCGCAGAAAATGCCAGAATCCTGATTACTGATTTTTGTAAATACCTTTTACCTTATTGGGAAGAGCTTAGTTTTGAAGATTCCCCCACGGCGGAGATTACGTCTGAAAGAATAAACTATTTTTTAAGGGCATTTCTTTTCACACCAATGATTGATGACATGCCTGAAGATGCCTGGAATTTTAGATGGAACAACCCTGTAGATGACGAGGTCGTTTTAAACCAGCTCAATCTGCTGCTGAACGCAATCATGCAGTCACCTGAATTTCAATTGATGTAATTATGAACAGAAGAAAATTCATAAAGAAAATACCATTGGTTGCGGGTGTTCCTTTCGCCCTGAATCACGTGCCCGTCAAAATATTGGCCCAACAATCTCCTTTGACCCGATTAGCAAGATTGGCGAACAATGATCGTGTGTTGATCATTCTTCAAATGCATGGCGGTAATGATGGTTTGAATATGTTGGTTCCGGTCGATAATTACGATACCTATTACAACAGAAGGGCTAATATTGCCATCCCAGCCGATAATAGTGTACGAAAAATGATCGAGCTGGATTCTACCCTCGACCTAGACGCTCAGGTAGGGCTTCACCCTGATATGCAGGATCTAAAGGATATGTATGACCGGGGGCAAGTTTCTGTAATTCAAGGTGTATCCTATAAAAATCAAAGTGGTTCACACTTCAGAGGAAGGGATATCGTTCATATGGGTGGAGGATCAGAAGATTATTTCTCCTCTGGTTGGATTGGGCGTTATCTCCAAAAAGTGTATGAGCCCCTTCAATACCCGGATGATTTTCCAAATGAAGAGATGCCAGATCCTTTGGCCATTGAATTGGGAAATGATGTTTCGTTGGTCTTTCATCAAGAAGGAAATATCCCGACTTCTATTTCTTTAGCGAATAATCCCGAAGGTTTTGCCAACCTCATCAATAACCTCGAGGGTTTTGAAGATGAAGGTATAGACCCGCGAGGCAGGCCGCCAGAATTCTTAAACGAAAGCCCTTATGGCAAAGAGCTCAATTGGATTCTAGACTTAGAAGATAAATCGGAAGATTATGCAGAGCGATTGGTAGAGGTATTCAATAATGCCCCGGCCAGTTCAGTTCAATATCCTGAGCGTTACCCTTTTACGGCATCAAATGGAGGTCGTAACCCTCTTTCATCACAGCTTCAGCTCATTGCCCGGCTTTTAGAAGGAGGAGTTCAGACAAAGGTATTTTTAGTAAGGATCGGTGGCTTCGATACGCATGCCAATCAGGTTGAAGCGTTTGACCCAACTATGGGTAACCATGCAGCACTAATGTATCACATCTCTTCTGCCATGAGTGCTTTCCAAAGCGACCTCAGTGCGAGGGGCATCGAAAATAGGGCGTTGACCGTAACGACCTCTGAATTCGGAAGAAGGATATCTTCGAACGGAAGTTTTGGTACTGACCACGGTCGTGGTGCACCTATGCTCGTTTTCGGTTCAGGAGCTACAGGTGGCGTGATTGGTAAAGTTCCTGATCTATCTCCGGAAAAAGGAAATGTAGACATGCAATTTGACTACCGACAGGTTTATTCCAGTATTTTGTTAGATTGGATGCAGCTCGATCAAAATACTATTGCAGATGACATATTCTTCTCTGATTTTATAAATGGCCAAAGTGAAGATGGAACAACGTTCGAGAAGTTGGATATTGCCAACTCCGTCATTACCAGTAACGAGCCTTTCTTTTCTGAGCGATACAAGCTTGAAGATCCGTATCCTAATCCAGCTGTAGATAAAGCTAAAATTCCTTTCTTTTTAAATAGAACACTAAAAGTCAGACTGACTTTGCTGGACAATAATGGCAATGAGGTCAAATTAATAGCCGATGGGGTTTATAATTCGGGTAGAAGTGAAGTAGAATTGGGTGTGAAAGATTTAACCTCCGGGGTTTATCATGTAAATATTAAAACGGAGCTATTCGAAGGTTCGAAGAGGTTGATCGTAGGGTAAGCATCTAAATTCAATAAATGAGATATCTAATATTTGTTCTTACGTTATTTTCCGTTTCAGCTTACAGCCAAAGGCCAGGCGGATACTTTCTTGATCAGCAATGGTGGATTGGAATACGTGGTGGTTTGAATGTTACTGAAGCTGTTCCTCAAACTTCCGTATCTGCTTTTAGCCCAATCAATTACGATGTTGAAGAAACAGAAAAATCATATTCTTCTTATGATCAAATCGGGGTTTGGGTAGGGCTTGAATTCACCTATTCATTCAAACAGTTTTCTGTCGGTTTTCAACCGAATTTCAGGAGACAAAGCTTTTCTTACTCCAATTCCTACAGTTGGCAGAACGCCGAGACAGGAGCTTCATTTTTTCTGAATACAGACCAAGGCCATGACCTCGACTATTTAGAACTCCCTTTGATCTTTAAATATGAATATAAGATTGAACGTTGGACCCCATTTGTGCAATTCGGTGGGTACTATGGTTATTTACTGAATGCCAATAAACAAGTTGAATTAAATGGCCTAGATGAAGCTTCCGGAGGTCAGGAGGAATTCATTCTTGAGTCTTTTTCATTGGGCGCTACCTCTCTTTTCGTCCGTTCTTCAGTAGGGCTTTTAGGCGGAATCGGGACTCATTATTCCCTGGGAAACATTCGCCTTACCTTCGATATCACCTATCGATATGGTTTGAACAACATTGCAAGCGTCGAAGATCGATTTTCTGACAATCGTCTGGCTGGTATAGGAGATGCACTTGACGATATAGAACTCAGAAACCTGGCTTTTTCGGTCGGCGCACTTTTTCCTTTGAGATTCTTAAGCAGTGGATACACCGCTTTTTAAAAAACTGAAAATGAAAAAAAAGATAATCTATTCCCTTTTAGTAGTATTGGTTTCATTGGTAGGGTGTGAGATTGGAGATAATAGTTCCGCAGATCCTAGTGAGTCTTTCTTAAGAATATTTGATACCAATGAATTTGAAGCCGATTTCACTCCTTTGGATTTGGCAGAAACTCCAGATGGTGGCTTTTTAGTCCTTAGTGGAATCAGAAGGGACGATTCTAACTTTCTGGGCGTACATGTTTTGAAGACCGACGAGTTCGGGACTTTTGTAAGCGAAACGGTACTTGACCCTTCATTTGTAAATCCTGTCGATCAGTTAGTAGAGATCAACGGCCTTTACTATTTCTTTTGTATGAATGAATTTCAAGAGGCCAGGCTCTTTTCTATGGATACATCCGGAATCGTTCAAGATCCTATTGCTGTAAATGCCGTTACCTACCCTTCTTACCTAACGGCTTCCGATCAAAACCTGCTTTTATTGAGCTATGATAATGATGATAAGAGAACGATTTTATCGGAGATCAGTACCGATGGTTCGTTGCTCAGGAGTCAGGGTTTTGGTATTGGAGCAGGTGTTGGCGTAGAAGAGCCGATCATAGACCATTTTACACGAACCGGAAGACAATTGCCTTTTTTCGCAGGAGTAATGGAAAACGGGACTTTCTTTTTCAATGGCTTCGTCAATTTTACGATATCTATGATCTTCACCCGATTAGATGGTGCCGAACCAAGCGGTATTCTACAAGGTCAGCAGGATGATGGTGCCATGAGTCGTGCTATTCCGATATCAGGCGGCAGGTTTGCTGCTTCCAGATTTAATTTCGGCGATAATTATTACATCCCTTCTGTGAACATTGAAGCAAACGGCATCACATCCAGTACGGATCTCGCTGGCAATCCGATTTTGGAATTAGAATCCGATGCTCCTGTTGTTATTGAAGAAGTTGAGGTTGAAGGAGTGAGGTCCTTGATTTTTGGAAGCAATACCAAAGATGGTCAAATATTGATCAGTGCTTATTCGGAAGAGACCGGAGAGTTAAATGGAATTCAATTTATTGGCTTTTCATCACCTTATGAACTCGCTGATATTACTACTACGGAAGATGGTGGAATAGCTGTGTTGTCCAGGGTCTTTATTGCTGGAAGATTTCCAAGGATAGCTGTTAATAAAATTTCGGTAGATGAATTGAGGGTGTTGGTTCAGTAGATTCCAAGCATAATATACCTAGCCCTCCATCAAAACTATAAAACAAAAAAGCCGATTTCTTACGAAATCGGCTTTCAGATAAATCTTTATTTGACTAGTTCAAATCCGAGCCACCCCAAAGCTTAGAATACTCCTCGCAGTGGATAATGATCGATTTATAATCGCTCAAGTTAATGTTAGACGGAATTTCATGTTTATAAGCTCCCTTATATTGTTTGAGTTCTGCAACCAATGCAGCATTATTCCGATCGGCAGCATTTTTTCCGTTGACTTCTTTGTAAGGCTTTTTATATAGGAAAATCTTCAAGTCCGGCGCTTTGTCAGCATCAAAATTATCTTCAAAGATCACCCAATTCTTTCCATCTTGTTTTACGATTTTCCAATCGCCTTCAAGGTCTGTTCTCCAACTATAGTTGTCAAATTCACCTTTGTGCAATACTTCCTGTGCCTGAACTGAGGCTAAAGTAAAAACAAAGACTGCTAAGGTCATTACTAATTTATTCATGGTTCATAAGTTTGGTTACTGGTTGATGTAAACTGATTTATATGAATTTCGTCAAAAAAAAGAAGATTACCTCTTATTGATCAATTCATTTAATCCATCAACATTCAAATCTTTAAACGTATCAATAACCAAATCCGTACCAACTATTTCAGAACGATTGTGTGTCGTCGCCACTCCGACAACTTTACAACCTGCATTTTTACCTGCCTCGACCCCACGTAAGGCATCTTCAAAAACAATACATCGCGAAGGTTCTGTTTCAACGTTTTCTGCCGACTTCAAATAAACTTCAGGATGAGGCTTTCCTTGAGTTACTTGAGTCGAATCAACGATCGAATCGAAGAAATGCCTTATACCCAAACCGTCAATAGTAAAAATTACATTTTCTGTTGGGGCTGAAGTTGCAACTGCAAGTTTAAACCCCTCCTCTCTGGCATCCTTTAAAAGCTCAATAAGACCCTCATGGGCTTTAAGCTCAGGCCGGTACAGCTCCCGGTAGATCTCTTCTTTTTCGTGATCGTAGCTTACCACCTCTTCATCAGTCATAGACCTATTAAAAACTAATTCAAGGCAGTTTTTCATTCTACGACCATTCATTTGCTGTTTATAGAAAGCTTCTGTTAGCTCGAATCCATATTTTTCAGCAAACACCTGCCATGCCTTAAAATGATACTTATGGTTATCTACAATAACCCCATCCATATCAAAAAGTAATGCTTTATTATTCATACGTTCAATTTACGTGTTTAAACATATAAGTTCTTCTTTATCAAGCAATTAAAGCAAATTTTTTTTGACAATTGGCAGAAGATGTTATCTTTGTTTAACCATATTAAATATTACAAAAATGCAAAAATCAATCTTTAAAACCCTTTTCGTATTATGTGTATTATTTGCGAGCCCAATCTTTTTCATTTCTTGCTCAGATGATGATGAGGTTGAAGAACTCGGTACGCTATCGAATGTTGATCCTGTAGTCTTTGAACGAGCTGAGGATGTAACGGTTCCGGATGCCATGCAACAGTCAACTGATCCAAATGCACAAGAAGTTAATGTAACAGTTGCAGCATTATCTGGCTTCACGGCCTTCTCAAGCTTCTTCGTGGCTCCTCAGGGCGTTCAACCTGACCGGATAAACAATCCGATTGTGGGCACAAATCAGAGAACTGCGAACGTACTACGCTCTGAAACTTACATATTTACTAGTCAGGGAGCTACTGTGGCCTTTCAAATTAGCGAAACTGCTGATGAGTTCATATTTGAATATTTCTTCAGTTTAGATGGTGGAAATACCTATGTACTTTTCTACCTAGCTGCCCAAACTAAAGATGGTAGCTCAGCCTTCTTTGAACTATACGATACAGATAATGGCAACATCGTATTCGCTTACGACTTTGAAGTAAATCCTGATGATTCAGTAACCGTCTCTTTTGAATCATTTGATAGCTCAGGATCTGTTGAGGAGAGTATCACTGGTACTTTCAACCCTGATGATTCAGGTGAACTTGAAGTATTTGAGGGTGGAAATTTAATTTTTGAAGCTGAATGGGATTCGGTCGGCAATGGTTCTTTCACGGAATTCGATTCAGCAGGAAACATCATAGACTCCGGCTCATGGACTGTTTCGTAGCTTAGACATTAATATTATATGAAAGCCCTCTCTGTCAATTGACAGAGAGGGCTTTTTTTATTGTCAGGATTGCAGTATTATCGGCTTATGGCAAAAGGAAGATTCGATAATCCGGTAGTTGCAGCCTTAAATGGCTTTTATGATTTATTTAGAGGGCAAAAGCTTGCAGATCGGTTAAAAGATACGGATCGCTTTGATGGAAAAACCGTACTGGTGACCGGAGCTAACTCAGGTCTGGGTTTCGCGCTTTCTGTAGAAGCTGCTAAAAGAGGTGGACATGTAATTATGGCTTGTAGAAGGCAAATTCCCGAAGCTGGTGAAAAGGCAAAAGAATTATCGGGTTCAGATAATATCGAAATGAGGTATCTCGACCTAAGTAAGATCGATACTATCCATGAATTTTGCGATGGATTAAAAAAGGATGGTATAACTCTTGACGTTACTGTTTTGAATGCAGCCTCTGCAGCACCTAAAGCCCGAAAAACACCTTCCGGTTTGGATGAGTTATTTCTTGTGAACTACTTCTGCAACTTTATACTAACCAACCTTTTACTTAATCAGAGAATCATTGAAATTGATCCTGACAAACAGCCCAGAATACTCTTTATTTCTTCCGATTCACATCAGGGGTCAACCAATGTCGACTATAAAGAATTCGGGAAGTATTTTGAATATGGGGTTTCAAAAGCGATCTCAAACTACAGTTATTTCAAGTTTGTACTGAATACCTTTGCAACAGAGCTTTCCCGAAAGCTGAACAATGGGCAAATAAATGCCCAGGTTAATGCCATTTGTCCAGGCCCTGTTAATACAAATATCATCAAGGAGACTCCTTTTCTTATCCGTCTGGCCTTAAGGGCTATTTTTACGATCATCTTCAGAAAGCCTTCTAAAGCAGCCCTCCCCGTGATTTATATGGCTTCGTCAGATGATTACACAAACCGGACGAATGAATACCTCCACATGTTCAATCCGAAAGAAATGGACGAAAAGGTTTACGATGAGGCAGAAGGCAAAAAACTCTGGGAAGAATCGGCCAAACTTTGGAAAAAGGTCGATGAAAGGGCTTTGGATGTTTGATTTCTAATGTTGCGCTATCGAGCCATTATGAAGGTCTGACGATAGTGTTTGTTAAATACTAAATTTCAGCTTGGACTCTTATTGGTTTATGTATCTAAAAAGCTCATAAACTAAAAAAGCAGGCCAAACAATCGCTTTTAAAAAACCCAGTACCCCAAACCAAAAGCTTGCCGCTTCTGAAATAAAGTATACCGCAGCACCTATCAAACCAATTCCATAAACAGCATCTGAAGGCATATTTTGTGTTTTCTTCTTACTCATACCTTTAGGTTCTAGCCATATTATAATTTACATACCAACTCCTTAACAGGCAATGATATATGTCATGTCGATCCAAACACTCCGTAACAAGGAATGTACAGCTAAAGTGATATATTAAACCTATGAAAATCCTCCAAACCATCCTGATGTTCATTTTCCTGATTGCTACAGGAATTATTTCAGGAGGCTATATCTCTTCACTTTTTATAGAGGAGGGTAGTGGTTTTACAGGAGGAGCCATTATTTTTTGGGGTATTCTATTTGGTTCATTAGCAGGTTTATTAATAGCTATTCTAATCAAGGCTAAAGCAAACCCCAAAAAGATTGTAAAACTGAATATTACACTTGCTATTGCACTACTCATTTTCTTCTTTTTCTTTATCCGCCATGCTAAATCGAATGAGCCTGGGAGTAGTGACATTTTTTTCGTTCAAAACCTTCAGAAGAATGTGGGAATTGGTTTAGCCACTCCTAATTTCTATGAAAAGCGGGTAATCTATTTCTATAATCCAAACCTTCAAAAATCGGTGGGTGCGCACTCTCCTATTGATAGCTTAACATTCAAAAGGACAGAACTTGGGACAGAAATCAGTTATGCTCCACCTTGGTTTTTCCCACTTCACATGAAAATGGATTATGATATTTTAAAGCTGAAGGTTGTTAGTATGACTTCGGATTGGATACAAGTAGAAGTCAATAAAGCGACCGGCCGAACCGTTTGGATGGATCGATTTGACGTTAGTCTTTCTTCCTGGGAAACCTTCTTACTAGAAGTTCATTCTGTTGAATTTTTAGATGCTTCGCAGGAGATCAAGGTCAAGCCCTTAGATCATTCTTCTAAAGTGACCATAGAGGGAGCATTTATGAGGCCCATCGAAGTTAAGAGTGAGTGGTTAAAAGTTGAACTTCTGGATTCTGAATATAAGGCTGTTGGTGAAGGTTGGATTAAATGGAGAAAAGGTTCTCAGCTTTTGATTAGTTATGACCTGTTAAGTTGAGTACCTTTTCACTCAAATATTTCCAATACCGCCTTGGCACGTGCTGAACATGCAGCTTCATATTCTTTCGACTTTTGATATTCGTACTTTTAAAATAATCAGCCCAAAGACGCTGAAAACCCATCTCTTCCGGGTCCAAGATTATAGCTGATCCGCCAGAAGATACAGTATCTGACTCCAGGCTTAATTCCACTTCCTCTACTTTTTCCAGATCATAATATATTCCGTACTTTCTTTTAAGGTCATAAATCAGCCACTTTTGATCTGCATAGCGATTCTTAAAATGTTTGATGATTAAAGGAAGGACATCAAAATCCGGCTCTATTGAAGCAAAATAGATGTGGTCTTTGGTTAATTTGAACCTTACAAATGCATGCATTCTATGAACTTCTCTTCCTACCATTTTAGCTGTTTTGGCAACCTTCAAAACATACGGATTTCCATAGTCACCACTAACCGAAAATGATTTTGCAAAGACCAACTTAATGTATTGAAATAATACCTGATCTATTTCGGGAATCTCACTCAAAAAGACTGCGTAGATTTTTTTTAGTTCCATAGGCCTGAGTTTTTTTGAGAGTCCTCTCCAAACCCTTTCAGCGTGTTCAGTATCAGAAAAAATCTTTATAGAGGTTGAGAATAGATATGGTGAGCTTTCAAGCACATTCTTGTCAAAGGCTTTCGAAAAGGAAACGCCATCTAACTTACGCTCATAAGATTCATAAACCGCGCTTAAGAAACCTTCAAAAGTACCATCGTAAACGAGTGTATAATGTTGCTCTTGTGAAACCATTTCATCATCCGAAAAGCCCTAATTGAGCGCTGGTCATCTGCTTATATTTACTCGAAGAATGCTGAAGAATTATACTTTTTATCTGGTTGGTCGTAAGGTCTTTGGTCTCCATACTTTTCGACTGACAGGTAATGAAGTATTTAGCCCGATTCAGGGCAATTCCTATTTTCTTTAGATGCTCCCAGCCCAGGCGGCGATATCTCCTTGCAGATATGATCTTATTCACGGACGCCACTCCTACCCCAGGAATTCTTAGTAGCATCTCCTTCTCCGCTGTGTTTACATTAACAGGAAACAATCCAAAATTCCTTAAAGCCCAACTCAATTTTGGATCGATATCGCAATCCAGATTAGGGTTATTCTTATTTAGAATTTCAGTGATATCAAAGCCATAAAACCGGAGCAACCAGTCCGTTTGGTACAGACGATTTTCACGGAGCATGGGAACAGCAGTACCTATAGCCGGTAAGCGATTATCGTAACTTATTGGAACATAACCGGAATAGTATACTCGTTTCATGCTGAATTTCTTGTAAAAAAATTGGGCCGTATACATAATCTGTTGATCCGTTTCGCCGCTAGCCCCAATGATCATTTGAGTACTTTGTCCCGCAGGGGCATACTTCGGAACAGAACGAATGACTTTTTTCTCCGATTTATATTTAATGATCTCATGTTTCACCTTTTGCATCGGCTTGATGAAATCTTCACGATTTTTATCAGGAGCTAATAATTTTAGTCCTTTTTCTGTGGGAATTTCAATATTAACACTTAAACGGTCTGCATATAAACCTGCTTCTCTCATGAGCTCATCAGAAGCACCGGGAATAGACTTTAAATGAATGTAGCCGTTGAAACGTTCCTCTGTTCTTAGTTTTTTAGCTACGGCAACGAGACGCTCCATAGTATAATCAGGATTTTTAAAAATTCCTGAGCTCAGAAATAGCCCTTCAATATAATTCCGGCGATAGAAACCAATCGTGAGTTTTACGACTTCATCTACCTTAAAAGCAGCACGTTTGATATCATTACTCTTACGGGTCACGCAGTAAGCGCAATCATAAATGCAATGGTTGGTGAGTAAGATCTTTAACAGAGAAACGCAACGACCATCTTCGGTATAAGAATGACAAATTCCCATTCCTGAAGAATCCCCAAGTCCTTTATTTGAATTAACCCTTTTGCTACCGCTTGATGAACAGGACACATCGTACTTAGCAGCATCAGCCAAAATATTTAGTTTTTCTCTTAATCGATCCACTTAATTCTCATCATATATGTAAAAATAATAGTTTAAATAGATTTAAAAACTAATTTTTTTAGTAAAAAATTATAATAAAGTGAAGGGAACTTATGAATGGAAAATCATTCATAGTGGGTTTAAACCCACTGCAAGAGGAAACTAGTATTTCCTTATCTATGAGACATTCATATGGAGGTATCTAAATCCCAAAAAGTATTTTCAAACGGATTAAACCCTCCATCATTTTGATTGTCTAAGTCTAAAAGACTTAAATTTTTAATTGATGCGACACCCATTTTTTCTACTCGTTATGGCGTTGATCCTGAACTCATGTTCGAAAAATATTTATAAGGCTACAGATAATAAGAATATTGCAATCGACGGCGACGCTTCTGATTGGGACCTTTCCGATATTCAAAGAGTACCTGATGAAAACCTACTGTATGCTGTTAATCGAGATAAGGAGCGATTGTTTGTATTGGTAAAAAGTACTGATCCACAAGTTTCCAAGAAAATTCAGGCACTAGGCCTAACGATTTGGGTAGATGGTAAAGGAAAAAAGAAGAAGAGACAGGGTATAACTTATCCCATTAGTATAGCTGAAGATATCTTTATAAAAAGAATTCAGCAAAGAAAGAGCGGTATCGGAAACCGTGACTTTCAGCAGAGAAACTTCCTGGAAGATGAGCAAGTGCTACAGCACATTAATGAAAACAAAAACACAGTAGAGCTCACTAATTTTTTTGACGATAGTGATGAACCTTTTAAGTTCCAATTATCCGAATTGAGAATACCTATTGAAGCCGCCAGAAAACGGGCAGGGCAAGGTGAGTTGGTTATAGAACTAGCCATTCCACTGAACACCATCAAGAAAAAGAAAGGCAAAATTTCAATTGGCCTGGAAACGGGCAAGCTGGAGTTTCAAAGGCCGGGGGGAAGTTCCGGAAATTTTAGACCGGGACTAGTAGGAAGGAGACCGGGTTTCAGACAGCGACCAGTTGCTTCTAATCCACAGAGGAGAGAGCAATTCAAAGAGTTAAATACTCCTATTAAGCATTGGGAAAAAGTCGAAATCGATTGATAAATGAAAAAGTTAATCTCCATAGCATCTGTAATGCTCTGTGCACAAGTATCCATGGCGCAGGTCTATATATCACTTCCTTACGAAAGAATGGGATGGACACCAGAAGAAGCAGCTGCTCACTTTTTAAACCGATTTGCTTATGGCCCCAAAGTGGGCCAAATAGAGAAACTAGCTCCAGACCTGGAAAACTGGGTGTCCCAGCAAATATATTCAGAGCATAAAGAAACTGATTTCATAAGTAATTTAAACGAAAACTACCCTGCCTTACTCCTGGGTATGGAAGAAATAGGCCAGACCTATCCAGCACCTGGTGTTCGTTTGCTGTTTATGGGCATGCACAGAGACCAAAATAACAAGTCGAAACGTCCTAATTTTGCACAGAGAGGAAATCAAAGAATGGGACAGGGAATGAACCGCCTAGATTCTACCGCTGGCAACCGACAGGAAGAACTGTACAAAAGAGTGGTAAATGGAGAAAAAAATACCAACCAACGTTACGCAATGTTTCAGCAGTTTAGTGAGCGTAGGTTTGGCTGGCTTGATTTTGAAGACCTGCTTTATCAAACCATGGCACAAAAACTTGAAAGGGCGATTTATAGTGAAAATCAGCTGGAAGAAATTATGGTTGATTTCTGGTTCAACCACTTCAACGTTTCATTGCATGGTGTGAACGATATCGCTACTCATGTGCTTTCATACGAACGCGACGTTATCCGACCTCATGCATTAGGGAATTTCAGAGACTTACTTGGAGCCACTGCCAAACACCCAGCCATGCTTCGGTATCTAGACAATAACCGTTCTAATGCGGAAGAAGACCGTAAGACCCTGGTCGAAGCGAGCCCAAACCAGACTGCATTTATGAACAGACAATTGGAAAAAAATCCTGTCTTCAAGCAATTTGCACAACAGCCCGGAGTCAATGAGAATTACCCCCGTGAGTTAATGGAACTACATACTTTGGGTGTTGATGGCTGTTACGATCAAAAAGATGTTGAAGAAGTGGCCCGTGCATTTACCGGCTGGAAAGTTTCCCCATGGATCTATCCAATCCCTGAAAATTTGAAAAGGCAGTTAGAAAGCTCAATTCCAAAGAATACTTCACGCCACATTCAAGAAGGGTTTCTATTTGATCCTACCCGACATGATGCTGAGCCTAAGGTGATTCTAGGTAGTACTTTTCCGGAGGGCGGAGGGGTAGAGGAGGGAGAGTTGATTTTAGACCAACTGGCAGAACATCCGAATACAGCAAGTTTTATTTCAGAGAAGTTAGCTATTAAGTTCGTTTCAGATAATCCACCTTCTTCTCTGGTTGAAAAAATGGCAGCCACCTTCCTGGAATCTGAAGGAGACATTAAAAGTGTACTAATCACTATGATGGAATCAGAAGAGTTTTGGAACAAAGAACACTATGCCCAGAAAATAAAAACGCCCGTTGAGTTGGTCGCCAGTACAATACGGGCTGTAAATGGGTCGGTAACCAATTATCGCCCCTTAATTAAATGGTGTAATGAAATGGGCCAGCCACTTTATGCATACCAAGCGCCTACCGGCTATCCTGAAACCTCCGAATTTTGGGTGAATGGCTCGGCACTTTTGAACAGAATGAATTTTGGAACAGGTATCGCCGTAGGACTAAACCAAGCTGTTAATGTTGATTTAGAAGCGTTGAACAACAATAGAATGCCAGAATCCGAAAAAGAGGCATTGGAGGTTTACCTCCAATTATTACTTCCGGAGAGAAATACAAAAGAGACCTATGATATTCTACTTCCAATCCTTTCTGACCCTACCTTCAATAATAAGATCAATATGGAATCGAGGAATCCATCTTCAGCCAGTCAAAATACTTTAGAACAGGTGGTTGGCCTAATCATCGGATCACCAGAATTTCAACGTCAATAATTTAAAAGTTATGTGGACAAGAAGAGCATTTTTAAAAGGTAGCGCAATGACCGCTTTCGCGAGTACGCTGGGCGGTGTCCCCTCGTTTCTAGTACGTTCTGCATTGGCACAAAGTGAGAAAAATCTGGGTATTGGCAAGCGTAAAACGCTTGTATGCATTTTTCAGCGTGGAGCCATGGATGGCCTGCAAGCGGTACAACCTATAGATGACCAGAACTTATTAAAGCTAAGAGGTGACCTCATGGTTACCGCAACAGGAGGAAACAAACTGATAGCCCTTGATGATCGATTTGGTCTCAATCCTTTGATGAAGTCTTTCTATCCTCTTTTTTCAGAAGGTCGATTGGCTGTGGTGCACGGCATAGGCTCTCCGATAAGCACTCGATCGCACTTTGATGCGCAAGACTATATGGAAACAGGAACTCCCGGAATAAAAAGTACTTCAAGCGGCTGGCTCAACAGAGCTACAGGTATGTTAGGGCATGAGGCTACTCCATTCCAGGCTGTATCCCTGACCCCTTCTACCCCCAGAATTTTGTACGGGGACGCTTATAATCTCACCATCGAAAATCTTGACGATCTCTCTATTCAAAACCAAAGCGGTACGTCTAATACTGCTGCGGGTTTTGAAGCACTGTACAGAAAAACTACACAGGAGCTGATTCAAAATTCAGGTAATGTAAGCCTGGATGCCATTAAATTATTAGAGGAGGCAAGGGTAAAGTCTATCAATCCTCAGCCAGGGGTTAGATATCCTCAAACTACCTTAGGAAGTTCTCTTAAGCAAATTGCACAACTCATCAAAGGAGGTGTGGGTTTGGAGATTGCATTTGCAGAATCTAACGGTTGGGACACTCACAGCAGACAAAGTGCCCCTTTTGGAGGTTTTGCTCGGAATGCTACAGACCTGTCTAATAGTATCTTTGCCTTCTGGCAGGATATTGAAAAATTTCAGGACGAGGTTATGGTGATGACCATGACTGAGTTTGGAAGGACCGTTCATCAAAATGGTTCTTTGGGAACCGATCATGGTCGTGCTTCCTGTATGTTCGTATTGGGTAATGAGGTAGAAGGAGGAAAGGTATATGGAAAGGTATCTGAACTGGTTCCTGAAAACCTCGAAGACGGTCGGGATTTACCCGTTACTACTGATTTCCGATCTCTTTTTTCCTCGGTGGCCACAAACCATTTGAGAATAAATGGGCAGCAATTATTCCCCGCTTGGGATGAAGAAGGGTTGAGCTTGTTCAAGGCTTGAAATTTCTCCTCCTATCCTATATAACTCATATTAAAGGATTTCAAATTCTCATATGGCTGCCCTTCAAACAAACAAATCTGGTCTATTGACTGCATAAAGGCTTAAGCTTTATTATTTGAAATAATCTCATTAAGCTTTCTTAAAGCGATGACTATTGTTCAATACAAAAGTGTATAGATCAAATAATCGGCTTGAACTTTCAGCACTCCTTCTATATTTATAATTGAAATAGAAGAAATACCCAAGAGATGAACCAGATCCTGATCCTTTTTGCACATCCTAAATACGAACAATCCCGGGCTAACCAGGCACTCATAGAACACATCAAAAAAACAGAAGGGGTAACGATCCACGATCTTTATCAACAATACCCCGATTACAATATTGATGTTTACATCGAAAAGGATCTGCTTCAAGATCATGATATCATTATTTGGCATCACCCCTTTTATTGGTACAGTTGCCCTCCTTTATTAAAACAATGGATAGATATGGTTTTAGAGTTTGGTTGGGCTTACGGGCCTGGCGGGAATGCCTTATCCGGGAAAGTTGCCATGAATACAATTACTACAGGAGGAACACGCGAAGTGTATTGCTCGGAAGGTTATAATCATTATACCATTGGGGAGTTTCTTAGGCCTTTTGAACAAACTGCAAAACTCTGCAAGATGGATTACCTTCCTCCCTTTTCAGTAATGGGTACGCATAGGCTTACAGAAAATGACTTAGGGTCTTACGCCCAGCAGTACAGTTTGTTATTGGAATGGCTGAAAAAAGGTGATTTGGGAACAGGTGAAAGAGATAATTGTCAGTTTATTAATGATATTCCGGAGCTTCAGATAATTCCTTCAACATGAGTGGAAACTTTCTTTTTCAAGCTGTTATCTATCTTTCAGCTGCGGTATTTTGTGTTCCCATAGCTAAACGCTTTGGTTTAAGCTCCGTACTCGGCTACCTATTCGCCGGCATACTGATCGGCCCTTTCGTACTGGGCTTCATTGGTGAAGAAGGTGAAGATATACTGCACTTTGCAGAGTTTGGAGTGGTCATGATGCTTTTCCTTATTGGGTTGGAAATTGAACCTAAGAACTTCTGGAAAATGAGGAAGACCATAGCAGGAATGGGCGGCATGCAGGTATTCCTTTCTATGCTCATCTTATATACCCTTTTTTATTTTCAGGGTTATTCCTGGCAAGCTTCCTTATGCGTTTCCATGGCCTTATCGTTGTCCTCAACAGCGATAGTGCTTCAAACGATCAAGGAAAAAAACCTGATGGAAACCAGTTTCGGGAGTTCTTCTTTCTCCATACTGCTATTTCAGGATATCATAGTCATTCCTATGTTGGCTATTGTTCCATTACTTACAACCAGAACTATTCAAGGTGATGGTGGCCACTCCATGGGACATAGTACCTTTTTGGAAAGCCTGCCTATTGGCTTAGAGGCTTTCGTGGTTTTACTCTCCGTTGCATTGGTGATCGTAGTAGGAAGATATTTATTAGTCCCATTATTAAGGCTGGTAGCTCAAACACGCCTGAGAGAACTCTTCTCCGCATCAGCTTTATTGATCGTGATCGCTATTGCTTACGTGATGGAACTGGTCGGACTAAGTCCTGCGCTTGGTGCATTCCTGGGTGGCGTAGTCTTGGCCAATAGCGAGTTTAAGCATGAACTTGAAAGCAATCTTGAGCCATTCAAGGGACTACTACTTGGCTTGTTTTTTATAGCGGTAGGAGCCTCTATCAATTTTAATGTAATTACAAATACGCCTATACCAACCATTTCAGTAGTGGTTGGCGTAATGGCCATTAAGGCACTCGTTTTATTCCTGGTTGCATTCATTTTTAAAATGAAGACCGATCAAAGGATATTACTTACCGTTGCCCTTGCACAAGTAGGAGAATTTGCTTTTGTGCTACTTTCCTTCACCAATCAACTTAATATTTTAGAGCAATCACAGCTCGATTTTCTATTGGTTGTCACTGCTATTTCTATGACCATTTCCCCAATACTGAGCTTGTTGACCGAACGATGGTTGCTACCAAAAATAGGTACTAAAGAATCTGAAGAGAGACCAATGGATAGGGTAGCAAATAAACAAAAAGTAATCATTGTTGGGTTTGGTCATTTTGGAAGTACTATCGGACGATTTTTAAGGGCCAATGGGGTTCACGCCACCATTCTAGACCACGATTCCAATCAAGTCGACCTTTTGAGGAAATTGGGGTTTGAAGTGTATTATGGCGATGCCACACGGGAAGACCTGTTGGAGTCTGCAGGAGTAGGAGAAGCTGATTTACTAATTTCAGCTATTGACAACCCGGATACCACTCTGGAGCTAGCAGGGATCATTAAAAGAAAATACCCAAACCTAAAAATGATGATACGTGCTAAAAGCCGATACGACGCATACCAGCTAATCACTATGGGTATTGACTCTATTTACAGAGAAACGATCGATACATCTGTAAGAATGGCTTGTGATGCACTTTTTCAACTCGGCAAACGGAAGTATACGGTTTATCGTCAGGGGCAGAATTTTATTAAATATGATGAAGCCAGTATGAGGCGGCTGGCTGAAGAAAGGTTAAATAGTGAAAAATACATTTTTAAAGCCCGAGAGGAGATTGCTCAACAGGAGGCTCAACTAAAAGAAGATTTAAAGAGGTTAGGTGGACTCAATGAAGAAGACCAGGCCTGGGATAGTGAGATCATGAGGGAAAAGTTGGGAACTAGCAACGAAGAGACTTAAAAATGATTTAAGCGGCATTAATCTAGTATCTAATTTCAGCGAATACTTCCGGGCCCGTAACCAAAGTGTTCTTTGAATGCCCTGGAGAAATGAGCATAATTTATGAACCCAACTTTGTTGTATACTTCTGTAACATTAGAATTGGTATGCTTAAGCAAATATATGGCGTGATCCATCCTTTTTTGCTTCAGCCATTTGGCTGGGGTTGTATTGAAAACCTCTTTAAAATCACGTTTGAAAGTGGCGAGACTTCTACCACTCATTACAGCAAACTCTTCTAAGGAGGCATACTTTAGATAATTCTGCTCCATCACTTCTACCAAGTCTTTTTTATTGGGGTTATGGCCGGAAAGCAACTGTTCTATAATTTCAAGATGCTGATTGGTCAGATAGATCAAAAGCTCGGTCATCTTGATTTGGAGCAACTCTTTATCATGCTTCAGCTTGCTGTAAAACAGGTTGAGAACCGACTTAATAAAATCAAGAAACTGGACTGTAGGCTCCGTAATGAATTGCTCATAGTCCTGGGTAGATTTATTTGGCTTCAGGTTTCTTTTTTGAGCAAATTGGTTGATAAAATCCTCATTTAAGAAAAATAATACGCTGGCATATCCCTGATCTTTTGTCCCAAATTTTCGGTAAGGAGCGTATACGTTTTTGTTCAATAGGCCGATCTGACCTTCTTCTATCGCAGCTGTACCACCCTCAAAGTCAATCTCTATTTTCCCTGAGAGAATGCAGAGTAAAACCCGTTGATTCACATAGATCGAATCAGCTACTAACGTCTCGTGGTGACATGATTCTATGATAGTGCAGCCTTCTAATTCAATAGATTGGTGACGTTCGGGCATTTGCAATAAGTCTTCAGGTATTTTGAACATGCTCCCTCATTATCATTTTTGATTAATTCTAAAATACGGGAAAAGGTTTCGAGCAGCTAAGTTTCATCAATAATTCAACTGATTTGAGCCAAATAGTAAAGGCATTTGAGCCGGAAAGGATAATCTCCTTAACAGACCTCTCAGTTTATATAAAGTGAAATCATGAAAAATATGAGAGCACTAATAATCATTTCATTAATCATAATCACAATGGAAGTTACAGAAGCACAAACCATCATTAAAGACGATTTTTCAAGCAGCAAAAGCTTGAGCAACTGGACCTCCCTGGAGATAGAGGGTTGGGAGTCCAAAATAAGAAAACTAACTGTTGAAAACGATCAATTGGTTATAGAGCCTACATCTAGTGGCTGGTTTGAAGACAACTTTGCCGGATATTTCTACCAGGAATACAATGGAAATTTTGAATTGAGCACCAAGGTTAAGGTGGAAGGAACAACAGATAACCTGCCCCAAACAGCTTTCTCACTGGCTGGTCTTTTTGTTCGTGTTCCAAGAGAATTAAAAGCAAGCCAATGGGAAAGAGGAAAGGAGAACTGGATGTTCTTCAGTATTGGTTCAGCGACAGAACCAGGCAAGTCACAGTTTGAGATCAAAAGCACCTACAACAGCCAGTCCACCTTGAAAATCTACCCGGCTAAAGAAAAATGGGTCGAACTCAAAATTGTACGAGTTTCGGAAGTCTTTACCTTGCTCTACAAGTTTGAAGATGAAGAATGGGTCTTACTCGATCAGTTCATCCGACCTGATCTACCGGAGACATTACAACTCGGAGTGACTGCTTACGCCGATTGGCCATCAGTGGCAGAGGTTTATCCTAATTATGAGGAGTACAATACGAATGGTACTCCTGAAGATCATGGGGACCTGGTAGCCTATTTCGATTATATCGAGATTACGCCAACACCTGTAAAGAAGGAACTACCAATTGCCAATTTCATCGGTCAGCAAGTGCTGACTTCAATACAAGAGAACTAAGAAGTTAGCCATGAGGTACATTTTAATATTGAGCATAGTGATGCTCTCCTGTCGGCAGGAAGGATTGGAGATGAAGAACCTAAGGGTTGAGGGAAAGAACTTTATTGATCCATCAGGAAGATCGGTTTATCTGAAAGGGATCAATTTGAGTGGGAGTACAAAAATGCCCTACTCGCCTTATGCGGCCTCCCATGTGAAAGATGGCTTTTACGATTATAAAAATGTCTCTTTTGTGGGTCGTCCATTTCCACTGGAAGAAGCGGACGAACATCTCTCCAGACTAAAATCATGGGGCTTCAATTTTCTAAGACTTCTGATCACCTGGGAAGCCATAGAACACGAAGGACCTGGAATATACGATCAGGAATATTTAAGCTACTTGAGAAAAGTAGTGGAAAAAGCAGCTGAATATAAAATCAACGTTCTCATAGATCCTCATCAAGATGTCTGGAGTCGGTTTACCGGTGGTTCAGGAGCTCCCGCCTGGACATTGGAAAAAGTTGGTTTTGACCTGACCAAACTGGATCCGTCTGGTTCTGCCATCACCCATAATAATTTTGGCGACCCCTACCCAAGAATGTTATGGCCAAGCAACTATAGCAAAATGGCCACCGCAACCATGTTCACACTGTTTTTTGGAGGAAATGACTTTGCTCCCAAAACCCTTATCGAAGGCGTTCCAGTGCAAGATTACCTTCAAGAACACTATTTCAGAGCTATTCAGGAAGTGGTCAAATCTCTGGAGGGGCTCCCAAATGTTATCGGTTATGAAACACTGAATGAACCCAGCGAAGGTTGGATTGGGCTGGATGATTTGAACCGGGCAGATTATGGAATTAGAAAGGGACCATCTCCGTCAGCTTTTCAATCGATGGTGTTGGCTTACGGGCGCTCTCAGAAAGTAGAGAATTGGGAATACGTTCTAGGTCAGGGGTATGTGCAGTTGGACAGTATTACAATCCTCAATAAGCAGGAAGTATCTGCTTGGAGAAATAGTGAGGAGGCACTTTGGAGGAATAATGGCGTCTGGTCCTTAAATGAAAAAGGAGATCCTATTCTGAATGTACTCGATTACTTTAAGCTGGATGACAAGACATTTGAGGAGGACTATTTTAAACCATTCGCCATCGCATTTATTGAGGCCATTCGGCAATTCGATAAGGAAGCTACGGTTTTTATAGAACCTCAACTTGGAAAAAGGCCTCCCAACTGGTCGGATGATGATCCATCGAATATCGTAGATGCCAGTCATTGGTATGATGTTCAAACCCTTCTTCTAAAGACCTATAACCCCGATACTACCATTAATTTCTTTACCAATGAGGTAATTATCGGTAGTTCAAATGTTGAAAGATCATTTGCAGACTATCTGGGTCAGATTCAAAAGCGAACCTGGAATACCCTGGGTAAGGTGCCAACTTTAATCGGAGAATTTGGGGTACCGATGGACCTGGATAATGGTGCCGCTTTTCAAAAGGGTGACTTCACTGCACAGATTAAAGCACTAGATGCTTACTATGATGGACTGGAAGAAAACCTTTTGCACAGTACGATTTGGAATTACACGCCTGTCAATACCAATGCTCGAGGCGATCAATGGAATGGAGAGGATTTATCCATTTTCAGCAGGGATCAACAGGCAAACCCGGACGATATTAACTCAGGTGGCCGTGCACTGGATGCTTTTGTGAGGCCTTATGCCGCCTTCACGGGAGGTGAACTTCAGCAGATGTCTTTTGATCTGGAGACGAAAATGTTTCGAATGACCTTCGCCGCTGACTCGAAAATAGATGCACCCACCCTCATCTATGTTCCAAATTATCATTATCCCAAAGAAATATCTGTTGAAGTGACTAATGGAAGATTCGAATACGATCGTGTAAGTCAACAACTAAAATATTTCCCTGAGGGATCAGATTCA
Organism: Bacteroidota bacterium; assembly: GCA_039030555.1. Taxonomy (GTDB): domain Bacteria; phylum Bacteroidota; class Bacteroidia; order Cytophagales; family Cyclobacteriaceae; genus JBCCDY01. The sequence continues at coordinate 132,645 of JBCCDY010000008.1, forward strand.
GAACATACAATAATAATTAAACCTAAAGCTTAGAAAATGAAAACAATAGCAATTACAATAATCGCTCTTACGTTAAGCCTACCCATCTGGGCACAAAACAACCCTACTTTTGACGCTAAAGGTATTGTGGTCCTTTCCGATGCTGATATGGCTGCATCAGCTTACATCGATGGCCATCTGAAATTGATACCGGAAGACCGGGATGAGCTTACCCTGATTTCTTTAGATGAGTTTCCGGCAGAATATACGATTTCAAAACTGCCTGTCTCAAACTCAGTAACCAATTGGACGAAAAGCCTGGATATCACTCAAGACGGAACCATTGCATTTGTAGCGGAGACCAAAGGTCAAATAGATCGCAAGACCAAGAAGGTAGATAATGTATTTACTGCACTTCCCGCAGCTACGTCGATTTATGCCATCGACTTATCCAAACCAGATCAATTGAGAATTATAAGCTCAGCCGAAGTGGGTAATGTTCCTATTGTAGCTCAATTGAGCCCGGATGGCAAGCACATTGCTACTGTGATTGAAGAACCGGGAAAAGAAATCGTCATTGTATCTTGGGATGGCCAGCGCTTCGGAAAACCTAAGCATTTCTCAATAGGGGTTTCATTCGATCAAAAAGTGAGAGCAACAGATATTAGCTGGCATCCTTCAGGAGACTATCTGGCTGTGACATTGGAAGAAAGTAAGCAGCTGGCATTTTATGCTGTCAATAAAAAAAGGACTGGAATTGATTTGATCGGATCTCCCATGGCTGCCGGCGAACTTCCCGGAGCAGGTCAGTTTACCCCGGATGGTAAATTCTATCTCTTACCGGATCTCAATGGCTGGGTGAGTGATGGATATTTACTAAGTATTAAACCCGATTTCGAAAAGGGGCAACACCAAATTGTTTCCAAAGCACAGGTGGGACGGGCCCCGGAAGGATTTGGAATCAGTGCTGACGGAAGACAAGTGGTGATTGCCAATATGCAAGGATCGCATTTTCCGTATGGCTCAGAACTTTGGACCAACGGGAGTTCTCTATCACTACTTTCTATGGATGATCAGGGAAAACTCGTTGAGTTGGATCGTAAACCATTTGCCGGTATTCTTCCGGAAAATGTTGCTTTTGATAAAGATGGAGACATGATTGCGGTAGCCGTCTACGACTACAACGACCTAGGTCAAAAGAAAGGAGCTGTAGAGTTTTGGAAGGTATCAGAGAATAGTCTGGAGTACTCCGGGTTTAAAGTGAGTGTTACTCGTGGTGCTCATGTGTTGAAGGTAATATTTTAAAACTACATTCCATTAGTCATCGGACTACTTCCAGTGGTCTGATGACTACGAACAGATCCTTGGCTTAATTTGAGTTCATACCTCGAAACTCACTGGGGGCCAATCCCTGATGTTTCTTAAAGAACTGTCCAAAATGAGTGGGGGTATTGAAGTTGAGCATGTAAGAGATTTCCGCAATATCAAGCTCAGTGTAAGCTAATTGATACCTCGCCTCCAATAAGAGGCGATCAATGATGAAAGATTTGGCAGATCGACCGGTTACTTTCATCACCATCTGAGTAAGGTAGTTCGGGGTCTTATTTAATAGTTCGGCATAATCTCTCACCATATGGAATTTGGTGAAATTTTCATCGATAAGGGTTTGATACTGCGCCACCAGGCTGTAACCAATCTTTGGTGATATTCGACTGTAAGTATCATTCTCATAGATCCTTTCACAGGTTTGTAGCAAAGACAGCAGGTTAGATTTAATGATTTGAATCCCTCTGATTTGTTCGTTTTCCTGCTCTTCGTACATATTATCGATGTACAACTCCAGCTTAGCAGCTTCATGCTTTTCCAGTCTTAAGAAGTTGGCCTCATTGATACCAAAAAAAGGAAACTCCTTTAGGATATCTGAATTGATATAGGGTTTCAGAAAATCTACCTTAAAGCAAATTGTGCTTCCCTCCCAGGGGCCTTTTTTAACCCAACTATGCACTTGATTCGGAGCGCTGAACAAAATGAAAAACGGATGAGGCTTAAATTTGAATCCGTTAATGCTGTAGTCCATGTCCACCACATTTTTGCCGTAAATGATTTCATAAAAGCTGTTGCGGTAGGGAGGCATTTCATGAATCACCACTCCCTCCATCTCTTCCAGTTTTGCTACATGAAAATTGGGGTTCTCCGTTCTTACGCCTAAACCGGCACCCTCATAATGATCATTGATTTCTTTAAAAACCGGGATCGCTGAATCTGGCATAGGACAAGTTATAAAAACCATTAATGCCCATTGAAACGAACCAACATTTTCGATAGTATTCTGAATAGTTTTGACATGGTATGATCACTTTTAGATTCATATCATAAGACCTTCATCCTTATCAACCAACATTTTTGATAGGATACAGTACTTTTTTGTTAACGCTCCAAACCTCGCATGAACTAGCATTGTGAAAACATTCTGAAGAAAGAGTAATGAGCAAAATTCGTTTCACAAATGCCCACATAATTGATGGCAAGGGAGGTCACATTTTGGAAAATTCGTCGGTGACCATTGAAAACAATCATATTGTTGAAATTGGAAACATTCCACAGGACACTGAAGGCCTTCAAGAGGTAGATCTTCAGGGTAAATATATGATACCAGGTCTTTGGGATATGCATGCGCATGTCTTACTTCCGGACCTCATGGACTGGCAACATGCGCTTTTGCTTGTGAACGGAGTTACGGGCGTGAGAGATTGTGGGTCTGATCCCAGCCTGGCAGCCGAGTACAATCAGCAGATCAAATCAGGTACAAAGCAAGGACCTGATGTCTCCTATGCAGGACCCATGTTAGACGGTGCTCCCATGCTTTGGCCGGATTTCTCCGTACCAGTGAACAACCCCGAGGAAGCTGCTGGTATTGTGGCTCATCTCAACGCTGCCGGAGCAGATTTCTTCGTAGCACAATCACTTATTTCCAAAGATGCTTTGAAAGCATTAATAGAATTTGCTGGAAAGGTCGGTAAGAACGTCACCATCCAGAATCCACTGGCGGTGAGCTGGGAAGAAGCTTCAGATTTAGGCGTAGTATCATTCGAAACTTTAGGTGGAATGTTCAGTGCATTAACCCCGGACGGTGGTAGTGCTTTTAAAAAGAATCTTGTTGGTGCCATTCAGGCTGGTAAAATAGACTTTTCCAATTTCAATCCCCTGGCAGAGTTTTTCAACGACAGGGAAGCAAGCAGAGTATTGTTCCATAATGTTCCCGAAGTAGAAGTGCAGGCTTATAATTCGGATAATGCGAAGCGCCTGGCCGATCATCTTGCAAAAAATGAGACCTGTTTCTGCCCGCAACTATTGCTTATAGAGGATTTAGCCATGGTAGATAAAATGCAAACAGATGACCTTATGAAATATGTTCCTCAACCTGTTATTGAAATGTGGAATGCAGGTATTCCGTGGGATAACCTTCCTCAACGCCGCCTCGATACGGGCAGAAAATACCTCGACTGTGCAATTGACTTCGTCAATATATTGAATGGTGCAGGGGTAAAGTTGCTGGCCGGAACGCACACCATATTGCCTCATGTCTATCCCGGATTCGATCTCCATAACGAACTCTTTTTGCTCACCCAGGCAGGTCTAAGTAATTATGAGGCGCTGCAAACTGCAACATTAAATGCCACTGAGGCTTTGAGGAAGGATAATGAATCGGGAACTATTGAAATCGGCAAAAAAGCCAATTTAGTTTTCCTCGAAAAGAACCCACTCAAAGACATTAGAAATATTCAGTCCATTTCAGGTGTAGTTCGAAATGGCCATTACACCAACGAGACTAGTCTGAGTCAAATACTAATAAGCATTCAACAATAAGGATCGATCTAATATGAGTGCATGTCCAAAAGGAACCTTAATGGGTAGTTTCGTTTTGCTTACTCTTTTTCTTGTGAGGGATTTATTGGAAGGCCAACTGCCCAGTCCATTCGCATATTGGTAATTCTGAGGGAAAGTGCTCCCAAAAAATTTGCAGTTCTTTGTTCTAAATATGCTCAAAAGTTCATTTGAAATCAGATATGCCCCTATTTTATGTTTTTTGTGGCGAAAAGCTTACCCAATGATTATCCATCAATACAAGAGAAAGACAGGATTTAAATGTACTTTTTATGATGAATCAGACTAAAAATCGCCTGAAATCAATTCATGATGTTAGTGATGAAGCAATTGCAACTTTTCTGCAGTTAGGAGAAATAAAAGAATACGAAAAGAATAAGCAGCTTTTTAGCCCTGAGAAAAGGCATCACTATTTGTACGTCATCGAAAAGGGAGCTGTTAGAGCTTACTCTTATTACAAAGGGAAACAGGTGACCTTCTGGTTGGGGATGGAGGGCGATTTTGTTTTTCCCTATAGAACATTCGTATATGATCAACCTAGCTATGAAACTGTAGAGTTATTGGAAGACTGTATGCTCAATGCATTCTTGATTAAAGATTTGCGTCATCTAATGGATCATAATTTTGAATGGAGTGTTTGGGGAAGGAAGTTCATGGAAAAAGAACTGGTCGCTATGGAAGAGCGATTTATCTCCTACCAATTTAAAACAGCTAAGGAAAGATATGATCAACTCATAAATGAAAAACCAGAAATCTTTAACCGGATACAACTTCAACATATTGCTTCCTATCTCGGGATCACACAGGTTTCACTAAGCCGGATAAGGGGTAACTACTAGTTTTCGCTTTTTAACATATGTAAAGTTTTTTGCTTACGGTCCCTCGTAAACCCTTTCAAATTCGAACGAAAGGGACATGAAAACGAATCTTACAATTACATATTTAGCTGGAGTTATCGTCCTGGTACTAGGACTCCAATGCTGCAATCAACTTAATGCATCAAGAAAAGAAAAAACGAAAATGGAAAAGCAAAACACCCAACCCGGGATATCACCCGAGGCTTTCATGGCCAGACAGAAACATGTAACACTTGATAATATCGTGCACATTCCGGTGGATGTAGCCTACACAGATTTTGGCCACGGAGAGCCGCTCATACTGCTTCATGGTATTCCCACCTGGTCATTTCTATACAATAGCGTAATCAACGATCTCTCTCAGGATTACAGGGTAATTGCCCCTGATTTTCTAGGCCATGGTTGGTCTGATCAGAGAGATAAATTCGATAGATCCATCGAAGTACAGGCAAAAATGATCCTGAGTCTGATGGATCATCTCAACTTGAAAAGTGCACATTTCATTGGTCATGACACCGGTGGAGGAGTTTCTTTAATCCTAGCGGTTAATCATGGGGAACGCATCAATAAACTGGTACTCTCCAACATTGTGGTGTATGATTCCTGGCCTATTGACGACATGTTGGCCTTAGGTAACCCGGAATGGGTAGATAAATCAGTCACCGAAATAGCAGATTTCCTACTTGAAGGATATGCAGTAGGGCTTACCGATAAAAGCAGACTAACAGAAAATTTCAAGGAAGGAATTATAGCACCCTACATCACCGAGACAGGTAAAGTAAGCCTTATTCGAAATGCTTCAGCCCTCAATACAAATCATACAGTAGCTTTAATGGACCGGCATCATACCATCCGGTCCAAAACACTGCTTTTGTGGGGAGTTGATGATCCCTGGCAAACTATTGCCGATGGGGAACAATTAGCATCTGAGATCCCTAACTCCAGATTGGTGAAACTGGAGAATGCATCTCACTGGGTACAGCAGGATGCGCCCGAACGATACATCAGTGAAGTAATCCAATTTCTAAAAGAAGACTAATGGAGGCCCATACCATCATCGGATCATTAGGAGTTTCCCTACTCCTACTGGCGTACTTGATGCACTTGTTGAGGTGGATAGAATCCACAAACATCTGGTACCGACTATTAAACATTATTGGGGCCCTGCTTGCTGCCTGGTCTTCTTATTTGCTGAACTTTCTTCCCTTCATTATTCTCGAAGGTACCTGGGCAGTAGTATCTGCGGCAGCCCTACTTCAAACTAAAAAAGTATTAGAACCCAAAATCAATTAATAATGAATTCAAAAATTAAAAACTTCAATCCGGATCCTACCTACCAGATCTTCAAACCATTTAATCTTTCTTTATCCGCACAGGCAGGGGACTTTCTGTTTCTCACCGGACAAATAGGGGCCAATGACGATGGAAGCTTCCCGGAGGATTTTGAAACCCAATTAGACAATGTCTTGAAACACCTTGACAGGATTATCAAAGATGCCGGAGCAAGCTGGAACAATGTCGTTCAAATGCGTTCCTTTCATGTAGGCGATTTAGAGGAACAGTTCCCAAGGATACTTAAGAAAAAAGCTGAATTGATGCCAAACCACCAACATGCCTGGACCGCCTTGGGTGTGCAACAGCTGATCCCTAAACCCAGTAGAATTGAAATCGATTTAACGGTCTATGTCGGTAAATAGGAAAGCAGCGATTGAATATATAGTTAGTTTTTGAATTACAACACGTGCAAAACCCGCTTCAGGCTAAATAAATTATCTTTGAGCTATTTATTAACGCCTGAAGCAGCATTTTGTCACACCTTTCCGATGTTGTCGTTTTATATGTAAATAAGCAACAAGATGGAAGCTGACAATCCTTTTAATTCAGTTTATAATGAAGAACAAGACAAAAAACTGGTAGCTAAGGCTATTAATGGAAATAGGAAAGCCTTAAATCAACTGCTTGAAAAGCACAACATCTTCATTTACAATATCGTCATAAAAATGGTGGGGCATACCACTGAAGCAGAGGACATAACCCAGGATATTCTGATCAAGATCACCACCAATTTAGCCAAATACGATCCTCAAAAGGGGCGATTTACATCTTGGCTTTACAAACTTACTTTCAATTACATTTTAGATTATAAAAAATCTCCTGTCGAGAACAGGATCTCTTCTTTTACTCAGTTTTTCGATACCATCGAGAGTTTGAAAGATGAGCCAATAGCAGTAGAAAATGGATACCTGGAAAACGAACATCCATACACACAAGAGGTAAAAACCAAGTGCACGAATGGAATGCTCATGTGCCTTTCCAGAGAACAACGTCTACTTTATGTAGTAGGCGAACTTTTTCAGATAGAACATACCCTTGGCGCCGAAATATTTGGAACCTCCAAAGAAAATTTCAGAAAGAAACTAAGTAGGGTTAGGAAAGACCTGTACGAATGGATGAACGATCGATGCGGGTTGGTGAACAAGGCTAATCCATGTAGATGCAATAAGAAAACAAAGGGCTTCATCGAAAGGGGAATTGTCGATCCTGAAAATCTCCTATGGACTAAAGATTTTAAAAGTAGAATACACGACTATTCTAAAACCAAACTGGAAGATTTACAGAAAAGCTCCGATAAAATCTATACGCAGCTTTACCAAGAGCATCCTATGAAAATTCCAAAAACATCAGAGGAAGTGCTAAACAAAGTTCTTGGAGACAAAAACCTAAAGGAGCTTTTGGATATCTGACATACCGACCTGAATTCAAAAATTTCAACTGGAAATACCATGAAAATATTAATCACATTAATCCTTTTTACTATGACGACTTTAACAGCCATCAGTCAAAAAACTGATTCAAACAAAACCATATCGGCAGATTTCCCTTTTGAATCACGCTTTCAAAAAGTGTTTAATTCCGAAATGCATTATGTAGATGAAGGTGATCCTGAATCAGATCATACATTTCTTCTGCTTCATGGAAATCCTACTTCCAACTATTTGTGGAGGAATATCATTCCACATCTGTCAGGTCAGGCAAGGGTTATTGCACCCGACCTTATCGGCATGGGCAAATCTGGTAAGCCCGATATCGATTACACTTTTGAAGATCACATCAAGTATATGGATGAGTTCATTTCTCAAATGGATTTGCAAAACATCATACTCGTGATACAGGATTGGGGATCTGGCATTGGATTCCACTACGCTAATAGAAACCGGGATAATGTAGCTGGAATTGTATTTTTTGAAGCGATCCTTCGTCCTATGGAATGGAAAGAAGCCAACTTTATTGAGCGTTATATTTTTAAGCGCTTTCGTCATCCAGAAAAAGGTCATAAAATGATTGTGGAGAAAAATTTCTTCGTCGATAAGTTCATTCCAATGATGGCTGGAAGAAAGCTCGCAAAAGAGGAAATGGATCATTATAGAGCTCCTTATCTTGAAAAAGAACATCGCAAACCAGTAAGGGTATGGCCAACTCAAATTCCCATTGGAGGCGAGCCGGAATTTAGCACTCGAGTAGTTCAAGAATACTATGAATATCATCCAACTTCAAATACCCCAAAACTGATGTTTCATGTAAAACCTGGAATGATCATCAAAAAGAAAGAAGCTGAAAAAATTAAAAAAACCTGGAAAAACCTGGATGTGGTTTACCTCGGAAAAGGGAAACACTACATTCAAGAGCAGTATCCATATGAGATTGGGCAAGGAATAGCTGATTGGTATAGCAGAACATTTTAAAACAAGCAGAAATGGCAAAATTTGTAGAATTCCACCAAACCGGAGGTCCTGAAGTTCTTCAGATCGTTGAAAAAGAACCTTCAACTCCTGGAGATAATGAACTTTTGGTGAAAATAAAAGCGGCGGGGCTTAATCAAGCAGAGCTTTTATACTTCATGGGACATTATGTGTTTCAACCTAAATTCCCCTCCAAAGTAGGTTTAGAGGCATCCGGCATAGTTGCTAACAAAGGGAAAAATGTCACTGATTTTGAACTGGGAGATGAGGTCTGCCTTACTCCTAACATTATGCATTACGAATACGGATATCTTGGAGAGTATGCCTTGGTGCCAGGGGAAGCCATCATCAAAAAACCAAAGTCTCTCAGTTTTGATGAAGCAGCATCTTTTTGGATGACTTATGCCACCAGTTACACAGGTTTAGTCCTAAAAGGAGGATTAAACAAAGGTGCTGATCAAACGGTAGTTATTAGCGCAGCCAGTTCTGCAGTCGGGATAGCGGCGATACAAATGGCTAAAAACTTTGGTGCGAGGGTGATTGCAACCAGTCGAACTTTTGAGAAAAAAGATTTTCTGGAATCTCAAGGGGCTGATTTCGTAATTGCCACAGAAGAAGAAAACTTCGTTGAAAAAGTGAATGAATTCACTGAAGGTGAAGGTTTTCAAATTGCCTTTGATCCTATTGGTGGTACCTTCTGGAATGAATTAGCCGATGCTGCCGGGCAAGAAGCTAGAATTATCGTCTACGGAGCCTTATCATTGGATTTTGAATCCCCTTTCCCAACACTCCTCACCTTCGTGAAAGGACTGTCTTTCATCGGTTTTCACCTGGTATTTCACTTATTACAACACCCAAATCGTTTTGAAAAAGTAAAAAAACATCTCCTGGAAGGCTTGGAGCAAAGAATTTACAAACCTGTGATAGATCGATCTTTTACTTTAGAGGAAATGCAAAATGCTTATGAATATATGATGAGTGGAAAGCAAAAAGGAAAGATTCTGGTGAAGCCCTGATACAAAACCCAAAAATCTTCACTAAGCTAACATCTCGAACCGAGTATATTTTTCTTTATAAGCATTGGGAGTCATACCCGTCACTTTCTTGAAAACTTCTCGGAATGATTTGGTATCGTTGTAACCGACTTCAAACATTACTTCTGAGACTGTCTTTTTCCCTCTTTCTAGTTCCTGCTTAGCAGCTTCAATTTTAACTCGTTGAATATATTCAAGCACCGTATTACTGGTACAACCTTTGAACCTTCTTTCAAATGTTCTCCGTCCTACCCCGACAGAATCACAGAGACCCTCAACAGATATTTTCTCTTGAAAGTGAGTTTCGATATACACCTGAGCTTTTAGCACTTCTTTGTCTTTATGAGATTTTTGTCCAGAGAATATCATGAAGGGTGACTGGCTTTTTCGATCGATATCAACCATAAATGCTTTCGCCGTTGCAATAGCTACTTCTCTGCCAACATACCGCTCGATCAGATAAATCAATAGGTTGGCAAAAGCCAAGGCTCCACCACTTGTATAAATACGATCTGACTCGGAGACAATTCTCTCATCCTCCAACACTATGTTAGGAAAAAGCTTTCTGAAATCATCACCGGAACCCCAGTGGGTAGAGCATTTTTTTCCATCCAGAACACCGATTCCAGCTAAAAAGAATGCCCCAACACACATACTGACCAAATCAGCACCTTGATCATACTGCTTTAAAACCCAGGGAATTAAAGTTTGATTCTCTTCAACAACCTTCATAGGATCACCAAATGTCGCAGGGATAATGACTACATCAGTTTTATCCACTTCACTAACCAATCGGTCTACCTTTATAGTGAAAAGACCATTATGAGATTTTATTTCTTTTGAAATACCGAGGATCTCTATATCAAAAATGGGTTCAGGCAAATTCTCATTTACCCAGGTAAACATCTGTCGTGTCAAATCAAGATTTGTGATACTGAAATCACCATTCGGGGCTATAATCGATACTCTTTTCATATAAGAAATTTATGAAAACCGATTGTCGCGATCAACCTCTGAGATTGCCGCAATCTCACTTTACAAATCAGAAATGAGCTTTTTAAATTTGTGTGAGCTTATAGTCCAGTCCTAAAAACAATATGAAACAAGCATAAGTCATGAATCCAGTTGTACACTTTGAATTACCTTATCATGATGCAGAGAGGGCAGCAAAATTCTATCAAACTGTCTTTGGTTGGAGAATCGAATTTCTTGGCCCCGAAATGGGAGGTTACATCCTTTTGAACACGGCGGAACATGATGCAAAACCGGATATGCCAGCAGGCGTAATTAAGGGTGGAATGTTTCCTTTTAAGGAAGATTGGCCAGCACAATACCCTTCTATTGTTATTGGCGTTGGAAACATTATAGAAATAATGAAAGCAATAAACGAAAACGGAGGTAAAGTTCTGAGTAAACCCTATGATATTCCGGGAACTGGAAAGTATGTAGCATTCATAGATTCAGAAGGCTCCCGGCTCAGTATTTTGGAACTAAGTAAATCGTAAAATCTACACTAACACACATATCATGAAAACACTTACTTACGCAATTGCAATTAATAAACCTCGTGATTTTGTTTTCGAAAAAATAACAGACAAGACGGTTTACCCTGACTGGGCCAAAGCTTGGGGTGAAGGAATGACCTACGAAGGAGAATGGAAGAAGGGTGGCCATATTTCCTTCTTTGATAATACCCAGGGTGGAACCAAAGTACTATTTGAAGAGCTGGTCACCAATGAGTATATAAAAGCTAAACACATTGCTATGGTGAATCCTCAGAATATAGAAGTAGAGCTCACAGACGATATGATGCGTAAATGGATCGGCTCATTAGAGGAATATCATTTTCATAAAGAGGGTGATCAAAATACAAAACTTGAAATCACCATGACCGTGGATGCATCGTTCCAGGAAATGTTTGATAACGCCTGGCCAAAAGCCTTGAAATATTTCAAAGAGGTCTGCGAATCTTAATCAATCAGTAATCAACTATTTACCAAATACTAATAAATAAAAAATGGCTTCAGTAAGTATCTATTTAAACTTTGCCCGTGAGACGGAGCAGGCTTTTAACTTTTACAAATCTGTATTTGGCGGAGAGCTTGGTCAGATAATGAGATTTAGCGATATGCCTCTACAAGAAGGTATGTCTCCGCTTCCGAAAGAAGATCAAAACCTGATTATGCACACCGACTTAACCATTACCGGAGGGCACATTCTAATGGGATCTGATGCGCCTAAAAGTATGGGATTCAAAATCAACATAGGAAATAACATGCACATAAACCTCCAGATCGATACACGAAAAGAGGCAGACCAATTATTCAAAAATCTTTCTGAAGAAGGGGAAGTAACCATGCCTATGGAAGATCAGTTTTGGGGCGATTACTTCGGTAGTTGTACAGACAAGTTCGGCGTCCAGTGGATGATCAATTGCCCTGAAAAAGCATAAAAACAAACCGAAACAATCATGACAAAAGTTACATTAAACGCAAACCTGGAAAATTCTGCCGAGAAGGAGTTTCTCAAAAGCTTCAACGTGGCCTTTGCAGAGGGCAATGCTGGTTACATCATCGACCATGTGAGCGATGATATTCAGTGGACCATTTATGGGGACAAGAAGATCTCCGGCAAAGAAGATTTCACTAAAGAAATCAACATCATGAAAGAATACACGGCTGATGAAGTGACCATTCACTCCATCATAACAAATGATCTGGAAGCATCCTTAAATGGCGAAATGAAGATGGGCGATAAGGTCTATGCATTTTGCGATGTTTACAAATTCACTAATGTAAGCTCCTATACTATTGAGGAAATGCACTCCTATGTCTTGCCTATTTGAAAAATAGCCACGAACACACAAGGTAAAGCCTTGCTGACTTTGCGTCTTAGTGGCCTAAATTCCTATACTATGCTAAAAGACAGTCATACTTTCAACTCCTTCACAACAAACAACTTAGAAACGTCTAAGAAATTTTATGCCGAAACATTAGGCCTCCATGTGGCAGAAAATGAAATGGGCATTCTGGAGATAAAAGCTGCAGGCAGCAACTCATTCATCATTTACCCGAAGGGCGATGATCACCTACCCGCCAATTTCACGGTATTAAACTTTGAAGTAAAAAACATAGAAAAAGTAGTAGACCACCTTATTAATAAGGGCGTCCAATTCGAGCAATACCCTGAACCCATGAAAACGGATAAGAAAGGGATTTGCTGGCATTCCGGTGACAACACAGGCCCTAACATCGCCTGGTTTAAAGATCCAAGTGGAAACATTTTATCATTGATTGAAGAATTGTAGCTTTAATAAATGCCTTTTTAACTCTTAAAATCATGGAATCTTACCCTCGTATTATCCCTACAATGAAGTATGCTGATGCAAAGAAATCTATCAAATGGTTATGCGCAGCATTTGGGTTCGAAGAAAACCTTGTTCATGAATCTGAAGACGGTAAAATAGCCCATGCACAACTTATTTATAAAGGTAGCATGATCATGTTAGGTTCTACCAATAATGGAAGTGAATATTCAGACCTGATCAAACAGCCTGGAGACATTGGTGGGTTCGAAACACAAAGTCCATACATTGTTGTAGACCAAAATGAAATAGATGATCACTACGAAGGTGCCAAAGCGAACGGTGCTGAAATCATAATGGAGCTAAAATCTCAGGACTATGGTGGAAAAGTCTATTCATGTAAAGACCCGGAAGGTCATTTATGGAATTTTGGTTCTTACAATCCCTGGGAGAAGAATCAATAAATGCTATTAAACAGCACCATTTAGAGGACATAAAAGTAGGAAATATAAGTCTTGCATTTCGAAAATGGAAAAAGCCTAGCGTTTTAAAAAGGAGTCTTTTAAAAACGGCCATCGGTCAGGTAGAAATATGCAACATCAAAAAAATTGATATTTCAGCTATTTCAGGATCAGAAGCGCGGAAAGCAGGCTTTAATTCTTTGGATGAGCTTTTACATCAGCTTAAAAAAGTAAAAGAGGGGAAAATCTATAAAATAGAAGTAGCCTATCATTCCCCTGACCCTAGAATTAAGCTAAGAAGTTAAAAGGAGCTTACAGATATTGAATTTGGTCAACTAAAAGAAAAACTGGAACGGCTTGACCGATATAGTAAATCAGGTGAATGGATTTATGAAACTTTAAAATCTATTAAACGATATCCCAAACTGAAAGCAGCAGACTTGGCTGTTAAGATGTCCAGAGAGAAAGAGTGGCTGAAGCTAAATATTCGAAAACTTAAGAATCTTGGATTAACAATCAGTCATAATCCCAGGTATGAGATCTCTCCTTTAGGAATAGCATATATAGAACTGAGAAATGTAGAGGGTCAGAATTAATCATTTACAAGCTATATTTTAAATTATCTAAGTCCTGGTTCAATACTTAGATTGACCATATACAAGACTTGTGTTTTCAAAAGTCTAAGCAGTTAGGATAAATCGTATTCACCGATTCAAATTCTAAAAAAATCTTGAATTGGATAACAAAGATTGAACTGACTACTGAAAAGTTTATAAAGAACTACTCTAATTTCAATAATAAATACTATCAATTTCAGGCCATTTTCAGAATAGAATCTGTATTTCAAAATTGCATTAAAAGACACTTTATATAGGTTAAATAATCTAAAAATAAATGCTAAATTGTACTTTTTATAGATTATTTTTTCATCTGGCATCATGTTTGATCATTCATCAAAAGATGTTCAACTTTAAATAAGTACGCCATGAAAAAATTTATAGTTCTAATGATATCGACAATGTTGTTTTCTGGTTTGCATTCACAAGAACATCCAACATCAAAAAGGGATGTCAAAAAAGAAAAGAGAGCCCTAAAAAAACTTGAGCGGAAAAAAGAGTTGGCTCAAAATTTCGAATTACTCAAAGCTATGGCTGAATCCAAGAGTTTTACTTTAGAAACAACTATGATTAAGGGCAAATATACCGCTATTAATGTTCTCGGAATTGATAACTTCATTAAAGTGCAGGGTAACAAAATCATTGTACAAACAAGTAATCCTTCCGGATTGGGATCTAATGGTCTTGGGGGAATTACAGCCAAAGGATTGATTACTTATTATGATATGAGCATAGACAATCAGACTATTAATATCATTATGCGAATATCTTCCTTCGAATTGGGTGAATTTACTTTGAATATGTATTTAAATTCAAACAATAATGCAGTAGCTCGACTAAGGGGTCGTAAAACCACTTTCATTGGAAATGCTAAAGAGGTTGATGATATTGAACAGTTTGAAGGTAGGAGAAGATTCTAATAAGCTCTGCAAAGAATAACTTTTCACAAGAAGACTTTTTAAGATAGTTTTTTGTCTTATAAATACAACATTACTATCTACTCAGAATTTAGCTCCTCAATCTTACTTTTTGAATACTCCTGATCAGGGTCAAGTTCTACTACTTTTTTGTACCACCTAACCGCTTCTTCTTTATCGCCCAATGCCAAATATGCTTCGGCAACACTTTCGTTCCAGATCGGATTATCAGGCTCTAATTCAACTGCAAACTGAAATATATCTAACGCTTTTTCGTGGTGTCCCCGCCAAATCAGATCATAGCCTAACCCATTCAAAAACCTGGGTTCACACCAGTAAAGACTGTCCTTCTCAGCTTCCTCGAAATAGATTTCTTTACATTTTTCTATCCCTTCGGTTAAAATATAGTCCTTCATCTTATATCCGATTGAGACTTTCCATTCTTTTTCCACTTTACCGAAAAGAAGTTTCTGCATCCAGATTTTTGAGGCATCTCCACTCCAATAAAAATCATTATTCGCCATCATAACGAAAGCTATATCCTTACCAGTAACAAATGCAAAAAAAGAAAGGTAGCCATCGTCACCCCCACTATGATTAATAATTCTGTATTCACCCACCTCCGTAATATTCCACGCCAGACCCCTTTTGAAGTCCCATTCGGGATTAACCTGGTTTGAAATCAGTAGCTCGTAGGAACGCTCGGTATAAATTCTGTTACCCTCGATTTCTCCTTTGTTCAAATTAACAGACGCCCACCGGAGCATATCTTCAACATTTGACTGTAAAGTAGAACTGGGTGCATGCCTTCGGTTATAAGGATAATGCTCTCCAACTGCAATCCTCAAAGAATCGTTGAGTACATGAGGGCTTGTAGCCAGATGATTTGGTACTTCCGGAGTATAAAAGGTACTGTTCACCATCCCGGCGGGTTCAAAAATATTTCGCTTCATATAATCTTCGAACGTCATTCCCGATAAAGATGAGATTACACCCGCCAACAAGTCAAAAGCAGCATTGCTGTAATTAAATTGAGTTCCGGGTTCAAAATCCAGAGAAGTTTCTGCAAAACTTAAGGCATACCTTTCCGCTGCATCTTCATCATACTGCGGATTGCTCCATTCATAATCATCCACATCAGGAATACCCGAAGTATGAGTCAGGATCTGCCTGATTGTTATTTCTTCGAATTTAGGGTCAGCCATTTTGAAATATGGCAGATGCTTTATGAGCTTATCATCCAAATCAAGCTTTTCACGCTCCATTAATTGAACGATTGCTGTTGCAACAAATGGCTTTGAAACGGAAGCCATGTGAAAGATTGATTTAGTGGTAAGCGAATCCTGTGTTTCAATTGATTTTACACCAAAACCTTTTGCAAACACCGTTTGTCCCTCTTCTACGATCCCAATCGCAAGTCCCGGAATATTCCATGATTCTTTCTGAATCTTTGCCAATGAGTCATACGTATTCCAACTGCTCGTATTGACCTCTTCTGAACGAGTGCAAGCAATGAAAATTGCAAGGGAAAGAATGATAAGGCTTGGTTTCATAGCTTCATGATAGTTATTCGAAGATAACGATTTTCGCAACTTAATGTCTCTTGATAACTGGTGAACTGCATGCTCAAAGAAGTCAATATATATCTTGATAGTCTCTCCAAACGAAAAGATGAGTGAATTAATTACACGTCGTGAGATCATATGACTGCCCAGTTGTACGAAGAGTTCAAGTGGATACATCCTTGCAACACCTGTAATGGTAAAAACGCTCTACTGATCCATGAATTCAAAGAATACTGTGCTATTCTTTAAATTCTATTGTATTCCGCTTCTCTATTTTTTTGGAAATAGTATTTCCCTGGTCTTATAAAAAAGGAGTATGAATGAAAAAGCAACCGTAAACGTATTTGCTAAAATAACCGGAAGCTCTCCGATCAGCAATCCATAAATTAACCAACAGCATGTACCAGTAAAAGTCATTAAAAACATGCCTAACGAAAGATCCCTGGTAGATCGTGTACGGACTGTGCGTATCACCTGTGGCACAAAAGCAGTAGTGGTCAAAAAGGCGGCTATCAGTCCAATGACTTGATTAAATTCCATAGTTAGTATGCTTTAAATATCGATTAATTAATTCGGAGCCTTATCATCCAGATGTTTAAGCATATCCAAATTATTTAAACCGTTGGAGTGAAACGCTCCAAACGTTTCAAAACCATTCTTTAAGTAATATTGAACTGCCCTCTGATTTCGTTTTTGCACCCCTCCCCACAAAACAATTTTTCTTGCTCCTAATTTCATTAGTTCTGTTTCCACAAAATGAAATAAAGTACTCCCTATTCCTTGCGATTGAAACGCATCAGCAACAGAAGGTGCCAGCAAATAATCTGTTTCAGTGTCTATTAAAGCAGGATATTTAAAAACCCGATCAGATTCACTTTCTGATAAACTCCTTTTTACAACTGTATAACCTGCAATCTGATCATCTTTAGTACAAACAAAGGCTAAGTAATCCTTATAATTTTCGTTGCAGATAGAAGTGATTGTATCAAAATCAAAAGGATGTGGGGCAAAATACCCTTTCGTCTCAGGAGATAAATCTTCAAAGTATCGATGTAAAGAATTAGAGTCCTCAAGTTTAATCTTTCTGCATTGAATCATTTCTATTTTACTGTAATATTTATGAATGATCGTTTAGTTTTTCGGCTTTCTTTTGGACTCATAGGGCTTCGTTTCATCTAATAAAATCGCCTCGTGAAAAATCTCTTTGATCTCATTCAAAGGAATTTCTTTCACTGAAGAAAACTCGATACTTCTAAGCTGTTTTCGGTCTCCACTTTTTAAAAGGCCTTGGCTATTTGATAGTTCGTTCCCTCGCATAAAAGCAAGTTCTACTTTTCCATTTTTTGAAGGTTTCAAATAGCAAATCCAGCTTTTATTATAATAGCAAGGATTTTTGAACGTGACTTTATCAATTAGGCAATATTCCCTGGTCAGCATATGATGAAAAAAGAGCATCACCTCTCTTTGCGGTTCATCAAACTCATAAATAAGGTTTTCTACTTCTGTCATTTCATTGATTAGTACACTTATTCCAAATTACCTATCAAAATACTCTTGGAGTGAGAACCTACAATTTTCTAAGTTCTTCCAAAACCGATACAGTTTATTGGATTGTTATATTTCACCGAGATTACCTATTCTGAATCAAAACAAAAAAGCCCCTTTTTCAAGGAGCTTTTTCAACTATAAAACGAAACACTTAAAGCTATCTTTCAGGAGCCAGCGCCCATCTTTCAGGGGATCGCCACAAGCTGCTTAAGAGTAACTCACGCATGAAAAGGAATTCTTTTGGAAGTTTGTCGTACATTTTTTCAAACAATTCTTCGTGCATCAAAACTTCTTGTTTCCAACCTTCGCGGTCAATATTCATTAACTCATCGAATTGCTCTCTGGTAAAGTCTATGCCTTCCCAGTTGAGGTCTTCGTAGCGAGGCATATACCCGATTGGACTTTCTACCGCTCCAGTCCTACCTTTCACTCTGTTGATCACCCATTCCAGGACTCTCATATTCTCACCGAACCCAGGCCACATGAAGTTTCCTTCCGCATCTTTTCTGAACCAGTTGACCACAAAAATTCTTGGAGGATTATTAACCGCTCTACCGAACTGCAACCAGTGGTTGAAGTAGTCGGCCATGTTGTATCCACAGAATGGTAACATGGCGAAAGGGTCTCTTCTAACTTTTCCAACTTGTCCGAATGCTGCAGCGGTCATTTCAGAACCGATTGTAGAGGCAGAATAAACTCCGAAGTTCCAGTTAGCAGCCTGATAAACCAGGGGAACAGTAGTACTTCTTCTTCCACCGACTATAAATGCGCTGATCGGTACTCCTTCTGGGTTCTCCCAGTTTTCGTCAATACTTGGGCATCCGGATGCAGGGGCTGTAAACCTTGCGTTAGGGTGTGCGGCAAGCTGGCCTTCTGCACCTGTGTATCTTTCACCTTTCCAGGTAGTCATGTTAGCAGGAGCTTCTTTGCTTAAACCTTCCCACCATACATCTCCATCGTCGGTTATTCCAACATTGGTAAAAATGGTATTAGATTCAATGGATTTGATTGCATTTGGATTGGTTTTTTCATTGGTTCCGGGAGCTACTCCAAAATAGCCGGCTTCTGGGTTAATGGCATATAACCTACCATCTTCTCCTGGCTTGATCCAGGCGATATCATCCCCAACAGTGGTAATTTCCCATTCACCTAGTGATTTAGGAGGGATCATCATGGCAAAATTAGTTTTACCGCAAGCACTTGGGAAAGCAGCGGCTACATATGTTTTTTCTCCTTCTGGACTTTTAGCTCCTAAAATAAGCATATGCTCAGCCAACCAGCCTTCTTCCCTAGCCATGACAGAGGCGATCCTAAGGGCAAAACATTTCTTACCTAACAAAGCATTTCCCCCATACCCGGAACCGTAAGAAACAATTGATCTTTCTTCCGGATAGTGGACAATGTATTTTGTGGTAGGGTTACATGGCCATTTAACATCTTCCTGCCCAGCTTCTAAGGGTGCTCCAACAGTGTGAAGACATTTAATGAAATCACCATCCGTACCCAGGACATCCAAAACTTTTTGTCCCATACGGGTCATGATCTTCATATTGACCACTACGTATTCAGAATCAGATATTTCAATACCTATGTGGGCTTTATCACTACCTACTGGCCCCATACTGAAAGGGATTACGTACATGGTACGTCCTTTCATAGAACCTTTCATAAGCGGGTTCAGGGTTTCCCTCATCTCCTTTGGATCCATCCAGTTGTTGGTTGGTCCGGCATCTTCTTTTCTTCTTGAGCAGATGAACGTTTTGTCTTCCACACGTGCTACATCACTAGGATCGGAAAAACATGCAAAGCTGTTCGGACGCTTTTCAGGATTAAGTCTTGTAAACGTACCTTTTTCGACAAGCATATCACACATGGCCTGATACTCTTCTTCAGAACCATTACACCAGTATATACTATCTGGGGTGGTCAATTCAGCGACTTCCTTTACCCAGGCTTCAAGCTCAGGGTGGTTGACTCGCGTGATTTTTTCAGTGGGACGATCTACTAATTCTTCCATATTGAATTAAAGGTTATGTATGACTCATTTTTCAAGGGTGAAGGTAGGGATAGGAACCCTGCAAAAAACCGACTTTGATCAGGCTATGGAATGATATTGAGCATATTATTTATATGGTTTTTAAAAAGCCTAAGTCAATTGAAAGGACTTCAGATAATCAGTAAAACAAAATATGGAGAGTTCAAAAACGAAATCATTTCTATACTTTAATGAACTCTAAATCTTATATTCAAAGGAAAACAAGTTTACACCCATGAACACCAAAAACATACTTTCACCTGTCCTATTATTATTGCTTGCTTTTAACGCTCATAGCCAGGAAACCAACACCATTAATGTTTCTGGAAGCATAGAATATGAGGTGAAACCAACCTACGAAGCTTCAATGGTACTAAGCCTGGTAAATGTTTATTATGATGTTGATAGCTACAGCGTGGAAGACCTTAAATCTCGTTATTTCGAGAAAATAAAAGGTGTTGGAATATCTACTCAGACTATAAAAGAAGATGCTTTGGGATACACTTTTTTAGGCTACGAAAAAGAAGGTGTTTTACTACGCTTTGAAACTACCTCCATTAAAGAGCTGGAAAAGTTTCTTACTATCCAGTCCATAGGCGTTCGTAGATATGAAACTTTGATGAAATACGAACTGAGCAATGATGAAATGGCTGAATACGGAAAAAAAGCGTATGACGATGCTTTCAAAAAAGCAGAACTTCTAGCCGGCAAAATTGGGAGAAAAGTAGGTAAAGCCACCTATGTGAGCGATAATAATTACCAAGAATATTCCGAGGCCTTATATTACGCAAGTAATTCCGAAAACAGGACTTATTCGATAAGTGTCTCTTTTGAGTTGATTTGAGCACAATTTTGACATTATATTAAAATAATCTCAGCATACTAACCGTCTTATCTACATTAACAAAACATTGTGGAGCTTATACCGATTTTAGAGCATCCAAAAGAGGTAATGCAATTTACCAAGGCAGCTCCTACTCCTAGATTCAATGATTTTTTCATAATGAGGCACGAGGACGCTCTTCCTTCGAACCTAAAACGGACTCCTCCTCATAAAAGACAATGCTTTGATATTACAATAATTACAAATTGTGATTATGAGCGCTCCATTAATGAAAGCACTAAAACTCATAAAGGCGATTTTATTACTTTCGTAGGTCCGTTTCAAACGCATAGTTATTCTTTACCAGAAGAAAAGCCTACGGGGTTTTCTATCTTTTTCACTAACAGTTTTGCTTCCTTAGGTTCCAAAAACACCAATTTTTTAAGAGATTTTCCTTTTTTTGGATTCCGAAGTAACGAGGTTATCCCACTTGGATTCAGAGATAAGAATTTCATGATCTCACTTTTCGAAAAGATTCATTCAGAGTATCATAACAATAAAAAAGCTGATTTTGCACTAGTAAAAGCTTATTTGAACGTCCTTCTCTTAGAGATCAAAAGGCTTTATTCAAAAAAACCAAAATCCAGTCAGGTATTTGGCAGGTCAAATCACCTGACTAGCGAGTTTATGATGATGCTTGAGAGCAGTTCTACAAGATATAATAGCCTAACGGAATATGCAGATGCTTTAAATATCTCGCCAAGATATTTAAGTGAGACACTCAAAAAAAGTACTGGAAAAACAGCAAGATTTCACATTCAGCAACGCCTTATCGTTGAGGCCAAATCATTACTGACACAAACTAGTCTTTCCTCATCGGAAATAAGTTATATTCTTGAATTTAAGGATACTTCCCACTTTTGCAGATTTTTTAAGCAACACACAGGGAAGTCGCCTCAAATCTACCGGAATACCAAATAGAAGGCCAGGTAAGATAATACCATAACTCCATACTTTTTGGCTATCAGTTAATCTCCCATAGGGTCTATTTTTATTGGTACGTGTGGTGACCTTTCATCACTCTCGATAATAAGACTTTTGAATTTTAAAGATGTACTATGTCAAAAAAAGTAGAGTTAACACAATCTGATCTCAAAGAGGATTCAAAGATAGAATTTACCTTTGATCGTCCATCTAGCCTTGAAGGATGGCACAAAAATGATATTAAAGGATGGCCCGATAAATGGAATCCTATAGAGTTTTCGGAAGAAGATGGGAAGCCATGTATGGTAATAAAACCAAAAGTAAGTAGCTGGTATGAAGATGTTTACGGAGGTTTGCTATCGAAGAAAGTTACAGGTGATTTTCAGGTCACAGCAAATGTTAAAGCTACCGGAACTGACAAGAATACACCCGGTCAAAGCTTTTCCCTAGGTGGAATAATGGCAAGAAAACCTAATGATTTTGAAGCAGATACATGGAAACCAGGCAAAGAGAACTGGTTATTCATCACTACAGGCACTGCGGACAGACCTGGTGAGCAACAATTCGAAGTGAAAACCACATACCAAAGCATGTCGACATTGCGTACATACCCTGCAAAAACTAAATGGGTACAATTGAGGATGGTTAGACTAAGAGAGTTATTTACTATGCTTTATAAATATGAAGGGGAAGAATGGCAATACCTGGATCAATGGGTGAGGCCCGATATGCCTGAAACCCTGGAAGTAGGAATAATCGCTTATACAGATTGGGATAATGCTGCCCCTCTGTATCCAGATTTTAAAACAATAAATTCTAAAGGAATATCAAATGGTAAAGAGGACCTGATTCTTAAAGTGGAGAAAATTGCCTTCGAATATCCAAAAGCTGAAAGGTTTGGAAACCAGCTCACAGATTTTGCCTCTACAGGAAAAGAAAAACTTGAATCTTTTATGGTTTAGCAAAATCAAGGAAGAAACAATTGTTTAAGAATTCTCGAAAGAAAAAAGCCAAGCATATAAATACTTGGCTTTTTCTATGCAGAGGAGGAGGGATTCGAACCCCCGGTACCTCGCGGTACAATGGTTTTCAAGACCACCGCATTCGACCACTCTGCCACTCCTCTGTATTGTGATCTAAATTTCGGACTGCAAAGATAATTTTCTCTTCGGTTTTACCAAAAATTATTGGCCATTCTGATCAAATCGCCATAAAAGTTTACCGAAAAAGTCATTGCACTCAAGTCTTCCATCAGCACTTATGATCTGCATACTGTCAAAAAGAATTTTAAAGGACCCGTCCTCACTAATCAAAGTCAGCTCCTCAGCAGTCAGGTTACCATAATTTTCAGTACTGTATTTATTAGTCAAATCAGCCATAAAGGCTCCTAGTCCCATATAAATAGTATCCTGTTCTCTTACAGCATATAATTTATTCTCTGTCCAGTCAATCTCTAAGAAAAAAGCATCCTCGCTATATATAAATTGCAGATCCGACTTTTCCCTGGAAACGTCCGCATTAATGTGATTGGAATGGTAGGCATTAATCTCAATCATACGATCGTAGCCTTCAATGTTTAATAATGTATTGGTGCTGATCCTAAAGTTAAATCTTTGTTCACCCTCATTAGAAGGATATACATTCCATCTACTTAAGCCTAAACTATCTAGCAATTCATAACCGTTGTAAACGGAATGATTTGCAAAATAGGCGAAAGAAGGAATTTCGGATTGAAACTGATCCAGATGTCCTCGCTCTGCGAAAAATAGCAAAGAACCTGTCAACCCGTTTTTAACTTCCAGGCTCTTTGTACTGATATCAGCACGATTCAGAGGAATTTCCAAATTGTGATCATCTATTAGTTTCAGGAATCTATCTTTCTGACTTTCGAATGCCATTTTAGAGGCATTGAATGGGCCAAAAGTTGCAACTAATCCAGCAATTACGAGCATGATAGGAATGGCCTTAATTGAAGCATTTTTTCTAAGAATAAAATAGAAAGAAAGTAATACAAGAACGACTCCAATTAAAAAAAGAACATACCTATTTTCCGTGACTCCGTAAGCTTGTACCCGTACGAAAAAGGCGAGAAACAAAAGGGCGACCATGGGTAGGAGTAGAAAGAAAAACCATTGAGCAAAAATCTTTACCCAGGAATTCTGCGTTATTGACTTCAAAGGAAAAGCAAGCAGATAAGATAAAATTCCAAGAACTGAAAACCCCAAAATCAAATTTGAAACCCATCCATTCGGGAGGTTCCAGTTAATTATGATTTTTAGTGTATATGCATAAAGAATGACTCCGTAGATAGCCACCAATGGTAAAAGCACAAACATCACAAAGAATCGTAATGCTTTTGGATAAGATTCGGCAGGATCATCGTAAGAAAAATCTTCCGGGACACCACTCAGAAAATGAATGGTATTGAAAAGGCCAAGTACTAAAACAGCCAAATAACCATAGTATTTTGAATCTACATCTACTCCAAAAAGTATATCAAGCGAACCAATGGCAAGCGTAAGTCCAATGAACAGAGCGCCTGAGTACAGTAAGGATAAAAGAATTCGAAGAAAAAGGGTCTTATTAAAAACCCAGAATTGCTGCGTTGTACCTAAGACCAAAAATGGCGTAAAAGAAACCATCAAATGCGCAACAATAGTGTACACTGAGTGATTAAAAATATCGGAAACGAGGAGTTCTTCGTTAATCGAAAACCCATAAACGATGATGATCAAAGGGAAGAAAAAGATTAGAAGTTTGTTAAGCTGAACGGAGTGCAGTTGATATTCAGTGAAGAGACGAACTGCACAAAGTAGTGGTACTCCCAGTTGAGCAGACAATAATATTTTGGTAAATATATCTTCGTATTCTTTTGCCTCCGCCCAGATCAGAAGAATGGCTGCAATAGTACCTATTAAGGCACTTAAACAGGGAAGCGGAAATCTTCGAATAGTTGATCTTAACGATTCAAATAAGAATTGAATGGATGGGACTTGAATCAAATTATCCTATTTCATATTAAAATCAGTAAAAATCAGCAAATAAGCTAATCATAATCCCCGGAGGTCTACAGGGCTTACCGCTTTCCATTTTTGTGAAAACAAGATCCGTCTGAGCCTCATGTATTTTTTCATTTGCTTCATTAAAGAAGTCATACAGGAATGAAATTTTAACGGATGGAGGTTTTGGAACAGTGGTTTTTATAGTGATCAGTTCGTCATATTTGGCGGGTTTTAAATACTTTGATCGATGTTCCATCACTGGCATCATTACGCCACTTTTCTCCAATTGCTTATATGAATAGCCCAGATTTCTGAGGCTTTCTACCCTGGCAACTTCACAGTAGATCGCATAGTTGCCATAATAAACATAGCCCATCTGATCCGTTTCCGCATACCTTACCCTGACTTGATTTTCAAATTGATACATTAGCGATATATTCTTGCTTTGTTCAGAGCTCTTCGCCACAATCGTGCGTTTCTGTTATGTTGAGCTAAAGTGCTTGCAAAATTATGATATCCTGAAAAATCAGGTTTAGCACAGAAATAATAATAATTATGCCTCTCGTAATTTAGTACAGCGTCAATGATCGGCTTGGATGGAAGATTAATTGGCCCTGGAGGGAGCCCTCTGTTTTTATAGGTGTTGTAAGGAGAGTCTAGCTCTTTATGAATATTCAATACCCTTTTTATACTGTAATCGCCTAAAGCAAATATTAAAGTAGGATCAGCCTGAAGAGGTATCCCTTTTTTCAAACGATTCATATAAACACCAGCCACAACAGGTGCTTCTTCAATTTTCGCTATTTCACCTTTAACTATAGAAGCTAAGGTGATGACCTCTGTTTTGGAAAGCTGAATCGAGTCAGCAAGCTGCATCCTTTTCTCATTCCAATAAGAATCGTATTCCTTCTTAAACCTATCGAAAAGATCTTCAAGTTTTATATTCCAGTAAACTTCATAGGTATCGGGAAGAAACATCGAAATGAAATCGGTGGTATCAAAACCATAAGTTTTACGGGTACTCTCTTTTCTGTAATGATCTAAAAAGAGTTGAGCCTCAAGCTCAATAGAGTTACAAATTCGTTCTGCTAATACGCTATCGGTTCTGGCTCCGGTAAACGTTATCCTTGTCGGCTTTTGATTACCTGATCGAAATAAATCTAGTGCTTCTTTATTGGTCATTTCTGATCTCAAAAGATAGCGACCGGGTTTAATTGACTTGTGATAATCAAGCAGTCTTGCTAGAAAGCCAAAGGAGACGAGATCCTTTACATAGCCCTGCTCGAAAAGGTCATTCTGAACTTTTTTGAATGAAGAACCTGACTCAATGAAAAAAAGTCTGTCTTGCTGGTCGACAAGAATATTGGGTGTATAGAATATCTGATAGAAGTACAACGCGAATGATGATAATAATACGCTGAACACCACAATCGCAGCGATTAATAGCTTCCGTTTTTTCATTAAGATTTAATTATAAAAGTTCAAAGGTAACTACTAGAATTAAACAACTCAAAACGCTTAAATTGTATGCGTAATGGCAGAATTGATTAAAATATATCCTGAAAACCCGGAGGCAAAAAAAATCTCTGAGGTTGTTAATATTTTAAGAAATGGAGGTTTGGTTATTTACCCTACCGATACCGTTTATGGACTCGGTTGTGATATTTTCAACCAAAAAGCCATTGAAAATGTATGCAGAATTAAAGGTGTGTCTCTCAAAAAGAATAATCTATCTTTCATTTGTTACGATTTGAGTGACATATCACAATATGCTAAACAAATTGATAATCAGACTTTTAAGATCATGAAACAGGCACTCCCGGGGCCTTATACTTTCATACTTCACTCTAATAGCAATGTTCCTAAAATACTGAATACGAATAAGAAAAAAGTGGGGATTCGAGTTCCCAATCATTCTATTCCTCGCTTATTAGTCAAAGAGCTTGGAAACCCAATCATAACGACTTCCATAAAGGATGATGATGAGATTTTGGAGTATTCTACAGACCCTAGCTTAATCCATGAGAAGTTTGATAAGCTTGTCGATGTAGTCATTGATGGAGGATATGGGCAGAATGTAGCTTCGACAGTAATTGATTTTACGGGAAGTCAACCTGAGTTGATCAGGGAAGGACTGGGCGAGACCGATTTTCTAATTTGATGTCTGATAAAACGGCACTGGTAGAGCTCCACTACTTACCAAACATCAATTACTTTCGTTTACTAAGATCCTTCGATCATGTTATGATTGAAGCCAATGAAAGTTTCCAGAAACAAACTTTCAGGAACAGATGTCAAATTTTAAGCGCTCAGGGGATCTTGGATTTATCTATTCCGGTAAAAAAAAGCAATAGCAGCGTTCCAATAAGATCTGTCGAAATAGAAAATGGCCAAAAATGGCCAAAAATACATTGGAGAGCCATACAATCAGCCTATGGTAAAGCCCCTTTTTGGGAGTACTATGCCGACTATTTTTTTGATTTAATGGAAGGAAAGAATGAAGGACTTTTCGAGTTTAATTATTCATTACTGACATTATGTCTTAAACTTTTAAAGCTAGATTTATCCCTTTCCTATTCGAAAACCTACCTCAGCGATCCTCAGGAACCCATCCGGGATTTTCGGGAGAAAATACATCCGAAAAAATCAAATCTCCTTGCTGACAATCTGGAAGTTTATATGTACCAACAAGTATTTGGCAGTGATTTTGTCGAAAATCTTAGTATTATAGATTTGATTTTTAATCAAGGTCCGCAATCACTCGATTTTATAAGGCCATTTGACGTTGAGAAGATAAACTTTGAAACGGAATAGTTCGTTGTTACAGAGATACCCAAAGTAATAACTGATCGAGTGGCATTTAAAGGCCATAAAAGTTACATTTACTTAAGCAGAAAAATATATGGAAGCTAAGTTCTCAAATAGAGTAAAGGAGGTTATTTCGCTAAGTAGGGAAGAAGCCTTACGACTCGGACATGATTATATAGGAACTGAGCATTTGCTCCTCGGCATTATTAGAGAAGGAGAAGGTGTTGCCATCAGTTTACTTAAGAAATTGGGACTGGTTTTAGACGAGCTGAGATCTACTGTGGAGCATTCTACAAAAGGTACGGCTACAAATAACGTTAAAAACCTTGCGAATATTCCCCTAACCAGACAATCGGAAAAGGTATTGAAGATCACTTACCTGGAAGCAAAGATTTTTAAAAGCCAGCTAATAGGTACGGAGCATCTTCTACTCTCAATTTTAAGAGACGCGGATAATATAGCGACTCAAATATTAAACAGATTTGATGTGAACTACGACGTGGTAAAAGAATTACTTGAATATCAGACCGAAAACCCAGTATCCTCATCTTCTGACACGGATGATCCCGATGATGATTCGTCCAAAATATTTGGTGCCGGAGGGGGCTCTGGTCAAGGTAGGGAGAGCTCAGCAAAAGGTGGAGAGAAATCAAGAACACCAGTCCTCGATAATTTTGGAAGAGACCTTACAAAGTTAGCTGAGGATGATAAGCTGGATCCCATTGTAGGTCGTGAAAAAGAAATAGAGCGAGTTGCTCAAATACTAAGTAGGCGAAAGAAAAACAATCCAATACTGATTGGAGAGCCGGGAGTTGGTAAAACAGCGATTGCAGAAGGCTTGGCACTTCGCATTATCGAGAAAAAAGTCTCTAGAGTATTATTCGGAAAGAGAGTTGTAACCCTTGACCTTGCTTCATTGGTGGCAGGTACTAAATACCGTGGTCAATTTGAAGAAAGAATGAAAGCAGTAATGAACGAGATTGAAAAATCTCCGGATATTATTCTTTTCATTGATGAGCTCCATACTATAGTTGGCGCAGGAGGCGCATCTGGTTCTCTGGATGCCTCAAATATGTTCAAACCGGCGCTGGCACGGGGCGAGATTCAATGTATTGGAGCTACAACATTGGATGAGTACAGGCAATACATTGAAAAGGATGGTGCTTTGGCTAGAAGGTTCCAAGTTGTAATGGTTGACGCTACTACACCTGAGGAAACGATACAGATTCTCGATAATATAAAAGATAAATACGAGAACCATCACCATGTTAATTATACCGAAGAAGCTATAGAAGCATGTGTGAAGCTTTCTGACCGTTATATCAGTGATCGATATCTACCTGATAAGGCTATTGATGTTTTAGACGAAGCCGGAGCCAGAGTACACATTAATAATATTCATGTTCCTGAAGAAATCGAAACACTCGAAGATGCCATAGAGGACATCAAAAAAGAAAAGAATCAAGTAGTTAAGAGCCAGAAATATGAAGAAGCTGCTCAATTAAGAGACAAAGAGAAAAAGCTTATTCAAGAACTCGAAACTGAAAAAGCCAAATGGGAAGAGGAAACAAAAACCAAAAGGTATACAGTAGAAGAAGATAATGTAGCTGAAGTCATTGGAATGATGACCGGTATCCCTGCACAACGAATAGCTCAAAATGAAGGAGCCAAGTTGTTGAATATGCAGGAAAAGCTTAATGGTTCTGTCATTGGTCAAAACGAAGCTTTAGGCAAGCTGACTAAAGCTATTCAAAGAACACGTGTTGGTCTGAAAGATCCTAAGAAACCTATTGGCTCATTCGTGTTTCTTGGGCCTACAGGCGTTGGAAAAACAGAATTAGCTAAAGTTCTGGCACGATATCTTTTCGATAAGGACGATGCACTCGTTCGAATCGATATGAGTGAGTACATGGAGAAATTCTCGGTTTCCAGATTGGTGGGAGCTCCTCCAGGTTACGTTGGATACGAAGAAGGTGGGCAGCTTACCGAAAAAGTAAGAAGAAAGCCTTACAGTGTTGTTCTTCTTGATGAAATAGAGAAAGCACATCCTGATGTATTCAATATTCTACTACAGGTTATGGACGATGGCGTTCTTACCGATGGCTTAGGTAGAAAAGTTGATTTCAGAAATGTTATCCTGATCATGACTTCAAATATCGGAGCTCGTGATCTTAAAGACTTTGGAGCAGGTGTAGGTTTTGCTACACAGGCTAAGCGAGATAATATGGACGATATTGTAAAATCGACGATCCAGAATGCGCTAAGAAAAACGTTCAGTCCGGAATTTCTAAATAGACTCGATGATGTTATTGTCTTCAACTCTCTGAAAAGAGAAGATATTCACAAAATCATCGATATATCATTAGATAAGTTATTCGAAAGAATTATTCAATTAGGTTATACTGTTGAGTTGACCAAGAAAGCTAAAGATTTCTTATCGGATAAAGGTTATGATCCTCAATTTGGTGCAAGACCATTGAACAGGGCCATACAGAAATATCTTGAAGATCCTGTAGCGGAAGAAATCCTAAAGGGAGACATTAAAGAAGGTGAAATTCTGTTAGCAGATTACGATGGAAAATCAGAAGAATTGGTCATCAAGATAAAGGCTAAAAAAGCTACCAAGAAGGGTAATAGTAAGGAAACTAAAGAAGAGAAAAAGGAAGAGTAACGATTCGAAAAGAATAAAAAATAAATCAAATCCCTTGATCGAGTTCGATTAAGGGATTTTTTACTTAATTAAGCGAATTCCGAAATTAACTAGCTGACCTGCACCAGCTTCGATATTTGCTGCACCTCTACCTGCAACAAAATTGCCATAGCTTACCTCTAAAGATAGTTGTGATGTAGCCTGGTATTTTACCCCACCTCCTAATTGTACGATCCATTGAAGAAGGCCAAACCTATTATCAACTCCTTCTCCTTGAACGGCAGTACGCCCATATCGGCTAAAATATTGTCCAAGCACGAAAAAATTAAGTTGATCTGTGGGAAACCAATTTAATATAGCTGTAGTAGGCAAATCGGCAAAGTTTGTTGGGAAAAACACTTCATCATCATTCCTTCTAATTAGGTATTGCACACTTGACTCAACAAATAACCTGAACTCTCGACTTAGCTTGAAATCATAAAAAAATTGAGTGTTCCAAACATAACGATTAAGTGCTATGAAAGGTCTACTACCATCGTTTATACCTTCCGGGTCATTGGCAACTGGAAATTGAAACCCAGTTTGAATGGAGTAAAATGGATATTTCTTAAAGGGTACAAACTTTGCTCTGAGATTTATTCCCGTAACAGCAAAGTCTCTTGAAAAGTTGTTACCTGAAAATAGCTGAAATAAAGAAGAGTTATCACTAGGTCCTTCTGAACCTGCACCTAATACCAAATCAACCCCTAAATTTACTTTTCTGCTCTTCGAAACACCTACGGTATACTGTAATCTGGAAGAAAATATGCTTTGACGTACACCTATATTAGTTTCATCGCCATTTCTGTCTCTGTTTGTTGTTTGAGAATAGAGGTTATTGAAAATTACTAACTCATATTGCCCCTTCGCAAAAAGCTGCGAAGGTGTAAAATTAGTAAGATTAGAGCCTCCCGTTGGTGGAGCTATTGTTTGATCACCGTCATCTTGAAGTAAGTCTCCTTTAAGTGCATAATAATCATTTAAATTCCAGTCATACTCGTAATGACCAACCTTGTAGCTTGTCGGTATTTTACTCTTTCTATATTGATTTACCCATTCGATTAAGGACTTTCCTCCTTTGGTAAAATCACTTTTGTACCAGTCAAATATCTGAGAGAGCTCAACCTTGTTTTGATCTAACTTTACTCTGGTGAAATAAGTGCTATTCATAGCCAATTCTGTTCTCTCATTCATTTGAGCTTCGAGACTAGATGGTTTATATGCAAATTCCGCAATTTGTGGACAACCCACAGCCGCACAAACTAATACAAAGTGTAAACGCGCATCCTTAGTCTGTTTTATGAGAATTTCCTTTTCAAGTTGATTAAGACTAACTTTTTTACCTCCGACGTTAAAATCTGCAGCATCAAAGAAATCCCCTTTCTTCAAAGGTGACTCAATTGGATAATTATCAACAATACCTTTAAAAACGAAGATATTGTACGCATTGATAAGCATTGCTTTCTCCGTATTACCTTTTACATCAAGCGTTCCATTCGTTTTTAAATAATCCAACAGTTTATTAAGCTGTGCAGGATTAGACTTAATGTCTTGATACTTTACTCTTCCATTGGAAACATTCTTTTTAAAGAATGCATCTGCATCCTGGAAAAACTGAGTATGAGATTGTGCATATCCCTGAAGGATAAAACATAAGCTCATAAGGGCTACCATAAGGCTATGGCTAAACCTGGAACTAATTGGCTTAAACATGTTAATATAAGTTTGGTGAAAAATAGATGCTAGTTGACGGTATACCTACCTGTTACCTCAAACGATCCGAATACCTGATTGGTATAAACACTGGAAATAACGATAAGACTATCTTCAAGTGTCCAGACTTTCCCTTCAAAAGATGATGTACCAAATCCATCTACGTCTGTGAATATAATAAATGGATCTTCCCTGCTTAAGTCAATTGAAAAAGAACCTTCTCTTACTTCAGAATCATCTTCAGCTCCACAAAGCTGATCTCCACCATCATATAGAAACGTACCATCCGCATTGAATGTAATGAGGTCATCAAGACGACATGATTGTTCAAAAGAAATACCCATCCCCTCTAATAAAAAGTCATCGGCACTAAAGGTCTTAGAATCTCCTCCAGTTAAGAGGTTCATAAAAGTTGTAGAATCAAGAGGAACTTCACCACTTCCAGTATTGATTCCTTCTGCCTCAGTAGGTTCTTCTACTGCTTCTACGGTGACTTCCTCGTCAACAGGGTCAACAGAAACTATACTACATGAGGTAATGATTAATAATGTAGTAAAAAAGTTAAAGAAAATATTAAATAAGCGCATAGCTGATATGTTTGATTTCTTAATGTAACGAAAAACATAACCAAATGCATGGTAAGCACCATGACATTAGTATTAATATCTACCGTAATACTTCCTTAGGAACCATTCAAGGGCTATTAGCAATATGAGAAAAAAAAGTATCCAGTGGATGTCTATGAAAGATAAGAGGTCTTCTTCAGTATGAATAATGGAAGGATACTCTTTGTCTATCAAATCTTGCTTGTAAGATTCCAAATCATCAAAAAAATAGAATTTACCATTCGAATTGGAGGCCATTTCTCGTAGGAGTTGGAAATTAGCCTGGAGATCTTCTTTTTCAAGATTCAAGTCTTTTACAATAAATGCCCCCTGATCCCTAAACTGCTCATTATCATAATTTATACTGGCAGAATAATTATAAAATCCGGTAGGTAGAGACCCTACAACAAAAACATCTGAGAATTCTGAATAGGTATAACTGAATGAATAAGCACTGTCTTCCGAACTGATCTTTAGACTTATACCAACTCCATATTCTTCCTCATAAACCTCGTTATAGAATTCTGTTTTGAACTCCACACGCTCCCCATCAAAGTATTCCTTCTCCAGCGGGTATACTTTCAGTCGTTTTTTATCGTCTTTGGATGCAAGATATTGGACTGTTTTTCGAATTAACTGGTCGATGCCAGCCGTTGAACTCGTTCTGGAATATTCATCTAATCTCCATCTCCAAATTCCCTGACCTACTAAAATAGAGGTTTTAACTCCATTTTTGTTCCCTAGTAACCATAATGGTCGCTCCGTTCCCAGACTTCCGATACGCTGATAAATCAATACGTCATAATTTACAGGAGTGGTATAGTCGCCAAAAGGAATACTTATTGGGGGGTATTTTTCAATGCTTGACTGAAATTCTTCACTCAACCTATAACGACTGAATTGAGTGTTGTACAAGGCTGTAACTTTATCAGAAGAATTGCCTGACGGTCCCGGGACAATCCCATAATTATTTCTGATTGCATTTAAATCCGAATCGGAACCTACAATGATCCACTTTGGTATTTCTGATTGCAGTAATTCGTTGATTACAGATGAGTTCGACCTTTTAGAAGGCAAGCTGTGAAGCACAACCAGGTCA
Source organism: Bacteroidota bacterium (assembly GCA_039030555.1). Taxonomy (GTDB): domain Bacteria; phylum Bacteroidota; class Bacteroidia; order Cytophagales; family Cyclobacteriaceae; genus JBCCDY01. Next base: position 166,310 of record JBCCDY010000008.1, read on the forward strand.
TACTTTTTTTCCTCGTAAGAGTCGAGCCCTTCCAGATATACCGTTACATCATAGTTATCACTAGCTTCTAAAATTGTTCTAATCATTTTAATATCCGGATGAGGAGCAGCACCAGCGATCAATACTTGTTGTCTACCATCAATAACTTCTATGTAAGCACTTTTGGTGTTGTTTGACACATTGTATTCAGATGCTTTTGGAACAATATCGATATCAACTCTTTGTAAACCTGCCTCATCAGCATCCAACGAAAACTGGAATCGTTGAAAACCGTCCTCGCTCAACTTGAACTGTTGCTCTTTCACGATAGCACCTTTCTGCCTAATACGGATCAGGCTATTTTCATCATAATATCCAGTATTATTGACCAGTACTTCTAAAGGATAACTATTGCCTTGATATGCTATTTTGTTAAAGCGAAGTTCAGAAATGCTGATGTCTTTCAGTTCCGTTGAATCACCTGTTCCTATCGTATTCACGGTGAAAGGGTAACTTTTGTAAGCAGGAGAAGTACCTCTGTTATAGATCCCGTCTGAAATTACTATGAGCTCCACAAAATTATCGGAGCGAAACAGATCATAAACCTGATCTGAAACCTTAGTAATATTGGTAAGCTCATTATCGAATTGAATACTGTCCTCATAGACGATGTAGTTTCCCTGAAGGTCAAAGAACCTGAGGTCGTACTCATCTCCAATATCTGCTCTAAAACCCTTCAGATAAGAAGCCATTTCCTCTTTCCTCAAGCTATCTCTTGAGGAAATCATAGAAATACTGTTATCTAGAACCAGCGCTACAATAGGTTTCTCGTACTCATTGGTGACAAACTTCAAGAAAGGAGCCAGGATAAGGAAACCAATCAGTGAAATAGAAAGAAAGCGCAGAAGGAATAAAAAGCGGTTTAAAGACTTACTCCATGCATACTTTTGACTGTAAATGAGCCATGCTCCTCCAAAAGCAAGAAGTAAACACAGTACAATGTACCAAGGAGAATACTCAAAAAATAAGTTGAAATCAGCCATCTAAAAATAAAGCGTACTTAGCGCCTTAGTTTTCTGTAACGTAAAAAGGCTTCAAGGTTGTAAAAATTATGTTAACATACCGCCATCTACCTGAAGCACCTGCCCGGTAATATAGGATGATTTATCGGAGGCCAGAAATACTGCACAGTCAGCTACATCTTCCGGTGAACCACCCCTTTTAAGTGGAATACCATCTCTCCATTCCTGGACTATTTTAGGATCAAGTTTTTCAGTCATGTCGGTTTCGATGAAACCTGGTGCTATTGCGTTAGACCTAATATTCCTTGAGCCTAATTCTAGCGCAACTGATTTAGTAAAACCAATGATTCCTGCCTTAGAAGCTGCGTAATTAGCTTGCCCGGCATTTCCTTTTAGTCCGACTACGGAAGTCATGTTTATAATTGAACCTCCTTTTTGTTTCATAAAGGTTCTGGTCACTGCTTTAACTGTATTAAAAACAGACTTTAAATTAATATCGATCACATTATCCCACATTTCCTCATTCATTCTCATCAAGAGGTTATCTTGAGTTATTCCCGCATTATTCACCAGAACATGTAGGCCTCCAAAATCTGCAACGATAGAATCGATTAGTTCTTGAGCAGCATCAAATTTTGAGGCATCAGACCTGTAGCCTTTTGCTTTTACTCCAAATTTCTCCAACTCAGAAACTAATGCTTCTCCTTTCTCAACACTCGATAAATACGTGAAAGCAACATCCGCTCCTTCTTCAGCGAATTTGAGTGCTATAGATCGACCAATTCCTTTTGATGCCCCTGTTACCAGTACGATTTTACCTTCGAGTGATTTCATAAAATGATATATAATGTTTTGTCAATAATGAATGAACTCCGTTTGCATTTTAGTTTCAATATTAAGAATTTCTTAACCATAGATGAATTTTCATTCCGATTAGATTTATGTCCCAAACTTATTTGATCTTAGTTCTCGTTAAATAAGTAGTAAAAATGGAGTACCATTAAATATTTATCCATGGAGACCTACTCAGACCAGATTAATACGCCCGTTGGCACACTGGAAATTTTATCTTCTGAAGAGGAAATTATTTCCGTTCAGTTTATAAATGACCCCAAGCCTATTAGAATAGATAATCAAACTCCAAAAATTCTAGCAGATGGAAAGAGGCAATTGATTGAATATTTTGACGGTAGAAGGAAAGAGTTTGATTTAAAGCTAAATCCAACCGGAACAGATTTTCAGCAAAAGGTCTGGGAAGAGATCCAAAAAATTGACTTTGGCAGAACGGAGAGTTATCTAAACCTTGCCAGGTCTTACGGGGATGAGAAAAGCATCAGGGCAGTAGCGGCAGCAAACGGAAAAAACCCGATAGCAGTCATTATTCCATGCCACAGAATTATTGGCAGCAATAATGAGCTAACCGGTTATGCTGGTGGAATTCATCGAAAAAGATGGTTGCTGGAACACGAGTTTTCAACAGTAAGCAATACCCGGCAAGGCAATTTGTTTGATGATGTTAAAGACCATACTGATCAATCAAATAAACTAAAGACGCCATAGCAGCTGCTCCCATTTCAAGCTCTCGCTGATTAATAGCCTCAAACGTATCAATATTCGTATGATGATACTTAAAGTACCGCTGAGGATCTGGTAAATACCCGATAAGGGCAACACCTTGATCTTTTAAAGGGCCGATATCGGCACCGGCGTAGCCCTTTATGAATTTATGCATGTTGTATGGTTCGAAAAGGCTTTGCCATTTTTGAATTTTCTTGAAAGTCTTATCATCAGAATCTATGCTAAAACCGATAGGAACAAATCCTCCTCTATCCGATTCTATAGCGGCGATATGCTTCTCAGATTTAGCTTTGGATTGCTCAGCATATTTTCTTCCTCCACGAAGACCATTTTCTTCATTCATAAACATGACAGCCCTAATCGTATTTTTCGGTCTTATATCTAATTCCTTAAATATTCTAAGTACTTCAATAGATTGAACACAACCAGAGCCGTCGTCGTGTGCTCCATCTCCATTATCCCAGGCATCCAAATGGCCTCCGACAGTAATGTATTGCTTAGGCTTTTCAGAACCGGTAAGCTCTCCTATTACATTATAGGAAAGGACGTCGGGAAGCATCTCACAATGATTCTCGAGATATACCTTAACCTGCTCCCCTTTACCCAGAAGATCTGAAAGAAGCGTGGCATCGTTTGTACTTACAGCAACAGCTGGAATTTTTTTAACTGATTCATCATAACGTAATGCACCTGTATGGGGGGCGTCATCTTCAAATAAGCCCATAGAGCGAACCAGAACAGCAAGAGCTCCTTTAGAAGCAGCTTTCGAAGGACCCTGTGATCTCTGCCTCACGGCTTTGCTATAAGCATCGAAGGTATTGATCAGAGTTGGATCCATAGGTTCACTGAAGAATACGATCTTTCCTTCTACTTGCGTATTAGTAAGCTGATCAAAGTCCTCAAACTTTTTCACCTCGATAATCTCTGCATGAACACCCTTTTCACCTGTACCCAGTGAATTCCCTAAAGAAGTGATATGAAGTTCTCTGTTTCCAACCGAAGGTGAACCTGTAATTCTGGCTATCTCAACATCACTGCGAACCCAGTGCGGAACCATCACTTCCTGTAGATAAACCTTATCGAAATTATAGCTTTCCATAAGTTGCTTACTCCACTCTACAGCTGCAGCAGCTTCGGGCGATCCGCTTAACCTTCCTCCAATTCTATTACTAAGCACATCAAGATTTTGGTAAGAATTTCCTTCACTTAATGCTTTATCAAAAATGCTTTTTATAGTTTCATCATCTGAATCCTGAGCAACTGAAAAAGTGAAGGTCATTGAGATGACAAACAGAAAGAAAAGCGTTTGAATAGGATATTTCATAGAAAAAATTGTCTTATATTTTAATACAGAGTCGGGAATAATACTTATTTTTATAATAGAAGATGTAAAATCATCGCATGATACAAAAAACTATCATCTGCCTCATAATATGCATTTCGTCCTACTCTAATATTTTATTGGGGCAGGGCTGTAGTGATGCTGGATTTTGCACCATGGGAGCTATGCGACCTGACCAAGCTTACTCAAAAAAAATTAATTTTAAACTACGGTCGATTTCCATTGAACAGTATCGTGGAAAATCTACCGTCTCGGCAGTAATTAATGCGACCACATTGGATTTCAATTTCGGAATTGACAGCAAAACTACTTTTCAATTCAAGCTGCCTTATATGTACGTAAATGGGAATTTTGGTTCAACAAGTGGATTGGGTGATATTTCATTGAGTTTAACCCGCACACTTTGGTCTACTGATAAGTACACTATTAGCGGAACATTAGGGGCAAAAATCCCTACTAATGATTCCGATATTGATACGCAATCTGACCTGAACCCTAATGATGGATTTGAACCTCAAACAGCAAGAGATTTTCCGGGATATTATCAGACCAGTCTTGGTTCATACGATATTGTGGCTGGAGCATCTTACTTAAGTAGGGATTGGCTTTTTGCAATCGGTTATCAGCAGGCTTTAACCAGAAATGAAACAGATTTCAGATGGTCTGAATGGTTTTTTCCAGTTTATCCTTTCGATGACGAATATGTCCAAAGACACTCTCAATCCGTTAATCTTTTAAGAGGAACTGACCTGATGTTCAGAGCCGAAAGAAATTGGAGGTTTTCGAATTATAACTTCAACTTAGGGGCTCTTTTTATCAATAGAATCACTAGAGATGAAATTACTTCTCCCATGACTGGAGAACGAGTAAAAGTTGAAAACACCACAGGGCCGGCGATTTCGCTTCTTGCCGGAGCTGGTTACGACTTCAACGTAAATTCCAGCCTCAAATTCGTTTATGGCCAAAAAATTATAGATCGTGACGAAAATCCCGACGGTTTGACCAGAGATAACGTTCTATCTCTAACGTACTTATTCAGATTTTAAAATGCGGCTCCTTTTTTTTGCCATTTTTTTCATTCCTCTCATAACCCTTGCTCAAGAGAACCATTTTGATGAGATAAGAGACCTCATCAGAAAAGCTGAATATCAACAAGCTGAAGAAAGGCTGAAGGATCTTGATAACCAATCTGCAGAATACTTAAGTCTAAGAGGAAGCTTGAAGCTTCGACAGGGCCAGAACCAATCGGCCATTGATGATTTCATTAGCTCAATTTCTATGCTGGAAGCTAACGAGAATGCTAAAAGTGATCTTTTCATTGAAACCCTCAGTAATGCTGGAACAGCTTTTTTAAATACTGGAAGCCAATCTCAGGCGCTGGAATATCTTTTAAGGGCGAAAGATATCCGTAGGGAAATGAATGGTGAAGGCCACGAATCTTTGGCGGCTTCCTATAATGATATTGGACTAGTATACTTGTCAGAAGACCCTGGCAAAGCGCTGGAAAACTACCAAAAAGCACTTGAGATTTACGAGAAGAATCCTTTGAAGTATAAAGAAAAAATTGCCCAGCTTTATGTTAATACAGGAATCATAAACCAACAACTAGAAATAAACGGGGCGGCAATTGATGACTTTGACCGATCCATTAAGTTATGGAGGGAATTGTTTGGAGAAAATCACCCTAATGAGGCTTTGACCCATGTGAACTTAGCCCAGACCTACAAGCAATTCGGGGTAGATCAAACGGCCTTTGAAGAAATAGAGCAAGCTATAAAGATATACGAAAGTAATTATGGTAAAAAGCATCCGGATCTCGCTTACGCTTATAATATTTTAGGCAATTTCCATTTAGCGGAAGGTGAATTCGGGGAAGCTTTAACGGCATACCAAGAAGCTCTCATCGCAAATATCGACGACTTTAACAGTTATAATTTTATTGATAACCCAAATGTAGAGCAGCGATACAATTCAAGCGTATTGATCAACTCATTACTGTATAAGGCTAGAGCTTTAGAAGCTTATCATTTTGGTAAAACTTTAAAGTTTAGTGATCTCGAAAATGCTCTAAAAACACTGGAAATAGCAGATAGATTAGCTGATGAGCTACGGCAAACGAGTACCAACGAAAACGATAAAATTGCCTTGGGAAAATTCACAGCAAGTATATATGAGGCTGGTGTGAGAATAAGCTTTGAAATGTATCAAAAAGCCTTCAGGGATAAAGACTCTTATTTGGAAAAAGCCTTTTTCTTTTCTGAAAGAAGCAAATCAGCCGCATTACTGGAAGCTATATCGGATACAAAAGCAAAATCATTCTCTAATATTCCTGAAAATCTGTTAAGCGAAGAACTTAATCTCAAGTCAAGCATAGCTTTCTATGAGCAAAAACTAGCTGAAAAACCAAAAGAAGGACTTGAAAGAAGCTATAGGGCACAATTATTCAACTACAAAAGAGATTATGAAGAGTTTATTACAAAATTGGAAAAGGATTATCCTCAATATTACGATCTGAAATACAGCTCGAATATTCCCAGGATAGTCGACGTCCAATCTAAACTTACCGAAGGCTCTCTATTAGTGAGCTATTTTTTCGATGAGCCTTCAGGAAGATTTTATACTTTTTATATCAATAAAGATAAAGCGAAAGTCTACGATGCCGCCATTGATCCAAGTCTCGATAGATATTTAAGTGGGCTAAGAAATAGCATCTACTTCCGTCAAGACGAAACTTACAGATTGACTGCCAGCAGCTTGTTTAAATGGTTATTTCCAAAGTCTATTAAAAACTATAACAACATTATTGTTATCCCATCAGGAAGGTTAGGCGTTATCCCATTTGAAACCTTTTTAACAGAAAAAATAGACGAGGGTACAACCGTTGATAACTTACCATTCTTGATAAACAAAGCTTCAGTAGGCTATTTCTATTCAGCTTCACTATTTCTTCAAAATGATATAGAAAGGGCTAAAGACCCTTCTATTTTTCTGTGTGCCCCTGTTACATTCAATGGATTTGATAAGTCGCTTTCCGATCTTCCGGCAACTCTTGATGAAGTTCAATCCATCAGTAAGCATTTTCAGAATAAGGGCTTTTCCTCAGCGTTGGTTTCAAGAGAAGAAAGTCAGGAAGCATTAATTAAAGAACGATCTCTCAACAATTATTCTTATTTACACTTTGCAACCCATGGTTATGTAGATGAGTATCGACCTGAGCTTTCACGAATATTTCTGGCTAAAAGCAAATTTGAAGATGGGAATCTTTACACCGGAGAGATTTACAATCTCAAACTTCAAGCTGAATTAGTAACACTAAGTGCATGCCAAACTGGTTTAGGGAAAATTTCCAAAGGTGAAGGAATAATTGGACTTTCGAGAGCATTGCTTTATGCTGGTGCAGAAAATCTGATTGTCTCACTTTGGAGCGTTGCTGATCAAAGCACTTCAAACCTTATGGTTGATTTCTATGATGATCTGATATCGTCTAATTCCATAAGCTTCAGCAACTCCTTAAGGTCTACTAAGCTGAACATGATTAAGAACAAGATCTACTCAGATCCATATTACTGGGCTCCTTTCATTTTGGTTGGTAAATAACTACTAAAACACCACAACTTTATAACTAATTTGAACATGATGCTGTTTTGTTTAAATTATGGATTCTATGGGAGAATCATTTTACACCAAAAGGCTACGTTGGTATTTCAATTTTTTTCCGGCTTATAGAAGTACTGGAGCTCGCATTACATATATACAGCGCGATTTTCAACAGATAAAGATAAAGCTGCCTCTAAATAGACGAACTAAAAACTATGTAGGTACTATTTTCGGTGGAAGTATGTTCTCTGCTGCAGATCCAATCTACATGGTGATGCTAATCAGAAATTTGGGAAAGAAATACATTGTTTGGGATAAATCGGGAGAGGTTAAGTTCGTTAGACCCGGCACTGAAACCCTTTATGGAGTTTTTGATTTGAAAGAGGAAATCTTGCTTCAAATCAAAGAGAAAATTGATAATAAAAATGAAGGAACATTCGATTTCTTCGTTGACCTTAAAACAAAAGAAGGGAAGCTCATAAGTCGAGTAAGCAAGAAAATATATGTAGCTGATAAAGAGTTTTACAATTCGAAGAGAAGGAAATAAATAGAATGGAAGAATACCTAAAACCTGCTAAGTACATTGACTCAGACCATACTGAGATTATAAATTTTGTTAATAAGCATATCGATACATCTAAAAGCCAGAAGGAGAATATAGTCATCTTATATTATGCTATAAGAGACGGGTGGCGTTATGATCCTTATAAACTTGATTTTTCTGATAGTGGGCTTAAGGCAAGTAATCTTTTCAGTAGAAATCATGCCTACTGTATTGAAAAAGCAGCTCTATTAGCTGCTTCAGCGAGAATTTGTAATATTCCTAGTCGTTTGGGTTTCGCAAATGTGCGCAATCATATAGGAACCACTAAGTATGAGGAAATATTGGGCAGCGATATATTGGTTTTTCACGGCTATACTGAATTATTCTTAGAAGGTAATTGGTTAAAAGCTACTCCTGCCTTCAATAAAGAGTTATGTAAGCATCTTGGTGTACAACCTCTGGATTTTGATGGTGAAACGGATTCTATTTTCCAAGAATACGATAACCAAGGAGGTCGCTATATGGAGTATCTTAAAGACCATGGACACTTTTCAGATATACCAAAAGAAAAGCTTTTGACTGAACTTAGAAGAGAATACCCACTTTGTTTTGAGTATCCAACCTTAGATACACATGGTATATCCATAACTTTTTAAATTGCAGACTATTTAACAACGGATAATGAAGAATCTACTAATTATAATCGCAGCCCTCGTATTGGTATCGTGTGCAGACAGCAAAAAAGAAACTGAAAAAAAATTACGTGATGAGGTTATAGCTATCCATGATAGCATAATGCCTGAAATGAGGACCATTAGAGATCTTCAAAAAGAATTGGAGGTTAAAATACAAGAGCTTGATAGTTCTTCCGTTGCTCAATTGGAGGAGCTAGAAAGTAAAAGTGAGAAATTGGAAAGTGCCGGTGATGAAATGATGAAATGGATGCGTGACTACGAAGATGATTTCGAAGATAAAACTCCCGAAGAAATTATTGAATACCTGAAAAAGCAAAAGGAGTTAATCACAAAAGTAGAGAACGAAATGACTTCAGCTATTTCAGAAGCTAAAGAATATGTTGAGGAGAAATAATAAGCTTTAGAGTTGGATGAGTCTTGAATTTCTTTCTGTAGAGCTATTCATTATTTCCCCAAAATCCATTTAACTTTTTAACTGAGATATCACCCTCCACTTTAACTTGACAGGATAATCGTAATCCTGAATCAAGATTATGTGGAGGTAATTTCATTCGTTTTAATTCAATTTCATTCATTTCGCTAAGAGGTCCTAATACCCTAACGGAACATGTGCCACAAGTGCCTCTACCCTTGCAGTTTAAGTTCTTGGCTTTCCCGTTATACACCTCAAACCCAATTTCTTGCAAAAATTGGAGCAAATTTCGTCCAGGTGGACAACTAAAAGATCTTGAACCTATTGTTAAGTTTGGCATATTCTAAAGCCAGGTATTAAATGGAATAATTGGGCTTGGGTAATTGCCTATTGAATTTTCTGAATCGTTATTATGGTTAATAATAACGTTGTTATTTGGATGATGAACCTCGCTGGGAGGAAAATCTCTTAACTCGGGTATCCACAGTTTTACAAACTCACCCTTTCCATCATAGGTCTTTGCCTGACTTATGGTATTAAAATATCGATCCTCTCGGGGATCATTCCCTACTCCTGCTACATAATTCCAATTGCACCAGTTGCTGCTGGTATCATAATCGATCAATCTGTTTTCGAAATAAAGTGCTCCCCAAGTCCAATTTATGTTAAGGTCATGCACCAAAAAACTAGCTGCGTTTTGCCTGCCTCTATTTGATATAAAACCAGTTTGGTTGAGTTCTCTCATATTGGCATCAATAAAAGGAATACCCGTTTCTCCTTTTTTCCATTTATCAAAAACTTCAAAATCATTGTTCAGCGAAAGCTCTTTTTGCTTTATACCGCTGACTTCAAATAATTTATCTGCACTTTTTCGAGCTACAAACTGAAAATAATCTCTCCATAAAAGCTCAAAAAACAACCAGTATGTGGAACTGTTCTTTACCCGCTCTTTTTCATATTTCTTAATTTCCCAATAGATCAACTTCGGAGAGATGCAGCCATAAGCTAGCCAGGCTGATAACTTGGAAGAATAGTCAGCACCGATCATTCCATTTCTAGTATTCTTATAGTTTTTCAGTAGATCATCCTCCCATATATATTTGTTAAGGCGCTCTAGACCTGCTTTTTCTCCGCCTCTAAACTTTAAGACGCTCCTTTCATCGTAAACAGGTCTTTTGAAACCTAAATCCACAACTACAGGTATTACCCCGATTTCGAATTCGGAAGGTAAATCGGTATCAATTTTATTAGGGGTTTCGTAGATATTACGAACTTCTACGCTTTTTTCTGACTCTTTTCGAAATTGAGTAAATATGTTAGGGAGCTTGCTTATTGGCCATGGAATATCATTTACATGATAGAGTGATTGATGCCAAAATGTTTTTAGCTCTGCACCTAAGGGCCATACTCGTTTTTCTATTTCAGCCTCTAGTCTAGTCCCTCGAAAATGGGGAGATTCAGCTGTGTAAATTTCTGATATTCGTAATTTTTTAACTAAATCTGCGATAATTACTTCCGGATTTCCCTGTCGGAAAATCAATTCCGATCCGAGTTCCTTCAAGTTTTGGCGTAACTCTTTTACACTTTCAAGAAGGAATTGAAGCTGAAAAGCTCCTTTGCGAGGCTCTCCAATTTCAGATTCCTCAAGCCATTCAGAATCGAAAATAAATAGAGGGATAATATTACCTTCACTCTCTATAGCTTTAGAAAGTGGTTCATGGTCATGCAGTCTTAAATCATCTCTAAACCAAACAATTTTGTTGCTTTTCACCATATGTAATGAACCGTGTTCTTCAAAAATGGTTTTAAGCTTTATCGGATCGAATTGTATCTTTGACCGCTAAATTGATAACATGACTGAACTCACACCTGAGAATAAATTGAAAAAGCTAGTTGTAGTTGGAGATCGAGTGCTGATCAGGCCAAAAAAAGCCACTGAAAAAACAGATAGCGGATTATTCTTACCTCCTGGTGTTCAGGAAAAAGAAAAAGTACAAAGTGGATATGTCATAAAAACAGGTCCGGGATATCCCATACCTCTGCCCACAGATGATGATGAGCCCTGGAAGGACCAGAGTGAAAATATAAAATATGTACCTCTTCAAGCTAAGGAAGGAGATCTTGCTATTTTTCTTCAAAAAGGAGCCTTTGAAATTATGTATGAGAGCGAAAAATATTTCATCGTTCCCCAGGCTTCCATATTAATGCTTGAACGTGAGGAGGATATCTTTTAATGTATTCAGCAATTTCATCTTCTCAGTGGAAAAGTAAAGGGAACTACTTTACAAGGAAAAATGGTAGATCCATCTTTTATCTGGATGAAGGTAAAGGCCCCACAATTTTATTCCTTCATGGATTTCCAACCTCTTCCTGGGATTGGAGCTGGGTTTGGCAAAATTTCGAAGGTTATAGACGTGTCGCACTAGACTTTATTGGATATGGGTATTCAGACAAGCCCAAGGACTATGATTACTCCATTTTTGATCAGGTCGATATTGTAGAAGAGCTTTTATCCTCCCTGGATGTAAAGCAAATTTATTTAGTAGCACACGATTTTGGCGATAGTATCGCTCAAGAGCTGATCCATCGTTCGAATAATAATCTAATGAATGTAGAGATCCAGAAAACTATATTGTTAAATGGTGGCCTTTTTATGAAATATTCCTCACCCCGACCTATTCAGAAAATACTGCTTTCTCCTATTGGTTTTTTGATATCTAAGTTCCTTTCATTTAATCGTTTTAAGAAAAGCTTTTCTGAAGTATTTGCTCTCGAGCACAAGCCCTCTTCTGAAGAGTTAAAACAGTTCTGGGATATCATCACCTATAAAAATGGGCATAGAATAGCGCATAAATTGATCCAATATATTAACGAGCGCTATGCTTTCGATGACCGTTGGACAAAGGCCTTAAGCGAAACTAAAATTCCATTGAAGCTCATAATCGGAACTCAAGATCCTGTTTCCGGGGAACCCATTGCAAACCGATTTAGAGAAGTATCGGAAAATTCTGAAATAGTCCTTTTAAATCACATCGGACATTATCCACAAACGGAAGATCCGCTTAGGATCACTGAAGAAATATCAAGTTTTTTTCTGGATTAGGCGTATATATCTTCGATTAAGTCTGTATACTTTTCGTTAATCACCCTCCTTTTTAGAGAAAGCTTAGGCGTCATTTCCCCAGTTTCGATGGTGAAGGGTTGAGTAATCAACCTGATCTTTTTGATTTGTTCCCAATGTCCAAATCCACTGTTTATCTCAGCAACAATCTTATCCATCTTATCGATGACTTTCTGATCTTTGACGAGCTCTTCATCTGAAGCATCAGCAATACCGTTATCAGAGCACCATTTTCTAAGTACTTCGAAATTCGGAACGATCAAGGCAGAAGGAAATCTCTTCCCATCTCCCAAAACTGCAATATTCTCAATGAATCCAGATTCTTTAAACCTATTTTCCATCACTTGAGGAGCAATGTATTTCCCTCCTGAAGTTTTAAACATTTCTTTTTTTCGATCCGTGATCTTTAGGTATTCTCCCTCTAAAATCTCACCAATATCACCAGTATGGAACCATTCTCCACTCATGACCTCATCGGTCTTCTCGGACTCCTTATAATAACCTTTCATCACGTTTGGGCCTTTACAAAGAATTTCTCCATCGTCTGCAATTTTGATCTCTACACCGTCTATCGGATAGCCTACACAACCAACCCTCATCTTCTCCGGAACCGCAGAAGATGCTGTAATTACAGGAGAAGTCTCTGTCAATCCATAACCTTCTGTTATTGGTATGCCGGCAGCCCAGAAAACACGCCCCAAACGAGATTGTAATGCAGCCCCACCAGATGAAATAGCTTTAATTTCACCACCAAGCGCTTCTAGCCATTTACTAAAAATTAGCTTTCTGGCTATACCAAGTTTTAGATTATAAGAGAAACCCATCGATTTATGGGGTTCATATTTAAGTCCCAGATTGAGTGCCCAAAAGAAGAGATTTCTTTTTACACCAGTTAGATCTTCCCCCTTGGCAACGATCTTATCGTATATCTTTTCAAGTAAGCGTGGTACACAATTAAATATTTGGGGCTTTACTTCTCTGATGTTGTCTCCAATCGCTTCGATGCTTTCAGCATAATACACCGAAGCACCATTGTAGACATAAAAGTAGATCCCCGTCCTCTCGTATATATGAGAGAGTGGAAGGAAGCTAACTGCACGCCATTTTCCTTTTTCCATATCCAGACGATCGCCAACAGCTATAGCATTAGAAAGAATATTTTTATGTGTGAGCATTACACCTTTCGGCTTTCCTGTTGTCCCTGATGTGTAAATGAGGGTAAGAAGATCTTCTTCACCCACAGACTGTTTTATCTCTTCAAGTTCGTTGAGCTTTTCTGGTACTGTAGCTCGAAATTTATTCCAATCTTCCACACCCGATACCGGATCAAATGTGAAGAGCGGTCGCTCTCCAATTTTTTCACATGCTTCTTTGAGTTTGTTCAGAAGTTCTTCATCTGCCGCGAAAGCTAATTTGACTTCTGCATGATCCATAATGTATGCATAATCATCAGCTGAAATAGTAGGGTAAAGCGGGACACTAACAGCACCAATTTGTTGCAAAGCCAGGTCTATAAAATTCCACTCCGGACGATTATCCGATACTATGGCCACCTTATCGTTTTTGGCAATTCCAAACTCCAAAAACCCAAGACTTAGCTCATTAACGATATCAATAACTTCTTGGGTACTATAGCCTTTCCATTCCCCATTAACTTTAGAGTTTAAAGCATTCTCCAGAGGGAATTTCTGCTTTTGATAATAAATGAGGTCAAATACTCTTTTAACTTCCATAAACCTTTAATTATTGGGAATATGGAAATTAAGAATTATTGATAAAAAACAGCCTTAAAATGAAATTATTCTAATAAAAGAAATCTTCTTCGTATTGCTATTACGAAACCAACAACCATTAGTAGGGTACCTAACCAAAGAATATTGATCAACGGTTTTTCAATAGCTTTCATAATAATGAAGTCCTTTTGAGTGGTTTGAGTTTCGATTATAAAACTGTCTTCCTCAGGTAGGATCTTTTTCAAAACGATCTTTAAGCCTATGTTTCTGGACTGATCTGCTATTCTCCCTACGAGGTTATCTCTAATGATATACACTGGTTTAATAAAGTGATCTTCTTTAGCAGAGACTCTTATTACCGCCTGAATGGTAATATCACCAGGTAATATTTTTACATCAGGAATATATTCCACTGTGCCTACACTTTCTAAAACCGCTACGTAGTCATTAACAAAAAACCGTTCACCCTTCTTGATTTTTTGCTCCCTCGGATCGCTCCATTCAATCTCGCCTTCAGGATCGGACACCATAGATATGTGCGTGTACAAATCACTAAAAGCCGCCCTTCGTATATCAGGCGAAGCTAGTAATCCCCCCATTTCAGGATTAATTTGAGCTCTTGGATACAACTGAAATGTTTTGCCTCTCGAGTTCGAATATTCCACTTCGTAATAGGTGTTTTCAGACTTAACTTCTACGGTGTCCCCTTTCGAGAATACAACTTCATCACCTTTTACGATTTCCTCTTTAGCAACTGCTATGGTTTTGTCATTAAAAAAAACCAGCTTATCATACTCTACGTAATCATCAATACCTTCAGCAATAACTTTAGCTCCTTTGTAAGTAAGCTCGTAACCCGCCATTTGTCTTGGCTCATTGAACCAAAGCAATACATTTTCCTTATTGATTTCATCAGGAGCATCTTTGACCAACAACATACCCGTATTGTTCATAGAAACTATGTTGGAATACCCGGAAGAAGTTAATATTCCGATAAGCATCAAAGCCACTGCTATATGTGTAATTGCCCCTCCCGAAAGTTTAGGGTTTAACTTCATTAATCGAATGGCGACACCACCATTAGCAGATATTGCGTAAATCGATGAAGTGATAATTATAATGTAAATAGGATCAGTAACCCTCCCTACCATTAATACTACTGCTGTAACAATAAGTGTTGATAGAACAGGCCAGTAGAAAACACTTTTTAGATTTTTTGAATCAACTCTTTTCCACCATAAAACCTGACCTGTTGCAGATAAAAGAACAATCGCAACAGCAAACCATAATTGGAATTTTGTGTAAAACTCTACCTGATCGGCTGGAGGTGCCATGTTAGAATCAAAACCCATTGATTGAGCTATTTCGTTAAATACCGGAATAGAGGTTGGGATTAATACCTGGAAGGCCATTAACCCTAGTACCGTAGCCCCAATGAAAACCCAAAACTCTCCGGAATAAGTCGAACTTTCTTTTTCTGTGGAAGGAAGTTTACTCCAAGATTTCCAGCTTACCCAAACCGAAATAGCTAAAAATAGAAGTAGATAACACAAAAGCTGACCGGACAGGCCTAAATCCGTAAAAGAGTGTACTGACGCATTTCCCAGAATCCCACTTCTGGTTAAAAATGTTGAATAAAGAATCAGAATGAAAGAAGAAATGGTAAGTACAACTGCCGCCTTCATTCCAGTTTTCTTCTTTTGGAAAACAATCATTAAATGATAGGAAGCTACTAGTATAAGCCAGGGAATGTAGACTGCATTTTCAACGGGATCCCAATTCCAGTAACCTCCAAAGCTTAACGTTTCGTATGCCCAATAAGCTCCCATAATTATTCCTACACCCAGAACCATTGAAGCTACAAGCGTCCAAGGCAAAGCTTCTTTTATCCATCCTGTATAGTTGGCTTTCCACAACCCACTAATACAGAAAGCAAATGGCACTAAAACGAGCGCGAATCCAAGAAACAATGTGGGAGGATGTATCACCATCCAATAGTTTTGCAGCAGAGGGTTTAAGCCGGAGCCATCTTCTGGAATGAAATCTGGATTTATTTGAAAAATAGGGGCTTCTAAAACATCTCTGAGCAATAAGAACGGGGAACTTCCTAATTTGAAATTAAACAGTACAACACCAAGGATCATAGAACTCAGAAAGGCTTGAACAGCCATAAAAACAGCCATAAAAGCTGATCTCTGAATTGTTTTCTTACCTACTAAGAAAAAACCGATAACAACATGCCAAAACATCCAGAGCAAAAAACTTCCTTCCTGCCCCTCCCAAAAAGCAGAAATCATATAATAAAATGGGAGATCTTTTGAAGAATGGCTGTAGGCGTAATGATATTCAAAATAATGGTTAGCAATTATGTAATAAAGTGTTGTAACCACACCTATAACACCTACTGAATGCACTAGAAAGGACCAGAACCCTAGCTTTCTCCAGTACTGATTCTCTTCCACGGAAGCTTGGTGTTTGTAGAAAGAGAAAAAACAGATAACAGCCGATACAAATGTCAGTATCGAAAAAAAATGACCTAAGTGGCCTGCAAAAAAATGGATCATTATTGATTTAAACCTTTATTTCCTCCTCCTCATACTTCGACGGACACTTCAGCAAAATTTTATCCGCTACAAAAAGATCGTTTTTATAATTACCTACAACAACTACCTGTTCAGAAATCAATAGGTCCGAAGGCATCGGTTCGTTGTAATAAACTTGTTGTTCGACATTCTCCTGATCGACCATTACAAATGAAACCGACAGTCTATCTGAAGAGGGAACCACACCCACGACCTCACCTTGAATATTTTTCTTCAGTTGCCCAACGACGTGGATTTTTTTGGAACTACCATCTTCAGCAATATCTTTTGCTTCTTTAAATGAAACGTAAGAGCTAGCATCGCCTACAGTTGATATAATCACCATACTGGCTACAGCTATTATAACAAGTGCTAATAAATGTCCTCTTTTCATTCTTCTTTATTTTTTAATAATTCCTTAAGCCGTTTTTCCATCTTTTTCGTTTTGGAATCCAGATTTATTAAATAAACTCCTAATACAACTAAAATGATTAGTACAACAGCAACAACCACATAAATTTTTCCATTTGATCGGAAGATATCAGCCATCTCTACACTCTGTGCAAAGCTCTGAAGGCTTGAAATCAACAGTAAAACAAATGTAGTTATAGTTCGCTTTGAGATAGTTCTTCGAGCATATTTTTGTTTTGCTCTATTCTCACTCTTAAATCTCCAATCCATATTCCTAACAGTATAAATCCTATAATTGATGGATATAAAACTAAGCGCAAATTATTATCAAAATCGATCATAGCAAAGTTTTGATTTCCACCACTTCCAGGATGGAGCGAATCGGTGAGTCTTGGTAAAATATACATTAAGGGTATAAGAGAACTAAATGCAAAAATATTGTAGACGGCACTTATCCTAGCCATTAATTCTTCTTCGTTTATTGCTCCTCGAAGTACGAAATATGCCATATAAATGAGAAGTCCTATGGCTGAACCGTTTTGTTTAGGATCTCCACTCCAGTATTCTCCCCACGTATACCTCGCCCACATCATTCCAGTCAGCAAACCCAGAACGCCAAATAGGATACCCACTTTAGCATACTCACCTGCCTTAATGCTATATAGCTCATTTGGAGAGTTCAGATACTTAATAGAATAGAAAACCGAAATGCCGAAGAGAATCAACATGGCAAACCACATAGGCACATGAAAAAAGGTATTTCGTATCCCTTCATTAATGATGTGCAGCCTGGGCACTTCTATTAAAAACCCGACAGCAAATACTATTAACAATATCAATAAACACAATATTTTCCACCAGTCTTTCGCAATATTCATATTAAAAATTTGAAGTTGTTCCTTACGACTTCCAAATATAAGGGAACAAGATATAGCTTAATGAAATCGAAATAATACTTAATGAAATCATGACTAAGTATTCATCATAACTAACTGACCAATCAAGGTCATCAATTGCATTAAAGCTAGCCTTTAATGACATAAGGATTGATGGTGAGACAATTGGAAAGCCAAGTACCGCAGTTAAAGTTGAATTGTTAGAAGTGCGGGAGGCGATTGCGGAAACCATGGTCAGAGTACAGGTTAAAGAAGTTGATCCCAGTAGCAGACTGATCAGGAACTGATATTGATTAGATGTTGATACACTTCCCATAACGACAGTGTAAATGATCAGAGACAATATCGAAAATGAATTCACAATCAGAAGGTTCAATGTCAGTCTTGAGACAAAAATTTCCTGGGGGGAACAGAGGTGGAAGAGGTAATGATATTGATCTCTAGATTCGCTTTTAAAGCTATTCGAAACGACATTAACCTGAATGAAAAGTTGAATGATCCAAAACAGAGTAACCCAAGTTATAGGGCTTAAGGAAGAAGTTTTAAGTTCAAATGAGATATAAGTAATGAAAATGACTGAAATAAGATAAACCAATGAGGAGTTCAGCATGTTCTTATTCCTCCACTCTTGAGAAAATATTAGACTCGTTAAGTAAGAGAATCTTTTCACGATAGATTTTTACCTCTTAGCCTCGAAATCTTTCAAATAAGTATTGAAAGACAAAAGGAAGATTATTAAGTAAGCTACTCCCAAACCATAAAGTAAACCGTAGAAGGCATTTTCGATAAGACCAGGACTTGCTGGTCTTGTGTACTGAGTGAATTCATCTATAACTTCAAAGTCCGGGTTCAGGTATAGTTCTTCATCAATTTCTTGTTCCTGTTCCAGTAAATCCAGATCCTCTTTGAATACACTTAAAGGATTTACGAAGAAAGACTCTGAAAGTATTACATTGTTAGAACCTTCCCTTCTTTTATCAGAAAACTTCGATATGTTTTGAAAGAGGACAGCTTTTAGAGAATCAAGTTTCTGCCTATCTCGGGCGATCTTGTTTTTCTTAGAGAGTCGATTTTTATTTTCTATCTCCAGACGCTTTTGAACATAAGGTTTATTTTTCAGGTAAAGGGATAAAGGCTCTGTAAAATCATTCAGTAAAACAGCATCATAAGTTTGTACAGTAATTTTGAAGATATCCTGCTTTTCCATTTTCACTTGCTCCATCAAAAGCTCTAACTTTTTTTCATCCTTTATATCGCTTTTAAGGCTTTCCTTCAATGTTTCCAACTCTATAATCTGCTCTTCAGAAACGAAAGCTTCTACCGAAAAAGAACGAATCTGCTTTGCCTTATCTTCATTGATGTTCAAAACTCTAGCAAGCTCATCATGACTACGTTCAAAACTAAGTTGGTCAAGTTTATCAACCGCATTTTCCATAAGCTCAAGATTTAAATGGACTGATCTCAACAACATAGAAGATTCGTAATAGGGATCGAATAGAAATTTTACCGATGAGCCTCCAAGCAGACCTAACAATCCAGAAATTAGTATAATCAGTACATATTTTTTTGAAGCATTTTTAATAGATACGATTAGGTTCAGGAATGATCTACCTATTCTATTAAAAAATCTGCCTATGGCTGCAAATAATTCTCTTAGATCAATCTCGTCATTATTGTAATTTGCTTTTCTGCTTTCCTCGTTCATAAAAAATAGCTATTAGAATCTGCCAAAGGTATAAATTTTAAATTTTCACCACTTCTTCTGGATAAATATTAGATTTGCAGATAAATGCAGAGAGATATTAAAATTTCAATTATAGGCTTGGGTTATGTTGGTTTACCACTTGCTGTTGAGTTTGGTAAAACGTACAAGACACTAGGATTTGATATCAATAAGAAAAGGATTCAGGAGTTAAGAAAAGGAATTGACCACACGAAAGAAGTTACCTCAGAGGAATTTAAAGCCTCTGATAAACTTGAAGTATCAAGTGCAGAAGGTGAACTCAAAGACTCAGATTTCTTTATCATAACTGTTCCTACGCCTATAGATATTTATAAAAAACCAGATTTAGCACCGCTCACTTCTGCTTCGGCGCTTGTCGGAAAATACCTTCGAAAAGGCAGCATAGTTGTTTTTGAATCGACGGTCTTCCCAGGCTGTACAGAGGAAATATGCGTGCCCATCTTAGAGAAACAAAGTGGACTGAAATTTAATGAAGACTTTTTCTGCGGTTATTCTCCCGAAAGGATCAACCCAGGAGATAAAGTCCATCGTGTAACAACCATTAAAAAAGTTACCAGTGGCAGCACAGTTGATATAGCTGAAAAAGTTGATCAGTTGTATGCATCTATTATCGAAGCAGGAACATTTAAAGCTTCAAGTATCAAAGTTGCTGAAGCTGCGAAAGTAATAGAAAATGCACAGAGAGATGTAAACATTGCTTTCGTAAATGAGCTGGCCTTAATATTCAATAAGATGAATATTGATACATTGGAAGTTCTGGAAGCTGCGAGTACCAAATGGAACTTTCTCCCTTTTAAGCCAGGCATCGTAGGTGGGCATTGTATAGGCGTGGACCCTTATTATCTTACGTATAAGGCTGAAAGTTTAGGTTATCATCCTGAAGTTATCCTTTCTGGCCGAAGGATCAATGATAATATGCCACTCCATATTGCAAACAGGGTGGTTAAGCTTTTAATGAAAGGAAGCAAACCTGTTGCTGAGACAAAAACACTTGTATTAGGCATCACCTTTAAAGAAAACTGTCCTGATATTAGGAACTCAAAAGTCATAGATATTATTAAAGAATTGCAAATTTACGGCACACAAGTAGATGTTTATGACCCTGAAGCTGACAAAACCGAGGTATATTCCGAGTACAATATAGAATTGATAGAAAAGTGCTCAATTGAACTTTACGATGTGATAATACTTGCTGTTTCCCACTCACAGTTCATGAATTTGAATTGGTCAGAAAAAAAAGGTGAAGCTAAAGTATATGATGTTAAAGGTTTTTTGAATCCTGAAGAAGTTACAGAAAGATTGTGATGCAATTAGAGGGGCGCAAAGTTTTAGTTACCGGAGGTGCGGGTTTCATCGGCTCTAACCTTTGTGAACTTTTATTAGAAAGCAGCAATGAAGTGGTTTGTTTTGATAATTATTCCACAGGAAAGAGAGAGAATTTAGAAATATGTTTCGATTACAACTCTTTTAAAAGTATTGAAGGAGATATTAGGGATATAGAAACTTGTCGCAAAGCAGTTAAAGGTACAGAAATAGTATTTCATCAAGCTGCGTTAGGCTCCGTCCCTCGCTCTTTGAAGGATCCAATCACTACTAACGAAGTAAATGTATCCGGTTTTTTAAACGTACTGCAAGCTTCAGTAGAATCCTCAGTCAAAAGATTTATATATGCAGCCAGTTCTTCGACCTATGGGGATTCCACTGAGCTTCCCAAGATGGAGGAAAAAATTGGTGCACCTCTTTCTCCTTATGCGGTCACCAAATATGTTAATGAACTTTATGCCTCTGTCTTTTCCACGAGTTATGGAATTGAAACATTAGGGCTAAGATATTTTAACGTATTCGGGAGAAAGCAAGATCCAGATGGAGCATATGCAGCAGTAATACCAAAATTTATTCAAACCTTTATGGATCATAGATCACCTACTATTAATGGAGATGGTTCCTACTCCAGAGATTTTACCTATATAGACAATGTATTACAAGCAAATATTCTAGCGGCATCCACCCCTAATGAAGAAGCCCTTAATTCCGTTTATAATGTAGCTTATGGAGAAAGGAATAACCTCAATCAAATGGTCGAATCTATCAAAAAAGCACTTACTAAATTTGATCCTGAAATTGAAAATGTGAAAATAAATTACGGACCGTTCAGAAAAGGTGACATCCCGCACTCTTTGGCCTCTATCGAAAAAGCTAAGCTTCTTTTGGGATATGATCCATCGCATAGCTTTGAACAGGGAATTCAGGAAGCGATTGCCTGGTATTGGAATAATATAACTACTAAAAAATGAAAGGAATAATATTAGCTGGTGGTTCAGGAACTCGGCTCTACCCCATAACATTGGCGGTCAGTAAGCAACTAATGCCTGTTTTTGATAAACCGATGATCTATTACCCACTTTCTACGCTAATGATGGCCGGAATAAGGGAAATACTCATTATTTCTACGCCTCAAGATCTTCCTAAGTTTAAAAACTTATTAGGGAATGGGAAATCGCTAGGGTGCAGTTTCGAATACCAAGAACAACCCAAACCAGAAGGCCTGGCACAAGCATTTATTTTAGGTGAAGATTTTATTGGCACTGATAGCGTTGCATTAATCCTGGGTGATAATATATTCTATGGGACCGGACTTAAAGATTTACTGCAGGAAAATAAAGATCCGGAAGGAGGAGTGGTGTACGCCTATCATGTGCAAGATCCTCAACGTTATGGAGTTGTTGAATTTGACAATAACAGGAAAGCTGTTTCCATTGAAGAAAAGCCCGAACACCCTAAATCTAATTATGCTGTACCAGGCTTATATTTTTATGATAATGATGTTGTTGAAATCGCTTCTAATTTAAAACCTAGCCCTAGAGGAGAGCTTGAAATTACGGACGTTAATAAAAAATACCTTCATAAAGGTAAACTTAAAGTAGGCATTCTTGACCGAGGCACAGCATGGTTAGATACAGGAACTTTTGAATCGCTCATGCAAGCAGGACAGTTTGTGCAGGTAATCGAAGAGAGGCAGGATCTAAAAATAGGTTGCATTGAAGAAGCTGCCTATGAAATGGGTTTTATAAATGCTGAACAACTTAAAGAGTTGTCGAAACCATTAGTTAAAAGCGGCTATGGAAAATATCTATTAAACCTTCTGAAAAGATGATCATTGAAGAAACGCTAATTCCTGGTGCTTATTTAATAAAACCTAAAGTTTTTGAAGATGAGCGCGGGTATTTTCTTGAAAGCTACAATGAAAAGCTATTTAAAGAAAAAACTGGACTAAAAGTCAATTTCGTTCAAGACAACCAATCTCTTTCACAATACGGAGTCTTGAGGGGACTACATTTTCAGTACGGACCATATGCACAAGCTAAATTAGTTCAAGTTATACAAGGAAAAGTACTTGATGTAATTGTAGATATTAGAAAAGAGTCCTCAACTTATGGAAAACACTTTTCGATAGTTTTAGACTCGCAAAGCAAAACTCAACTTTTTGCTCCTCGAGGTGTCGCTCATGGTTTCGTGACCTTAGAAAACGACACTATTTTCTTTTATAAATGTGATAATTTTTACAACAAAGAAAATGAGGGAGGACTTTTGTATTCAGACCCGGAATTATCCATTGATTGGGGTTTGAAACCTGAAGAACTAATTATCTCGGAAAAAGATAAAATCAATCCTTCATTAAATGCATTAAAAACTTCACTCTCGCTTTAAAATGAAGAAAAATATACTTGTAACTGGTGGAGCGGGCTTTATAGGCTCCAATTTCATTCATCACTTTTTGGATAAGCGTAATGATTTCAAAATCATAAACCTGGATAAGCTCACGTATGCGGGTAACCTTGAAAACCTTTCCGGATTAAACGATAATAAAAATCACGAATTTATAGAGGGTGATATATGCGATGCTGAGCTTGTTAAAGAACTATTTGACAAGTTTCACTTTTCAGGGGTAATTCATTTTGCTGCAGAATCGCATGTAGATAATTCCATTTCCGGTCCGGCAGAATTCATCCGTACTAACATAAACGGAACCTTTGTGTTGCTAGACACAGCTAGAAATATTTGGATGGAAAGCCCATTTAAAGTAAAAGATTCTTTTCAAGAAGCCAGATTTTTGCATGTTTCCACTGATGAAGTTTATGGTACGCTGGGGGCCGAAGGACTTTTTACTGAAACAACTGCTTACTCCCCCAATAGTCCTTACAGCGCTTCAAAAGCTGGAAGTGACATGATTGTCCGAAGTTATTTTCATACCTATGGAATGAATGTGGTGACAACAAATTGTTCTAACAATTATGGCCCAAGACAGCATAATGAGAAGTTGATTCCCACCATTATCCGAAAAGCGATATCTGAAGAACCTATACCAATTTACGGAGATGGGAAAAATGTTAGAGATTGGTTATATGTATCAGATCATTGTAAAGGGATAAACTTAGCATTTGAAAAAGGGAAAGCTGGAGAAACATATAATATTGGCGGGCGCAATGAAAGGGAAAATCTGTATATAGCCCATAAGATTTGTGAAATACTTGATGATAAAAGACCTTTAGGATTTGGGAAATCCTATAAGGATCAAATTACATTTGTAAAGGATCGGCCAGGTCACGACCTTAGATATGCCATAGATGCAACAAAAATTGAAACTGAACTTGGTTGGCTGGCAGAAGAGAACTTCGAAAGCGGGATCGAAAAAACAATTGATTGGTATTTGAATTCTGAATAAAGATTGAAACAACTTTTAATCACATCATAACGATAAGACTTTCTTAAAAATTAAGTTCATTGATTGTAAAATATGGTAACCCTAAAAGCTCTGCTACCTATGAAGGGGCATTCGGAAAGAATTCCAAACAAAAACTTGAAATCATTTAATGGTAAACCGCTTTTTCATTGTATCCTAACAAAATTAGATGTTATAGAAAGTATCGAACAAATTATCATAAATACAGACTCCGGCAAAATAGCAGAAAGCGCAACTGGTATTTCAAGTAAAGTAGTTATTCACGAAAGGCCTAGTAAACTTTGTGGTGATACGGTACCCATGAATGATATTATTAATTATGATATTTCAAATAGTTTAGGAGAACATTATTTACAAACTCACAGTACGAATCCATTAATTAAACCCACGACTTTAGCTGCAGCAATAAACACATACTTTAAAAAAATACCTGAATTTGATTCCCTATTTACCGTTACCAAATGGCAAACACGATTGTATTGGGAAAATGGTAATCCAATAAATCATAATCCTGAAGAATTAGTTAGAACACAGGATTTACCTCCTGTATTTGAAGAGAATTCTAATGCTTATATTTTCTCTAAAAAGTCCTTTCACAATTCTCAAAATAGCAGAATTGGTAAGAAGCCCCTAATGTTTGAAATAGGAAAAATAGAAAGTATTGACATAGACGAACCTCAAGATTTTCTTATTGCTGAAAAATTGCATAATAGCTGTGAAGAATAATTTGAAACAAGCCTTAAAAAGTAATCAAATATCAATTGGTACATGGATTACTATTGGACATCTATCTATGGTAGAGATATTGCTAACAGCAGATTTTGATTGGTTTGCTATCGACTTAGAGCACTCTGTTATAAATCTTGAAACCACACAACAAATGATAAGTACTATCAATCAGTCTGGAAAATCTAGTTTGGTTCGGGTAAGCAAAAATGAAGAAGTAGTTATAAAAAGAGTAATGGACGCTGGAGCAACTGGTGTTATTATTCCAATGGTTTGTTCAAAGGAGGATGCACAAAAAGCTATTAACTATGTTAAATATCCTCCTGTTGGTAAAAGGGGGGTTGGACTGGCACGAGCTCAAAAATTTGGAATAGGTTTTGAAGAATATAGAATGTGGCTAAAGGAGGAGTCCGTTATTATCTGTCAGATTGAACATATAAATGGCGTTAAAAACTTAAAAGATATTTTGAGCTTGAATGAGGTGGATGGAATTATTATAGGCCCATATGACCTTTCTGCATCATTGGGAAAACCAGGACAATTTGAAGATAAAGAAGTGATGGATGCTATTCGAGTTATTGAAGAAATATGCAAGGAACTAGATAAACCCCTTGGAATGCATGTCATTCCTCCCGATCATATACAACTCAATGATAAAATTCGAAAAGGATATAGTTTTTTAGGATTTAGTCTTGATTTCCTGTTTCTAGGAGAAAAAGCAAGAGAAGAGGTAATCAAAATTATCAGAAAATGAAAAGGGTTTTAGTTTTCGGAGGAACTGGATTCTTAGGAGAATATCTGGTTGAAGACTTGTTATTAAAAGGTTTTGATGTATATGCTGCAGATTTACAGTTACCAAAATACTTTGATACAAAACGATTTAAGAATTGTGATATTCTTAACTCAAAGCAGGTAAGTGAGATTATTGATGGCAACTACGATTTTGTTTACAATCTTGCTGGTTTTTCGAGCTTGGATAGGGCTATTAATGATCCATATTCTACTGTTAAGCTAAATATTATGGGCAACCTTAATATTCTTGAAGCTGTTAAAAACCTAGGATCTATTAGTAGATTCATTTATGCTAGTAGTGCATATGCAGTAAACAATAAGGGGTCATTTTATGGAATAAGTAAATTGTCTAGTGAGAAGCTTATAGAAGAGTACCAAAAAAGATATGGTCTAAAGTATACTATCCTTAGATATGGTTCTGTTTACAGCGAAAGAGGATATGATAACAATTATATTTATCACATCATCAAAGAAGCTATTTTGGCCGGAAAAATTGATCATCCAGGTGATGGAGAAGAAATTCGAGAGTACATTCATGCCGCGGATGCAGCCAGACTTTCTGTTGATATCCTATCAGATGATTTTATAAATCAAAACGTTATACTGACTGGTGCGGAAAAAATGAGACGGTTAGACCTGTTTAGAATGATTGAGGAAACGCTAGGCTCAAAAGTTAAAATTAATTTTTCAAAAGATGGTTATGCAAACCACTACAGAATTACACCTTATTCATTTCACCCAACGCTTAGCAGAAAGCTAATAGCAAATCCATACATTGATATGGGACAGGGTATACTTGAGTGCATTAAAGAAGTCCATAAGAATAATCAAGCAGATCAATGAAAACGTCTTGGGAATATCTGTCATACTCGTTAAATGAATCGATGAGTGGTTATGGGAACGGTGACCGTATCCAAATTAGCCGAATAAGAAATCAAGCAGAGGGTCACTCAAGTAATAACACCGCGATAAGTCTTCCTTCGCATTTCGGAACTCATATCGATTATCCTTTACATTTTGATTTGAATGGAAAGTCAGGAAATGATTATGAAGCGGACTTTTTCATTTTTGACCATCCTAAAGTAATTGAACTTGAACCAATAAGCTCAGACAATCACCTATTAATATCTCCTGACTATTTAGGGAATTTTGATTACTCTGATTTAACAGATATACTTATTATCAAAACAGGATATTGTTACAAGAGATCAGACAACGAATATTGGCAGAACAACCCTGGATTCGCTCCAGAAACAGCTGCTTTCCTCAAAGAGAAGTTGCCTAATCTTCGTGCAATAGGATTTGATTCAATATCACTATCCAGTTACCAGCATAGAGAAATCGGTAGAATTGCTCATCGCGAATTTCTTTCGGTTAATGACATTCTGATAATAGAAGATATGGATCTCACCTTTATTGATTCTAATACAATCTTCAAACAAATAATAGTTTCTCCTTTTCGCTTTGATTTGGCCGACGGGGCACCGGTAACTGTTTTAGCAAATATTCTACATGAAGTATAAATATCTGTTTTTTGATTTTGATGGCGTAATCGCCGAATCACTGGAAGTTAAAGCAAATGCCTTTCGAAAGATGTATGAACCCTTTGGTAAGGACATAGCTGAAAAGGTATTACATCATCATATCAACAACGGAGGTATTTCACGATTTGAAAAATTCAAAATATATCATGAAGAGTATGTGGGTATAGCTGTGGATAATCAAAAAATTAATGAGTTGGCAAACACTTTCTCCACGTTTGTTCTAGATGGTGTAGTTAACTCGCCATATGTAAATGGCTTCATGGAATTCATGGAAAAAATTGGGTCAGGAACCACCAACTGGATAATAACAGGTACTCCCACAAACGAAATTATAGAAATCCTTAAGAGGCGTTCCATAAAAAATCTGTTCACTGAAGCATTTGGCTCACCCCAAAAAAAAGACTATTGGACAGAACATATTATTGATACTCATAACTTATCAAGGGAAAGCATTCTATTCCTTGGAGATGCTCTATCAGATTTCAATGCTGCCCGAAGTTCAGGTATTGATTTTGCCCTCAGGACGCATAAGGATAATGTTAATTTGCTTGAAGAATTTAATGGTATTAGGTTTGCAGACTTTTATGAACTAGAAAGTCTCCTTTCCTAAAACATGAAAATATTACTTACCTCAACATCTTTTCAAGATACCCCTGGAAAGCATCAAGACGTACTTAAATCAACTGGATTTGATGTAGATTACCTCAGGGGACCGGTTAAAAGTGATGTGCTTTTACCTTTAATTGGTCAATACGATGCTATAATTTGTGGGGATGATGAATATACTCGTGAAGTATTGCAAAAAGGTAAGTCAGGTAAGCTTAAAGTAATTTCAAAATATGGTATAGGATTAGATAAAATCGACCTTGAAGCTGCATCAGATCTAGGAATCAAAGTTGTGAGGTGTAAAGGGGTTAATCATATCACCGTATCTGAACATATACTGGCCTTGTTGTTTTCATTTTACAAAAATATTCCTGAAGAAATTCATTATACGCGGAATGGTGAATGGAAAAGACTGATTGGACATGAGATTTTCAGAAAGAGGATTGGTATAATCGGACTAGGCAGAATTGGGCAAGAG
This sequence comes from Bacteroidota bacterium, assembly GCA_039030555.1. Taxonomy (GTDB): domain Bacteria; phylum Bacteroidota; class Bacteroidia; order Cytophagales; family Cyclobacteriaceae; genus JBCCDY01. The sequence goes on from JBCCDY010000008.1 coordinate 194,853, forward strand.
CTTGCTAAAAGATGTAAAGCGCTGGGTATGGACGTGTACGGTTATGACCCTTATGTAAAAAAACAGGACATAGCAATTATCGACGTAACCATTTGTCCGGATATAGAATCACTGGTTAGCAATTCAGAGATTATTTCATTAAATGTTCCTCTAACAAAAGAAACCAGCAGATTAATTAACAAAGAGTTGATTGAGAAATCCATCAATCAGGGTACGGTAATTGTCAATACCGCAAGAGGTGGTTTGGTAGATGAAGATGCCATAATGAACGGTGTAGATGATGGAACATTAGCTGGATACCTTACAGATGTTCTAGATGAAGAGCCTATGAAGACAAATCATCCCTTCAGAAATTATTCAAATATCTTTATCACTCCTCATATCGGCTCCAGAACTTATCAAAGTGTAGAAAGGCAAGGAACCATGGCTGTAAACAACCTAATCCATGAGTTATAATCATGGGCTTAACTTCGGTTGTGAATAGACTATTGCAGTCCCCGACTTTAACAACTTGGCTAAGCTTCTTTGTTAAGATCTCTATTTTTATACTGATAATTCCTCTGGTAGTAAACAGATTGCCTGCCGAAACCTTAAATGTATGGGCTCTATTTATGACCATTATTACTATTCAGAATCTACTTGATATTGGATTTGGAACCACTTTTCTAAGAGCATTTACATATGCCAATGAAGGAGTAGGCAATTTCGCCAGCAATTTCAGTGATGTCTCGAAATTGGATTTGAAAGGTGACCGTCAAGAACTGCTATCTTCTGTATTCAACACGATGATTAGGATTTACTTCTATTTATCGGTCCTGCAGTTATTTGTAATGCTGATTGCGGGATCTATGGTTTTACAACACCCAATTCAGCTGACCAATCAATCGTTAGAACTTTGGATGACCTGGCTAATTATAATTGGAACATCTATTTTTTCAATCAATGCAAGGAAGTATATCAATGTATTTCTGGGATTGAATCATGTAGCTGAACAAAAGCGAATAGATGCTTTCATGAATGCTTTGTTTATAGGATTAGCTCTAATAGGCTTTTATTTATCCAATTCCGTTCTGGTCTTTTTTTTAGTTTTCCAATCTGTCCATATATTCACCTGGCTGATCTATAGAAAAAGCTCAGTAATCCAAAGTGTTACAGCGAGAAGAAAAGGCTTGATTGGCAAACTGGAAGACAATGTTTTTGCTGAAATCTGGCCTAGCGCGTGGCAAAGTCTTGTAGGAATCATATGTGCAACAGGACTTACTCAATCGACGGGCTTAATTTATGCCCAATTAGCAAGTGCTTCTGACTCTGCAGTATATTTGATCTATCTTAGAATAGTAAGCGGAATAAGCACCTTTTCACAGGCTCCATTTTACAGTAAAATCCCAGTGATGTCTAAATTGAGGGCTACTGCTAACACAGAAAAATTCGTGGAAATGGTTGTCACTTTCATGCAGAGATCTTTTTGGGTCTATTCACTATCTATCGTATTCTTCTTATCATTTGGGATCCGTATCCTAAACTACTTTGGAAAGGAGGTTCAGTTTGGGAATGAAAATTTATTTTATATTCTGGGGCTTTCGTTTTTTTTTGAGAGGTATGGAGCTATGCATAGTCAAATCGTCAGCACTTCAAATAAGATTATCTGGCATTATGTAAATGGATTAAACTTCATTATCACACTAGCACTAATCGGTATTCTTTATTCCTGTTTAGATGTATTGTCTTTTCCAGTAGGTCTTCTTATCGGAAATGCTATGATTTTTACAACCATTTCAGCTTACAAGTCACATCAACTGCTTAAAACCAGTGCTTTGAAGTTTGAAATGAATACAGCATTATTTCCCTTATTATTACTAATATCCTTTATTTTTATCCATTCGAATTATTTCTAATTTAGAATATATACTATGAGCCTTCGGCAGAAATTAAAGAGTTGGCTTCTGAAAAATCTTTCATATTCGTCTAGACGAACCATCGCTAGTATTTTAAACTGGAATAAGTTCGATGAATATCAATTGATATACAAGTACTTATCTACTAAGCTCAAAAAGAAAGAAAAAGGAAAGCTTTTGGTTGATGTTGGGGCTGCTGAGGGTGAGATTTCTATTTACTTTAATAAGAAGAATTGGGAGGTAATTGCATTTGAACCGGATGATATCAACAGGGCCAAATTCACTGAATATTGCGAACAGTACAATTGTAATATAGAAATTCATGACGTTGCTGTAGCAGACAAGAAAGGTAAACTACCTTTTTACACAAGCGACGTATCTATGGGTATAAAAGGATTAAACAATTTCCATGAATCACATAAGCCCTATAAATACGTTGATATTATACCGCTAAAAGACTTTTTAAATGAGGAAGAGATATCTGTAATTAATTTTTTAAAAATTGATACCGAGGGATATGACTTCTTTGTTCTTAAAGGAATCGACTATGAAAATGTACAAATCGATATTATTCTTTGTGAATATGACAACAAGAAAACTCAAAAGCTAGGATACGAACTTCGAGATATATTGAGGTTTCTAGAAGATAATGGGTTTAAATCTGTCATCTCTGAATGGTATCCACTCGAAAAATATGGATCCGGTCATAAATGGAAAGGTTTTACACAAAAAAGTGAAGATGTGGATCCAGACTGTTGGGGAAATATAATAAGCGTACCCTCCTCAGACTTTGAAAACTTAAAAGAGTTTGTTTTTAGTAAATGAGAAGAATTCTATTGCTTCTAAATCAAATCTATCTTTTTTTTGGAAGATGGTTTAAGGTTACTTACGGAAGTAAAATTTATATATACTCCAATGCGCTTATCTCAGAAGATAAGACTTTCCAGATTCAAGAAGATCTTCAATACTTTTCATCAAATGAGGTAGATCTTTTGAAAATTGAAAAATTGGATTGGTTCAAAAAATTCTATTTTTTATTGACCTTCAAACCAATTGTCATTTTAGGTCAGGGATATAGTAATAGGCAACGTATTTGGTTAAATACTTATAACATTGACGATGATCTTTGCAGAGTATCAGCTTGGTCAATTCATCGCCTGTATTCGGATATTTACTACTTTAATAATGAGAAGAGCATATTAGAATCGGAATCCAAAATTAAATGGAGTCGATTAAAGCAAAGACTAAGCTCTCTTGACACCTCTATGGTCCTGGGAACCGGACCTTCTTTGATTTCTGCTGTAGATTATGATTTTAAACAAGACAAAATAATAATAGCGTGTAATACCATTGTCAAAAGTGATAAGTTGTGGGCAAAATTACGGCCAAACATAATAGTTGCAGGCGATGCCATTCATCACTTTTCAAATACAAAATATGCAAGTTCCTTTAGAAAGGATTGTTATAAAAGATTAGAGAACGATGATAAGCTGGTGTTTTGTTATCCACATATCTTTCACCCATTTGTTCTAAAGGAATTCTATCCTCTGAAAAACCAGCTCCTTCCTCTTTTCAATAGGAATGAACGAAATCCTTTCATGAATTTTAAAAGGGATTTACCAACAGCTGCTCCAAATCACAATGTTCTGACAATGCTACTGCTTCCCATTGCAGCAAATATATCCAAAAAGGTATATTTCATAGGCTTCGATGGAAGAAAAGAAGGTGATGAAGGTTTTTGGGAAAGCTCGAATGAATACAATTATATCGAGTACATGGAGGAATTAAGAAATTCTTATCCGGGTTTTTTCGATTTTTACGTAAACAACCCAAAGGATAAAAATGAATATGTAAAGAATGTGCATGGGGATCAACTCAATGAGTGGATGAATAATGCGGAAAACTCTGGTATGTATTTAGAATCCCTTACTCCAAGTCACACCGCTACATTTCAGAAAAGATATAAAGGTGCTATCATTCCACAGAGAAAGTAAATTATTAATCCTAATTGGATTGCTTTATTTATTCTCGGTTTCACTTTGCAGAATAAATATAATCCTGGCTCTACTGGCTATTCTTCTTTTCTTTTCTACTCTTCCCATTATACTATATTATAAGAAAGAGTATGTTGTCATTTTCTGGATGCCAATACTCATTTCAGCCTTACAAAATGTGGTGCTAGGAGCAAATATCTATTTTATAGATGGTTTGTCTCTTAAGGTCTTTATTGTCTTGAACTACATTTCTTTTTTTCCCCTCATAGCCATATTGTTAATCAAGCGTGCAAGACATAAAAAAATGATCTTATGGGTGTTTTTGTTAATGGTTATGACCTCAATCACATTGGCCAGTCTATTACTTACCTCATCTAATATATTATCGATTTTCGCTTCATTTCGTAACCTCACAGCACTATTCATTTTTGCCATAATCGGATATGAATTTAAGGAGAATCTGTTTGAAGAATCAAGGAAACCTTTTATCCAAATCCTGACTGCTGCAGTTCTCTTTTTGTTTCTTTTTGGTTATTATGAGTTGTTCGTTGATAATGATTTATGGAGAAAGTTGAATCTCTCAGAACTATGGCTAAAGAAAAGTTTGAATATTAAAGGAAATGGACTTCCGGGTAATTTTTATGCCTCAGAGCGAATAAATGGAAATTACATACGAAGGATGGTATCTACTTATGCCGACCCGATCAATTTTGGCACTACATTATTTCTCTTGTTTATGATTTCCTGGTTACTTAAGCAAAGAATTACGCTTTTACTTTGCTTTATTATGATAATCCTCACGGTATCCAAAGGGGCTTTTCTCGGAGTCCTCGTATTTCTCTTTTTCTTTGCTCCGATAAAATTTGGAAAACTAGCCTATTTATTCTTTCCTCCTCTAATTCTTATTGCAGGTATCTACTTCATCTATTGGGCAAAAGTAAATGAAGCCAATAGTGTATTTGCTCACATTGATGGTTTCTTTAGTTCATTTAGTTCCATTTTTAAGCACCCTCTTGGTTTAGGATTAGGAAACGTTGGGGTTATTTCCAATCAATTTGGATCTGCTCTAAATCAGGATATTAAAGAGTCAGGATTAGGAATGGTAATTGGGCAGCTTGGAATTCCTGGTTTATTGGTTTTCATCAGTTTCTTTCTAAGTTTTCTTAATAGGTTAGGGCGCATGCCCAGCCCAAGATATAGAGTTTTTTATCTTTCAATACTGATTGCATTTTTTTTTAATATGGTGTTCAATGAGGTTGCATTAAGTCCAAATTCATGTAGTGGGTATATGCTAACTTTAGGCTTTTTACTTAGAAAAGATAATAAATTTAAAGATTAACCAAGATCACAGTAGCAGGTCCTACCGAATATTATGAAGTTATTTTTATCTCAATTCTATTATTACACTCTTGTTATCGTTTTTGCTACGCTGCCATTTTCTGCAACAATCAATGCCGTACCTCTAATAGCACTTTTTTTGTCAACGGTGCTAATTCTGACAACTAGTAAGGAAGTAAAGTATCCAGAGCGCAATCCAGGTATTATACTGCTCCTTGCATATTTCTTTATTTTATTTCTAAGTGCTTTATATTCAACCGACCAGGGTAAAGGCTTCGACTTTCTCATTCGAAATAGCGCATTTCTGATATTACCTTTAGCCTTTTTAAATTCATCTTCAATCGATAGTCATAAGATCAATTACATTTACAAAGTCTTTTTAGTTGTAGTTTTTGTCTCAATTGTAATTTGTATTGTGACATCTTTTGTGAGTAATTATCATTATACAAAAGAACACAACCTACCATGGTATCACCTACACCCATGGGCATTTTCCTATCACTATCTAAGTCGAGGTTTAGACATACACTCGGGCTACTTATCACTTATGATTAGTACTGCTTTCTTCATTATACTGTTCGATTTATTCAATTATCATATAATAGACTTAAGGATCAAAAAGCGAACAAAAGTATTCTTACTAATTATTCTCATGATATTTTTAATTTTTTTGTCCGGGAAGAACATCATCATTACCACCGTTTTCGTTTTTTTAATCACTAGCTTTTTTTACTTCAAGAACACAAATTCTTTGCCCTACTTTTTTTTACTGACAGCTTTGTTAATGGCATTATTAATAACATTGGTTTTAGTTAATCCAGTATTGAAAATCCGTGTTCTTAATGCCGTATCGATTAATGAAGATATTGGGCTGTTTTCAGGAAATTTCTCTTTGAGGCTTGAACAATGGTGGGTTCTTATCGAACATGTATTCTTAAACAATCTGATTTTTGGTGTAGGTATTGGAGATGTTGAACCTGTTACTCTACAAGCATATGAAGTGTTTGGCCCTTCTCTTGCGCTAGAAAATAAGTTTAATGCTCATAATATGTATTTGCAAACGGCCATGGCCACTGGTATAATTGGTTTGATTGTATTAATAGCACAACTCTTTTTTTTCTTAAGAAATTTTATAAAGTCCAATTTATGGACCGGCCTGTCATTCATCATAATTTTTAGTCTCTACGGAATGACCGAATCCGCATTGAATCGACAAAAAGGCATAGTTTTATACGCTTGTTTTCTATTTATTTATACTACTCAAACTAACATCCGACTTGAAAATAGCAATAATCGGGACAAGGGGAATCCCCAATAACTACGGTGGTTTTGAACAATTTGCACAATACCTATCTCTATACCTAGTGAAGCAGGGAGTTGATATTACTGTATATAATTCTTCATCACACCCTTTTCAGGAATCAAACTGGAATGGTATAAATATCGTTCACAAAAATGATCCCGAAAATAAACTAGGAACCTTTGGTCAGTTCATATATGATTTAAATTGCATTTTAGATACCAGGAAGAAGAAGTTCGATATTATATTACAATTGGGATATACCAGCAGCTCTATTTGGGGATTTCTGCTACCTCGAAAGTCTCTGACAATTACTAATATGGATGGCCTGGAATGGAAAAGGTCCAAGTACAATTTGGCTGTCCGTAGGTTCTTAAAATTAGCTGAATATCTTGCAATTGTATTTAGTGATGTTTTGGTATCTGACTCAATAGGTATTAGAAGTTATCTCAAAAATAAATATGATCGACATTCCAACTATATCCCATATGGTGCTGATACATTCAATTCTCCTGAAATCAAAATCTTAAAAGATTTTAATGTTAAACCTGACAATTTTAACATTTTGGTTGCAAGAATGGAGCCTGAAAACAATATTCACATTATCCTTGAGGGAGCTCAATATTCCGAAATACCCCTGTTAATCATAGGAAGCACTGAGAATTCATATGGAAAAAAACTTAAACTTAAATGGAAACAGAAGACAGATTACCGATTTCTTGGTTCTATATATGATCAAAAAATATTAGATAATTTGAGATATTATTCAAACCTTTACTTTCATGGACATTCTGTTGGAGGAACCAATCCATCACTTTTGGAAGCTATGGCTTCGAAAGCATTTATAGTTGCACATAGCAACATATTCAATAAATCAATTCTAGGTAACGATGCTCTTTATTTTATTAATGCTAAAGACATTCATGAGTTGTTCAAATCAAACGAATATCAGGGAAAAAGACTCGGAGCAATAAAAAATAATATAGAAAAGATTGATAAGATCTACAATTGGTCAAAAGTGAATGAAAAGTATAAAAGACTATTTGAAGAATCGCTAAAATATCAGCATTAGTTTAGCTGATAAAGTTTATCTATAAAACAGCTATGTGAAAAATTTAAGACCGTTGCAAAACTCTCTATTTTGAGGGATAGGTTTTAGATTCTGAATTTTCGAGCTAAAACAGGATTTTCTTATTCTGTTTTGCTCTATTTCGGAGCTTTTTTCTTCAATTTTACTGTTTTTAGACTCCATTAGAGGCAATAATCCCAGGGGATAGGTATAAATTATGACAAATGGCCTCCATTAGGTTCTGTGTGTGCATTTTCTCAAGCCCTCTGTAGCGAGCCACTCCGCCACTAAACCAGCGATTGATACTGCCAAAACTTCTCTCTACATTGAAACGCGTCTTGCCTATGAGGTTATTGAATTTCTTCTCCCAAGGGGTCAGGGTCTTATTCCTTTTGGCCTTTTTCATGATATGGTTCTTTAGCTTTCGTCTTTGAAGTATCTCTGAGTTCTTCTGTGATTGATAGCCTTTATCGGCTTTAAGGGTGGTTCCTTCTGGAAGGTTGACTGTATCTAGTACTTCTTCCAGGTTACTGATCTCATTGACATTGGCAGGAGTAGTTAATAGTCCCATGATCATGCCTTCATCATCGGTGAGATGGTACTTTTTATATCCGTATCGTAATTTACCAGCCTTTTTGACCCAGGCTTCTTCTGTATCTACACTGGGTGCTATGTCCTTTTTCACTTCCACTGGTTGATCTACAATCGCGTCTTCTTGTTTGTCTTGATCTAATACCTCGTATCTTGAAGAGCCCTTGGGCTTAAGAGGAGTATCTACAATACTGGAATCTACCAGAGCTCCTGTCTTGACGATAATACCATGAGCTTCTAATTGAGCATTGATCGACCGGAATAATTCTTCATAAGCCCCTTTCTGAGTCATCAGGGTTCTGAAACGGCTGATGGTGCTGTGGTCTGGGGCTACCTGATCTATGCTCATCCCACAGAAATAGCTGAAAGATAAACTGTCATTGATCCGATCTTCTACTTCATAATCACTCAAACCATACCATACCAGGTCTGTAGTAGACAGGCTTTGAACAGCAGTAGTCCACTGTAAGCTGGTTTACCGGTAGCACTTTTCACTTTAGTATAGTATTTAGAGATGACTCCTTCTACTTGATTCCAATCTATGAGGGTGTTCATCTGGGTAAAAAATGTCTTTTTGATCTTGCGGCTACGTAGATTGCAAATGCTATCCGCTAGGGTAAGTGATTGTTGCTTGTTCATAACTCTAAGCTAATCACTCACGCCTACTCTTTACAAATAGATAAAATCACCCTGTAACGGTCTTAATTTCTTTTATATCCTGTTATTTGGGATAGGTAATAATTTGAGCTTGATGATTATCATAATAACTACTTTAGATGATTCAGAGTGTATGGTTCAAAATCTTCGCTTCTAACATTGTACCCGTAGTTAAGTATTGATCACAACTTGCTATTTTATTGATTTATGAGAAGTAGTTATAATTTTCATGGCGCTATTTGCTAAAGGTCTCTCCTGAATTGCAATATTAGTAATGAAAACTCTCTGAAGAAAATTACTAAAACTTTCAACAAAAGCATTTTTTAGGATGTACTTATCATAAATATTTGGTTAAGAAGTATATATCTTTGTTATTTATCCATAAGTATTTCCTGAAACTCATTAGACGCTAAATAAACTAAGTTTAATCTATTAGAATTACTAATTTTATAATTATTTCTATATAAAAATTTAATGCGTCCAAGGCTGAGTTTTCTAATTACCCCAATAACAATCATAGTAGACTCGTTTTTGCTAAATGTAGCTTTTTACTGGACATTCATTAAGTCTTTCCAGAAAGAGCTCTCATTGGATTCTCCTGAATTCATTTTTGTAATGATTTATTGTAATCTAATATGGATCACAATAGCCCTTTTGTTGAAGATTTATCATTTCTCTAGAACAATAGAGTTCTATAAAACAATAAAACCACTCATATTAGCTGTACTTATACATATTGGTTTTTTTTCCCTTCTCGTTTTACTTCAAAATGATTTGGGAATAGAAATCCGTTGGTTTTTATCATTCTATGCAAAATTTTTAATTAGCTTTTTAGTCTGGCGTGCAGGATCTACTTATTTCATACACAATTATAGAAGACAGGGAGGTAATTACAGAAACATTATTATTGTTGGTTATGGGGAGTTATCAGAAGAGTTAAAGGTTGTAATAAATTCACACCCTGAATATGGATACAAGTTCAAGGGTGTTTTTGATAATACTGCGAGTGAGTCTGAGACTTTGGGAAAGATTGATGACGTTGAAAAACTCATTAAGGAAGGAGAAGTCGATGAAATTTTATGCTGTATACCTTATATAAGGTATGAGGTAATACAGGAAATAATAGATTTTGCGGAAGATAATTTAGTAAAAGTAAAGCTTGTTTCTGACTTCAGAGGGTTCTCAACCAGAAATATCGAGCTGGAAAGATTTGATCATATACCTGTTTTAAATGTCTCATCTATTCCTCTAGATAATTCGAGAAATAAATTTCTTAAAAGAATTTTTGACATCTTCTTTTCTCTAATAATTATTCTGCTTGTTCTAAGCTGGACAACACCTTTATTATATATTTTAATTAAACTTGAGTCTAGGGGTCCTTTATTATTTAAACAGAAAAGGACTGGTCTTAATAACCAAAATTTTATTTGCTATAAGTTTAGAACCATGGCGATTAACAGTCAATCTGATTTAATGCAGGCTAGCAAAAATGATTCTAGAATAACTAAAATTGGTGCTTTTCTTAGAAAAACAAGTATTGATGAGATGCCTCAATTTCTTAATGTATTAAAAGGTGAAATGTCGGTAGTTGGTCCAAGACCCCATATGCTTGTACATACCCAAGAGTATTCCAAAATCGTAGATAAGTTTATGTCGAGACACAATGTTAAACCAGGAATTACTGGTCTAGCTCAAATGAAAGGGTATCGTGGTGAGACAAAAGATCTATTGATGATGAAAAATAGGGTAAGAATGGACAGATTTTATATAAATAACTGGTCATTACTACTTGATATTAAAATCATTATTCAAACAATAGTTTCAATTTTTCAAGGTCAGGAGAATGCTCATTGATTCAATCTTAGGAACTGTAATTTCGTTTTCATTTACATTATTTCTTACTCCTATATTTAAGAATATACTGACAAAATACAGTGTATTAGAATTACGAAATAAAAGAAAAATTCATAAAAAGCTTGTTCCTTCAATGGGAGGAGTAATCTTCGTATTTTCCTTCTTTTGTGGTTTATTATTTACATTCGAAATAAGTGAACTGTCTGAAGTCAAGTACATAATATTATCATTATTGATGATGTTGTTTATTGGTTTGAGAGATGACATTATTCCCATTCCTGCTAAGGAAAAGCTTATAAGCCAAATTCTACCAATATTATTGATTATTTTTTTTAATAATTACCATTTAAAATCACTAAATGGTTTTCTAGGTATATACGATTTACCCTATTGGTTAGGAGTCGTACTATCTACATTAGTATTCCTATGTATTGTTAATTCTTACAACTTAATCGATGGAATAGATGGACTAGCATGTTCAATTTCAGTCATTACCTTATCTGTATTTAATATACTTTTAATTACTAATTCGTTTAAATCATTAATGTCGGACGCCGTAATTATATTAATAGCCTCAATAGTTGCTTTCTTAGTTTATAATTGGCAGCCAGCAAAGATTTTTATGGGAGATACAGGAGCTCTTTTTTTAGGTTTCTTTAACTCAATATTGGTATTAGATTTTATAAATACACCCAATGAAACCATTAGTTCGCCACTAGCTTTTATTCTAGCTATTTTAGCAATTCCAATTATAGACACGTTAAGAACATTTATATCCAGAATAATCAGAGGAGTATCACCATTTACTCCAGATAAAACACATATACACCACATGCTATTACGATTAGGGCTCAGCCATTCTCAAACTGTCTTTTTACTCTCCATAGTAAATTTAATGTTTATACTAGTAGCTTTTCTAATCAAGTCTTTTCCCGATACCATATCCATTGTATTAATAACAAGTCTTGGTTTATTAAGTAGCTTATCTCTTGATTTAATGGTCAAAAGGAAGATTCTATTAAGAAAGTCTAACTAGTGTTTTCAAATTTTATACTTCCCCTCATCCCATCCACTTTCTTTATCAACTTGTCTTTATAATTTACTAGCATCAATCCTATATCTTCATCGAATGTTGAAATGATTTGAGCTGCTAATATACCCGCATTCTTAGCTCCATTAAGTGCAACAGTAGCTACCGGAACCCCTCCAGGCATCTGAAGGATTGATAAAACCGAGTCCCACCCATCTATCGAATTGCTCGATTTGATGGGAACTCCGATAACAGGTAAAGAAGTTAGTGATGCAACCATCCCAGGTAAGTGAGCAGCTCCCCCAGCTCCAGCAATAATAACTTTTAAACCACGTGAACGAGCTGTTTCTGCATATTCAACCATCAGTTTAGGCGTCCTGTGTGCTGAAACCACATCAATTTCAACAGGAATTTTAAACTCTTCTAAAATGATTTTAGCATCATTCATGACCGAAAGGTCGGAGCTGCTACCCATGATAATCCCTACAAGTGGTTTCATTTGGAAATAATTTTAAAAGTCTCTCTTATATAGTCAATCTGATTCTCAATATCAACTCGTGAATCTGAGACAATAGTTGCGTGACCCATTTTACGAAATGGCCTTGTTTTTTTCTTAGCGTAAGAATGAATATGAATATTGGATTGTTGTAAAATTTCTTCAAACCCAGAATATGCGGTTTCCCCTTCGTACCCTTTTTCCCCGAGCAGATTTATCATTGCAGAAATTTTTTCAGCGCGGACATCTCCTAAAGGAAGATCTAAGATTGCTCTAATATGCTGTTGAAACTGAGAAGTTAAATTCCCTTCTATAGTTTGATGTCCTGAATTGTGTGGCCTTGGAGCACTTTCGTTAACTATGATCTCACCTTCCGATGTTAAAAACATTTCGACAGCAAGTAAACCTACTATTCCCAGATTGTTTGCCAACCTCTGAGCCAATTCTTTTGCTCTTATATGTTGTTCGTTAGATAATGAAGCCGGACTGATCAAATAATCCACCAGATTGTGTTCCGGATGAAAAACCATCTCCACAACGGGAAAACTTTTTACTTCTCCTGAAGGACTTCTGGCAACGATCACCGATATCTCTTTATCGATATCTATCAATTTTTCAACTACACAAGGCTCGTCAAATAGCTTGTTCAAATCTTCATCATTCCTTATGATTTGAACACCCTTTCCATCATAACCCCCAGTAGCTAATTTCTGGACGTATGGAAACTCTATATTGGATGATTTAACCTCTTTTGAATTATTGAAAACTTTAAATTCTGAAGTCGGGATATCATTTTCAGTGTAGAATCTTTTTTGTTTGATCTTATCCTGAATGACCTCTATTACCTCCGGCTGAGGATATACTTTTTTTCCAGATGCCTTCAACTTTTTCAGAGCTTCCGTATTGACACTTTCTATTTCAATAGTAACAACATCACAATCTTCCGCAAAAGTCAGAACTGAATCAAAGTCCGTGAAATCTCCATGAACAAATTCAGAAATCTTTGAGCAAGGGGCCTCTTTATCAGGGTCTAACACTTTAAAGTTTAAACCGTAATCGAGGCCTGACTGAATAAGCATACGGCCTAACTGACCACCTCCTAGTATTCCTATTTTTTGTTGTTTAAAAATCTTCATGGTTTAACTGCAACCGTCATTTCTTTCTTCCCCGGAGGGCCTGGTAAACTTTCCACTTTGAATCCACAACTTTTCAAATCTCTTTTAAATTGTCCTTGGGCACAATATGTGGTCAATAATCCGTCGTGTGTTAATGCTTCAAAGATTTTCAAAAGTAATTCATAATTCCACATTTCAGATTGCTTATTAGGGGCAAAAGCATCGAAAAATACTACATCTGCAGATTCACTTTCAAGAGTCATATCATGGAAGTCTTCCCTAATTTTTAAAAAACCGAAAGTATTCCCAAAACTAAATTTCTCATTCCAATCACTACTATGGAAATACTCAGAAAAAGACTTTAAACCCTGTAACTCTTCTATATCATGATATTGAAGCTCCTCAACTTGCTCATAAGTTACAGGAAGTATTTCTACTCCTACATAATTAATCTGAATTCCTGATTTTGATGCATATTGATAAGCTAACATGGCATTAAGACCTGTTCCTATACCAACCTCAAAAACGTTAATCGGTCTCTTAACAATATTATTAGTCAGATACTTTTCAAGACCATTCTTTATAAAAATGTGCTTCGACTCTGTTAAGGCACCATTTAGTGAATGATAAGCCTCATTAAGCTCCTCATTCAATATGGAATTAGACCCATCTTGAGTTTTAATGATCTTTAAAGACATTGTCTTATAATTATTTTTGGATCAAAACAACGGCATGAGCTGATATACCTTTTTCTTCCCCAACAAATCCTAATTTTTCCGTAGTAGTGGCCTTAATGGATACATCTTCGATATCGATTGTCATTACTTCCGCAAGGCACACTTTCATAAGATCTATAAAATCTTTTAGTTTAGGTTCTTGAAGGCATACTGTGCAATCAATGTTTCCTATGGTATAGTTTTTATCTTCAACTAGTTTTACGACTTCCTTTAGCAAAATTTTACTGTCAATTCCTTTATACTTAGGGTCTTTATCTGAAAAATGAAACCCAATATCACGAAGATTAGCAGCCCCTAAAAGTGCATCGCATATTACGTGTATCAGAACATCTGCATCACTATGCCCTACCGCACCTTTGGTATGAGGTATTTTAATTCCACCCAACCATAAATCATATCCTTTTTCAAGCCTATGGACATCATACCCATACCCAACCCTTATTTTCATATTGATGTATTCTTAATAATTTTTGATTGTAAAGCGGAAAGTAAGCTTCTTTACTTTTCAGGTAAATAATAAACGACTGAAGAGTTTTCTTCTTTTAAAATCTTCCCCGCCGCTGCCATTACGTCCTTCTTCGTAGTCTCTTCGATAATTTTCCCCTCCGTGTTTACCAAATTTATATCTCCTAAAAAGGCTGAATAGGCAAGGTTCATTGCACGATTCAAAATCTCAACATTACCAAATAATATGGTTGATTGTGCTTTGTTCTTCACTTTCTCAAGCTCGTAGCTTTTAATTCCTTTTGAAAGAAGATTATTAATAACCTTATCTATCTCTTCCTCCCCTTCTTTCAATGAAAGACCTTTATTTAGCTTTCCTGTAATCACCAATAGGCCTGGTTCCTTAGAGCCTGTAACATGAGCTGAAATTTCAGAAAAAATCTCTTTTCCCTTTACTAATTCTTTGTAGAGCCTCGAAGATTTACCTCTTCCTAAAATATCGCTCAGTAGATCCGCCGCATAATACCCTACAGACCTTCTTCCAGGCATATGAAATACCTTTACAAGCATTGGCGTAGGCACGTTGCCTTTGATTTCAAGAAATCTCTTTTCAACCTGCGGGGGCTCCAAAATGACCGGTCTTTCTAATTCAGGCCCGGAAGATATATCTGCGAACCATTTATGTGCTAATTCTTTAACCTTTCCTGTACTTAAATTTCCCGCAACGCTTAAAATTGCATTGTTTGGAGCATAAAATTTTGAGAAAAAATCTTTTACATCCTCCATCGAGGCATCTTCAATATGAGATATCTCTTTACCTATTGTAGCCCATTTGTAAGGATGTTTTTTATATGCTAATGGCCTAAGCCTGAGCCATAAATCACCATAGGGCTGATTTAAATAACGTTGCTTAAATTCTTCTATTACGACACTTCTTTGAACTTCAAGAACCTTAGGATTGAAATCCAACGAAAGCATACGATCTGATTCTAGCCAAAAGGCAGTCTCGATATTCGCTGTTGGAAGTGTAATGTAATAATTGGTTATATCGGGGTTCGTAAAAGCGTTATTTTCACCACCAACCAGTTGAAGTGCGCCGTCATAATCAGGAATATGCTTCGATCCTCCGAACATCAAATGTTCAAATAGATGCGCAAAACCTGTTTTATCCTCACTTTCATCTTTAGAGCCTACCTTATACAAAACATTGAAGGCAGTAATTTCAACAGTAGGGTCTTCATGCACAATAACTTGAAGACCGTTTTCAAGTGTAAATTCAGAGAACTCAATCATAATTCGAGTTAAAAATAAAAAACTTCACCTACTTTAAAGCTTTAAATAATCTTAACTGACGTGCACAATCCTTTTTCGTTCGATAGAAAAGCACTTACAAACAAAAAACTGGCGCAACTATACGTAGAAATCATAAAGCCAAGACTGATCGAAGAGAAGATGTTAATACTCTTACGACAAGGCAAAATCAGCAAATGGTTCTCTGGTATTGGACAGGAAGCTGTTTCCGTCGGTTCTGTAATAGCATTAAAAAAAGACGATTTTATTCTTCCGATGCATAGAAACTTAGGTGTTTTTACTGGAAGGAAAGTCCCTTTTAAAAAGTTGTTTGGCCAGTTTCAAGGTAAGCTTTCAGGTTTTACTAAAGGTCGCGATAGATCTTTTCACTTTGGAAGTAAAGAACATCATATCGTAGGTATGATCTCACACTTGGGGCCACAGCTAGCAATAGCCGATGGTATTGCATTGGCGAGTAAACTATCTAAAAAGAAAGAGGCGACTTTGGTTTTCAGTGGCGATGGTGGAAGTAGCGAAGGGGATTTCCATGAAGCCTTAAATGTTGCTGCTGTATGGGATTTACCTGTGATATTCGTAATTGAAAATAACGGATACGGCTTATCAACACCGAGCGAACAACAGTTCAAATTCAAATCGTTTACCGATAAAGGGATCGGCTATGGAATAGAAGCCCATTCTGTAGAGGGTAACAATATTCTCGATGTTTATAACCTCATTTCTGAGGTTTCGGAAAGTATTAGAAAAAACCCGAGACCTATATTAATTGAGGCCAACACTTTTAGGATGAGGGGGCATGAAGAAGCTTCGGGAACGAAATATGTACCCAAAAAATTAATGGATTACTGGGCTGAGAGAGATCCGATTACCTGCTATGAAGAATACCTTCTTTCCGAAGGTGTTTTAAACAAAAAAAAGGTAGAGGCTTTCAAAAAAGAAATAAAAGAAGAAATAAACGATGCCCTTAAGTCTTTAGAAGATGAAGACCTCCCCGTAGCCTCCGAGGTCGAAACCTCCGATGTGTTCTATCCTTATAAACTTGTGCCGAAGAACTCCGATAATGATGAAAAAACTGAAGTACGCTTTGTAGATGCCATTTCAGTTAGCCTAAGGGAAAGCATGGAAAAATTTCCAGAGTTGGTCATTATGGGACAGGATGTAGCAGAATATGGAGGTGTATTTAAAGTCACGGAAGGTTTTCTGGAAGAATTCGGAGCTGATCGTATTCGAAATACGCCTTTGTGCGAATCTGCGATTTTAGGCGCCGGATTAGGACTTTCCATAAAAGGATTTAAGTCTGTTATTGAAATGCAGTTTGCTGATTTCGTAAGCTGTGGATTTAACCAGATTGTCAATAACCTCGCGAAAGTAAATTATCGATGGGGACAAAATGCTGATGTTGTGATTAGAATGCCTACTGGAGCCGGCGTTGGTGCCGGCCCATTTCATTCTCAGTCAAATGAAGCATGGTTCTTTCATACCCCCGGACTGAAAATGGTATATCCTTCCAGTCCTGCGGATGCAAAAGGTCTCTTGAACAGTGCTATTGAAGATCCCAATCCTTATCTTTTCTTCGAACATAAAGCATTGTATCGATCGTTAACCGAGGAAATCCCGAGCTCTTATTATACCCTGCCCGTCGGGAAAGGAGCAATTGTTAATGAAGGCAAAGATTTAACAATAATCACTTATGGTATGGGGGTTCACTGGGCGAGAGAGATCTTACCATTGTTTGATGATATAAGTATTCAAATAATTGACCTTCGTTCATTGCAACCCTGGGATAAAGAACTTGTGTTCGAAAGTGTTAAAAGAACAGGGAAAGCACTTGTTTTACACGAAGACTGTATTACTGGTGGTATTGGCGGTGAGATATCAGCTTCAATTACAGAGAACTGCTTTCAAGATCTGGATGCTCCCGTTTTGAGAGTTGGCAGCCTGGATACACCCGTACCATTCTCTAAAAATCTCGAAGATGAGTTTCTCGCTAAGGCAAGGTTGAAAAATACCCTTAAAAAATTAGTAGATTTTTAGTCTTATCTTCGTTGTAGCTAAAACATTATATTTCAATTTATCGAAAAGAGGCGCTTAAATATTGAATTTTCCTGGTTTACGCTCCATGTAAAAGCCTGGATCTTTGCTATCGTATTATTTTCAGCCAATAGTGCGGAAGCACAATTATTCAAAGGTTTTCAGCGTACTAAGCAAGTGACCACTAAACCAAGGAATGGTGAGAAACCTCAGCTCAAAAGAAAGGCCAATCCCAGATATAGCAAAAACAAATCTTTTACAAACAGAAGGATCAATAATAGCATTGTAAATGCCCCAAATGTTAAAAGAAGGCCGAGAAATAGTGAAAATTACGTACAAAAAAGAAGGCCAAACCCAAGAACGTCTACAGTTAATCGATATGCAAGAAAGGTAAAAACGAGGTATGGCAAATCTCCTAATCCACTAAGTAAACGAAATCGTAAAACTACGGCTCTGCCTCAAAAACAGTACAAAACACCGGGTGCAAAATATCTTGGTAATTTCGCCAGCAAAGGTAGAACCAGACCTTCCCCTGGCGCCTCTTTCCAAGGATTATTAAAATTCTCTGGTAAACGAAAAGGACCTGGGCCAGGATCTAGCTATAGTGGTAAGCTAGCTATTAAAAGAAAGTCAGGTCCTTCAAAAGCTTCAAGTTATACAGGTACTATGCCTGTCATTAATAGAAGAAACTATGATAAAGAAAGGGCGGATTATTCAGGCTTTCTTACCTATAGAGGTAGGCCAAAACCTGGACCAGGGCAGTCATTCTCAGGTAATCGATCCATTAGTAAATCGACTAAGTATGACAAGCAGCGTTATGATTATAGGGGTAATTTATCTCTAAAAAGAACAAGTAAGAATCTTCTTGGAGCTCTGGCCTATTATCTATCGACGGTACGCTTTGGCTTTCCAGACAAAAATGATGACTACAAGAAAGTCTCTAGAAAAATATATGCTTACAGCGGGGACACTAAAATTAGAAGGTCCTCAAGAAAAGCTCACCCAAGTGCAAGGTATAAAGGAACACTTGCCCGTCAATCTTATTTGCCAAGAGATAAGGTGAGAAAATTTAATATCTGGTTTACAAGGTTATTTTCGAACCAAGACCAGCCACCTGATGTTAGAAAACCAATCAAAAAACCGAAATACGATAGTAGGGAATACGAAATCTGGAATGATTAAAATATGAATTGGAACAAACTAGAAAGCATAGATCAATTAAGCTCAGTCATAAAAGAGTCCCATGAAAATCCAGTAACGATATTTAAGCACAGCGTTAGGTGCTCTATTAGTAGTATGGTTTTAGGCAGATTTGAGAGAAGTCATGAAAGTAATTCCTCAGATGATATTAATCAAACGTTTTATTTTTTGGATCTAATAAGAAATAGAGATGTTTCAAACGCTATTGAAAGTGAGCTTGGGGTAACGCATCAATCACCTCAGGTAGTTATTGTTCATAAAGGAGAAGCAATATTTGATGCATCTCATATCGGAATTAATTATGATGAAGTCAAAGAAAAGCTTAAAGGCATTTCATCTGTCAATAAGGAATAAGTAAATTAAGATTGGCTTACATTTTGTTATTTAAAAAAGCCCTATACGTTGAATAATTGTTGATGAATTTTACTCAAATACTAAAATACTTTTTTGCTTTTATAATTATCAGCACCTCTTCTTTTGCGCAAACAGAAGAGGAAGAGTTTTATGATTATTCTTCTGAATTCATCTGGGGAATAAACAAAAGTAGCAATAGCGGCATAATAGGTGGTTTTACTTTTAAAGTAGGAAGAGAATTAAAGGACGACGTATTTCAAACCTTTGCACTTGATATTGTGAATATCAAGCATCAGCAGGAAAACAGAAGACCTAGCACTTCGGGGGGGTTCATCTGGGGTAAACTGAACTACCTTTATGCTTTTAAATTTCAATATGGAAGAGATTACATCCTCTTCAAAAAAGCTGCTTATCAAGGTGCACAAATTACACTTAGCTTTTCCGCAGGGCCGACTATCGGAATCGTAGCTCCTTACTATATTGAAATAGGTGAAGGAGGCACAAATACACGTACAACTCCATTTGAGGACGTAGCATTCACCCAAGGCATAAGCCCAGCCCAGATTTTTGGCCCTGGAAGACTTTTTGAAGGTCTGGGTGATTCAGATATTGAAATTGGGTTTAATGCAAAAGTGGGCGTTGGCTTTGAGTTTGGGACATTCAAAAGTAATGTAACGGGCTTCGAAGTTGGTTTTCAAATAGACGCCTTCACAGATGAAATTCCGTTAGCGGCATTTCATTCAAATCAGGCCGTTTTTCCAGCGGCCTATATCAATCTTTTTTACGGATCAAGAAAATAGAAATGCTCGATTTACCAGTAATTAGCGATAATTCAACAGAACGAAAGAATAAGAAACCAAACTGGTTGAGGGTAAAATTGCCAGTTGGTCAAGAGTTTAAAAAAGTTAGATCTCTGGTTGATCAATATAAGCTTCATACCATTTGTGAGAGTGGAAACTGTCCTAATATGGGTGAATGTTGGGGAGCTGGGACAGCAACGTTTATGATCCTGGGTAATGTTTGCACAAGAAGTTGCACTTTTTGTGCAGTTGCGACTGGAAGACCGCCTGAATATGACGAAGAAGAACCTTTCAGGGTAGCTGAAGCTATTAAGCTCATGCAAGTAAAACATGCCGTTATTACTTCCGTAAATCGTGATGAACTGAAAGACAGAGGAGCAGAAATCTGGTATGCTACAGTTAAAGAGGTCAAGAAGTTAAGCCCTGAAACAACCATAGAAACCTTAATACCAGACGTGAAAGGAAACTGGGAAGCTCTGGAAAGAATGATCAGTGCAGGTCAAGAAGTAGTTTCTCATAATGTAGAAACTGTGGAAAGACTGTACAGGAGAGTTAGGCCTCAGGCGAAATACGATAGAAGTATGGAAGAGATCAGACGAATCAAAGATTTTGGTAAGAGGACAAAATCCGGGATTATGGTTGGACTGGGTGAAACCAAAGAGGAAGTATTCAAGACTATGGATGATTATGTAGAGCACGGGCTTGATATTCTCACTATTGGTCAATATTTACAGCCAACGAAAATGCATATCGAAGTAGCGGAATTCATTCATCCCGAAATTTTCGAAATGTATAAAGAAGAGGGTTTGAGCAGAGGATTAAAATACGTAGAGTCCGGCCCATTGGTCAGGAGTTCATATCATGCTGAAAAGCATGTGAATGTGTAGTTGAATTGGTTAGAGCACGTTTAAAACTTGCTCTTTTATCTTTTCCAACTCCTCTTTCATTACAATTACTGTTTTTTGAATTTCAGCATCATTGGCTTTTGAGCCTATTGTGTTTATTTCCCTACCTATTTCTTGTCCAATAAAGCCCAGTTTTTTGCCCTTAAGCGTTTCTTTCTCATCCAGAATAGTGTCTTGAAGGTATTTAAGGTGACTCTTTAAGCGCACTATTTCTTCAGTGATATCTAATCTTTCTATGTAAAAGATCAATTCCTGCTCAAATCTCCCTTCATCATATTTCACATCACTTTCAAAATCATTTAGCTGCTTAAGTAACCTTTCTTTTACCCGTTCAATGCGTCTGGGGTCTTGACTTTGAATTTCAATCAGGCTATTAGCTAACTTATCTTTATAGCCAAGTAATTCTTTCTCTAACTTTTCTCCTTCTTCAAATCTGCTTCTTTTGCAATCTTCAGCAGCTTCTTTAATTGAAGTTTTAAGCGTACTCCATTGGCTTTCCAGGTCAAAAGTAGATTTACCGTTACCTGTTTCGTTACGCTTAAATTGAGATACAGCTAATTCAAAAAGGTTATCAGTATTCGCAGAAACTGAACCCGAGAGCTTTTCTAATGACTCATAATAGTTCTTAAAGTCATCGAAATCTATTCCTAGTAGGTCTTCATTTTCAGAATCTGAATCAATGTGTATTGATATCGATATTTTACCCCTTGATAGAGTTTCCTGTAGAATAGACTTGATCTCAAATTCTTTAGTCTGAAAATCATCTGATGCTTTCAGATTAAAATCAAAGTATTTTGAATTAATTGATTTAACCTCTACAGTAACAGCTCCGAACGACAAGTCTTGTTTGGACAGGCCAAATCCGGTCATTGAATAAATCATAAAAAGCTTTTAAAAATCGTATCCTAAAGATACCTGGAATCTCGCAGATTGAACCTCGAAATCTTCTGTTGGCCAGGCAGCATCCAGTTTCATGTAGAACCCTAGTAAAATTGTTCTTATACCACCTCCATAGCTAAATAACCAAGGATTGGTTAGTTCTCTTACTCTTATTATGAAGGGTGGATTAATTTGATTATCAGGAATTACAGTCTCATTCACATCACTATTATTGGGAAGAAAACGACCGCCATTCCATGCACTTCCGACATCGAAAAACCCTACAAACATCAGGTTTCTGAAGAAATTAGAAGATATAGGCCCCCTACTAAAAAACCTAACTATCGGAAGCCTAAGCTCAGCATTAAATAAAGCTACATTTTCACCATTAAGTTGATTTAAATCGAAGCCTCTGACTGTAGTTACAAACTCTGAAAACAAAATATTAGTATTGTCTACTCCGTTTCTGAAACTCAAAGGGTCATTATTTCCTGAAATATTAGTATCTCTGGCAATCCAGTTATTAACACCTCCCAAAAAGAAATCTGGTGTTCTATCTCCAAAAAACCTTCCATAATATACTCTGGTAGCTAAAATCAATTCTCTGTGAATTTTTTGATAATTCCGTGCATCAAGTGTGATTTTGTGAAAGGTATTCTCAGAACTACTTACGGAATTAGAATAAGTATATTCCGCCTTGGCCCTAAAGCCCTCTCTCAAATTAAGTCCATTACTTATCGTATTATCATAGGTGAAGCTTAATCTGGTTCCTACATAATGCCTTGTGCTGGACAAGGTATCGTTTCCAACATTTGCACTATTATTATTGCCATCAGGGTCGATATCGAAGAAGTTCGTTAATGAATAAAAAGGATCAATTGATACTCGGGAGGTAACACTGAATGGGAGAGCCGCACCTAATTCAAATGTATTTAATGCGTATTTCTGTGTAACGTCTGCATTAGTAAATTCTTCTTGATCAGTAAGGATATATGCTGTTCTCTTAAAGCCACCTCGGTAATCGACCTGATACTTTAAATATTCATACTCACCGAAGACTGTTCCGCTTTCAAAGTTTGGTGTGGTTACAAAACCACCGTGAAATCGATGGTTTTCCAGAATATCTGCCATTTCAGTATTCAATTTAATTCCGAAGCCGTAAAGCGGATCCACTACCCAAGATGTAACTATGTTGTCGGCTCGAAACTTCGGTTTGTACGGAATGGGACCAACTACCCTCTTTTCCTTAAGGCTCTTTCTATAATTTTCGATGATAGAGGAGGACTCATTTTTAACGATTTCTTCTTCAAAAACGTAATCCTCTGTATCAATAATACTCTCATCAACATTTGATGGTATGTTTGTATTAGTAGTATCTGTTTCAGCAAATTCATAATTAAAATCTGTAGAATCATTTCCGAAAGGAACAGCACCAATTACGCTGCCCTGGCTTTTAGGCTCTTCTCTCGACTCCGTTTTGGCTGCTTGCTCTTTTATTTGCCTTTTTCTTAGCCTATCAGAAACAAATCTAGCCTGTAAAAGCTGCTGACGTTCGGTCTGAGGACTGAAAACATTTTTATCGAACTGAAAACTTTCTTCAAAAAACACATATTCTTTTCCTTCGTCAAGAGCTGTATAAGTCAGCAAACCATAATCGTAATTCAAATCAAAATCCTCAATACTCGTATTAAAATTGGTTACTTGATTAAATACACCTTCTTGAAAATTGAAGCGATAAATGTTTTTAATACCCTTCTGATCACTTAAATAATAGATCCGGTTTTCATCAATAGGAATAGGATTAGTATCCTTACTTAGGTTATTAGTCAATTGCTTTAGAAGTACTTTAGAAGTATCCAAATCATACATGTAAAGGTTGAAGTAATCACTCACCTCGTTTATTTCAACTTTAGCCGAAGTTTTAAGACTGTCGTATGGTCTGTTAGAGCTAAATACAATCGCTGCGGTATTCGGAACAAACTTTGGTGTTATATCATCATAAGGGTCGTCTGTTAATCTTTTTATTGCGTTTCTTCTAAGACTCATAATGAAGAGATCATTCTGACCATAGATATCACCACTGAATACAACCAGATTACCATTGGGAGAGAAATCAAAATCTTTGATGTGATTAAATCTTGATAAATCCCTCCTCAGTTTTCTTTTCGAATCGATCTCATAAAGCCACATAAAATTTCTGCCATACTTAGTATTAATAACCCCTAAAGTATTGTTGTCTTTCCAGGAAAGCAGAGGAATATCAAAATCTACCTCTTGATTAATGACTTTATAGCCTCCTCTGAATATAACATCTTCTTTTCCAGTTTCTATTTCCCTGATCTTGACTCTGTAACGGCCATTGTAATTCTCGGAGAAAGCTATCCTTTCACCATTGGGACTTACTTTTACATTTTTATAAGCCCAATCCTTACGATTTACTCTTCTAAGTCTGTAGTCATCATCGTGCTCCAGGTAGCCATCCCTGATTTTACGTTCCGTTTGACTATAAAACTCCTGCCAATCCAATAGGAATTTTTTGAAGGGGACACCAATAGAGTTAGCAATTCCGGTTTCTTCATTTCTGGTGATTCTGGTCAAATTAAGAATGTTAGAGATAGAGCTTCTACCATACTCAAGGGCTATATAATTCCATATGGAATGACCTACTATTTCGGCATCTTTTCCTTCGAAACGAGTGACCTTCTTGACTTTTTGATTTAGTAAAAGGTCTCTCATGTAATCGTCCATTTCAAGACTCCAACCTTTGGCTATGTATTGTGGAGCGCCTTTAATGAACCACTCGGGAAGACTGAATAAATAAGTACTTTGAAGTGCGTCCGCAAGGCTTCCTCCAAACATCATCTCATTTATCAAGGATGATGATATTTTCAAAACAATGTCTTCTCTGAACTTTGTATAAGAGCCATTGAAACCAACCTCTATCTGAGATTGCACAAAATTGGTCTGACCTGACTCTTCCACACCTTCTGCATCAATATTAACGTTGCTTTGCTGAAGGTCTGTGATGGAGTTGTAAAGAAATATTTTCGTTTTGTTATAAGGAGGGTATCCAATAATCTCGGTTATGCCTTCAAACTCTTCTTCTAAAAAGTTAAGGGCTAGTTTAGCATTTTTCTCCCCATCATCGTAGAAGAAAATATCGAAATTGTCTGTGCTGTAAAATCTCCAATTGAACGTCTGAAACTGAACTCTATTCTTACCAAAGTCAGTATCTGGTGTTTGGGCCAACATAAACCCGCTTATAAGAAAAAAAAAGGCAGATATTACTTTCCTCATCCGTATCGCTAAACTACTAAATAAAATATCTCATTATGTCTACCTCTGGAGTTAAGTTCTTTTTGTCAAGCAAAAAATCGACCATTTCTGAAGAAAAATAAGGAGCGAGCGATGTGCCTTTACTACCTAATCCGTTAAATATACCCAGTCTGTGGTTTTTAGGATGAATTCCGATAAAAGGCCTTCTATCTTTTGTGGCCGGACGAATTCCACTTAACTGCTTAATTATACTAAACTCCGAATCGTAAAGTTTCTTGTATTTTTCCAGTATTTCTTCTCTAGCTTTCGCTGTGATCCCTGAATCTATCTCCCATGAATACGTAGATCCGACTTTTACTTTATTATTATCGACAGGAACAATCCAGACTCCTCTATTCAGGGTGAAGTTCAGATTATGATTCAAATTGAGTTCAAGTATTTCACCTTTAACTGGCTGAAAAGGGAGAAACTCAAATAAGCTTTTACTCAATGCTCCGTTTCCATCGCATAATACAACCTTATCATACTTATTACCTTCATAAAATAATGGTGATTCTTCAGTAAAAGTTTCAAATAGCTCTACCCGTAGGCTCTTCTCAAGGACAGAGTGCTTTTCCTGAAAGAAAGCTCTACTGGAAGACAAGTATTTGCGAGTATCTAAATAACCACTGTATTTCAGTAGTATACCTCCAAAAGGATCTTTTATGTTTTTAAGTCCCATTGTCTTTGAATGAGATTTGCTAATGAAGGAGCTGTATTCTGGTTCGTAGCTCTTAGCTGTCCAATCATTTTGCTCTTCGGTATTTACAAATGGGCGATAAATACCAATTGGAAAGTAAAATTTATCTTTTAATTCATTTTCCAGTTCACTGTAAAACTCATTTAAATACGGAAAGAGGAGATCCGCTTTCCACGTCTTTACGAATTTTCTACCTGTGATAGGATTAAATAATCCAGCAGCTACTTTAGAGGTGGAGTCATCGGCGTTATTATCAATAATTTGAAATGACAACCCCCTTTTATAAAGTTGATGTGCGAGCGTAGTTCCAGCTAAACCCTGACCTACAATCAAAAAATCATATTGCATTCAAGCTAATTAACTCTTAAAGTTGTTGAAGATATTGATTTAACAAATGATTGAAATAAAAAAATTCACCTTTAATGCCTTTGAGGAAAACACTTATGTTTTATTCGACGAATCAAAGCATTGCTTAATTATAGACCCAGGATGTTATTCTTCCGATGAAGAAAATGAATTAATTAAATTCATAGAAAATGAAGACCTGAATCCTGATTTCGTACTAAGTACACATTGTCACATCGATCATGTATTAGGTAATTTTAAGGTGAAAAATCATTTTGATATTCCACTTAAGATCCCCGAGTTAGAAATACCAGTCTATGAATCCGTTAAAAGTTACTCTGATCTTTATGGCTTTGCAGGCTATCAGGAAGCTGATGTTGATGAGTATATTCCTTCTGATGGGAAATTGAGTTTTGGCAAATCGGAGCTAGAAATAGCTTTCACTCCAGGACACTCACCCGGACATATTGTTTTGATTAGTAATCATCAGAAGTTCGTAATAGGAGGAGATGTACTATTTCAGTCAAGCATCGGGCGTACCGATTTACCGGGAGGAGACCATCAACAATTATTGGACAGCATAAGAAACAAACTATTCATTTTAGAAGATGACTATATTGTACATCCCGGTCATGGATCTGAGACTAATATAGGCTTCGAGAAGAAATTCAATCCATTTCTCAATTAGAGTAAATATTGAAAAAGCACATTCCAAATTTTCTGACCTTATGTAATCTTTTTTCAGGTTGCATAGGAGTTTCCTTTGCGTTTAAGGGAATGCTAGATCTGGTATTTTTATGCGTTTTAGTAAGCGGATTTTTTGATTTTTTGGATGGTATGAGCGCAAGAGTTCTTAGAGTTACTTCCAATATTGGAAAAGAATTAGATTCTTTAGCTGATATGATTTCATTTGGGTTTCTACCCTCAGTAGTTATGTTTCAGCTTCTTAAAGATCAATCTAACGACCAATTTACCCCCTATTTCGCTTTTATAATCGCTTGCTTTTCTGCTCTGCGTCTTGCAAAATTTAATATTGATGAAAACCAATCCGATCAGTTTGTTGGTTTAAATACACCTGCAAATACCATCCTGATTACATCCTTTTTTTTCTGGAAAGAAGCGAATTTTCTAAACAGCGAAAGTTGGCTTTTCACTCAGCAAGGCTTACTATCAACGGTATTGATAAGTGCACTTATGCTGGTATCACCTTTAAAGTTCATATCCTTCAAATTTTCCTCAACGTCACTATCGAAAAATAGGAGTAGGTACATTCTGATATTATGTTCTATAGGCCTATTGATTCTACTAAAAGAGCTTGCCTTTCCAATTATTATACTATGCTATATTGTCGTTTCGTTACCATTGAATACAAAGAAGGCTTGATTTGAACTATCTTTCCCTGAAATAGCTTTAAATTTATCGTAGAAGTATAGTCAGGCATGTTAAGGCACTGCTCAATTTTTTTATGTGTTTTCATAGCATTAGTTGCTAAGAGTCAAAATGTGATCTATCAATTAGATTATGAAATAGATTCTATTGAAATAGAGGGTGACAACTTCAAAAAGATAGTGTCGCACGAAAATGCGATTCACCTCCCTGAAAATAGCTTTTTACCCATTTTTCAACTGGAATTAGATAATGTGAGTATATCCAATTTCACGATTGAGAATATTAGATATATCCCCCTTACATCCAGTGAGAGGAATACGGTTCAAAATGATACCATAACTAAATATAAGATTCCATTTTCTTCAGAAGAGTCATTAGATGATCGAACGAGCACGAAGATCAACATTCCTACAATTGAATATGATTCTGTAAACAATCGATTCAGAAAAATCAGTTCTTTTCAACTTAACTATGAAATAAGATTTCGGTTTAACACTAATGATAATGCTTCTGTACTAAGTGAAGGTAGGTGGTTCAAAATAGGTGTTGTAAACAAGGATATATATAAAATCGACTTTAATTTCCTCTCCTCCTTAGGTATTGATGTTTCTAATATTGATCCAGCGACTATTCAAATTTATGGGAATGGAGGAAAAATGTTGCCGCAGAAAAATGCTGCAAAGCGTCCTCAGGATTTAATTGAGAATGCGGTAATAGTATTTGGGGAGCAAGATGGAAGTTTTGATGCTAATGATTACATCTTGTTTTACGGACAAAGTTCTGATAGCGTAAGGTATGATGAAGTAAACGCTCAATTTATCCATCAAAATAACCTGTATTCCGATACTACTTTTTACTTTCTGACTTTTGGAAAGAGAACCGGTAAGAGAATACAAAACAATGAAAATCTAACCGGTACATATCCAGTGATTGATTCTTATGTAGACTTTGATTACTATGAAAATGATTTCACTACCATTCTCGCTCCCGGATCAGGAAGAGAGTGGTATGGTGTTCGCCTGACTAGAAATAGCTCAAATCGAACAATAGATTTTGTTAAGCCGGGAATCATCTCAGGATCCCAGTTAAACATAACTTCAAAAATAGTTGGTCAGACGTTTGCAACAGCTGAAATGAGGTTGTCTGTCAATAGTGTAGAAATAGGCTCGCAAACCATAGATCCGATTCCTGATTCCCGATTTGCTATTAAGGGAACCGAAAATACCACTAGTTTTTCTGCTAATTCGAGTCAATTGAATATCCAAAATGGACTTTTAAGATTGTCTTATGATTTTTTAGCTAACAGTTCGGCTTCAACTTCAACCGCTCATGTGAATTATGTAACTGTAGAAAGTAATAGAAGAATAGCTTACTATAATCAAACCTCTTTTTTTCAATTCAGATCCGGGGAATATAATGGAGTTTATACACTTAACGTAAATGGAAATGATAACCTTCAGATCTGGAACATCGCTAATGCATTGAACCCGCTTAAACAAAACTTTACAGCTCAATCAAATCAATTACAATTTTCTACAGACCTGACTATAAATAAGGAATTTGTAGTTTTCGATTCTGATAATTTAGCAGCCCCGATATTCGATAAAGAGGTTGCAAATCAGAATATTGCACAACTAAACCCTGCTAAACTTCTCATCATTACCTCTCGAAGCCTGGAACCCGAAGCTTCCCGATATGCCAATTTCAAGGAGGGGAGAGGTATCAACACTAATGTCGTTACTGTCGATAAAATTTATAATGAGTTTTCTTCCGGTTCGCAGGACGTTACTGCCATTAGAGACTTTATCCGCTCTCAGTTCGAAAAATCAACTGGAGACGAAGGTTTAAAATCGGTACTTCTGTTCGGAAAAGGCTCCTATGATTATAAAGATCGTATTTCAGGAAATACCAATATTGTTCCCATTTATGAATCACGAAATTCTCTCGACCCAATAGACAGTTATTCATCGGACGATTACTTCGGTTTTATGGATCCCTCAGAAGGCGAGTGGATAGAGAATTCGAACGGTGACCACCTTCTTGATTTAGGTGTAGGAAGGATTCCTGTTGCCAATATTCAGGAGGCCAGGGGTGTAGTAGATAAATTAATTAGATATAAAACAGATTCCGATCGGTTCGGAAAATGGACTAACGATGTTGTTTTTGTTGCCGACGATGAAGACGGCAACTTACATCAGGGTGACGCAGAGGAATTATGGCAAATGATTGATACTAGTCATTCGGAATTTATAGCTCAAAAAATATATATGGATGCCTTTCAACAGGAAGTAACTCCGGTTGAAAGATCTCCTGAAATGACAGAAAGACTGCTGGAAGTTATTGATGAAGGAGCTCTGATGATCAACTTTACAGGCCATGGAGGCGAAACAGGCTGGACTGATGAGCAAATTTTTCAAAACTCGGATATCATCTCATTAAATAATTTAAGACGACTTCCTTTATTTGTGACAGCTACATGCGAATTCGGAAGAAATGATGATCCCTTAAGGGTTTCAGGAGGAGAATTATTAGTAACTAATGAAAATGGTGGGGCTGTAGCTCTTATAACCACCGCAAGACCTGTTTTCTCTAATTCTAACTTCGAGCTCAATAAGGCTCTTTACAGTACTGTTTTTGAACAGGATAATCAAGGTAGATATCCTACTCTAGGAGAAATTATAAAAGAGACAAAAAACAATAGCTTACGTGGGCCAAACAATCGGAATTTTTCTCTTTTAGGAGATCCCTCTATGACTTTAAACTATCCGGAATACCGCGTGCAAGGTTTAGAATTGAAAAACCAAAGGGCTTTAAATAATATTGATACTATTAATGCGTTATCCAGAATAACTATTGAAGGGCAAGTCGTGAACAGTTCTAATACCGTAATGGAAAGCTTCAATGGTATTGTAAACATCAGAATGTTCGATAAACTAAATGAATTTGAAACCTTAGGCAGCAAGGCCACTAGTCCTCCTTTTAACTTTCAATTGAGAGATAATATTTTATTTAATGGTCAGGCCTCAGTCGTTAATGGTGAATTTAGCTCAGAGTTAATTGTTCCTGTCAATATTGATTACTCGTTCGGTGAAGGTCTAATTCATTTCTATGCTGAGAGTGCAGAACAAGATGCAAATGGAGTATTTAATGAAATCATAATCGGTGGCTCCGATGAAAACATTCTCGCTGATAACAATGCTCCTGAAATTCAAGTGTTTCTAAATGATACTACCTTTAAGAGCGGGGATGTGGTAGATCCTTCTCCATTAATGATGGTAAGACTTTCTGACGAAAGTGGTATTAATATATCTAACGAAGGCTTTTCCAATAGCATTGATTTTGTCCTTGATTCAAATGATCCGGTCCGTTTAAACAATTACTTCATTAGCGATTTAGATGACTTTACCAAAGGGTGGGTGTTTTTCGAATTAGACAATCTGGAAAGAGGTGAACACACCCTGAACATAAGCGCTTCGGATAACTTTGGCAATAGATCTAGTAAGGAGATAGACTTCGTTGTAGGCAAACCAAGTGGAATAAGAATTAGTGATTTAAAAGTTTATCCTAACCCAGTTAAAATAGATCAGGATATTTCATTCTCTATTACTCAAAATAGGTTGGATGAAAATGCCTCATTTACACTTGATATTATGTCTATTGATGGTCAATTAATCTATTCTTTAAATGAAACCTTTTTCATATCAAACATCAGTCAAATTATAAAAGTTGACTGGCAACAGATTACTGGAGGAAGTAGTGATCTTAACCAAGGTATTTACATCTACAGACTGTCTGTTATTTCCGAAGAAGATGGCTCATCCGATGTACGAGCTGGTCGCTTGATATTAGATAATTAAGCTATATTTGATCTTTTAAATTCGTTCGATGAAATTTTTATTCTTTTCACTGATCTCAGTACTCATAACAGTTGATGTTTTTTCACAAATCAGTCCAGGCCAGATTGGTGGTCAAAACGATGATAGAAGGGTAATTACTACAGCTGTCCCATTTCTAAGAATTACTCCCGACGCTCGATCTGGTGCAATGGGTGACGCCGGGGCAGCAATATCCCCTGATGCCAATTCCGCTTTTTGGAATCCAGGAAAGGTAGCTTTTAATACGAGTGAATATGCGGGATCAATCTCTTATACTCCCTGGCTGGCGCAAATTATTGATGACATGTTTTTGGCTCAAGTTTCGGGATATTATAAACTCGATAGAGAACAAGCTATTGCCGCCTCCTTAACTTACTTTGACCTCGGAGAAATATTCTTAACTGATGAAAACGGAGGGGATTTAGGTACCCAAGATCCCAGAGAGTTCGCTTTTAACTTTACCTATTCAAGAAAACTATCCGATTTAATCGGGTTGGGTATAAGTTTGAAATACATACGATCTAATTTATTAGGTAGTTTAACATCAAATAATTTTGACTTTAGTCCCGCAAATAGTGTCGCAGTTGATATCGGAGCATATTTTACAAAAGACTTATTATTTAGTGGTGCCAATTCAAATTTCTCAGCAGCTTTAGTATTATCTAATATCGGCAGGAAAATAACCTATTCAACAGATAGCGACGAGGATTTCATCCCTGGAAATATTCGTCTTGGAACAGCATTTAAAACAGATTTAGATCCTTATAACTCAATCACTTTTGCGCTAGATTTCAATAAACTACTCGTCCCAACTTTGGCGGAGGATAATGACAGAAACTTGCTAAGTGGGACTTTTGGTTCTTTTGGAGATGCGCCCGGAGGTTTTAGTGAAGAGCTTCAAGAAATTACTATTTCAAGTGGAGTCGAATATTGGTATAGAGAGCTATTCGCAGCAAGAGCTGGATATTTTTGGGAACATGAAAACAAAGGTAACCGACAGTATTTCACTTTAGGTGTTGGCCTAAGATATCAAGTATTTGGACTTGACTTTGCGTATCTATTACCAACTTCACAAAATAATCCACTAGCAGATACCCTTCGCTTTACTCTTCTTTTTACACCGGATACCGGAGATAGCAATGAATCAATAACTTCAGATAATTGATTCATTTGTATTAAAAATGCTTGATAGAACTAAGGCTCCCGATTTTAAAACCCTCACTAATTTAACTGTTCCTAAAATACAGCTTGTAAAGCTCCCAAACGGAGTTACACTATATCACTTTCGCAGTGATAATGTTGAAGTGGTAAAGATTGAGTTTGTGTTTGATGCCGGAACCTGGTTTGAAAAGGTTTCTTCAGCATCTTTCTTCACCGGAAAGTCTTTTCTTTCAGGAACGCAGAAAAGAAAATCGAATGAGATTTTAGAACTTATAGACTTTTATGGAGCTTTTACAGAACTTAATCATGGCCCAGATTTTATTAGTCTCGCAGTTTATCTACCATCCAAAAACATCTCTAATCTAGTTCCTCTTTTAGAGGAATTGATTTTTGAAAGCATCTTTCCAGAAGAAGAAATAAAGCTCAAAAAAGCTCAAAAAGTGCAACAAATCGAGCTTGAAGAGAAAAAGAACAATGTTTTAGCGTCCAAAAAGTTTCGTGAAATTCTATTTGAACCAAATCATCCTTATGGTAGAAGGATTACAAAGAGGGATATTAAAGATGTCAATAGAGCTCAAATAATAGAGCATTACCAGAAACATGTTATAGGGAAATCATTCAAAATTTTCTTAGCGGGTAATTTCAGTAATGATCAATTAAAGGAAATAGAATACTCCTTCGGTAAAAGAAAACACAGTAATTCAGAGAATAAACAGTACTTCCCAGTCGACACAAAAGAAGTCCAAAATGTCAAAATTGATAAGTCTGGAAATCAAGCATCCATAAGGTTAGGTAGCTTCGTTATAAAACATAATCACGAAGATTTTTTGAAATTTCAATTCTTGAATACCGTTCTGGGAGGATATTTTGGTTCCAGATTAATTAAGAACATACGCGAAGAAAAAGGACTTACATATGGAATATTTTCCAGCCTGGTGAACTTGAAAAATAAAACCTATCTGGCTATCAGCACAGAATCGAAAAGGGATTCAATAGATATGGTACTGGAGCAGGTTTATCATGAAATCAAAAAGCTGAAAGATCAACCTATTCCATATGACGAGCTGCAAACAACTAAGAATTATCTCTTAGGCGCTTTTCAAAGATCTTTCGATAACTCTATATCCATTGTAGATCGACATAAAAAGGCTATCCTTTTCGATTACGATGATGATTATTTTAACAATTATTTAGATACTATAAATAGTACTACTTCAGAAGAGTGCATAAGGATTGCAAATGAATATTTCAACGAGAAAGAATTCAGTTCCGTAATCGTATCCTAGAACTTTTAACTAATCCCTAAAACAAAAAAGGCATCAAATAAATTTGATGCCTTGGTGTTGTTTGTGTTGATTGATTGTGTCAACACTGAATGTCTTAAAACTGGCGGCGACCTACTCTCCCACATTTGACAGCAGTACCATCGGCGCTGCCGGGCTTAACTTCTCTGTTCGGAATGGGAAGAGGTGTTCACCGGCGCTATAACCACCATTAGA
>JBCCDY010000009.1:0-214510 GCA_039030555.1 Bacteroidota bacterium
CTTAGCGACAGTGTACTTATACCAAATGATGGAGAAAAAATTATCTGGTAGAAAAGATATGCGAGTTAACAGCCATTGCATACTTGAAACAAGAAAAAACTGAGTAACCAGTAGTTTAGTATTTGTTATCACTGCTCAATTTCCATTTAAGTCAACAGGTGATCTTTTATGCACTTGACTGGGTGCTGAAATAAAGAACCTCAGGCTGGCTATTAGAGCATGGTTCCATCTCTCGGGAGCACCTTCAAAATTGATCCATCGATTAAAGTAAAAGGTTCTTAGATGGCACTGATCAGTCATTTTTAGATCAAAACCTGCTATGGTTCTGTGTTCCGTCCACCAACCTTCTTCTCTTTTAATAAAATGTTCCGTATTGGCTATGAGGAGAATGCTAGGTGCCAGTTTTGGAGCAATGCCCAATTGTAAGCGATACCGGTTGTTGGTTGAAATGCTTTCCACTTCCGGTTTTGTATCGAATGATAGCCGGTCATAACCAAGTCGCGCATAGTAGTGCAATTTGGTTTTGGTAAAAATGTATTGCAAACGCAAGACTGGTACACGTACATTTCCAACATTGGCCAGTTCACCGAAGGTGTAACCTGCTGTAGCTTTTAAATGCTTGTTTAGAAAACTATGATTGACCAGTAAATTCCCCGTTTGAATAAAGTAATCGGAACCGTTGTTGCTTGCCACATACTGATAATAGGCATTTACTGAAGTGTTTTGGTCTGGTAATGTATATAGGACTCCAACATCGCCCCATAGCCAAAAGTCACTTCCCGATTGAGCTATTAATGGTTTATTACTTAAAACAAAAACAACCAATAAAAGCCAGGGTAAATGAAGGAGGTTCAATTGTTTTACTGCAATCATTGGTTGTTTGTTTAATGAGTTTTGATTTTGAGGTGCGTTAAACCATTATAGCTTTTGTCTGTAGGTATTCTTCATAACCATGAGTGCCCATACAGCGCCCATAGCCTGAGTGTTTATAGCCTCCAAAAGGAGCTTGCACATCAAAAAAGAAGCCTCTAGTATCAATTTGTCCAGTTCTGATCTGTCGCGCAACACTGATTGCCCTATCCTTGTCCCCAGACAATACACCACCATGTAGCCCATATTCGGATTCGTTGGCGATTCGAATGGCATCTTCGTCACCATCATGAGGTATTACCACTAGTACGGGGCCAAATATCTCCTCCTGAGCTATACGCATGGTATTGTCCACATTCGTAAATATTGTAGGTTTTACAAAGCTGCCATTTGGAAGATCGTGCGGTTGCTCAGGCCCTCCGGTGGCCAAAGTAGCCCCCTCTTTTATCCCTATTTCTATATACTCGCGAACAGTCTGCTGCTGATGTGCAGATACCATAGGGCCCAGGTCCGTAGCGGGGTCGAGTGGGTTGCCCAATGTCATGTTTTGAACAATATCAACCAGCTTGGCCGTAATTTCTTCTATATGCTCTCTGGGTACTACTAATCGGCTCCATGCTGCACAAAGCTGCCCTGAATTACTCATAATGGCATTGATCGCTTTTTGTGGTACCTCTTCCATGTTGGCATCATCTAAAACGACACATGCAGATTTTCCTCCTAATTCCAATATGGCTTTTTTAGGTACCTGAGCAGATAGTTCAGCTATTCTCCTTCCGGCAGTGGTAGATCCTGTAAGTGAAATTAAATCCACATCCGGGTGTTTTACCATGGCTTCACCCACCACGCGGCCTTGTCCTGTCACCAGATTGTACACGCCTTTTGGTAAGTCACATTCTTCCAGTAAAACAGCGAGTAGATAGGTATTTAAAGGTGTTATTTCTGCCGGTTTGTGTACTACTGTACAACCTCCTGCAATAGCCACTACATTTTTGATCACAAAAAAGAGTGCCGGATTATTCCAAGGGGTTATGGCTCCCATCACTCCATAGGCTTCTTTGATAACCAGGGCATTTCCAATTTTTTCTTCATGAGGGTAATACCTGGCCGTATCAATGGCATTACGAATAATGTCTCCTACCTCATCTGTTAAGAATTGTTTGGATAAGGGTATAGGAGCTCCCATTTCCATAGACATGGTTTCTGCTATGATTTGTGCATTTTCTCGATACTTAATGTAGAATTTTTCGAGATACTCTAATCGCTCTTCCAAAGGTGTTACTGACCAGGTTGCAAAAGCTTCTTTTGCTGCTTTAACGGCCTTATCGACATCTGCTTCGTTTCCGCGTATTACTTTGGCTATTGATTGTTCCGTAAAGGGATTAATGATATCTTTGAAATCATTATTTTCAGAAGCAACCCATTCTCCGTTGATAAATAGTTTGTCTAGTTTGTTTTCAATTCGCTCGTCTAATGCGAGGCGTTCGGTTCTTTCTTGTACGCTGTTCATGGTGTTTAATTTTATGTTATGATTTAATATGAATTTATGCTGGTTGCGCGGTAGACTGTATTAGTATATCGCCTACCGTAACCCCCTCTGGTTGCTCTAAAGCATATACAACTCCTGAAACGATATGCTCCACATCCAGGAAATCAAAGTTCAGGGCATCTGAAGCAAAGAATCCTTCTACTTCACTATCAGTAATAGTTTGTGTGAGTTCTGTTTTTACGGCACCTGGTTCTATACAGGTAATTTTTATATTAAACTCAGGCCCCAATTCCATCCTCATACCATCTGTTAAGGCATTAATGGCATGTTTTGTCGCACAGTACACGGCCCCTGTAGGGAATACCATTCTACCAGCATTAGAGGATATGTTAATGATATGCCCCGATCTTTGTGCTGTCATGAGCGGAATGACTTCAGCAATGCAGTGTAAAACACCCTTTAT
This sequence comes from Bacteroidota bacterium, assembly GCA_039030555.1. GTDB lineage: Bacteria > Bacteroidota > Bacteroidia > Cytophagales > Cyclobacteriaceae > JBCCDY01. Next base: position 2,823 of record JBCCDY010000009.1, read on the forward strand.
GTTTACATCTACCATACTCAGCCATTCCTGAATTTTGGTGTTTTTGAGATAGGAGAGTGGCATAATCCCAGCATTGTTGATCAAGGCATCTACCTTGCCAAACTGATCGACAGCGGCTTTCACCAACTGCTTCACATCTTCTGCTTGGGTAACATCTGTTTTTACCGTAATCACTTTCCCTTTTTGGGAGGGCAGTTCTTCCGTTAACTTTTGAAGGCGGTCTTCTCTTCTGGCTGCCAAAACCAGATTAACGCCCAATTCATTAAGCTTCATTGCGATGGCTTCACCAATTCCTGATGAGGCTCCTGTGATAATTACTGTTTTTCCTGATATTTCCATTTTATAATTTTTTGGTATTGATTCTCTTTAGTTAGTTATGTCCGATGTATTAGGCCCTGTCTGTGGTGCGTATGATCTCTGAATTTTTTTGATCTACATCCAGTGTGCTAAAAACTTTTTGCCAGTCGTTGATTGGTAGCCCTTCTTCGTTGTAGATCTCAAAAGTTTTGTGGTGTGCATCCGAATGGTAAATCGACTGAACGCAAACCTCCGCTACATCTTCCCTTGTAATTTTACCATCCCCTGTATCACCTTGTTCAAATCTGATTGATTTTTGTCCGTCAGATGTATCTTCCAGCCAGGCAGCACGGATGATTGTGTAGGGTAATCCTGAAGAACGCAATAGTTCTTCACCCTCGCCTCTGTGTTTTATGGCTCCTGAAAGTAGGGGCATTTTGTGCGGACGCGTAATGTATATTTGGCTGATCAGTAGGATTGGAACACTGTTTTGTTTAGCAGCTTCAATTACATTTTGCTGACCTTCAATGAACAATTTTTTTGGACTGTTTTTTAGGTTTAGTGGATTGAAAGAGGGCTCAATCACCATGACAATGGCGTCTTTGTTAGCTCCATGCTCTTCTATTTTTTCTTTATCAAGAATAGAACCGTTAACTAATGTTGTATTGGCTAATTCCTCATCTTTACTCTTTTCAGCATTCCTGCTGAGTATGGTTACTTGTTCGCCCCGATGTACTAGTTTTTGGGCAATATGTCTGCCCATTCTTCCAGTTCCACCAATGACTAATACCTGTAGTGTCATTTGTTATTGTTTAGTGTTAAGTTTTATAAAAAGTAGTGTCTGTGGTCCCAGGCAAAACGTGCAAAGCTGGTTGGCTTTCTACCTGCTATTTTCTCAAAATCAATGGCCTCAACCTTTAATAGGTGTCCTTCAGCTCTTGCTTTGTACACTTCTTTAACTATGGTAGGAGATCCTGTTTTTGCTGAGTGAGCTTCAAAGTCTTCTTCGTTGCTATTCCAACTGAATGTTTTACTTCCAAGCAGTGATAATGTATTGGCTATTTCACTTTTAGATAACGTCCTTAGTCGTTTTGATATCAGTGCATTTGTGCGTTACTACTTATCACTAATTTTCTTTTCATACCTTTTTAAAAAATTCAATCACTGCCTTGTTGTATTCTTCAGGTGCGTTTCTGGCAATAAAATGACCTGAACCTTCAATTCTTTTATATTTGATCGAGCCATCTAAATACTGACTACCTAATGCTAATTGCTCTCTGTCTAGGTAAGCATCGTTATTAGAATAGATAATCATTACAGGAACTTTTACATTTGGTAAAGGCTCTGCCTGTTCTGTATTATCTGGATTTGCGTTTGCTCGGTACCAATTAAGCACAGCTCCTTTAAATCCATTGGGTCTTTCAAAATTCTCTATCCAATGGTTTACATCTGGGTGGTATTCCATCCAAGCTTTGAACATTGCCCAATTATCCGCTTTAAATGCTTCTTCAGCTATTTCAAACTGAGTAAATAGCATATACCAGGAAAGTTTGCTTTGAGCAATACCTTGACTAAAAAATCCGTTTAAGTGGTTTAAGTTTTCACTTATTAATTTCTCTACTCTTTCAGGGTTAAATGCTGCAATAAACCAAGCCGGTAATGAGCCTCTATCTCCACCTATGATATTGAATTTTTCAATATTCAAAGCATCCATAATTCCTAGTACATGTTCATAATCTTTCGCTCCAGTATAATGCTCTATTCCTTCAGGTCTATCCGATTCTCCCGCTCCTAATAGATCTGGAACTACGGTGCGATAACCTGCTTTTCTAAATGCTGGAACGTTTAATCTGTACTCCTCTGAAAATCCTGGTTGTCCATGAATCATTAAGATTACGGGCTGGTCTTCATCTCCTTCATCATATACATTGAAGTTGAATCCGTTTACTTCAATTTTTTTGAAGTATTCTTCTTTTAATGGAGTGTCTATTATGTTTTCCATGTTTTACTTAATTTTTAATTATTTGTACTTATTTAAACCCTACTTGCTGCTACAGCATAGGTATTCTCGTAAAACTGACCGCCATTGATTTTTCCGTCAGTTACGGTAAACATTCCTATAAAATCACTTTGGGCCATTTTGCCCGTCTTGTAATGTTGAAAGTCAAAATGCCCCACTGCAAAGACCTTATCCTTCACTTCGTAATAGTTGTATACTTCGAATTTCTTTGCTTCGTATTCTCCAAAAAGCTCTGTTATTAGCTCTTCATATCCTTTCTTACCAGAATGCTCTTTTCCAGCCCATGGGATAGCTTTGTTAAGCTCTTCGTTATTTTGGGTTGATACTGTCCAATAAAAATCCTGATGTGCATAATTGCTGAAGGCATCATCTATATTGCCTTCATATTGAAGTGAAAGAAAATTTTGTACTACTTCAACGTTTGTAATTTTCTGTGTGCTTTCCATTTTCTTTGTTTTTTGCTTCTTGCTTTTTAATAAGACCTTTTGAGATTTTATGAACCAGCAATAGGGGTTATATAGGTTCAACTTTTCTTGTATTTTGAAAGAGAACCAAAAGTTTTAAGACCGCTCATAATCTATTTTTTATACAAAACGAGTTGCATAATTTGAGGTAATCTTTAAATCACTATGTCTATCTTGATAAGGAGATTTTTTTACAATCACACTTACTCTCCATCAAAATCTCCTGTCACCAATTTTGACATGAAATCAACACCTTCTTGATTGAACCAGATCACTTCGAGGTAGTGTCCCAGCAGGTCCCGCATATCGAAGTAGCTGAACTTAGAAATACCTGTAATCCCGGAATCTACTACCTGTTCAAACCCCTTGGCTTTCAATGATGCTACAGCACTCTCATAGCCTTCCAGATCATTATCGAAACGCACACCCATATGATGAAACTGAAGGCTGTAGCTGTCTTTTGGTAATTGGGCGCCATATAAGTCAACCGGAAAACCTTCGAGAGGCTGTACTAATTCGAGGTTGAAATTGTCTCCATTTGCCCAGGCGGCATCTACTCGGTACTCTTCTTCAACTTTGCCTTTATAAAGAGTCTCATCAAAGGATACGTCTCGTATCACCAAAAACTTAGGGATGTCAAACTTTTCCTTGAGTTCCTTCATGGCTCTATCCAAGTCATTGGTTACCCAACAGATTTGGAAAGTTTTTGCCCATATATCTATTATGGGCATTGTGTCAATTGTCTTGCTATCCATTTTTTTCGATTTTAGTTAAAGATTATTTTATAATGTTATTTGCTTATTTTCCGCCCGGTGGCTACAATCCTGCAGTTGACATTTTGTTAGTCACTCCACCATCTACACTCAAGGTCTCACCCGTAATGTAGGAGGCCTCATCTGAGGATATCCATACGATTGCCCGGGCTACTTCTTCTGCTTTACCCGCTCTTTGCAAGGGCATGTTGGCCTGATAGTAGGCTGACATATCAGCGCCTTGGGTAAACCGGTTGAGCATATCAGTTTCTATGGCTCCGGGGCTTATACAATTTATTCGTACACCTGCAGGGCCTTGCTCTACCGCTAATGATTTGGTTAGCGCATTTATTCCACCTTTGGTAGCTGTGTAAGCAGTAAGGCCGGGGCCTCCCAATAAACTCCAAAGAGAAGATACTACACAAATAGAGGCTCCAGGTTTATTCATATGGTTTAGCGCATATTTAATGGTGAAATAGCTGCCTTTCATGTTGGTGTCGATGATCATGTCTACCTCTTCATCGGGTAATTGATCTATAGGGGCTGTGGTAGGTTGTTCTCTTCCGGCATTGGCAACGAGTACATCAATTTTACCATACTTGCTCACGGCTGATTCCAATCCTGATTTAATGGATTCCTTGTTGGCAATATCAATGGCCACAAAAAGTGCCTCGCCACCGGCATCTTTTATATCTTTTACTACCTGGTCTCCTTTTTCCTTTCTACGGCCTGATATGACCACTTTGGCGCCTTTTTCAGCGAATTGCTTGGCCGCTGCCTGACCAATGCCTCCTGTGGAGCCAGTTACCAGAATTACTTTATTTTCAAATGATTGCATCTTGTTATGAGTTTAGTTTATACTACTTTTAGTCAATCTTGAGGACTGATTTCCCTTTCAGTTCTCCTTTGCTTAACTGCTCTAATGCCCTATCCGCCTCATCAAACGGTAGCACATTAGAAGGCTCAGAAAAGCCCAATTTTCCTTCCTTATACCAATCAAATATCTTTTTGAAGGTCTGCTGAACTACTCCTGGCTCTCGTGTGATGTATGCTGCGAAGTCTGTACCTATCAAAGAGGTATTGCGGATGAGCATGTCAATCGAATTAAGCTGTGGAATTTTGCCGCTGGCCACACCTATAGGTAGAATACTACCGCCCCAGGCTACGCAATCAAGTGAAGCTTTAAAGAGGTCCCCACCAACAAGGTCAGCAACCATATCAACCCCTTTATTATTCGTCATTTCTTTAACGCGAGCGATTAGGTCTTCTTCCCGATAGTTGATTAATTGGTTAGCGCCAAGTGACTTCAGGTATTCTTGTTGGTTGTCTTTGGAGTAGGTAGCCACAACTCTGGCACCCAATGCGGCAGCTATTTCAACCATACGTGAGCCTACGCCTCCTGTGGCTCCCAATACCAGCAATGTTTGATTGGGTTTCAATTGCCCTCTGTGAATGAGAGATACATAGGCTGTGCCATAAGAGATAGGAATAGCTGCTGCTGCTGTGTAAGAAACGGCTTCTGGTATAATTTCCACTAATTGCTCCTCAACATCAACACATTCTTGATATGCGCCATAGTCCATAGAAGCCATTACCCGGTCACCCTCCTTAAAACGTGAAGCGTTAGATTCTGTCACTATTCCCGCTATTTCAAATCCAGGGCTGAATGGCGGTGGTGGTGGGTTTTGATGTGTGCCCATCACCTGCATCAGGTCGGCAGGATTCATACCAATAGCCTTTGTGTTAATTCTTACATGCCGATCTTTTAACCCATTGGGTGAAAAGTCTTGTGGTTTCAAATTATTGAGATCACCGGGTTGTATTATATTCCATTTTTTCATCTTTCTTTAGTTTTAGAAAAGGTGTGAATACTTAATGTCTAAGCGAAGATGTTGTATTAGGTGATGAGTCTCTTTGGTATTCCTCTCCCTGTTTGTTTTTTGAATCTTTTTATTAAAAAAAGATAAAGACGTAGGGTGATATCAATGTCGTTGTTCAATAAGCATTCTCATTTCCGAAGGGTAGAGACTGTGGAATCTTTTAAATGCCTCTGAGAATTGCGATTGGTTGTCAATACCTACTTCAAAGCCTATTTGAATAATTGATAGGTCAGTGGTTAATAGTAATTCTCGTGCTCTCTCCATCCTGTGTTTTATAATATACTGGTAAGGTGACGACCCAGTAGTAGCTTTAAACACTTTAGAGAAGTAAGATTTGCTAAAACCTAATACATTCGCTAATTGGTCAACCGTAATGTTTTGATCGATTTGCTTAATAATGTATTCATCTAACCGTTTGAGTTTACCCATAGAAAAACCCTCGAACCTGGCTGACTCGTTTTCAAGATACTGGGCATGATTTTTTAACATGTGAGCAATAGAGGTTACTGCCAACAGTTCAAGGAAGTATTTATCCTTATGGCCATAATTACATAACTCTTTAATGATGTGTAAAGTCATCAGGTTACTTAATTTATCGTTTAGATGATGGCGATAGGTAAATTCCGAAAAAACTGATTTTTTCAACTCAATTATCCCGGCTATACCATTGTAGTAGCCCAGTGCAATAGGTTCTTTGATACGCTCCGGATAGGGGAGTTCAAAATCAAAATAGATTTCATTGGTTGACCCATTCTGATAGTGTATGAATAAGAGTACCTGTTGATCGCATAATGAATTTTCCAATTCTTCACGAGATTGATAGATCTTCTTCACATTTCGTATATATCTGGCGTTTTTATCCATTGTTGCATTTCGGATTTTTAGGAATAAAGCCTAAAGTCATGCCAGAATCGAAAATAAGTACTAAGTATATGATTAACAGATTTTTAGCAAAAAAAATAGATGCTTTTTGATTCGAAAAAACACTAACTATTATCAAATAATATCCAATTTATTTGGAGTTTTTTTAACTATTATGAAGATATTTGTAAGTGACAAAAGCTATGAGGAAACATCACCCGACCTATAAAAACCAAGAGGCTTGTAGTGCTGAACTACTACGAATTTCCGGTGCACTACTGAAAAGTAACAACCCTAAAGATCTGTTACGGGTGGTGTTTGAAACGATTCGACCCATTTTCCCTTTTGATGGGGCGGGCGTTTTTATTATTAATGAGCAAAATGATGAACATTATGAAATCCTCGATGATATTGATATAATGGGGGTGCAAGACCTTGCACAGACCTTGGTGATTCAGCATGACCTTCTGGGTAAGTTCAACCATAAGGGCAGCGCGGTAGACTTTTTATCAAGCGGCACTAACCCTCATTTATTTGATATTGAGAAAGACAAAGAAAATTGGCCGCACCCTCAATTTGAAGTAATGCTAGAAGCGGGGCTTAGGCAAATCATGGGTATTGGATTGCGTAGTGGCAGTGAGCTCTTAGGAATGCTTTGTTTTAATGCCAATAAAGTAGATTTTTATTCCGAAGAGGACTTCTCATTTTTCAAGGCTATCTCTGAACAGGTGGCCCTTGTGGTTAAAAACCTATTGGATAATGGAGCAGTACTTGTAGAAAAAACAAAGGTAGAGAATCTGTTGAAAATCAGTACTGCAGCCTCCAACATCCAAAACAGACAGGAATTAATAAAGGTCATTTTCAAAGTGATCAAGCCGATTTTCCCTTTGGATGAAGCAGGGCTTTTTATCATTGATTTACAAAATAATGAACATTATGAAATCCTCGATGATATCGATATTCTAGGCAGTGATGGTATTGCTCAGAAAGTGGTTATTCAGCATGATCTTTTGGGTAGGTTCAAACATAAAGGCAGTGCGGTAGACTTTTTATCAAGGGGCACTAATCCTCATTTATTTCATATTGAGAAAGACAAGGAAGAATGGCCGCACCCTCAAATTGAGTTCATGCTCGAAGCAGGGCTTAAACAACTTATAGGTGTTGGCCTCCGTAGTGGTAATGAGCTTTTCGGTATGCTCTGCTTTAATTCCAGGGAAGAAGACTTTTATTCCGAAGAGGACTTCTCATTTTTTAAGGCTATCTCTGAACAGGTGGCGCTGGCAGTTAAAAATCTAACAGCCAGTGAGGAAATTCTTAGGTTAAATGAGGAACTTAGACAGGAGCGTGATTACCTTATTGAGCAAGTCAGGACTGATTATAATTTTCATGAAATTATTGGGAATAGTCCACTACTTAAAGAGGTATTTAAAAGTGTGGAAATGGTAGCTAATACCGATGCTACTGTGTTGGTGGAAGGAGAAACGGGTACGGGAAAAGAACTGATTGCCAGGGCCATCCATGAACGCTCCTCCAGGAAAAGTAAGCCGCTCATAAAAGTGAATTGTGCCACACTACCTAGAGAATTAATAGAATCCGAGCTCTTTGGCCATGAAAAAGGAAGCTTTACCGGTGCCTTTGAACGGAGGGTCGGCAAGTTTGAGCTGGCTCACAATGGCTCTCTTTTTCTCGATGAAATTGGGGAGATGCCTTTAGAACTGCAAGCAAAGCTATTACGTGCCATCCAGGAAAAAGAAATTGAACGCTTAGGGGGGAAGGAAGTGATTAAAGTGGATGTAAGAATCATTGCAGCTACCAATAGAAGCCTAAAAGAAGAATCGGAGAAAGGAGACTTTAGATCTGACTTGTATTATCGTTTAAATGTTTTCCCCATCCGGATGCCTGCACTTAAGGAACGAAAGGATGATATACCTATATTGGCTGCCTATTTTGCTCAGAAATACTGCACTAAGTTTAAAACTGATTTTAAAGGTATCAAAGAAAAAGCGATGCAGGAATTGTTGAAATATGACTGGCCAGGAAATATCCGTGAGCTTGAGAATTTGATAGAGCAAGCCTGTATTCTTAATCAAGGAAAACCCTTATCATGGGCCAGGGAGTTGGTTCCCTCACAAACAAAAAAAAGAGCTGCCAGGCAAAAACAGGATACCAATGAGTTTGATATTAAAGCCATCAAAAAGGAACAGGAAGAGTTGGAACGAGAGCGATTGTTAAAAGTGTTAAAGCAAACCAACTGGCGGATTCGTGGTGAAAAAGGTGCCGCTAAAATATTGAATATGAAGGCGACTACCTTAGAGTATAGAATGACAAAGTTAGGATTGAAGTAGAAAGCTACGCAATCCGCATACCGTTAGACTTATTCCCTAAATCTGGTATTCTTTCTGCTGCTTCTTTTCTTCTTTGGTCAATCACCTTGGCATAAATCTGAGTGGTCTTTACATTCTTATGATTGAGCAGCTTGGAGACCGTATAGATATCGGTACCTAATGAGAGCTGCAATGTGGCATAAGTGTGCCGGAAGCAATGAAAGGTGATCTTCTTGGTAATACCCGCATGCATGACCCATTCAGAGAGCTTGAGGTTTGTCCAGGCCGAATACTTTAAGCCCTGGAAGATTTTATCTTCTCTGTTTCGAGGATAGCCCAGAATATCAGCAGCTTGCTGCGAGATATTGAGTGTCTGTGGTCTATCCGTTTTTTCATGGATAAATCTGATGAAGTGCCCGTTGATTTCAGAGTATTGAAGTTCAGCCCACGTTAGGTTGACAATATCGCTCCATCTAAGCCCGGTGAGGGCAGAGAAGATCGCTGCAGTCTTGAGTTGAGGAAATTCACATTCAGTATTGTATAGAGCTTTTAGTTCTTCAAGAGTCAGGAACTCTCGCTCTGTTTCCTTTTGCTTGATTGCATCGATCTTGAGCATATAATTCTCTTTCAGATGGCCTTTCTTGAAAGCCTCCTCAATGGCCACTGAGAATTTACTAAAGTAAGATGCCTGGCTATTCTGAGAGAGCTTCTTGGATTTACTCTTAATGCTGGTAGTCGTCTTTAAGTATTCTTTGAAACCCTCACAGAATGCTTTGTCAATATCACCAGTCGAGCACTGGCCGTTGGCAAAACGCTCCAGGTAATTGTAGGTGCTTAACCAGTTGCCATGGTTGCCGTCACTTTTCCATCTCTGGCCGGTAAGTTTTTTGAAGAATGATAAGAAGTCTATTTGCTTGGTGTCTTTGAAAATGAAATCAAATCGATTGGCCTGGATATCCAGCTGTCTGGAAGAGCGTATGCTCTCAGCTTGGATCTTGGTTTCCTTATTGTGATTCTTCTCCAGAACCCCCCGAGGCTTTTCGTGGAGGTAGAGCTTAAGGAATTCTCTTCGAGTAGACTTCTTGGTTTCCGGATCTACTAGAGGAGGGTAGAAGTCGAGGTATAGGCTGATCATGCCTTTGGAGATTTTCTTTTGACGGAGCGTTACTTTCATGATGCAGGATTAAAAAGTTGATCAATGGATTTTCTGGATATCACTTTCTTCTTGCCGATAGTAGCAAATGAAATGGCGCCATCTTTTCTCATCCGGTAAAGGGTGGTTCGGCTCACACCCAGTAGAGCAGCTGCTTCCTCTAAAGACAGAAAGTCTTTCTCCTGGATAGACAGAATGGGTTTGGCGATAATTGTTTGTGTCTCTTCATCAGACTTCCCGATCTTCTCTTCCTTCTTGCGCTTCTTGTAGGCTCTCTTAGCACAATTATCACCGCAGTATTTGGTAACGGTGGTCTTCGCTGTGAATTCAATTCCGCAATGCTGGCAAATCCTTTGTACCCTGATGTTAGAACTCATAGTAATCTCTCACTTTCAATTTGAGGCTAGAAGTTTCAATATGATTCATTTTGTTTCAAAATGTTTCATTGTCTCTCCATTTTTGTACCTCATATAAAGATAAACAATTAGGTACAAATAAGGTACAAAAAGCAGCAAAATATCGCTAAAAAAGGATAGTCAGAAACAACCTAAAAACATCACTAAATGCGAAATTAGGCTATATTTTAGGTTTATTTATGAGTGCTTATCGGTTGTTTGTGAGGTTATTTTCCAATACAAAACTTACTAAAGATATTCGCCAGCAAGTCATCATTGGTAATTTCGCCTGTGATTTCGCCAAGATGGTGAAGTGACTGGCGGATGTCCAGTGCTAAAAAGTCGTTCGTGATTTGATCATCTATCCCTTTTAGGACATCTTCCAGCGCCTGCCGGGTTTTGGTGAGGCTTTCGTAATGCCGGGCATTGGTTACTATGGTATCGCCCGAACCAATCTTTTTAAAATCAACCGTTTCCAGTAGTTTCGACTTTAACCCATCCAGGTTTTGTTGGACTTCTGCGGAGATGAATTCAAATTCAGGGTGTTTTTGGAGTCTGTCCAGCAGTTCTTTCGGAGCTACATCGATCTTGTTCCCAATAGGGATAAAAGGAATACCCAGATTTTCCAGTCGGTTGATCTCAGTGAAGATCTCTGTTTCGGTCTCTACACTTAGGTCAAACAGAAAAAGAATGAGTGAAGCCTTTTTCATACGCTCATGCGTACGTTCTACTCCAATGGCTTCAATCTTGTCTTTTGTTTCCCGAATTCCAGCTGTATCAATAAATCGAAAGAAAATCCCTTCAATAATGATTTCATCTTCAATGACATCACGCGTGGTACCGGGGATGTCAGAAACAATGGCCTTTTCTTCATTCAGTAAGGCATTCAGCAAAGTGGATTTTCCTGCATTTGGTTTTCCAGCGATCACAGTCGGTACGCCAGATTTGATCACATTACCAACTTCGAAGCTTTTGATCAGTTCTACAATGACACTTCTAATCTGGTTGACCAGATCTTTCAGCTCATCTCTGCTGGCAAACTCCACATCCTCTTCGGCAAAGTCGAGTTCCAGTTCAATCATGGAGGCGAAATGCACCAGCCGTTCCCTCAATTGCCTGATCTCTTCGGAGAATCCTCCGCGCATCTGGTTCATGGCCGCTTTATGGGCAGCTTCCGTATCGGAGGCGATGAGGTCGGCGACAGCTTCAGCCTGAGCAAGGTCAAATCTCCCATTCAGAAAAGCTCTTTGTGAGAACTCACCGGCTTTGGCCAGACGGGCGCCTTTATCAATCAGCAGTTCAATAATCCTTTTGATTACATAATTGGAACCATGACAGGAAATTTCCAGTGCATCTTCCTTGGTGTAGGAGTGAGGGTTTTTGAAAACAGAAACCAGCACTTCATCAATGATTTCAGAATCATTTCGAATGGTGCCGAAATGAATGGTATGTGAATCCTGTTTGGAAAGATCCTTCGACCGGAATACGGAATTAACAATATCAAAAGACCGCTTCCCGGAAACTCTGATGATCGCCACCGCACTTGTTCCGGCAGGTGTTGCCAGGGCAACGATGGTATCATCCGTAAAGTGCTGCTGCATGAACCTGCTTAAAGATTAGGAATTGAATTTGGAAAGAATCTTTAGGAAAGGCTTACTTTTTTTATATCCCCTAACAACTTCTTTAATGATCAATTCATCATCCATTAATAAAAAAGTGGGTAGATCACGAATGCCAAATTTAATAGCCAGTTCCTGTTTGGTCATTTCTTTTCCTTTGAAGTTGATGAGCTCCTCACTTTCTGTATCCAACTTTACGGCATAATAATTTTCATTAACATACTCCACCACTTTCTTTTCCGAGAAGGTTGTTTTATCCATCACCTTACACCAGCCACACCAACTCGCATAAGAATCAATCAATACTTTCCTGGGCTCTGATTCCATTTTGGTCTGTAGCTCCTCAAGCGTGATCCACTCAATTTTAGCATCTGCTTTCTCCTCGATCGGTGCGAATGAAGTGCATAGTAATAGAATGGAAAGAGCTAAAAAGAGGGTGCTGTAATGGTTAAATACTTTCATCGGCAGGGGTAATACGTTTTTGATTCCACAAAATTCCATTTTTTGGAGCAAAAAGAAAAGCGAGGAGGAATAGTATTCCTGCAACTGTCGCCATGGCACCCGCAATCGACCCATCCAGAAGTACGGCAAGGTGATATCCAAAGAAAGAAATCAGGATTCCAACTAATCCTGATAGTGCCAGCATCACCTTGAAATTTTCGGTAAGAAGGTAGGCCGTGGTTCCCGGTGCTATAAGAAGAGCTACCACAAGTATCGCCCCAACCGATTCGAAAGAGGCCACTGTCGTGAGTGAAACGGCTCCCATCAGCAGGTAATGCCATAAAGCTGTTGATATTCCTATGGCGCCGGCAAAGGCTGGGTCGAAAGTTGTAAGAAAGAGTTCTTTATAACCCAAAATGATGAACAGAATGATGACTATCAGTACAAAGGCTGAAATGTAGATCGCTCTGGGCCCGAGAATATCTCCTGAAGCCGTAATCCAAAGGTCTATAGGGACGTAGGCAATTTCTCCGTAGAGCACACAGTCCTGATCCAGATCAACCTGTCCTGCGAATGCAGAGATCATGATCACACCCAGCGCAAAGAGCCATGTGAAGGTGACACCTATGGAGGCATCGGTCTGGAGTTTTCCTTTTCTATGGAAGAATTCAATGAGAAAAGTGGTTAGCAGTCCAACGAGTCCGGCACCGATGATCATAAACAGGGAATCACGTGAGCCGGAGATGAAAAAAGCGATTACAATTCCGGGAAGTACGGCATGGGAAATGGCATCGCCAACCATAGCCATCTTTCGGAGTATGAGAAAGCACCCCAGCAGTCCACAGGAAATGGCTACCATTGATCCAACCAATATGATTTGAAAAGCTTCCATATTCAATTAGCAATGAAGAATTAACAATGGTCTGATACTCATCGTTTTTACTTTTAATACAATGGTATCACTCGTAATTTTTAATTCGTAATTCTTCATTGTTTGCTGGTTTCTGAGTTTTTGATAATGGTATAAAGGATTTTACAGAGCTCCTGACAGTCAGCATGCATCGAGTCAAAGAACTTAATACTTAAATTGTTGGTGTCTTTTAGTAGTCTTAACCAGTAAGAGGTTTCTCGTGCCTCCTTGTAAGCTATTGACATCTTCGCTCTAAAATCCTTTTTCGAAATTCCACCCTCTGCTTCTTCTACGTTCGCACCAATTGAAGTTCCACATCTCAATAACTGTTTTGAGAGCACGAACTCTTTCTTTTTTTCAGCTAAAAACTTGTATGCACTAACTATCCGAATAGCGAAAGCGTATGATTTATCCTGAATTATATTACTCATTATTCGATGTTCATTGTTAATTGTTGTAAGGTATCGTTGACTGATGCGGATCAATTTCAGGATATTCCAGAAGCTGCTCTAAACGTTTCTCTAGTTCAGGAGTAAGTACGTGCTCAATGGATTCCGCATCTTCATGAACATGGTCGGGAGCGATCCTCAAATATTTGGTCAGGTAAGTCTCCCAGAGTCGATGTAGTTTGACCACCCGTTGACCTTTCTTCATTCCTTCCTGAGTTAGCCAGTAATCATGCTGATCGGATTCCAGATAGCCCTGTGACCTCAAACGCTTTAAAGTCTGTATGAGATTGCTATTTTCAAATGAACGATGGGAATTGATCTCTTCTGGCGATCTTGCAACATAAAAGTCATCTTCCTTTTCACCAAGTCCATATAAAGCTTTCAGAACATTTTCATCATTCATTTTACTTCGAATTCGATATTGCTGAAACAGACGGGATACTATGCCTTTTCCCGGAGCAAAAAAGAAGGAGAAAAATGCGATCCCTGAGATTACCATAACGATCCACGGTCCGGTGGGCATGGAAGGGGCTATGTAAGAAATGTAAGCGCCTGTCACCCCACTAAATGAACCGAAAAGTGCCGCCAATAAAATCATGACTTTAATTCGTTCCGTCCAGAAGCGAGCTGCAGCGGCCGGCGTGATGAGCATGGCCGCCATAAGTACGACTCCAACAGCCTGAATGCCTACAACCACTGCCATAACCGTCAGTGTAGTGAGTAGTAACTCCAGTCGTTTGACGGGAAAACCAATGGTTTCTGCAAAGGCCTTATCGAAAGCGAGTAAGGTCAGTTCCTTAAAAAAGAGAACGATGGTGAAGATGAGCAGGAGGGAGACGATGGTAAATACAATAAGATCCGATCCAACCAAAGAGGCTGCCTTTCCAAATAAAAATTGATCCAGTCCGGTTTGAGAGGCATTACCGGAATGCTGAATCATGGTGAGTAAAAGAATCCCTATTCCGAAGGATACGGACAACACAAGGCCGATGGCAGAGTCTTCCTTGATCTTTGATTTTCTTGTAATCCAGTCGATAGCCACCAGTGAAAGCCATCCCGTTGTAAATGCACCTAAAATCAGCAGAAAAGGATTTTTGTTTCCGGACAGAATGAAAGCCAGACACACTCCGGGTAAAACAGCATGGGCAACGGCATCACCGACCAGTGCCTTTTTCTTCAGAAAAGTAAATGAACCTACGGTAGCAGAGCTTGCAGTCAATAAAATGGAGCCTATTACCACATACCGTATGTTCGGATCTGAAAAGGAAAAGAAATCGATGAAGCTATCCATACCTATTTTCCTGTTTTTTCACGTTGTGGTAATCGACCTTTTTTCATCAGGTTTCCAACATCACTTAAAAGCGTCAGTTTTCCGCCATAGGTTTCCTGAAGCAATTCCTGACCGAATACCTCTTCCGTCGGTCCGGAGGCTATCAATCTGAGATTTATCAATAGAACCCATTTGAAATAAGATTCGACGGATTGAAGATCATGATGAACGACGATCACCGTTTTTTTCTGAGCGGACATTTCTCTTAAAATGTCTACAATAGTTTTTTCAGTGGCAGCGTCAACACCGGCGAACGGTTCATCCATAAAATAGAGGTCTGCCTGTTGTGCTAGTGCCCGCGCTAAAAACACCCTCTGTTGCTGCCCTCCGGATAATTGAGAAATCTGCCTATTTGAATAAGCCTGCATACCCACTTTAGTCAGACATTCCATAGCCCAGTCTTTGTCAGCTTTTTTAGGCCTTTTGAATAATCCCAGTTTTGCATATCTACCCATTAGAACGACATCCAGTGCCGAAGCTGGAAAGTCCCAGTCTACAGACCCTCGCTGAGGCACATAACTGATCCTGGTTCGAACTTCATCCAATTCCTGATCAAATAGCTTTACATAACCACTGTTCAAAGGAATCAGTCCCATAATGGATTTGATCAACGTAGACTTACCCGCTCCATTCGGACCTATAATTCCAACCAGCTGCCCTTTCGGGATTGAAAAATCAATATTCCACAGCACAGGCTTCTTATCGTATGAAACTGTTAGATCATGTACTTCAAGGACTGGGTTTTGGACTTGGTGGATCATAATGGCTTTTTAGCTTTTGGTAATTTGGCTATTTGGATTTGAGTTTCTGAATGAAGGCATTTAACCTTTTTTTTAATACGATTAGCTCGTTATTGATCTTTTCATATGTATCAGTTTGAATGAAATTGAGATCAAATGCTAAAAGGAGTTGGTATTCAAGCTCGGAGGCAGATCCCATAGCTATATCACAAAATCTTCTTAATTCGTTTTCGGTGGATCTTCCGCAACCTTCAGATATATTCGAAGGAATAGAGACAGCACATCTTCTTATTTGAGATGTTAGACCATAAATTTCTTCCTTGGGAAAATTTGATGAAAGAAGGTATACTGAAAGTGCTATTTCATGAGCTCCTTTCCACACCTCCAATTTTTTAAAATCTCTCATACTTCCAGTTTTATCATACAAACGCCAAACAGCCAATCACTAAATAGCCAAAAGCTACTTAAGCGCCCCAACGATCGTCTCCATATTCTTATTCACCATACCGATATAGGTTCCTTCCGGGGTTCCTTTTTCTCCCATGGCATCAGAATACAGACTTCCGCCGATCTGGACATCGAAGCCTCTGTCGTGACAACCCTGAACAACCGCATTGATTGCCCGCTCCGAAACAGATGTCTCTATGAAAACAGCTTTGATCTGATTTTCAACAATGTGTTTTACCAGATCACTGATGTCTTTTAAGCCAAACTCGGAAAGGGTTGAAATGCCCTGCAATCCCTTAACTTCAATATCATAAGCCCTTCCGAAATATCCGAAAGCATCATGGGCGGTGATTAGAATTCTTTGTTCCTCTGGGATAGTTGCAATTCTCTCTTTTACTGAAAAGTGAAGGGAGTCCAGCTTTTTCAAATATCGTACTTCGTTTTTGGCATAGATTTCCTGATTGACTGGATCCTGTGCTCTAAGAGTGGATGCAACTTTTTTGACCGCCTCTTTCCATAAGGAAACATCAAACCAAATGTGCGGGTCAATAGCACCCTGAAAATTGGGATCTGTTTTAAAACGGCTTTCTTCGATATCTGAGGAAATAGCAATAACAGGTTTTATAGCATTAAGCTTTTCAAAGACTTCACCCATTTTTCCTTCCAGATGTAATCCATTATAAAATATAAGGTCTGCACCCGTTAGTTTTTTAAGGTCACCCTGTGTTGCTTTATATAAATGCGGATCGACTCCCGGCCCCATCAGTGCCTGAAGTTCTACCAGGGTATCCGCTATGTTTAGAACAGCGTCTTCTATCATTCCTGTAGTAGCTACTACTTTCAACTTCGAACTTTTTGATGAGCTGTCTTTCTGGTTTTGACTACACCCAAAAAATAAAGTCAGTACAAAAATTAAGAGGAGACTTATTCTATAATTCATTATGCTAATTCTATTCACTGATCAAAAGATTTTCGGCTACCTGTTTCGAGATGTATACCTGCTTTTTCCCATCGATCAGGATTTCCATGGACTGATCATATTCAACCTTTTCAAGCACTCTTATCTTGGTTCCAATTTGCAAACCGATTTTATCCAGATATTGTAAAAAGGCTTTCCCCGTGTCCTTAACAGTAACCACTAAACCTGTGCTTTGAACGGGAACCTCTAATAGTAGAGCTTGAGGTTTTTCGTTAATGATTCCATGCTCATCAGGAATCGGATCTCCATGAGGATCCTGCTTTGGAAATCCCAGGAATTCATCGAGCCGCTTGATGAGTAGGGGAGACTGAATGTGTTCCAGTTGCTCCGCGACTTCATGCACTTCATCCCAATTGAACTTTAAATGATCAACCAGAAATACTTCCCATAGCCGATGCTTTCTTACAATTTGTAGTGCCAGCTTGCGCCCCGTATCCGATATGGTCACGCCCTGATATTTTTCATAATCGATCAGACTTTTGTTAGAGAGTTTTCGGATCATATCGCTTACGGATGCCGGCTTGGTATCTAAATGATCGGCTATTGCATTGGTAGAAACGACCTCTTCTACATCTTGCGAAAGGTGAAAAATAGCCTTTAAATAGTTTTCTTCCGTAAGGCTTAAATTAATAGTCATTTCATATTTTAGGTTAGTCAAAAAATATAATTCCAAAATTTACTAATTAGTTCAGTAAAATTTTAGACTAGTCTAATAAAATTTTTAATTAGTATTTATATTGCTAATTATCAAGAGCTTAAATGATGCTTAACAACTTAACTTTACTTTAAAAACTTACTATTATTTGATTTATACGTGAGTTAAGATGATCGAATATTACTTTTTTCTCTTGCGATGGGTTTAAACCCATCGCTGTTAAATAGTAGTCTATAAAGTAAAAGTCCAAACTCAACAGTATTAATTTCAGGTTTTGCCCCGTGGTTGGTGGCGCCACCAACCACTAGTTAAAGATTTTCCAAAAGCCGCAATAGATTGGAATGGTTTTCAGTCATCCAGAGTGCCTCTGAACTATTCCCGTTTCGATAAAACTCTTTCCCCTTTAAGCGAGCGAGAAGGTCTTTGGGAGGATTTTGAAAGTCAATACAAAGTCCAGCGTCGAACTCTTCAACCATCTCAGTCCCTACAGAGGAACTATTGATCAACACAGGTTTTTTCAGACCTATATATTCAAATAAGGTGGTAGGTTCTTTTCCCCTTATACAGGGAATGTTTTGATAGCTGGATAATCCGTAGTCAGCAGCCTTAATAGCTTCGATAATATGCGTATGATCTATAAATGAATCGCTTATTCTATTCTCTATATAGTCCTCATCCTCAATAGATTCTCTTATTCTTTCTAAGGTAGTGACATCATGATATTGTCCGATAATTACGAGACTTACAGAATGATCAGTTTCATATAGTCTCTTTACCAACTTTAGGGCATCAAATACTCCAAACTCCTCAGCTATTGTCCCGGCAAAGATGAAAGAAGGTATTTTAGAGCTTTGTGGGACAGATTTAGGTAGATTACCAAAAAACTCCTGATTGAATGTATTTGTAAGAGAAACAACTGTTTTCGATTTGAGAAATGAGATATCATCCGAATAGATCTTTTCAGCAACTATAAAATGATCAAAAAAAGGAGTGAGCATTGATTCTTTAGACCTCATTAGGTTTGATAGAACTAACCTTAAAACCTTGTTTCGATCACTGCGGCATCTGATATTCTTATAAATATCTTCCTGAATATCATATATGATTTTAGCACCAAATAATATTTTGTATATAGCTATAACTAGCAGTAATTCAGATGAGTTAACTATAATAATTTCAGGCTTTACTTCAATCAATTTTCTGAACATCATGAATCCCGATACCACTCTTTTTGGATGGTTTCTTTTAAAGTTGAAAATGGGATGGAGCCTGACATTCGATAATGTCTTTTTACTTTTTGAGGCATATCCTATGATATTAATTTCATATTTATTTCCTTTCCCCAAAGAATAGGCAAACTTCTCAAAGCAGCGTGGTTCATCCACTGGTTTGAGCAGGTTACAAATGGCTATTCTTTTTTTGTTCATTAAT
This sequence comes from Bacteroidota bacterium, assembly GCA_039030555.1. Taxonomy (GTDB): domain Bacteria; phylum Bacteroidota; class Bacteroidia; order Cytophagales; family Cyclobacteriaceae; genus JBCCDY01. The sequence goes on from JBCCDY010000009.1 coordinate 21,970, forward strand.
ATTGGAGCAAGCTAGGGTCGTTTCCGGTATATCTTATGGTTATCTGTTTCAATCCTCAATTTATGTTAAACTAATTTTTAGAAAGATATATAAGAATGGAATTATCTGACCTCATTGAAAGAGCCTGGGAAGATCGCTCAAGACTAAATGATAAAGACACTGTCATAGCTATTAAAACCATCATCGACGAAATTGATCTGGGGCAGTTGAGAGTTGCCGAAATGATTGATGGAAAATGGGTGGTGAATGAGTGGGTCAAGAAAGCCGTTATTCTTTATTTCCCAATTCAACAGATGCAGGTTATCGAGGTCGGTCCTTTTGAATTTCACGATAAAATAAAGCTGAAATCAGGATATCAGAAGAAGGGCGTTCGCGTAGTGCCTCATGCCATTGCACGTTATGGATCGTACGTTTCAAGAGGTGTGATCATGATGCCTTCTTACATTAACATTGGAGCTTATGTCGATGAAGGAACCATGGTCGATACGTGGGCGACGGTAGGCAGTTGCGCTCAGATCGGAAAGAATGTTCATTTAAGTGGTGGTGTTGGAATCGGAGGAGTGCTTGAGCCTGTTCAGGCTGCTCCGGTCATTATTGAAGATAACGCTTTTATAGGATCAAGATGTATTCTTGTTGAAGGTGTCCATGTTGGCAAAGAAGCGGTTCTTGGCGCAAACGTAACCATTACGGCGAGTTCGAAAGTTATTGATATTACAGGTGATGAACCGGTTGAATATAAGGGCCATGTACCCGAAAGGTCAGTAGTTATTCCAGGATCATACGCTAAGAAATTCCCAGCCGGAGAATATAATGTTCCATGTGCTTTAATCATTGGAAAAAGAAAGGAAAGTACGGACAAAAAGACCTCTTTAAACGATGCTTTAAGGGATAATTCGGTAGCCGTATAGGCTGATCTTAGAAGAGTTGGCACTTACTTTGTTATTCGACATGGAAAGACTAGCCATGAAAATTACATCTAGAGTCATACTGATCAATTCGGTCTTTACGCTATCCCTTATGAGTTTTTCACAAACTAATGGTGGTGGAAATGAACTTAATAAAAGGCATTATCCTGAAGTTGAGAACCTGAGTTTCGACACCGGAGAGTATCTTGAATACAAAGTTTCTTATGGCTGGTTTTCTATTGGCGAGGCCTATGCACATGTGAAGGAATCAACTATTCCAAGGCAGGGAAGAGAGTGTTATGAGTTTGATATGAGAGGCAAAACCGGTGGTTTTTTTAAAGCCTTAAGTAAAGTTAATGACTATTGGTCTTCTCAAGTCGATAAAGAATCGATGCTTCCGCTTTATTCTTATAGGAATATCCGTGAAGGCGGACATACCAAAGAAGATAAAGTCAAGTACGATCAATTGGATAATCAGCTCGAGTACTCAAGACTAAATAAAAAAACCTGGGAGTACAATCCTTTTAAAACCTATGAAACGGAGGGAATGATTTTTGATCTCCCGTCAACCATTTTGTACCTGCGTACAATAGATTATTCCAATATGAGTAAGGGGGATACGATCCCGGTCAATGCTTTCTACAACAAGAAGTTTTACGATTTTAAAATTATATACCTTGGGAAGGATCGTGTTAAAACAAAACTGGGTAAGATCAATTGTATAAAGCTTAAACCTGAAATGCCGAAGAATAAAATTTTCTCAGGGAAGAACTCTTTAAGATTCTGGCTTTCGGATGATGAGAACAAAATTCCGGTTAAGTTTGAAGTCGATATGTTCATAGGTGATGCAGGATTGGAAATTGTAAAAGCATCAGGTTTGAAACATGATACGGATTATTATCGAAAATAAGTTTTATGCCCAAAATAGTAGTGTCTTTTGATGTTCTGAATTCAAGTGACATAATAAATAACAAGAAAGGGAGATTGGTAGGATGGCTGGCGTCAAGGACCAAAAGCCGTGAGTCTCTTAAAACCATAGTTGAGCAGCAGGTCACCGATGAGGTGGTTAGAGGAATTAAAAGTAACTTGAACAGGGCATTCCAGGAGGAGGGAATAGTGGCTAGATTAAATATTGAGGTGGAAGGCACTGAACGCGAATTCTAAAAAAAACATTTTAAAATGATACTTATACAACTATCTTTTCTCATGTTGTCTTATGGCTTTTTCGATAAGCCTATGAAAACCATCACTTTTGATTCCAAAGATGGGGTTCAAATCAGTGCTGATTATTATGAATCAGATACCGAAAATGCACCTTTAATTATCTTATTTCATCAGGCTGGATGGAGCAGAGGAGAGTATCGTGAAATAGCTCCTAAGCTGGTAGCTATGGGCTTTAACTGTTTGGCAGTTGATCTACGATCAGGAAACCAGGTAAACGACGTTGAGAATAAAACATTTCGTTCAGCTAAGAGCAAAGTAAAACAGACCAGTTATTTAGATGCCTATGCTGATGTACAGGCTAGTGTAGAATATGCCATGGAATTTTTAACTGGTGGAGAGAAGGTAATTATATGGGGTAGTTCTTACTCTTCCTCTTTGGTATTAAAATATGCCGGTGAGCATAAAAAGAATATTAAAGGTGTGCTGGCTTTTTCTCCCGGAGAGTATTTTACTTCATTGGGCAAAAGCTCTTCATTTATCCAGGAATCGGCTACAAATATCATTTCGCCCGTCTTTATAACTTCTGCAAAGAATGAGCAAAAGTCATGGTGGAATATTTATCAATCTATCCAGGCGGAGGAAAAGAGCTATTTTTTACCAGAGACTTCCGGAAATCATGGGTCAAGAGCTTTATGGGTTCAGTTTCAGGATAATAAAGCTTATTGGGCTTCTGTCACTAAATTTTTAGAGTCTCTCAAAGCGTAGTATTTCTAGATACGTTTAACCCTAATTTTTAAAATTCATATGCTGAAATAAGTTCAGCAAGACGGCTTCGGGTTTTAGGCTTAATTTTAATTAACCGTGATACTAAACTTGCTTCAGTATCCGTTAAAAATCAACTTGACAAAATGAAAATAATCAGTTTACCTTTGCGCGATCAATTTTAGAGCTATGGCCAGAATTTTTGCTATCGTTACCATATTATTTATCTGCTCTTGTAGAGATAAGACTTCTGACGAAGGTGATGCCTTATTTAGCCAAGGTAAATATGAGGAAGCAATACAGGCTTACGATGAATATCTTAAACTCTACCCTACTAATGTAAAATCAGTTTATAATAGAGGAAGGGCCTATGAAGAACTTGGAGAGTATAAAAAGGCGGTCGATGATTTTAAAAAAGTAGTAGATATAGATCCTAAAAACATTCAAGGCTATCTAAGTATTGGAAAAGATTATTATCGAAAAGACGATTATCCACAGGCGGCTTTTTATTTCGATAAGGCAGTTAAAATAGATGAGACCCATGCGGAAAGCTTTTTTCTGAAAGCAAGGGCTAATCATAAATCAGGTAAAACGGATGAGGCCATGGCCGATTATTCCAATGCCATTAACCTGAACAAAAACCTAGGAGAGGCCTATTTGTATAGAGGTGCACTCAAATCTTATTTAAAAAAGAATTCTTCTGCCTGTCGGGATTTTAGAATGGCGAAAAGTTTAGAAGTTGAGGAGGCTGACAAGGCGTTGCAGCAGTATTGTAGATAAGTTTCTTAGATGTAGTTGATCCTCTTCTTTTATAAAGAACTAGTTCGTTTCGGTAAATCCATTATAACTTCCTGGCGTAGTACAATCTGTGAAGATCATTCTCTTTTCTGTGGAAGTAAACCCCTGAACCATCCGGAGTATAAGTAGTAGCTTCCACAAATCCAGTAAAGTTTTCAATGCGCTGAACGTTTGCAAAAGTCTCGTTTACGTTCGTTCGAGTTGCAACATAGATCTTGGGCTCAGTATTTATTCCAAGGGGTGATTCCGCTCTGGTAAAACTGATTTCCAGCTCGTTTTTGGTAATCGCAGCGGCATACTCCAAATCTTCCGTATTGATGTTCTGCATAATAATTTCCGATTCCTCTAAACGGGAAAATTGCCCATCTCTTTTTATGGCGATCACGAAGTTTGATTCATAGGGTCCTCCATTCTGGTCGAATCTTCCGTCGACGAAATATAGAGTCTCTCCATCATTTGATATTTCGAGATCAAAATTAACCTGACCAAACATGTTCCTGGAGATGTTTTCTACCAACTCAGGGTTTTCAATCCTTCCATCCGAAAACTTCCCTTGATAAATGGTCGAAAGGGTTTCTTCAAAAGTTCCTGTATAAACGTAATAGAATTGATTGTTTTCATCCATCGATGGGACACCTTCAAGGTCAGGAGTATTTATATTTTCCAATTCTCCTTCATATCGAAAAAGTGTATCGTTGATCTTTGTACACCAATGTAGATTGGTATTTACATTGGGGGTATTGAGGTTATTGAAGAACAATATGCTACCATCACGAGATAAAAAAGACTCCATGATGTGTGAATCATATCCCTCAACAGTTACAAGTCTTGGGTCTTCAAACTCAACCCTGTTTAAACTTTCGAGATTGTTTTCGGCTTCATCGCATGAAATATAGGCCAAACACACTAACCAAAATATACTCTTTAACAGATGCATATTATTTATTTGCTTAGACAGCAATCATCTTGGAAAGGTTTCATCTTTTAGCAAATCTTTTTGAAGGTAAGCTGAAATTCCATTTGCGGCCAGAATAAATATTAATGGAAGTATAGGCAGCAGAAACCGGCCATCCCAATTTTCACTGGTGAAAGAAACAATTAGAAGTTGAAACATGATGAAAGAAATTAACAGGGTTTTCAAGCTTCCATTTTTCATGAACAAATAGCCTTTAAGTGCTAAAAAATAAAGAGGGTAGAGGAATGCACCTATAAAAATGTTATGCATTAAAGAATAATAGGGTTTGATGTGTCCTAAAAAAAGTAATCCTTTAACTAAAGAGATTTTAAAAAAGTAAAGTGGGTTATAGAGTATAAATAGCATTAGTCTCATTAAAGGCTGTTTATTCTTTTCTGGGATATGTAAAAACTCAGGTTTTTCGATAATCAGTTTAATTTTTGGATAGATGATTTCAGCAGCCTGATAACTGTTTATGAATGAATCGATGAAGTCTTTCAGAATGTAGTTGAGGGAGATTAAAAGTAATCCTATGGAGAGCATTGAGACTTCTATTTTTTGTTTCGAACTAAAGCTATTAGCTCTTAAGTTTTCACTCAATTCATATAAGATTACAGAAAAGAGCAACCCTAATCCCGTGGGTCTCAGAAAACTCGTAAACAAAATTAAAACATAGGCTCCTGCTTTACTGCTTGGCTTTTTCGATTGAGTTAAAGCATAAATGGAAATCACAACCATGTGTGAGAAGAGTGCATCTGTATAAACGATTAGGTTCCATTGCTGAAATTTGAACCATAAAATATAAAGAAGTGGAGCTGATAGAGCGATAAAACTATTTTCTGTGAGTTTCCGGGCCAACTGGTAGGTACAAAATATGGCTATAACGGCCGCGATAAAATGGATGTAGATAACAACATCAGGAGTAAAACCGATAAAAGTTATTACAGCCAGGACGGCCATATAAGAGATATAAAATAATTCTCTTCCTTTAGGGAATTCACCCTTCAACAAGACTTCAGCTCCTGAAATGTATAATTCTGAGTCTACGGATGTTCTCATTCTAAACACTTCATTAGCAATGAACTGGAGAACTGCCCATAGGAAGATTAGTAGGAGGAGGGCAATATTTTGATTGTTAAGTTTTATAATTAACCGCTTAAATAATCATCTAAGTTATGCAATGATCATGTTTTGATATTCTGTGAAAGAAATATGATTTTTCTCCTCATACTCGTTATAATCCATAATGCTTCCTAACATAATATTTCAACTCTCTATTTATCTATTATTTAATTACCAAAATGATTTCTTAAAAGACCAGAAAAGATATAGTAGGGTAAGAGGTGCGATAGCTGAGAAGCAGGAGGTTATTGAGTCCAACCTCAACGATTTCAATCTGAAAATCGATAATTATCATCTTCTTATAATCGCCTACAAAGTAAGTGATGAACTTGAATTGTACGCAAAAAGAAAAGAGGATATACAGTATATTAAAATCAAGAGCTATGATATCTGTTCTCGCTCAGGTGCTCTGGGGCCTAAGCGTAAAAAAGGAGATTTACAGGTTCCCAAAGGCTTTTATCATAATGATCGCTTTAACCCGGCAAGTCGTTTTCATCTTTCCTTGGGTCTTAACTATCTAAATCTATCGGATAAGCGAAAAAGAAAATTCCCGGACCTTGGTGGTGATATTTTTATTCATGGAGCATGCGTGACCATAGGATGTCTACCCATGACGGATGAAAAAACAAAGGAGATATACCTATATGCTGTTTATGCAAAGAATAATGGTCAGTGCAAGATTCCTGTTTATGTTTTTCCTTATAAGATGAACAAAGAAAATATGGATAAATACCTGGATATGTTCAAGCAAAATCAGGAGTTGACAAACTTTTGGGGTAACCTCAAAGAGGGTTATGATCTATTCAAAAGAAACCAGAAAGAACTAAAAATTACTGTATCCCAGGAAGGTAAGTATTTATTTGAAGGAGATTTTAAACTAAGTCATCCCCATCTCACGTTCACTGATCCGAATCACTTTTTTACTTTCCTGACCTTTGATTTTTCCTAATTCATCATCTAACCAAACTATAGCTCCGGTCGGACATCGTTGGATGGGATTTTTGGTATTATGATTCAATGAATAATTGATTTTGGGAAGGTTGTTTTCCATGGTAATCAAATTGCCAGCATCCATGGCGCATTTGCCACAAGCTGTACATCCTACTTCGCAGTCTTCCAGGACTTCATCGCCCGCATCTAAGCTTTTGCAGGCTACCCAAAGTTTATGGCTCATGGGTTGTAAAGTGAAAAGATCTTTCGGGCAGATCTCCACACAATCTCCACAAGCTGTACATTTTTCAGCATCCACTACTGGTAAGGAATTATTATCCATAGAAATAGCATCAAAATCGCAGACCACCTCACAATCGCCTTTGCCCAAGCATCCCCAGAAGCAACCCTTGCCACCTCCCGATATCAGGGATGCTGCCCTGCATGTATCCAGGCCTTCATATTTCGCCCTGTTTCTGGCCACGTTTTTTCCACCTGCACAGGCTAACCGAGCTACCTGTTTTTCTTCGGCACCTAAAGAGACTCCCAAATAATCAGCAATATCCAGTTGGGCTTCTTCGGAATTTACTGTACACTTTCCTGGTAAGACTTCCCCTTTCACCAAAGCCTCAGCAAACGGTCTGCAGCCTGGAAAACCACAGGCTCCACAGTTCGCGTGTGGAAGTTTATCCTCCACCTCATCAATACGTGGATCCTCATAGACATACAGCTTTTTGTTAGCCAATACGAGCATGCCTGCTAAGAGCAGTGTAAGGCTTCCAAGTGCTATGAGTGCAGTGAGGACCATTAGTTAATTGAGTTTTTCCATTTATATATCGGTAAATAAAAAGATGCTTCGAAGATGTCACCCGAGTCATTTTGAATTTGTTCGAAGCGGGATTTTAAAGGGCTTATAATCTTAAGGTTCCGACTCCGAACCTTTAGAACATAATGATTATCTTCAGAATTTTCTGAAGCTCCTTCATTAACTGGTTGCTCTGGTGAAAACTTATCTAAAAACAACTTTTTCATAATTAATAAATAATCTCCATCCATTTCTTTCCGGCGATCAACTCAGCTTTGCGGTTGAGCCAGGCTTCCCTGGAACCAAGAATGTTAGAAAAAGCCGTATCCAAAACATCTCTGATCTTCTCGTAACCTGCCACATAAATCCGGGTGTTGACTTTATTCAACATCTCCATAATCTCCGATGCCCGTTCTTCAATGGCTTTATCAAGGGCAATCGGATCGTTCATGTGTGGCCTCGGACTTAAAGCGTGAAAGGCTTTGAAGGTTTCCTCATCATAATAATTTGTTAGGTCACCATCATGATCGTTCAGATATAAAAGCTCTAAACCACTTCGGGCACCGTAGAACAATCGGATTTTGCCTTCCCAATCCTTCATGTTTTTATAAATATGTTTGACGAAAGCCCTGAATGGAGCTATGCCTGTTCCCATTCCGATTAAGATGAGGTCGGCTGTTTTATCCTCAGGAACAACAAATGGTAAACTATGCGGCCCGGTGATCACGATTTTATCGCCCGGCTGTCGGTTACAGAGGTAGTTCGATGCCACTCCGGGATAAAGTTCTCCACTGAAATCATCCACATAAGAGCAGCGCTTCACCAGCATTTTCAATTGGGTAAGTCCTTCCGATTGATTTGGAATATCGGCCACACTGTACAGCCGGTGATGACGTTTGATCCCAAATTCACCATCGGTTTCAACCAATACCCCAAAGCTCTGGTCTACTTTAGGCTTGAAGTTGCTATCGCTCACCTCGATCAGAATTTCCCTGATTTCTTCCGTTTCTTCAGGAGTAAGCCGCTTGGATTTTTTCACCGTTGCCAGGTGGGTATCCGTTGCATCTAAATCTGTTAAATATGCCATTGGTCTATGATTTATTTAAGTCTTAATAATTCTTTTCTTTTTACAAATAAGCCCGCACCCGCAATTGCCGCAATTCGACCGCCCGGCCAGGACATCATCGTCCGTAATCTCATCTTTGAACATCCGCCTCCAAACGGATTGAATAATGATCCACCCTAACATCAGGGTCACTATACTGCCTATCCCTATGGTTAATGAGTGTATCATTGCCTTCCTAATCCTGAAAATCCCATAAACGTCAGCGATAAAATTCCGGCAATGAACAAGGTCAAAACCGCTCCTTTAACGGCTTTTGGTATTTCTGCAAACTCCAATTGCTCTCGTAATCCTGCAATGAGGATGAGTGCCAGGGTAAATCCCGCCCCGGCCCCGAATGCGTAAACTATGCTTTGAACAAAGCCATATCCTTTGGAAGTCTGAAACAATGCCAATCCCAGAATGGCACAGTTCGTTGTGATCAAAGGGAGAAATATTCCCAGTGCCCTAAATAGGGTTGGGCTCATTTTCTTGACAAACATTTCGACCAATTGTACGGTAGATGCAATGACCACAATGTAGCTGATCAATTGGAGGAAGGGTGCATTAATGATTACGAGTAAGGCATGAATCCCGTAGGCGCACATTGAACTGATCAGCATCACGAAAGTCACAGCCGCTCCCATTTTAGTGGCCGTTCCCATTTTTCCCGAAACTCCGAGAAATGGACATATTCCTAAGAAATAGGCCAGAACAAAGTTGTTGACGAGGCTAGCGCTAATGAAAATTTGCCAAAGGGGTTCCTGGTTCATGATGCTTTTTTCTCTTTAAGTACATTGAACAAGAGTAACCAAAGTGCCAGGGTGAAAAAGCCTCCTGCCGGAAGGATCATTACTACCCAATTCTGAAACCCGGCTGGAAACAAAGCAAAGTTGAATAAACTTCCGCTTCCAAGGATCTCTCTAACTGCTCCAAGACAGAAAAGGGCAAATACAAAACCGATTCCCATACCCAAAGCATCTAGAATTGATTTGCCAATGGTGTTTTTGGAAGCAAAAGCTTCTGCCCGGCTTAGGATCAGGCAATTCACAACGATCAAAGAGATGAAGGCTCCCAGGCTTTTATGCAGTTCAACACTAATGGCCTGAATGGCATAATCGGTGATCGTTACAAAAGTGGCGATGATCAAAATGTATGAAGCAATTCGAACCTGTTTGGGAATAAAATTCCGAAGAAGTGAAACCAAAATGTTTGACATCAACAGCACGAAAGTGGTTGCCAGACCCATAGCCAACGCATTCTCGGCTGTATTGGAAACCGCAAGCACCGGGCACATGCCCAATACCTGAACAAAGACAGGATTATCCTTCCACAGCCCTTTGATGAATTCATCGGTTGAAGGGCCGTCTGCCAGTGATTCAAAGAAACCTTTTGAAGTATTTTTACTCATAAGCTACTTCTTTTGAGTTCGACTTTAATGTTTTCAGGTTCTGCTGGATGATTGGACCCCAACGGCTGGCACTTTCGTTAATGATCTCTCCAATTGCCCTGGATGAAATCGTGGCGCCAGTAATTCCATCCACTTCCCATGGGTTTTCCTTTTCTCCACTTTTCACGGTAACCACTGCATTGGCCAATCCCGATTGATCGGCTTTCAGGGAAACATCTAACTCCACAAAGTTTTGCAGGAAGTTTTCATCTTTTTCAATCTTATCACCCAAACCGGGTGTCTCTTTCGTTTCCAAAACATAAAATCCTATGACGGTTTTGTTGATCGGGTCGTAGCCATAAAGTATTTTGATCTTATCGGCATAGCCTTGCCCCTCGGCTTCGATGGCTATTCCTATCAGGTTTCCTTCTTTATCATAACCTGCAAAAACTGTAGGTTGCCCATCCGACTCATCAATAAGGGTAAATCCCTGATCTTCATTGAGTTGAAAAGTCTTTGTTTCTGAAATGCCCGGGAGTACCTTAAAAATGGATTGTTTTAGTGCTTCAGACCTTAAATATTGAATACGAGGTAAAGTGCCTTCATAAGTCAAAACGATGAATAAAGCGCACAACGTTCCTATCCCGGCCATGGAGAACAACATCTTCTGACTGCTCACAGTTTCGGTATGTTGCTTTGTACTCATGAAGCAGAAGCTTTTTTAGAAGTCCCATAAACCCTTGGCTGAATGGCCTTATCGATGTGAGGAGACATGGCATTTGCAATAAGGATGGCATACATGACGCCTTCCGGCAGGCCACCCCAAATCCGAATGACGACGATCAGTAATCCAATGAGTACTCCATAAACCACTACGCCTCCGGAAGTGAGTGGAGATGCTACCATATCGGTTGCCATGAAAACAGCTCCAATCATGAGTCCTCCCGAAAACAACATGAATTCCGGTGTAGGATAAATTTCAGGATTAGCTAGGTTCAGTATGAAACAGATGATATAAACCGTTGCCAAAATGGCTACGGGTATCCGCCAATTGAGCATGTTTCTTACGGCCAAATAAACACCTCCTGCCAGAATTAAAATAGCGCAGGTTTCCCCGGTTGAGCCACTAATAAAGCCTAGTACCAGATCTTGGGTTCCTACTACCACATTATCAAATTTCCAGGCCGATAAAGGTGTGGCTCCACTGATTCCATCAACAGTAGGCTCAATAAAGGGCATGGCAAATACAGAACTTGTTACAGAGACGAACCGTTCTTGAAGAAATGATGCCGTCCAGGTAGTCATCGCCACTGGAAAGGCAGCCTGAAGAAAGGCACGACCCACCAGGGCGGGATTGAACACATTATAACCTAAACCTCCGAAGATAAATTTCCCAAGCGCAATGGCTACGAATCCTCCTAAAAATACCATCCAAAGAGGAAGCGTGGGAGGAAGGGTGAGTCCATATAACAAACCTGTGATGGCGGCTGACCAATCCGATATGGTTGTTGTTTTGTTTGACCATCGGCACAGTAAATGCTCGGTTAACACGGAAGAAAATACAGCCGTACTCAATACCAATAAGGCATTCAACCCAAAAGAATAGACCGCAAATCCTGCCACGGGAAGTAGTGCATAAACCACATTTCGCATGATGTCAGCAGTGGTGATTTGCTTAGTAAGGTGGGGAGAAGTGCTGATGTGTAAAACTTTAGACTCCATCAGGCAGCTTTTTGAGCTTTTCTTTTTCTTACAATGGATTTAGACAGCCTGAAATATTGCACCAACGGAATATTCGACGGGCAAACAAAGGAGCAAGAACCGCACTCAAAGCAATCCATCAAATTGTGATTTTCAGCCATCTCATCATAAGCTTCGAACTTGGCCAGAATTCCCATTTTTGAAGGGTTCAAAAAGATGGGACAAACATCTACACAAGCCCCGCACTTAATGCAGGGGTATATTTTTTGATCTTTCCGGGCTTCTCTTTCCGTAAAAACAACCACTCCTGAAGTTCCCTTAACGATGGAAATATCGAGGTTTGAAACGGCGACGCCCATCATCGGGCCTCCCATATACACTTCTTTAATTGTTCCTTCAACGCCAACCTGATCCAGTGCAAATCGGAGAGGTGTTCCGATTGGGATCAGATAATTTCCTTTCTTCTTTATTCCCGGCCCGGTGATCGTTACCACACGTTCCTGGATGCCTCTTCCATGTGGAAGCAAACGCCCGATTTCTGCTGCCGTAGCCACATTCACCACGACCACTCCAACATCAATCGGAAGTCCGCCAGATGGAACTTCTTTTCCAAGAATTGAAGTGACCAACATTTTTTCAGAACCTTGAGGATATTTTACCGGGACAACTTCTACGGTCACCGGAAGGTCGGATGGAATATGCTTTCTCAGATAATCAGCGGCATCTTGCTTATTGCTTTCAATTCCGATAACGGTTTTAGGTGCTCCTGTAGCTTTCATCAGGTATCGGATGCCCATGAAAATATCATCAGCTTGTTCCAGCATCACCCTATGATCGGTAGTCAGGAAGGGTTCGCATTCAATACCATTGAGCATTAAATACTCGCAGGACTTATCTTCAGGGACTTTTAATTTTACGTGGGTTGGGAAAGCCGCTCCTCCCAAACCTACGATCCCAGCCGATTGAATGCCTTGCAGGATTTCCTCTTGACTGGCTGTTTCCAGGTCAATGGCGGTACCTTCCATAACTTCCTGCCCCGAAGCCGGGTAAGGTTCGAGGTGAATCCCTGGAACCATTTTTCCTGTGATGGTTGGAACGTTTTTAATCTTTCTGACCAAGCCGGAAACCGGGGAATGCAGAGGTACGGAAACGTACCCATGAGCTTTCGCCAGCAATTGGCCACGATTCACTTCCTGTCCTTCTCTAACTACAATTTCTGAAGGTGCACCGATGTGTTGAATAGTAGGTAAAATGATTTCCGGTGCGAATGGAAACTGTTTAATAGATTGACCTAAAGTCTCCTTCTTATGTTCGGGAGGATGCACCCCGTGCCGGAAGGTTTTAGATCTTATGCCAAATATCCCCGTTAACATCTCTTGCTAGTTGAATTTTTCTCCACGGGAGATCCATTTATCGATGTCTTTCTCATTCCGATCTTTCGGCAAGCCCGGGTGAATAACCCCTGCCGTGCATTTTTCAGCAGCCTTCACGAGGTCTGCATAAGACCCGGCATTTGCGTCTTTAATGAAAGCTTTTTTATCGGTGTTATACTCGAACATCTTGTTGTTGATCTTGATGCACTCATCACAAGAAGTACATTCTTCGGTTTCCAGCCAGGGGCTCATGGATGAGGCCGCCTCTGTGGTTTCCTGAGCGTCTGTTTGGTTTTCGGAAGCGTCCAAAGCCAGGTCGGCAAGCCCTTCACCATTTTCACCTGCCATTTTCATGAGACCTTTAGCGATTTTACCAACCACTTCTTTTCGGATCTTATCTTCTAAATCGAGCTCTTCCTTTTGTTCCGTTTCAACTCCGGCTATGTCCTTGAGCATGATCCAGAAATCCCGTCGTTCTTCACAAGATTCCACAATTGGTTTGGCCACGATCACTCTGCTGAGTTGCTGTTTTTGATCGACTGCCCAGATGAATGGGAATTTCCCGATTCGGTCGTCTTCACTCATCTCTAAAAAGTCCGCCAATGGAATCATATTTTCATTCCAGGTATCTCTTGGGGCCTTTCTGAAATGCTTTCTGAAACGTGCTTCAGTGATGGCGAAATCCGCAAAGGTCATCGCTACTTCCATGAATTTCTCACGACCATTTTCCAGGTATTTTAATTGATAAGATGGCCACAATTTATCCATATCGGGGTTTCCACTGAGGTCAAAAGCTTCTTTGGCTTTGACTCCTAAATCAGGATTGTATTTGAATACCGGATAAGCCCTGGACTCTACGGCAAGTTTAGCCTGATGTACTCCTAAATCGTCAGCCACTCCATGTTCTGGCTGGCAAGTAGTGTAGAGGTTGAATAGGGCTGGGCGTTTGGTCATTAATCCATCGATAAAACCTTCAATCATGTGACTGGTATTGGCGAGTGTTCCCTGCATCACGTAGGTATTTCGATGCGCCATGCCTATAAGTCCTATTTCTTTTCTGGGTTCGGGTTTTCCTTTCCAAACCTTTCCGTATTGCGCCATATCGGAAACCTGTCCGATAAAGCCTGAAGTACAAGCTTGCCCCCCTGTGTTGGAATAAACCTGGGTATCCACTACAATGGCTTTGATCGGTTTGCCGGAAGCCATCATCCTGGAGAGATTCTGGAAGCCGATGTCGTACATCGCTCCATCGCCGCCAAAGGCTACAACCGGAGGACAAAGGTGCCATTCTTCATCACTAAACTGGTTCCAGTTGAAGTAAGTAAAGAAGTCTTTTTTTTCTGGTGATAAATTTTCACCGCTAAGTTCCAGTTCCGTTTTTCGAATGGTTTTAAAGCCTTCTGCCATTTTAGCCATGTGTCCTTCGAAAATACCCATGGCTAGCGAAGGCGAATCCTGGAATAAGTGGTTGGCCCATGGGAATGGGTAAGGGTTGAAGGGATATGTACTTCCCCAAACCGACGTACAACCTGTGGCATTGGTCATACCCATATGGGTACGGCCTTTTCCGGTGGTTCCTTCGGTATATTTCCACTTAAGTTGTTTTAGTTTGGCCAGTAGCTGAGAGGTTTCCCTCAACCATTCCTGATCAACAGGCTCTTTGCCTTTTTCAGACTCAATGGTACTGGCAATTTCGGAGATGGTCAGGTCGGTATCGTGATGCTGAGTGACCATTTTTTCAATGAGTTCAGGATCGCTGATGTTCACACTTCCCATCAATTTAGACTGAAGGTGTTTTTCCAGTTGGTCGATTAGGTTTGTGAGGTGTTTAACATGCTTTTCAACCCTGGGCTGCATCAAGGACTCTATGGTTGCTATGAACAAATGAATGACCGTTTTTTCAGAACACCCTAAACAAGCACCGTCACCACTGGCGAAGTTTAAATAAGCTTCTTTGTCCAGTAAGATGGTTTCAAGCGGTCCAATCTTTTCTTCCAGGTCATCAATGCGTTTGTACTTATCTGGTGTAGACGGTAAGTCTGTCCAAAAATCCCAATCCTTTCGAAGTTGGGCTATACTACCTTCTGTCTGAGTGATGGGCTTTAGAGCGTCATCATCACAAACCTGGATACATTCCATACAGCCTTTACAAGTAGTTGGGTTGACTGTAATGCTGAACAAGCCTCCTGAACCGGATTCTTTCTTTTCATTCAAATCAAAATAGGGGCGGGTGAGTGCGAATTGGAAATCTCCCAATTCCTCACGGAACCAGGTCATTTCTTCAACCGTCTTTTCATCTCCCTCTTTGATCATATCATCGATCACATCCTGAACCAGGTTATTGACAGTAGCCCCATTTTTCGTTTCGCCAAATAGCTCCCTGATCTTGGGTTCCATTTTGCGAACGGCTTTGGGCAGGACTTCCACTTTTTCGTGGTTTTTACGAACTCGTTTTACAACGGTATCCAGCACATCAGAAAGCTCATTGACCAAGCCAGGAATGGCGGTGTCAGGACAAACTGTATAGCAGTTACCACAAGCGGTACAATTGTTTGGGATCCACTCCGGATGTTCGAAACGAATTCCTGTCATATCCCTGAAAAGAGAAGTTGTGGCGGGCATCACACTAAGTCCAATGAAAGGATCGGTGATGTTATCGTTACCCATTCCCTGGGCGTAAAAGCTTCCGGTTTGTTCCCAGAATCGGTGGATATCACTCAGTTCGGATTTACTTTTTGGTAGGCTTTTAAGCATTTGTGGCAACGGCAGTACTTTGCCATTCGTACCATTCAGCTTTTCAGTCGATTGGGTTTTGGTTTTGATTTCCCTAACCTCATCAAAGCCACGGCGAACGACCCTCATGTTATCATCTACTACCCGCTGGCCTTTGGAACCAAATTTCTTCTGAACCTGGTCTTCAATAGCTTTGAGGAGCTTTTCTTCCGTTAGCCCAGCTGTTTTCATTAGTGGAGAGGCAGCGAAAAATGCTCCCTGGAAAGCAATACCTTGCATCCTCAGTTGAAGCTCAGGGTCAGTGGCTTCTTCACGGGCAATTTTGAACCCATCGATGTAAAAAATGTGGATGTCGTTATCGATGATCAACTTTTGATAGTGCTTTGGAATTTCAGCCCAAACTTCTTCAGGCTTTCCTTTGTCACTTTGAATAATGAAGCAGCCTCCTTTTTTAAGTCCGGCCAGTGCGTTTGTATGCTTAAATACGTTTGGATCGGGCGATAGCACGACATCCACAAAGAAGTATTCACAGTTGATCCGGATAGGTTCAGGTGCAGCCGTGAGGTAGTACGTAGTTGGTTGTCCTTTTTTCTCAGAACCGTATTTTGGATTGGCCTTGATGTCATATCCCAAGAGGTCAAACAAGGTCATGGCCAGGTTTTTACCGGTAGTTATGGCGCCCCAGCCACCAACAGAATGAAAGCGGACGGTAATCGAATCTTTCGGCATCAGGTTCGGGTTCTCAGAACCTCGAACGGCTAATTCTTTGATGTATGGGTAACCGGATTCTATATTTTCCTGATGGGCACGCTGTTTTGGTGTAAAGGCATTTTCCCGAATAAAATCGATGGATAGATAGAAAAGCTTTTTCTGCTTGCCCTTCGGAAGCATGTTTTCAATAGCCCCGATAATTCCTTCCGGCTGAAGGTCGCGACTACCCATTCCGAAAGAACCCGAATAAATCGGAGGCAGATCGGTAGGTTTGTAAGATTCCAGTTCAGGATATGGCTTATCGGTTTTGTAAGCCCCGTTTTCTACGCATTTATTTAAGGTGGCCCTGATTTCTCGTACCATTGGGAGGTCAGCAGCTAAAGGCTGATCAAGTCTTTCCAGTATTGTTACACCCTTCTTGCCTTTCAGGAATTTGGAGATCAGGTCGCCTGGGAATGGGCGGAACATGACCAGGTCGATCACGCCGACTTTCACTTTGTGTTTTTCGCGCATATAGTCGGAAACGACTTCAGCACTAGGAACTACACTGCCCTGGCCTACGATCAGGTAGTCCGCATCTTCGGCACGATAGGACATGACTCTGGAATATATCCTTCCGGTCAGCTCATAAAACTCGCTCATCGCCTGATCGGTGAGTTCTTTGATGTGGTCAAAAAAGAATGGACGCTGAGCAGCAACGGATTGCATATAGGAATCCTGGTTCTGAACAATTCCTGACATCACCGGATTGTCTACGTCCCAAATTTCAGGAATACGTCTTCTTTTATCCCCGTAGATCATTCGCTGGGCAGGGGTAGGTGTATCAATGATGTCATCAGGCCTTCCCAGGTACTCTTTGATCAACTCCCTTTCCGGGATATTTAACGATTCGATTAAGTGTGTCGTCAAAAAACCGTCCTGAGCAATCGCCCCAGGCGTTAAAGCCAACTCAGCGATTCGGTGCGCAATGATGTTGAGGTCGGCTACATGTTGAGCGTTTTTGGCAAAAAGCTGGAAAAACCCTGTATCATCAATGGCGTGGTAATCATCATGCCCGGCATGCACATTCAGGGTTGATTTGGTCATAGCCCTCGCCCCGATGTTCAAAATATAGGTCAGGCGTTTTCCAACGGCAGCATACAGGGATTCGTGCATATAGGCGATCCCCTGACCGGAAGAAAAATTTGCAGCTCGCTGGCCGGTCATAGAAAGGCCGGCTGTTACGCCGGCTGCTGCATGTTCTCCTTCAGGTTCTATGAAAATGAGTGGCTTATCCGATATGTTCAGATGGCCTTTGGCGGCTTCTTCCGCCCAATATTCACCCATTTGAGTAGAAGGTGTGATGGGGTAGGCCCCAGCAGCATCGGATGATTCACGCTCGCACATGATCGCAGCGGTATTTCCATCCATGGCTACTCGGATACCTGGGTATTTAACGTTCTTTTGTGATGACATAGCTTAAATAGCTTTATGTTATTTTAGTCCGACCAGAGATCGGGTTTTTTCGGTTAAATCAATGA
This sequence comes from Bacteroidota bacterium, assembly GCA_039030555.1. Classification (GTDB taxonomy): domain Bacteria; phylum Bacteroidota; class Bacteroidia; order Cytophagales; family Cyclobacteriaceae; genus JBCCDY01. The sequence continues at coordinate 39,941 of JBCCDY010000009.1, forward strand.
AATCAGAAGCCCTGTCGATATTCATCCAGACGTCTTCAGTGTCTTTCGGGCGCTTCAGGAATGAGCTGTCCAGGTCCGATAATTTAGGCTCTTCACTGGCAGCCAGGTCAACCAGGTTTTCCATATCCATATTTTCATCGAACGATATTCCCTGGTGATGAAGGAATCCTTTTAGATAATGGGAAATGGCATAAAAGCATTTTTGACATACTGAGTAAGGAACGAGGTCTTCCTCCGGCTTCATCATCTCCTCTTTGGCTTCAGAGAGCAGTTGATCGGCTGTATTGAACGAAGTGTTTGTGTCCATTTTTCTTGGAGTTTAATGGCTTAATATCAACGCAAAGTACCTTTAAGGATGCCCTGAGAGTATGAGAATGGTCATTTTGAGTGGTGAAGTATGTCAGACGGGTTTGCCGATCAAGACAGTTTATTTCAACCCTGGTCGGTGATGCCACCGACCAAGGAGTTATACTATCATTAATTTCATTTAAAGGTTAATTCATAGCGTCATCCTGAGTGATAGCGAAGGATCGATTTTCTATGGCTACCTGCTAGATGATTCACTCTGTTCAGCATGACGCTACCTGTTGGAATTTGAGTTTAATTGATATGGTGTTTGTATCTGTTATTATCAGTCGCTTAATTGATAGCTTTACCCTGAGTGATAACGAAGGATTTATCATAACAATAAATGCTATTCAATTCATAAAAAACTCTGCCCTGGACAAGCAACTAGTGTTACGTTCCTTAGAAAAGTAATAGTTGAAAAGTAAATCCATTAATCATAAATTCTGATGATTTATACATCATTTAGACTCAATAGTCAGAGTCGTAGTCTCCAAGCCTTCAGCACTAGCCGTGATAGTAATTGAACCCGAGTCTTCAGTTGATTGTACCATCAAAAGACACATGCCATTGAATGCCTTTCTGTAGTTCACTTTATGAGGATCATGGTCTAAAGGATCACCATTTTCTACCCCAATAATTTTAGCCGGGCCATCTACTTCAAAATTGATCAGATTATCTGCATGAGGAACAAAATATCCATTTTCATCAAGTACCCGCACCGTAATGTGTGCTACTGAATTTCCATTAGCTGCCAATGCTGTTTTATCCGAAGTGAGTTCAATTTTAGCTGAAGCCTCAGCAGTATGGTGAGTATGACTAACCACCTCTCCATTTTTATAGGCTCGGGCTTCTAACTTTCCTGCTTGATAAGGCACCACCCATTCCAAATTCATTTTTCCCGTCATGGTCTTCGTACCCAATGAGGAATCGTTAAGAAGTAGTTCTACTGAATCTGCGTTAGAATATACCCAGACAGGTATAGATATCCCTTCTTTTCCTGACCATGTCCAATGTGGTAAAACATGTACCATCAACTCTTCCGTCCACTGGCTTTTGTAGAAATAGTAGGTGTCTTTTGGGAAACCGCAAAGGTCAAGAATACCAAAGTTGAAAAACCTTGCCGGCCAACCCATATTCGATTCACCCAAGTAATCAAAGCCAGTCCAGCGAAATTCACCGGAAACATAAGCAAGACCATCCGTCCTTCTCCAAGAATCTCTAGCACTTAACCGTACGGAAGAGTTATCGTAAGAAGATGAGTAATAAGGTGAAGTTTCCGGAAAAACTTCTTCCTCCGTTAGGTCAGGTACTGGAATACCCTGGTGAGGAGCACGCATATACGATTTGGTTTTATATACACCCCTGGTCTGAAAGGTATGAGGAATTTCTGTGGCAATGAATTTACGGTCAGGATAGATAGCTTTATCTCGTTCGTAAAACACCGATCCACCACCACCGTTGTAACCAGTTACATCTAGCAATGAAGCAAAGCCTGTTTCATTTGCTAGGTGAATAAAACAGCACCCTGCAGTTACGGGCCGAGTACTATCTTCTTCTTTAACGATTTCCATCAGCTGCTTCAATCGTTCCGGGCCAGAGGCATAGCACTGATCCGGTATCTCATTACCTACGCTCCAAATAAACACACTCGGGTGGTTCCGATCTCGCCTGATAACATCTCTTAAATCTTTCTCATGCCACTCCTTATAATACTTATGATAGCCGTAAGGCACTTTTCCCTCATCCGTCTTTTCCTTTTCCCATGGCCAGGAGGCTATCCATTCGTCAAATATTTCATCCATCACCAAAAAGCCAAGACTATCACATAAATCATAAAACTCGGGCGCAAATGGGTTGTGAGAAGTTCGTAACGCATTTGCACCCATATCTTTCATAATTAAAAGCCTGCGTAGTAGCACGTCTTTTGGCACTGCAGCTCCAACCGGACCTGCATCATGATGGTTATTGACTCCTCTGACTTTTATATTGTTTTCATTAAGCCAAAACCCTGTTTCGCTATCAAAGCGAATAGAGCGGATACCAAATGTTTCAGTCTGTCTACTAAGTGTATCGCCATCAAGCACTAGCCTCGACTCCAGCTTATACAAATTCGGGTTTTCCGGAGACCATAACTTAGGGTGATCAACCATAAAATTGGCAGAAAACTGAACAGAATCTGTAGCGGGTACCGAAAACAAAGTTTTGTTTACTAGCCCCTTCTTCCCTTGTTGATCAATCAGGTAGGATAAGAGCTCAGCATTTTTCATTTGATTGTAGGAGTTACTTATTCCATAGGATACATTAACCTTAGCCTGCTCTTCACTTATATCCGTAGTTGTAATAAATGTCTCATCTGTGTTAAAGGCCAAACGATCGTGAACCAATAGCCATACATTACGATAGATACCACTACCTGTGTACCATCGACTGTTCGGCTGTTCAGAATTATCAACTTTAACCGCAATCACATTATTTCCTTTTGTAAGGTGCGGTGTTAAATCATACTCAAAAGTAACATATCCATTGGGTCTTTTGCCGAGGTATTGTCCATTGATCCAGACTTCACTATTCATATAAACACCGTCGAATCGGATAAATACCTGTTTGTTTTTCCAAGCGGTATCCCATTGAAATGTTTTTCGGTACCATCCTATTCCAGTAGGTAAGTACCCACCCAAATTGCCAGATAAATGCATTTCTGAATAAGTTCCTTCAATACTCCAATCGTGTGGTAGATTGAGATTACGCCATGAACTATCATCAAACTCTGACAAAAAGCAATCTAAAGTATCTTTTTGATCAAATTTCCAATCATCATTGAAGGCTTCTCTATCGATAAGTTCTTGTTCTTGCTTTGAACAGCTTATTACGGTGAAGAATAAAAAAAGGAAGGGTAGTCGAGTAAGAAATTGCGGTAAAGCATTCATTGGGTTGATGATAGGAAAAGAATTTATGCCAAGTATCCTGCACTAGTGGCATTACAGTTTTTATTTCCTTTTGCCTTCGTGGGTTTGTTGATCAAACAATCGATCTTAAGGACAATAAGTGGAGGTTTTTAGATGATGAGATTTAGGGTTTAGATTCTGATCCGTCAACCGACAGATCAGAATGACTGTATCTGTTAAGTTCCAAGGTAAACTTAACGAAATGTCACCTAATTTGGCTTAAAGGCTAGTTCATTGCGTCATCCTGAGTGTAACGAAGGATCTATTTCTTGACGGTTACCAACTAGATGCTTCACTCCATTCAGCATGACGGTCTTCGTAAACTTTGTATGGAAAGAAGAGGCTTTTTTCCTCACTATTCTTTGAGCTTCCTTCTTTGATAATCCCTGAAATTCAACGCTATGGAAAGGATAAAACAGATTGAAAACACAACGGTAACTCCTGTATCGACCCATGATATTGGAAGATCGAGACCTATGGTTTCCTGAATAAGAAAATGTATGTAAGAATTGGAATTTGGAGGTGTTCCAAGTACTCTACGAACATCCCAATGCCAGTCAGTGAGGAAGCAATAACCAAAGCCATACCAAATTCCCATCACAGACCATGAAAACAAGGTAAGGAGAACTGTTACCAGGTGTGCTAACCTCGTTTTTAGCCAAATCCATCCTAGTATATTAAACAAGGTGAATACGGAATGAAATATCAGAAAGAAGTAATCCAGAAGGGTAAGTGTGCTGTGGCTTAGATCTTCCATGAATATTTTAAAATATAGTCAGATAGATGCAACAATAGCTATGCCATTATCTTTTTTTTATGACTCTGTACGGCCTTTTGTATGTGCCTTTTTATTATTGGGATTACCTACTATTTCGTATGATCAATGCACATGAAAGTAGCCGTATAATTGATAGACAAACAAACTTATACCTACTAATACCAGGTACCAACTCACTGCTTTGTAAAAAGCAGGAAACTGTTTTTGTTTTCTTGAAAACGTTATCACAAAAACAATGGGAATTAATGCCAGCACTTGCCCTACTTCTACGCCCAGATTAAAGCACAAGATTTTTACCAGAAACTGCTCCTGTCCTATGTCAAAGGACTGTAAGCGGGTAGAAAGCCCAAAACCATGAATCAATCCAAACAGGCCTACCATCAAAAGTAAATTGGGCGATTTTACTTTCAATTTTTCAAAACCACTCAAATTCTCAAACCCCTTATACAAAACACTTAGCGCTATAATAGCATCCACCAGATGTTCATTAGCTGTAATCCCCATGTAGGTGGCACTTATTAAGGTAATACAATGCCCCACGGTAAATATGGTAATGAACTTTATGATGTCTTTAAAACTGTTCAAATAGAATACAACACCAGCCAGAAACAGTAAGTGGTCGTAGCCTGTTAGCATGTGTGTAGCACCTACCTGAATGTAAGCCCATAAACTACCATTGCGCAAAAGCTCCTGATCAGCACTTGTAACTGCATGGGCAAATCCTAGAATGGGAAGGAACACTAAGAACAAAGAAAGCCCTTGCTTCACGTATACGGGCTTCATCAATTCTTCTTTCTAAAGATCAAAAATAGCAGCCCAATAACGAGGAAGCTGACGAGTACAAATACCCAGACAGGAATTTCACCCTCATGGTCATAATCATCGTGCGTATGTGTGCTTGCATCATGCTTATGGTTCACCTCGAACGTTAGTGTGGCCCATTTGGATTGATGGGTTAATTCAGCACTATCGGTGATGTTAACCATGTGAATGGTTCGAAGATAATAGATGCCTTCTTCCGATAGGTTTACGAGAACTACTCCTTGATCATTAGTACGTAACTGTTGACCGCTGGTGTGCGTGTGTTCTTCTTCCGGCTTTGGTTTATCATCATGGAGCCTGTGTTTATTGTCTTCATGACTATGCTTGTGGGAGTGTTTTTTTCCGTCATGTTCATGCTCATGTGTATGGGAATGTTTTTTATCCTGGTGTTCATGGCTATGCTCATCGTCCACATTATTGTGCTCATGTGAGTGTTTTTTTCTATCGTGTTCATGTTCATGACTGTGTGCCTTGTCCTGTTTTTGCTCATCTGAAATGGCTACATCCTCATGGGTATGGGTGCCCTTGATATGGTTAGCATACACAAGCTGGTTAGAGAGTGGTCTACCATCTAGCAATAGCTTTACCTCCAACTTATCACCGCTGTATTTTTCGTAGGGATTTGCTTGTGGAATAAACTCAATGGGGTAGCCTAGCACGGTTTTCCAGTCATCTGTTTTGATATCTCCAACTTGATAAATGGCTTTCACATGTTTTTGATAACTCTCTACCGCATCTCGATTTAATAGATTGTTATTAGTACGATACTCAAGCATATCTAAAACGCCATCGTGTTTGAGGTACTTGTTAAACTTATCGGCGGTGAGTTCTATATTCCTAGCCTTAGTTGAAACGCCGACTATATAGGTTCCCGCCTCACTGGTATTAAAAGTTAGTTGCGTTATAGTGCTGTCCTGGTCTTTCCATTGGTCCGGATTGATGGCTATTCTTTCTCCTTGAGTAACAAGAGAAGCATCCAGCATACGATCTCTTGAGATTATGTTTTCGCTTTTTTCAAAAGTTCCATTATAAAGGCTTAAAGTTGCTTCTTGATTAGGTTGCAAGAAGTAAGTTTCCATTTTTATGTATAAATCGTGACTGCATAATACCATGAAGGCTAAAAACAGGTATAAGAGTTTATGAAACCGACCTTTAAATTCCTTGCTTAGCATTCTTAAGTTAAATTTCATTTTTACTATTTGATAGTTTGTTTCTAATTCATTAATAACATCATTTAATATATGGCCTGTAGAGTAATAGTTAAAAGCAATAAGCTTTCAAGTTTCCTCTAAGCTAAAATGCTGTATTCTATTTTAAATATTCATTCTTGAATCTAATCGACGATCTGATGCTGTTCTTAAATAACACTAACTATTGATAACCAACGAACGCTCTATTTGCTATGTATTGTGTCATATTAATTTCCCTACGAGTTGGATAATTAAGTCGCTTTGATGTCTTTTGGTCGCTTCCTGATTTTTTAATTGATCTTCTAGTTGTCTGTCAAAGTGATTAGTCCACCATTTTAAGTCTTGCACTAATTTATTAATTGATACATTTTGTTTTTCAAAATAGAAGTCAGGTTTTATCCCCTTTCTTGCAATTCCTGTAAACTCCATTTGATGAATGAACTTGTCTAATTCATTTTCAATAGGGTTTGTTAAAGTCATAGAAACCTTATTTCGATGCGTGAAAAAATCTGAATAAATTGTTGATACTTTAATGGTATTATTTTCGGAATATCTCTTTTTCCAACTAAGACTGCCATAAATTGGGTAGTTTTCTGTTTTCAGAATTTGAGAAAGCCTTTCATCAATATGTTGGTTTGAATCCCTCAGTGTTCTAGCTTTCAATATTTCTTGAAAATATGGCTCGTTATTTTTAAGGTTGAATTCTCTTTTTTGAAATTTTATAGAAAATCACGGAATTACTAATCAAAGACCAAACATCTAAAAAAATTTCAGGATAATCTTTTTGTGAAATTTTGACTTTATCTGCCAATAGACTAAGATTCGATTTAAGTCTACTGTATGAAATATCACAAATGTCAAGACTGAAACGAATTGAGTCAAAAACCACTACCTGTTTTGGGTCAATAATGACTGGTGGATTTCGAAGATATGAATTGTTTGACAGTATCATTTTCAAATTATGGTACAACATCCATATAAATATTGACACCTTATACATAATAAAGGTGTCAATATTTCAGGGTAATGATACCTTTTCTAGCTAAAGGATAATCTAAGCCTTCTCGAAAAAGATACATAACCAGCCATCTTTAATGCTGGATTCCTTAATGTGGAAGTAGGTCAGGAATTTGGGTAAAAAGTAATTCAGGCGCCGGTTTTCAAGTTGCACAATCAATTGGTCTCCAATTTGACTGGTCTTACAATTCATCTCTTCAACAAAGGGTAATTTGATCTTTATAATATAGAGATCATCTTCAGATTCAACCTTGTAGGTAGGTTCATGATAAAATATCTGTGAAGGGTCACTATCTACATACATCTCATCGGCCATGATCTGTAGTCGCTCCATACCAAATACTTCTTTTAGTTGGTGTGAAATTTTGAATATAGGCAAGGGGGCAAATGATGAATTGATGTTATAGAGATGCTCTTTTTGGGTTTTTAGGTATTCTTCCCATTTGCTTCCCAGATCTTCTTCAATCAACCTGTTTATGATCACGCAATCGACATTGTAGCCATACATTTGAAGGTAGGAGTAAGCCCTTTTAGTCTCTTTGATCACCATTTTTTCCGGGTTCATCACCAACCTAACGGAACAAACTTCCGGGTCTGTGAGTACTTCATGAATACCTTTCAATTCTTCCAGTAATTCCTGCAATTCTTTATAGCCTCGGTCCAGTGGAATTCCAGTCGTTTTTCGTACCGCATAACCCACTGACTTAACCGCTAATTTTTGGAAAGGGAATGCTTTGGTGACCCACCATTCGGTTATCTGAGGAAGTGTTAAGAAAGTTAGTGTTTCGCCGGTAGGGGCGCTATCTACGATGATCAGGTCATATTCATCGGAATGATAAAATTGGTTCAGCCAGAGTAGAGCAGAAGCTTCCTCCATACCCGGGATGGCAGCAAGCTCTTCGGCAGCTATTTCATTGATGCCCTGCCATTTAAAAACGAGCAAAAGGAGCTCACGGATGTTTCCCCAATACTTCTTCATGGAGTAATACATATCGATCTCCTGGGCATAAAGCTTATCTGCTACTTTTATCGGTTCCGGCCCCAATTTTGTGTCAAGTGCATCTGCCAGGCTGTGTGCTGGATCAGACGACATGATGAGTGTCCGATATCCCATTTCTGCTGCTTTTATGGCCGAAGCAGCAGCACAGGAAGTTTTCCCTACACCTCCTTTTCCGGTAAATAAAAGTATTCTTTTAGCACTCAAATTACTAGGTTTTCATTTGGATTGAAATGAACTGTTTTAAAAACCAGCTTTTCATAAAGCTATGTTTTCTATGAGCTATTGCCAATAAATATATAGAGTTTTAGTAGCTGTAGAATTGAACTTATATCTATAGAAAAGATTGATTTATACCAACAAAGAGAGATCACACCTCATGGTTATAGAGCATACCAACCAAAATTCCAAGGAAATCTCTTCCATTTAGATTTTAACCAGGTGTGCTAATGAAAAAAAGGAGTCGCGTAAAGCCATACATGATCTATCAACTTAATCTTATATATTCCTGATACAAAAAGTGATTATGAAAAAATTATATCTTTTAGCGGTACTATTAATCCTGTTTTCTTATAAACTGAAAGCTCAGAAAGTAGATGCAAAACGTATGGAAAGCAGGATTTTGGCTCTCGGAGAATTCGGAAAAAACCCTCAGGGAGGTGTAACCAGGCTGGCTTTTTCCGAAGAAGACCTCGAAGCAAGGGAGTACACAATTTCTTTAATGGAAAAGGCTGGACTATCGGTTAGAATCGATGCTGCCGGAAACATTATCGGAAGACGAAAGGGGAAAAAGGATGATAAACCAGTGATCATTTTTGGTTCGCATATCGATTCCGTTCCCTTGGGGGGTAATTATGATGGTGATGTTGGAGTCATTGGAGCAATCGAGGTTATTGAGATGATGAACAAGAATAATATCCACACCACTCACCCACTAGAGGTTATTGTTTTTTGTAACGAAGAAGGTGGACTTGTCGGGAGCAGTGCGGTTTCAGGAGCATTATCACCAGAAGGCCTAAAGGTTAAAAGCCAGGTGGGTTTGACGATGGCGGAAGGAATACGAAAAATTGGAGGGAACCCGGATAAAATCCATGAAGCGATCAGAAATCCCGAGGAACTTAAAGCATTTGTTGAATTGCATATCGAACAAGGGAGTATTCTTTATGATGAAGGGCTGGAAATAGGTGTTGTAGAAGGTATAGTAGGAATAGGCTGGTGGGATATAAGCATTGAGGGTTTTGCAAACCACGCTGGAACGACACCAATGGATAAAAGAAAGGATGCCATGGTAGCTGCTTCGGAGCTGATTCTGGATATTAACAGTATTGCTACTACAACTCCGGGAAAGCAGGTAGCAACCGTTGGCAGAATAGAAGCTAAGCCAGGGGCGCCGAATGTGATCCCTGGTGAAGTAGTCATGAGCCTTGAAATTCGTGACCTTTCCCAGGAAAAGATTGACCAGATATTCAAGGATATAAAAACGGCCTCGCAGGAGATTGAAAAGAAATATGATGTACAGATTAGTTTTGAGGAGATCGAGCTGAATATTGCTCCCGCACCGACGGATGTCACTATCAGAAGTCTTATTGTCGAGTCAGCTAAAGAATCAGGATTTAAATATAAGCTCATGCCAAGTGGAGCAGGTCATGATGCTCAGGATATGGCTAAAATTACCCCTACAGCCATGATTTTTGTTCCAAGTGTCAATGGAATTAGCCATTCGCCGGAGGAGTTTACAACACCTTCTGATATGGCCAATGGAGCTACAGTATTGTATCATACTATTCTCAAAATAGATAAGATAAAATAGGGTGAATTCTATGGTATAGGACATGTCTTCACACTCGACTTTGAGTACTTGTTATGGGTTTTCCAACCTTCAAGATTGAACCAGTGTCTAAAGAGAAATCACATTTTTATCTAATGAAAGAAAAGCTATTCATTCTATCTTGTTTTCTGGTTTTTTTGACTATCACTTCGTGTGATGATGACTCTGAAGTTAATCCATCAGACCCCATAATTGGAGAATGGTTTGATTCGAATCCGTTTGAAGGCGAAGGTTTAATTCAATCTCTTCAGTATGCATTCAATACTGATGGTACTTTCGAAAGCCGGCGGGTAGTGCTCGAAGACATTGATGGCGAAATTCTGGGTTATTTAGCTAGGGCAATAGGGACTTTCGAGTTAGAAGGTGACCAATTAGTACTTTCCAGTGCTCAAATATTCATTCACGATGATCCGAATAATGCATTTTCAAATCTTGATCGGCTAACGCTCACGGATGCTACTTCAGAAGGCTTGATAACGATTTCTTTCAATGGAGATCAAACCCAACTGACCTTCACTTTTCTACCTTGTGGGCCAAATGAAAATTGTTTGGCAGATTTGGTTTTTGAGAGAAAAGTAAGTTCAATAAAATAGAATGTCTTTATGATAGAAAACTAAGCGGAACTCAAAGACTTAGAGACTATTCGAGTTTAATACCAATTAAACTGTATAATGATGCTTATCTAGCTATTAATTTTTCCTTCTCATGCGCCCACCTGACCGGCAGGGCAGGTTAAAAAGCCTCGCTTTAGCGCTGCTAGTTTTACGTTTTTTGCCTTTGACAAGAAAAATAATTTAACAATCTAATGCGCACTTATACGGCTCAATTAGTATAATTTATCCAGTATCTTATAGCTTACTCATGAAATACTGGATATTTTCTAAGGGTTGGTATAGCTTTTTATCAAACTTTCTCAAAAACCAATCGATAATGGTCCATAATCTCTTTTTCAAAACAAACCCGGTTTGGGCTAATTTTAAAAATAGCAATCTGGTTTCGTAGCTCTTTACTGGTAAGGTAAACGGGTATGAGGGTGAGGTATAACCAGTATTTTTTCAAGCTGAATTTTCTGAACTTCTTTCTCCATTGTCCAATGGTTTCGATGTAATCGAGCCTACCACTGCTTTTTGAGATCAGTTTAAAATGAGGCTCCGCATTTTTAATAACCATTTCAGGACCATAAGGCAACCATGATCCCGGGAACTCCTTAACCATTAGCGCCATAACATGAGCTGCTGAACCTTCTTCTGCATTAACATCAATTTCTTCAAAAGGAACCATGTTCTTACTAAACACCATGGTCTGCATATAGAACCTTCCACCTACTGGAAGTAACTCATACAGCATTTTGAAAAAGTTGCTGTACACTTCCTCTTGCTTGCCTGCCTGCCATTCTTCGATAGAGCAGAAATGTTCCATTCCTCCAATACACGTTATGGCATCAAAGGTCCCGTAGTCTTCGGGTTTAACGTACCGGCAGTCCTGCACAAGTACATTCAATCCGTTCTTTTGGCAAGCCTCAGCCTGACCTTCCGATAGAGTCAAACCCATACTGTCAGCCCCTCGGTCTTTATTGATGTAGTTCATGAAAGGCCCCCAGCCACAGGCCATATCAAGTACTTTACTATCTTTTTTGATGTTGAGGCTATCTGCAATGAATTTGTGTTTTGCTTTCTGGGCTTCTTCAAGCGTCATTGAAAAATCACCGTCGTATCTGGCACCACTAAAGTCACCCGTCTCACCTATGCTGATACGAAAAATTTTGTCAATAGTAGAGTAAGTGAAATCCAGATCTTTTTTGTTAGCCATAGCTCTTGTTAATTGTGTTTAGATTTATTCACGACCAAGTCGTAATCGTAAACACCAAAAGAGAGAATGCCCCGGATTACTATTTAGAAGTTCTGAAAGCTACGAATTAAAATTGGGATTGGACTATTAGATGATCTTGAACTCAATAACTATAAGCTTACTTCAATTCCTCCAACCGATTTATAGCATTTTGGTTTTCCTTATTCAACTCTAAAGATTTCTCAAAATTTACAATTGCCTTATCCTTTTGTCCAAGAAAAAGATGTGCCTCAGCCAGACTGTCAAAAAGGTTAGATGACTTAGGGAATAATTGTGTCGCAAACTGGAAAACGGATATAGCTTGCTTAGAGGTTTTAGAGTTATAAAGAAGCTGTAAACCAAGATTATTAAGCTTCCATTCTTCTATTAGGAAAGCAGAGTGGTCGTCGAGAATTTCCGCATGAAGTTCACCTAAATTTTTATAAGATTGATTCGCTGCTTTTTCATTGAAATCACGAAAGGTAAAAGCAACATCTTCTGGTTCTTTTCTTTTGATCGAAATTAAGCCTTTTTCAACTCCTAGTTCTTCAGGGTCTGTCGACAGAAACTTCAAACTTTCACTATTTCCCTTAAGAAAGGCATCCAGAAAATTAAGACTGTAATCACAAACTAATTTGTAAGATTGCATAATTTCAGGATCACTTTTATCCTGTCTGGGATCACGTTCATTGAATAGTACACCAAGCGTACTAAAATAAGAATGGCTTAGATCATGAAACTTCAATTGGTAAGCCCTGCTGAATTTAAGGCTGTCATAAAAGGTAAATGAAGAGTTTAAGGAAGCCTCTATCTTATCTTCAATCAGTACATTTTCAGGAATATCTTTTTGAGACATGTGAAGAAAAGGCACATCAACTTTTTCGGTGTTAGAAAAAGCGGATTCCATTAATGTTTTGTAACGATATTTGACCGTTCCGTCCAAACTCAGGATGGCTTTGATATCATCATTTCGCATTTGTACGAGCATATTGGAAAGACCACCGAAGCTAAATCCAGCAACGGCAATTCTGTTTGCATCAACATATAGAAGTGCTTTAGCCTTTTGAATTAAGAATTCAATATCCCGGGCTTGGGTTTCCATATCTTTGGCGGTACCTCCTTCCAGATATCTATTTTTCGTTCCACGACTTGGATTGGAAACAACTACATAACCATGACTGGCCAGAAATTCGCATAGTGCAAAATTCTCAATAGAAGAAGCTTGATAGCTTGGCGCATAAACAACAAGCGGGAACTTACCCTCTAGAACGTCTACGTTATTGTGAGCTTTTGTTAGTTCTGAAAGATGTTTCTGATTTTCTGAGGTATTTGAATAGTAGAACCAGTTTAAGATCTGATCATTTGGTAAATGTTCCCATTCTTCTTCTTGTTTGAGGATTTCCATGTACTGAAGAATGGTCATTCTGGTTTCTTCATTTACTTTTCCTCTTGTAGGATACCAGATACCGGTAGGCATTGGTCTGGGAATGTGCTTATTATCCCAATCATAGATTCTTTGATAAGTTCTTGAGCTGTCATAATGCAGATGATATTGAAAGCCTACATGGTATTGACCGTAGTCGAGATCAATTTCCTTTAAAGAGGTTTGGCTTTGAGTAGGATAGGAGTTGCATAGGCAGAGTAGTACAAGTAAAATCAAGCGTGTCATAAATACAAGAACAACAACTTATGATGGAAGTTGCGTCCTTTCAATGACTATTTTCATACAAAATTCATTTATAAACACTTAAGCTTACTTTTCTCGATCGCTCGAACCAAAATCATACGTAACCCCAAAAAGCGCACCTACTCCATCATAGAGGTCGTTGAAAAACGGATTACTAATATTATCGGCTTTAATGTAAGGTATGGTGAGTTCTAACCCTACTCGATTCGTTACTTTATAATTGACTCCGATACCAGCGTTGATAATCAGTAATGCTCCATCGTTTCTATCAACACTAAAATCAAAATCACCAAACCCATTACGAGGCTCTAAATCTACTGCACCAAAACCAATACCGGCTTCAACGAAAAAAGTATACCTTTCGTTGGTGAGGATGGAATACCGAAAAGAAGGTACAAAACCATAGCCTTGCGCATTTGAAGGTATATTACTGGCTAGAATATCATTCTGGAAATAATAGAAGAAATTAGTCCCAATATCGGTTTTTTCTCCAACCTGATATCTAAAGCCTGGATTGATAACAAATCCGCTATACCCTTGATTGAAATCAAATAATGGAATTCCAGATAGATTAGCCTGTAGAGTTCTTTTTTCTTGTCCGAAGCTTGAATTTGAGATTAAAGTGAAGAAAGCTAGTATAATATTCAACTTAACCTTTTTCATAACTCCTTATTTTAATGGTTATGTGAATCGTGATCGTGAAGCCCCTCATGGGTACAAAGTATATCAGAACTTTCAATACCCGTTCCAAGGCATCGTGTACAATATTGATCCAGAGTAAGGTTTCCATGACAAACTGGGCATTCAATACGCCCTTTCGAGTCACAGGTTGGACAAGTTTGATATTTGACATCATCAAATTTCCCTTTGGCGATTACCACACCTCTACCTTCGCAAGTAGGGCAGCTTACTAAGCCTTTGGCTTTACAGTAATAACAATCGTGTTTTTCGTAGCCGGTTTGATTGCATTGCTCGCAATCTCTTAATAAATACCCTTTTTTATCGCATAAATTACATCGTAGAATATCACTCGACTCCGTTTCAAGCAGGCTTTTCAGATCAATAACTTCCTTATAGAAGTCACCTGATTTTCCGGTCAATTCGATGTATTTATCGGCGAAATTCATGCTATTCTGGTACTGCCCCAGAAAAAAGAGCGTTTCCGCGAAATAATAGCACATTTCAGAAGGGATTGTGGCTTTGCTATCCAGCACCTTACGGAAGGTTTTATTGGCGGCAACATAATTACCAGCGTCCATCTGGGTTTTACCTAAAGCCACATAAGAATCTACATCTATTCGCGGAGGACGTTGTGCAGAAAGAGTATTGAGCAGAAAAAGAAAGAAACCTAATAAGATTGCCTTACGCATAAAGAAGTTAATTCGATCTCTGCTCAACAAAAAACAGTCCAAAATTTAGTTTTTAGCAAACTGACTTGCTACAATTAAATCTTTTGTTCCATGAGTCCAACTATAGAAACCATTTCCTGATTTTACACCCTTATGACCAGCCTGAACCATATTAACTAAAAGCGGACAAGGTGCATATTTTGGGTTTCCAAAACCTTCATATAAAACGTTGAGAATGGAAAGGCATACATCCAGTCCAATAAAATCAGCCAATTGCAAAGGCCCCATAGGGTGCGCCATACCCAACTTCATTACGGTATCGATCTCTTCTACACCCGCAACGCCTTCATAAAGTGAAGAAATAGCCTCATTGATCATAGGCATTAAAATACGATTGGCCACAAAACCAGGATAGTCATTCACTTCTACAGGAACCTTCCCGAGATTTTTAGAGAGCTCCATGATTTGTTCAGTCACCTCGTCAGAGGTAGAATATCCACGGATAACTTCGATCAACTTCATAACCGGTACCGGGTTCATGAAATGCATACCGATAACCTTTTCCGGTCTATTTGTTACAGAAGCAATTTTGGTAATTGATATCGATGAAGTATTAGTGGCTAAGATAGATGATTCGGGAGCGTTTTCATCCATCTCTTCAAAGATCTTGAGTTTTAGATCTACATTTTCGGTAGCTGCTTCCACTACTAAATCAGCTTCTTTAACGCTTTCTGAAAGCACAGTTTTCACCTGAATATTAGAAAGTGTTTTACTCTTATCATCCTCCGTGATCAGTTCTTTTTTTACCTGCCGATCCAGATTTTTTCCGATAGTTTCTATCGCCTTGCTCAATGCAATATCTGAAACATCTATAAGTGTAACAGAATAGCCTGTTTGGGCAAAGACGTGTGCAATACCATTGCCCATTGTACCTGCTCCGATGACTGAAATATTCTTCATTTTTGGATTTATGTTCATTTAAAATTGACTAAAAATAGCTAATCAAAGTCGGTAGTCAATAAATCACATATTTTGAATTGATTATATGTGACTTGAAATTTGTAAATTTCATTTATGCCGGAAATCAGTAGATTCTATGGAATAATCGTTTATATGTTTTTTAATGATAATAATCCGCCACATTTTAAAGTGAAGTATGGTGAGTTTGAAGCTAGTATACTTATCGAAAATGGTTCGATTTTTAATGGCGATTTACCAATAAGTAAACACAAATTAGTGAGTGCATGGCTGAAATTCATAAAGTAGAATTGTTGAAAATGTGGGAGTCTAAACAATTTAGTAAAATAGAACCGCTAAAGTAAAATGAAAAAAATTGTCTCATTAAAAGTTCTTGAGCCGTTCAAACTGAAGTGTATATTTAATAATAAGGAAGAAAGGCTCCTAAACCTAAAAGACATTTTGAATCAGTCAGATAAATACGCTCAAAAAGTATTCGTAAAAGAAATTTTAAAAGATGTCAAAATTGGTTCTCATGGAGAAATCTACTGGGATGGAATCGCACAGATAAAATCTTTATCGGGTGAAATGATGCCATGCGAATACGATATATCTCCTGACCTTGCTTATTTGAAGTCCTCTCCGGTTTAACTCTATTTCGTATCCAAAATCCATCTAACAAACTCTTTAAAAATCTCACTCAATTTTTCGTATCTGGGCAATAACGAAACAATATATATAAGCTAGGATTCTTCACTACGTTCAAAATGACGGCTTGAACTCATCAAGGTGCTAAAAAGACAAACAGCTAATAAACCAATGCCCAATAACCTAATTCACTAAAAACCTAACCCCTAAAACCCCACCTAAGCAATCTCCCTCAAATCCACTGGAACCACTCTTGAAACTCCCTGTTCGATCATGGTGATGCCATAAATAATATCGGTGCTCACCATGGTTCTTTTGTTATGGGTTACGATGATGAATTGTGATTCCTTCGAAAACTCCCGAATAATGTTGTTGAACTTATCAATATTGGCATCATCAAGAGGGGCGTCTACCTCATCGAAAATACAGAAAGGCGCAGGCTTCAAAAGATAAATGGAGAAGAGTAGGGAAGTAGCGGTTAATGTCTTTTCTCCCCCTGATAACTGATTGATAGTCAGTGGTCTTTTTCCTTTTGGTTTTGCAATGATTTCAATACTGGAATTCAAAGGGTCCTCCGGGCTGCTCAATAGCAGATCACAATCATCTTCCTCTGTGAAAAGCGTTCTGAAAACCTTTATGAAATTATCCTTGATCTTATGGAAGGCTTCCAGGAAAGTTGTTTTAGCTACCTCATCAATCTCACTGATCGTTGACATTAATGACTCTTTGGCTTTCACGAGATCAGCCTTTTGAGTTGTGATGAACTCATGGCGTTCCTTGATCTCTTCATAAGCTTCCATGGCCATAGGATTGATTGCACCCATATTATCCATTCGCTGCCTACAACGCTGAACCTTATTTTCCAACTCTTCAGGGTCATAAGGCTCACCTTCGGCTTCTTCATTCTTGATCAACACATCGAGGTTGACATCAAACTCCACGGAAAGTCTCTCTTTCACTGAATTAACCTCCATTTTGGTTTCATTCAGCTTGTTTTGAAGCTCCATGAGGAGCGTATCGGAGGTTTCACGCGATCGCTGTATTTCTCGAATACTTTTTTCTACTTCATCTATTTCACCTCGTCCTGAGTAGTATTCTTTTTCAGCCTCATTTACACCAGTTTCAATAGTGTCTTTTTCAGCATACATTTCAATGAGTTCATCATCATCTATTTCTGATTTGCTGATGAGTTTTTTGATCTCCTCGTCATTTTGAGAAAGTTCGGAAGCATTTTTTTCTATACGTTCCTTGCTGCTTTCATAAGCACTGTGTTTGTAGGAGATCTCCTGATCCATACTTTTTACGGCATTCTCTTTTTGAAGCAGTTTGATGTGGGCCTCATTATAAGTAGTAGATTTTTCAGATAGTTTTTGCTGCTGCACGGTCAACTCAGCTTTCAGATGTCCAGCCTTTTCTTCCAACGCCTTCAACTCCTCTTCAAAATTCAGGACTTTAGGCTTTTCTTCACCTATTTCTATTCTTAAAGCATCGGCATTAGTAACCAGGTCTTCCCGCCGGGTGGTATTACTGGTAATCAGGTTGTCGAACTGCTCTTTCTTAGTTTGAATAGAAACCAGTTGCTGGTTTAATTGATTGATTTCGCTTCTGAGATCATCGACCTTGAATTTTTGGGTACTCTCCTTTAACCGTTCGTTTTCTTTAGTCTTTTTATCCAGGTTTTGCTCAATTTCGTCGATCCTGGAATTAAGCACCTTGATTTTTTTATCCAGTTTTTCAAGGTTCTTCGCCCGCCCGATCCTTTTACCTTCAAAGAGTCCAACAGAACCACCAGAGATGGTATGTCTGCGAATAGTAACTTTACCATTTTTGGTGATGAAAATACTGTCCGGATCCTCAGGTATGTCCGAAAAATCTCCATCTACGATATAAACCCTATCGAGCAAATGGCCTATTAGCTTTCGGTATTTGGCATCGTACTCAATGATTTCTGAAGCCGCTGTGGCTTTCTCATACATTTTAGTAATAGAAGGCTCGAACTTCCTGAAGCTATTTAGAATGAAAAAGTTGGCCTTTCCCTGTGAAGCCTCATTGAGTAGGTTTACCGCTTCAAACGCATGATTTTCACTTTCAACCACATAATAGTTCATGAAAGGCTCCAGGTAGTTTTCAATCGTTACCCGATAGTCTTCTTCACAAGTGATGATATCAGAGATTAAGGGTGCATCTTTTCCCCAGCTCGATTTTTTCTTAAGAAATTTAATGGCCTCCGGAAACCCTTCCAGGTTATCAACCAATGACTTTGTTAAATTGTACTCGTTCTTATTTCGGTCAAGTTGCCTTTTATTTTCGCTGAGCTCGTCCTTTATAAGCTCTACCGTTTTTGTGTTGTCAGTTATTTTATTCTGAAGGTTTTCCTCTAGCTCCACGAGCTTATCGTACTCAGACTGCTTTGATTTTAACGTTTCCGATATGTTTTTGATCTTCTCTTCAAATTCAGCTAGGTTTTCGGTATGCTCTTCTGTATCAGAAGTGGTTTGTTCTAATTCTTTTTCAAGGGAAGAAAGTTGAATTTCTTTTATTTCGATAGCTTTTGATAGCTGATAAAAATTATCTTTTTTCTCTCTCGACTGGTCTTGCTGTTCGTTAAGCTCCTCCTGAATTTTGGAGGTAATTTCCTTCTGTTCGTCTAGTTCTTCTTTTAACTTAGTATTGAAATCACTCAACTTTTCAAGCTCCTTTTCAACGCTTATTTTATCCCTCTCTAAACCTTGAATACTGAAGTGTGCCCTTTCATTGCTTTTTCGGTCGTGTTCAAGCTGCTCTCTAAGCTTGTCAGAGCGATCATTCAGAAACTTTAGCCGCTCATTTTTTATCCTCTTCTCGCTTTCATACTGGCGTATCTTTCCAACATGCTCGTTCAAGGATCTCTGTCTGGTTGAAAGGAGCTTCTCCCTGTTGACGAGTTCATTCTTAAGCTTTTCCAGCTTTGCTTCCAGCTCGGACCTTTTCGTATTTAAAGCTGTTTTTTGATCGTTTTCCTGTTCAATTTTATTTCCCAGGTTTTGCAGACTTTCTAATTCTTTACTGACTTTAATTTTGGCCAGTTCAATGCTCAGCGTTTTGTATTCTTTCTTTAGTTGGTAATACTTTTCAGTCTGCTTCGCTTGTCGTTCCAAGCTTTTCAGGTTTTTTTCAATTTCGAAAAGTAAGTCTTCTACTCGTTCCAGGTCGGCATCGGTATCGCCTAGTTTTTTCAGAGTTTCTTTTTTTCTGATCCTGAATTTTGAAATTCCGGCTGCCTCCTCAAAGAGTGACCTTCTGGAATTATCCTTATCATTGAGTAAGTCATCTACCATCTTAAGTTCAATGATGGCGTAACTGTTTGACGCAATCCCGGTATCTAGAAACAGATTCTGGATATCTTTCAAACGGCAGCTCACCCCGTTTAATTCGTAATCGCTGTCTCCGGAGCGATAATATCTTCTGGTGATGGTAATGCTGGAGTATTCTGTTGGCAGTAGGTTTTTTGTATTATCGAAGGTTAAAGAGACCTCGGCAAGTTGAGTGGGCTTTCTTTTTTTCGTTCCATTGAAGATCACATTCTCCATTTTGTCGGAACGTAACATCCTGGTTTTTTGCTCGCCAAGGACCCATCGAATGGCATCCACAACATTTGACTTACCACAGCCATTAGGGCCTACGATTCCGGTGATCCCTTCATCAAAATTAATAGTGACTTTATCTCCAAAACTTTTAAATCCTTTCAGCTCTAACTTGGTAAGCAGCATTCAATTCAGTTTTTATAAAAGGGTACAAATCTAAGATTATTTTAATACTTTTAACCACATGGATGACATTGGAAATATAGTCTATATCGTCTTCCTGGTCATCTATCTTTTGTCCAGGGCATTTAAGAAAAAGAAACCGAAGCAGCCTCCAACTGCTAATCCGGATGCTTATGAGCAAACTGAAAGTCAGCCGACTCAGAGACCGAAAAAACAATTGACCTTTGAGGAAATGCTCCGTGAGTTTACAGAAGGAGCACCTCCTGAAGAACCAGAGGTTCTTGATGAACCCGTTCCGGAGCCTACGCCAAGACAATACGACGACCAAAGCATCAGCGAAAAATATCAGTCTTCCATAGATCAAGCCAAGAAGTTCAAGACCATCGACGAACAAGTTGAGTTAGAAAGGAAACCCTTGGTGTTTGATGAATTCGATGCTTATGACATTAAAGAAGATGGTCCATCTATTGCAGATGAAGTTAGGGAGTCCCTACAAAACCTGGATGATGCGAGAAAAGCTATCATCCTGAAGGAAGTACTTGATCGGAAGTTTTAAAGCGATTATTTACAATTAAACTTAATTTAATAGATTTCGTTGTACATGTACATGTACAAGAATTGATACTTATGCTTACTACAACACTCTCTGATTTTCGAAAAGATATGCGAAAGTACCTCGACAGTGTAACCGAGGATTCTGAAACCCTGATCATTAATAGGGGAAAGGACTCCGGTGTTGTAGTGATATCTATGGAAGAGTATAATTCCTTGAATTCCACTCAGCATGAACTTTCGTCTCGAAAAAATGAAGAACGATTGGATTCTGCCCTTGAGAAGTTGAAAAAGGGGAGTGGGTTTGAAAAAGATTTGGTTGAATAGTGAGATTAGTATTTGTTGATGAATCTTGGGAAGACTATCTCTATTGGCAAAAAACAGATAAAAAGCTCTTACGGAAAATAAATGAGCTGATCAAAGACATAAAACGTAATCCATTTTCAGGCCTCGGTAAGCCAGAACCTTTGAAACATAAATACAGGGGTTTTTGGTCAAGAAGGATTAATAGCGAACATCGGTTAATATACGCTGTTCAGGATGATGCCATATTAATCGCAAAATGTAGATTTCATTACGATCAGTAAACTCCTAATATGAGCCACAAAATACCGAAACTTATGTTTCTTATTGGTATTTTAGTTCTAAAATCAGCAGTATGCCAGAGCCGGTATTAAAAAGAACTCGAGCCCAGGAATCAAGGGCAGCCATTGAAAGACTTTACATCATCATGAGGCACCTCTTCATAAGGGGAGGGTACAAGCCTATGGGAGTCTCAGGAGAAGCCTTGGTGGAGGCTTTATTGACACTTAGCCCAGAGATCTATGGTTCCATTGCCGATCCCCAAAGGGTAGAAGTTGATGGTTTACTTTACATCATTGATCGACTGCCACGAGGTATTGAGGAGTGCAGGTTTATCCGCCTTGTTTCTATGGAAGGAATGGATAACTCCGGCTTTGATGTTATTATTCCACCCAAGAGGCGTCGGAATTGCTATCGTATCGACGAAGAACAGATTTATATTGAATTGACAAGAGGGCGTAGTGATATTTATGATATTTTAACCCACCTCACATTTCTTTATGTAGAGGCTGGAAAGATTCTCAGAAACAGCATCGATGCTAAAGGTGCGTATGAAAGGGACTGGAAAATGCTTAAAAATGTAGTGGAGGCAGAAGACCGGGGGGAAGAAATCGACTTCCCAAGGGCATTTTCATATCTGAGTACGGTTATGGGGTGTACTTATGAAGAGGCGAAGGTCTCTTATGATATGTTCGCCGCTGACCCTTCGAGGAATAGTATTTTTCATTTCGTCTACTGGCTAGGTAAACTCGCCATTGACGAACAAAAAGGAAATAAGTCCACTAAAGAATCCAAGGATCGTGAGATTACTTTTTCAGCAAAGCTCAGAGAACGAATCGGACACCATTTGTATGGTGAACAATGGGCTACCAATATAAAGTCATTCATTTTTGAAAATGGTCTTATCGAACGACCTGTACACATCATCAGTGCCAACCTGCACAGCGTGATGAATGTACTTTATGCAAAAGCAGCACTCGAGAATGAATACCCTGATCATAGCCTTGATGATATGGCTAAAATGCTCAGTCTGGCTGAGAATAGCGCCCTGCGTGAGAAGGTGCATCAGTATGCAAAAAAGAATGGAATGTCGGAACTGGTGCAAACTTCAGGTACTAATCTGATTGTACAGATCATTGATACTGAACATCTGAATTTAGATTCGGTGCCTTCATCAATACATATAAATAAGGGATACCTCAAAAAGCATAAGCCTTTAATCATTGTGATGGATTATGCATTCGGGGAACAGGCTTACGAGGCTATGGATGAGTTGCTGAAACCGCTGGAAATCGACGGTGAATCAAAGACATTGAATGTCGTTTCCATTTCTATTATGGGTAAAGCAGGAATATTGGAGGGCGATAAAGGCGACATCATGGTTCCTAATGCTCATGTATTCGAAGGAACGGCCGATAATTATCCATTTCATAATGAGTTGAGTAAAGAAGATTTCGAAGGAAACGGATTACTGGTTTGCGAGGGACCAATGGTTACGGTGCTCGGTACTTCACTTCAGAATAAAGATATTCTTAAATATTTTTTGGAGTCGTCATGGAAAGCGATCGGTCTAGAAATGGAAGGAGCGCATTATCAGAAGGCGATACAATCAGCTGCAAAGGTCAGAAAGAGCATCAGTAATGAAGTCAAGGTTTTGTATGCTTACTATGCCTCAGATAATCCTTTACTGACGGGTAAAACCCTATCCTCAGGAGGTTTGGGCCTAGACGGAGTCAAACCAACTTACTTAATAACCCAGAAAATTCTGGAGCGAATTTTTGAATAATAAAGACATATTGTCATATCAGAATTAATGCTTCGGTTTTTGTGTTAAAACAGATATTTAAAAGATTAAAATCTAAAAATATGCATAAGGCAACATTCGGTTCAGGATGCTTTTGGTGTACCGAAGCGATCTTTCAAAAGCTTAAAGGAGTAGATAAAGTTGAATCAGGTTATTCTGGTGGCCATGTTGAAAACCCAACCTACGAGCAAGTTTGTGCTAAAAATACGGGACATGCTGAAGTGGTACAAATCACGTATGATGAAAACACAATTTCATTTGAAGAGCTACTAGAGATCTTCTGGAATACGCATGATCCAACGACAAAAGACCGCCAGGGAAATGATGTCGGCCCACAATATCGGTCTGCGGTTTTTTATCATAATGAAGAGCAGCAACAAAAAGCAGAGGCTTATAAAAAGCAGTTGGATGGATCAGGCGTTTTTAGTGATCCAATTGTAACAGAGATCAGTCCACTAAAGAACTTCTACATTGCTGAGAATTATCATCAGGATTATTTCAACCAGAATGGTCACCAGCCTTATTGCTCTTTTGTGGTTAGGCCCAAAGTAGAAAAGTTTAAGAAGCAGTATGCTGACCGTTTGGTAAAGAAGGCGTCTTAAAAAATCAGATTTTTAATGCATTCTAACAACAACCCTGCTTCGGCAGGGTTTTTTGTACTCACTTTTTTAAAATGGCTAATATTAGGTATGACTTTTTTGTCTTTATATACACATATTTATCAATGTGAAATAATTAATAAATTCAAATAACAAGTCATGCATGAGAATATAAAATTTACTGTCAGGTTAGACCAGAGTATAATTCCCTTGGAGAGCTCATCCCAAGTTCATCAGTTAAATAATCTTCATGAAGAAAAAGAGGAGACGTTTGATTCCATTAATGCCAAGTCTCAAATGGCTGACTGGCAGGCTGTTTTTCAAGGTGTAAGATATGGAACTGAGCATATAATATATGCCAAGTTCTGTGGTGCATCATCTAATCAAAATGATTCTAATCCGGTATTTACGGTTGAAACGATTCAATTATATATTCAGAATTATAGAGGACCTGTAACAATTGGATTTAACAGCGCTAAAGTTTTAATTGGGGAGGAAACATTCCTTAAGGAGGAAAGTGATGAAGATAATGATCTTAAGGACTCTGATCCCCGTTATCCTGATAGAAAGCAGTATACCTTAAAAATTGGACTGGAAGGACTAAAAGATAAACCTGATGACTTTTTTGTACTTGATAAATCCAGATTTTCGTTTGAAGAATGTTCATATGGCAAACAATTGCAATTGAAAAATGGAGATACTTTAAGAGTGCAAACCTGGTTTTCTCCAACTAATCCTGACTTTACAAGAATTTTCACAGATTTGCAATCGCTAAAATCCACACCATTTGTTGATAAAATTTTTATGGACAGATACGGAGAGGATGTTTTTGTAACAAAGCGCGGGTTTCGAAAATTGAAAGAAATCAACTCTTTTGACAAGGGAATTGTGTCTGATGAAGATCTTAAAAAAGCAAAAGAAAACGTAATAGCTTCAATACTAAATGATTTAGATGAGCAGAACTCTGAGTCTCAAGATTACAATGATGAAATGATAGATAAAAGGATTACTGGTGCATTTAGACCATGCGCTGCTGTTTATTCTTTTTTTTATTTTAAAACGTGAAATCTAAATGAAATTAGCGCCTTTATGTTTTTACTTATTCTTTAATAGTCTTGAGGCACATTCCATAAAATACAATTCTGAGTTAATAGATCATTTCAGATACTATGAATTAGATAGTCTTGAATCAAAAATAGACGAAGTTGACGCTTTCGCCCAATCTATGATCAGAATCCAACTTCAATTTTTGAAGTCGTATGATACAAATCATCTTAATTTTGATAGTTCTAATTACAGCAAAAATTCTTCACTTCTTGCAAAATTCTTCTTTCATGTAAACAAAGGTGATTTTTTGTTTTACCTCTTTGAGAATAAAAATATTGAAGCAAGAAATGAATATTTAAAATCGATAGAGATTTCAACATCAGAGGGAGATAAGAAGCTGGTGTGTGAAGGCTATAAGAAGTTGCTGATGTTTAATAAGCTAAGCTACTTGACCGATAATTCAACTGCATTATATTATGTGGATTTGTATAAGAAAAATGCTTATGATGAGTACGAGCAAAAGTTTGCATTATACTTTGAACTGCTTTTTAATTATAGAAATGATCCCATTTATGGTGAATGGAATTCTGAAATAGCACAAGAATTAGAAAACTATGCACGTGAAGAATCACACCATTATTTGAATGCGATGATTTATAACCTCTTAGCAATTTATTCCTATAATAATCTAAACTTGTATAGTTCAGCAGTAGAATATAATCAAGAAGCTATTAGAAGTCTTGATAAAATAGAATCTAAATATAGAATAACAGAGGTTAATAGAGCCTATACTCACTTGTTGAGATGCCATACTTTTGAAGGAGAAATGCAACATGCTATTTCCGTTATTAGTAAAATGGATACCTCTGGTAGCAATAAAGTTGAGAAAAGCTATAAAAGGTACCTCCATTTTTATCAATCAATAGTAGATACCTCGTTTTCCAGATTTAGGTCTGGTTATTTGAATCTTTGGAAGTACACTTTTCAAAATGATAAAGCAATGTCTTATGAAAACCTAAATTCTATAAGGTTACTGGAGACCAAATACCAAACTGAAAAGAAAGAAAATGAGATAGCGCTTCAAAAAGCAGAGATTAAACAAAAAACAGCAGAACGTAATAATCTGCTTGTTTCGCTTGCTGTCATAGTATTTCTCGTAATCGCATTAGTTATTTTCTACATTCAAAGACAGAAGAATTTCAAACTTACGGTTCAAAAAAATGAAGTATTGCATAATCAACGCATTACAAAACTACTTCAGGAACAAGAAAACAAGACATTTGATGCGATGCTAACTGGTCAAGAGCAGGAGCGGAAAAGAGTAGCAGAAGATTTACATGATCGCTTGGGGAGTTTACTTTCAGCCACTAAAATGCATTTCGAAGCGGCTACATCTACATTGCCTAACAGTAGCAGTGAGCAAATCGGAAAGATAGGGGAATTACTGGATAGGGCTGTGACGGGTACCAGGCAGATAGCGCACAATATGTTATCAGGTGTACTGACTAAGTTTGGGCTTCAAGCCGCTTTAGAAGACTTAAAGGAAACTATAGAAACCGATGACGGCTTAAGCATGATTTTGGAGATTGATAGTTTTGCGCGTATAGATGGAGATACAGAAATTCAACTTTATAGAATTGTTCAGGAATGTGTAAGTAATACTCTGAAACATGCGAGGGCATCTGAGATAATTATAAAATTAACTAAAAGTAGTGAAGTTCTTTATTTAATTATTGGCGATAATGGAGTCGGATTTGATACTAATAAAGTGAGCAATGGTATTGGTTTAGATAACATTAGAAATCGCGCTAAGAAAATTGGTGCCAAAGCTTCGATTCAAAGTGAGGAGGGAAATGGAACAAATATTAAAATTTTATTGCCTACCTAAAGCCATGTCAAGCATAAAGATACTCATAGCCGATGATCATCAGATGATTCTTGAAGGGTTGAAGTCCCTACTGAGCCTGTCTCCTGAAATTGAGATCGTAGCAGAGGCCAATGACGGAGAAAAGGTTTTGGAGTTAGTGGAGTCGCTCCCTGAACTGGATCAGGTTATACTGGATATCAATATGCCCTCCGTAGATGGAATAGAAGTTACGAAGAAGATTAAGTCTACCTATCCGGAAATTAAAATTCTGATTTTGAGTATGTACAACCGTCAGGAGTTTATCAAAAACCTAATTGAATCCGGAGCAGATGGTTATATACTTAAGAATTCAGATAAGGCGGAGCTTCTGGGAGCCATTCACTCTCTTCATAAAGGAGAGCCTTATTTTGGGAAAGAAGTCACAAAAACCATTATGAAAAGCTTTCAGAAAGAGAAACCACCGGCAGAAATGCATGAGGTTCCTTTAACGGAACGGGAGAAAGATATTGTCAAACTGATCGCTGAGACTATGACTACTTCTGAAATTGCTGAAAAACTGTTTTTGAGTACGCATACTGTAGACACTCACCGAAAGAATATACTATCTAAATTAGAAGTTAAAAATGTAGCCGGCTTGGTTAGGTATGCCATTCAAACCGGCCTGATAAAAGATTTTGACTGGTGAGTTTTATTCAGAGATCCTTCTATACCGTTCCAAACACCCTTCAAAGCATTGACGGTCAAGGATGAGATCTCCATTCTCAAATTCAAAAGTGATTGAAACATCAGGGCAAAAATTAGATGTGATTGTTCCATTTGAAAAACTGTAACGTCCCCGGTCTTCTACAGTAGAAAGTGGATCAAGGTCACATAAAGAACCCTCAGCAGTATATCGTCCGAAAGCATTGATACTGATGATCTTAGTGCTTTGAACAGGCTGAAAATCTCCGGGAGTAGTGATAAACCCAATATTTTGCTCTATTAAAAGCCAGTCCCCCACAATTTCAGGCCCTCCGATTTCTTCATCAGTGCAGGACAGAAAGACAATGAACAAAACAGAGTAATACGTTATAAACTTAACATTCATTTTATAGAATTAGGATCATAGTCGTATTTAAGAACCAGCTGATTCCCTAAAAGCCTCGTAAAGAACCAATAGTTCTTTTTCGACTTCTATGAGATCAGTTAGCATGAATACTAATGTATTTTTATGAATCGTTTCAGATTTATGAATTATCGGATGAAAGTTACTAATCATAATCTGTGAAGAGAGTTCATAACTCTTGGTCTTTACCTTTAATTCTGAAAGTTTTTTTAAAACTTCGAAATCTACCAGATTCAAATGTGTGTTAAATAGAAAGTCAGAAGAAGTAGTGATAAGGTCAGGAGTTGATAAGCCTTTTACCTTCCTTATTATGTCCAATACGCTAATTGAAGAGTCTGATTTGTAATAAGACAGTGAATCCAAGGTTCTGTACTGTTTATTCAGTAATTGTTCTATTTCTATTTTATTTAGTTCATTCTCTTCCAATACGGCATCTAAAGCCTTTTTGATAAAAGCTTTTTCTTTTTGTGTCTCTTGAAAATTACTGAGGGCAAGCGCTAGAAATACCCCGAATACCACCGGAATCATTTCTGCACCCATTTTTAGGATCCTTTCGAATGCAGATTTTTTTGATTTCCCCATTAACTAAAAGTAAAGACTACTCAATAATATTAAAATTGATTTACATAAGTTTATCGAACATGTCTATTCCTGAAAGTCAAAGTTTTTTTCAGTTCAAAAATTATACCCCTTATCCGTTTCAAGAAGAAACATGGGATTACTACCATCAAGGCTATCACGGACTTTTAAATGCGCCTACCGGCTCCGGGAAGACACTTTCCTTGCTCCTCCCGGTAATTGAAGAATATCTAAAGAACTACCCTGAAAAAACGAGGATTTCAAGTATCCAGATGATCTGGATTTCTCCCATACGCGCTTTGACTAAAGAGATTGAGCAAGTTGCCAATCAAATTATCAATTTCTATGAAATTCCATGGAAAGTTGCTGTCAGAACAGGAGATACTACAGTTGCGGAGCGGCAGAAAATGAAGAATAACCTTCCACAGATTCTGATCACCACTCCTGAAAGCTTACACTTGCTACTGGCCTCTAAAGGCTATTACAAAACATTTGGAAACTTAAAATGCCTTGTGGCTGATGAATGGCACGAGCTGATGGGTTCAAAACGAGCGGTACTACTTGAGCTAGCCTTAAGCCGGTTAAAGACTATTTGCCCTGATTTAAGGATATGGGGAATTTCTGCGACCATTGGTAATATGAACGAGGCTGCTCAGGTACTGTTTGGGCCTGGTCTCGAAGAGCTGAAATTCAGGATGGTCAAAGCAAACATTGAAAAGAAGATAGAGGTGGTTTCGATTATTCCAGATGAGATTGAGAAATTCCCCTGGCATGGACATTTGGGAATTAAACTCCTAGGGAGAATTATTCCGATTATTGAAAAGAGTTCAACCTCTTTGATTTTTACGAATGTTCGTTCCCAGGCTGAAATATGGTACCAGAGGTTATTGGAAGCTGCTCCGGAACTGGCCGGAGTGTTAGCGATGCACCACGGATCTATCGATAAAAAACTAAGGATGTGGGTGGAAGCTGCATTGCATAGCGAACAATTGAAGGCAGTAGTTTGCACATCGAGCCTCGACTTAGGGGTCGATTTCCGTCCGGTGGAAACCATCGTTCAAATAGGGAGTCCGAGAGGCGTTTCCAGGTTTATCCAAAGGGCGGGGCGAAGTGGCCACAGGCCGGGAGCAACGAGTCGAATTTATTTTTTACCAACGCATTCACTGGAGCTAGTAGAAGTGGCTGCCTTGAAAAATGCCATCAAAGAAAAACAACTGGAAGATCGAAAACCCTACTTTCGGTCTTTCGATGTATTGATCCAATATTTGGTTACGCTGGCCGTTTCAGAGGGCTTTGATCCGAGAGTGATCTTGGAAGAAGTACGGTCTACCTTTTCATACGAATCCATCTCCGATGAAGAATGGCAATGGGTTTTGAATTTTATTAGGTATGGAGGAGAATCCTTGGATGCTTATGACGAATTC
This sequence comes from Bacteroidota bacterium, assembly GCA_039030555.1. Classification (GTDB taxonomy): domain Bacteria; phylum Bacteroidota; class Bacteroidia; order Cytophagales; family Cyclobacteriaceae; genus JBCCDY01. The sequence continues at coordinate 69,639 of JBCCDY010000009.1, forward strand.
AAGAAAGTCGAGGTAGAAGATGGTCTCTGGAAAGTAAAAAACCGAGGAATTGCAATGAGGCATCGCCTTTCCATAGGAACCATTGTGAGCGATACCATGCTTCGAGTCAAATTTATGCGAGGTGGTTTTATCGGTACTGTGGAGGAATGGTTTATCTCGAAAATGAAGATCGGGGATAAGTTTTGGTTTGCTGGGAAACCATTGGAGTTCGTCAAACTGGATAAATTGACAGTTTACGTGAAAAAGGTAAAGATCAGTGGAAAGGCTATGATTCCTAGTTGGCAGGGGGGGAGGATGAATCTTTCCTCACAATTGGCCAAATCGATACGAATTAAACTGGAGGAAGCGGTCTATGGTCAATCTAAGGACGAAGAAATCCAGGTTCTGGCTCCGCTTTTTGAAAAGCAGCAGGAAGAATCAATCGTCCCGAAAGAAAATGAATTACTTATTGAAAAGACTTACAGTAAAGATGGTTGCCATGTTTTTGTTTATCCTTTCGAAGGTCGTTTTGTGCACGAAGGCCTTTCACATCTATTAGCCTATCGAATTTCAATGCTTCAGCCGATTAGTTTTTCAATCGCGTTTACGGATTATGGTTTTGAGCTACTTTCAGATCAGGATATTCCAATTGAAGATGCTGTAGATACCGATATTTTCTCCGCGAATCAATTGTATGAAGACATTAATGCTTCTGTGAATTCGAATGAAATGGCCAGGAGAAAATTCAGGGACATAGCCAATATCGCGGGGCTGGTTTTCCAGGGTTTTCCTGGAAAAGAAATGAGTAATCGCCATTTGCAGTCTAACTCAGCTTTATTTTTTGACGTTTTTTCAGAATACGATCCTGATAACCTTTTGCTAAGACAAGCTTTTGAAGAAGTATTCGAGTTTCAGTTAGAAGAAGATCGGGTGCGAAAAGTTTTAGAACGAATAGAAAGTCAAACCATTCGGATTATGTATCCAAAAAAGTTCACCCCTTTTTCCTTTCCCATTTTGACCGATCGTTTTCGAGAGCGTTATTTTGGAGAGGCTCTGGAAGAGCAGATTATGAAAATGAAAGTTCAAATGGAAAATTAGTACCTCGCAAACACTTGTGTTAAAGAACAGAAGTTTCGAAGAACTTTTTTAACGTTTTGACACAAAGATCACTATTCAGCTTATTACCCTCAATAAGCTTTCTAAATACCTGGAGATCTTGCTGCTCTATTTCGGTATTAAAGTCGAGGCTTTTAGTATATACATTTTTATAACCCATATGCCAGGTTGGAAACAACCGCTTTTCTATGGGCTCAAAGAAGATTAGAAAAACATCATAATGTCTTTCATCTCCTTTTATAGTATCATATAAGCTTTTAATTGTATCCGGATCTCCTTCCAGATACTGAATAAACTTATCGTCAGAGTGCAGTAAAATGCCCGTAATGTGATCTTTTGAATTGTTCTTCCTGCATGATTCTAAGATTTTTTCTATTTCTTGATTAGTACAAGAATCACTCTTCCTACTGGTATAAACGATTCTAGATAGTCCACTCATAGCTTTGGTCTAAGGAAATTAATTTCCTTAGACCAAATTAAGTTAGTGAATTATAAACTATTAATTTCATCTAATTCATCTAAGTATTTTAAAAGAATTTTTAAAGCCATAATACTTTTATCATCTTCTCTTTACTTTCCTGAGATCAGATCGTTGGATATTCCTAGATCCTCTTCAGAAATATCCGTATTAAACGCTAGTTCGTCTGGTTTCAATTCTTTATAACCCATATGCCAGCTTGGAAACAAACGTTCCGGTAGTGGGCCGTATGAAAGCATAACTACATTCGTATGCCTGTCGTCCTTTTTAATAAGATCGTATAAGTCGAGAATTTCCTTAGAGTCTCCTTCCAGGTACTGGATAAACTTGCTATCGGAGTGCATAAGTACTCCCGTATATCCTTTTCAAGGGTTATTGCGCTTACAGGATCCAAGTGTCTTTTGGATTTCTTCTTCAGTGCAGTTGTTGTTTCGTTTACTTGCGTAAATTAGCTTTGATAGATTTGCCATAGTTTGATTTTCTATTAGAACACTAACAAGAACTTCGTTAGTGTAATGGCTCCAATCAAAGTGGAGGTAATTATTAATATTAGCAAGCTGGAGACAATCATCAATTCAAGCTTCATTTCTTTCAAGCTAGAATTAAACATAAAAAATTGAATGACTCAAGTAGGAAGCAAACTGTAGATTTTTGAACGTTCAGACTATTAAAATTAGAGGCGAGTTATTAGAACTCAATTCGGACAAGACTATTTTTTGGAGGAAAAGAGAGGTGCTTTTTATATCCGACCTTCATTTTGGGAAAGCAACTCATTTTAGAAAGGCTGGAATTCAACTACCGTCCCAAGCGATTCAGAAGCAAATGGATCAATTGGCTAAAACACTTGAAAGTTATAACCCAAAATCGGTTTATTTTCTAGGTGACCTCTTTCACTCCAGGCACAATTCTGAATGGGAGTTATTCTGTGATTTACTAAATGAGTTTCCCGATATTGATTTTAACCTGATTGCCGGGAATCATGATATCCTCTCTTATTGGGATTATGACCGTGCCAATCTGAAAGTCTATAAAGAAACACTGAATATTACACCGTTTTTACTAAGCCATCACCCCATAGAAAATTACGATGGGGAAGATTATTTGATCTGTGGACATGTCCATCCCGGGGTTAGAATGAAAGGAAAAGGATTACAATCAATTAAGCTTCCCTGTTTTTATTTCCACGAAAATCATTCTATCATGCCAGCTTATGGTCAGCTAACTGGATTATACATGCTTCGGCCCAAAAAAAATGATCAGGTGTATGTGATTGCCAATGATAAGGTACTTAGAGTTTAATCTGCCATTCAATTTCCAATAGGCCCATTCAGAATTTAAAATTAGGTATCGGTGAGGACACATCCAGAAGGACTCCATTAGGGTCTTCTAAAAGAAGTCTGCGCTGTCCATAAAAGGTATTTTCCGGTTTATTTATCATTGGAATACCTTTCGATTTAGCCAATTCGTAAAATTCACCCACATCGTCCACTACAAAGCTTATATAAAATCCATCAGGATTATTTTTAAAGCCTTTGGGAACCAAGTCATTATTCCGGTCAATGATTCCCAGCTCTAACTTCTTGTTTTCGGAGATTAAGTGAATAAACCAATCACTGTCGTAATCAACTTTAAAATCAAACAGGCTGATGTAAAAGTCTCTACTTTCAGTAAGTTTTTCAGAGCATATGTTGATCAAAAGTCTTTTTAATGCTTTCATGCGTTAACTGCTTTTTAATGTGTCCGATAAAATCAAGTCTATTAATTAACTTCAGTTTGGTCATCTTTCAGACCAATAGCAATCTATTAGCTAGTCATTAATAGCTTTTTCAATACCTTCGCTTTATTAAATATGAAACTATGAAAATTAAGTTTTTAGCGATAGCAATTATTGGAATATTGAGTCTTTCGAACTGCTCTACCAAATCCGATAAAAACGAGATAACAGAAGAAGTTGTTGAAGAGGCCCCAAAAGTGAATCCTCAGCTGGAAAGAATGCCTGAAGCACTGAAATCAGGACTAGAAGCTCATGGAAGCTGGGCTACATGGGATCAGTTCGGAACTCTAGAATACGATTTAGTAAAAGGAGAAAGTATGGAGCATCAGCTAATCGATTTAAAAAGCAGGAAAGTTTTACTGACCGGTGAAGGTTATAAGATCGGTTTTGACGGCAGTGAAGTTTGGGTTTCACCGAATAAAGAAGCTTTTGGAAGATCAGCGAGATTTTATCACAATCTTTACTTTTACTTTTTTGGATTACCGTTCTTATTGGCTGATGGCGGTATCAATTATGAAGACTTAGGAGAGCAAACTATAGACTCTACCGCATATAACGCAGTAAGAATATCTTATGAGGCTGGTATAGGTGATTCTCCAGAGGATTACTACGTTCCACACTTCAACCCGGAAACCAATCAAATGGAAGCATTACTTTATACCGTAACGTTCAGCAGCCAGGAAAAAACAGAGAAGTACAACGCACTTCTATACGATAATTGGCAAGAAGTCAATGGACTAAATGTTCCAGCTTCTTTCAAAGGTTATATTTATAATGAAGGTAAACTCGGAGAGCAACGATATGGAGCAGAGTTTAAAAATGTCGTTTTTAAGGAAGAACAACCTGATCAATCAATTTTTGAGATTCCAGCTGAAGCAGAGATTGACACTCTAAAAGTGGGTAAATAAATTATAAGGATTTAGGCATGCTTAATCAATAAACGGAAGGCCCTTTGAACATTTATCGATCAAAGGGCTTCTTTGTTTATGACCAATTTACTTCAATTCACAGAATCAGGTATTTACTGTGAACAGGCGAATGTTTTTATTGATCCATGGCGGCCTGTTAAGAATGCCTTTATAACACATGGACATTCCGATCATGCCAGGTGGGGGCACGAGAAGTATTTATGTCATCAAGATTCTGTAAGCATTCTAAAGCACAGACTAGGAGATGTTCAGATATCGGGAATAGAATATGGGAAGCAAATAAAGGTTAATGGAGTAAATTTTAGCTTTCATCCTGCAGGACATATCATTGGCTCAGCTCAAATACGAGTTGAATACAAAGGAGAGGTTTGGGTAGCTTCCGGAGATTATAAAACGGAAGACGATGGTATTTCAACAGCTTTTGAGCCGGTTAAATGCCATACTTTTATTACAGAATGTACTTTTGGGTTGCCGGTTTACAATTGGGAAAAGGATCAACTGATCTTTGATTCCATCAATGATTGGTGGCGCCAAAACAAGCAAGCCGGTAAAGTTAGTATAATTAGCGCTTATTCATTGGGTAAAGCCCAACGCGTTCTCAATAACCTGGATACTTCCACCGGAAGCATTTATACGCATGGTGCCATTGAAAATATGAATGAAGTACTTCGCAAAGATGGCCTTAACCTTCAGCCCACCATTAGGGTAGACCAAACCATTAAAAAAGATGAGTTTTCAGGATCTATTGTAATTTGCCCTCCTACAGCTATTGGAAGTGCATGGGCTAAAAAACTAGGCCCTCAATCTGCGGCAATGGCGTCTGGTTGGATGGGCCTTAGGGGCTCAAAGAGAAGGAGAAACGTTGATAGAGGCTTCGTTCTGTCGGATCACGCTGACTGGAAGGGACTTAACCGAGCGATTAAGGAAACAGGTGCCGAAAATGTGATCACCACGCACGGCTATACCGGAACATTTAGCAAATGGCTTCGGGAACAAGGGCTTAATGCTATGGAAGAAAAAACGTTGTTTGAAGGAGAGTCTATCGATTCAGACGATATTGAAACAAAAACGACAATTTAAGTGGAACTGAATGATCCCTTTATAACTTCGCCAATTAATTGCAGTTATGGACGTTGAATACTTATTTTTTCCACAATGGCAGGGTTCAGGGGAGCACCCTGATTTGTATGATGGAGCAGAACTACTTTTTGATGAGTTAAAAAATGACTTCGATTTTTCCAAAATTGAAGTTAGCAGGGAGGTTAGAGATGAAAAACCACCGATTAAATATCTAAAGGAGTTAGAAAACCAATTGTCATATGCAGCGAATTTGATCCAAAAAACGAATCCTGAGACTATCTTTACTCTGGGGGGTGATTGTAGTATTGAATTGGCACCCATCTCTTTTTTGAATAAAAAATATGATGGGGATTTATCGATTTTATGGTTAGATGCACACGCTGACCTTAATACACCCGAGTCTTCTCCAAGTGGTGATTTTCACGGAATGCCCCTCAGAACATTATTAGGAGACGGACATAACGACTTGGTATCAAAGCTTTTTTCAGAGATAAGCCCCTCTCAAATCTACTTAACAGGAATCAGGTCAACAGATCGCTCCGAAAGAGATTACATTAGTGATCAGGGTATAAAAAAATGCTTCATCTCAAATATCATACATAGTTTTAGAGAGGTAACAGATCATTTGTCAACTATAGAAAATGAGCATATTTATATTCATTTTGATCTTGATTTTTTAGACCCTTCAGACGTTTCCAGTGTTCCATGTCCTGAAGCTGGCGGACTTAGTTTCGATATAGCTTTATCGTTGATTGAAGAATTAAAATTACGATACAAAGTCGTGGGGGGTAGTATCTGTGAGTTTAATGGAAAGAATAAAGATGAAAGTCGAAAAGTAGTTGGTCTTGCCAGAGAACTTTTTGAATTTTAGCTTCTAACCACTGACTCCTCCAAACTACTAATCTCTGATTCAGCAATTTTCTTCTTAGAATTTGGTAGGTTAACAACGAAAGTAGTACCCTGTTTCAGCTCGGACTTAACACTTATTTTTCCCTTAAGTTTATCGACGGTCTCTTTAACAATATAGAGCCCTAAACCCGATCCTTTTGAGTGTTCTGTACCTCGATAGAACATATCAAATATCTTTTTAAGGTTGTCTTCGGAAATTCCAATTCCATGATCTTTAATAGTTATTTCACAAATCTCATTATTGGTAGCCACTGTGATTTCTATTGGTGATTCTTCATCATTTGATCGCGTGTATTTAGCTGCGTTTGAAATAAGGTTGCGGAATATCATCTTGATCCTCGACGCATCACCTGTAAATTCCTTGTCATCAACATCCACTTTCCATAAAATATTTTTATCCTGGCTTAGAACTACCAGATCATTTATTTCATCCTGAATGATTTGTTTAAAATCAATTTCTTCTTTTTTGACGGCTGACCTTTGGTTTTTCATCAGGTTAGTTATGTCCGTGTTCAAACCATCAAGCCGTTTTACGCATTGCTCAATAAGGTTTAGGTAGTTCATTATCTGTTCTTGCGAGAGTGAGTCATCAACCTTACACAAATTGACCAAACCAATAATTGATAGAAGGGGAGCCCTAAAATCATGAGTAACTTTGTAAAGGAAATGATCAAGTTCAGAGTTTGCCTGCTTCAGTTTTTTTAAAGTCCTTAAGAGCTTTCTATTGGCATTAGTGAGATCATTAGTACGCTCTACAACCCTTGCCTCGAGTTTTTCATTGGCCTTCAGCAATTCCTGTTCAACTTTTTTTCGTTCAGAAATATCCCGGACTATTGCCATCATATACTTCTCACCATCTACTTCAAGATTTGAGGCTGATATTTCTGCAGGCACAAAAGTCCCGCTTTTGTTTAAACAAGTTAATTCATCGGTCCAGCCGGCACCTTTTTCTTCTACCGATAACGCAAAGTTCATAAGTTTATCCATTTCAAAAGGGTGAACATCTGAAATGAGTTTTCGGGTAAGTTCTTCTTTACTGTATTGAAGCAACCTACACGCTGCGGGGTTGGCATCTACTATTTTATTATGAACAGTGCTCACTATAAAAATACCATCGTGAGAATTTTCAAATACTTTGTCAAACCTATCCTGAATAATGTTTAGGCTTTTTTGTGATTCTTCAACCTTTTTAGCAGACTTTTTCTTTAGTTCATCCTCTGCTTTTCTTCGAGCCTCAATTTCTTTTTCTAGCTCTCTGTTTGCTCCAATTAATTCGTTCTCGTATTGCCTGGTTTTTCGCGATGTGTAGTCCACTAAAAAATAAATGGCGATAGCAATTACGATTAAAATTAGGGTCGAGGTCATAATCTCTTTTATGAGCATATCGTTGGCAGATTTTTGAAATGATTCAAAAGTCTGATCGATTTGAAGAACACCAACAACTTCTTCATTTGAATTTGTAATGGGTGCAAATGCTGAAGCGTAAACCCCGTTTGGGGTATAGTAACACTTAATTTTTCCTCCTGATTGCAAATCAGTTTTAATTCTTTCTGTAAACTTTTCGTAAGCCCTACCAAAGATCAGTGTATCGGAAGAGATTATACCATAATTAAAACCCTTTCCTTTTTCATTGAACTGAATTGTATAAATAGGTGAAGATAGATTATTTATACTTTTAATATGTGCAAGGTGTTGACTTATGTTTTTGTACTCAGGGTGGTTTCTATTTTCATGAAAATCCATTACCAGTTTTTCATATGAATCTCCATCAATCTGAGATGCCCCAGTCCTGGCGATAGTAAATAATCGTTCAAGTAACTGATCTTCTGCAAAAACTGTAAACGTTAAATATGACCTGTAGCAAGAGTAAGTCATAATGCCAAATGTTACAAAGAACATTAGAAGGAAAATTCGCTCACTATATTTCTTTGATTGAATCATTTTGTTTAACTAATTGGTACTTTTCATGGATGATTATTTGAGAAATATGAAAAGGCAATTATATAATTATTCCAATATAATTGGAATTAAATATAATATATGTAGCTATTAAAGGTTTTACACTTGCTTTTCTTATCAAAATATATTTTGATGATTGCTTATTTATAAGGTAATAATAAATGCTTTGTTTAACTATTTGGTAAAAACATTAAACTATAAACGCATGAGAAAATTCGCTGAACTTTTCGAAAGACTAGACCAAACAACAAAGACACTTCCAAAGATCTCAGCTTTATCACAGTATCTAGATGAGTCTTCAGATGAAGATAAAATGTGGACGATTGCATTGTTAAGTGGAAGGCGACCAAAGAGATCTATTCAGAGTAATTATTTAAAAGAATGGGTTAGCGAGGAAGCAGGAGTTCCTTTTTGGCTTTTTGAGGGCTCATATCATGTAGTTGGAGATCTTGGGGAAACCATTGCCCTTTTACTACCATACAACGAAAGTAAATTGAACTATTCCTTGAATGATTGGATGTACAAGCTCGAAGAGCTTAGAGATATGGAAGTTAAACAAAAAAAGGATTTTATACTTCGTGCCTGGCGGAATACGAGTAAACAGGAGCGTTTCCTTTTAAATAAACTCATTGGTGGAGGTTTTAGGATTGGGGTTTCTCAAAAAACGATTGTTAAAGCACTTGCAAAACTAACTGGTAAAGAGGAAAGTGAGCTCTCGCATCGTTTAATGGGTGACTGGACGCCCCAAACTCATACTTATGAGCAGCTTATTCTATCAGACGATAATGCTGCAGATGCGTCTAAACCATATCCATTTTATCTGGCCTACCAACTCGATGATCCTGATGATATTGACTTTGATCCTGAAATTTGGCAGGCAGAGCGAAAATGGGATGGAATCAGAGGTCAGTTGATCAAAAGAGAAGATGAGATTTTTGTTTGGAGCAGGGGAGAGGAGTTGGTTACCGACAAATATCCGGAGTATGAAGGTTTAGCAGACTTACTCCCTAACGGAACAGCGATCGACGGTGAGATTTTACCGTTTAGCGATGGTAAACCGCTCCCATTCCATCTTCTTCAGAAAAGGATTGGGAGAAAAAATATATCCAGTAAGCTACTCGGAGATGTTCCCGTAATTTTAATGGCCTATGACCTTTTGGAATTTGAAGGAAATGACATTCGACACATACCCTTAAAAGAAAGAAGGCAAAAACTTGAAGAATTGGTAGAGTCTACCAGCAGTTCCTCATCTGTACTTCAGTTATCACCAAAAGTCGATTTTTTCAGCGGATTGGAATTGATGGAAGAACGTAAAAAGTCCAGATCTTTTTTTAGTGAGGGTATTATGCTAAAAAAGAGAGCGTCGGAATATAAAGTAGGTCGTAAAAAAGGGGATTGGTGGAAATGGAAAGTTGATCCTCTGGTCATTGATGCAGTTATGATCTACGCCATGAGAGGGCATGGAAGAAGGGCTAATTTGTACACGGACTATACTTTCGCCGTATGGAAAGGGGAGGAGTTAGTCCCGTTCACAAAGGCTTACAGTGGTTTAACCGATTCGGAGTTTAAAGAAGTAGATCGGTTTGTGAAAAAGAATACTCTAGAAAAATTTGGACCGGTTAGAAGTGTAAAACCCGAATTGGTTTTTGAGATCGCTTTTGAAGGAATCAATAAATCGAGCAGGCATAAATCAGGCGTTGCTTTGCGATTCCCAAGAATGAGTAGGTGGAGAAAAGATAAAAAAGTGGAAGAAGCGAATACTTTGGAGGATTTGAATCAGCTTCTGGACGCATATGGTAATAACTAAACACTTATTCGAAAGCATTTTCCGTAGGTTCCCATAATTCAATTTTTCGTCCCTCAGGGTCTAAAATATGTAGGAATTTACCATACTCAAATTCCTCAATTTTATCAATAATCTTTACCTCATCAGCCTCCAATTCTTTCTTGAGTTCCACAAGATTCTCAACTCTATAATTGATCATGAACTCGTTTTTCGACGGTGAAAAGTATTCTGTCTTTGAGTCAAAAGGGCTCCACTGTAGATGACCAATTGATTCTTTATCGATCTCCTTAAATTTGAATAAATGACCGTATTCATCTGTTTTAAAACCAAGATGTTTGGTATACCATGCTTTGGTTTTAGCAGGATCATCGGTTTTGAAGAAAACACCACCTATGCCAGTAACTTTGCCTTTTTTTTCCATAGTATTTTAAGAAATATAAAAAATCTGGAAACATCCGATATCTCGAAGATATCGGATGTTTGATTAAAGCTAATTGCTGAATAGATGTACAAACTAAATTCCACCTAGTAGCTGCAAAGCATTATTTCCTAAGTGCTTGGCGATAATCTTTTTATATTCTGTACTTCCTATAAACCCGCTATTAAAAAAATCGGACAAAACCGGAGCCCAATCGTTGCTTCGAGGCATAATAATTCCGAATTGTTCTGAACGTTCATCTCCTGCCGGATGTCGTTTTATAGGCTTTTTATCTTTGAGTGCATCCAGCCAATAAGTAAAGTCTATGTTAGCGAAGGAGCTTTTATCAGCTAAAACCTTAGATAATACTTCCGAAAAACTGTCAACATAAACGATTTCAAGAGCTGGATAGTATTTATTCTTGACCTCTAAAATGAACTCTTCATTTGTTGAATTCTTTACGGTATAAGCTTTCTTTTCAGCGAAATCCCTTCCAATATTTTCTAAGGAACTCAGTTCTTTAGTATCTTTATGGGTGATGAAAACGGCTATATTTGTGATGAAAGGCGGACTAAAAAAATAAGATTTTTTACGAGCATCAGTTATAGTAACATTACCAAGACCAAAAGATCCACCCGTAGCCAACTTAATTTCTCCAAGGAATGCCCTGAAATTTCCTGCTGTTGCATCAGATATTTCAACATTGGTTTCGATCCCTTTTTCTTCCTTTAGATATGCTTCAAAAGCCTTCATAATATCAAGGCAAATGCCATCTAGTTGACCGCTTGAATTAACGTAGGAGAAACCTGGAGTTTCCGCATAAGTATAAACAATATTACCACTACCAGATTTGACCGCATCTTTATATAAGTCGCCGCGTGGTTGTGCAAAAACAATAATGTTATAAAAAGCAAGACTGAAAAAAATGACGTACTTCATAGCAGTTTGGTTTAAGTTCAAAAAAATTAATTGGGAAAGTATCAATTTCTCTAAATAAACCCAATAATGAAAAGCTATTGTTAGCTCTTAAAACCAAAAAAAGCACGACCTGTGTGGATCGTGCTTTGAAATATTCAACTAAAGATTAGCTTATTAATATCTTCTTCTATTATCCTCTCTTGGCTTAGCCTTTTTAACAATAATAGTTCTGTCTTCAAATTCTGATTCATTCAATTCTTGGATTGCTGATTCACCAGATTCGTCATCAGCCATTTCTACGAAGCCATATCCTTTGGAACGGCCTGTGTCTCTGTCCATGATAATTTTTGCAGAAGTTACTTCACCATACTCCTCAAATAATCCTCTTAAGGACTCTTCTGATGTCCCATAGTTCAATTTTGTTACGAAAATGTTCATTAGTAAATAAATAAATAGTAAGTCACAAAGGTATGATAATTATTTAGAACAAATACCAGACATCTTTTTAATTTGATGAAATATCTAAACAAATACCCGAATAAGAAGTCTAAACTAAATGCAAATATCCATTGAGACTAAAGTAGAGAGTCCTGTTCAGCAAGTGGTAGATGGTTTTAATGAAGAATTATTCATGTCTCTAAACCCTCCTTTCCCTCCGGTAGACCTAAAACGGTTTGATGGTTGTAAAAAAGGCGATTTTGTGGAGTTAAAGCTGAATTTTTTACTCTTCAAGCAAATATGGAAAAGTGAAATCACAGAAGATGTTGAAAAAGAAGGATACTTTCATTTTGTAGATGTGGGCATAAAACTTCCTTTTTTCCTTAAGAAATGGAAACACAAGCACGTTATCAAAAAATCAAATGGAGGTGCTATAATAGAAGATAATATCACATTCAATACACCGTTTATTCTGACGGATTTTGTAATGTATCCAGCATTATACCTTCAGTTTTTATACAGAAAACCCATCTACAAAAAGATATTTAAGCTTAAATGATCGAAAAAATAAGACTGATAAAGCTATGTGAATCGAAACTATCGGATACGATTGAAAGGCTTAAAACTGATCTGGAAAAATTGAATACTTCCAGCGAGGAAGATACGAAGAGCAGTGCTGGTGATAAGTATGAAACCTCAAGAGAAATGATTCAACAAGAACGGGATAAACTTGGTCGTAACCTTCAGGAAACTCTGAAAATGCATCAGTCCTTAAAGTCAATCAGTATAAGCAGGGCTTTTAGCAAGGTTAAAAGAGGTTCTATTGTGGAAACCTCCAAAGCTGTTTACTTCATTTCCGTACCTCTGGGACAAATCTCCGTTGATGGAAAACATGTTTTCGTTATTTCTCCTCTGGCTCCGATAGCTCAGAACATGCTGGATAAATCAGCCAGTGACTTTTTCGAAATTAACGGAAGTAAGCAGGAAATATTCAAGGTGTACTGAATAGAATAGACTCAGTTTTTCGTCACACTTTCAACCAGATCGAGTGCATTCTGTCCCAAATGTTTAGCTATTATTTTTTTATATTCTGTACTCCCAACATAACCGGAATTAAGGAATTCCCTTAAAACGGGCTCCCAGTCATTTGTTTTTGACATGATGATCCCAAATTTTTCAGTGCTTTCATCTCCGGCAGGGTGTCTCTTGACGGGCTGCTTCTGCTTTAATGAAAAAAGCCAGTAGGTAAAATCAATATTGGCAAAAGCATTTTGATCGGCCAAGACTCTATCAAGTACTTCTGGAGAGGAATTCAGGTTAATTATTTTCATCGAGGAGAAATGAGCTTTCTTCAGTTTTTGCAAGCTGGAAGCATTGGTTGAGTTAACTACTGTATAAGCCGTTTTTCCAGCGAAGTCTTTGTTTATGTTTTCGATTGAGGAAAGGGTTGGAACCATTTTATTTGTAACAATTACCGAAATATTGGTAATGAAAGGCGGACTGAACTGGAACTCCCTTTTTCTAGCCTCAGTAATGGTAATATTTCCCAGTCCAAAGGTGCCACCCTGTGAACCCTTTACTTCTTTAAGGAATTTTTGAAAATCTTCCGATGAACCGTCTTTGATCTCCGTAGTGACCTCAATATTATGCTCTTTTTTTACATAATCTTTAAAATCACTCATAATATCAAAACAGATGCCTTTTAGTTCACCCTTTTCACCGGCATAAGCAAAGCCTGGAGTAGCAGCATAGGTGTAGATCCATATTGCTTTTCCAGAAGATTTCGCTTCTTTGAATGAAGTCCCGGAAAACTGAGCAAAGGTAACAGTAGTCAGGAGCAGGAGTATTTTTAAGAGGATTAATTTCATTGTAAATTCACTTTGTAGACGTTAAACCATTGAAACCTGATCAGGTTTAAACCTCGATAAGATCCAGTTCGACTTTACTTCCGGTTTCTATGGATTTGTATATGCCTTCAATGATCTGCAAATCTCTCAGTCCCATTTCTCCAGGCGCAACATTTTGGGCCCCATCCTGAATGTGCAGTGAAAAGTCATCCATTTGAAGTGCCTGCTGAATTTTATGAGGATACTCAATTTTTCCTGCCGACGTACGGCCTTCCAGAGGCCCGTATGTGAATGCTTTTGACAGCTCCACCCAGCCCTCGCTGCAAGAAGCAAAGATTCTATCCGCATAAGCATTATGCGAAGTGTAAACATTTCCTACAGCTCCTCCAGGGAATTCAAACTGTGCCATTACCGTTTCATCAGTGTCCCTGAATTTTTCGGGTATGGTACTGAATTCCTGAGCAGTTACGGAGACCGGATTTTTTCCAACGGAATATATGGCACCCTGTATGGCGTATACACCCATATTCATCAAGGCTCCTCCGCCTGACAGGGCTTTGTTAAAACGCCACTGATCCCAGTTATCCCCTGTCAAATAAGCTGCACCGGACGAAACAAGAAGTGTCTTACCAAATGTGCTTTCCCTAACGTATTTTTTCAGCTGTTTGGTGTAAGGTTCCGAGTGCAGTCGATAACCAACACTCAGTTTAACTCCATTTTTATTACAGGCCTGAATAATATCTCTGCATTCTTTAACGCTTGTAGCCATTGGCTTTTCACAGATTACGTGTTTCCCCGCTTGCGCAGCGCGTATGGAAAATTCGGCATGCATTGAATTTGGAAGCACCACATAAACGATATCGATATCCTCATTTTCACTGATTTTATCGAAGTTCTCGTAGTTATAGATGTTAGCCTTTTTAATGTTGTATTTATCGGCCCAGATTTTTTCTTTTTCAGGAGTTCCCGTAACTATTGCAGCAAGCTTGCAAAAACCAGTTTCCTGAAGGGCAGGAGCGAGCAAATACGTGCTATATTCGCCGAGCCCTACAAGTGCGACTCCCAGTTTTTTCTTCTTTCCATCTGCAGAAGAGCAGGCTAGTGGCATACTGGATAAAAGTGCTGCGCCACCAAGTCCCTTTGCCAGGGTGGTGTTGAAGTTTCTTCTTGTGATGAGATTTTCCATAACCAAAATAGTAGATTCGAGCAGAATTTAACTAATCCGGGTGGTGGTTCAAACAATTAGATTATCTCATTTAACAACTTATCGCTATGAATTTTTTCTACGATAAGGTTTTTACCTCCCGACCGTTTTTTTCGAGGATTATATTCAAGAACTTTTCAGTAAGCTGGATTTTTAACAGGCTACTGACCCTTACTTTTTTTAGGACATTGAATTAGTAGAAAATCAGCTACTTTATAGTACTTGTTCAGTCTCAAATAATGTTGGTTTTATTGTTAACATTATCCAGGCCCAATTATTTGTGTTTCCATCAGAATTATTCTGTAATACTTCAAGGCCATTAGTCTCAAAAAGATGAGAGTAGCCTAAGTTAAGTGTTGCATCCTTATTGATTTTTCTGGAATAGACTATATCGATTTCTGAAGCTAACTGTTTAGAATTATTTCCTGGAATATTAGCTTCCGCTGAAAAATTATGAATTGCTATTATTCCACTGGAAACCATATCTAAATTTAGATTTGCTTTAGCATTTAGGTCTAATAAACCTACATTGTTAATATGATTTCCAACAAAGAAGTAGTCCATTAGGCCGTTAAACTTGTGATTAGTGCCAAAAAAAGGATTAAACGCGTCATTGCTACCATTACTGATGAAGGCTTCACCATTGCCACTAATTAATTCTATTCCCAAGCCAACATTCCAAGTTTTCGACAATCTATAGTTTGCATTTAATGATAAGAGATAAGCATTTAGATCATTAGCATTCACATCTTTTCCAAACTGATAATATAAATTAGATAACAACTCGAATTTATCTTTGTCATAAATTAGATGGGTTCCTGCGGTTTGGCTATATCTGGTATCTGTATTGCTACTATCCACAAGATCAATAAACTGTACTCCATGATTCAAAAATAAAAAACTAGCTTTAAAATTAGACCAGTCTCTGTGTAACCACAGATATTGGATTGCTTTATAGTTATTCGGAACGGTCAGAACAGTTCCTGTTAGGCTTTCATTATTTTGATTAAACCCAAATCCTGATTCAATTCTAAGTTCTTCTTTTTTAAACTTTATAAGTGCGAGATCGTGGCTTCTTCCTTGTTGTGCCCAATTTACATTTCCAAAAATGCGGCTATCATCATATATCACTTCCTGTCTGCCCAATTTTATGGAAAAACTGGCATCTAGGATAAGCTCGGCCCAAGCCTGGTGTAATGAAAACCCATTTATATCTCTTCTGTTAAGTTGTGGAACATCTCCCCAAACTCTTAAATCCTGTATACTGAGGAAAAGGTTTATTTTCTCCGATTTATACTCAGTATTAACTCTCGTTCTTTGGGATACGAAAGCAGCAGGATCTTCACCGTCTGAAAATAAATTCGAAAAACCATGTCTGTATTCAAATCGAGGACGTAATTCCACATCTACTTTCAATTGCGCTTTGGTTTCAATAAAAGGTGATAAGACAAAATAAATAACAATGTATATTTCAGTAACTCTCATGTCTTTATTATTATTCAATTGTAATATTAGAAAGGAAAAACCTGTCAAGGTTGGCAATTAGAATTCATAACCAATATGAATTCCTCCGAAATACCGAAATTCATTTCCAAGTAAAGTTCCAAGCACCGGCCCCATGTGAAAGCCGTTGTCTCCGATGAAAATATTTAATTCTCCCTCAAAATAGGCTGATACTTCCAAACCCTGTTCTGAATTGGGAAGTGCAAAACTTGGCCCCGTATTTATTGTCAATAAAGGCCAGGGTTTATAGCTTACTAAAGGTGTAACCTCTTGTCCAACCCTTCCATCATCTTCATAAATTAATGAATATCCAACTCCGAATGCCCAATAGTGACTAGCCCAATATGTAAAATGAATTTCTGTTGAGGGATCAGTGTTTTCCGCTTCAGGATTCCTAATAGCTGTGCCTGAAATTACCAATTCATATCCAGGCTCTTTTTGATGTAAGCCATTATCACTATGATGTTCATGTTCTTGGCATAAACTAATGAAAGGTGCATGCAGTATTAATATATAAAATACAATTACAGTAGAAGGTCGTTTTTCACTTTTCAACTTTTTATTGATGTATAAAAAGTTGAAAAAAGGATGATTAAATGAAATTAAAGACCCTAATAAATTTTGGTACATGGTCAGTATCTAATATGTTGATTATAGGAGTAAAACTATTTTCAACAAATCTTAAAAGCTGGTGCTTTTTTCTTTTTAATCTATTGTTATTCCGCCTTGAGATAGCGTTACAATAAGTTATTGTCACTAAAAAATAGCCTGAATGGATTTTATATGCTCTTAGAGCTAATGATAGATTCAAAATAGCCCGCTCTCTTTTGCTATTATGTAGTTCAATTACGTTCCATTATACTTTAATAGTATTGTAAACACAGTAATTCTAATAGTAAATCAAATGCTTTAGCAAATCACAAAAAGTCCTATACTCAACTTGTGAGTTGGAGTAAAGGGTAAGGCTTTAAAGACAAGCCGAAGAGATCGCCGTAGCATAAAAAATCATTCAATAAGTTTATCGCTTTCGATATTATGAATGATCTGGAGAAAAAGAATAAAATCTGCCTTTCCAAAATACTTAATTCAAATAAATCCCCTGTTTTACGATCCGGCTTTATCTTCCATATAAAAATTCAAAGAGAAAAAGGAGTAATTGTTTGAAACTGAAAGAATATAACAATACCTATAAGTCTATTTTTTATTATATTCATTAATTCAAGCCAAAAGCATCAACGCTTAATTGGGCTGAGTCATATCATTATCAAATTCTTGTAAAATGTCTTTATATTTTTGCCTGTATCTGAGCGGGCTGATTCCCGTATTTTTTTTAAAAAATCTGCTAAAATAAGAGGGATCGCTGAATCCTATTTCATATGTAATTTCAGCAGAACTTAAACCCGTTGAGAGTAACAGCTTTTGTGACTCCAGTAAAAGTCTTTTTAAAATAACCTCTTTAGGGCTCTGTGCATTAGCTTCATTCAAATAAATCAAAAATTGCTTTGGTTTTAGATGCAACTCTTCTGCATAATCTGCCACTTTGTGTTTAATGGCGTGCTCAATATCTAACAGGTTATTGAATTTTATTAAATATTTGTATCCATCCGATGTTTTAGTATTTAGAGTTTCTACGATTAAAGTATCAATAGCCCCTTTGAACTTTTTTAACTGATGTTTTGATCCACTCTTTTCTTCCGAAAGGTATTCAAACAGGTCTTTCACAATAGAGATTTTATTCCTGCTAAACTCTATTTTGGCGACATCAAAATAATCATTAAAAAACTTGGCACTGAACCTACTGGCCATTACTTCGAGGCTAGTTGTAAAATAGCTTCCTCTAAATGCTATAATGTGGACCTTTGAACATGTTTTTGCATTGGAAAATAGTACCTCTCCGGGATTTAAAAAAATAAGTGTGTTAGATGAATTTTTTTCCTTTTTAAAATTAATATAAAGATTACATGGAGCTTCTTCAAAATATACAAAGCAATAATGTTGATGATCCAATATTTTAATTTCCTCCCGACTAAAAGCCAAATACTTGAAATTGTTATCTGGCAAATTTTGATTTTGACTCATAATTAAGTTTGAACTAATTTCCCTGTTTTATTTCTTTAACCAAGCATCTAAAGAACAAAGAGTCTTAAGCGTGTTGAATTATGGAGAAAATTCAGCAAAAAAGCCGAGTTTAATAAAAAGCTTTAAATATTAGCTAATCTAAGCTAGAAAGTATACCGAATACTGGTGGGGATTATCAATTCCTTGATAATCATTTATCTATTAAGCAGTGACAATCGATAATGATGGAGAACCTGTTACTTTACTTTGATGTGAATCATATTTATCTGGCTTGATATTAATCATAATTCATTTTTATAAGTCTGTCTCGTCATATGATTGTTTGTTCAATGTAAGCAGGAGCCGAGTGTGCTTAATGTCTTTTCTTTTTGTGAGACGCGACTGCTCATTAAACTATTTGTTTCTTCGTCTTTATCATCCACTGAAAGACTTAAAACCCTCCTTTCAAGAGAGGTTATAGTAGAGAAGTAGCTGATTTTCTACTAATTCCATATCCTAAAAGGAGCCAAGGGTCATCGTCTAGTCATTTTTCAATGCTTTAGTAAAGTATAGAAAGCTGGGTAAACAGACATGCCAACTGCTCTTACATATTTGACCTTTCAAACCCTTCCAACATTTTAAACAAACTGTTTTTTTTAAATGAGGGTGTTTAAAGAATTTCATTTAATATAATTGATTAGTACTGTCAGGTTTATATGAAAGAGGCTATCTAAAAAGACAAATTTCGCATCAAACTAATGAATCTAGTCTCCAAATCAATAGAAACTGGAAAACCATAATGCGAGAGTAAGTCATGGATTGTGGAATTAATGGCCTTTTAAATAGCCTCTCCTGTTAAAAATTGTATATAGTAATTCTCAATAAATTCTTTTGAGAGAAACTGGGTTGCTTGTAAGCATCTTATTTCAAAAGCTGCTCCAATTCTTTTGTGGTGTATACGTGACTTGCTATCATTCTAAAGTTGATAACCGCTGCTTGGTATCCATTATATTCCGGCAGAACGGCAGCTGCAGTTGCATCTTTAACTACAGCTACTTTAAAACCCTGTTCCACTAACTCCCTCATATGGGACTCTGTACATAGATTTGCTGACATACCACCCAAAATGATATTATCAATTCCTCTCTTTCTTAATTGCAAAACCAAATCATTAGTTTCTGGACCATAAACTTTATGTGGGCTTGTTACTAGAACATTATCACTATTAATATATTTCTTGTACTGGTCTAACCAATCTGCTCCTGAATTTTCAAATCCCTCTAGAGAAAGAGTTCCTGCTCTCTCAAACATTTGGATTTTATGCATCAAAACTTCTAAAGAACCCTCTATATCCCATTTATGGTCATATGGAAAATAGTAATGTGGAGACACGAATACAGGGATATTATTTTCTTTTCCAAGTTGAAAAAGTGTCTCAATATTTGCAACGGTATTGTTGTCTTCAACATTTTTACCAACGACCCCATATGCAACACCATCCGGATGTAAAAAATCGTTTTGTGGATCTGTTATTACAATAGCTGTTCTATCGTCTACAGTAAAACCTGGATCAGGGAGTTGTGCGAAGGAAAAAGTACTAATTAATAATGCTAGTCCTAAAAAAAATTGTTTCATAATTGATATAGTTTATTGAATTATATCCAAAACTATTTTTAATAAGTAATAAAAGATGGTACTTTTTTCTTTTTGATTTAACTAATTGATTATCAGTTTTTAATAAAAAAAACACCCTTTTACGCTTCTTACAATCTTAATTGTGTATTAGAACTTTGTTATGAGTCTTTAAAGCGCAATAAATCAGATGTTTAGAGAAATTAGGCATGGCATAGCTATGGGTAGTTGAGCAAAACGAGTGTAACGTACCGATTTGAAGTAGTCTAAAGGCGAAATAGGTTTCCTAACGCATATTTCAGGTTAAAAGGGAGGTTGGTGCATATGTTAACCGCTAGAAAGAGAAGGGCACTGAATACTATTCATCAATGCGTAACTTCTATGGAAATTAAACCTGGTGGTAAACATTATAGTGAAGGATACTTTTCCAGGTTGTATTTATATTACTGCTCATAAAAAGGACGAAAAGTATTGGATTGAACGAAAAGACGGTACCACTGGCACCTTTTGCTTCTATTGAATTGAAAATTCTTTATGAAAAATAGTCTCCATAACAATAGATTCAAGCAGAATTTAATTAATCCGGATGGTGGTTCAAACAATTAGATTATCTCATTTAACAACTTGTCGCTATGATTTTTTTCTACGATAAGGCTTCTTTCCTCCTGATCTTCCTTTTCTTGGGTTGTACTCAGGTACGTCCCCAAAACTTTCGGGCAGATTCGCTTTTGGAACTGGCTTACCTAACAGGTTTTCTATGTCCTGAAACTTGTTTTGTTCCTGTACTCCTACAAAAGTGAATGCGGCTCCATTAGAAGCTGCACGAGCTGTTCTTCCTATCCGGTGAATGTAATCTTCACCGTCGTTCGGAACATCATAGTTGATCACCAGATCTATATCTTCTATATCTATACCTCTTGAAAGAATATCGGTAGCTACGAGAATATTCAGCTTTTTACTTTTGAATTTTTGAAGGGCTTCTTCACGCTCTTTTTGATCGAGATCAGAATGAACACTTTCTACATCTAAACCCAATTTTTGAAGCTCTTTGGTCAACTGCTTAGTGCTCAGCTTAGTAGAACAGAATACAATAACACTCTCAAATTTTTTGGCTTTCAGAAAATGTAGTGCTAAAGGGATCTTTTGTGAGTCGTAGATAATAAAAGCTACCTGGGTTATCCTTTCATTGGCTTTGGATATGGCTATGCTAATCTCTTCGGGCTCAGCGAGTATCTTTCTGGCCAAATCCCTGATTTTTATGGGCATGGTCGCCGAAAACAGGAGATTTTGCCTCTTTTTTGGAAGGAATGAAATAATCCTCATAATATCATCATGAAAACCCATATCTAACATTCGGTCGGCTTCGTCCAATACCAAATATTGCAGTTTATCGAGCTTAACGTATCCCATGTTGAGGTGTGAGGTCATTCTTCCAACGGTACAGATCACCACATCAGCACCGGAAGAAAGTGCCTGCTTTTCTTGGGTAAAGAGGTCACCATCGCCTCCTCCGTATACAGCTATCGAGCTGATTGATGTAAAATAGGAGAAGCCTTCCATTTGCTGATCGATTTGAATGGCAAGCTCACGGGTTGGTACTATGATCAGTGCTTTTATAGAATCATGATCGGATTCTCCCATGAGCTTATTGATCATGGGAAGTAAAAATGCTGCTGTTTTACCTGTTCCAGTTTGCGCAGAGGCTATAATATCTTTTCCTTCGGTGATTTTTGGAATAGCTTCATCTTGTATCGGCGTTGCGTCTTCAAAACCAAGGGATTTTATACCTTCAATAATTTCAGGCTTAAAATTGAATTCAGTGAATTTCAAATCTTTCAGTTATATGAGGTGCTAAAGCTACATCAAATTATATTTAGGCACGAATCAAATTTTCCAATGAATTTTTTAATCTACTCACCCTATTCAAATGAATGACTGTTCTGTTGTAATTATTGGATCCGGGTTATCGGGACTGACTTCTGCCTTCGAGCTTCTCAAAAATGATATTGACTTTACGGTTTTGGAAGTTAAAAAAGAGCCTGGGGGAAGAATTCAGACGGAGAGGTCTGGTTTAATAGGAGAATACGGTGCGACATGGTTTGGTCCACAACATACAGAACTCATTAAGCTGTTTAATGAAACAGGAGTAAAAGCCTTTGAACAGTTCAGAGCAGGTAAATCTACATTTTATTATGACCCTAAGGCACAACCCCATCATTATGAATATCCGGAGGGCGAGTCGCCTTCCTTTCGTGTAGCAGATGGTACAGATATAATCATTCAAAATCTAGCAGATCGCTTTCGAAATAAGATTCAGTTTAAAAAGAGGGTAACCTCCTTGGAACTAGTGGGAGACAAAGTCAATATTGAGGTGAATGACGAGGAGGTTTTAAAGGCTGATTATGTTATAACGACTATTCCCCCAAGACTTTTTTCTGAAAGAATACACTGCGTCCCCGAGATATCCAATGACTTGATGAGTATAATGTCCGAGACACCAACATGGATGAGTAGTTCTATAAAGTTTATTGTTTCTTACCAAACTCCTTTCTGGAGGAAGAAAGGTTATTCTGGTTCAGTTTTAAGTCAGTTAGGCTCTGTGATTGAAGTCTACGACCATACGGATGTCCATGAACGTAATTTTGCCCTAATGGGATTTATCAATCCTAACTTCCGGTCTTTTTCCCAGGGTGAAAGAATAAAGGCGGTACTTGATTTTTTAGTTAAGTCGCTAGGTGAGGAGGCCGCAAACTATAAAACTTATAAAGAGAAAGATTGGTCTGGGGATGAGTTTGTTTTTACAAAAGGAGAGGAACGAATGATCCCTAAAACAAATTATGGACACCCACTGTATCAGCAAAAGTATATGAATGGCCGTTTAATCATTTCCGGAACGGAGACTTCAGAATCTTTTGGAGGTTATATGGAGGGGGCAGTGATTTCAGGAAAAAGGGCTGCTAAAAAAGTGATTGCGGCGTTAAGCTAATTTCTATCAAATATCGGTTTTCATATATTTTAGAAGCATTTCATTAGTCTGCTTTTGAAGAAATTTCCTAAATAGTGATGTTCCACCAAAGAGCTTTCCAGTCAATCCGAAAGCCTGTGAAGCCCAGTTTTTTAGTGAAAAATCATCTATATGTTCAATGATGAGCCCATCCTCAAATTTGAAGCTAGCCTGTATTTTGTTGTGTACTTTATTTCCTGTTTTGCGAAAGGTATACCAGGCTTCCCATTTAGCACTGCCTTCATTTTTTTCGGGATCAAATTTGATGTCTGAATATTCAATTTTTAGGTCTTTGGCATTTTTGCAAAGCATTTTCCACATGCATTTGGCTTTTACTCCTTCCAGTTTACCGAATGCAGGATCTTGGAATCTTATATCGTTGTGATAGCTTGCAATCATGCTTTCAGCATCACGTTTTTGAAAGGCTTGGTAAAAACTTTCTATGAGATTTTCCATATCAGTTGATTGCACTTAAGATCAAGATATTAATTTTTTTATGCGTGATACAATTTAATTGGAATTTGAAACACTATTTAACTGCTCTCATGTGTATTTAAGTATCGTCTGAATAATAATAAATCATTTAACTAAATGAGTTTATATCTATAATAGCATAAGGTCTGATAAAGTCTAATTTGGAAAGACCTATTCTGTCTTTTCAATCTTTTTGATGTTAGGCTTGATGTTGATTTTGAATCCATAAGTTAATACACTTAACTTAAGCCGCTTTTCCAGTCCAACATCAATTTTTTATGTCTAAGATAAAAATCTTAATTGTTGAAGATGAGCTGATCATTGCAGAAGACGTTTCTTTAAAGCTGAAACAAATGGGGTATTCTGTTATAGCGGTTACTGATAATGCTTCTGATACGCTTAGAACGATTAATTTTAATGCTCCTGATCTTATCATAATGGATATTCATCTCAAGGGAGAGACTAACGGGATAGAGCTTACAAAAAAAATCAAAGAGCTAATCAATGTTCCAGTAATATATCTTACGAATATTGCTGATTCTGAGACTGTTGAAAAGGCAAAAGATACTTTTCCAAGTGCCTACATATTGAAACCTTTCAGACCAAGAGAATTAAGTATAGCTATTCAACTAGCCATTTCTAATATGGCAATCCCTTTGGAAACGCAACTTCCAAATTCAGACGAATCGGCGACATACCTGCTTAATGATAGGATTTTCATAAAAGAGAACTATGCTTTTTGTAAAGTCCAGCTTTCTGAAATTCTGTACTTAAAAGCTGATGGTAGTTACACAGAAATCATCACTAAAGACAAGACTTATATACTCTCGGAGACCCTTAATACTTTTGAAAGTAAGCTCCCTTTTAAATTTTTTGTCAGGATACATAGGTCTTGGCTTATCAACGTTGAACATATTGAATCTTTTAAGGAGAATGAGGTAGTCATTCATAAAAAAGAGATTCCTATAGGAAAGACCTATCGGCCAGAGTTTAAGAAGAGATTTAGGTTTTTGTGATAGAAAAACCTGAATCTTCAATCTGTTCAGAATGATGGTGGTCGTATACTTTTGCAGTAAACCCAACTACGGCGTCATCCTGAAGAACGAAGAATCTGTTTGCAATTATCTTAGCCCTTTAGGTCTATCTCAAACTCAAAGCGGCTACCTTTCCCATTCGAAAAATGCTTTTCCGCTCGAAGTTGCTGGCAGAGAATCTCTACCATTCTAAGACCAAATGATTCGGCGTTTTTTCGGTCATCTATTTTAAACCCTTGACCATCATCAGAAACAACCAGCTTTACTTTTTCTTTATTTTTTGAAAGTATTACCGAAAGCGTACCTGAGCCAGAATCCTTAAAAGCATGTTTGTAAGAATTACTGATTAGTTCATTGGTTAATAAGCCAAGTGGAATAGCTTTATCGACGTCAACTGAAATAGGTTCTATGTCTGTTTTTAGTTTGACTTGCCGATTTGGTTCGGCATAGGATAGTTCTAAATCCGAAAGAAGCTCTTCCAGGTAATCTTTTATATTCACTTCTGAGCTTGTGCCGTCCATGTATAGACGTTGATGGAGTAAGTTCATGGCATTAACACGCATCTCACCTTCTTTAATAGCTGCCTTAGCTTTTTGATCGGATAAATTTTCAGACTGCAAACTTAATATGCTGGAGATCATCTGAAGATTGTTCTTTACCCTATGATGAAGTTCTCGCAGGAGTAGTTCAATTTTACTATGTGCTCTTTTCTTGGCACTGTAACTTCTATATGCAACTGCCGATAGTACAAGAAAGAGTACTGAACTGATGGCTAGTAACCAAATGAACCAATTCTGTTGACTGATTAAAGCTTGTTGGGTTTGCTTCTGCTCATTTAAAAAGCTTATCTCCTGCTCTTTTTGCTCCGTTTCAAACTGGATTTGAAGTTCTGAGATGGCTCTTATCTTTTCTTGGTTGAGCAAGCTATCTTTTATGATCAATAGTTTTTTGTGATAATCTAATGATTTTGAAGAATTCCCGATCTCCTCGTAATATGTTGACCAGAGTTCATAATTCTCCTTTAGCGTTTCTAGTTCTCCGATTTCGCTTGCGAGCTCTTCTGCCTGATTGAGATAAAAGTGTACTTCTCCCCATTCTTTTTTAGCCATGTAAAGATTTCCAAGGTTGTTGGAGACTATGGCCAGACCACTTTTATCATTAATACTTTTATTTAATTGAAAGGATTTTAATGAGTAAAACTCTGAGGAATCGTGCTGATCAAGGGTGAGGAAAATATTTCCGAGATTTAGAGTATATATAGCTTGCTTAGCTGTATCATTTAATTGAAAAGATATTTCAATAGCTTTTTGGAAGTATAATAATGCACTATCATAAGCATATTTTTCTTTCATCAAGAGACCAAGATTATTGAAAATAGAAGCCATATGAATGGTGTCATTTATACTCTTATAAATGTTAAAAGCTGATAAATATATGTTTTGAGCTTCCGATACGTTTTCAAGTCTCTTGTATATAGAAGCCATTGAATTAAGCGTTGAGGCAAGTGCACTAGAATCAGATCTTTCCTTAAAATCTTCTAAGGCTTTTAAATAATTGAAAAGTGCTTTTTCATATTGGCCTGAGTTTTTGTAAGCAACTGCTAACCCCAAGAGTGCATATGGCCTATATTTAATTAAATTATTTGAGTCAATATTTTTAAGGGCTGTTTTATAGTCCGCAATAGACTTAGAATAGTTGTTTCTAATTAGATGCGCTTTCCCAGAAAGAATGTAAGCGTCGCAAAAAAAAGAAATATTGTTAGTAGAATACTTTAAATACTTATTAACATAGAAAATGGCACTATCAGATTTGTTATTAACATGCGCATAGGCTTTACTTCGTAATTTTTGAAGATTATTATTACTTGCGATCCCATCTTTTTCAAAACCGAGTAAAAAAGCTAGGATAAATATTATCCTAGCTAACATAATCTGCTTTGAATACTTATCCGTTTGGTGGCGGAGGATCAACAACATCCTCATCTTCCTTTCCTCCAGCTTCTCTTTGTTCAATTTCGTTAAAGAGTTCTTCATCCTCATTATTACAGGAAGTTAAAGAACCTCCAAGAAAAAAACTGCTAACAAGTGCTATTAATACATGAAATCTTTTAATTCTTATCATTTTTAATCGGTTTTAAAGACCGATCGCTTAATGACGAAGGCATACTGATATCCGGTTGGAAGAAATTGAACGAACCTGTGGTTGTGGCGTGTGAGTTTGTTATTACTTATCTATCACGCATTATCTTATTCGCACTATGACCTCTTGACCTGATGTCAGTTGCCATCGTGCGGGAGTGATGATAAAGTCAAAAGGTTCAGGCTCCCGCACACTGAAATTTCCGACTTTACATCCGTTGCTCTCATTTGAACAACAGCGATCGATAGGTCAATGATACGAGGCATATGGTAAGCGATACTAAGCTTTTGTTGTATACCCTGGATAGTATCCGAAGAATGTACGATTCCAGCCAGAATGGATAGATATCCGAAGTTTTCGGATATTGGATTTTGTTTGTTTAGTAATAAAACAAACTATGGAATGTCATCCTGGGGTATGAAGGATCTAGATTCATAAACTATGGTCTATGTGGGGTACTAAGACCTGATATAGTGAATAAATTCTTTACACTACTCGTAACGATAATCATTGAGAGCTTCGACAAAACAAACTACGAAAGGTCACCCTGATTGTAACGACGGATCTAAGATCAGGTACTTTACTAAGTTATTTGGTGGAATGATTTGATGGTCAGTGATATCAAATTCAGCTAGGTAAACCCTTTTATCCTTTGAAATTGTTTTAAGCCAATTCTCCGTTTGATCACGTGGCATTTTAATCAAGCTATTTTTCTTATCCCTAACCAATTCAATTTCTAAATCTTTGCTTTTAGAATCAAAATAGAACTTTCCATTTCTTTTATTCAATTCTCCATAAACAGGCATTCTGCAAAAGTTAAACCATGAGAATTTTTTTGAAGTGTAAACGACTGATTGTAAAAGTGTAGTGCTAAACAGTAATGGGAACTTCTGGAGGGGGGCTATGAATTTTTCTTGAAAAGAGATCAACTCGTTCGATTCTTTCCTGGCCATATTCAGTCTTTTTCTCAAGTATTCGCTGTAATCATCAACGGATTCTTTAAACGTTTTAGTCTTACCTTGTTCCGTATAGGGGGATGTAATATCTTTTTCCGAGAGAATTTTTTCTGCAAGCTGTTTCATAAAAGGCTGGTTCGTTGTGAATTCTCTACTTACGTCAGCTTTTATTCCAATTAAGTTGAATAACTCTGTAAAAATTTTCAGTACTTCTACTCGATTTAGTTTAACGACTTTACTAGATTTCTCCATTGGAATCGGGTTAATTATACTATGGTAAAATTTTTTTCTTCAAATCTATTCCTCCTAATGCTATTAAATTTTGGTTCTAATAAAATCATAGCGCAGAATACGGACTCCAAAACAAATCTAGAAAATGTGAAAATTTCTTATGAAGAATGGTTGAAAGAATCCACATTGAACAAATTATTCGAAGTAGCTGATGTAATCATTGAAAGCAAGAATATATCCTTGCATCTAGATGGGAAAAGTATTCATGATCCCAAAATTTTGGCATTATCCTGGAATGCTATTAATGATAGTTTAGCAATATATGACTCAGATCTGGCTTTAATAATGCTGCAAAAGCTTTCAAATGTTTCCGGATTTCCCGCAGAGAATTGTAAACTATCTCTTCAAAGTCAGAATAAAAACATATTCAGTATTAAGGCATCGTATGAAAATGGAGTCATTGAGACCGAGGAAAACCTGGTTTTAATCAGAGGGGAAAAAGAGCTTCCATTTATAGAAATAGCTTTGGTTTTGGACAACCCCTCAGGGACTTTAATATGTAAAGATGATTTGAAAAACTGTAAAGCAAAGGTAGGGAAGGTATTAAAAAAGTACTTTAAAAATGAATACAAGGTTGATTCTGATGATCTTATCCCCAAGGAGGTTAATTTATTCCATGATCAATACACGATAGAAGATATCAAGAATGTAATTACAGATAGGTATAATGAGAGAATTGTATTCGATTTTAATTTTAAGGAAGACGGTAAGCTTGTAATTATTGAATATGAGATAACAGGATGGTTTGCTAGTGGCTTTAACTCTAAAGGGAAATACAGAGATTTAAGGACGTCCTATTATAGTGAGCTGGTAGGCTTTGAAGAACCGTTTGAACGTTTTTTTAAATCGAAACTTTAAGAGTTGTAGTTGTGAAGAGAATTGGAGATAATTTAGCAATCAATACTCTTGGTATTATACACCTTTCTTTCAGAGTAATCATTCTAATATCTCTGATTTTTCTCTATACATCCGGAGGGTATGACCCGATTGAATTTGATGTTCTGTTTTTCTGCATCTTACCCATAAGTGTGGTCTACCTTGCATCTTTTATTAGGTTTTGGGTAAAGTACCCTTACACTATATCCTTAGTACGGGTTATAAATAGAAGATACTTGGTTGAGCTTGTTTTCTTTTCGGCACTTTACCTTGCTTACTTATGCTTTATTTGGTTAAATCCGTGGCATAAGGATTACTTTCCATTTGAAGTTTATAAGTGGATTATTTTGATCTTTGAGATGGTCAATGCCATATTTTTAGCAACTCGCTTAGCTTATCTTTTTGCCATACGTGAGAATTAATCTACTTACTTAGAAGTTACGTTTGCAAGCGGTAGTTGTACATTGAATTTACCACCTATTTGAGGGTTTTGATTGTGTG
Organism: Bacteroidota bacterium; assembly: GCA_039030555.1. Classification (GTDB taxonomy): domain Bacteria; phylum Bacteroidota; class Bacteroidia; order Cytophagales; family Cyclobacteriaceae; genus JBCCDY01. Next base: position 98,942 of record JBCCDY010000009.1, read on the forward strand.
AATATTTACTCTTAGCGGTACTTGAAGTCTTATGTTGAGTATAATTGAAAAGCTCCAGGATATCTACTATTCCATCGTTGTTTGTATCTGAAATATTACTTTCTGTGATTAATCCATGCGTTAAATAATAGCTAAACAGTCCCCTTCTTATCGACCCTGATATTTCCAGTGAGGTTTCGTTCACGTTCGATGAAGTAATGATCGCAATATCTTTATCGTTCAAGTTCCCTAAACGCTCTTTGATATTTCCGTTTAAGTTTTCCAGCGTACCCCCAGAGTGGCAGGCATCTAGTATCCATAGTTTCTTAGAGGCATTACTTAAATTAAACAATTCCTGAATTTCAGAAAATACAATAGAAGTATTCGGGTTTCCAGGTTGATAATCATGAGGTAAGAGATGCAAAAGTTGCTGGTTTATTCCACGTTGGACGGTTCCATGACCGGCATAGTAAAAAACAATCAAATCATCTTTTTTAGCTTGCTCGAAAGCTGTTTTGGTCGTTTGAATTATATTTTGGTAAGTGGCATGCTCATTTAGTAGTAGCTTAATGTTTTCGGCAGGAACATCGCCTCCATTAGGACTATTATAAAACTTTGCCATTGCAATGGCATCGGAGGTTGTAAATGTTAAGTCAGAAAGTCCTTTTTGATTGTTTTTGTAATCGGCAATTCCTATGATGATAGCATAAATATTGGGTGTTTGTTCTTTAGAAACAATAGGCTCTGGCTTGTGCCCCACAAGATCGATCTTTATGAAATCGACTTCTATCGCCGCTGATGGAGGAGTAATAAATCCAATTTCATTTCCATAGACCTTTTCAAATTGATGTTCAAAAACCAAATGGTTATTTATAAAGTATCTCAAGACTGAGCCAGTCTTTTTGACCCTTAATAAATTGAAATCATCAATCTTTATGTGCTCCGACTTTTTCCATGGTTGGTAATCTGTGAAGTGTTCCGTAATACCATTAAACTTATCAATTGAAAAGCTACCGTCATTTCTGAGCCAAAATTCATAAAAGGTATTATCAATACTGTTTCCTCCCCATTCCAGTGCATACCCTCTAAGGTTACTGCCAGAAACTTGTCTAAAATTAATCTCAATTTCAAAGTCCTGATAATTTCTTAGATAAGCCGTCTCAGTTCTTCTGGAGTAATTAAGCCTCGGATTTTTACTTTCAAAATAAAATCTACCATTAAGTATTTGAGCTGTAGTTTTTGCTCGAACACCCAACAGCCATTCATTTGAATTATCATCAAAGTTTTCTTCAAATAAAAGGTACCTCTCTTGAGTCAGCGCAATTGAATGAATTAGCAGAATAAGAAAAGTAGCCCATAGAAATACTTTAATCATTTGTTTCTTACAACGTCCTCAATAAGTAGTTCAATCACAACCTTCCTGTACTTTCCACCAATGCTCTCTTCTATTTTAGCCTGATGAATAAATTCATTCTTAGTCTTTTCCAGTGCCTGAATTTCGTTGAGTACATAGTTTTTGATTCCATATGAGCGTAAGTAGGCTAAAGTTTCATTTTCTTTAAATGAGGCATTTTCATTGAGATTCACCTCTCTTTGTTGACCTAGCTCTATTTCTTCCGCTGGTTGAGCGACCATGCCTAAAAGCTCTTCTCCTCTTACTTCATTGACTTGAGTGCTATCAATTATAGGATTTTCAGTTACAATTATTTGATAATCATCAGCCAGATAATATCTAGTTTCAAGTAGGTTGCCATATTCACCTTCATAGGTTAAAGCACCTCCAATAGCTTGGGCATCTGCACTTCCTATAATTCTGATTTTCACGGTGCTTCCGGGCTCAAAATATTCCGTAAGATAGTTTTCTACACTTTTCTTCATAGCAAATGCAGTGGCTTTGGCTGCGGCTGATTTGTCCAACTGATAAGCTCCTGAAGGGTAATGGACCAATTCTGCTTTAATTCCTTCATCTTCCAGAAAGTCATAACTGAATGAAGACCTAATGTTGTAGATGGTCCGGCCGCCTCTCTCTCCACCATTTTCCAGTCCAACATGAACGATAGGCGATACGTTTTGATCCAATTGATTAACCGCTTTTAATAATTCAAAATACTCAAGGAGCTGATCTTTCATAGCGGATTCTTTTTCAGCAAGTCTTTGCCTTAACTTGAGCGCTTCCAAGGCTAGTTCTTTAAGTGAGTCAATGTCAATATTGTCTAGATTTGGATTACTACCTTCCAGATCCACACCAATAAGGTCGGACGTCAGTTCGGCTGTTTCGGAATCACTCAATTCCGATATTTCCCTATTTTCCAAAACAAATCCTTTAATGAGGCCAAAGCTTCTTAAAGAGTTACTGCTTCTGGTTTTTGGGACTTCTCTAGCATTGCAAAACTCATCCCCAAACGTAAGAAAGTGTACAGAGTTGGGAGAGAGTGGAATTAGTTTCCTCGGGAAACTGCAGGGTTCTAACTCATCGTCTTTGATACCTGCAGGGAAATCTATATTTATCACGAGACTCTGTGTTCTATCCTTGATACGAAGTAACTTCCAATCTCCTGGTAAAAAAGTAGTAACTTCTGAATTATTTACTCTAAGGGTTAAAGGGGATTCAGTCTCGAATGATGAGCTTGATCTGTGTAAATATATAAAGGAATCTGCGTAAGCCTCAATAATTGAGAATACCGTAAAGAGAGCTACTCTAAGGAAATTTTTTTTGATCATAACTATAAATGATCTCAATCTATTCAGAGCAAATAAAGCAGCTATTAGGTATAATCCAAAGCCAAAACACAAATGCTTCTCACTTACTTATAGTAAGCCTTTTATCAGAATAGCATAGTTGTTCCGCTCACAAAGAAATTCCGTTCATCTACAAAATTTATCAAGTTGTTCACGGTCATTCGATCATTTCTACAGAAATAGAAGTTTAATTTAATTGGAAAAATTTATGCTTAACCTTAAAGTAATCTAATTTTAAGAATTCAATACCTAATTTAAACTTTCCAAAAATCATTAATAGCTCATGGTAAACACAATTGTTAAGAACCTCTCATTTTTACTATTGACTCTTTGTCCGTTCTGCTTCATCAGCAGTCACTCATTTTCACAACCTACTATTCAGGGGGATATACTTTATGGATATGTTCAAGATGAAACCGGAATTTTATTCATAAAATCAAACAGCCATCTATATACAATTGATGGTTATTCCGAAGGCTATAATGTTATAAAGACTGAACTAGATAGTATTATTCCCATATCAGAAACACCATACTATTATATCTTTACTCCCGAACTCAATATCTTCGATTTAACACAAAATAAGGTTGTTTTTAAGCAATCCGATTTGAACCTTACCGAGATTGAATTCATAGATATAGTACCAGAATTAGATGCATTCTTTTTAGTTGCTTCAACGGAAGCAATAGCTGCTGAACCAGCAACAGCAAAAAAGGAAGAAGAGCAAGCTTCGGACGGTAAAAAGAAAAAATTCAGTTTCAAAAATTCCATGACCTCACTTAGTAAAGGGGTGAAAGATATTGGGGATGGATTTAAAGACACATTCAAGTCTGATTCCATTTCTTTCTTTCTTGTAGATATAACGACAGGTGAGCCTATTTGGAAATTCACACCTAAAGAGGAGCAGGGTAAGTTTTTTAAAACACCAAATGATAAACCAGTGACCTTGGGTAAGGATAAGATCGTTTTTCCATTTGGAAACAACTTTTATTGTCTTGATGCTCAAATAGGAAAGCTTTTGTGGACAGCTAATTATGAAAGGGATAATAGTATTTTATCAGGTTTTAAAAAGGCGCTAAGCTCTGGCTATTCGCAAGGAAACAATGAAAGCGTAGGAGCTCCACTACAACCTTCCGAGTACTTTGGAAACTTTGGGGAAGAATTAGGTCTATTGGTTTTTGAGAACAAAAAGGAGAAAGGGAAAAAAAGAGAAAAATCACTTTACTTGCTCAATCATAGTGGTCAGGAGCAATGGAGAATTGATATCAGTGATAAATACTTGGGAAATTTCTGGAAAAAATACCTCCTTACGTTTGATCTCGAATCTTATGAAATGTTTGATATTAAAACAGGTCAACCCCTCTGGAGAACTCCTTACTCGGTGCTACCTGAGTATAAATATTTATCGGTATCGAATTTTTTAAGCGATGAATTTTTATTGGCTACCCATAGTGCAAAGGCTACGCGTATCTACCCTAAAGCTATTGATATACTTGACCCTAATACATCAAAGTCTTTATGGACAGAACCGCTCCGTCTTCCGCCCACCAAGCAAAAAATAGAACTTCATGAATCTGGTTTCCAATTGCTCAATAAGGAAGAAAAGGAATTATCGTTTCATTCTTACCTGACCAAGGATACCTTATGGAGTTACTCTAAAAAGGAATTCAACACTTATACTCAACATAATGGAGAATACTATGTCGCCACGAAAAATGGGTTAGACAGAATTAATGCAGAGGGTCTGAATTTATACGGAAAGACCCTTCCGATTATTGCAAAAGACTTCTGGAAGATACAAGATGAGGGGGAACACAAATTAATCATCACTAAAGAGAGTTCCTCTAGAAAAAATATATCGTTAGTAGATAAAGAAGGAAATTTGATCTACCAGAGAGATTGGAAATATGCAAATGAAGATTCAGTTTATTTTAAAGTCGTTGGTAATGAAATGGTTTATTTAGACCGTGGTGGTGTTTACAAGCTCAAACTTTCATCTGATGAGAAACCGGAAACTCTAGGGAAGTTTGCCAGAAAGGGCTTTAGGCTCAAGTATAATGATGATAGAAGTAAACTTATTGTCAACTCTAAGGGAGATTTTCACTTAGTCAACTTAGAAGAGGGATCTTATAAATTTCTTACTGAAAATCTGAAATTTGATGGGAAAGATGAAACAATGAATGTTTCATTTTACGAACCTGAAGGTATTCTCGTTCAAAATCAAGAGAATATAGCATTTCTTAGTTACGAGAATGGCCTAGTTTATCAAAAGTATTACAAATACCCAAAGTCTTCAGAGTTTGGAAATATCCTGCTTAAAAATGCCATATCTGCAGCCAGTACTACTTATCAGATTCACCAAGGTAGTAGGGCAGTAGGAAATGAAATGGCTTATGAAGTTTCTGGAAACAGTGATTTTTCGAAACAGGCTTCAGTTCATAACCGGAATTCATCTTTTGTCAGAGGGCAGGGTAGAAAACTTAAAGGCCGAATTGATGATCAAATGCGAAAGCGAGAGGAACGTCGACAGTTGGCCGGTTCAAGTACACCACTGGCAGTCTTTTCTGAAAAACGGAAATTGGATGGTCGGAAAACAGTAGTTATGGTGAGATTAGATCCCGTCACCGGAGAGGAAATTGCTATTAATGAAATAGGGGAGAAGAATCCGTTGTTTTACGTTGATCCTGTTGGAGGTTTAGTATACTATGTAGATCCTTCCAATACAATTAAAAGATTAGATCTATAGTTTTACACCTCATTTTCTGTAGGTGATTTTATCTATTATTTGACACATAAAGACTGAGAAAAGATAGACTAACCAAGTTTATCAAAAGAAGGCCTTGAAAGAAAAGCTGCATTTTTGCAGCTTTTCTTTTTTCCTTTCACCGGAGATTAAGGCACTTCCACAGAGAAAACAGCTTCCTTCGAAAACGCTTTTATGAGAATCGATTCATTCATCATTATTTGAATAAAAAATAAGATTATGAAAAGATTAAATAGTATAACGGTTTTACTTTTACTCCTAGTCACTTTTAACACTTCTGCGCAAGAAGTTAAAAGAGACTTCAGTCTAGGAGTTGGTTTTGCTCCTCGGTATATTGTTGATAACCGCGATTTTCCGGATGGTCTGGGTGATGAACTAAGAGTTCCACACCTTACATTTAATTGGGATTATACGATAGTACCGGAGGCCGGACCCGGTCGAGTCACCTTTGGCTGGGGCTTAGGTTTTTCTTACTACGTAGGAGGTAGAACTTTTGATTTAGACGTTTCAGGGTTTCCTTCAATACCGACTTTTTCAGAAGCAGATATTCCAACACTTGATATAGGTGTTCGCTCAAACTATGTTTTGAACCCTCTACTAAATGATAAAATAGAACCATATATCGGAATTCTTTACAATTATGGAGTTTCAATAGCTCTTAATTCTGAAGATGATTTATCGGAAGAGATTATTAATGAAGGGGATATCGCTGCTATTTTGGGATTAAGGTACTTTTTTTCTGATCGTAGCAGTGCTTTTGTGGAAACCAATCCCGGGTATCTACTATTTAAAGTTGGCCTCTCTTTTAGAAAATTGAGATGATTGCAAGACCAAAGAGTAAATCTATTGCTATTCAAAATTTAAAATACTTTTTGTCATGAAATACTTTATAAAACTGATAATTCCATTTTTGGCTTGCTTATCAATTTTTATATCATGTTCGGATGATGATGCCGGGATACCAAGGGATGAAGAAATCATTGACCAATTACTTACAGATTCTTTACTCAATATCGTAGAAGGATTTTTAGATATTAATCGAGGGACTAACCCTCCGAGTTTGGAAAACACTTATTTTGTATCTCCACAAATACTTGAAGATTCAAATCGACCATCAGATAATGCTGGGATGCAGTTTGTTGATCTAACTTTACAAGTGGTAGATCAGAATTCTGATAACCTAACAGCTGCTATATTCACTAGAGAAGGCTCTATTTCAGTTTCAACAGGACAAGGGGGGTTTGTGATTGGAGAAGATAACAACTTCACAATTTTTGTAGAAGCTTTATCTATTAATAACAACAACATAGATTCAGCAGTAGTATTAGACGTATTTTCAGGTACTTTAGAGAATGATGGAATTAGAAACTTTCAACGTTTACTAATTCTAACTGAAGACTTCGGGGATCCAAATAATGTTTTTATTGAAATTGGTGAAAGCCGTCTAATAATAGATTCTGATGGCTTTAGTCCGATAGTGGATGTTGATTTAACAAATGGTAGATTTAAAGACACTGGAATCATAGATGAGAATAACATAATTAACTCATCCCTTTCATCTTCAGAACCCAACTAAAATTACTTAAGACGGGGCTAACGCTGACCATCTTTGGAAAAAGACGCATAAAACAGATCCTATGTGGGACGGCATTTTTTAACTACAGATGCAAATTAAAACTATTATTGATTGAGCATACCATTAGATATATGAATTAGCTATGTATAAAAAAACTACCTAACTACAGGTTTGGCTTAAAACCCAAAGAAAATATCGAAGCGTTCAAAAACGTATCGATCAGGTTTCCGAATTGAAGCTTATTCCAAATCTTCAAAGAAAGCTTGAATTACTTAAAAAGCGCTTATTCGAATTAAATAAAAAATGGAAGCTAGGCATATTTTCTAGCTTGTTATTGGGGTGGATGTTAGCTGCACTAGGCAACATTCAAGCTCAAGATACATTTCCACGAGTTTTTGATATTGCCGAGCTACCTTGGAAAAAGGCGTCGGATGGAACAGGTGAAATTATTTGTCAGATGAAAATTCCTCAAAGAATTGAGAAAGTATTTATTAATACAAGTGTCTAGAAATTTTCAAAAAGAACTCAATTAAGTTAATACTAAAAAACTAAAGCTTAGTTATAATGGGAAAGAAACTAGAAATAACTACCTCGTGCCAGTTCCCAAGCTGCATGAAATCAAATAATTTTTCATTAGCTTTTAATACTTACCAAACTGGTAAACTATTTATACTATGTTGTATAGTCTTAAATATTCGGTTAATACAAGCTCAGGAGCAATTCCCCGAAGTTTTTGATCTGTCAACTTTAGATGGAAATAATGGCTTTCAAATTGACGGATTAAGTTCTGGAGATATCTCTGGGTTTTCTGTTTCTTTTGCTGGTGACGTAAATGGAGACGGAAACAGTGACTTTATCATTGGAGCTCCTAATGCTGATCCAAATGGCTCTAGCTCAGGAGAATCATATATCATCTTAGGGCAAAATTCAGACTTTTCACCAAATATTTCTCTTTCGGGTCTAAGTGGATCCAATGGATTCGTCATAAGAGGGACAGCATCGGGAGACCGTTCAGGTTTTTCAGTTAGTAATGCAGGAGACTTCAATGGGGATGGTTTTGATGATATTATAATAGGTGCTCCCGAATCAAGAGTTGGTTTTTCATCTTTCGCAGGAAGAAGTTACCTAGTTTATGGAAGATCGTCATTTGATCCTGTTGTAGACCTCTCCTCATTGGATGGAACTAACGGATTTACAATAGACGGAATGAATACAAACGATTTAATAGGATTCTCAGTGAGTAGTGCTGGGGATTTAAATAATGACGGGTTAACTGATATCGTAATTGGAGCTGGATTTGCTAATTCGGGTCGAGGGGAAAGCTATGTAATTTTTGGAGTTTCTGATTTTTCATCACCTACCGTCGATCTAAATTCTCTTAACGGGTCTAATGGCTTCATTATAAACGGTATTGATGTTGGAGATTTATCTGGAATTCCAGTAAGATCGATAGGTGATTTTAATGGAGATGATATCGATGATTTATTTATTGGAGCTAGTTTTGGTGACCCTCGTAACGCCTCTAATGCAGGAGAAAGTTATATTGTTTATGGTAATCAGAGTGGCTTTTCACCTGAACTGCAACTCTCATCACTCGGAAGCTCTTCTGGACTTACAATAAATGGAATAAATGCAAATGATTTATCTGGTATTAGTTTAGCAGGTGCCGGAGACTTTAATGGTGATGGATTGAACGATGTGATTATTAGTGCGCCAAATTCAAGTTCTTCAGGTACTCTTTCTGGTGAAGTATATATCCTTTATGGAAGTAATGATTTTGGAGATTCATTTGATTTATCAAGTTTAGATGGAACTAATGGTTTTATACTCCAAGGCGTAAGTGAGTTTGATCAGACTGGAACTACTGTAAATAGTGCCGGTGATGTAAATGGCGATGGATTGGATGATATATTAATCTCTGCAAGATTAGATATTAATGGAAACAATGCAGGAGGAATATATGTGGTCTTTGGAAATCGACTCTTAGATAACCCCATCTTTAATTTGGATAATATAAATGGAGTAAATGGTTTTATAGTGCCTGGTGTATCAGCTGGTGATAATTTAGGAAATGTATTAACAGATGGTTTATTTATATTAGGTGGAAGTTCGGTTTCTTCAGCAGGTGATGTTAATAATGATGGATTTTCAGATATACTACTAGGAGCGCCTAATGCTGACAACGGAGGTTCTAATTCTGGGAGCTCTTATGTGATCTTTGGAAGAGGACTCTCACAAGATCCGATTTTAGTATCTGAATTGAACGATTTACTTGTTAATGAAGGCTTTGATAATATAATAATTGATTTGGATACTGTTTTTGTAGACCCTAAGGGTTTTGAGTTATCATACTCCGCAACTAGCGAGACTCCATTAGTGGCAGTCGTAGAAGTTAATGAAAATCTGCTTACAATACAAGAGTTAGGTATTGGTGTATCTAGTATAACCGTTACGGCGGAAGATATTGATGGAGTGGAAATAAGCGATGCGTTCGAATTCGTTATAAATGGAATACCCTCTATAGATGCACCACTAAATGACCTGGATTTAAATTCTGGTTTTGATAGCTTAATAATCCAACTTAGTTCTTTTATTAGCGATCCGGATAATGATACAATTTCTTTCGAATCCTCACCATCAAATCAAAATGTAATAAGTCTGGATATCTCTGGTGATTCACTTATTATAATAGAAGAAGGGCTAGGGTTTTCAGAAGTATTTCTATTGGCTAGTGACGCTAATGCAACGATAGCAGATACCTTTTCTATTTTTATTTCACCCTCTGAACCCATAATTTTTCCAGCCGAAATAATACTAAGTGATTTAAACGGCAGTAACGGATTAACTATAAACGGAGCATTAAGCTCAGACATATCAGGTACGTCTGCGAATAATGCGGGGGATATCAATAATGATGGTATTGAAGATTTGATAATTGGAGCTCCAAGAACAACAAATTTTTTGAGTTCAAGAATAGGTCAGGCCCATATTGTTTTTGGGAATAGTAGTTTTAGAAATTCAATATTAGAAATATCAGACTTAGACGGTCAGAACGGATTTAATGTTACTGGTTTTGAGGGAGCAGATTTTTTTGGGCTTTCAGTGGCCGGGGGTGGAGATATCGATAGTGATGGCATAAATGATCTGATTATTGGAGCTCCTGCATCCAATGCTAACGGAGTTGGTGTTTCCGGGGAAACAGCAGTCGTGTACGGAAGTACTGTTTTTGAAGAAAGCATATCCGTAGATTCATTAGATGGAACGAATGGCTTCACAATAAATGGTATTGGAGTTAACGATTATACTGGCGCCTCCACAGCTATTATTGAAGATTTTAATGGAGATGGAATTAATGATGTATTGGTTGGTTCACCTGGATCTCCCAATGATTTTTTTGGAAGTTTTACAGGAAGAGCTTATGTGATCTTTGGACAGAATAGTAATGATCTTTTGCCTAATATTTTGGAACTAAGTGCTCTGGATGGCACGAATGGGTTTGTTCTGGAGGGAAATGATTCGAATGATGATTTCGGAACATCAGTAGCCGGAATTGGTGATTTTAACAACGATGGTCTTAATGATATAGCTATTTCAGCTCCTGGCGGTGATCCGGATGGTCGAGGTGGAGCAGGCGAAACCTATGTTATCTTTGGCAGTGAGGATCCTTTTCCAGCGACTTTTGATTTATCTGATATTAATGGGAGTAACGGATTTGTTATCAATGGTATTAACAGTGGAGATCGCAGTGGTTCTTCGATTTCTACCGCAGGAGATTTGAATGGTGATGGTTTTGCTGATATATTAGTCGGAGCTCCCAGAGCAATAATAAATGATGATGACGATGTTGGGCAAGCCTATGTAGTATTTGGGAGTGCAGATATTTCTGACACTTTTTTTGAATTATCGACCCTTAATGGGGAAAATGGTTTTTCATTAAATGGAACAGATATTCTAAATTTTACGGGAACTTCCGTAAATCTTGCAGGAGATATCAATAACGACGGCTTCTCCGATATCATAATAAGTGCTCCTGGTTCGGATAGAATAGGAGAAGCATATGTAATCTTCGGAAAAGCTGGAGGGCATCAACCCTCTATAGATCTTTTTCGAATTCCTAACAATATAGGTTTTACTATCATAGGAATAGATGATAGTACGTTTCCTGATCTTAACGTTGGGCGTGGTGGCGATTTTAATAATGATGGTTTTGACGATATAATAATATCAGAGATGAATGCTGATCCTAATGGACTTTTATCAGCTGGGCAAACACATATCATTTTTGGTACAATTTCACCTCCAAATAGCCCTCCACAGCTGGAAGCTTCGTTTGTTGACTTAATCTTGGAACCAGGTTTCGTGGAGCAAAGAATTTCTACTTTAGGGACATTTTCTGATGTGGATGATGACAGGTTGAGTTTTTCCATATCCTCCAGTAATGAGAATGTAGTCACAGTATCAATAAGAAATGATTCTCTAATAATTAATGAGGTTGATTTAGGGTTATCTGAAATTCTAGTTTCTGCGGACGATGGCAATGGAAATATAATTAATAACCAATTTACGATTAGAATACGATCGTCTTCTGAATCATTATTTCCTGTTGAATTTAATCTTTCTGACTTAAATGGTTCTAATGGAGTTACCATACAAGGTGTAGAAACAGACGATCAAACAGGCTTTTCCGTCGCAGGAGTAGGAGACATTGATGGAGATGGCTTTGATGATGTTTTAATGACTTCCCCACCTGAAAGATTTAATTTTAATAGCGGTGGTTTCTCGTATGTTGTTTTCGGGAATGATGATAACAACCCATTTATTGATTTGACAAGTCTTACTAATGAAATAGGAATAACTGTTGGAGAAACTTTTATACAGGCATCTTCAGCGGGCGATTTCAACTCAGACGGCTTAGATGATTTTCTTTTGAGTTCCTCAGAAACGGTAAGGATTAATTTTGGAGCTTCCAATAGAGAAGATATTGATAGACTATCGAATACATCTTTTGTGACTGGAAATGAGAATAACAACCTTAGTTCTATTGATGTATTAGGCGATGTAAATGGAGATGGTATAGAAGATATAATTTTAGGTGACCCATCTATAGAGATATTTGGTGATATACTAAGAGGATCTGCCTACATATTATATGGAACAGAAGGGGCCGAAAATTCTGATGTTAATCTGTCGAATCTAAGTGAAGATCGTGGATTCATAGTTAATGGAACAGATTCATTTAGTGAGTTAGGAGGTGCTGTAAGTTCCGCGGGAGACTTAAATAATGATGGACTTGACGATATAGCTATTGCTGCTGTAGGTCAAAATAGAGTTCATATAATTTTTGGTACCAGTGGGTTTGGGTCTGAGTTTGACTTATTATCAATTAATGGGAACAACGGTTTCAATATTTCAGGATTGAATACTAATGGAGGTATACAATTGAGATCACTTGGTGATATAAACGGAGATAATATAGATGATTTTGCTATTGGAACACCTGCTCTTAGAAATGGTGCCGTATTTGTTATTTTTGGTAAATTTGATGGTTTCCCCACGGAATTAAATACATCCGAGTTAGATGGAACCAATGGATTTCTTATTAGTGGAGTCGATTCAAGACTGGAGTTCGGAGCTATTAATACTGGTATTTCAGTTAGCGATGCAATCGATATAAATGATGATGGCTTAAACGATATTATAATAGGGGACAATCTTGCTGATTCCGAAGGTGAAATAAATAATGGAAATATTTTTATCGTTTATGGGAGCCAAGACACATACCCGGCAGAATTTAATCTTTTCAATCTTATTGGTGATAATGGTTTCGTTATTAGGGGTGTTGATGGTTTTGATGAGGCAGGATTTTCTATATCATCAGCAAGAGATTTTAATAATGATCAAATAGAAGATTTAATTATAGGAGCGCCAAGTGTATTTGGTTCTAGGGGAGAAGTATATGTTATTTTTGGCGGATCAAACAACCCAGGTGGTAGAAATAGAAGCCCTGAAATCCTAAATCAAATATTTTCTTTAGAAGAAAATACGGCTAATGGAACTGTGGTTGGAACTTTACAAGCAATTGACCCAGACGGGGATAACTTGATATTTTCCATTGTAAGCGGTAATCTAGAGAACGCGTTTTCTATTAATTCTGAGTCGGGCGAATTAACAGTTAATAATTCTTCCATTCTTAATTTTGAAACAACGCCCACATTTAGTTTAACTATTGAAGTTAACGATGGTGAATTAACTGATAATGCTCTTATAACCTTAAATTTGATAGATGTTGATGAAGACAATCAAGCACCAACGGTAGAAAATCCTATTGCTGATCAGGAAGAACAAGAAGGTTTCGGAACGACCACTATCTCCATAGCCAATATATTTTCCGATGAAGAAGGAGATGCTTTAACTTTTGCAGTTGCCTCATCTAATGAAAATGTTGTTACGGCGGCTTTATCAGGAACAGATGTGGTAATTACGGAGGCAGGGGTAGGAGTTTCACAAATTACCGCAACAGCCAACGATGGCAATGGAAACGAAGTGAGCAATATATTTTCGTTCACAGTAACAGAGTCGCCAAACACTGCTCCTGTAATATCCAATCCTTTATCTGATTTATTATTAATTCAGGGATTTGGAACACAGTCTGTTTCATTAGCTAATGTATTTTCGGATGAGGATGCAGACGCTTTAACGTTCACGTCGGAATCATCGGATGAAGGTATTGCAACTGTATCGACCGATGGCTCTAATTTAATGATTACAGAAGTAGCCAACGGGGTTACTGAAATTACGGTAACAGCTAATGATGGGAACAGAGGTACAATCAGTGACGTATTTGTGTTGACTATTTCAACAGTACTTAGTTTGAACGAAGAAAATTTAGGTAGTGAAATATCAGTGTTTCCAAATCCGGCAGCTAACGAGTTAACTATTTCTGGACTTCCTCTGAACGAGTTAAAAACCGTTGAACTTTATGATGTTTCAGGATCAATTGTTCAAATAACATTCGAGAATAATGAGAGTAGGATGACGACCAATCTTACCGGCTTAAAATCGGGAGTTTACTTATTAAGACTTGACTTTGAAGAAAGAACAGTAGTAAAAAGAATAATAAGAGAATAAAAACAGGGCTGATGCCGGCCATCTTTGAAGAAAGACGTATGGAACTAGGTTCTTATGCGGGTCGGCATTTTTTAATTTTCTATGAATTCCGATTCAGGATGGTACAGAGCCCAAACTTTTACTTTCTTTACCCTTTTCTTTCTTTTATCCCACCTTTTCTTGTAAAAGCGATTTCTCCTGACAGGTTTGACCGTTTCGCTTCTATACATGTGTTTACTTTTTTTGGTCCTTAACGGAAAGAACTCAAAAGACTTACAGGATGAAACGGATATAAGTACTATCCACAACATCAGAACTGGCTTATTCAGTTTTAACTCAAAGCTTTTGAAAGACTTTCTATTTTTAGAAGACATTCCTCATATTCTTTTTCCGGTACTGAGTCATAAGTGATCGCACTACCAACTTTGAAATTGACCAATTTACTCTTTTTATCATAAAAAATTGTTCTGATTACGACATTGAAATCAAAGTCTCCATCGGGTTTAAAAAAACCTATTGATCCAGAAAACAGTCCCCTTTTAAACGACTCATACTTCTCTATATTTTTCATCACTTCAATTTTAGGTGCTCCCGTCATACTTCCCATGGGGAACGCTCTTTTGAGGGCTTCTACTGCACTTATGTTTTCTTTTAATTCCGAGGATACCGAGGATATCATTTGGTTGATGGTTTTGAATTCATAGATTCCAAAAAGTTCTTCGACTTTTACCGACCCTGAATTTGAACTTCTTGCTAAGTCATTTCTCACCAGATCAACGATCATTAAATTTTCAGCTTGCTCTTTTTCACTTCCTGCAAGCTTTAATTTCTGTTTAAAATTTTCATTTGGATCATTGGCTTTTTTAATAGTGCCTTTAATAGGTTGCGAGATAAGCTTTTGACCTTCCTTTTTTAAAAAGCGTTCAGGTGAAGCACAGATAGCATAATGATTTGAATTTTTTTGTAAGACTGAAAATGGCATGGGACTGATATCATTGAGCTTAAGAAAAGTTGAGATGGGATTGATAGAGATATTTCTTTCAGTCCAGCTCATGCAGTAGTTTATCTCATAGAAATCACCTTCTTCGATTTGCTGTCCAATGTTTTTGATATTAGCCAGATAGTCCTTTTCAGAAACATCCGGGATAGGCTTCAGCGCATCTCCTTGAGTTAAGTTGTTATGGGTATTTACTTCATTTATATGCCGAAATACTAAAGTCGGATCTTGATGGCTATGGATCTCAACACGATCTTCGTCAAAGAAAAATAGATGTTCAGGAATATAGAAAGCTAAGGAACTAAAGGGTATGATTTCCTCATTATTGGACTCCAGTTCTTCAATTTCATTTTTAAGATCGTAGGCGAGGTGACCGATCAACCATTGATGAGGATTCTCTTGTTTAAAGCTTTCTAAGTTGGGAAAGCAATTATGATTGTAAACTATCTTCCTATTGGAGCCAATGGATAACATTTTGGGAAATGTCCCAAATAAATAGCCCTCGTAGTCACAATGGTTAAAGTAGTGAAAGTCAGAAAATGAATCTGCCCAATGCAGAGCCTTTCTAACGAAAGAATCAACATTGGGCAGTTCAAAAGTTTTAGAATTGTATTTATTCAAAAAGAATTACGCGGAAGCTTCATCTTTGTTAGCCCACACATCAAATCCTACATTTACAGTGTTGTTGATGATCTTGTCTTTAGCGATCTCATCGATAGAACTTTCTTCATTGTAAGAAACGCCCCACTTCGTTCTATCAATATTGAATTTTGCCTCAGCGTGAATTTTATCACCTTCCATAGCAACCTTCGCAGGAAAAGTAATTCCTAAAGTGTTTCCTCTTAAAGTTAAATTGCCACTTATTTTATGTGTTGGATCAGCAATCGCATGCTCTGAATCGGCAAATTCAGAATTATCACCTGACCAGGCTTCAACTCCAGTGATCTCGAACTTAGCATTAGGGTGATTTTCTACGTCGAAGAAATCACCAGATTTCAAGTGACCTGCTAAATTGTCTTCATCTTCACCTTCTAAATCCAATACATCGATTTGGGTAAGATCTATGCTAAAAGATCCACCAACAATACTTCCATCTTCCACATTTACAGCGCCTTCAGAAATAGCAATAGTACCATTGTGTTGACCAGCTAATTTTGTTCCGACCCAAGTGACCTTACTATCGCTTGAGGATACAGCATATGCAACCGCTGCCGGCTCTGCTTCAGTTACTTCTTGAGCTTCGCTAACTTCAGCTTCATTACTTTTTGGTTTTGATGTGCAACTAGCCAATATTACAACTAGGGCAAGTGAAAAAATGGTATTTGTCTTAAAATCAAACTTCATTTTTAGTCTATTTTTTGGTTTAAAGCACTAATAACGCACCTTTAGTTTAAAAGTTCATAGCATATGCATACTAAGTAAAGATTTTATAGATTTAATCCATGTCTATCATCGAATCAGTCAACGGAAACACTCCAATTTTCGGAAAAGAATGTTTTTTAGCTACCAACGCAACAGTCGTTGGTGACGTAATTATGGGAGATTACTGTAGTGTTTGGTTCAATGCAGTAGTGAGAGGAGATGTTAATTCTATAAAAGTTGGAAGTTATACTAATATTCAGGACGGAGCTGTGATCCATTGTACTTATCAAAAGACCGAGACTACAATAGGGAATTATGTTTCTATTGCGCACAATGCGATCGTTCATGGATGTACAATCCACGATAAGGTACTAGTTGGCATGGGAGCCATCGTTATGGACCATTCCATTTTAGAAAGCGGATCCATAATCGCTGCCGGATCAGTTGTTCTTGAAAACACCCATGTGGAAGCCAATAGTATCTATGCAGGAACTCCCGCGAAAAAGGTTAAAGAAGTAGGTGAAAATATGAAGGATATTTTTATGCGCACGGCTAATAATTATGTAAAGTATTCTAAATGGTACGATCATGATTGAAAAGCCTGAGCCAGAGGAATACGAAGACTATTATGGCTTTTTTATCGAGAAAGTTCTTTCTGAAGATATATTGGCTTTTTTACATCAACAAGCCAATAATTTTATTTACCTACTCAAGAGTTTAAATGAAAATCAATTAAACCATAGATATAAAGAGGGTAAATGGACAACGAAAGAGCTGTTTGGACACTTGACTGATGTGGAGAGAATATTTGCTTATCGTGTATTAGCCATCTCGCGAGGCGATAAAGGAAAACTTCCCGGCTATGATCCTGAGACCTACGTCAGTATTGGAAACTATGATAATAGGCCAATAGAAAGCATAATTGATGAGTACTTGATGTTACGGAAATCGAATATCAATATGTTTGGGTCACTTTCTAAGGAAATGCTAAAAACGAGAGGTAATGTAAACGGTTCGATGCTTTCAGCAAGAGCTATAATATACCTTATCGCAGGTCACCAAAAGCATCATGAATCCGTATTAAAGGAAAAGTATTTGAGCAAATGAATATCATTTTAAAGCTATTATTGTCAGCACTGTCTATCCTTGTTACTTCTTATTTGCTGAATGGGGTGTATCTTGATGATTTTGTTACGGCTATAGTTTTAGCTATTGTACTAACCATACTGAACTATACCGTAAAACCATTATTAATTGTTCTGACAATACCTCTAACTGTAGTTACTCTTGGTTTATTTCTTCTAATTATCAACGCCATAGTGATCTTGATTGCAGATTCGTTGATTTCAGGCTTCCGTGTCGACAGTTTCTGGTGGGCCTTAGGTTTTAGTGTTATTGTTGCAATAATCAATTCATTTTTGAATGACCTGAATAGGTCTAAAAACTAATGGAAACGGACACTAAAATTATTTTTATATAATGCCAGTTGCACCGTTTTCGTTAAATCTTTATATTCCTTTAAAACCAACCAAATGAAAGTTTACGATAAAGACTTTTCTGAGGAGAAAATAAATGAAATCCGGAAAGCTATTGAATCTGGAAACGAAGGGTTCATTACCAATGAGGCTGAAGAGAATAATGAAGAGCTTGTTAACTTTTTTTTCTTAGGAAAGTACGAGGGACATGATGTGGTCTATGATGCTTTGATGTATACATTAAGGCTACACCATAACAGTGAAATATATGAATTGGCTGAGCATAAGGCTGCTCAAAAGTTCCCCAACTTCAGGAAAATAGAATACGAAGAAGATGAAAACGGTGACCTTGAAGCTTTAGATAACGATGAAGAAGAGATGGGACTTTTCATGGCTCAAACGATTATAGAGCTTGAAGATGAAGAAGTAGTAAAAGTACAGGAACATGCAGAAATTGACCCGAATCTTGATTTTAGAATAGGACTTGATATTGGCCTAAACGTAGAAAGTATCAATACAGCGACTATCAAAAAATTCATTGGAGATTTTAATGATGATAACCTCTCGCTAGATGAAACCTTATATTCCTTTCAAACGGAGGGAGAAGAACTTCAGGGATAAATTCTCTTGAACAAACAATTTGAAGGATCTGCAGGTTTGCGATAAGATTGTTTGTTATGTTAAAAATTGCCTGGTCTGAAATTTACGCCCACCCACTCCCCGAAAATCATAGGTTTCCAATGGAAAAATATGATCTGCTTCCCATGCAACTCAAACATGAAGGAACCATTTCAGAGGAAAACATTTTTAGTCCGGAACCAGTCGAGGAAAAGCTCATTCTTTCTACTCATAAATCGAGCTATTGGGATAAACTTAATAAGTTAGAACTGACTAAATCCGAGATTAGGAAGACCGGATTTCCACTTTCCAGACAACTCGTTGATAGAGAAATTACCATAATCAATGGCACTGTTCAAGCATCACTCTTTGCTTTAGAATATGGAGTAGCGATGAATATAGCAGGTGGAACACATCATGCCTTTACAGATCGAGGTGAAGGGTTCTGTCTTCTGAATGATATTGCTATTGCAGCTAATTATCTTCGAATGAACGGCCTTGCTAAAAAGATACTGGTCATTGACTTAGATGTTCATCAGGGAAACGGAACAGCAGAAATTTTTAGAGATGAGCCCAATGTGTTTACCTTTAGCATGCACGGAGCAAGTAATTACCCCTATCAAAAGGAGGAGTCAAATCTTGATATTGGTTTAGAAAACAATATTCAGGATGATGATTATTTAAGAATATTGAATCGCTCTTTGGATGAGACCTTTAAGATCTTTTCCCCTGAATTTATCTTTTTCCAATCAGGTGTTGATGTCTTAGCCACAGATAAGCTGGGTAAGCTCGGTTTAACTCTTCAAGGCTGTAAACAGCGTGATCAGATTGTGTTGAATTTGGCTAAATCCATGAATTTGCCCTTGGTAGCAAGTATGGGTGGAGGCTATTCGGAGAATATTAATGATATCGTTGAAGCTCATGCTAACACATATAGATTAGCGCAAGACCTTTTCTTCTAGGAATTCTTTATCCGAATTTGTAGTTTTTCTTCAGGCTTGAGTTTATGAGTAAAGATCGGATCAAATTTCAAGAAAGTATTTATTTCACCATGTCGTTTGTAATGCTACTATGGTTGATGAAATACATTGAAACAGCATCTTCAATTGATTTTTCTTCACTTGGAATACTTCCTCGGACGCTTGAGGGTTCTTTGGGTATTTTAACCTCACCTTTAGTCCATGGAGATTTCTTTCATTTGTTTTCGAATACTTTTCCACTGATTTTTTCGGGTGTCGCCACATTTTATTTCTATAGGAGAGTAGCACCTTTCGTATTTCTGATTATTTACTTTTTCACTGGTATTATGGTCTGGCTTTTTGCAAGAAACGCATATCATATAGGTGCAAGCGGATTGATTTATGGGCTTGTCTCGTTCCTTTTTTTTAGTGGAATTTTCAGAAAGGACCTTCCAGCCGTTGCAATTGCACTCATAGTCGTGTTTCTATATAATGGAATGTTTTTAGGTTTATTTCCTTCCGATGACGGTGTTTCGTGGGAAACGCATTCCATAGGGGCTTTCATCGGATTCATTTGCTCATTTTCATTCAGAAAAATAGATTACTACAGAAATCACATTCAGAAAGCAGAAGAGGATACCGAGCCACAAACAGATGTTGAAAGCCCATTTGAAGCCGACAACACCTACGATAATGAAGGAGTGAATTTCACCTACACTTATCAAAAAAAGAAAGATCAATCCGATCACTGAATGGAATAGTCTATTTTAAAGCTATATTTGCCCCCATTTAGAAATTTGTTTAAACGATTAACCTAGAATAATCAATCAATTTACTTTTTGAATGAAAAATTTATCTCTCATAATTAATGTAGTGCTGCTGGTTGCAGTTGGATTTTTATACGTAAAACAATTTTCAGGGCCAGGTTCTCCTGAAAGTCAAGATGGCGAAGAAATAACTGCCTCAGATAGCTTAAAAACAATTGACTACGACCTGGCTTATATCAATTCAGATTCTTTAGTAAAGAACTATCAATACTTTGCCGATAAGCAGAAAGAGCTACAAGGCAAGCAGACAAAATTGGAGTCTGAATATATAAACAGGGCAGAAGGACTTCAGTCGCAAATCAGTGATTTTCAACAGACTGCCGGCACGATGACGATCAATCAGGCTCGCGCTATAGAAGAAGATTTAGTGAAAAAGCAGCAGAATTTATTAAAATACCAAGATAATATTCGTGCTCAGCTTATTCAGGAGGAAAATAAGATCAACCAGGAGATCTATGGTGAGATAGACGAATTTTTAAAAGTCTATGGTAAAGAGAACGATCTGAAAATGGTTATGACGTACGTCTACGGGGGTACCATTTTATATGCAGATGGAGCATTAGATGTCACACAAGATGTAATTTCTAAACTAAATGAACGCTACGCTTCAGGGACTTCAGACAGTTCAGAGGCAGAAGGGCCTAATTAGATCCATTCGTAGGTTGGGGCTTTTGTTTCTTTAACACTTATTTTTCTTTAGTTTAGAATGGTAATGTGTCTTAGAAATTTATGTTTTTAAGTTAGAAAGTCCATGTGGAAATCCTTTTTAAAATTTCTTGGCGCTGAAGAAGCAGAGTTCGAAAAAGTTTCTTTGCTACTCGGGATGGGGTTTTTTATGGGCGTTTTTCTGGCTGCCTACCAGATAGGCGCCGAGGTTCTTTTTCTAAAAACTAAGGGCTTAGGTGAAGAATACCTAGACTATGCCTTTTTCGCTGCCGGTTTTCTGGGGATAGTTTCGACCATACTGTTCGTTTATTTCCAAAAGAGAATACCGTTTAAAAGGCTAGTGACTACCCAACTTTTCATAATTACGGTATTCCTGCTTTCGATCAGCGCTCTTTTGATTTATGCTGAAGGTCTGGAAGAAACCTCTTTTCAGAACCACGCTATTGTATTTACCTCTTTTGTAGCACTAGGACCAATCATCGCCTTAATCCTCTTAGGCTTCTGGGGAACATTTAATAGAATGTTTGATCTCCGAGCCTCGAAACGAATTATTGGAGGTATTGATACCGGGCAATTAACAGCTACCATTATCGCTTTTTTTGCCATTGGTCTAATCCCCGAAAATCTCTATAATACCGCAAACTTGATATTTATAAGTGCGGGCTCAGTAACCTTGACTTTAGTTTTTCTTATTCTAATAGTCAGGAAGTTTGATCTTGATCAAATGGCTGGCCATGAAAAATCTTCCGAAGCAAGAGAAAGTGGATATGCCGATCTTTTCAAAAATAGGTATTTAAAGTACTTATCGCTATTTCTTATTGTATCCATGATTGCTACTCAATTCATGGAGTTTACATTTTTAAATACCGTAAATACGTTCTATCCTGAAGAAACAGAACTTAAGACTTATTTGGCATTTTTCAGTGGCCTGGTGATGATCGTAAGTTTTATAATTCAAACTTTTATAAATGATATCATCATAGGGACTTATGGCTTAAAGGTATCTTTGCTGGTTATGCCGGCAGTTTTGGCACTTTTTACAATTGGCGCTGCCATATCAGGAAACGTATTCGGTTATGATGTAAAGAACGATGAGCTCATCTACTTTTTCCTTTTCGTTTCTCTCGGACGTCTTTTTTCTGCTGCTTTTAAAGATGCTCTGGAAAGTCCGGCGTTTAAGCTATTTTTTCTTCCACTCGATATAAACGTAAGGTTTGATATACAGACTAAGATAGAAGGTGTTGTAAGTGAATTCTCGGCACTTATAGCCGGAACCTTGCTCGTTATACTAGGGCTTGATTATTTTAATTTTTTCAAGCTGATAAACTATACTTATGTTATCCTGGGCTTAGTTATAGTGCTTTATTTCATAACCTCAAAACTGTATTTGGCGTATCGAAAATCATTACAGGATACGCTAAATAATAATAAAAAAGCGACTACGAAGCTAAATAGTGAGCGTAAAATTATACCTCACATTCTTGAAAAGTCTGAAAGTGATAACCCTAGCCAATCTATATATGCCCTAAAGGTGCTGGAGAAGGTAGACCCTGTTTTGCTTGAGAAAACACTGAGAAAAAAATTAGACGATCCTTCGCCTAAAATTAGAGAATACGCCATAGAAAGACTTCAAGAGATCAAAAGCCTTGATAGCCTAGAAATACTGAAAAAGAAAACCTCTTCAGGAAGTTTATCTGCCAGTAAAGAGCTTGCACTAAAGGCGATTGATGAACTATCTTCTATTGAAGGTTTTAAGATGTCTACGGAAAAACTCAAGGAACTCGTACGATCTACAAACTCAGCAGATCGGGTTTTTGCTTCGAAAGTACTTTTAAGGCTCGAGGATGAAGAGCATGTCCCATTTTTAACAGAGCTGCTGAGAGATATAAATCCAGAAGTACGTTCATCTGCCATTACAACTGTAGGAAAACTTGGTAGGAGGGAATTTTGGGGTTATTTGGTCGATAATCTCTCTTCTCCTCAATATTGTAATTCGGCATTATCGGCAATAGTGAAAATAGGAGAGCCGATTCTCCCATTTTTGGAAAGTCATTTTAATAAATCAGGTACAGGTATTCAAACCAAAGTACGCATCACTCAGATTTATGGTAGAATAGGGGGTGAAGAAGCTGCTTCCTTGCTTTGGAAAAGGATTGATACCTTAGAAAAAGATGTATTTAGCCAGGTATTGTATTCGCTCGATGAGATGGGCTACCGGGCGCACGAATATCAAGCGGCAAGAATTAAGATTACTATAGAGTCCGATATAGAAGATTCAATATGGAACCTTTCGGCGCTTAGAGAGATTCCTAAAGAGCCTCAAAATGAATTAATCAGAACAGCTTTAAAAGAGGAAGTTCGCCATAATTTTGATCACATATTCATGCTTTTGAGTATGAATTATGATCCTGAGTCCATTCAGCTGGTCAAAGAGAATATTGAAAGTGGTGATAGTGATAAGGTCACTTTTGCACTCGAATTACTGGATACTTTTATCACAGAGGATTTAAAACCAAAGCTATTCCCTCTTCTAGATGATATTTCAATTCTTGATAAGGTTAAAAAACTGGATGAATTCTACGCACCAGAGACGTTTTCCTCTTTTGTGGATGTCTGCAGGAAACTTGTAAACCGTGATTTCAATAGAATAAATCGGTGGACAAAGGCACTTGCGCTCTATTATCTAAGAGATCTGGTCAACGAAAATGAAAACGATCTTCAATATTTAGTTGCTTACTTATTCCACACAGATCTTCTTTTGAGGCAAACAGCAGCTTCATCACTTTATAAAATTAGTCCATCGTTATATGAAGAACATACAAGCCGTTTAGAGGAAGAGGTTAAGAAGTCCTTGGATAGGGCAATCGTACCTCCCGCTTTTTTGAGAGATCAGATTTATCATGAGCATCTTAAAGTGGAACGTGTTAATATGCTCTCTGAAATAGGAGTTTTTAAGGAATTACCAGGTGTGGTGGTTGCAGAGATGGAAGACTACGTTGAAGAGTTTGAGGTGGAAAAAGGATTAAGGATTATAAATCAAGGGGACTCAGGAACACCTCTTTATGTTATTCTTAAAGGTAGCCTTGATGTTAATGTAGATGAAAAAAGGGTAGCTCGTATTGGTGAAAACGAGTTGATAGGTGAATCTTACATTACTCAAAATGATCAGAATAAAGCATCTTTTGTAAGTTCAGAAAAGTGTATTCTGCTAAAACTAGATAAGGATAAGTTTTATGAGCTAACCTCCAAAAATTATCAGATAGTCGATGGACTATTCACTATACTCAATCAAAAGACTGAAGAAGTCTCCTAATAACATAATTTCCCACTAAACTATTATTTTTAGTAATAAAAATAATTATATTAGCATTCGTTGATAAAATGCTAAATGGATATTTCAATTGGCGAAAAATATAAGTTAAGAATTACCAGCAGACGATTATCGTCGGGAAATTACCAGGTGAAGTTTATTATGAGGGAATCTGATGAAATAGAGTCATTCTATGGTTATCTCTTGGTAAAACCAAAAACAACATTAAAGTA
Source organism: Bacteroidota bacterium (assembly GCA_039030555.1). Lineage (GTDB taxonomy): Bacteria > Bacteroidota > Bacteroidia > Cytophagales > Cyclobacteriaceae > JBCCDY01. Next base: position 123,554 of record JBCCDY010000009.1, read on the forward strand.
TACGATACAAACTATTGAAAACCAGCTAGATAGTTTTTTGAATCCATTCTCTTTAGTATCAACAGATCAGAAAACATCTAATTCTGCTAATAAAGGTACTATTTGTATGATTTTTAAGTCCTGATTATATTAAAAATGGCTAACGTAAACGAAAACATAAGATATCTAAGAAAGAATAAGGGCTGGACACAGGAGCAGTTTGCTAATGAGATTGGTATAAAGAGGTCATTGGTTGGTGCATACGAAGAGGGTAGGGCAGATCCCAGACTGAGCAACTTGGTTGAAATGTCGAAAGTTTTTGATGTACAGGTAGATGATCTTATTACTAAGGATCTTACTACACTGAACAGGGAAGAGTTAAAAGCCTATCAGGCTAAAACAACTAAGGTACTTGCCATCACAGTTGATTCTTCTGAGCGGGAAAATATAGAAATTGTTCCTCAAAAAGCATCAGCAGGATATTTGAATGGATATTCAGATCCTCAATATATTGAATCACTCCCTCGATTTCATTTACCAACCTTATCTCCAAATACGACTTATCGTGCTTTCGAGATTAGCGGTGATTCGATGCTTCCTCTTGAGCCAGGTACCATTATAATCGGAGGATACTTAGAAGACCTCAGAGAAATAAAGAATGGTAAGCCCTATATTCTTCTCACCAAAGACGAAGGAATTGTTTATAAAAGAGTGTTTAACTATATAGAAGAGAGCAATAAACTGTTTTTGGTTTCAGACAACCAATCATATAGTCCTTATCATGTAGAATTAGAGAATGTTATCGAAGTGTGGGAGGCAAAAGCCTACATTAGTACAAACTTTCCGGAATCTTCAGAAAACGATAAAATGTCTATTGAAAAACTAACGGAGATTGTATTAGATCTTCAAAAAGAAGTGATAAAACTTAAAAACTAATTAGCTGATCAGCTTTTTCCAGTCTTCAAAACGAGTTGTGATTTGACTGGATAAGCTATCGAAATTTTCCCAACTGTCTTTTACATGGTAGAGCGAAGGAAGATTTTTAACCAAGGTATTCTCGTAGTCTTTTTTATAAATACCCCCTCCGTAGTAGTAGTAGGTAAACATGTTACCTTCTTTGCTGAAAAGCTCATATCCAAGATATCCATCCCATAGTTCACTTAATATAGTACAACCTAATTGACGATTCTGAAATCTATAAATTTGGATATCTGCTTCATCTTCAAAAAACTCTGAATAGAGTTCGTTATCGATAACCCAGCCTAAATACATTCCAATGTGAACGTAGGCTTGTTCGATTGGTAACATTTCCGGAAAATTACCTAAAAAATGATTTTTAGCATTGTCATAAATATTCTTCTGGATGCTAGCCTTTTTCTCGATCATTTTGAATTCTATTGGTTGAATCTTTTGCTTTTCAAATAGAAGATATAAAAATATTTAGATAAAACCATTTATGAAGTTATTTGTCAAATAAATGATAAATAATTTTACGCAAAAAAGAGGTAGCCCAGTAGTATAGCCGCAACAACACCTACAGCATCTGCGATCAAGCCACAAGTTATTGCATATCTGCTCCTTTTGATGTTTACGGCACCGAAATATACCGCAACCACATAAAGCGTAGTTTCGGTTGATCCTTGCATAATACTGGCAATTCTTCCGGATAAAGAATCCGGTCCATTGTTTTCTAAAACATCTACCATCATACCACGAGCTCCACTACCGCTTAAAGGCTTCATTAATGCGGTAGGCAAAGCATCTACAAACTGAGTATCAATCCCTGACATGCTTAATAGAATGCCAATTCCTTCTGTAATAAAAGTTAAAGCTCCACAGGTTCTGAAAACACCAATAGCTACAAGCATAGCCACCAAATATGGAATAATCTTTATAGCTACCCCAAAACCCTCTTTTGCACCTTCTATAAATGATTCGTAAACATTTGCCTTCTTAAGCATGCAGAGCAAAATGAAATACACAATGATTGAAAATAGAATGAGATTGCTGATGGCCGAAGAATAGACACTTACTGCCTCTTGAGGTAAGTTGGAAATGAAGGCAATTAAGGAGACGATCAAAACCGTAAGCGCTCCTAGGTACAATAATATCGTTTTATCCAGTAGATTGATCTTTTGGTAGAACGATACAGCCAAAAGGCCTGCTAAAGTAGAGAAGAAGGTTGCAATAAGAGTAGGTAAAAAAATATCTGAAGGGTCTACAGCTCCGAATTGGTAACGGTATGCCATTATAGTCGTAGGAAGAATGGTAAGTCCTGAAGTATTCAATACCAAGAACATGATCTGGGCATTTGATGCAACATCTTTATTGGGATTTAGATCTTGCAGTTCGTTCATTGCTTTTAAGCCCATCGGTGTAGCAGCATTGTCGAGCCCAAGCATGTTGGAAGCCACGTTCATCACCATTGGAGTAAATGCCGGATGATTTTTTGGTACTTCAGGAAATAGTTTGTAGAAGAAAGGACCAATACCCTTTTGAAGAATTGAGACTATGCCACCATTTTCTCCGATTTTCATTATGCCCATCCAAAGTGTTAAAATACCAGAGAGAAATAGGGATAGCTCAAAACCAGTTTTCGCATTATCAAAAATGCTTTTTACAAGGGCTGGGAATATCTCAATATTTCCTAAAAAAATCCACTGGAAAATACCAGAGAGGAAAGCGATAAAAAAGAATGAGATCCAAATGTAATTTAAGGTCATACGGAAACTTCAATCGAAAGCTTCTAAGATATGAATTCTTTTGATCGAACATTTTCTATTTACTTTGGGGTTGATTAAGAAATATGGTCAAACAGATAATTTACCTTTTAATCTTTTTTGCCGGCTTCATGGTTTCTTGTGTGAATTCTGATGAAGGGCCCGTACTGTTGAGAGAAACACAACTAACAAGACTCATTACAGGTGATTCTTCCAAAGTATGGCAGTTGATGTCTAGATCATTAGATGGTATTCCTGAGGGCCTGGACGACTGTGAATTGGATGATGTAATCGTAGTAGGAGCTTCTGCAGACAGTATACTTATTGTTTTCCTTCAGGGAGCAGTGGCATGTCCGGAAGTTGTAGAGGATTTCATCGTAAGTACAGAAATAGAAGATTTAATGCCTGTCGATACTACTATATTCACACAAGGCGACTCCGTAGTAATTGTTTCTTACGATAGCACAGTAATAGATTTAGATTCCATGATCACTAGAGTTTTTCAAATAATAGATACGTTGGAGGTTCCAATTATAGACTCTGTGTTGGTAGATTCAATAATAGTTTCTCAGCCAATAACCACCATTGATCGGGACACTGCCGTTTTCGTTCAATTTGGTTCCCTTAATCCGAGCTCTAGTAATCAAATTTTTCAAGACACATTAAACTTCAGAAGGTTCAAACAGGAAGGCCTGACTGATTCTACTGAGATTGTAATAGAATTACTCACTTCTGAAATGCTCAATTGGGCTATCCAATCAGATTCAGGAGTACTTAGAGAAGAATACCAGTTTATTGAGGGCCTTTGAGTTCGTTTTTTATAGCAACGAATGAACAGATGTGAACTGCAGCAGTCTCCGTTCTCAAAACAGAATCGCCCAGACTGAGGCCTCTAAAGTTATGATTCAAACATAATTCTAATTCACTATCGGTAAAGTCTCCTTCAGGTCCTATCATGATCGTAAAGTGCTCTTGTTCCAAGCCCATCAAGTCCTTAAGTGTACTTGTTCTACCCGACATTAAATGTGCTAGGTATTTTTGACTTTGATGATCATTCAGAAGAGATAAGATATCTTTTAAGGGCTTCAACTCATGTAATCTGGGTAGATATTTATTTCCGGATTGCTTCAGGGCACTAATTGCCTTTTTTTCTATCCTTTCCATGTTAATGTTCTTCCGCTCACTTCTTGAACATTTCATAAAAAAGATTTCTTCAATACCTATTTCAACAGCTTTTTCTACGAACCACTCTAATCTATCGATGCTCTTAGGTGGAGAAAAGCAAACAGTTAAGTTTAGCTTCCGTTTCTCGTAACTCTTTTTGTTAATAATTTTTATGATACTCTTTTTTGGATTTGGCTCTTGAATAATCCCCTCATACAAGTTTCCTTTACCGTCTAGGAGCTTGATATTCTCACCCTGTTTTAATCTTAATACTTTTATACAATGTTGTGATTCTTGTAAGCTTAAATGAGCTTTATTTGCATCAATATCATCACAAAAAAATCGATTGGTCATATTAATCTATACTTAAAATATAGAGGCATTAAACCTTCTTAGTCAAATAATTAAGATTATTGCACTCGTTAGAATATTTCTATTAAATTTAATCATATAAACTGTTGTTTCTAAAAATATGCCCGAAGCCCCAGAAATTTTAATCAGCTACTCCAAAGTCGATAACGATGGTGAAAACAGCGGCGGGGGCTGGGTTGATAATTTCAAGAATTTTTTGGAAGCCTTACTTGCCCAGATGTTGAAAACTTCTCCAAGTATTGGGTTGATCAATGAAGACTCAGATCACGCATCTGAGACCTATGAAGGCTCTACCGTTTTAATTGCCTTACTCTCAGAGTCCTTCCTGAATAAAGAACAGTTGATGGCTGGCTTAAGTAATTTTGCAAAGCTGAAGTCATCCAAAGACGAATTGAGTATTAATGGAAACCCTACACTTTATCAGGTTTTACTAAATCCTGTAGAGGTTTCCCATTTACCATCTTTGGTTTCTGAATTAATATCATATAATTTTTTTGAGATCAATCCTAAAACAGGAATAGTCGAACCCTATGAACGTTTTTTTGGATCAAAAGCTGGAAAGAAGTTTTGGATGAAACTGGTGGATATGTCTTATGATTTATCTCGCGTACTTATATCAACTAATCCGAGGTATTCCGTTCATGAAAATATTAGAAAGGAAGATGAGGTGATTTACCTCGCTGAAACGGGTATAGACCTTGTACAACATCGGGATACCATAAGAAGGGAGTTGATCAGGTATGGATTCACTGTTTTGCCTGACCGAAGGTTGCCGAAAAGTAAAGATTTACTTCAGAGAACAATTAAGTCTGATATTGAAAAATCAAACCTTTCCATTCATTTAGTTGGGGAAGATTATGGAAAGGTTTCTGATGGAATGGATATTTCCGTTGTGGAATTACAGAATAAGATTTCCACAGAATACAGCCTCTCGGAAGATTCTAAAAATAAACCTCATGGCTTCAGAAGATTGATATGGATAGCTCCAAAGCTTACCAACATGACGGAGCGACAAAAGATCTTTATTGAAAGCTTAAGAAGTGATACGGAAAATTTGGAGAGTGCGGAGATCATGCAAACTTCCATTCACGATCTAAGAACGGTCCTAAGAAATCAACTGATCTATAAGAAGCAAGCCAGTATGACTTCACAGATCAATCATGAAGATGATACATCAGGCTCTTCGAAAGTTTACATTATAGTTGACAGACGTGATCTGGAAGATTCCAAGCCATTAGCAGAGCTTTTGAGAAAAAAAGGAATAGAAGTTCTATATACAGATTATAATAAAGACCTCTTGGAACTTAGAAATGATCATCAATATAACTTAACAAAATGTGATGGTTCTATCATATATTTCGGAAGAGCCAATGAAGAATGGATGAAGACTAAGATCCAGGATATATTAAAATCTCCTGGATTTGGAAGAAATAAGCCTATGAGGGCTAAAGCAATTATTTTAGAAGAAGGTAAAAAACTCAGTGAGGAAAGCCTGAAACGATCTGATTCACTGGTGCTGAATAAGAAAGGCTCAAGTATAGATGAAGAGTTTTTGAAACCGTTTCTTGAACGATTAGAGCACTGATTATGAGTGAAAAAGAATTATTAGAGCTCAAAAAAAATGATTTCAAGGCATTCAATGCCATAATGAATCCGTTCCCGGGATTACGTCCATTCGGTGTAGAAGAAAGTCATTTATTTTTTGGAAGAGAAGGGCAAAGCGATGAGGTTCTTGAGAAGCTATCGATTAATAAATTCACTGCAATTCTAGGAACCTCGGGAAGTGGTAAATCTTCCCTGATGTACTGTGGTGTAATCCCCATATTGCACGGAGGGTTTTTGGCTGAAGCAGGTTCAAACTGGCGTATCGTAGTAGCAAGACCAGGCGTAAGTCCGATCGATAACCTTGCTGAAGCGCTACTCAGAAAAGACCATGAATATATCCAAGCCGATGAAGATGGTAAACTTCTGAAGAAGACCATTTCGGCCTCTGTATTAAGAACCAGTTCTTTAGGTTTAGTAGAAGCTGTTCGTCAGCTCAATAAAACGGAGAACGAAAACTTCTTCATATTAATAGATCAGTTCGAAGAATTATTCAGATACAATAAAGTTCAAAACAAGCTTAGTGAAGCCAATGAGTCTATTGCTTTTGTCAATCTCTTATTGGAGGCTATAAATCAATCGGAACAACCTATTTATGTGGCTGTAACCATGCGCTCCGATTTTATAGGAGAATGTGCTCAATTTCCAGAGTTGACTCAAAAAATTAACGATAGCCACTACCTCATTCCACAAATGATAAGGGAGCAAAAGCATCAGGCTATTGAAGGGCCAGTTGCTGTAGGTGGTGGAAAAGTCAGTCATAGATTAGTGCAGCAAATCCTGAATGATGTCGGAGATAATCCTGACCAGCTGCCGATCATGCAACATGCTCTAATGAGAACCTGGAGTTATTGGGCTGAAAATTCGGTTGATTTTGAAGAGCCGATGGACTTAGTCCATTATGATGCGATAGGGCGATTGGCTGATGCCTTGAACTTACATGCCGATGAAGCTTACAACGAGCTTACGAAAAGAGAGCAAAAAGTATGCGAGATAATGTTCAAAGCCCTGACCGAAGCTGGGGCTGAAAGTTCAGGTATTAGGAGGCCTACTGAATTAGGCGTTATCGCTAAGATTGCGGGTGTCAATTCAAGCGAAGTTGTAAAAGTTGTAGATAAATTCAGAGAGCCCGGAAGGTCATTATTGATGCCACCGTTTGGCATCAAGTTATCAAGCGATACCGTCATTGATATTTCGCACGAAAGTTTGATGCGGAACTGGAGCCGATTAAAATCCTGGGTGGAAGAAGAGGCTGCCTCTTCCAGAATGTACCTGAAGCTAGCTGATGCAGCCAGGGCTTACCAGGAAGGTAAAGCCAGTCTTTGGAAAATGCCTGATTTGCAATTGGCGATCAACTGGCAAAACGACCACAACCCTACTCCGGTTTGGGGACAACGATATCATCTCGCTTATGAGCGCACGATGGTTTTCTTGCAAACCAGTGTTGAAGAATACGAGAAGGAGAAGGAGAACCGTGAAAGACTTCAAAGAAGAAAACTAAAAAGAGCTCGAAATATTGCAATCGCAGCGGGCTTAATTGGGTTCATTATGATCTTCTTAGTTGTACTTGCACAGACAAAAGCAACTGAAGCAGAAAAATCCAGAATTCAGGCTGAGGAAAGCGCGGAAGAAGCAAAGGCCAATGCTCTCATAGCTATTCAAAAGGAGGAAGAAGCTCGTCTGGAAGCACAGAGAGCTGATAGTTCTGCGAGAGTAGCAGAGGTTAGGAGAACAGAAGCCTTGCAAGCGCAGGAAGAAGCCCAAAAAGAAAGAGACAATGCTTTACAGCAAGAACAGATTGCTCAGGCTGAAAAATTAAGAGCGGAACAAAATGAGCGCGCTGCTAATTTGGCAACAGATCAAGCTAAAGAGTCTGCTTTAGCAGCGGAAAAAGCACGTAAAGAAGCGGAACAAAGAAGAATAGAGGCAGACAGGCTTCGTTTTCAATCCATTGCCCGTTCTATGGCCATTAAATCAGAGCAGATTGAGGATCCGCAAACCAAAGCACTCGTAGCTTTACAAGCTTATAAATTCAATACGGAATACGATGGTAATTTCTATGATCATGATATTTATTCTGGCTTGTATGATGCTTTGAAAGCGATCACTAGTGATACCATCAACGAGTTGAGAGGGCATACGGGTACGATAAGGTCTTTGGTTTACTCAAACCAGGAAAAGGCGTACTTTACAGCTGGCGGTACAGGAGAGATTTTGAAATGGGAAGGAGAAGACATAAAAAATTGGAAGAATACAGTTTTTAAAGAACGTCCTGAAGGCAATAAGCTACTTCGTATAATTCAAATAAATAATGATGGAAGTAAAATAACTTCTGGTTACAATAGTGGAAAAATAGAGGTATTGGACGCGAGAAGTGGTTCCGTGGAGGAGTTAGAAGCTCACAGCTTTATAGTAAAAGATATTGAATTTTTGGATGATGCTTCTTTTGTTTCTTTGGATACGGAAGGAAATTTAAAGCAATTCAAAGACGGATCATTTACAGATCTTATTTCTGATCAACCACTCTTAAACTCCGTGGTGCTCCGCCCCGGCACTATGGTACTTTATCTGGGTTATAAAGATGGAAGGATCGAAAGTTTTGATGTCAGTAATTCTGAAAAGGCCCAAATGCAAATTCAAATGGGGTCGGAAGGTATCGAAGCCATGCAATTCAGTCATAACGGCAATATACTAGCAATAGGGGAGAACGATGGGGCAGTAAAAGTATGGGATTTAAAAAACGGGAATACCATCGCCGATTTAAAAGGGGATAATTCTCCAATAACGGATATTGAATTTTCGTATGATGATCAATTGATGGCTGTTTCTAATCAAGGTCTTTTGGCCAATATTTACAACCTGAATAATATCAATGAACTTCCTATCAGTTTAGATGATTTCGATGATTGGGCATGGTCTGTCTCCTTTACTCAGGATAATGATTTTTTAATGACAGGTTCTTCTGACGAAGTCTTGAGGATCTGGCCAACAAATATGGCTGTGATGGCCGACCTGTTTTGTGATCAATTGAAAAGGAATATGACCGATCGAGAATGGATCCAATATGTTGGAGATGGAATAGACTACGAAGAAACTTGCCCAGGCCTTTTAAAAGGTTCAGAATAACAGATGAGATTTTTTTATTGCTCCATATTGTTGCTTCTGGCTATATCCAATTACTCGTTTTCACAAAACATCGAGCAATGTGTGCTTGAAGATTACCGTCAGCTTTATAATCAGGGACAATTGAATGATATCCCGGCTAGTTTAGAGCAATGTTTAGAAACACCTAAAGCTTCTTTTCCTATTAAAGAAGAAAGGATAGAGGCCAGAAAACTTCTAACCCTGGTCTATATTTATTTAGATGATACAAAGAATGCTTCCAGAGCCATGGTCAGGTTGTTAAAAGAAGATCCGGAGCATGAACCAAGCGATACGGATCCTGCTGAATTCATTTATCTGTATAATAAATTTAGTTCTGATCCGATATTTACGATTGGTATAAGACCAGGCTTAAATTTTAGTAATGCCAATCAATTGGAAAGCTTTTCCGTAGGAAATGAGTCCCTAAGTCAAGATCAATACACTGTAGAAACCGGGGTAAGATTTGGTGTCAGTGTTGATTATAAATTCAAACCCTATTTGGAATTTGGTATAGAGGCTGCCTATTCCAGAAAGTCGTTCACTTTTGAGAACGAAAATATTGGCTTAACAACATTAGAAGTTCCTTCTACGGACGACCCTGATCAAAACTTAACGGTAGCGGAATTGACTTACATTGAGAATCAAGATTATCTGGATGCAGCACTTTACGTAAAGTACAATTACTTAAATAAAAACTGGAAGTTTCCAATCATTCCTTATGCTTACCTGGGGGCTGAATACAACCTTTTATTAGATTCTGAACTGGATGAGATAAGTTTGAGCGGAGTGTTAAATAATGAAATTCCGGCCATTTCCATTCAGGAGTCTGTACAAAAACGGGAGACTACAAACCTTTCCATTGTAGCGGGTATAGGAGCCAAGTACAAAGTCTTGAGGATTCATTATATAGGAATTGAAGCTCGTTATGCTCTTGGCTTAACCAATGTTGTGAATCAAGATGCTCGCTTTCTGGATTCAAACCCTGAACTGATCAACGAATTCCTTACTGTTGATGATAACTTTAAAGTGAATAATTTCACAATCGGGATAGGTTTTTACTATTCCATCTTCAGAACAAAGGATTTAACACAAGATAAAAGAAGTAACAAATGAGTAACAACCTACTTTTTAGTTGCTTCATTATTACAAGCCTGCTAGTCTTTGCAAGCTGTGAAAGATTCGATCCTGATGTCGAACCTGAAAAGAATAGTGCTTTCATAAAATTTTTTGGAGGAGGCTTTACTCAACAAGCTGCAGATGTTTTAGAACTGGAAAATGGTGAATTTGCAATTCTCGGAACTTCTAATGCATTTAACGTAAGCAGAGAAAATGAACTCTATTTGGTTAGTGCGGATGAGAACGGCAATGAGATACGAAGCGCTAATATTTCGGCACCCGATAATGTTTCGACCATCACCCAGCTCGAGGCAGTGAAGCTACTTGAAACCAATACAGGATTTTCAGTTCTTGTAAATGGTTTAAGTTCGAATGGCGTATCTGGCGGTTTTTCAATATTTAACTTTAGCTCAGAACTCGTATTAGAGAATGAGAATTCAAATTTTGTTTTGTCTACGAGCGATGCATTGGTGGAAGCAAATGATTTTGTAGAAGATTCGGAAGGTAATTTCGTTGTTGCATCTACGATATTTTTGGATGACAATAATTCAGAAGGTGTCATTTTTAAGCTGAATCCTAATTCACAAATATTGGATTCGGTAAGTGTTTTTAAAGATGGTAACGGGGATAATTCTTTTTCGGCAATTGCTAAAAGTGAATTTGGTGAAGAGCGTTTTTTCGTGGTAGGTACCTCTGAAAGTATAACAGAACCTGGTTTTTCAAGGGTAAGGGTGGCTGAGATCAATACGAATGGTCAGATTGCTATTTCCGAAGATAGATTAACTCCCTCTGATGATTTTATTCAGCAAAGCCAGACGGGTGTTGATATCGTTATTATAGGCCCCACTCAGGCAGCCATACTAGGAAGAAATGGGGATGAGATTACAGGATCAACATTTTTTGGGCTGATTAACCTGAATACAATTCAGCCTATTGGCGAACCCAGGGTATTACGATCGAGTTCAGGGAATGTCTTACCTAATAGGATGACCAGAGGATTAGATGGAACACTTCTCATAACAGGCTCTATTCAGGGAGCGGGTTTTTCAGGAGGTGATATTTATGTTGACCGTGTTGATATTTCAGGAAATGAAATCAATTTTCCTTCTACCGGAGGATTCCTCAATTATGGAGGTGATGGGCTTGATGAGGGTGCGGTAACCTTTCAGGGTCGTGATGGAGGATTAGTAACTTTAGGGAGTAATTCAATAGACGGAACCAACTCTTTGCTGATGTTAATCAAAACAGATGTTAACGGATTTTTTAATTAGATCATGAAGAGAAGTATACCTGTTTTCTTCAATTTTTTAAGCTTTGTTTGGATTTTACTTTCAATGCCAAACATTCTTTTCAGCCAGACAGAAACAGAACCTAATGGTACGGTAGCGCAATCAGGCACTATAACAATAAATTCTTCCACGACTGTACTGGGAGATGTATGCTTAGGTGGTGGCTGCGCTAGTGTTGATCCAACAGATTTTTGGATCATAGCAGATGGAACGTCAGGGGACTTTACAGCCACATGGACAGATGCTATTGTGGTTAGGTTATTAGAGTATTCCACAGCAGCCCGAAATACCGCTCCGATAAATACAACGCCGGCCAGTGGGGTAGCTCAAGCACTATCGGGTTCTTCTTTTTATGCATTTAGTACTGAAGCTATGCCTTCCGGAACCCTAACGAATTACTCCGTGGATATAACCTTATCGGCATCTAATTCTCCCCCAACGGCTTCCTCTTTTGTAGCTAGCAATGGGCCATTTCAAGGACTCACCTACACCTTTAATACCGCTGACTTCAGTTATTCAGATGCTGACTCAGATCCGCTAAGTTTTTTAAGAATAGTTTCTATCCCTGCTAATGGAACATTATATACAGACGCAGATAATGATGATATTCTAGATGGCGGTGAAGAATTAGCAGATAACGATATGGTTTCATTAGCTGACTTGGACGCTGGAAACCTTCAGTATTTTACATCTGGAACATCGAATGCTTCTTTTGATTTTGACGTCAACGATGGAACAGATTTTAGTACCATAACTTACACTGCAACTCTAAATGTTATTCCTATTCCGAGTGTGACTCTCGCATTAAGTCCGCCTTCAAGAACGGAATCAAATACCTCCAATAACACCATCACTGCCACACTTTCTAACAGTTATGGTGCTCCTGTAACAGTTCCCCTTTCTTTTTCAGGAACGGCAACACTTACTGATGATTTCACAAGAAGTGGCACTTCTATCAATATTTCATCAGGATCTACGAGTGGAGATGTTGTGTTAAACAACGTTGATGATGCTCTTTCAGAGTCTAACGAAACTATAATTGTTGATATTGATGAGAGTGGCTTAGTGAATTCAACAGAAGGCTCTCCAAATCAAGTGACATTTACTATTAACGACGATGATATACCATCTGTAACTTTCTCGGTAAGCTCCGGCACGATTGGTAATGCCGGAATTGATGCTAACATAATCGCCACTTTTAGTGCTGATATAAGAGAGGCAGATGCAAGTACTATATTGAATTCAGAAATTCCTTCCTTGTTTACTTTAACCTTAGGAGGAAGTCCAGTATCTTTTTCAGGAACGTTCAATGGAACGAATGTTATTACCATAAACCCCGATGATAACAATATTGGTAATAACTTTTTTGGAAGCGAAGATTATGTTGTCACCCTTCTTGCAGGAAGCGTTGAATCGGTAGCGGGAAGTGTCGATATTCCAACTGCTAATGAAACCATAACTGCAGAAACCTTAGGGCAACCAGCAGCCTCACCACCAATAAATATAGGAACAATAACATCTTCTTCTATTGAGGTATCCTGGACCGGAAACCCGGATACGGAAAGATATTTACTGGTTTTAAGGCAAGGAAATTTAGACCCTTCAGATCCTTCTGATGGCACTCCGGTCTCTGATGATTTAGACTTTTCTGATGGGAATGGCGACGTCAATATTTTAAACATATTAGGAGCTAACGCAAATACATTCACTTTCAATGGGTTGGATCCTTTAACAACTTATAGCCTTGAGCTTTTTCCGTATAATAATTCAGGATCATCTATAAACTATAGAAATGGTGGTTCAAATGATGTCCAAAGGGATACAGACTGTGATCCTCCAGTGGGAAATGTAACCGTTTTTTCTTTTACTGCCGAATCATCCTCATCGTTAACTTTTGAGTGGACTCCATCAGGCACTGCCGACGGAGCACTAGTATTAGCGGAAAGCGGAAATAACCCATCGGATATCCCAACCTTTGCGGAGATTGCTGTTCCTGTTAACGGAACCTCTTATACTGGTGATTTAGATTTTGGCATGGGTGAAAACTTGGGTGGTGGAACCCGTGCTGTATTCAGTGGAGCTACTTCAGGTACTACGCCGGTTCAAATTGTGGTTGAAGAACTAACATCTAACAGACATTATCGATTTGTAGTTTATGAATTTAATAATACCTTTAATGGACCCTGTTATACTACCAGTCCGGTAACTGATACAGAGAATACTCCAACCCGTGATTTTACAACAACCATATCTAATGGTTCAGGAGTAGTAACTATTCCATCTACAGCAACTGCTTCAGGGACAGCAGTTGCTGCTTTTGTTTTTGAAGTAAGAGATTTTGGAACAGATGGGAGCGATACGGATATGAGGGATATTATTATTAGAGCGGGTACTGGCAATGAAGTTTCGAATTGGTCTCAGGTTATTGCTGATGCAGAATTGCAAGATGATGAGTTTGGTCCTAGTGGTAGGGGAGCACATGGAACTGTTACTATTGGAACAGATTTTATTCAAATTGATGATATTAATACGGATGGAGGAGACCCGGAACTGGGTGAAGTTAATAATGGAACTACAAAAACCTTTACCCTATTTATCTGGCTTAGAACAGATATAAATACAGCTTTTGGTGGAGAAATTGATGGATTAAACTTTGAGTTTTCTTTAATTGCCAATGGAACGGATGTTTTAACTGATAATACTACTGCTTCTGAATTCTTGCCAGGAACTGGTACAACTTCTAATGCAGACGGAGGGACTAATAATGAAATCGTAGTTGATGCTACTGACTATAACTTTACTCAGCAACCTCCTGCTACGGTTGCGGCGGGTGCCAACGTTACCCCACAACCCCAAGTTGAGGCCGTAGATGAAAACGGGAATAGGGATCTCAATTATGCACCATCTTCAATTACAGTAAATGCTCCTGCTGGAGTAATTAATACACCAGTTATCCCAGCCGACTTGTTAAATGGGGTTGTTACATTTCCTACAAACTTTCAATATACCGGACCTGGAAATGGACAATTGACCGTTACTGATGTGGGTGATGGAGGGTTTAGTGAAACAAGTACTCCTGTTACGGTGACTGCCTCTGTTACCTTTGCCGAGCTAACCGGAGGAATAGCTTCCTCACCTTTAGCCAGTGCTTCAACAGATCAGGCACTGTTGGGTTTTTCGGCTACAGCTTCAGGAGCTTTGAATTTTACAGGTATTGATATCAGTACTTCCAATGGAACAGCCAATGGAAGGATTACGAATATACGTCTGGTCGAGTCTACTAATAACAACACTTTTGAAGTTGGAGAAGAGGCAAATGTGATTGCTGGCGTTTCTTTTAATGTTACAGGCTCTGCTATAGAATTATCCGGCTTTAGTGAAGCTCTTGCAACGGGTGTTCCAAGAAATTTCTTTCTTATTGCCGATGTAGAAGGTACTGTAACAGGTGTTGGTCCTTCTCCTACGCCATCGCTTACTTTATCTTTCGATGATCCTGATGTTAGCGTTTCAGCAGGTGGAGGGGTTAGTAATTTTCCAGAAATCACAGGTGATACCTTTACTTTTGCAGATGTCACCAATGCCAACGCTATTAATGTGGTTCCATCCATCGATCCTGTTAATAATGGTGATACTGGTGGTAACCTCCAAATTACAGTGACTTTCGATGAGGCTATGAATACCTCTATTATACCATCATTGACTTTAAACCCTGTACCTTCATCATTATCCTTTAATGCCATTTCCAGTGTATTTACGAACCCAACGACCTATATAGCAGTATTTACAATCTCCGATGCCAATGAAGATATAGATGATATAGATATTCAGGTTTCTGGCGGGCAAGATATTTCAGGGAACAACCAGAATGTGAATAACTTTCCTAATGAATTTTCAATCGATAATATAGCTCCGACAGTAGTCATAACCCGAAATGCAGTAACGAATGGAAACGTAGATCAAACCAACGATAATGATGTCTCCTTTGATCTTCAATTTAGTGAGCCTATTAATCCTTCTACATTTGCTATTGGAGATATTGTGGTTAACAATACAGGGGTTACGTTTAATGCCTTAAACGGTTCTACCATAGTTAATTCAGGGGATGATCAGAATTTTACCGTAAATATCACGGGTATTGCTGGAAATTCAGGGACATTAGGAATTACCGTTGGGCCAAATATTGAGGATGATGCAGGGAGTACGATGGATGCGAATTCGGGGGCATCGCCAGTATTTACATTCGATAACCAGGCTCCGGTGCTTACTATTACCCGTCAGCCAGTCACCAACGGTACATTTGCCCAAACCAATGATAGTCAGGTGGGTTTCGATCTCGTTTTTAATGAACCAATCAACAGTACCACATTCACAATATCAGATATAACGATCAACTCGGTTCCGGGACTTACTTTTACTCCTTTAATCGCTGCTGATTTGACCAATCCTTCAAGTGATAATAGAAACTTTGAGCTTTTAATTAGTGGAATATCGGGAACGGGTACTATCGGTATAACAGTCGACCAAAATATTGAAGACCCTGCGACGAATACACTGGCCGCAGATGTCGGTCCATCCAATGTATTTACAATCGATAATGTAGGGCCAACTTTAGTGATCACCAGAAACCCTACCACAAATGGTAATGTCGATGATACTAACGATGACGTAGTATCTTTTGATTTAGCTTTCAACGAGGTGGTCAGCAATTTTACTATTGCGGATATAGTAGTCAATGCCACTACGGTTACTTTTGCACCTATTCTGGGAAGTGATTTGGTTGATGATGGAGACGGACAGAATTTCACTTTAATGGTTAGAAATATTCAGGGGGATGGAAGTTTATCCATTACGGTCGGTCCAAACATCAATGATGCCCTTGGAAACCTTATGAGTGGCCCGGAAGGACCTTCTTCAGCATTTACAATAGATAACACTGTTCCTTCCGTAATCTTCATTTCTGCTGTTCCAACATTTTTGACTGAGAGCGAAGTAGGTCCGGGTCAATTTGTAGTGACTATCCAATTCAATGATGTAATGGATGGTACTCTAATTCCTAACCTAAGTTTTCCAACAGCAGGAGAAAATGCTTCCGGCTTACTTATTAACCCTTCCGGAGTGTTCTCAACCACAACTCTGACAAATGATACTTACACCATCACTTTTGAAGTATTCGATAATGATATAGACATTGATAACATTGATATTCAAGTGAATAACGCATTCGATTTTGCAGGAAATGCCATAATTGAAACAGTGACACCAGTCACTCAAAATCTATTTAGTGCGGATTTAAGCAATCCGACAATAGTTAGTATTACCCCTTCAGTATTAACTGTTACGGATGCAAATGATGGCCCCAATGGTTTTAATTTAACCATTCGGTATAGTGATGATATGGATATTTCAGGAGCTAATGATCCTATTGTTTCATTTCCGGTTGAAATGCCGCAAACAAATACGTTGACTTTTAACCCAGGAGGTTCTGCTTGGACGAATGCCCGTACTTATGTCGCAAGCTATGATGTAGATGGAAGCTCCGATGAGGAGATCAGTGATATTGATGTTAACGTTTCAGGAGCAGTTGAGCTATCATCCGGAAATGCTCAGGAGGACACATTGACTCCAAACATATTTAATGTGAATACAGATAACGCTGAAGTCAATTTAGTTCAAGCTAGAAATGTTGATATGAGCCTGGGTGATGGTTTTTATAATGATGTTAATAACGCCATTAACGGTAGAAGATTAAATATTGAATTAGTATTTGATCGGAATGTATCTATCAGTGGAGGAGTACCTACTATTGAGCTCAATTCTGGTGGAGTAGGTACCTTTCAAACAGGAAGCGGGACTCCGGTTTTAGTCTTTAGATACTTAATTCAAGATGGAGAGAACTCTCCGGAAGGTGCATTCGATATCACAAATGGCGCTACTGCGGTAAATTTAAATGGCGCTACCCTTCTGGACGATGCTGGAAACATAGCTGTAGTTAACACTTTGCCATCACCAGGAACTGCTGGCTCCATAAGTGCAAACCAAAATATTACTATAGATACCAATGAGCCAACAGTCGATTTGCTAAATCCACTTAACGGCGAAATTGATGTTAACATTAATCGTGATTTGGAGATCACCTTCAATGAAGAGGTCTTAGGCGTAAACAATACAAATAACCTCAGGATAAGAGAAGCCGGACAAGCAGGAAACTTCCAGGTATTTAATACGAGTCTACTTATACCAACCTCAAATAATATCGTAACTATTGTCCACGCAGATTTTGATGAACAGACGGACTATTTTGTAGAGATAGACCCCAATTCCATTACAGATAGGGCTGGTAATTTTTATGCCGGAATTATAAACGATACAGAATGGGCATTTCAAACATTCGGAACACCGATTATTGACGTTAGGCCTGAATTTGTATGCCTGGAGTCTACAGGAGAGATCATTAGAGGGCAATTTTTTACTGGAATTGATGAATTCCTCGTTGGTGGTGAGACGGGTGTGTCGGTTGAAAGTTTCATGGTAGTTAACGACTCTACATTAAGTTTTGATTTGCCGGGTGCTTCAATGACGAATATGGAGTCAGGAACCATATTTTTTAGGAAAAATGCGGAAAATGGAAATCCGGAAAGGACATTTGAAACAGACGCTTTATCCGATACGTTGATCGTCGGTCCAAGAATGGCTGAACTAACACCTCTGGGCAACGAAACCCTGTGTAATGAATTCTCTAATACGGAAACTTCTTTTCAGGTAGATATATTCGGAGGTGATCCTGATGAAAGTGGTAATCAATACTCATTTGATCTGAATGTTAATGGTTCCTTAGAAGAAAACATTGGTAACTACGTTTCAGGAAGCTCATTTAATAGTACGCCACCATCTTTAGGAACTAATACTTATAGTTTAAATAATGTGACAGACGCAAGAGGGTGCTTAGTTCCAGCATCCGGCTTACCATTACCAGCCGACTTTATTGATATAGAAGTTAATGAAAGAGCAGTAATTGATATAGATCCTGTAGAAGTTCAATGTTTAGCCATAATAGATATTGACGATCCTATTGAATTGACGGCTGAAATAACCGGTACCGTACCACAAGCTACATGGTCATTGACTGAGGGCTTTGGAGATTTTAGTAACCCTTCTAATAGAAGACATACTGGCGGTATAGATATGATCGACTATACCTTAGAAATACAAGATATTGCACTTGATTCGGTAGTCATAACGCTTACTTCAGATGATGACCCAACAATGGGTTGTGCAGCTACAACTGAAACCGTATCGATTACATTTACTACTAGTGCATTCGCCAACGCGGGAAATAATATTGTCGCTTGCCCTGATGATTTAATAGCTAATGGAAATACCGTTCAATTGAATGGTTCCGTAGGTGGCGGAGTGAGTAATGGTTCGTGGTCTACAATTACCTCTGGTGATTTCGATGACCCTAATTCACTAAATCCGATTTACCAGCTGAGCAATGATGAATTAGATTTTTTAACTCTTGATCCTTTAAATACTATAGATTTAACCTTGACCCCTGGTACTTCGACATGTGGAAGCCCTGCTTCAGATGTTGTTTCTATAAGTCTTGGGCCGAATCCACAACCGACGATAGCTTCCAGTGATGGTAATTTGGTTTGCGTAGGTGATGAGCTTGTAAATTATGCAGTCAATTCTGCTGAATCAAATGAGGTTAATTGGCAAGTTCCTACTATTGGTGGAACCGAGCTTGTTTCCGGCCAAGGTACAGATCAGATTTTCGTGAATTGGGGTAATTTATCCGGGACTACTGAAATTCGTGTCGTTGAAATCGATTCTGCAACAGGATGCGGTAGTGTTACTCCGGTGGTGTTTAATATTGAATTAAATGAGTTACCATTGGTTTCACTTGAGCTACCTGTTACAAGAAACTTTCCATTATCTACAGATACCGTTCGTTTACAAGGAAATGGAGCTACTGATTTAGGTAGTACCCTTTTTTCTGGAACCGGTGTTTTCTCAAATGCTAACGATGAATTCTTCTTTAGCCCTGCACAGGCTGGTGAAACACCTATAGTGCCACATGAAATTACTTACTTTTATGCACCTGATTCAACCGGTTGTACTGGAAGTGTTACAGAAGAGTTTATCGTATTTGCTGGTGATGTAATAGAGATTGTAGATGATTTCGGAAATACGGTAGAAGCACTTTCGAGCTCTGTTTGTGCTAATGATACAGCCTTTTTTATACAGCTTAATGAAGTTTTTGAGAATAATTTTGTAATTGACGGGTTTCAGTTTGATGAGTTTATAGGTCCAGGAATTGAAAGTTCTTTAGATGGCAGATTTAGGTTTAACCCATCAATAATTCTAGGAGATGAATCTTCAGCATTAATTGAAATAATTTATACTCAAAGGAATGCCGATTCTACTGATGTAAGAGAATTTGGAAGGCAGGAATTGACAGTTAATCAGATAACAACACCAATTCCATTGGTTGATAGCCAAGAAGATTTTTGTGATAACGAATTACCAATCGATTTAGGTACGGATAACAGTTTGGCAAGTGGACAAATATTTACCTACTCTACTATTTCCGGCCCAGATTTAATAACCAATACAGGGTCTACGGGGTTTCAGTTTGACCCTAGACAACTGCCACCCCAAGCGGGGTTTGAACGCTTAAATATTGAAATTCAATATTCTTATTTAGATCAGAATGGTTGTACCAGCTTGGATACTTTATTTAGAACAATAGCCCCACAGCCACCTCCTGCTACAATTTCCCAAGATCTTTTGGATGATTCTTGTTTTGAACCAGGTGAAGAAATTGCTCTGATTGGTTTTGGTGTTGAAGGCTTGCCAGAGGACATTCGTTCAGAGTTTGAGTGGTTCGAAGATGATGATTTAAATGCAGATAGCGAAGATGGTGATACAGCAGTGGTAGATACGGATGATTTTGAGACTTTTTATCCTGTTCAAACTATTAATGCCTGCCCAAGCCCTTTTCGGGATTCGGTTGTTGTGGCTATAAACGTAGAGCCTGATTTTGAATGGGAAAATATATGTGCTAATTCTGGTGCGACGAACTTTGGAATAACGGGTCTGGCTTCATCATCTCTACAAAGTATAGAATGGTTTGTAAATGGTATATCAGAGTTTCAGGATGATAACACAGATAGTCAATTGGACTCTGTTTTCAGTTTTGGTTTTCCGGAACCTGGACTGTATAGTATCCGCATAGAAAGTGAAAGTACAGTAGCAGGCTGCGAAAACGAACTGACCCGTGAAGTATTCATTCTTCCCTCTGTTGAAGCAAATTCTAATCTTGTAAATTCGGGTAACATTGTTGACGCAGGTTCGGGATGGGTTCCCGGATCTTTAATAGATGGGCTCTCAAGTTGGGAACTGGAAACTCCTGCTTCTAGCAACTCTGTCATAAATTCTACTATCGTAAATGAAACAGTCTGGGTAACCAATGCTTCTGGGAGTTATGATTCAGTGGAAACTTCCTTTATGTACAGTCCATGTTTTGATATAAGTGAGTTAGAAAGGCCTATGGCTTCTTTTTTAAGAACTAATGACGTTGATTTAACAGGTGGAGTTGTCTTGCAGTACACTACTTCACAAAGCTCAATCGACCTTTTCAATGATGAAAGTTGGCAGCCTGTCGGGGATAATCAAGGAGGTCTTAATTGGTATAATGGAATAAATATATCAGCGGCTCCTGGAGGACAGATTAACAATAATAATCGTATCGGATGGGCTGGAACCGTTCAGGATAGCATCTGGCAATTAAGTAGAAATATTCTTGACGAAATTGATCAAGATGATCGTTCAAATGTAATATTTCGATTTGCCTTTGCCAGTACTGAAAGTGAACCGGTTAATGAAGGTTTTGCTTTTGATGACTTCAGAGTTCTAGAGCGTGAAGCAGTTACATTACTGGAGCAGTTTACAAACCTCAATAGCCCATCATTCCAAAATTCTACTGATAGTATTGAAAGTATTGCCAATCAATTGGGAGATGATATCATTGATATAAGCTACCACACAGATTTTCCTTCCGTTGACGATGTGAATAGGGTAAATCCTGCTCAACCTAATGCAAGAAGAACCTTTTATGCCATTACCGAAGTTCCATATTCAGTTGTTGATGGTGAAGAAGATCCAAATACCTTTGGTACTCTTGTTAACGGTCAATTGCCTTTTGACGAAGAAGAAATTTTGGTTAGGGCGTTACGTCCCGCAAAAGTTGATATAGATATCAACCTTCCTCAAGCTAATATCGATGAGATCATAGTAAGTCCTGTTATAACAGCTCTTGAAACCATCGAAAACAGCACTGACTTAAGGCTATTTACAGCGATAATAGAACGCACTGTTGAACTTAATGGGACTTTCCAATTAAGGAATACCATGAGAAGACTGATACCGGATGCATCCGGAATACCGGTCGGAAATAGCCTTACTCTAGGAGAACAAATTAACATCGAACCACTTCAATGGACCATTCGGGATGTGGTAGATGAAGATAATCTTTCAGTCGTAGTTTTTGTTCAGGATATCGTTACCCAGGAAGTACTTCAAGCCTCCATAATAACTGTTGATGACGATAAAGAAATAAATACAATAACAGGTTTGGACGATGTGCTCAGTACCGAAATCAGTGTTTTTCCGAACCCTGCTGATCAGCAAGTAAATGTTAGGCTTAGCTCTGATTTTAATGAAGAGCTATCATGGTATTTAATTGACTTGAACGGAACAATTTTTAGAGAAGGAAAGAAACAGTTTTCGGAAGAGGGGATCCGACTAGATGTAGCATCCCTACCTTCTGGGATGTATTTTATCTACCTGGAAACGGAACAAGGTTCAACCTATAAAAAAGTTATGGTTCAGCATTGATTCCATAAATTTTTCAACTCAAGTTCAATAGAATTCGTTAATAATCTTGTCATTTTATCTTGACTAGGTTGAAACACTTACTCTTAGCAGTATTATTCTTTTGCGTTGCATCATTGTCATCAGCACAATCTAAAAGAGTAGCTGATGGTAAGTCTCATTTGGCAAAAGCCAAATTATTACATAATTCAGCTCAGTTGAGTCATGCAGAAAGCCACTTGGATACAGCGATAGCTTATGCTCCTTTACTTTCGGAGTCTTACCTATTACGTGGCTTGATCCATGAAGAACAGAATGATTATCGAAGTGCTATCATTGATTACAGATCTTTAGTTACCATTGAAAGCGAGCATAAAGAGGGCTGGTTCGCTCTTGCTAATGCTTTCTATGAGTCTGGCAGTTATAAGGATGCACTGGCGTCTTATGAAGAGCTTATTTCGATACCCGATGATGGTGAGACCGCTTTGATTTACTATGATCTTGATGTTAATAATAACACTACAGGAATATCTTCCCAGGCCGGTATGTCTAAAATAGTGTATGATCAGATGGGCTTATGTTTAGTAAAGCTTGATATGTATTCTGAAGCTGAGGAATATTTCAATAAAGCAATTTCTTTGGACAGCTTATATTCGGATGCCTGGATAAATCTTGGTATGGTCTCAGAACACAAAATGGACCATCAATCAGCTATGAAATATTATATAAAAGCTTTAGAAGCAGATCCAACAAACGAAGAGGCCCAGTACAATTACACCCGACTATTACCAGAGGAAAATCGCTTATCATCTCTAAATCAATTGATTGAATCCGGTAGCAGAGTATCATTCTTATACAACGAAAGAGGACTTATGTGGTTGGAATCAGAAGAGTATTTCAAAGCGAAACTTGATTTTCTTGAAGCTTGTAAAATGGATTCTTCGAATTACAAATTTTGGTTTCACCTCGGGCTAAGTTATAGTGGCTTACAGAAGTTTGACTCATCTGTTTTGGCTTTTGATCGATCTATTCTGCTTAATCCTGCCTTTTACAAGGCTTTATCCGCTAAGGGGAATATGTACCATAAATCCGGAAATTATAGAACAGCTATTGATCTTTATTCTCAGGCTTTGAAGCTAGACGCTGAAAATGCTAATGTTTTCTATAATCGAGGAGTTTCGTTTTATAGTTTAGGACATAAACAACTAGCCTGTAGTGATTTCGAAAACGCCGCTAACTTAGGTTTAGCAGTTGCTCAAACAGCTTTACGTAGCTCATGTCAAGAGCAATAATTACATAACTGCTTCTTTAATTTGGTTTAGCTCACCTTCAGAATAGATATCCGTTTCTCCTAAGAACCATACAATAAACTCTTTAACCTCTGTTTGAATGGACTGAAGTTGAGAAGCATTATCAAGAAGTACAGTTTTATCTTCATCTAAATCCCCGCTCATACCCAAAAATCTGGGAATGCTGCTTTGAACAGCAAATCGTAAAAAATGTATTTCAGTATTATCAGGATCGGCTTCCAAAGCTTTATCCAGTGCTCGATTCGACTTCTTTAGTATGCTGATCTGAGAGAATGGATTTATAGTCAATACCGCAAATAAAGCTTCAGTAGCAGCTCGATAAGCATTGATTAAAGGCTCTTCACTATCAAGTTGATTCAACTTCTTCAGTAATGCCTTGGACTGCTTGGGCTCATTTACGGCCAAATAATATTCATATCTAATATCCTCCAGGCTCAGCGGCATATCTTTTTCAAATTGATCAGTAGTTAAATTTGAGATTAACGAAAGGCAAATAATTAGTGAATACATTCATTCAATTACTTAAATCTAAAATAGGATATAAAAGCATGCTTTTGGTGGTATGAGTTTTAACATACAAAAGAATTATAACATATACTTTGAATAAATCTTATCTGATTAGCAGCATCTTTTTTCGATTATGTTTAAATTAAAGGAAAGAGCAGAGCTATGGAAGAGAAATCAGTAATTCAAGGAACCAAAACCAGTTTTTTTCTTAGCGTTGTCAGGGGTGTGACGAACGGTAAAAAAATTGCGGTTGTAACAGATGTACATGAGGCTACTGATGTGTTTACACATAAGACATTTGAGTGCTGGGTTTCAAAATATCTTATGGAGAGTTATTCTGACGCTAAATTTTCTGATCCAGAAGTCTGGAAGTTATCCAATGAGACTGAGGCAAAAAAACAGAAAGAAGAAATTATAGAACTTTGTAAAAAGGAGGGGCGTGAAGTTATGGAGTCCGGTATACTCGAACGAACTTCCTGTTAGTGCTAAGCTTCCTTTGAGCTCTCGATTAAATCCCATTTGTTTCCGTAGAGGTCTCTAAATACGACTACTTTTCCATAGGGCTCGTTTCTGGGCTCTTCTAAAAACTCTACTCCATTAGCCTTAAATTTTAGATAGGAATCTTCAAAATGACTGGTTGAGAGAAAAAGGAAAACTCTTCCACCACCCTGATTTCCAATGGCTTTTACTTGTTCAATACCAACGGCTTTAGCTAGTAAGATTTTGGTTTGAGATCCTGCTGGTGATACTAAGACCCATCTTTTTGAATTGGTAAGACGCGTATCTTCTAAAAGTTTAAAGGCGAGCTTATCTCTAAAATATTCAATAGCTTCGTCATAATTCTTTACCAGATAAGTAATAGCACTAAGTTCCATTGATCGTAAATTATTAAAATAACGTGAATCCGGGATAAGAGAAAGACTAACTCTTTGATAATAAATCAATTAAAACCGTCATTGCGAAAAAACTAGAATGAAATGGAAGTTTTTGTGGCAATCTCTTTCTTATAGCTAAGATTACTTCTGATTTTCACTTTATAAAGTTTAAAATCATTGTAATGACGTCCTTTGCATTTTAATTAGGAATTAGCTAAAACGAACTCGCATTAAATTAAAGTAGTAATAGAATCCAATTTCTTAATTTCTTCCGTATCTATAGCTAAAGTTTGATTTAAGTACCATTTATGAGATTAGATAAACATACTGAAGCTCCAAAATTTCACCTGAAGGACATCTTTGACAGAATGATCAACCTGGAAGATTATGCTGATAAAAAAGTATTGATTGGGTTTTTTAGACACGCCGGCTGCCCTTTTTGTAATCTAAGAGTGCATACACTCACTAAAATGCATGATGATCTGAAGGCTAAAGGAATGGAAATGATTTTCTTTTTCGAATCAAAAGAGCGGGTTCTATTGCGAAGTATATTTCATAAGGAAGTCTCTCCAATTCCTTTAATCTCAGACCCTGAAAAAGAATGGTATGATAAATACGGTTTGGAAAGCTCTGGTTACAAATCTGCAATGGGGCATTTAACCCATTTTGTTCAAACAACTTATAAAGCCAAAAGAAATGGATTGCCTGTGCATACCATGGCCGACGGGGAATCCATTAAAACTATGCCCGCTGAATTTTTATTAGATCCAGGTCTAGTCATCAAAGAATTGCATTATTCAGAACGCTTGGCAGACCGTATGGACGTTAGTATGATCAGGGCATTTGCTTCAAAACCTGCTACGGAATCCACTTAATATCTTTAAAATTGGGTTTTCTTTTCTCCAGGAAGGCGTTCCTTCCCTCTTTGGCTTCATTGGTCATGTAGGCGAGTCTGGTTGCTTCTCCAGCAAATACCTGCTGCCCAACCATGCCGTCATCAGTTAGGTTGAAAGCGAATTTCAGCATTTTTATGGAAGTTGGTGACTTTTCCAGGATTTCCTGAGCCCATTGGTAGGCCGTATCTTCTAATTCTTCGTGAGGAATAACCGCGTTCACCATTCCCATTTCATAGGCTTCTTGCGCGGAGTAGTTTCTTCCAAGGAAAAATATCTCTCTTGCTCTTTTTTGTCCGACCATTTTTGCCAGATAAGCGGAGCCGTATCCACCATCGAAGCTGGTTACATCTGCATCGGTCTGTTTAAAAATAGCGTGCTCTTTACTTGCAAGTGTTAAATCGCAAACAACGTGAAGGCTATGGCCACCACCGACTGCCCAGCCAGGAACCACAGCTATTACTACTTTTGGCATGAACCGGATTAAACGTTGTACTTCGAGAATATTAAGTCTTGGCATCCCGTCATCATCTACATATCCTTGATGCCCCCTCGTGCGTTGATCACCCCCACTACAAAAGGAATAAACACCATCTTTTGAAGAAGGCCCTTCTGCTGAAAAAAGTACAACCCCGATGGAAGTATCTTCACGGGCATCTAAAAAGGCTTTATAAAGTTCACCTACCGTTTTAGGCCTGAAAGCATTTCTGACATTCGGCCTATTGAAGGCAATTCTGGCCACACTGCCACTTTTCTTATAGGTGATGTCCTCAAATCCATCTATTTCTGTCCAGTTCGCTTTGTTCATTATTTATATCTTATCATTTTGATGTGAGCTCAAAGTAAAATGTACCGCCATTCTCGAAAATAATGGCTTATCTTTTTAAAGAGCCATTATTTATCGGGAATCTCAGATAACTTTAATGAGATTACGGATATTTTTATTCTTCTTTTAAGAATTTAACAATAAAAATTCCGCAATGACGTAAGAGAGCTGATTTTCATGTCAGTTGTATCGAGCTTAGTTTGTTTAATAAACCCTAATAATTTCCCCAGTCATATTTCCTTCTACACTTTTTTGGTAGGCAGCAGCAACCCTATCCATCGTCACCGGAATATGGCCTGGGAAATATTCACTATAATGCTCTACTGAATCTTCTACCAATCCTGCAGATACAGCATTTATTCTCATTCCTTTTTTAAGTTCTCTTGAAGCACCTAAAACGAAACCATGAATGGCATTGTTTACGGTTGCAGGAACAATGGAACCTTTAACAGGGTCTTCAGATAATATTCCTGTTGTAAGGGTAAAAGACCCATAATTATTCAGGTGATGCTGTCCAATTCGAACCAGATTAATCTGGCCCATCATCTTACTTTGTATTCCGACGTAGAAGTCTTCTTCTTTCAATTCTTGTAAATCACCCCATGCCGCATCTCCGGCCGTGCAAATACATGCATCTAATTCTCCGGTTTTTTCAAATAGCTGATTTGTGGAATCCTCTTTGGTTAGATCAACTCTAAAATCTCCTGAATTTCTTCCTGCAATAAGGACTTCATGTTTTTTATCAAGTTCGGTGAATACCTTTTGGCCGATTGTTCCACTTCCACCAATAATTAGAATTTTCATGTCGATATTTTTAGTGGTGAATCATTTTTCTCATAGCCATCACATAACCTAGATGAAGGCCTTCATGAATATTATTGAAAGATATTGAATCGTCTGTGCTATTTAAGATGACTCCAAAGCTCGTATGATACTCTTTGAAATTAACGAAAATGCCTTTTGACAAATCCTCCTCAAACTGATTTACGAGAACAACAGCTTGCTCTTTGAGAAAGCTGATTTCTTCTTCACTAATCATTCCTTCAGGCTTTGTCCCCTTTCTATATTTCCCTATAATTTCCTCGTCAACTTTCACATCAATATTAGCTAACCGATAACAAATCAATTGATGGGTAACAATGACGTGTCCTAGATGCCATGCCAGATTGTTTTTAAAACCTGAGGGGACCTGGTTTAGCTGTTCCAATGAAAAAGGGCTTATAAGACCTAAAAGGTTTTTTCTGGATTGGCGAAGTAAGTCGGTTTGAAAACTCATGGGTCAATATTCAAAATGGAATCTGAATCTAGTAGATAAGTTTATATTAGAGGTTTGATTTGTAAAAAACTATGACACGACAGCCAATTTTCTTCATCATAACCGCTTTAATGTTTTTCACCTGTAGTACGGAAACGAATAAGACTGAACAAGAACAGAAGCCAAATACTGTTTTTGAAGTAAAAATTGATGATGAAATTCAATCAATGATCAATGAGATTTCCCCTGAAAGTCTGGAAGCAATTATTGAAAAATTAGTCAGTTTTGGAACGAGGCATTCTTTAAGCGAAACCCAGAGCGATACATTTGGAATTGGTGCGGCAAGAAGATGGGTTAAAGATCAGTTTGAAGAATATGCAAAAGAATCAAACGGAAGAATGATTGCAGAGCTTGATCCTTACATCGTTGAGCCAAGTAATAGAATACCGTATCCTGTGGAAATGAAGAATGCGATGGCTACTTTGAAAGGTACAGACCCGAATGATGATCGTGTATTTGTGATCAGTGGACATCTGGATTCAAGGGTTAGTGATGTGATGGATAGTGCCTCAATATCTCCGGGTGCTAATGATGATGCTTCTGGGGTTGCCATTGTCATGGAATTGGCGAAGATCATGGCGAAGAGAGCATTTCCTTCTACTATAATTTTTGTAGCAGTTCAGGGAGAAGAACAGGGGCTGTTTGGCTCTACTCATTTAGCTAATAGCCTTAAGGAAGATAGTGTGAATGTCGTAGCTATGTTGAATAATGATATTGTCGGAAACAGTCTGTCCAGTGAGACCAATATTAAAAATGATTCTGTGGTTCGTGTATTCAGTGAAAGCATTCCTTCACTGGAGACAGAAAGAGAGGGTAGGATCAGACAATATACGGGACGTGAGAATGATAGTCCTGCAAGGCTCCTGGCGCGTTATGCCAAAGAGTTTGGTGAAGCTTACAATCCAAATTTCTCTGTTAAGCTTATCTATAGAAATGATCGGTATTTAAGAGGAGGTGATCATACACCTTTTGTTAAAAACGGATACTCTGCGATCCGCTTTTGTGAGATCAATGAACATTTTGAACGTCAGCATCAGGATCTCAGAGAAGAAGATGGTGTTCAATATGGTGATCTGGAAGAGTTTTTAGACTATGGTTATATGGCTAGAATTGCTTCTGTTAATCTGGCCGCGCTGGCTAATTTAGCACTAGCACCATATAAACCTCAGGATGTTGGACTTAAAACAAGCTTGAGCAACTTTACAACATTGATTTGGAATCATCCTTCAAAAGGAGTGAAACCAAAGTCCTATGAGGTATTAGTTCGCGATACTGATGAGCCAATGTGGTCCAAAAAGATCATGGTGCAAGATACTTTTGCAACGCTGGATTTTTCTAAAGATAACTACCTTTTCTCCGTTAGGTCAGTAGATAGCAAAGGCCACGCAAGTTTACCAGTTTTCCCTGTGCCTGTTAGGTGATTTAGCAGGCTGTTCTACTGATTTAGGCTGTTCATAATTCTTTTTCTGACTGTATGCTTATGTACTAAGGCCAACAATGGTATCAGCAAATAAGTGAATCCTGCTTGTGCAGATGCAACTCCGCCCCATATCACTACAATTAGAACGCTGATAAAAGGTATTCCCATGGTAATGCTAAAGCCATACAGCTGGATTTTGGTTTCTGCAACCTCCAGCGCGTTCAGTTCAATAAGATCTCTTTTTCGATAGGCATTGTAGTACCATAAAAAATAAATGAACTGAATAGCTGCTAAACCCAGACCGAAGTTGATCATCAGGTCAGCCCATTGATCAGGAGTTAATAAAGCCTGATTGAGTTCTTTCGCTTTTAGTCTCATTACTTCCGAAGAGGCCCCAAAAAATGACTTAATTTCCAGCCAGAAGGATGTGCCTAATATATCGAATAGATACTTCAAGGGATATACATAATAAAGCAGAAGAAAGAGTAATAGGAAATTTGTCGTTTTAGTCAAACGATCTTCAATCCCGTATTTCAGAAAGAAAATGTAATGCCTGTTCCAGAGTGCAAGGATTAACATCGTACAGAATATAAAGCCTAAAAATCCATACATCGATTTTTGAAGTTCCAGATAGGATTTAGGCACTTCCAGCGAAACGACTAATAATGTAATCGAAAACCCAAAGACAGTGTCGGTCAGGGCTTCAAGTCGGCTGGTTTCTATTCCTCTATATCTGAATCCGGTTTTTGATTCGGTTTGATCCTTTTTTAAAGTGTATCTGAACATAACTTTAATTTAAATCAAAATAAGATTAAGTTCTCTAAAGCATGACTTCAACTTGTTTATGATTTTTTATCCGTAAAATGAACCGTATTCAAAAAGTCACGTCTTATCCCTGAAATGCAGCGGAAACCGGAAAATATATTTGATGAACTCCTCGTGATTAGATGCCAGAAAGGTGATGAGAAAGCATTTGAGATTATTGTAAAGCGTTGGAACGTTAGGCTCATCAAATTTGCCTATAAGCAAGTTCGAGATATGGATGTTGCCAAAGATATCTCACAGGAAAGTTGGGCCACAATTACAAAATCGATTAAGAAACTGAACGATCCTGCAAGATTTAGCAGCTGGGCGTTTCGAGTAACCTATTCTAAATCAATGGATTGGTTGAGAAAAAATCAACGAACGGATTCTGATCAAGCTGAAAAATTGGAGTACAAAGAAATCGAGGAGGAGCATAACGAGGAAATTTTGCTTACTCTTTTGAAAAAGGCGATTAGAGAATTACCCGATAAGCAAAGAGTTGTACTGGATTTTTTCTACACAGAAGGCTACAACATATTTCAGATTGGGGAAATATTAAAAATACCATACGGGACAGTGAAATCCCGATTATTCAAAGCGAGAGAACATTTAAAAAGACTAATTAAACAACACAGCCATGAATACGAAAACGGATGACATTGATAAATTAATTAAGGAAGCACTTAATGAAGAAGAGGCCGCTTTTTACGATAAACTGGAAGAGAAAGGACTTTTTGATATGGTTGCGAATCTATATAGCGGCAAACTAAAAGGCTGGGTGTATTTCACCACTTTCCTAAATTTTTCCTTTGCTGCTGTAGCCTTCTTCTGCTCTGTCAAGTTTCTTGAATCAGAAGAAGTTTATTACCAAATACGCTGGGGAGCCGGAATGTTCTTAAGCTGGATATCTGTATCTATGATAAAGCTCTGGAATTGGATGCAGCTTGATAAGAACACGCTTCTGAGAGAAATAAAAAGACTTGAATTACAAATTGCCAGTATGGCAAAAAAGGTAAGTTAAGTGGCCTCAAAAAGTTAATCATCCTGATTCAAATGCTTTTAATAGAATAATTATCACTTGAAATAGGATGGAAGGTAGAATTTTTCCTATTCTGAATAAATTCAAAACATATATAAAATCGCTGTGTTCTTGGAGCTATAACAAACACAGAAAGATGAAAAAATTAATTTATGCATGTATGTTTTGCTCTGTAATTGCATTCACTTGTAATGCAGGGGGTACTGAAAAGTCTGCAAAAAATGATATTAAGTCAACTTCCATTGAAGCAGACAAGGATATCGTTTCTTTAGCTGTAGAAACAGATATTCTTTCTACTTTGGTTGCTGCTGTTAAAGCAGGTGGTCTGGTAGAAACACTTCAAGGAGATGGCCCTTTCACTGTATTTGCTCCAACGAATGATGCATTTGCTGCACTTCCTGAAGGAACACTAGAGTCATTGTTAAAACCGGAAAACAAAGATAAGCTGGTTGCGATATTGACTTATCATGTGGTATCGGGAAAAGTAATGTCTTCAGACCTTAAAGAAGGAATGAAAGCGAAAACTGTAAATGGCAAAGAAATCACAATTTCATTGAAAGGTGGAGCTAAAGTGAATGATGCTTCAGTAGTAAAAGCTGATATTGAGGCATCTAATGGTGTAGTGCATGTCATTGATGCCGTTATTTTGCCATAAAAAAAGAAACAACCCAGACAATGATCAAAAGCCTGTCGTATTTTCGGCAGGCTTTATTTTATGAAAATTATTCAGCCCAAACCTCCAGGATTCGAAGATCAAGTTCATAAGTTCAAGTTTGAAGTAAATACTTCGAACGAACGGGTTTGGAGGTGGCTTAACGACCCGGATACATTTACCAAGACTCAATACTGGCCCTACATAGTTGAGTTTTACAGTCCAGAAGCTGGAGTGGCTTCGGCTGGTTTTCAAGAAGGGGTTATTACAAACCACTATGGTCCATTTATTAATTTTGCTGGTATTCTTACCGAAATCAAGCCTGAAGAATATAGAGACCTTCAATATTATTATGGTAGCTACGCTATCAATTTCAATTGGATACGACCATACCGATTAGAGTTTTCAACAAGAATAGTTGAAGAAAATAGAACTGAAATTACTGGCAGAATTTGCTGTTATGTAAAGCCTTGGATTTCTGGTTTTTGGCTTTCAATGCAAAGGCGGTTTTGGAAGCGGTTTCAAAAATGGTCTTCAAAAAGTATTCTAAAGCAATAAGGTTTTTTACATTTTCAATAGGAACGGTATATTGAAGTAATTCTGTACTCATGTTTCTAGTCTTTCCTAGCTTTAACCTTTATAGTACGCCCTTATTAGTTTTAGTTATTCAGGGGTTGATTTTTGCTTTTTTATTGTTGCATCGATATAAGCAAAAGAAACATCTTTATGATCTTTTGCTTGGGTTATTGCTTCTCATTACTGCCTACCACAGAACCTCATTTACTATTGGGTTTATGGATTGGTACGATACCTATAGAAATACCAAAATCAATTACTACTTAGTAAACATGACATTGGCTATTGGGCCATTAATTTATTTATATGTAAAAAGCCTCATAGAGCCTCAATTCAGATTTTTGAAAAGAGACTTATGGCATTTTTTGCTACCGGTTCTTTACTTTTTTTATAGCATAGTAATCTATGTTTATGATATTTCTCAACCCGGATTTTGGGATGTTCAAAATGGGGTGTTGTATTTAAAGCTTAATATGCAATTACTTCCTCCAGTGTTTACGGGATTAGAGTATACATCTTACCTTCTATACTTCACTTTTACAATTCAATTGTTTCTAAAGCATAAACATCATTTACAAGAGTACTTTTCAAATACGTATCAAATAGAACTGAATTGGATTCGAAACTTTCTAATTGTCTATATTTTTCTGACTGCCTATCGCTTTATTCAGGAAATCGTTGGGCTTTATACCAAACTAAGTTGGATTGACCAGTGGTGGATTCATTTATTCTCCGCTATTGCACTGGTTTATTTGGGGATCAATGGTTACTTCAAGGATCTATCAAAATTAAGGGCTTTACCACAATTAGGAAAAAGAGAAGGTATTAAATCAAATACTTCCGGGCCGTCAATAATTAAAAAAGATCAGTTAGATGATTTTATGGAAAAAGAGCAACCCTATTTAAATCCCAACCTAACTCTTCCTGAATTAGCTAATCAATTGAGTTTATCCGTTCATGATCTTTCAGAAATTGTGAATCAATTGTACCATAAGAACTTTAACGACTTTATAAACTCTTATCGGGTGAAAGAGGTGAAGGAAAGAATGGTCGATCCCGCCAATGGACATTTGTCACTATTGGGGATAGCCATAGAATGTGGTTTTAATAGCAAATCAACATTTAACCGTGTTTTTAAGAGGTCCGTTGGCCAATCACCAACCGAATACTTGACATCCCACAAAAATGGGATGTCCTAAATTATAACTCAGGACTCCTAAACATCATTTGAGGCGTCCAAATGCCTGTTTGAAGCGTCTTTTACATCATCAACTCAAAAAACAAAATGATGAAAAAGACATTAATCAAAATGATTCAACCTGTTCTTCAGAACAAATGGTATGCTGACTTAGCCTTTGCAATTCCCAGGTTTATAGCCGGAATGTTGTTATCTATTGACTTTGGCTCAAGTAAATTCGGTATGCCCTGGACTGACCCTGAAAAGAATCTATCCCTATTGGAAGTAGCATCTTGGTTTCCAGAGGATGTAGCCAAGTTTGGAGGGCTATTTGCCATAACTCCTTGGTTTTTCGCATGGATGGGAGCCGCAAGTGAAGCCATAGGAGGCTTATTTCTAGCTTTTGGATTAAAAACCAGGGTTTTCTCTTTTTTAATTATGTGTACAATGCTAGTCGCTATCTTTTTTCAGAAGTGGGGTGGAGGAACCTGGGGAATGTTACCAGCTATGGGCTTTCTTTGGATCTCTACCTTTCATTTGGTTTTAGGGTCTGGAAGGTTTGGGTTAGACTATCTAATCACTAGACGCCTAAACGGATCAATTATAGAGACTCCTTTGGCAAGGGTACTTTAAGGAATAAGTAAGTCGGGAGGTCTGTAAAAGAGTAACTCTCCCGACCTATTATAAAATTCATGGATCAAATCTTAAGTCAATAGTTTCAGAATAGTGAACTATGTAAAAACTTCGTAGTGAACTACTTTTTCTTCAAACTCTAACAGATACTTTTTATCTTCTTCATAGTATTTTGCCTTTTCATAATCTTCTCCGGCAAAGTTTTTTATTACTTCCAGATTTTTCCAATAGGTGATTAAAGTATAGTGAGCCTTATCATCTTCAATCCGGGTAAGAAAATCTAATTTTATAAACCCAGCTGTATTCTTGTAATCAGGTATAGCTATTGATTTCATGAGGTCTATGTATTCTACCTGATCCTCTTTTTTAGTAATACCATGCCAGATTCTTGCAATCATCTCATTAGTCATTTAGTAGATATCTTAATTGTTTAAAGTCAGGTCACAATTGATTTCAACATCATCAATTTGAGCACCCATTTTTTTGTAGAATTCTTGCGCATTGGTATTCCAATTCGATACCTGCCATCTCACTTTGCTGCATTTTTCTTTTTTAGCGAAATCAACAACTTTATCTAGTAAAGCTTTACCCAGACCAAGACCTCTATATTGCTCTCTTACATACAGATCATCCATATAAATCGATTTTCCAATCCAGGTATGGTATGAAAAGAAATAAGTTGCAAAGCCAAGAACGTTCTCATTCTCATCTACTGCTACAAATCCATTGAAAAAGGATTTCTCTTTTTTCATTTTTTCAACGGTGTTAACCATTCTTTCTGGTGTCTTCTCAAAAAGTGCAAACTCTTGAAATAAGTCTATCAATTTTGGGAAGTCGCCTTCGTTGGCATCTCTAATTGTAAAGGTTTGATTCACAGCTAGCTAATTTTGTGAGTTGAAAATAATCGCAAACATAGGTTTTTGACCTTTAAGGAATAGTAGCTATTTTAAAATTTTAATATAAAATGGTTTCGATAAACATACTTTTAATCATTTTCAGTGCTTTGCTTCCTATTCCCTTATCAGATAGTGAAGAAGCTAACGATTATGCAGAAGTATATATTTATAGGCCCAAACAATTTCAGGGAGGTGCTATAGTATTTAAGGTTCTTGCTAACGATAATGTGGTTACTAAACTTACTAACGGATCCCGCTCGATATATCGTATTTACCACGAAGGAGCGTTAGATCTAAAATTAAAAGCATCTGTTTTTACCTCTAAAACGGTCAGTTTCGGAGTCGTCAAAGGTCAAAAGTACTATTTAAAGGCAGGTTATGGTGATGGTTTCGGTTCAAAGCTTTCTTTTACGCAGCTCGGAGTCCAGGATGGGGAAAGGGAATTTAGTAATATCCGTTTATTTCATGGGAAGAAGATAAAAGTGGAAGATGAAGACCCTGATCGTTCGGTAGTTACAAATGAGGATGTTTACAGTAAAGGCTTTGAGTCCTTTGAACAAAAATCTGGGAAAAGACCAAATCTGGGGTGGATTAGCCCAGCTAAAGCTAACTTTAAAACCGAGGTAAGCATATTTTCACTTCAATTATGTTTAAAATCAGATGCTGAAAAAGTAGGAATAAGAGTCGGGTTTAACGATGAGGTTTTTGAAGAATTAAAAGATGTTCCAATATCCGATAAAAAATGTGGTTACACTTACATCACTAATCTCTATTTAGAACCTGGAGAAAATAAAATCGCAATAACACTTTTTGATGAGTTTGGAGAATCAAATTTTTCACGAACGATCAAATATGATGAAAGTAAACAATTAGAATTTAGAGGATTGGCATTAGTTATCGGTAATAGCGATTATGAACATGCCCATGATTTAAAGAATCCTAAAAACGATGCATCTGATATGTATAGTGCTTTAAATAAGCTTGGATTTGAGGTACTTAAATTCGATAATCTTAGCGATGTAGAGATGAGGAAAGTGATAGGAAATTATCTATTAAAGCTTGAAGAATATAAAGTAGGAGTAATCTTTTACGCAGGACATGGCATACAACATGAAGGTAGAAATTTTCTTATCCCTGTGAATGTGGGTATTGACAATGCCGGTGAAATAACCGAAAAATGTATAGATACCGGAAGGATACTTAGCCGTATGGAAATAATGGAGGTAGAAACCAGCGTAGTGATGCTCGATGCTTGCCGTAACAACCCCTTCAGTGATGTTTCTACATTTTCAGGCAATACCATGAATGGACTTACTGGAACTGATGCTCCTCCGGGAACGATAGTAGCTTTTGCTACTTCTCCTGGAAAAACGGCTTCTGATGGAGCGGGTAAAAATGGTCTTTATACTCAAGAAATATTAAACCATATTTTCAAACCTGACCTAAAGCTTGAAGATCTTTTTAAACAGGTGAGGGTAAGCGTAATGCGAAAATCAAGAAATCGACAGATTCCTTGGGAAACCTCTTCACTCGTGAATGACTTCTATTTTTATGAGCAATCAAATTAACCTTTAATTATGAAAAAAATTTACATTTTATGCTTCCTATTCTGCTCGTTAAGTTTTGCTTCGCAAGCTCAAGTAAGATTAGGCGTGAAGGGGGGCGCGAACCTCTCTTTTCTTATATACGACCCTGATATAACCTTCGATAATCGTCCTTCAATTGGATTCCATCTTGGTGGGTTCGCTCATTTTCAGGTAGCTAATCGATTTGGAGTTCAGACTGAAGTTCTGTACACAACATTAGGAGGTCGTGCAGAAGGGGAGTTCACTCAAAATGGAGTCACAATCCAACAAGAGGTTACGGATAACTTTAACTACATAGCTATCCCAATCATGATCAAATATACAAGCCCTTCAGGTTTTACTGCTGAAGTTGGCCCATCGATTAACTTCCTTATTAAAGCTGAAGAAACGATAGAGGAATCATCCGGGGGGCAAAATCTTTCAACAGATATAGATCTTGATGAAATTATTAGAGGTACTGATTTTATGCTAGGTTTTGGTCTAGGCTATGAATTACCTTCCGGATTAAGCTTTAATGGGCGATTCTCTTTTAGCTTGTCCGATATTTTCGATACCGACTCAGATTTCGTGAGCCCCGATGCGCCTGAATTGCGTAATGCGGTGTTTCAATTAGGTGTTGGATTCCCTGTATTTGGTAATTAAAAACTATGGATTCGTAATTGCAGAGCGTATAGTGTTAAGAAAAGAACATAAATGAAACATCAGTTTAATTGTAAAATAAGGCGTATTTAAATCAATGAGGTTTTATTTTTCAATTCTGATCCTACTCTCAGCTTTTTCTTATGCTCAGGATGAACGATCTTTTTTAAATGCCCCGGACGACTGGCGAAAAGAGATCATTGAGTTCCCGCTTTCCTTTGCTCCTGATATTGATTTAAAAGGAGTGGAGGATGTTAGGTTTGCACCAGGCTGGTCTAAAGAGGGAAATGAGGACTTTTGGACCTATGCTTTCCTGTGGTACCTAGACGCAGACCCAAATGTTTCAAAAGAAAAATTAGAGGACTACTTAAAGCTATATTTTGATGGGTTAATGGAGTTGGTAGCTAAAGGGAATAATATAGACTCTTCTGAAGTGACCAAAACCACTCCAGTATTTTATAAGCTGAGATCAAAATCAGGAAAGGATCATTATAACGGACAAGTTCAATTTTTTGATGCTTTCTTTACTAAAAGGGAAATACTTTTAAACGTACAAGTATTAGATTTCTACTGTTCCGATGAGCAGAAATATCTCACACTATTTAAACTAAGCCCCAAGGATATTGAGCATGACATCTGGAATTCACTCAATCGAATAACGTCTAGTTCAAAATGTTACTAACTTCTTTATTTTGTTGTATATACTTATTGAATTTTGCAGATGATGTTTCTTAGGTTAATTGCACTTATTCAATTATAAATTATTAGTTTGAATGACACTAAATATCATAGCTTGAAGTGCGACAACTTCTTTTGAATTTTTTAGTAGTTCATGCCTGTTTTATAACATCAATTTTTTCTCAGGTTATAGATCTTGACACTACTACTATTGTAGTTAATGGAGAAGTTGGAGATACTTCAATTATTCATATTGATATCACGAACAATGGAACAGAAGTTCTTGATTGGACCTTGTTAACCGAAGGTCCTAGATTTGTTTCTGAACCTATTTTTTTTTCGAAATCTAATTTTGCAAATCCGCAACTTGAAATTAACCAAGATAGAATTACAGATAATATTTTTATTACCAGAGGCGATGTTCAAGGCCCATTTAATGCAGCTACGGAAACTGTTTTTGAAAGAGATATTAGTCCTTTTGGTACTTTATGGGCGCTTGGTTCTACGTTAACTCTGGATTCATCATCTTATGGAAACTGGGCTACAACGGCTTGCCCGAGTTGTGTAGATGATTTCTCGAGCTTTGAGAATATTTACTCTCTTTATCTTCCTGAGTCTAACAGATTTTTTGATGTAAAGCTACTTTCATTTGTAGGGCAGAATAGTGGAGGTGGTATCTCTTACGAGAGATCCGAGATTCTCCCTGTTTTGGGTCAGGATGTAAGTGCTGGTTTTTTGGAGCCAGGTGAAACGAAAATTGTAGAAATAAGAGCGGATCTTTCTCTTTTTCGTGCAGGGATTTTTGACGGAAGAATAAATATAAGTTCAAATTCGATAAGTAATTCTGAAATCGAAATTCCAATACTGATTGAGGTTAATGGTGGTACACCGGAAATATCATTTTCCGATACTCTAATTGTAATACCAAGAACTGTTGTGGGAAGAAATTCTGACTCTGTTCAATTTGAAGTATTTAATGGAGGTACCGGTTTCTTAGAAATAACAGATATTATACTAAGTTCTGATGGTTTTTCCATTTCCCCATCGAGTTTAAGTATAGCTCCTTTGGAGAGGGCAGCTCTAAAAGTTTCATTTACTGCTACTGTAACTGGAACATTTAATTCAAAAGTTGTGATAAATAGTAATCTCGAGGAGCCGAAGTGTATTTATTCAGAAATAAATATTGTTGATGATATCACTCTCAATCGGCCACTTAACAATGTTCTTATTAACGAAGGCTTCGATTCGTTAAACATTAACCTACAGGATGTTTTTGTGGATTTTGATGGGCAATCTCTAATGTTTGATGCTGTATTGGATAATACCGATATCATATCTGTGTTCATTAATGAAACCACTCTGGTTTTAAGAGAGATAAGTAAAGGAACTTCTTTAATTCGCATTAACGCTTCTGACTCAGAAGGTAATTCTTCCAGTACCTCATTTGAAGTAAGAATAAACGGAATACCAACCATCTCTCGCAATCTAGATGATA
The DNA here is from genome assembly GCA_039030555.1 of Bacteroidota bacterium. GTDB lineage: Bacteria > Bacteroidota > Bacteroidia > Cytophagales > Cyclobacteriaceae > JBCCDY01. The sequence goes on from JBCCDY010000009.1 coordinate 163,136, forward strand.
TAGTTGTAAATGAAGGTTTTAACTCAACTTCTATTGATGTACTGAATTTGTTTGAAGATTTTGAAAAAGATAGCTTAACATTTTCTATCACAAGCGAATTTCCGGGTGTAGTTGTAGCTGATTTTGTAGATAATAAAATTGTATTTACCGAGGTTGGTGTAGGAGAAAGTATCATTACTATTACTGCAGACGATGGGTTTGGGGGAGTTGTAACTGAAGAGTTCAACTTTGAAATAGAGTCTCTTATTCTTTCGGGTTCTGATGTTGCAGTTAGCAGTTTTTCAATATACCCCAATCCAGCAGAAGATTGTATCATCATCCAGAACCCTGGCACTGAATTTCAGACTTTATGGAGGCTTCTAGACCTTACAGGTTTAACTCTGAAGAACGGAGAGCTTAGCCCAAATAGTAATAAAATAAATATATCTGAATTATCGGAGGGTATTTACTATCTGGTAATTTCAAGTTCCACTAAAAGTGCAAAAAGTAAAATCATCGTTACTAATTAGATACTTAGAACATAATCTAACGTTCGATGGATACTATCTATTGTTAGTTAAGTCCAAAAAGTGTTATCTTAATGTAAAAACAACCCTTATAATTAAAATGAGATTACTTTACTTTCTAGTTGCTACTCTGTTTGTCTGTCTAATCACCTCTGTTTCAGTTTTAGCTCAAGTTGTTAATATTGATGCGAGCCCGGCTTCCTTAACCTTTGAGGGTGATGTTGGTGATAATTTAGAGCTTATACTAACCATTTCAAATTCAGGCAATTCTACTTTGGATTATCAAATTTTCATTGAAAACCCTGTTGTGAGTATTGCAAGCTCTGTCATGTTTGTTAAAGATGATTTCGCCGATGCCACTCTTGAGGAAAATCAGGATCGTATCAATGCAGATGTTTTTATTACTCGTGGAAACAATAGTGGTTTATTCAATGCAGCTAATGAATCAAGTTTTAATGGTAATGGGCCCTCAGGAACGGAATGGTCTTTATTCCCAACCGTGCAGTCTGTTCCGGATGATTATGGTAGGTGGAGAGACAATGCAGGGCCGAGAGTTAGTAACTTTTTTGATTTTGAAAATGTATATTCTTTACGTTTGATTGATGAAGACAGATTTTTTGATGTTCAGTTTCTTTCTTGGACTCAAAATAATAATGGTGGGGGATTCTCTTATTTAAGACAGGAGATTGTTGGAGAGGTATTAGGCGCAAATATTAATGAAGGCTCCGTGGGTGCCCAAAGCTCTGAAGAAGTTATTATCGTCGCTGACCTATCTCTTTTCAGAGCGGGAACTTTTGAATCAACTATAGTCATCAATTCCAATGCTACAGATAATTCAACCATAGAAATTCCGGTAACACTTAATATAGGAGGAGGAGTGCCAGATTTAGTTCTTAATGAAGATGATATTGAGTTACCATCTACAGTTATAAGCGCAACCTCAACTTCGGAATTCATAATATCCAACATGGGAAGCGGTTTCCTTGAGATCGATAATGTTGTATCTGATAATCAAGTTTTTTCTGCAAGTCCAACCACCTTTAACATTCCTCCTTTTGGTAGTGCTTTAGTTACACTCTCGGGAACACCGACAGCTGTTGGAACAGCCATGGGAAATTTGACAATTTCTTCAAACGTACCAGATGTTATCTTACCAGTAAGTGTAATAGGACAAAATGCTCCTGAGCTCGATTTACCCTCTACGTCACTAACTTTCAGTTTTGACGCAGGTACAAGTAATCAGGAGGTACTCATAATTGAGAATACAGGTGATGGTACCCTTGAATTCAGCCTGGAAGTAGAATCAACATCGCAAGATGTAGTTACATTCGAAAGACCGTCACTATTGAATGTAGAGCCTATTACTCTGGAAAATACCGATGTAATTTCTGATGATGTCTGGATTACAAGATCACATGTAAATAACAGAAATGGTGCAGCACTTATAAACGCTGCTGTACAGTCAACCCTTGGAACTGAAAACAATAGTGGTCCAGAGGGAACAGAGTGGGCTTTTGGAAAAACGACGGAACAGGGAGTTTTTGATTATGACGACTGGAGCGATGTGGCTTCTCCCAGCTCGGTTGGAAGGGATCTGTTTTTTGAATTCACTTCTTTTTATTCAATGCGTCTAACTAATGAAAACAGGTACTTTGACATCCAGTTCTTATCATGGAATATGGGAGCTAGCGAAGGTGGACAGGGCGGTGGAGCATTTTCTTATACCCGACAGGAGTTCCCTGGTTGGCTAACTTTAGATGAATCAGATGGTTTTTCTAGTTCATCTTCAATAGAAAGCGGCGAGCAATTGATGGTATCTCTTGACTTTGCAGAACTTCGTGCTGGTACCTATGAGGCCAGCTTAATTCTTCGCTCAAATGATTTGGATGAATCAGAGATAACTATTCCCATTCAAATAACCGTTTCTGGAGGAGAGCCGGAAATTAATGAAGACTTTCAGCTGGAAATAGGTTTTGACGATATTATTGTCGGCAGTAGCCAGACTCTTTCATTAGAATTCGATAATGAAGGTTTTGTTCCTGTTTCTATATCTGGAATAAGTTCGGATAATCCTGCTTTCGTACCTGTAGCAACTTCATTATCTGTCGCTCCCAGCCTAAATCCAACTTTACTAGATATTGTTTTCACACCTGATGCTGTAAATAGCTTTTCTGGAGAATTGACATTAAGTACAGACGACCCTGACCTCCCTTCTGTATCTATAAACCTTAATGGTGAGGGAGTGGGGAACCCAGTTATATCTATAGCTAATACGGAATTAATTGATCAAGGGGTTTATCCTACTGATTCTACTTCCACCTTTATAATTAATGTAGCGAATACTGGTGAAAGTGAACTGACTGGAAATATAAGAGTAGAATTGCCAGGAGCAGAACCAGTTGTTTTTACAAAATTGCCGGGAGCGGATCCTTTTATTGCTGAAAACCAGGATCGTATTGCAGATGATATCTATATAACTCGGGGTGCTCAGGAAGGCTTATTTAATGCTGCTTTGGAAAATGGTTATAATAATGGTCCGTTGGGAACAGAGTGGGCATTTGGAAGAAGTGGTGCTGTTAGTTTAAACGATGATTATGGTGATTGGTCGGGTAATGCTTGTCCAAGTTGCGAGGATACTGAAGATTTTTTTCTGTATGAGTTTGACTATTCGCTGCACTTAACAGGACTAGCTAGATTTTATGATTTAAGATACTTAGCATGGTCAAGTGGTGGAAATGGTGGAGGGTTCAGTTACACGAGAACGGAAGTTCCAGGATGGATATCGGTAAATCCTGATTTTAGCATTTCAGCTGGAACAGATCAGGATATAAATTTTCAGTTTGAAACGACAGATTTTATAGCTGGAACCTATCCGGCACGGATCGTATTTGAATCGAATGATCCTGTGACACCGGAGATATCAATAGAAGCGACAATTACAGTTGAAGGTGAGCCTGAGGTAGAAATAAGTGGAACACTACTTCAGTTTGGAGATATATTTACTAATAATACGAGCACTTTATCAATTGAGATAGAAAATGTTGGATCTGATGTTCTTACTATTTCATCTACTTCCGGTAATTCTTTTCTTACTGTATCACCGGTAGAGGCTTCGATTAGCCCTACTCAAAGCCAGCAATTATTATTTAGTCTGACCCCTACTTCTGAGGGTATGATAAACGAGACAGTAACTATCACCACAAACGATGTTAACAATCCAACTTTTGAAATTAATATTAATGCTAATTCTTTGGATGCACCTCAAATAGAAGTTAATCCTGCGTTAATTGAGGTCGAGTTATTTTCGGGAGAAACAGAGGATATAGCCATCAATATTTCAAACACAGGAGGAAGTGATCTTGATTGGGAGTTCGTTGATTTGTCGTTTCCTGATCTTGAAGATATATTAACACGTTTTGTTTCTGCGCAACCAGTATTATCCGACCTTACTCCGGGAACTGTGCAATTTATGAACGAAGGTAACGATGAGTTTTTTGGTGGACCATTTGAGGATGGTAATGAGTTCGGAACGAATGGCAATGGGAGTATCAATTATACAGATGGTGAAATTTCCTCTTCTACCTCTATTGATTACTTTACTCTAATATCGAATGGTGTATTCATATCATCAGGAAATCTTTCAGGAGCTTCCTCCTTTGGAGTTAGTACATCTAGCGAATTAAATAGTGAAAGCGGTCGGGAGGTAAGTGGCTTTGAAGATGATATTTCTTTCTTAGGTTCTGGTTTCCGAATTTTTTATAGAAGAGTCTTTGGAGGAACCCTCCCGTCGGTTAATCAAATAATCATACTGGAAGATAATGGCAACTTGGAAAGAGATCTAAACTTGAGTCCACTTACAGACGAAAACCTGATTACTGGTTTGAATGGCGATGATCTGAGATACTACTATTTAATGTTTATCTCTGAAGACGGCTTATTTGTAACTGATAATGAGCTTAGGGAGATTTCAAATGAAATTGCAAGTATTGCTTTGAACACCGGCGGTTTGAATCTTTTATCCTCAAATACTCCAGATATGGGTGTTGAGCAGGATGTAACAAGTGGAACAATTGAAGAAGAAGGAGATGCTGACGTATCCACTATATCAATAAATGCTGATGAAGTAGGTAGCGGTTCATTCAGCTTTGATTTATTTATTTCATCTAACGATCCGGATAATAATTTAGTAAGAATCCCGGTAGACTTGCGGGTTGGAAATATTATTAACAACGAGGATATAGATGATATTGTCGTTAATGAGGGATTCTCAAGTACAACTGTAGATTTAGATGGAGTATTCGTGGATAGTGATGGAGATGAACTTACTTTTATTACAGCCAGTTCCAGGGATGATCTTGTAACAATTGCTACACAGGGTAATACGGCTACGATTACAGAAGTTTCTGGTACGGGGAGTAGCACTCTTTCCATTGCTGCCGCCGATGGTAATGGTAACGAAGCATTTGCGAACTTTCAATTCAGAGTTAATGATATACCTGATATAGTAAATGAGCTATCTGATGTAACTGTAGATGCAGGTTTTCAAAATCAGACTATAAACATTTCTGATGTATTTGCCGATTCTGATGAAGAAGATACATTGATGTTATCGGTATCTAGTGCATCAGAAGATGTTGTAACAGTGACAATCAATGAAGATTCTTTATTAATAAGCGAGGTAGGTGAAGGCTCAAGTGTTATTACATTATCTGTAGATGATGGCTCTGGGGGAACAAATATGAATACTTTCACTTTTACTGTTGAAGCAATAATATTATCTAACATTGATGTTTTTCAAGATGATTTGACTATTTATCCGAATCCATCTTCTCAGATTTTGAATATTCAGCAACAATATCTATCTAAAGATGCTGAGTGGCGAATTTTTAATATTGAAGGAAAGTCCATGATGTCAGGACCTTTATCTGAAAATACGCAAATTAATGTATCAGTCTTGCCGGCTGGTATTTATAATTTTGTTATCGAAGACAATAAAGTTCGTACTTCGAAGAGAATATCTGTAGTTAAATAACTTTGACTTTTTACCAAAGGAACTGTCAAAAAAAGACAGTTCCTTTTTGTTTGTCGTACTTACCTAATCCCCTCATGTTTAGCAGCCAATGCTGCACCTACAATACCGGCCTCATTTCGCATAGAAGCAGGGACAATCTTGGTGTCCATATCAAAGTATTTTTCATACTCTTCAAACTTTTTTGAAATCCCTCCTCCCAGAATGATCAAATCCGGCCAGAACAGTTCTACAATTCGGTTTAGGTATTCATTGAAACGTTTTGCCCATACATCCATAGGTAGTTCCTCTTCTTTACGCACAGAATTAGCGGCATATTTTTCAGCATCTATTCCATGAAGTCTCAGATGACCTAATTCAGTGTTTGGTACTAAAATCTGTTCTGAAAAAATGGCAGTTCCAATACCAGTTCCGGCAGCTATAACCATTACGAGTCCATCGTGTTTTTTACCTGCTCCAAATTTCATTTCCGCATATCCTGCAGCATCTACATCGTTAACTACATGAGCAGGGCACCCTGTTACCTTTGAGATCTCTTCAGCTGCGTTCATTCCAATCCAGCTATCATCTATGTTGGCCGCCGTTTTCACGATTTCATGCTTTACTGCAGCTGGAAAACCACAGCCAATCCCTCTTTTCCAGTTAAACTCCTTAATGATCTTATGAACCGTATGAATTATAGCTTCTGGTGTAGGGGGTTGTGGGGTATCGATGCGATAACGTTCTGTGATTAGCTCACCTTTTTTTGTATCGACAATGGCACCTTTAATGCCTGTTCCGCCGATATCAATTCCAAGAAGTTCCATGCACCAATAATAGGAACTTAACTCGAATAATCAGAACGTAAACTTCTTTTATAGGAAACTATAATGCACTTACAATTAAAGATAGATGCATTTTTAAGTGAAAAAAGTATCTAGTTATTTGTAGAGATAACTCATACCATTGGTAAACCCAAGTTTAAAAATTGAACTAGGAGTCTCGTTTTTATGCTCTCTGATTTTAAGTTGGCTGTGTTGATTTACGCCTACTTAAAGCTGAAACAAATCTTTCTTGGAGTATGTCGATTCTCTTTTGCGATTCCCCTGAGGTTTGTACAAGCATTGGGCAATAAAAAGCAAAAGCATATAGTAGCTAACTTCACCTAGCGAATAGCTAAAAGTAGTTTTCAGGATCTACCTTTTCTCCGTTTTTTACCACTTCATAATGTAGATGTGGTCCGGTGGAAGCTCCTGAATTCCCTGAAAGTGCAATCACGTCACCTTTTTTTACTTTTTGACCGACTCTAACATTTATTTCAGAAAGCTGACCATACATAGTTTGATATTCCTTATCGTGCCGGATCACAACTTTATTTCCATATCCTTCATCAGAATAACGAACTTCTTCTATTGTTCCACTTGATGTAGCAAGTACCTCAGTACCTACTTCCATTTTTATATCTACGCCATTATGATGCATTTCAACTTTTTTAATAGGATGCATCCTTGCACCAAAACTGGATGTAATCTTTAGTTCACCTTTTTTCGGGGGGATATCAGGAGGGTCTTGTGCGCCTACTGAAACAACTAGAAGAGAAAGACACGCGGCCATTTTCATGGGTATAAATTGATACCACTTTTTCGTTTTGGCTTGCCTTACTGCGGTATTGGTTTCTTTTTCAAGATTCAAAAGACCTTCCTCTCCAAAGGACTTCAAAACAGATTGAAAGCTTTTATGAAAATCCATTCCTTCTGATAATTTTTCGAGTACAGCTTCGCTGAAATGATCGGTCAGTTCTTCCCGTAATGTTTTATTCTTGATGCCATTTCTTTCAATCTCTTTTCTGATAAAAATGACTTGTAATTCGGTTAATTCATTCATGATTAGATGGTTTGGGGCGTTAGTATTCTTTTCATAGTACTTACGAATTCGTAAAATTCATCTACTCTCTCTTTTGACTTTGTGGTTCCCATTTCAGTTATGCGATAGTATTTTCTAACACGATTTCCAATACTTTCCTTTTCAACAGTAACAAGCTTAGCTGCTTCTAATGCATGAAGGGTAGGATAGAGGGCTCCTTCAGTCAGCTGGATTTCCCCGGCAGATTGCTCTTTTACCTTTTTGGTAATCTCATAACCATACATACGACCATTTTCTTCCAGCAAGCTCAAAATGATTGTTTTCAGTGTTCCTTTCAAAAGTTCTTTTGAATACATAAGACAATTATATATAAGATGATTAGGTATTCAAAATGTGTTAGTAAAATCTTCTGATGAACTTAACCTAAAAATGAGGTTTTGCTAGAATAAGGCAAATGAGATAATGATCTCAGCGAGGAAAAAAGCAAAGATGAAAATCAGATAAATAAAACCCACTGCATTGAACTTGAATAAAGTCTTGAACCAGTGCTGCTTATAAACGCTGAGAAAAGATACGTATGAATAAATTGAAACAACGATAAAACTAATATTCAGTACCCATCCACCGCTACCTTCATCAGTTACTAAGTAAATCGTTATAAGAGTACTCGCACCGTAAAGAAAGTATGCAAAAGAATGTAAATGTAATGCGTGAATAACATGCTTGATGTACAATTGCCCTCGCCTTATATAAAATAGCTTTAGAACAAGTCCAAAAATCGGGATCAGGGCCAGCATCATCAATGGCAGGTTTTCAAGTATAAGTTCGGCCAGCGCATTTTCATTTCCCCGTTTAACTTTGATTACCTGAAGAACCAGATGTCGCTGGAAATCGCTAGCATTTTCTATCTCAAGTGAATCATAAAGCTGCTCGTCTGTGACTCTTGGATTGTCTTTGTATTTATCAATGAGAACCTCATCTATTTCATTGAAAACGTCAAAAAAGCCATTATTTTTTTCTGTTGAATCAGTTTCAAGATCTTCTTCACGAGCAAGTTTTTTTGTAGTGTTTTTTATAGAATCCTTTTCAGTTTCTCTGGCTAGGTCTTCAGGAGTTAACTTTAATTTGTTTATAAGCGAACTATCAAGTCTCTGTGCCAGCTCACTTTTCTTTTCAAGGGATAAATTGTTACGAATGGAACTTCTCAAGTCCCCTAGCTCATTTCCATTAAGTTCTTCTTCAAGATCGGCAAGCTCGTTATCATTTAAAGTAGAGGTAATAATCAATAGCGTAGCAGAGTCAATCCCTTCAACCTCATCAAGTGAAGCATAATTGTTCCAGCCCTCACTGAAACCTTCTTGTGCTTCCTTACTAAAAACAAAAAAGAAAAACAGGCTCAGAATAAAATATAATCTCAAAGGGTGCGCGTATGCCATTCTCTTCCCATCTACGTAATGATTGGTAAGAAACCCAGGTTTGAAAAGGAATGGTTTTATAGACTTTGCTATACGGCTGTCTAAAGCAAAAAAGGTATTAAAAAAGTCAGCAATCAGAAGCTTGAAGGAGACATAGTTATTTGTATTCTCCTGTCCGCAAAGTGGGCAATAATTATAAATAGAATTGAGTTGAGCTGAGCAGTTAGGGCAAAGGTTGGTTTTCCTGCGGATTTTCATTTATTGAAATATAGGACAAAATATAAAAAAGTAGTCACTAGGACTGATGACCGGACTTAAAGCGGAATGTCACTGAAATCCATTTTTGATGCTGCAATAGGTGGCCTATAATTGATATTATAAATATTAACCCAAACCAAAAATGGATATCGCCCCATTCATGCCTATTCATACCCATGAGCACTTTATGGTGGCCGCTTCCCGGCGGAAGTACAAAATGAATTAGGAGTCCGGTACTTGTAAGTATTAGAAAACAGATGAATGAAATGACATCCACCAATGCGTTACGTTTATGTTTTCTAAGACCTTTCACTTGAATATTTGAATGATCTATTTTCCTAACAAGAAACGGCTTTTTTAAGATCAAGTGATTTATATGATTCTTATCAGTTATTTCAATGATATATCTCATAGTATATATTGGTCATCATATTTACATTTCTTTTGAAAAACCCTGTAGCCATGAAAAATAAAACTGGAAAAATCACTAAAATTTTGGTTCCGGTTGATTTCTCTGAGTGCTCTAAAAATGCTCTTGAAGTTGCCGGATCGCTAGTTCGTAAACTAGGTTCTTCACTAGTTGTGTTTCACGCTTACCATGTCCCGGTTCCGGCACAACAATATGGTAGTGCACCACTCCATTACGACATTGGAGATTTATATGCAGAAGAAAGCGATAAACTAAAAATCTTTGTGAGAAACACTAAAGGTCTCCATGATATTCCTATTGAGAAACACGTATCACCATCTTTTGCCCATGATGGCATTCTTTCGAAGGTTGAAAATGAAGATGTGGATCTCATAGTCATGGGCACCACCGGCGCTTCTGGCTTGAAAGATGTATTTATCGGAAGTATAACCTACGGAATTATAAGGGAAAGTAAAGTTCCCGTGCTTTCCATTCCTCCAAACACAACTTTGGAGAGTGGAATAGAGCGGGTCGCTTTTGGGGTTGATTGCAAGACCATAGAAAATGAAGCTTGCCTCAAACCTATTATTGCTTTAGCAGAAGCATTTGATGCCGATACGCACATTATCCATGTGAGTGATAAAAGATCATTGAATATAAATCAGTCGTGTGTTGTTCGTGATTTAAATGCTAAAATGTTAAAGCTTCATCCATCATTTCATTTTGAAGTAAATAGTAGCGTAGAAGAAGGCCTTGAAAACTATGTCGATAAAAATAATATTGACATACTTGTTTTGTTGCCGCGTCATCATAATATGATCACACGAATCCTTCAAAAAGGCAATACAAGAAAAGTAGCTTCCAAAGGAGAGATTCCTATGTTAACTTTGATAGGGGGGTGAGCAAATAAAAAATACTACTAAACTAAATCAGGCTGTTTGCAAAAGCCCGTTCGTAATTCTCTGAATGTCCCGAAACTTTGGGATGAAGAATCTCCTTTCATGAGAGTAAAAAAGGAGTGTTAGATTCTTCGCTATACTGCTTATGACAAGTTGGGAACAGATGCTGAAACAAGTTCATCATGACTCTTAGATTTAAAAATGAAAATCTCTCTTTTGGGTCGCCCTGAACTCGTTCCGATGCTCCGGAAGAGGGTCTTAAACCTGTCATCCAGTTTGTGTGAATTTTGAAACCAAAATTTTATCTCTCAGAATGACTTACACTTAATGCTTTTGTGGAAAGCCTCATTTTTTTCGAATAAATGATTCGAGTTGACATTAAGGAGCAAGGTTAATAGACATCACAGGAATTTTGGAGTGTGAAATTACGGATTCGGTAAAACTGCCACCCAATAATCTTGGAAGGTTTTTCTTTCCATGGGTTATCAATACCAGAAGGTCGATTTCATGGTCTTTACAAAAGTGTGCTATTCCTTCCTCGAAATGAATGTAGTTATAAATGGTTTTTTGCTCCTTTAAATCGCGGCTCTCGTCGTCAAATGCATCCATTCGTGTTTGCATAATAGGAGTATTGATAAAGTCAAAAGGGGTATTAACATACACCAAATGAACAGATGCGGCTGCATCCTGGGCCAATTCTAAAACCTGATAATAAGGGACTAGTGCTTCATCCTGAAAATCAGAAGCAAAGGCAATTCGTTGCAGGTTGAATGTTTTAGCGCCTGAGGGAACAACTACTACAGGAACTGAAGCTGTTCGTACAACCTTTTGTGTTACTGAACCAACAAGAAAATCGAAGGTGTTATGAATGCCTTTTGAACCCATGACAATCAGATCGCACGAAATATCCTTACAATACTGAGTGATCTCCGAGAACTGATGATTATAATGGACGTGTTTGTGAGCTTCTATGTCACTACTTTCCGCATCTTTTACCAACTCATCCAGCATAGAGTTAGCTTCGCTCACTTTTTTACTGATATCCGGGTATAGTTTTTCCTGACCTTTGTTCATGTGTATCCAGTCGATGGGAATATCCATGAGGTGGAGGAAATGAATGATGCCATGATCAAGAGATGCCAGCTTTTTAGCAACACTTACCGCTTTTAAAGAAGCATCAGAGAAATCGGTAGGAACAAGTATAGTTTTCATTTTTCTGGTTTTTAAATGGCTTTCGGTCTGAATAATACTTTTCAGGTGCGCTCGGTTTCAATGAGTTTTCTAGCTAGCCTATTGAATAGCTATCGACCTGACATTTTCTACTTCACGGCCACGTTCAATAGTTATAACTAAAATGTTATGATCGAATTTTGCCTCTATTCCATCTAAAATTACATCTTTAGGAAGTTCATAGGTTTGGTAAACGGGGTAATCATTCGTACTACTCGCTTTTAATTTTAGCTCATCATTTTCAATTACAACTTCGATATCTTCTTTTCGATATTCGGGAAGAGAAAGTGAGATCACATATTCGGAATTGGTCTTACTAATGTTTGAAACGGGTGTACGGTGGGTCATCCAATTATCATCTAGGGAGTTTCTTCCTAAAAAATGGTCACCATCGATGAAGTTGGCATATGAGTTACCAATCCTATGGAAAACTCTTGTATTTAGTGGTTTTCTATAAAACATGGCTATACAATTTGGTTCATGGGAATGTATTGATTTGTATACTCTTTAACCATGCTCCAAATCAGTCTCGAAAATGATTAAAGTCATATAATGATAGATTTTTTTAAAAAAAAATTAAGGTATTGTAAGAAATTCATTTGAGTATGAGACTAGTAATTGAGTGAAGGTTAAAGAGCATGAACAGATTTTTGAAAGGTGGCTCAAAAAGCATAAAGGACTGCTTTTTAAAGTAGTCCGTTCTTACGCATTTGACTCTGGCGATAGAGATGACCTGTTTCAGGAAATAGCCATTCAATTATGGCGTTCTATTCCGAAATTCAGAAATGAATCAGCAGAGACAACATGGATTTATCGGGTAGCGCTTAACACAGCGATTACTTGGATTAGAAAAGAGAAAAAGAATGATTTGGGTAAAGAAGATATATCTGATATAGCACATATTCTTGTTTCTGAAAATCATGAAATAGATGAACGATTGGAATGGATATACCGGCAAATAAATAGGTTCAATGAGATTGACCGCTCAATATTATTATTAATGCTTGATGGTTTCAGCTATAAAGAGATTTCGAATATGCTTGGGATAGGAGAGAGTAATGTTGGAGTAAAAATAAACCGTTTGAAAAAATACTTGATTAAAGAATCAGAAAAAAGAGAGCATTATGGAGTTGGATGAACTAAAAGAGATTTGGAACAAACAAAATGATAAGCCTATGTATACAGTTAATCAGAACGCATTATTTAACAGCATTCAGAGAAGTAAGGATAAATCTTTAAAAATCAGTAATATAAGTGAGCTTCTGATCCTTTTTGTAAACCTTTTTACAGGTCTTTTTCTTTTGAGTATGGCTTTTCACAAAGATGCTCATGACCTTACTATTTACCTCATGAGTTCAGGGCTTTTACTAAGCGTTCCCATAGTTCTATGGTTCAGATATAAACGTCTTAAAGGCAGGGATAATTTTGAAAGAAGTATGTCTGGAACGCTCGATAAAGCAATCTCTACAGCGCATTACCAGGTACAATTTTCGAGATGGGTAAGATTTTATGCCTTGGGTATGCTTTTAATAGTTGTTTTTGGAATATTTGAGAATGATAAGTCATTTATTTACATCATATTCATTTCTGTTGTAGTGATCCTCACTTTTTATGGATCACGATGGGAACATGGAATTTATGTTCGAAGGAAAGAAAAGCTGGTTGAGTTGAAAAAAAAGCTTGAAAATGAAAATACAGATACTTTTGACCAACTTAGATAATGGTTTTTAATGTCACAAACCATAATTAAAAATTGACCTAATTCTCCTAATAATAACTTTGCTTGAAAATGTAATTACCCCTAAAATATCAAAGGCAACATCCGTAAGATCAAAAGTACGGTTTGGGAAAGCCAGTTGACTGATTTCTTCCAGTAAAGCAAAGCTTAACACTAGAACGGAACTTTTGTAAATGTTAAATCCAGATAACGTAACGGTTCGAAATCTCAAAGCTAAATTCAATAAAGCGCTCAGTATTCCAAACAAGGAGAAGTGACCTATTTTGTCACCAAATGCTACCTTGTTACCAATTTTCATAATGAAGTTTTGCTGGTTGGTATCGGCCAGAAAAATCATCCAGCCGATAAAAAGTGAGAAAATTATAAATGGGATATATCTCATGATTTTGGGATTAATATTGTGTAAGGAAGGCTGTCTTAGAAGTCTCTCGAAGCCGTCATTCTGAGAGGTAAAATTTTGGTTTCAAAACTCACAAAACTGGATAACATACCGGTCGAACCGCTCTAAGCGGTCTGACCGATGAGCACGTCATAAGCAATTTATTTCAGAATCTAACGCTTGCTAAAGATCCTGTTCTGAGGAAATCGGAACAAGTTCAGGATGACCCGTACACCACTTTCAAGACAGCTCTGATTGGATATTTATGAAGTTTTAGTTGAAAGCTTGTACCAATTGATATTTCTCGTGAAATACATAGTAGCCGATAATATCAACATTAATCCTACACTTCCCATAAGCAGGGCATAATCGGCCAGTTGCAGGGTGACGAACAAAAAGCAGTACACACCAATCAGCGTAACAGACATCAAAGCTGTTGATCCGGCTGATTTAAAAATACTTCTGGAATACAGGGTAATCATAGCTGTTGTTGCAAGCGCGGAAATCATATAAGCCTTATTAAAACTGGAGTGCTCAGAGATAGATATGAGTAGCACATAGAACAAGCAGAGTGATAAACCTACCAGTGTGTACTGAAAAGGGTGGATCTTCTTTCCATTCATGACCTCCACCAGAAAGAAGATCAGGAAAGTAAGAAAAATGGTCATAACGGCATATTTTTCTGACCGAATAGCCTTTTTGTAATCATCCAGAGGCATAAAAAGATCCACCCCAAAAGCTGACTCCTGAATATTCAGGGATAGATACCCACCAACCCAGCTTTGAGGAAAATTTCTATTGAGTTGAAGTATTTTCCAGTTTGCGGTAAAACCGGCCTCTGTGATTTCTCTATGGTCAGGCAGGAAATTTCCATTAAAACTCGGAGAACTCCATCCAGATTCCAGATCAACTTTGGTTTCGTTACCAAGAGGAATAAAAGAAAGGTTTCTGCTACCCTTTAGCTTCAGACCAAAGTTGAATTTCACGGCTTCGCCACGTTTTGGAAATAAGTCAGGCAAGTCAACGGTTACTCCTGATAAGGTTCTATTTGAGATTCTTGATCCTGGCTCTGCTTTATATCTTTTCTTATCCCAATGGACTACAATATTATCTTTAATCCCACGCATATCTGATATTCCAATAGCAAGGTGTGCATCATTCCATTTGATTTCCTTGAGATGATCTCGGTCTACTTTTTGATTAAGCAGAAATTCGCCTTCTACCTTCATTTCCGATTCATAGACAGCGACATCGTAAATACCTCTCTTAAGTATTTCCGGGTTCAGAGTTCCAGAAACATTAAGGTCTTCCGGGAGAATATGTAAATATCTAATGACCTCATCAGGCTCTTCTTCTTTTTTGGATTTGTATTCATATACTATAGGAACAATTAGAACAGGTCCATTGACCAACTGATCGCCTGCCCATTTTCCGCTCACTTCGGTAATCGCTTGTTCACTCAGGTTAGCTCGTTCATGTATTATGGATTCAATCATTGAGGATGGAATTAACAATAGCATAACGAGTATGGCTATGGTGATTAACTTTAGGGAAACAGAGTTCTTAACCCAGTTTCCTACGCTTTTTACCGGTGTATTTGGATTTTCTTCATTCATAATTTATTGATTTAAAAGTACTTTGTATTTCAAAGTGATTAGATAAATTTTTTTACTTCAGTAGTTCTTCGATCGCCTTAATGTGTTTTACAAATGCTTGCTTTCCTGACTTTGTTACTGAATACTGCGTATTAGGTTTTCGTTCGATAAACTGTTTTTTCATTTCTATATATTCGTTTTTTTCCAGAGATTTTAAGTGGGAGGCCAGGTTACCGTCCGTAACATCAAGCAGCGATTTAAGGCTGTTAAAGTCCATATGCTCGTTTACTACAAGTGCGGACATAATTCCGAGCCTTGTTTTATTTTCAAATGCTTTATTTAGATTTTTAAGGATTTCCTTCACGATCCGTATCTGTAATGCATCAGGATCCCATAAACAATATGGAGTACTCCGAAACCAATGGACCAGAATAATAATCCGTATCCAATAAACTGACAGGCTACCAGGCCTAAAGTTATCTCTGCTATGCCCAAGCCTCTTATTTCAGAGAGTGTGTATTTACTCGCATTGATCAAAGCTAAACCATAAAAAAGTAAAGTCAGTGGGGCAATGAGCGCCACGAATCCTTTTCCCAACAGGATTAAGCAAAGAACCCCACCGGCTACCAAGGGAATAGCGAGGTTAATAACCAATCTTTTCGATTGTTGATCCCAAAGACTTAAACCATCTCTTTTAGCTTTTGAGCGTGTTAATAAAATACCTCCTGCCAGAGAAAGCAAGAGGACAGAGGAAGCGATCAATAATAACTGAGTGGCACTTTCGCCAGTTAAGGTTGCTCTCCGGTAACTGAAATAATCCTGACCAATATAAACTGTTCTGTAGGCCATATATGCTCCGGTTAATGCAAGAAAACCAGCTATTACTCCTGAGAGTCCGCTAAGCGAAATAAAGCGTGAAGACCGATCCATGATAGAGCGAATTTCACTGAGGTCTTCGATGTATTTTTCTTTAGTCATTAAAAGTACTTTGAGTTACAAAGTTAAATACGGAAGAATACTTTCAAAGGTTTATGTTAAAAAATCGCAAACTATTTCTCCGATTTCCCGACGTCCCAGGGTAACATTTCATAGTGGCATTAAGTACTAATGCTTATAACCATCTTTATTCTGAGAGTGGATATTTTAGTTTCAAAACATATAAAGGCGGATGATGTACACTAGTACTGGAAGAAACTCTACGGATTTATTCCGGGGTCCTATTGCCTGGAGGTGCCGGAATAAATTGGACAGTGTAGTCACAAATAGTGCTTCAAAAACAGCAGAGTAAAGAATTTTACATCTATGCTATAAAGATTCTCGCATTCACACTGTACCATATCAACTGTTACAAGTAAAAATCGATGAACTGAAAGGCTTTTATTATCCATTAGAAATTATGAAAATGTCTGTCGATTAGATGGTCTTTGACAACTTACTAATATTTAGCATCGACCATTATGATGGTTCTATGATAAATTAGGACGCCGACCTAAATAGCCGTACCTTTATCCCATAATCTCATCGGAACGGATTTACCGAGTTTCCATCAAATTAATCCAGGAAATAAGTCTGATTTGAAGCGATTTAGAGTGGAAGGCGCACTCAATCTTATGTTTCGCATATAGATCAGTAATTTCTGGTAAGCTATTACTTCGACTTACTGTGGCTCATGCTAACAGATTAAAGCGTGGTAAAAAACTGTATATGATCCATTACAAATTTTCAAAAGACATTAATAAGGAATTTTCAGACCTTCTAAAGGTGCGTGTTAACGAATACTTTAGGACTAACAAGCTTCAAAAGAAGGCAAATTTTGAAATGTTTTGTAAATCTGCACTGGCTCTTTCATTATACCTTATTCCTTATTTCATTATTCTTTTTGCTGGCATAACAAATGTTCCAACCCTTTTCGTTTTATGGATATTAATGGGATTTGGGATCTCTTTTATTGGGACTTCCATCATGCATGATGCACTGCATGGGGCTTACTCAAACAATAAATTGGTGAATTCCATCATGGGTTTTTCTGCTGCTTTACTTGGAGTTGACCCCACCATGTGGAAAATACAGCATAATGTTTTGCACCATACCTATACCAACATTGAAGACGCCGATGAAGATATAGAGCCTCGGTTTGTATTAAGATTTTCACCACATCAACCAAAAAGATGGTTTCATGAATTCCAGCATTTATATGTTTGGTTTTTTTATAGTATGTCCACCGTAATATGGATTACCGCTAAAGATTTTGTTAAACTTTTCAAATACCGGGAAAAGGGTTTTGTAAAAGCAGGAAGTGATTTCAGGAAAAAATTGATGTTCATAGCCTTCAGAAAAGCATCTTATTTTGCCTTTTTTCTAGTCCTTCCCATTGTGATGTTGGATATACCTGTAGGCACGACGCTGCTTATGTTCTTTACTATGCACTTTGTTGCAGGTATGTCACTAAGCCTTATTTTTCAGCCTGCCCATGTTATCGAAACGTCAAATTTTATAGAACAGGATGAAGAGTGGATCAATGAAAACTGGTCTGTCCATCAAATACTTACAACGACTAATTTTGCTATGAAAAGTAAGTTCATTTACTGGTTTTCAGGGGGCTTAAATTTTCAATTAGAACATCATCTATTTCCGAACATTTGCCATGTTCATTACCCAGCAATATCTAAAATACTTCAGAAAACCACATCGGAATTCAACCTTCCATATCACGCCAAAAAAACATTTTTAGGAGCTATCTATGCACACTATAAGATGTTGAAAGACCTGGGAGCAAGTTCTCCAGTCAGCGTCGAGAAACCCGTTAAACTAGCTGCTTAACCCGTATTAATGGATACTCAATTTTAAAACTAGCTGATATTAATTTTAGTTAGCCCTTTACGTACCCGTTAAATAATACACTTATTATTATCGTATTGTTTTAATCAGAAGAATTCCTCGAGGTTCTGCCCAAGGGTTCTTATGAACCGTCATCCTCGCGTTCCGACACTTCGGAAGCGGGGATTTTAATAAAGCATTTCTTTTGGCCTTTAGGACAAAACAAAACCAACTAAACCTGCCTGTCCGTTCAGGCGGGTACCCCTATAGCTCTGCCTAGGGCATAGACGGTTTTAGGAAATTCTTTATTCTTTATCTCAATCGGTTTACCTGTTATATTATATCTGTAAAAATTAGGCATATTGCCTGAGTATGAAGTCTCAATCAGAACATATTAGAGACCAGGTTAACTCCATTTACGCCAATTACTTCATTGAGCCTATTCGAAAGTGGACCGAAAATGAGTTAGATTATGGAGTAAAAATCTATGATCACGCTTCCAGGTTTTTTAAATCTGATGATCAACATCCTGCTTCTGAGACTGAAAAGTATAAGGAACAACTTTTCGGAGAGATAAAGCCTTTATGGATAATTGAAGGAAACGCGTCATTTGAAAATGATTTTTCTGATCTAATAGCTGAACTAGAAAGTTATTTCGAAACAGTTCCTGAGTATATAATCCGAGAGCAACATCCCGATCGTTTTAGGTTATTAGAGATCAATAGGGGGTTCCTTAGATTTAGAAAAAGACTCAAAAAATCTCATTTCTATTTCACGAAAATTCCATTGCGCCTATGTAATGTTTTCAGAAAATTATTTCGATACAAGCCTTATAAAGTACATTTTAAGAAGCACAAGCTCCCTTTAAGGAATATGGCGATTTACTTTTATCGAAATGAAGTAATATCGAAAGTTCTTGAGGAAAGAAAAGCACTTTATAAAGAAATCACTCAGTTTTATGTTGAACTGAAGAGGTGGGAAGAATCTCCTGATGCTTCTTCTTTCGAATTGGATGAATCAAAAAGTCAGGTCCGGGAAAAATATAGAGCATTTGAGGCTTCTGTATCTGAAATCATTCAAGATGCGCAATACTATTTTAATCGCGATTATTACCTGGTTGATACGGTTGAGCTTTCTGCTCGATGTTTCAGGAGCACTTTGTTAAAAAAAGACTTTGCAAGCCGAAGTAAAAAGTGGAATCAAGAGTGCAGTAAGTGGCAAAATACCTTGTATGCCTTGTTCGAAGAATGGCGAACCGACCTTGAAGTAGTTATTCTGAAGTTTTCTGTTGAGGTTAGAAAGATTAAGCTTGATGAGGATTTAAACAAATTCATATCTAAAAATATTGAGCCGAAATTCAACGAAATCCTAAGCTTTGTAAAGAGGATCAAAACTCAGATTAAAAGCTCAAAAGCTACAGAATCTCTTGTTAAAAAGCTTCAATCGTTCAAAAGTGAAGAAGTAGAAAATCTTAAGAAAGATCTGGTAAATCCCTTATCAGAGCTTTTAATAGATAAGAAGCTGATCGGTTTGATTAACTCCTTTCAATTATCAATAAAAGAATTCACAGAAAAACCTCCCGAAAAGCGCATTGTAGTGAGCTGTGGCTATGATAGCCCAATTAACTATTCCGATCTTCATGCAATATCACCAAGAGAATTCATTTCTTTTGAAACCCTGCCCAAGTTTGAAAATGCGCTGGAGGGAACTAGTGCTGATTTTTTCCAGGCGTGTCAAAAAACATATGCGGAGGTGCTTGATATTGACCAGGTAATTGGTTTTAGCATTTCTTCTGCACTGGATACCACGGAGACTGAAGGAACTGATTTAAAAAAATTGGTTATTGAAAATCTTGATCGTTCAACGGCTCGTGTAGAGGAAATAAAAGAAGGCTTTCGAATTACTGTGGATGAAAGTCTAAAGTACCTTGATGAATCTGTTGATGTTTTTCAGGAGGAAATACTGGCCTTTACTGATAACGAAAATATCTTAAATCTAAGACTCCGCATATCAAAGGCTAAAGCGTTAGAGCGTTCTAAGAAGTACCGTGAAGAGTTTATCCGAAACCTAAAACGAGTGCTAATTCGGATTTTAGGCACGGCAAGAAAAAACGCAAAACTCTTTAAAGAAAAGTTAAACATACTCAGTGAGCGATTTATACTTACGGCGAAGCAGACTCAAATCACTAAAGAGATTTCCAACTTCTTATCGGAATCACAAACCATTATTAATGGGCTCCCGGTGGTTTACAAAAGACTGTATAGTATTGAGTCTCTTTTAGATCTTCAACTCTTTGAAGGAAGACAAAAGGAACTTGAAAAATTAAAAGAGGCTTACAAGAATTGGCAAGAAGGAAACTATGCTGCAACCGTAGTAGTCGGAGAGAAGTGGAGTGGCTTAACATCCTTTGTTAACTACGCTATTGACAAAGTTGGATTTAAGCATAAAATTGTTCGAATACCGGTGCAGCGTAATATGAATACGCCTGAAGCTTTCTTTGCTTTTTGCAATGAACTGTTTGGTTTTGATCAGACTAAAAGCATAGAAGAGCTAATTTCAAAAGTAAAAAGCCGTAAAGGCACTGTGGTAGTTGTTGAAGATATTCAGAATTTATTCTTGAAGAAAATAGGAGGGTTTGAAGCTTTGAAATTGTTATTTGAATTGATCAATTCAACAAACAGGGATGTATTTTGGGTTACAACTTCAACGCTCTATAGTTGGCAATATTTGGAAAGAACAGTTTCGATATCCGAATATTTCAGCTATGTGGTAATGGTAGAAAAACTTACTGACCTACAGATCAAGAATATCGTAAGCAAAAGAAACCGAATAAGCGGTTATAAAATCGTTTACGAGCCAACAGCGAAGGACCTGGAGAATAAAAAATTTAAGAAACTGAATGACCAGGAACAGCAGGAATACTTAAGGACTCGTTTTTTCAATAGACTTAACGGCTTCGCTGCGAGTAATGTGAGCCTGGCTCTTATTTTTTGGTTGCTCTCCACGCTTCGGATAGATAAAAATACCATAACCATAAGGTCATTTCAGGAGCCTGACCTTTCGTTCGTAGCTACTTTTTCAATGACCAGGATCTTTGTTTTACATGCACTGATTATTCATGATGGGCTTTCGGAAAAGCAGCTAGCTGAAGTCGTGAATACTTCCGATAAAGAAGCAAGACTGAGGCTGTTATCACTTGTGGAAGACGGGATTATTTATGAAAAATCAGATACTTATTTCGTAACCCCAATCATTTTCAGAACCATCATCAATTTACTTAAATCCAAAAACCTGATTTACTGATGAAGTTAGTTAAGATAGGTTCATTCTCCTTATTCCTACTAATAATTTGTTGTATAACAAATACTATTGGTCAGGACTCTCTATCTTTAGATACAACGAATATGATCACTCTAGTTGTTTCAGATACACTCAAAACCGAAGTAAAGACTGATTCTTCTTCTACAGATTTGGTATCTGAATCGCTGCAACCACCGCCCATTTCTGAGTTGATTTCTTTCTCCAAGATCTTTTGGTCAATTGTCTTTATGATCATTGGCTATTTCGTGATCGGAATATTAATACGTCTACTCGAAGTATTTGCCGAAAAAAGTGCGAAGTACAGAATTACGGTCAAAAGTTTCATTCCAGTTGTAAAGATCATGGGTTGGATTCTGATCATTTTTATAGTTATAGCTGGAATATTTCAACCTCCAGCCGCTACGATCCTGGCATTTTCGGCTTCTATAGGTGTAGCCGTTGGTTTTGCCTCTCAGGATATTTTGAAGAATATTTTTGGAGGGGTAATGATATTATTCGACCGCCCTTTCAAAGTGGGGGATAAGATCGAAGTAGGAAGTTTCTATGGAGAGGTCGTAGAGATAGGGTTACGATCAACACGTATTGTTACCCCGGATGATTCTTTAGTTTCGATTCCAAACAGTGAGATTATGAATGAATCGGTTTCCAATTCCAATGCAGGAGAGGCCAATTGCCAGGTCGTTGCTGAGTTCTACCTTCCCATAGGAGTGGATACAGCAAGAGCCCGGGCTATAGCGATTCAAGCTGCGCAAGTATCAAAATACGTATTTTTGAATAAGCCTATAGCAGTCTTATTTTTTAATGAGCTGAAGGAAAACCGCCCTTTTATTAAGATGCGTTTAAAAGCTTATGTTATGGATATACGGGATGAGTTCCGCTTTAAAAGTGATATGACAGAGTTGGTGGTTAAAGAGTTTTGTAAAGAAGGCTTGATTGCTCTGGACTAAGCAGTTTGTAGTATCTCTATAGTTTTGAATTTAATTCAAAAGTTGCTTTTACTGACCGTTTACCTTTATGAATTGTTCTTTTATACTAGATTATGTATCAGAGTCCGTGATTTACGAAAGAAATAGACTGTTCAATTCACATTTAACTTTATAACAATAATCAGAAATAATATAAATTTTTCTAAGCTATAGTTTCCTTTCTGAGATAGAGCACTTACCTTAGTTTTTTAATTTTTTCAGCTATTATCAACCGGTTAAAATATCTATTTTTAAGCATCTATATGCTTTTCTCTTTCCTTTTGAAAGGACAAACAGCAGACTTTAGCGCTGATGTTGTATCGGGTTGCTCACCATTAACCGTACAGTTCTCAGATGAATCTTCGGGCAATCCAACTGGTTGGAATTGGAATTTTGGAAATGGTAATACTTCTAATGATCAAAATCCCAGTGCCACCTATATAACTCCGGGAGTTTATAATGTTAGTCTAACATTAAACAATGGTAATTCCTTAACTAAAACAGCTTTTATAACTGTTTATGAAAACCCGGATGCCGGTTTCACTGCTGACGTCCAAGTAGGATGTACTCCTCATACCGTAAATTTCCAAGACGTTTCATTGGCAGGCGATGGTAATATAACAGAATGGCTTTGGGTCTTCGGGGATGGAGGGACGAGTACAGATCAGAACCCGCAATACACCTATTCTACCGCCGGAGCATATTCGGTGACGTTAACGGTCACTAATGAATTTGGCTGTCAAAATGCGTTGACTGAATCGAATTTTATAACAGTTTCCGATTTAAATGCAAATTTTCAAGTTGATCGTGATGCGGTTTGTGAAACTCCTGCTACTGTTAACTTTACTAATTTATCTACGGGGCCAGATCCATTAATCTACAATTGGGATTTTGGTGATGGAGCGACATCTTCTGAGCGAGATCCTGCTCATACGTATAGCAGTCCGGGTACTTATTTAGTAAGACTAGAATTAAGTACCTCAGTTTGCACCTCTACGGATATCTATGAAGTGAGTATAGATGTTGGAAGTAGGAATCCTGAAATTGATATTCCTGAAATTTCTTGTACACAACAAGGTATACGATTTTCGGTGGATAATAATGCGGATATCGTCTCATGGCTATGGAATTTTGGTGACAATTCTACTTCGAGTCTCCCAAACCCTATTCATGTTTATGCTGGTGCAGGTGACTTTACCGTTGCACTAGAAGTAGAATACTCAGATGGCTGTACTGGTACTAACAGTAAGGATATCTCTATTTTAAATCCTCCGCAACCTTTCTTTACATCCCAGGAAAACTGTGATAGGGGTGTTACATTCAGTAATACATCAAATTTTGCTGATTCTTACTTGTGGAATTTCGGTGATCGTTCTACTTCAACCGATGAAAATCCATTTCATATTTATTCGAATCCTGGAAGGTATACTGTTACACTTACTGCATCGAATGAAGGTTGTACCAGGGTTTTCCAACAAACTATAGGAGTAGGCAATCCTATTACGGCGGACTTCTCACCTGATGAGCTTTCTTCCTGCGATACCTCAGTAGCAACTCTTGGGGGGTGTTTGCCGAAGACCATCAATTTTATAAATGAAAGTATTTCTGTTAATGGAGGGGTGAGTTTTATGTGGGATTTTGGTGATGGGTCAAGCTCAACAGAAAGTGAACCTACTCATGAATATACCACTGCCGGAGACTTTACTGTTGTTTTAACAGCAACCGACCAGATCGGCTGTACCAGCACAATAGAACGAGAAGTGAGTGTGGTTGCTCCGGAAGATAGGTCTGTAGCCGATTTTCAGGTAAGCAAAACCGAAGTCTGTGTATTAGAAACGATAACACTTACTGATAATTCTGATGGCAAGGTTGATTTATGGTGTTGGAGCCTTGGTAATGGAGTAACTATATCGACCGATCAACCATCATTAAGCTACATATACAATGAAGTTGGTGTTTATACTGTCTCACTTTCCGTTAGTTACAAAGGTTGTCTTTCAGAAAGTGTTCTGATCAAGGAAGACTTGATTACGGTTCTTGATCCAAGTCCAAAATTTATTTACGAAAAGGATTGTGATAACCCGTTTACCATAACTACGACCAATACTACTCAAAACTCCGATTCTTTCTTATGGAGTTTTGGGGACGGGCAAACGAGTACGGAGGCGAACCCTGTTCATACCTATTCAGGAAGAGGGACCTACGTTTTGAGCTTATCGGCTACAAATAATAGCACAGCCTGTACAGTAGAAAGATTTGATCTTGTAACCATCTATGATCTTCAAGCCGATTTTGAGGTGAGCAACACTAAAGTATGTCTTAATGAAAGTATAGAGTTTACCAATCTGTCTTCTACGGACGCCGTCTTCTGGGAGTGGAATTTTGGGGATGGAAGAACTTTGGTAACTGATGAAATGCATACGGATATTAGCTACTCAACCCCAGGAACGTATACAATCAAACTCACAGCATTTGATTTTGATGGATGCACGGACATTTTGGAAGAGACAAATCTTATTACTGTTGCTGACATAAGAGGTGACTTCCAAAAAAGCAATACAATTAATTATTGCGACTCATTGCTGGTAGAATTTGGGGATTTATCAACAGCTTTTCCAGCTATAGATGAATGGAAATGGGGTTTTGGAGATGGAGACTCTTCCTCTTTGCAAAACCCATCTCACACGTATAAAGACCTTGGCAACTACAACGTTTCTTTGACCCTAAAGAATGCAGTGGATGAGTGTACCATCACGAAAAGTGATGCGGTTACGTTCACGGAACCTGTGCCCGATTTTAGGCTGTCCAGAAGTGCTTATTGTGCTGATGATGAAATTACTATTTCAAATCGATCTGTTAATGCCGACAGTTATCAGTGGTTTGTTAATGGCGATACCATAGCAGATGTTAACCCAACAGTCAGTTTTCCGGAACGAGGTGAATTTAATATAACACTTAATGCAATTGATGAGGATGGATGCACCAACGAAATTGTGAGAATGGCTACTATTCAGAAGCCCGTTGCATCTTTCGAGGCCCAGCAAATTTCAGCAGAGTGTCCTCCTTTAACAACTACGTTTGCTTCAACTTCCGGAGATCAGGTGGTACGTTGGGATTGGAGCATCAATAATCGATTTTTCTCAGGATTGGAGAATCCAACAAATACATTTACTGTTCCGGGTGATTATGATGTAAGCTTAATCGTCACTGATGATATAGGGTGTGTAGACTCTATTCGTATCGATGAATTCGTCCAGCTAGGAGGGCCTCTGGGAACCTACGAAGTGAATAACAATGAGGGTTGCTTAAATCAAAATGTTGAATTTGAAGCCTTCGCAACAAATACGGAAAAATACATCTGGGATTTTGGAAATGGTGTTGTTCAGGAAACTAAATCGCCTCGAATCGAACATCAATATACTTCTTCGGGTGTTTATACTCCGAACTTGATTTTAGAAGATGAGTCAGGTTGCCAATTTGGAATAACAGAAGGTGATCAGGTTAGTATTTTTGATACTACAGCAGTGGAATTCTTTATTCCACAAAATTATCCGTTTACAGGTGAAACGGTCATTATAGAACATGATGGTTTTCCTACCGGAAACCTGAGTTGGAATATGGGTGATGGTTCTTTTATTGAAGGTGAGTCACCAAATTATGCTTACTCAGAAGGAGGGGAATTTGAGGTAAGCCTGAGCTTCACCAATTCCAATGGATGCGAGAGCGAATTTAGACAGACTGTATTTATCCAGGAAGACCTGATTCTCATTCCTAATGTTTTCACTCCAAATGTAGGAGACAAAGTGAATAGTACTTTTGATATGTTGTACCTTGAAAATGGCTTCTGGGATTTAAAGGTATTCAACCGAAACGGAAAGCTCGTTTATACCATGGACGATTACGATGGTCAATGGGCAGCAAACGATTTACCTACTGGAGTTTATTACTACACCGTAGTCAATCAATTTAGAGAAGACAAGGCCTATGATGGGTATGTTCACGTGTTGAAGTGAGAATCGTCAGGCTATGAGTAGTCTTGTGTTCTAGCAATTACTCACAAAACCAAAAATCTGAAGAGATTTTCAGAAGTAATAGATAAAAAATAACTTATAGACATTGTTAGCATACGTTATTTCACTCCTGTAAATTCCAATTCATTATCACCATTAAGTACTGATACGTGCATTCTATTGTTTTCTTCATAAAAATTGAAGTAGAGCTCGAACGGTAAAGGAAAAAACTCATTCTCGGATTTTGGCCAAAGCCTGATTTTTGGGAAAACATCGCTTTGGGTCATTAATCCATCTTCCGTTACTATAAATGTTATACTGAAACCTAAATTAGTTTGATAAGCGCCGGAATAGTTTTGCAGCTGTATTCTACCCACCTCAACTTTTGTGGGGATTGAATTTTTCCAATGTAAGCCTTCAATGATTTGCTTTCCGTGTTTGAAAACATGGTCCACAATAGAGTTGGTTATATTAGCTCCATTATCGCTATTAATCGATATAGCGATAGCAGCATCGTATTTTGGCAATAAAATGATTGTAGCGACTACCCCCGGGTCCCCACCGTCATGATTGAGTACTTTACCTAACATTTCATTCTCATCGAAAATGACCCATCCTAAACCCTGGTTGAGTTTTTCATTTATTTCTGACTGCGGCTTACTCATCTCTTGATAGGTATCTTGGTTTAAAATGTCGTTGTTTAGAATCGATTCACAAAATTTTGCTAAGTCAGCCATAGTGACCAGGATGTCATCGGCCGCATTTACCTTATTAATTCTAAAATCAGTATTGTGCTCTTTGCCACTAGAGTTGTACCATTTAGCGAATTTCGATGAGTCTATTTTGGACCACCTCATAGAGACATCTTTCATTCCTGCCGGTTCAAATATGATAGAATCCATTAGTGTTTCCAGAGGTGTATTAAATTTTGCTTCTAATGCTTTTCTCAAAAGTTCCATTCCTTCACCGGAATATTGGAACTCGGTTCCTGGCTCAAAATTAATGTTGAGTTTTCCATCTTCTTCATCCCATCGCCAGTTTTTAAAACCTGCGGTATGGCTCAAACAGTGCCGCGTTGTAATGCGCTTAGCCCTCGGGTCATCAGCTACATCGGCATCTAAATAGTGATGATACAGTGGCTCATCGAGGCTCCAATCGCCATTTTCAACAAGTTTCATGACCATTGTGGCGACTATGGGCTTTGTGATACTCGCAACATTGTAAATGGTATTTTTGGGTGCAGATTTTCCTTTTTGATGTTCTCCATAAACTTTAACAAAGCTTATTTGACCATTCCGTATTACAGATACTCCTGCTGATGGTGCATCGTACTCTGAAATCAGTATTGGAACAATAGAGTCTAAAATTGCAACGTAATTATCCTTTAAAATTTGAGGCTGTTCAGTATCATTTGCCTTCTTGGACTTCTCACACGACTCAAGAACGAGTAAACATAATAGCTGCAATATTGCTAATCTACCTAGCTTATAAATCCTTGTGCTCATAGCTTATTGCTCTTTTTACAATCCAACCGTTTTCTTTCCTTTCCCAAACGTGAATAAACTTTGCCGTTTGCACTAGTTTTTCATCATTGAGAAATACATGTGTACCCGTTTGTACCGCTCCAAAATCGCCAAGCTTATGGACAGATGATTCGATCAATTTTCGAGTGACTGCAAATGGTCTACCACACTTGTCTTTAAATGAGGCGTAGTCCTTTTCGATGTCGGCAGACAAGCCGGTTCTATCATCGTAGAATTCAAGCCCTTCGATAAGAATTGTTTTATATAATTCGAAATCGCATTTATTAAATGCAACATCAAACAATAAACTATCCATTTTCATGATTTCTTGTTCCAGCCTTGTTACCTCATTAATGTCTCCATTGTGTTGAGCATGAATCGTGGTAAAAGAGAAAAGTAAGCAGATAGTTAGTAGGGTATTTTTCATTAGGGTGCTATTTTTTATTTTATAACGGTTGTGGAAACAATGCGTGTTTATGTGGTTTGTTAATACTATCAAAATAATAGACCTTTAAATTAATGAAAAGTAAGCTCGAAAGTTTTGAGATTAACTGTCGAGTTATTGAGAAACACTTTGCTCTCGTCCACCAACTGCTAGAGAACTTATGAAATACCGTTTTATCATGGCTAAAAGGTTTATGGTGAAGCTCTGATATAACATCAGACTACCACTTTTAAACATGCATTATATGATGTTACTTGCTTATTTCTAGTCAATCAATTCTATTTCCGTAAAAACAATGAATGAATACACCTTTTCTGTTGGAATTCTATAGGCTCCTTTAGCTTTTATCAAATATGCCATTGATGAAGTCATTTCCCAACCATCAATCTCGTCTGCATCCCATTTTCTTTTAGTCAACAATTTATAGTCATTCTTTTGTCCAAATTCTCTGACTTTTTCTGATTCTGCTTTGATATTATCAGTCAAATTAGGGTTAGCCCAAGCCCATAATCAGGTGTTTGAAACTTTAGATATTGATCCTACTTCTTGATAACTTATTCTAAGTTTAAGTGTATCTCCATTGAAAAATTCAATCAATCCAGTTTCCTGATTATAAAACCAACGCTCATAAGTTCCTAGACCATATTTTTCTTGGCAAAGATCCTGTTGTTCCGTCAAGTATTCATGTGCAGTTGTTAAGTAATATAAAAATTCTTCGGACGCTTCTGGTTTGGATAAGTTGATTTCGCTCACTGATCTTTTATGTTTGTTACAGCCTACTAAAATAATTGTCAAAATTATTAATGCTCGAGTCATACTTATTTCAAGTAACAACCGGATATATGCACCTAGGTGTATATATCTGACTTATAACTTTTCAATAAACATAAGATTTATTTTTCTACGAAAATAGCTTTTAAGCCCTTGAGGGCATATTTTAGAATTGTTATCCAGTTTTATAAGTACTTACAGTCGACTAAAAACATTTAAGAATTTACAACAACACATCATCCACAGGCTTAATTTTTTCAGGGATCGTTTCCTTGGGTTCGCCTAACATTTCCATGAGGTCTATTTCAATAGTTCGGCAAATGGCCGACATCGGAACATCGTTGACGTAGTTTTCGAAAGGGCCTTCGCTATTGTCCCCCACCACTTCAATTGTGGAGAAAGTCTTTCATGGAAACAAACGTGAAAGCCTTTATAGCCTGTGCAGTAGTATTATTCCTGGAAGAAAGAAAATTCATTCTTACCACCATTCAGTACTTTTTCAAGGCGACCCTTGAATTCGTTAAATATGATTAAGTCGTTTTTACGAGCATAGATCTCGCGCAAAGCAGTGAGGGTATTCAGGTCATTAGGATTCAGTTTTTCGCAACGCTGGAAAAAAGGAAGTGCCTCGTCAAACTTCTGTAAGATTTCATCATTTTTAGCTTCATATTTTTCCAGACCTTCCTGGGAAAAATCCTCCTCCAATTGCTGCAATTCCATCTGCAAAAATGCGGCATTGTTATAATGAAGGGCGCCGATGCTGTAGATAGCATCGATGTACTCCGAATCTTTACTCAAAGCTTGATTGAAGCGGGAAAGAGCATTATTGAAGTATTCAGTAGATTTTGCCTTATTGCCCTCATCGGCCTCTTTTTCGTAGAGTCGAACAAAAAAATTCCCCAGTACAATGTATAATGAAATGTTATCGGGTTCTTTTTCGATAGCCATCTCCAGTTTTCCGATCAATTCATTCACTTTGTTCTGAGTTAAAAAGTGGCCACTCTCTTCGATGATCAAGGCGATATCATTCGGATCGTTTATTACCCCTGTATTCTGAGCTGAGATTTGGCCAAAAGCAAGAAGAAGTATTAAAAGACTAATAAGATATTTCATGCATTTTTATAATTATCCCTTGATCTATGTATGAAAGGCATTTACACTGTATGTATATCTTATGAAATTAATAAAACTGTAGAATTGAAAAACGTAAGTTTGAGGTTTTTGTGACTAGTCATGAATTGGAGTACAACGGTTGATGTAAAAATGCGTTTTAATGGATTTCTACATAGTGTTGTGTTTGGTTTTTATTTTTCAATTCTTTCATAGTTTTTCAACACCTTCAAAACCCATAACGTTTGTATACCAGCCCATTCTAATTTTGTTCCTTCACTGATGCCATACCAAGTGTCCCATCGTCCATCTTCTTTTTGTTTACTAATCAATGCCTCAATGTCCGATTTAAGAGTCTCTGTGGTAAATATTGAATATAAAATACTATCAGGTGATGTAGCATAATTTAAACTATGCGGTTTTCCATAAAGTCCCCAACCGTCATCTGTTTTGTCTTCATAAATTATTCTGTTATTCAATATCCAATTTTTAAGATCATATATTGTTTTTTCAGCCTTAATACGATTTTTCGTATGTCCTAAAAACATTAGCCATCTTGGCACACATAAATAACAGAAAGCATGTTTATCTTGAATTCGTTCAAATTCGCTCCAAACAAACTCTTCTGCTTTTTTCATCCAGGGAATATCTATCCCGTACTTTTCCAAAATCCCAAGTAAAGGAGCAGTAGTGCTTAAAGCTGCCCATTCTTTAACTGTTTTGAAATGCCCTTCACATGGGTATTCACTTTTTGGTCTAAACATCCATGGAATACCGCCTTTTTCTGTTGTTATTTTTTCAAAATATGGCATAAAGTCGTTTAGAATTATTTCTTTAGTTAGATAACCAACTTCATCCAACGTTTCAAGAGCCATAATACTAAACAGGGGTTGACTTTCTGGTGATGCAGTATCTGGTTCCATTCCATGTCCAAATCCACCATCAGTATTTCGATAAGCATATACAGCGTGGAAAACACCATTCATGTCTCCATTTGCGAAATGAAATTCAAATAAACGTCTTTCAATCATTCTCGCATTGGTCAATATAAAATCTCTTGCTTTTAGAAAGTCGTTTTTTGATAAAATCATTTTGTTTTCAAAGATAGTTTAAACTACACACAACGTCCAGATATGACGCTGTGCCTCTGGACTTAATACATATCATCTAAAGTGGCGGATTTGTAATTCACTTTCAAGCTGGCAGTCAGAGGCGTGCGTTCATATTGTTTGTTGTACGTTCGTTTTTGTAAGTTGCATTATTCTTTATACTCCAAAATGTCACCAGGTTGGCATTCGAGCTCTCTGCAAATCGCTTCAAGGGTATTGAAGCGAACACCTTTTGCTTTACCAGTTTTCAGTATTGACAAATTGACATTAGTTACGCCAACTTGATTTGCAAGTTCATTTAATGAAATCTTTCTTTTGGACATAATTACGTCCAAGTTAATGATGATAGCCATATCAGATGAATGCTTCGTTTTCACGTTTAAAGGATAGAGCTTTTATCATGAATTGCTTCACAACCCACATAATGATTGCCAATAGAACATACATAGTTTGAGGCTCCTTAAAAGTAAGAGTGTCTAAGGTTAAAATGGCAAGGAGATTCAACACCCCTTCAATTGAACTATGCTCGTTCAAAGTGAGGAAGTAAAAGTCACTAAAGGCCAATCTTATTACAGTGAGCAGTGCCAGTCCAAGACTTGAAAACATAATATGATCAAATACTCTTAGGCTGCCTTTTTCGAAATATCCCTGCTTCTGGTAATTTTTGAAAACTCTTAATAGAAGATATCCAACGTAAAGGAATATGATATTAGATCCAATTTGAGCAATAAACCAAAACAAAGGTGATTGTCCACTTGGAACTCTATAATGAACAGAGTTAAGTATATAAGGTGTAAGCCAACGAGTATGATAGACGATAGCAGAACCAGAAAGAAGAATTATTGACCATAAAACAAGTTGTATCAGATTGACTTTGGAAAGTTTCGAAGTGCCCATAGAATTCAGAAGTAATAATTTATGGGCAAGTATATCAGATAATTAAAATAAAACAAATAATATTTATTGTTTTATTTTAAATTTTTGCTTTTCCTCAATGACGTACAACAACCGAACATAATCCACTAGTGGTTTATATATCCGTTATATCTATTCCAAATCTAGGAGATTTTGGGCCTTGGTAAAATTTTGATTTGTACCATTGCCTGTGTTACCGACCTATTTAAATAAAGATGCTTGCTCCGTTCTAACACTAGCAAAGGTGGAAGGGCTAGAAAAACTCACATATAAACATGTGTTATACGCATTTATTTCTTTGCTTCCCTATAAATTGAAGTGGAATTTTACTGCTATACCTATAGTCGAGAGTGGTAAAAATGGTATCCCGGCATTAATTTCCTAAGATTCGAAGTGCATAAAGAGCTAAGTGACCATAGTACTCCAGGTAGTGAAAATGAGCAGATTCTTCTAGGGAAACCTGAATATGACTTTCCAATGAATGTTTCTTTTAATTTACGTGTATGCTTAAATCCTGATTTTGAAGATAATCAAATGTGAATGTTTTAAGGATATTCTTCAGTTTGTTCAGAATGAATGTATTTAATATAATAAAGTATAAATATTTTCCACATCACCTGTTCAGCGCATCAGCTAAATCGTGGCGTCATCCTGAGTGATAACGAAGGATCTATATCCTAATAGCATTGACCTACGTTTAGTAAATAGATGCTTTACTCTGTTAAGCATGACGGGTATTATCAGCTTTTGAGCATTAAGGGATTTTACCCGTCAATAACTTCTAAAACAATTTCACAAGCTTCCCGGATTTGCTTTTCAGTGATGATTAGCGGAGGAGCGATTCGCATGGAGTTATCGCAGAAAAGGAACCAGTCGGTTAAAATTCCTTTTTCCAGAGCACGGTCAATGATTGGTTTTAGCTCATCAAAAGAATCAAATTCAACAGCCATCATCAGTCCTTTATTTCTGATTTCTTTTATTTTCGAATGTTTCAGTTGTTTTTTCAGTAGTACGGCTTTCTCTTCAACTGAAGAGAGTAAATCTTCGTTCCTTATTACATCTATGGTAGCTAAGGACGCAGCCGATGAAACCGGATGCCCGCCAAAAGTAGAAATGTGGCCGAGTATCGGGTTATTTGTCAGCGAATGCATAATTTCTTTTTTACTAATAAACGCCCCGATTGGCATTCCACCGCCCATACCTTTGGCAGAAACCAGTATGTCAGGAACAATGTCGTAATGCTCGAAAGCCCAAAATTTACCGGTCCTTCCAAAGCCAGCCTGTATTTCGTCGGAAATTAATAAAGTACCCGTCTCTGTACATCGCTTTCTTAATTCCTCAAAATACTTTTTATCAGCAATTCTGACGCCCGCTTCACCTTGCACCGTTTCAATAATAATACAGGCCGTCTTGGAGGTGATCTGCTCCAAATCTTCTGATGAACCAAATCGAATATGTTTAACATCCGGTAGCAAGGGTCTGTAAGCCTGTTTAAATTCTTCACTTCCAGATACCGATAAAGCACCATGAGAAGAGCCATGATAGGCATTAAAACAAGAAATAATCTCGGTTCTTCCAGTGAACCGTTTGGCTAGTTTCAAAGCCCCTTCTACGGCCTCGCTTCCAGAGTTAACCAGGTAAACATTATTCAATTCATCAGGAAGCGTATCACTTAGTGCCTTGACCAAAAGTACTTGAGGAGATTCCACAAGTTCTCCATACACCATGAGGTGAAGGTATTTTTCTAATTGTTTTTGAATGGCTTCGATCACTTTTGGGTGTCTATGTCCAACATTACTTACCCCAATACCTGAGATGAGGTCTATATACCTTTTGTTATCTGTTCCGTACATATAAACACCTTGAGCCCGATCTATTTCTGTGGCTAGAGGAAATTCAGTGGTTTGGGCAAGATGATCAAAAAATAACTGTCTGTTTGTAAGCATATACCTCCAAAGATAAGCCTAGATATCCATAATCCTTAGGCATAGTAAATTGTTCAGGATTCTTTATTTTAGTGATATGTCAAAAGTTTGTGTAATCGGAGCGGGTCCATCGGGAGTAACAGCAGCAAAGAACCTGATTGATGCAGGATTGGATGTTACCATTTATGAGAAAAACGACGAGGTAGGAGGCAATTGGGTCTATAACTCTAAAACGGGTCATTCCAGTGTTTTTAAAACCACCCATATTATCAGTTCGAAGAAGCTTTCGGAATATGCGGACTATCCAATGCCCGAAGATTACCCGGATTATCCATCACATGAACAGTTGGCAGCCTATTTTCAAAACTATGCCAAGCACTTCGGCTTTTACGATACCATTCAGTTTGACTCTGAAATTGTAGATGCACAACCTACAGCGGATGGAAAATGGGAAGTCGCTGTCCGCAAAAATGGCATGGATACTTCTCATGTGTATGATCAGTTTGTGGTTTGTAACGGACATCACTGGAACCCAAGAATGCCGGAATATCCTGGTCAGTTTTCCGGTGAGTTTATACACTCTCATGACTTTAAAACATCGGACCAGTTTAAAAACAAAAGAGTACTGGTGATTGGAGGGGGTAATTCAGCCTGCGATGTGGCTGTAGAAACCAGCAGGGTATCGGAGTATACCCACCTAAGCTGGCGAAGAGGATACTGGATCGTTCCGAAATTTCTTTTAGGAAAACCTTCTGATGCTACCGGGGAAAAGTTGTCATTCGTACCGACTAAACTGAAAGTGAAAGGGTTTGAATGGCTTTTGAACTTTCTTCAGGGTAAAAATGAAGACATAGGACTTCAGAAACCCGACCATGATATTTTTGAAACGCATCCGACCATCAATTCAGAGCTTTACTATTTTGTAAGACATGGGAAGATCGCTCCCAAAATGGATATCGAAAGGTTTGAAGGAGATACAGTTGTTTTTAAAGATGGATCTAAGGAAGAGTATGATGTAATTGTAGCCTGCACAGGTTTTAAAATCACACACCCATTTTTCAATAAACACCTGATCGACTACTCGGAAGGCGATGTACCCCTTTATCTGAAAATGATGCATCCCCGCTTTGATAGTCTCTACTTTGTTGGATTGTTCCAACCTTTAGGATGTATTTGGCCGCTGGCTGAACTTCAATCGAAAATAGTAGCCAGGGAAATAAGAGGTGAGTGGAAAAGGCCTGACGATATGGAGTTGGCAATAAAAAAGGAACTGGAAAATCCGGATTACAAACAGTTGAAAAGTCCTCGTCACACCGTTACTGTTGACTATCATGCCTTTAGAAAGCGACTACTGAAAGAGCTTCCTAAGGATTATGTTCAGAAAGAGCCTCGGATTTTTGAAAAGTCTTATGAGCATTAAAATTAAGTCTAACAGTTAGTTACAAATACTTTGGCCTTATAGTAATTTCAGTTTTAGAATTTTTTTACTCGGAGCTCATGAAAAAATGGATTTCTTTTCCTTCCGGTATGATTTAAAGAATACTATATAAATTATCAGTATGGAAGATAAGGAGAAGTATTTCTACGAGATTGTTTTGAAAATGGAAGCCGAGATAGGTAAAGGAAACTGGGCGCAGGCAGTTCAATTTTTCACTGTAGAATTCTCATATAGAGTTGGCAATAACAGATTTTTTAAAGGTGTAGAAGGGCTGAGAAGTTATATGGAATGGCAAAATTCTTTAGTAAGATGGGTAGGTCACGACGTTCATTTGATTGCTTTAAAAGATCAAAATCTAATTGTTGAGGTCACTTCTCATTTTGAACGAGTCATAGATAAAAGTCCTTTCTCTATTCCGTGCACTGATATCTACAGGTTTAAACAAGACCAGATTTATGATTGGAGGGTTTATACTGATACCTCAATATTCCAAAACCCCATTTAAGAGTCAGAATGTAGGGTCCTGAAGCTCTTAAACTATTAGTATGATGCTGTAAGCCTCACGGCTATGAAAAACTTCAACAGTTAACATTCTGAGATAAATTTAAAATGTGCGATTTGTAATGTGTTAGATAACTTAGGGTGTCCTTGTTAATTCTTTTTTTTTCCTCAAGCCGGACTGGCTCTTCATTTTTGGCTTGATCCAAAAACGAAGCAAAAAAATCAAGGCTGTGATTAAATTTCTGAAATTCAAACTGTTCGACACACTGAATCCGAAACTCGCTTCGCTCAAACAGCGGATTCAATTCTGATTATCATGGTATGAACTTCTGATCAAAATTTACTCAAGGCCATTCTCGAGCATCAATATCGGCTCTTTCCCTTTAATTTTGAGGTTTTGTGATTTGTATATTGAATACCAAATCAGCCCAGACAGCGTGAAATGTCTTTCTGGATATAAATCAATTGTCAAGGATGCTCTAACTTAAGTTGGACATGGAAGACTCCATCCTTCCAAAAATGATAGCTTAACCTTTATTAAAATCCATTATTTATCTGGTATCTCAAATAACTTTAATAAGGGCAGAGAACAAATTTTATATGTCTGCTATATCGAATATAGACTTATTACCTCGGCGTTCAACTGTATTCATAAGAGGAAATAAGAGGAAATGTTATGATAAAACTACTGAAATAGTAGACTTTAAGGATTATCTTTTTTTTCACGTATCATTTCTGATCTCCGCATAGGCATAGCATCAATGGTGGAAAACAACTTTTCATTCCTAATTGGCTTAGATGATCTTAATTTTTCACCTCCATCTTTTCCAATCAGAATAACTGTAAAGTCATCTTCCTGAACGGAGAATTGATTTCTCAGTTTCAATGCAGTTGATTCAATTTTCTCCAAGCTTTCATCAAAGATCGACTCTTCTGAGATTATGAATACTCTTAAATCACGCTCCAGATATTCGTCAGCTTCGGAATAATGAGATTTAAGTTGCTCTTTGTAATCAGAGTTTAAAGTATCTTTCGAAAAGACCAATAGAATCCTGTTTTCCCACCGAAACTCATCAAGAAAACCTTTTTGACCAAAAGTATCCAAACAAGTCAAGCAAAAGAAAAATGGAAGTATTACAGCTCTAATCAAAACGAGTGCTCATCAATTCAATTAATAATTGAACTGAAATGTGTTGCGTAAGTTCAGAGTGATCCAGATAAGGATTAACTTCTACCAGATCCAGCCCTACTAGTTTTCCTCTATGGCTCAAAGCCTGACCTATCTTTTTGACATGAGTGAACGTTAAGCCTTCCGCTTCCGGGCTTTCTGTCCCCGGGGCAATGCTTGGGTCAAGTCCATCAATATCTACACTGATGTAGTAGTTTCCAATATCTCCCGGTATTTGAGACATCAGTTCTTCAATAGACTGGTCAAAAACATCATAATTAGAGAATACAAGGTTTCCATGCTCCTGACTTTCAATGGTATCGAGATTGGTGGATTTAATTCCACGAATCCCAAAACTGATGATCTGTTTAATGAATCCCAGTTCAATCGCCCTTCTGAATGGACTATTATTCGTATACTTCAAACCCATGATATGATCTTTATAATCCAGATGCGCATCGAACAAGATTACGGTTAGAGGTTCAAAATCTTTATAGGCTCTGAGTACGGGATAGGAGATGGAATGATCGCCACCAAGGATTACCGGTAAAGCTCCCTTATCCAGTATGCCCTTTATCTTTTCATAGGTGAGCTCATGATTTTTTTCCATGCTGAAATAGGCCACATCAACATCTCCACAGTCAACAATTCTCACATCTTTCATGATTTGGCGATTCCTTCCGATATCAAAAAAGCCTTTGGAGTCTTTGCCCTTTCCCAGAAAACCGAACCTCCCCGAGGCATCGCGAATGGCTCTTGGTGCCTGCCTGGAACCTGGTCGCATGGCAGTGGCTTCATCGTAGGGTATGCCCACAACGGCTACTTCGGCGTCTAGCTCTTCAAGATCAGGGACGAAAGGTGATTTACAGAAGGTGGCAATTCCGGTATGAGGGAACGAAGTCGGTTGATAGGCTGGCATATCTAAAGTTTTAATTCGAGAACGTGATCATTAAATCTTCGATGTTCCATCTGAAATGGAGCATCTCCGATTTTACTAAATCCTAATTTTTTATAGAAGGCTTGTGCCTTTAAATTTCCTTCCCATACTTTCAGCCAGATGGACTTCAAGTTTTCATCTTTGGCAAAACCAGATATAAATGTGATTTGCGCTTTCCCAAGTCCACTTTTCTGAATATCTGGCGAAACGTAAATCTTTTCAATAAAGAGGTGATTCTCGTTTCCGAAATAGTCCGGTTTATTTCGCCTTATGACTTTAGAATAAGCCAGAATCTCATCATTTTCAATAGAAAGAAAAAAAGTAATATCATCACTCTGGATTTCTGAAATCACTTTTGCTGTATCGAAATGCGTGTTTGTGAAATTTTCCAGAAGCTCTGCTTCAATGGAATCTTGATATGCTATCCGAAACGTTTTCTTTGCAAAATCACACAGTTGATCTACCTCATCTAAAGTCGCAGATCTTATTTGAATAGATTCACTGGTTGTAGTTGAGTTGCTCATACATGTAGGAATGGAATACCTATCTCCGAATTAAATATAATTTAGACGATAAGCAAGATTATTAGTCGAAGGCGTGTGATCAGGTTGCCTTAGTTGAGTGGTACAGTTTCGGAATCTCACACAAAGAATTCGGAATAAGAGTTTTAATTCCTTCCCGGCCTTGTGCCGGGAACTCCAAATCGTTAATAAGACCCCCGGCCCCGAGATTCCGAATACTCGGAACGGAGAAATTCGGGGATAACGCAAAATCAACCAAAACTTTAACTCAATTTTACCATATGGCGACGTTTGTTTGATCAACATACCTTAAGTTTGGATTTTCAACCCTATGCTGAAGTATTTCATTTTTTTCTTACAGCTCACTTCCATAAGTTGCTTTGCACAAACGACCGTCAAGGTTCAGGCTATCGATGCAGAAACGGGATTTGAACTTGACAGCGTTTCAGTCCAAAAAGCAAACGATCCCGAGAGTACCTTTTTATTATTTAAAGGACAGGGCAATCTACTGATCAATTCTAATTACAGATTAATCAAAATGGGCTATCAGGACAGAGAGGTATTTGTTGGTGAGGAAAGCCAACTCATTTCTATGGAAGCCGATCCATTTTTTCTGGAAAATGTCATCATTCAGGGAACGCCGATTTCAATCAGTCTAAAAGAATACTCCGGAGCCATATCCATTCTGAAAGCCAAAGAAATTGATCGGTACCAGCCAACCATCATCATATCAGCCTTGAATAGTATTCCTGGAGTTTATGTGCATTCGGGAGCAATCAATACCAACAGAATTACTATTAGAGGTGTTGGCTCACGTTCCCTGTTTTCAACCAGCCAGATACGTGCTTTTTACGAAGATATTCCACTCACTACCGGTATCGGTGAAACGGAGATTGAAGATATCGAACTGCAAACCATTGGAAGACTCGAAGTGATCAAAGGACCCAATTCAAGCATTTATGGAGCAGGTTTGGGAGGTGTTATAAACTTATATGCTAGATCTTCGGGCTTTAACGAACAAGCTCTGAGAAACAGCACGACAGTAGGATCATTCGGATTGGTTAAAAATACTATTTCCTATCGCTCAGGAACTGAAAAGGTGAATTTTACCGGTAATTACACCTACCTCAAAAGCGATGGCTTTCGGGAGAACAATGGTGTTGATCGTCACAGTTTTTCAACGACTTCCAAATTCTTAATCGATGATAAGAATGATCTGAATGCAATCGTCTACTACATCAGTCAGGAAGCTTTCATCCCAAGCTCACTGAATGAAGAAGATTTTAGGGAAGATCGGCGGTCCGCTGCTCCGGGATGGCTGGAATCGAGAGCTAATGAAGATTATGAAAAATTGATTGCTGGCATTTCATGGAATCATAAAATCAATGATCATATCGAATGGAAAACCAGTCTTTTTACAAATAATGATGTTTCCGATGAAGACAGGCCATTCAATATTTTGAGAGAAAATACCAATACCGTGGGTATGAGGAGCAGGTTATTCGGAAGTACCGCTCTGTTCAATTCAGATGTAAAATGGAACCTCGGTGGTGAATATTTCGGTGAACGATATTCAGCACAGACTTTCGAAAATCAGTTTCGCGATTTATTAGATAGTATTCCCATCCCGGGGAGTGTAAGAGGAGAGCAACTTTCCAATGTCGAGGAAAGCAGAAGGTTTTATAATCTATTTTTTCAATCCCAATTCAGCCTTTTAAGTAGACTAACAGGAAGTATTGGATTCAACCTCAATCAGACGTTTTATACACTAGATGATTTCAACAACAGTTCCAGAAGCCCAACAACAGATTTTAATTACGATCCTATTTTTGCCCCAAGTTTCGGATTAAACTATTCAATTAATGAATCATTGAATAGTTATGCGGTTGCAAGCAGGGGCTTTTCTCCACCGACACTCGAAGAAACGCTTAACCCGGATGGAATCGTAAACCTTGATCTTGAACCGGAAACGGGCTGGAATTATGAATTTGGTTTCAGAGGCTCGCTTGAAAAGCTGAGACTTTTCTTTGATGCTTCTATCTATTTTATGAGGATAGATGACCTTTTGGTAGTAGATCGAATAGCAGAAGACCAGACTACAAATATCAATGCCGGGCGTACGAACCATGATGGAATTGAAGCCTTAATAAAGTATGAGATCGTAAACAGTCCTAAATTGAAATGGAATGCGAGAATTACTGGATCATGGAATAATCACCAGTTTGAGAATTTTGTGAACAATGAAGACGACTTTTCCGGTAATGATCTGACGGGAGTTCCAAGATTTCAAATTTCAGGATTAACTTCTTTCGAACTATCCTCTGGCTTTTATGGAAATCTGGATGTTCAAAGCGTTGGCGAAATTCCGGTTACCGACGATAACACTATTGAAACCGACCCATATCAGGTCTGGAGTTTAAAACTGGGATGGACGAGAGAACTACCGGGCAGACTTTCATTGGATGCTAATTTCGGGATCAATAACCTCTTTGATGAAACTTATTCTTCCCAGCTTCAGATCAATGCTTTTACGCAAAGATTCTTCTATGCAGGCCTTCCCAGAAACTACTATGGAGGCGTCTCACTCACTTACAATTTCAGAAAACGATAACAATCACAACCAAGCCCCAAGAATACGTCATTCCTGCGTATGCAGGAATCTGTTTATCAGAAGAGACCTATTCAAATATCAAGTAATGTTTATTGATAAAGATTCCTGAATTCTGCTACGCTCCATCAGGTATGACGATAGCTCTTTATTACTATGTTCGAATTAAGTAAAAGTGTATCATTTGTAAACGAAATGTTAACACAAATCATTTCTTCATTAACAGCCGTTAAAATCAAAAGTCAACAGGAACTGTATGTCTTTTAAACATAGCATTTACCGCTTTTTATCCCTTAACGTTTGGGGTAGTCTGCCGGCTTGGCTTCAGAAAGGAATTTCATGGTTTTATACGCGGATTTATGAAAAACCATTTTCCAAACATTTCATAAGACCCTATTGTAAAATCCATTATCCTGACCCCAATTATCTGGATCAGTTCAAACCGCCAAAGAACAAGTCTGACTTTCAGAATTTCCAGGACTTCTTCATCCGGGAGTTTAAAAAACCACCGGAGATAAATTCGGAAGCCGTATGGGGTTGTGAAGGCATTTTGTGTGAATATGGCAAAGTAGATGAAACCCCATTAGTTAAAGTGAAAGGGGAGGAAAGGCATCTCAAGACCATTTTTGGTAGGCTAGGTGATGAAATACCCTCAGACTATTTTTTCAGTAATGTCTTTCTTCATAACCGAAACTATCATAGAATCCATACACCAGTAACTGGAATCATCAAGCGAATAGAGCGTATTGCAGGCGATCTGGTTTTGCTAAGGCCATGGGTGTATAAAAAGGACCCCTCTTTACCTGCACTCCGAAATGAACGCGTGAATGTTGATGTGGAAGATGATAAAGGAAGACGGTGGTTTCTCTCCATTGTCGGTGGCCCAGCCGTCGGGACCATAGTTATGGGTAACGGAATAGAGATAGGGTCTGAAGTATCTATCGGGCAGGAAATCGGGACTTTTCTGTTAGGCTCCACACTTTGTATTGCTGCCCCGGTTGAATTGAGTAAGCACACCGTAGGTGATCAGGTTTTCATGGGAGAACCTTTTTGATTTTAGATATCATCCTTACTCTGTGAAGTCATAGACAACGGTAAAGATTTTATAAAGTAACTTCAAAAATCTTTGCTAAAATCATCGTGCTTATAGTATAACTGTTCAAAGTTTTTTATCTAAAAATAGGGAGAAATATCACCTCCCGGGTCTTCTTACTTGTATCGGCTAATCTTCTAAAAAGCTTGTTTAAATGGTATAGGTGGGGAAGATGTGTTGTGTATAATTAAAATTCAACCAAATTATTAAGCTATGGACCAATTTGTACTAATCCCAGTTCGCAATAAATCTTTTAATTACTTAATCGCCTTAATTTTAAACTTCATCTTTTGTTTTTTTCAGATACAAATAAGTACTGCAAAGCGACTTGCAAATTTTGCTAATGAGTTTGGAGAAAGGAGTGAATTCAGTCAAGATACTCTCGGATTACCTACAGAAGAAAACAATATTGTTTTCCCGGATGGTGCTGGAGTAATTGACGTGACTAAAGCTCCCTACTTTGCCGCCGGAGATGGCGTAACGGACGATACTGACGCTATTAACCAGGCTATGCGCGATCATCCCGACGGACAGTTTATCATTTATCTTCCTAACGGGACTTACCGTGTTTCCGATAGGATTGATTGGCCAAGAGTTTCCGCTACTGATACTTCGTGTACCACAGAACAATCGTGTCGTTACACCATTTTGCAAGGCCAAAATACCGATAATACAGTAATCAAACTTAGAGACAACGCACCAGGTTACCAGGACCCTGCTAACCGGAAAAGTATGATCTGGTGCGGGCAAGGTGTTGCCCAGCGATTTAGGAATGCTGTAAGGAACCTTACTGTGAATGTTGGTAGTGGCAATCCCGGGGCGGTTGGTCTACAATTCAATGCCAACAATACGGGTGGTATTTTTGATACTAAGGTGATTTCAGAAGATGGACAAGGGGTTCATGGTATCGATTTTTCCTATACCAACGAAATAGGGCCACTTTTAGTCAAAAATGTTGAAATTGATGGTTTCAATCGTGCTATCACTACAAACTTCAATGTTAATAGTATGACGATGGAAAATATTACGATTAGAAATC
The DNA here is from genome assembly GCA_039030555.1 of Bacteroidota bacterium. Classification (GTDB taxonomy): domain Bacteria; phylum Bacteroidota; class Bacteroidia; order Cytophagales; family Cyclobacteriaceae; genus JBCCDY01. Next base: position 206,652 of record JBCCDY010000009.1, read on the forward strand.
AGACTGAGGTAGGAATTTTTGTCCTGCAGCAGGTCGTAAACATTCGTAAACTAATAAGCTTTAATGAGGTCACCGCAATACAAACGCTGAATCAGGGATCATACCTCACACTAATTGACTCTGAGCTCAATGGTATTGGTAATGCAGTAAACGTTCCAGCTATTTTTTATGGTACGGAAGTATTTTTAAGGAATGTAAGCACTCCGGGATACAGAAATGCGGTGACTTTTAATCTGAACGGAACAACTCCTATTTCTGCGATAAACGATCTTTATGTAGATGAGTTCAATACGGGATTGGTAAAATTGTGTGATAATGTAGAGCAATCCCTAAACTTACCGATTTCTGATGCGCCGGTAATTCCTTTAGATGATCCTTCTAAATGGGCTAACATTGATGATTTTGGCGCCAATAAAGAAGATAATATAGATGATACACCCGCAATACAGGCAGCTATGAATTCCGGAGCTTCAACTATTCTGGTTCCCGTATCCTCATTTAGGAATGGTAGTTATATCATGGGCAGCAATGTAACTGTTCCTGCGAGTGTAAAAAGGATCATCGGTACGGAGGGTAGAATATCCGGAAGTGGTTCACTTGAGCTTACAGGAGGTAGCGAACCCATTATTATTGAACGTTTTGACAATATAGGAGGTGTTTTGCATACCTCATCACGGACTTTAGTTATGAAGTCTGCAAGGATCAGGTCTTACATTTGCACGAGCGGAGCGGATCTCTACCTGGAAAATGTTGGTTTTCCAGCAGTTACGTTCAGTAATCAGAACGTTTGGGCACGACAACTTAATATTGAGGTTGACGGAATTAGTATTCTTAATGATAACTCCAACCTTTGGATTTTCGGTTATAAAACCGAAAAGCGTGGAACCAAGATCAGAACCATAAACGGAGGGAAAACTGAAGTTTTAGGTGCGCACATTTATTCTATCAATTCCCCAACGGATGAGTTTATGTTTGAGGTAGAAAATGCCTCACTTTCTTTAGCCGGGGTTAGAGAAACAAACTTTGCGAATAACCCATATACAAATCTTATCAAAGAAGTAAGGGGAAATGTAACGAAGGAACTAAAAGCTGGACCTGGAGTTACTCCGGGGGGAATTAATTCCAGCGGCTTTCCATTATTTGTAGGTTACATTCCTTCAAACACCAATAATTTAGCTCCTGAAGTATCTGCACCTGATGACATTACAATAGTTTTACCAGTAGATTCCATCATCTTCAATGGAGAGGTTAATGACGATGGTTTGCCCGGGAACAATTGTTTTACAGATATACAGTGGACTCAGATTGAAGGCCCGGCTTCTTCAATAATTGGTTCTCCGGATTCAGTATCGACCTCAGTTGTACTTCCGGAAGCAGGAAAATATAGCTTTGTAATCACTGCGAATGATGGAGTTTTAGAAGGCTCAGATACAGTCACTATTTTTTTATATAATCAATTGATTACCACGGCCGATCATAACGGCGATGGCGTACCTAGTGGTAGTGGAGCAGATGTAGAAGTACGAGCTGCCGGGGGTAGTGGTAATAATTATGGTGGGCAAGCTGGTATAGGGATTAGACATGACCCTTCACGCTTTCACCGAAAAGGTTATTTAAAGTTTGACGTAAGTGCCTTGCCGGAAGAAATAAGCCTGGCAGGTTTATCGATAGAAATTTCTACTACCAATACAGGACAAATCCAGGATTGGACCTATAATGTTTTTGGTCTTGAAGAAGCCACAGATTACGGTACTGATATTCTAGACGAGTTTTGGGAAGAAGGAAATAAGAACGGAGAAGCTGCGTCCGCTACTGAATTGGCATATATAAATGCTCCCGGAAACGGCTCCGATGGTGGAGGAGTTTATGATGTGCTGACGAATAGCGGCGGAGGCGTAAATAATGAGCAAACCAGGTTCTTAGGTACTTTTAGTACAAGGGCTGGTATACGTGAAATCATAAATTTCAATAGTGATTCCCTGGCTGCGTTTATAAATGATGATACTAATGGATTAATCACCCTTATCATCACCAGGGTTGAAAGGAATACTTCAAACCTGATCTCCTTTTCGTCTAAAGAGAATACTAAGTTCATTGCTCCTACACTTAATATAAACGGTATACCTCAGAGCAGTGCCTCTGTTATTGGAGAAGCCGATAAGCTTGCCGATTTCGGACAAAATAATTCAGATCAATGGCAAACAGTAAGCCTCACTGAAAATTATACGAATCCTGTGGTGGTTGCAGGACCCTTAAGTTTCAATGGCTCTAACCCAAGTACAATAAGGGTTCGTAATGTGGATAGTACCAGTTTTGAAATCCAAATTGACGAATGGGATTACCTGGATGGATTTCATATTCCAGAGGATTTATCATATATGGTTATTGAAGCAGGATCATATACACTATCGGATGGTACAGTACTTCAGGCAGGTATACAGGAAAATGTGGGTGGGCAGCTCTCAAATGTATCTTACCCTGAGCCTTTTCATCAAGCGCCCATCATTTTTTCCCAATGCATAAGTACTTCGGGAAGTAGTGCCGTAATTACCAGAACGAGAGACATAAATAATGAGAACTTCCGAGTTCGTTTACAGGTAGAAGAAGCTAATAGTGTGGTTGTACCGGAAAAAGTAGCCTGGATAGCCATAACTCCCGGAGTATACCAAGGGGAACGTCCGTTTGAGGTTTCCATTGCAGATGAGCAGATCAACCATATATTCGGTCAAATACAGTTTCAACAGACTTACGATTCACCCATCTTATTGGCTGATATGCAAGGTATTACCGGAGGTGACCCCGCCAGTCTTCGATATCGCAATTTGACGAGTAATAGTGTTGAAATTAAAGTAGAAGAAGAAACATCGGATGGGGATGAGATCAACCACAATCCTGAATCCATAGGATATCTCATTTTCGAAGGTGCAGGGCCCATACTAGGAACAGGCTACGAGAATATAACGCTAAATGCCCGTAGGTCTTTTGATAATGTATTTGGTGAAATCGATAGCGTTTCCACGACAGAAATTTACCCTAATCCTGCGTACGATGTTTTGAATATCAGGCATTTCTCAAAGTCTGATCAGATCATGAACGTTTCCCTCCATACTTTACAAGGAGGTATTATTATGGAACTGGAGGATTACCAATTGTTAGGTGAAAACGCTTCCACTACTGAAGTTGACATTAGCAGTTTAAATGATGGTATTTATATTTTGAAAATTACGTTATCAGAAGAAGCTGATGAAGTTCATAGAATTATAAAACTGAATCAGGGGACAGACTAGTCTTTTATAAAGCTTTAAGGCAATATACATATTCAAGGGCATCGTGTTTACGGTGTCCTTTTTTATTTGAGTCGTTACACCTACCACTCTTATGATATTTATCCTGGATTATTCATTAGGAATCGTAATGAGGGTTTAAAGTGCAAAAAACCAAGTACTTATGTTGAATCACCATAGCATCGCTATGGTGATTCAACAAGCTTGTGTTAAGTGCTTGGTTTGAAGTGATTTAAATACGGAATAGATTTTCTAATGAATAATCCAGGTTTAACAACGTTAATTAGATGTTAAACTTTAGCCTTGCCTAGCTTAAACATTTCAAGATGTGCAACTTCATGAGATAAAGAATGTCTTTTGAGCATGCATTTCATTGAATAATGAGGAAGTTTTACCTGACCGTACTGGCCTCGACACTTGCGACATTTTTATTTTCGACCGAGCAGCAACAGAAATCTTATACAACTGCATGGACAAAAGAAACACCTTCTATTGACGGAATACTGGATGACCCGGCTTGGGAACAGGTCGAATGGGGTGGTGGTTTTGTACAGTTATCACCAGAAGAAGGCATTGATCCGTCAGAGCCTACCCAATTCAAGATCCTATATGATGCAAAGAATCTATACATAGCTATTAAGGTATTGGATTCTGAACCGAATCAGATCGTAAAGCGGATGTCAAGGCGGGACGGATTCGAAGGCGACTGGATAGAAGTCAATATTGATAGCTACAACGATAAACGCACGGCCTTTTCTTTTAACGTGAGTGCTTCCGGCGTTAAAGGAGACGAATACGTTTCGAACAATGGCGATAACTGGGATTCAAGCTGGGACCCGATTTGGTATACAAGAACAACTGTTGACCAGGAAGGCTGGAATGCCGAAATGAGAATTCCTCTGAGTCAGTTGAGGTTTGCAGATAAAGAAAATCACACCTGGGGGCTTCAGTTTACCAGAAGATATTTTAGAAACGAAGAGCGTTCCACCTGGCAGCCTGTATCCCAGAATGCTCCGGGATGGGTACATTTATTTGGGGAATTAAATGGAATAAAGGGTATCAAGCCTCAGCATCAGCTTGAAATCCAACCTTATGTAGTCGGCAGGTTGGAACGTTTTGAAGCCGAGGAGGGAAATCCCTTTGCTAACGGGAGAGAAGATGAATTGACTTACGGGGTTGATGGAAAAATTGGGATCACCAGCGATATTACGCTAGACTTTACCATTAACCCGGACTTTGGGCAGGTGGAGGCCGACCCATCTCAGGTGAACCTTTCAGCTTTTCAGCTATTTTTTAGAGAACAACGACCATTTTTTATTGAGGGCAATAATATTTTAGACTACCCGGTGGGTCAGTCGAGTGCCGGTGGTAATTTCAATAACGATAACCTGTTTTATTCACGAAGAATTGGGCGGCGCCCGCAAGGCTCTGTCGAACTGGATGATGATGAGTTTGAGGACAAGCCTGGAAATACCAGGATATGGGGTGCGGCAAAATTAACCGGGAAGAATAAGAATGGGTTTTCGTGGGGAATATTGGAAGCGATAACTTCCAGAGAAACAGCAGAGGTCGATTCATTGGGTGACCGTTCAAAACAAACAGTTGAACCATTCACCAATTATTTTGTAGCCCGGGCACAGCAAGATATCGACGGAGGTGAAACGGTTTTGGGTGTTGTTTTTACATCTACAAATCGAAGGATCAGGGATAAAGGCTTGGAATTTTTACATCGATCGGCTTATTCAGGGGGAATCGATGTATTGCATAATTTCCAGGATAGGAAGTATTTTGTATCCGTTCAATCTTCTATTAGTCATGTGCGTGGAACACCTGAAGCCATTACTGAAACGCAGGAAGCCGCAGAGCGATTTTTTCAACGACCAGATGTGAGTTATGCATCGGTCGATACGACGAGAACGTCGCTCACAGGTACTGCAGGAACCTTGAAGTTTGGTAAAAATTCCGGAAAGATCATTTTTGAAACAGGCATGACTTATCGCTCTCCGAGTTATGAAATAAATGATCTGGGATTTCTCGTTAGTGCAGATAACATCAACCAATGGACATGGGGACAGTATCGTATTCTGGAACCCTTCAGTATCTTCAGAAGTGTTCGCATAAATGCCAATCAGTACTTATCATGGGATTTTGGGGGGCGAAATACTTACAAAGCCATCAACATAAATACCCGTCAGAGTTTTAAAAACTTCTGGAACTTCAATCATGGAGTGACCATAGAGGGAAATCAGGTTTCAAATTCAGATTTAAGAGGAGGCCCAGGTATTGTTTATCCGGGTGGAGTCAATTACTGGTACTGGTTTGGAACGGATTCGAGGAAACGGATTCGCTTTGAGTTTAACCAGTGGTGGTACTGGGGGTTTCGGGATTACGCTAGCAGAAGAGGATATTGGGCCTCTATAAGGATAAGAGCATCGGACGCATTGAACTTCAGAATTCAACCTTCCTATAGCCAGAATAGATTTGATCAGCAGTATGTAGATACGCAGGAGTTTAATGGTGAAGATCGATACATTACGGGATCGATTACGAGAGATGTTTATCGCTTAGTATTCAGGGTTGACTATAATATTACCCCAAATCTTACCTTACAGTATTACGGACAGCCTTTTGTGTTTAAAGGACGGTACAATAACTACAATCGAATCACTGATTCCCGTGCAAATGAATACGCGAACCGATTTGCTCCCCTATCAGGTGGCCAGTTGAACCTTGTAGAAGATGTTTTTGAAGTTGATGAAGACTCTAGTGGAGGAGATCCTGATTATTCTTTCGATCAACCCGATTTTAACCTGACCGAATTTCAGTCCAACATGGTATTAAGGTGGGAGTATAAGCCCGGTTCGGAGCTTTTTCTGGTCTGGGCACAAAACTCTTCTGAAAACCCTGATATTGAGAATGAGCGTTTCGGCAATCTTGCCAGGAATGTATTTAGAGCGAACGCTGACAACGCTTTTCTGTTGAAATTTACTTATCGCTTCGTTCTTTAATATTTTTTAACATTCTAAATCATTTGTTTTAGGAAATAAATTCCCATATTTGAAAACCAAATAATTTATACAAACCATGAAGTTCTTACCAAATACATCGGTTCACTAAACCGCCTCTCAAGAGTGGGAGTACTCGGCGGCGCCGGAATCTATTATTCTTTTACACTCTAATTTTGGTAAGTAATGTCTTTTTCAATTCGTTCAATAAGTAAGTTTTTTTCATATTTCAAGCAGGCTGTCCGCGGTGATTATCAGGAATTCACGACCGGAAGTCTGAATAAAGCCATCTTTATGCTTTCGATTCCAATGATCCTTGAAATGGTCATGGAATCCCTGTTTGCCGTTGTTGATATATTCTTTGTGGGTAAAGTCAGCGTAAATGCAGTCGCTACGGTAGCCCTGACCGAGTCGGTGATCATGATCGTGTATTCCATTGGAATAGGCGCAAGTATGGCTGCTACCGCTATGGTGGCGCGCAGGGTAGGGGAAGGCAATAGGGAATCGGCTTCGGCTGCAGCCAAACAAGCCATTATAGTAGTTTCACTATTATCGATCCTCTTTAGTGTCGTAGGTATTTTCTTTGCGGAAGAAGTACTATACCTCATGGGAGGTGAACCTGATCTGATTAGAGAAGGTAACGGCTATACCCGGATCATGCTGGGAGGAAACATCACCATCATGCTGATCTTCCTGATCAATGCGATCTTTAGAGGAGCAGGGGATGCGTCCATTGCCATGCGGGTGCTTTGGTTATCGAATGGACTGAACATCATTCTTGATCCGTTACTGATCTTCGGAACGGAATCCATTTTTGGCTTTGAGCTGATACCGGCTTATGGGGTAGAAGGTGCGGCAATAGCAACAACCACAGGGAGAGGAATTGGTGTGTTGTACCAACTTTATAAGCTTTCAGGAACGGATTCCGTGACCAGGGTTCGATGGAATAACCTCAAGCTAGACTGGAGCATCATTAAACAGTTTGTCAAAATATCCCTCGGTGGTATAGGACAATATCTGATTGGTACCATGAGCTGGATATTCATGATCAGGATCAGTGCAATTTTCGGAAGTGAGGTTTTAGCTGGATATGCGATTGCCTTCCGTATCATTATGTTCACGATTTTACCTTCATGGGGAATGAGTAATGCGGCAGCAACGCTGGTCGGACAAAACCTAGGTGCTAAAAAACCGGATCGGGCAGAGTCTTCCGTATGGAAATGTGCTTTCTACAACATGATCTTTTTGGGTGTCATTTCTCTAGTCTTTGGAATATGGGCCGAAACAGTTGTTGGAATATTTAATTCTGAGCCGGAAGTTGTCAAATATGGAGCCATTGCTTTGCGATTTATCTGTATTGGCTATGTCTTTTTTGCGTACGCTATGGTTATTGGACAAGCGTTCAATGGGGCAGGGGATACCAAAACCCCAACAGTAATCAACTTCTTTGTAAGCTGGTTGTTTGAAGCTCCTTTCGCCTACTTTTTGGGTATAACAATGGGTTTTGGACCGAAAGGAATTTTCTCTGCGATTGCGGTTACACTGGTTATCTGGGCAATAGTTAGTATAA
>JBCCDY010000010.1:0-176619 GCA_039030555.1 Bacteroidota bacterium
AACACAAATATCGGTAGGATCAGTAGAAAACTCAGAGTTTGACAATCTGGATGGATTGGATCAGGCATTAAGCAGTACATCAGATGTTATTTTCAATACGGTGACGGCAGATTTGACAGGAGATGTAACTGGTAACGTATCGGGTACCTCATCAGGCTTCACAGGAAATCTGGGAGGAGATATTACCGGACCCCAAGGCTCAACAGAGATTACAGCAAATGCGGTAACTACAGCAGAAATAATGAATGGTACAATAAGTTTATTAGATATGGGGCCGAGCTCTGTATCGGGCAATGCGATATTGGATAATACTATTCAGGCTGTGGATATTGATGATGGAGTTATTGGCTCTTTACAAATAGCTGATGGTGGTGTTGATACCGATGATATTAATTCTAGTGCCGTGACAGAGGCGGAGCTTAATATAAGTGTTGCCGGAGATGGATTATTAGGGGGAGGAGGAACAGCATTATCTGTGAATGTGGGAAATGGATTAGCAATCAATACGGATCAGGTAGAAGTAGACGAATCGGCCCTCGATTTAGCCAATCTTGGAGGAACTCTTGACGTGGCAAGTGGAGGTACGGGTGCAACAACAGTGGCTGATGCCAGAACAAACATCGGCCTTGGCACTTCTTCCTCTCCGACTTTTCAAGGGTTAACAATAACAGACCTGTCTGGTGCTCAGGACACTTACACAGGCGATGGAACTACTAACTCATTTACCATTAGTGCTACCGGTGCTTTTAGTAGCAGCGATATACGCTTGAAAGAAAATATCGAAAACCTTAAAACACCTCTCGAAAAGATCAAAGAGACAGAAGGTGTTAAGTATAATTTCAAGTCAGATAGTAAAGAAGAGGTTCATTTTGGTGTGATCGCTCAGGATATAGAAAAGATATTTCCTAACCTGGTACGCACGGATGATAAAGGGTACAAGTCGGTAAATTATACAGAGCTAATTCCGGTCTTGATAGAAGCCTTAAAAGAACAGCAAAAACTAATTGAGTCCCTTCAGGTAAAACTAGATGATGAAAAATCTACAAAAGAAGATTTAAAAGCAGCTTTGGATGGTCAAAAAGAGCTTTTGAATCTTCAGGCTTCAGCTATGCTGTCTTTGCAACAGGAGAATAATAAAATGAAATCAGATATTGGAGAAATTAAAAAAGCCCTGGGTTTAGGCTTAGAGGCCTCCGATAGATAAAAATGCAAAAAGCAGGTTTCCATATTGTACTTTTTTTTTTAAGCACTCTGACTCATGGACAGATAGGCTTGCTGAACAATGCAGGTTCTCAAGTCACGGTAAATGAGGGGAGTACAGTCACCATAAACGGAACACTTACTAATCAGGGAGATTTTAATGGTAATGGGCCTTCAGAAATCACTATTTCTAATGACTTGCAAAATGGTGGAAGTCTGGAAACCGGAGATCAATCTAATTTAACAGTTGAAGGCCAGTTAAGTAATACTGGATCAATGAATACTGGCGTATCTTCAAGTTATTTTATTGGGCAATCTTTCTTAAACTCCAATCAGTTTTTCAACACCGGTCTTTTGGTTCTAGGGGAAGACTTTAATAATACAGGAACTTACAATGGTGTTCAAGGGTCTTTGGAACTAAATGGTCCACAGGCTCAACTCGTCAATTCTAATGACTCAATTGGGTTTGTTGATTTAATAATGAATGGTGCAGAAGGCATATTTAATGTACCAGTGGGAGTCTCAGGCTCTTTAGACTTGATTAATGGGATAATTAGATTTGATGATCCTCAAAATGAGATTTGGATCTTAGAGAATGCCCAGGTGTTTGGAGGAAGTGAAAACTCGTTCGTGGAGGCTAGAATGGTACGTGTCGGAACTGGCTTTCGAAATTTTCCTGTCGGAGTTAATGGTACCTTCGCTTTGGTAGAGTTGGAAGACGTTATGGGTACTTCTCCTGTATATGCTATCCAGGCATTCGAACCTTTGCCATCCGATGCAACAATTGACCGAACCCTTCAAGCGGTTTCTCCTCTAAGATATTGGATACTTGATAAAATTAGCGGTGAATTTATGGGCTCAATATTGAGAGTAAGAGAAACACCTGATCTTGCTCTTGAAGATTTGGAACCAGTCCAGAATGCTGAAGCAGAATTCAATAAACCTGTAATTGCACAATCTGATACACTCGAAGGTGATTATAGAACAATGAATGATTTTGAAACGGTTGAAAGTACTGTTGATGGATTAATTGTAAGCGATAGTCTTTTAAGCTCTCGGTTTTTTGCTATTGGCATAGGCCCAACAATTCCACCGGATGGTGTATTGTTTATTCCTAATACATTTTCTCCTTTGGCTTCTGACCCGGAAGACCAAGTGGTTAAAGTGTATGCAGAAAGAATAGATGAAACAGCTGAATTCTCCTTCAGAATATTTAATAGAGCAGGGTTAATGGTATTTGAAACTAATGATTTCGTTGAAGCAAACACAATTGGATGGAGTGGTATGAATTCAAGAACAGGAGAAGAAGTTCCCGGAGGTAACTATACCTATACTATTCTTTTAACATTCGAAAATGGAAGGACGATCGATGAAATTGGATCGATTTCCTATGTGAGATGAAGTTCAAGATTCCACATATAGCCCTTCTTTTACTTATAGTGACTACTGTTGGTGTAAGTGCCCAGGATATTCAATTTTCCCAGTTTTACGCTGCTCCCCTTCGGTTAAACCCAGCTTTGTTAGGCATTGAAAGAAGTGTAACCTTTGGTGCTAATGTTAGAAGACAAGAAACAAATCTTGATGATCCAGCAGACATTATCCACGCCTTCGCAATGGTTCCTTTTTTCAAAGGCGGTCCGGGACAAAATCAACTTGGTGGGGTGGGTATTTCATTTTTATCGTCTTCTAGCCCCGTTTCAGTTAGCTCTTCGTTAATTCCAACTAATGCTGCGCAGGGTATCACAGAGAACCAATCATCAATCTTTTTATCGGGAGCTTTTAACATGCCATTAAAATTCGATGGTAGTGAAGTAATTACTTTTGGTGCACAAGTAGGCTTTTCACAAATAAGGTATGAAGAAGGAGATATTAGTAGCGGGATTCAAAACTGTTCTTTTTGTCCCGATGGAAGAGATGAATCCATAGATCCTACGATACCAAACTTTGCAGGGGAAAACGTTTCCTATCCTACAATTAACGTAGGTGTAATGTATTATTTCAACCCTAAGAAAAGCTACATATTACTTTCTGGAAGTGCATTCTCAGGAATAACGGTATCTAATATCAACAGGCCGGATGAAACTCCTTTCGATGATGGAGAAGATCGGATTCCAATCAATTATCAATACCAAGGTGGTATCGAGTTTTTTTTATTGCCAAAATTAAAATGGACTCCAACGACCATTATCAATTATCAAAATCAGGATTTTCAATTCAACGCAGGTAATTACTTTTCGTATAACATAGGCCGAAATAGAGGTATTTCAACACAGGTTTCAGAAATAATTTTAGGTGCCTGGTATCGATATAGAGATGCTGCCATAATCTCCGCAGGGTACAATAGAGCCTCGTGGGGAGTGGGTTTCAGTTATGACTTTAATGCTTCTTTTTTGGGCTCTGAGAAAAGCGCTCTCGGCCCTGCTTTGGAACTCTCATTATCTTACAGAATTATTAAGGACAAAGCCTTAAGAACCTTCTCGACTCCTCTGCTGTAACGTAATAGCTACGTGGTTAAATGGATTATTAATGTATAATCCTTAATTTTATAAGAATACCAAAAATCATAGGTAGTTTTCGTTTATGGGAATTTTTGTGTTGCGCTTCGCTTTTAAGCTGTTTTTTTTCTCGTTTTTAATTGTCTCAACGGTTTTTGCCCAGCGAAGCACCAGAGATTTAAACAAAACAGGAGACTTATATTTCGATCAGCTACAGTACTACGAAGCCGTTCCATATTACGAACAATCTCTTCAAATAAACTCTAAAGATCGTCATGCACTCTACAAGTTAGCAGAATGCCATAGAAACTTGTTTGAATACAAAGAAGCTCAAGCGAGATATAAGAAAGTTGCCGACTTATATCCTAGTAATTACCCTCTCTCACTTTATTATTATCCATTGATGCAAAAATTCAATGGAAAATTTGATGAGGCAATAGTAAATTTCGATCTATTTCTAGAGTTTGCTAAAAATACGGATAGCAAAGCACTTGAAGAGGAGCCTATTTACATCGAGCAAGCTAAAGTTGAAAAAGAGGGTTGTATTTTAGCTTTAAATCAACTTTCGTCTCCGGTACGTGACTTTACGTTCAGACTTCTTCCAAAACCTCTTAATTCTGAATATAACGACTATAGCGCTGCGCCTTACAAAGATGATGAGTCAGCCGTCTTGGCATCAGGTAGAAGTGGAGGTAGAGGGCGATCTGTCAATTCTAGGTCAGGCGAATTATTCGCTGACATTTATAGGTTTAAAAAAGAAGGGGAGTCCTGGAAAGAAATCAAAGTCAAAGATAATTTTGATGACGTCAATACGAAATGGGGGGATGGCTCAGGTGTTTTCACTCGGGACGGCAATAAATTTTATTTTACCAGGTGTAATGAGAATAACACCGATAACTGCCTGATTTATGTAACTACTGTTGTAGACGGAAAGTGGATTGAACCGATTCCTTTAAACAAAAATATTAACCTCCCTAAATCTGACTCTAGGCATCCGGCATTATCGAATGGTGGGGATACTTTGTTTTTTTCCTCAGACCGAAAAGGGGGACAAGGAGGTCGCGATATCTGGCTGAGCACCTCTTCCGGCTCAGAAAACTGGGGGCCTGCCATTAATATGGGAGACCAGATTAACACGGTATTTAATGAAATATCTCCCTACTTTTTTTCAGAAGAAAACACCTTATTTTTTGCTTCAGATGGACACAGGGGTTTTGGGGGCTTAGATATGTATTTTGCCAAAGGCTATGATCTATTCAACCCCGAAATTTATAATATGGGGTTTCCTTTCAACTCCAATAAGGATGATGCCTTTTTTGTTTTAGGGATAAACAAGGGATACCTAACCTCCAACCGAACTAAAGGAATTGGAAAATTTGATGTTTATTCGTTTGACTACAATACAGGGAGAGCGGTCATAGCTGAAATCAATAACGAAAAATCCGTCGCAGGTAGAAATTCAGTTTTTAGTGACGATTTCAATTTTGATGCCGAAGACCAGGTTATGATCGAAAAGATCATTTCAGTAATGGTTGCTTCTAAAATCTACGGCGTCGAATTGGCCTTTACAAATACAGAGCTGAATTTTTATGAAAGCCTTTCAGATGAAGACAAGAAGAGGGTCAGTAGAATTGTAAATTCAAGAGTAAGAAATTTAAGCAGGTCCAGTCTCTCCATGATCAGAGACGAAGACGAGTTTTATTACAAGAATTTAGGGGAAGAGGAAAAGGAGCATGTTGATGGTATCGTTTCTAAGTATTTAGAGGAAAAGGGACTAAATGAAACTATTGAACTTAACGAAGAAGACGAAGAATACTACTTTGCTCTTTCAGCACAGGAAAAGCAAAAATTGGAGCGACTCATTGCTTTTCGACTTAAAAATGATGAGGAAATTTTAGAAGAAAAAGTGTCAAGTGGCTATCAATCCGTGGAGAAAACAATCTACGATAACTTAAGTGATCAGGAGAAAGCCTGGGTTGATAAGGCTTCTGTCTCTTACGCAAAATCTAAAGCTAACTTCTTAAAGCTCGAATTAAGTGCTACTGAAAAGGAATTTTATAATGCTTTAGAACAGGACGAAAAACTAACTATCAATGGTGCAGTATATAATAAGCTGACTACTCTAGCAAAGAAACCTGAATATCAGTTAAACGAAGCAGATAGAGCTTATTACGGAAAACTTTCCAAAGAAGATCGAGAACTTTTAAGTGGTATTGCATCCAACTTACTGAGTTCAAACTCTTCGAACCTCTTTGATGCACTTACTTCAGAAGAACAAGATTTTGTTAACAATATGGCATCAGCTGATCGTCAAATTGCCGATCGCTTAATAGCTACGCTTATGGCTAATATTGCCGATGCTGACGATTACACTTATGAAAACTTAAGCCAGCAGGAAAAAGATCGCCTAGAAAGATTTGCAAAAGCTAAGGCAGAAGGAAACTATAGAAATTACATTCAGGGTTTGAGCGCTGAAGATCAGGAACATTACAATAAACTAAGTAAGTCTGAAAAGAGAAGAATTGACCGTATGGTCGATCGTTACGCAAGATATAAGTCAGCGCGTCAATCAGGCCTTTTAGCTTTAGAGGAAAAAGATAGTGAACTAAAAGAACAGTCAGGCCTTAAATCCTTTGAAGAAGAAACGCTAGACGCTTTAATTGAATCAACTACTAAGTTGAATCCTGAAGAAAAAAAGCAGGCAAAGCAGATTTTAGGAAGGAACTACGATAAAATCCCACAGAATGCTATTGATTTCTTCGAGGAATCTACTGTTCAGGATAAGACTAAAGTAACCGATTTATTGGTAGCGGTTGTCACGTCATCTTCAAAAGGCATTAATGAATTAAACCCTGGCAATTACCAGAGTGAGATAGGTTTTTATAAAAAATTGGATGGAGAAGAAAAGACTAAAGTTGATCAGATCGTTACCTACCCAATACTGGATAAAGAAGAGTATTTGCTTAATCTTACTGAAGAAAAAAGAGGAGAAATAGCGGAGGTTGCCAAAAAGTATTTCATTGCGCGAACTGGTAATATAGTACTTTCACCGGCTGAAAGTGATCTTTCGTATTATGAGACATCAAACCAATTAGGCCAGTCAACGATCGATAGAGCTTCGGCACTCTCACAGTTCGAGAATCTAACACGTTTGGAAAAGGAATATTACAACTCGCTCAGTCCTCAGGAAAGAGCTAGAGTAGTAGGAATAATCAGCAATAGCTTAATGAACAATGGTGCTCTGGATGCTGAAAAATTGGAGAAGGATAACAAAAACTTCTTCAATGAACAGGAAGATCGGAATCAGAGGTTACTAAAAGGTATTGTGGCTGCTCCATTCTTCAATTTCGACGTTGATAATCTGCTGTTTTATCAAGACTTAAGTGATGAAGATAAAGCCATTCTTTCCAGGCTAACTAAAAATAGATTGACTTCCGGCCTTGCCTTAGATTATGCAAAATTATCAACAGAAGAAAAAGAGTATTTAGAGAGCTTATCGGATAGCGAAAGAGAAGTACTTAATAGGTTTTTAGCTTCTGAACCAAACAATTTAAACGAAGAAGGTAGCCTGTTTTACGAAGAGCTAGCTTCTGAAGAAAAAAGGATAGTTAATAAGATCAGAGGTAATGTCAATATTGCCAGAGGAGAATTAGCTCTTGGGCTTTTTGGGGGTGGAGAAAATGAAGCTTCCAGTAATGATGAAGAGGGACGAACAACAAGTTCTGCAAACAAGAGTCTTGAAGAGATTATAGAAGAAGATATTCTCTTCTACAATAACCTCACAAAGGAGAATAAAAAAGTAATCGATAGAGTGGTTGCTATTCGGCTGGTAAAATCGACTTACGAATCAAACCCTGATCTGTTTGTAGAGGATACAGAGTATTATAAGAAGCTCGATAAGGATGAGAAAGAGATTGTTAAAAGGCTAGGAAGAGAACTCAATAATACCGACCCTGATAGCCCGATGATCACTGACGGACAATTGAATTACTATCAAAGAATGGCTCCTGAAAAAAGGGCTAAAGTGAATAGATTGGCTGTAAGAGAAGCGTTAAAAGCTCAGAGTATAAGTGATGTAAAGCTTAGTGCAGAGGACGAAAACTATTTTAAAAAGCTTCCTAAGGAAGATAAGGAAAAAGTAGACAGGATAGTACAAATCAGAAAAGCCTCAAACCGATTGATGGGCAACGACCTGCAATTGGAGATTGAGACTACGGAAGATTCAAGAGTAGTTGCTCAAGTGAACACGTTCAAAGCAGGGGATTACGACAATGTTATAGTTAGCGGAAAACTATATGATCTAATTTCAGGCCAGGCAGCTTATGGAGTTGAAATTCCTCTATTGGATGATAAAGGAGAAGTAGTAAAAATTACCAGTACAAATCGAGACGGCTCCTTTAAATATATAAACCTGCCGTCAGGAATGTCATATTCTATTTTATCTCAAATTGAGAAACCTAAAGTAACTACTCCTCAGAAATACTTCATAAAAGACTTGATCATAGAAGGAATTGACCGATCAGAGGTGATGAATATCGGATATGATAATGTTTACTTCGATTTGAGCAGTTCAGAGTTACGTCCGGAGGCTAAATCAGTTCTCGACGAGCTGATAAAGATAACCAATAAGTACGATCAGATTCAGATTGAGATAAATGCCTATACCGATAATATTGGTTCTGACGAATTTAATTTTGCACTTAGTGCTAAAAGAGGACGTTCCGTATTCGAATATTTAGTAGAAAAAGGGGCGGACCGTACTACGCTCGTGATTAACCCAAGAGGAAAGAGCAATCCTATAGCTTCAAATAATAATGACTTTGGTCGCCAATTCAATAGAAGAGTAGAATTTAATATTACAGGTTCAGGCCTTAAAGAAGATTTAGAGTATGTAACCTACATCACTAAGCCAGGTGCAGGGATCAAAGAAATAGCAGAGGCTCACGAAATGACGGAATCTGAGCTGAGAGAATTAAATAATATCCTTTCAGGAGAGCCGAAAGCATACAAACCAATCAGAATAAAGGCTGATGTCAAGCCTAATACCGACCTTTTATTCAAGAGAAATGCCACAACCGGAAGAGTTACATACACGGTTAAAAAAGGAGATACGGTTTACTCGCTATCAAATAAATTCGGAATAAGCCAGGAAGCACTTATGGGTACCAATGGTCTAAAAACGCCACAAGACCTTATGGCCGGCCAGGTTTTGACCGTATATCAGTAGTTTGAGGACAAACTTATCATAAGTAAGTAAATCTACTTTTTTATTTATCCGAGTTTAATCTAACTTTGGCCAATTTAAATTTTAATCTCCCCTATATCTATGCCAAGAGATCGAAGTATCCGTTCAGTTCTTATTATTGGAAGCGGCCCAATTGTTATTGGTCAGGCATGTGAGTTTGACTATTCAGGCTCTCAAGCAGCAAGATCACTAAGAGAAGAAGGCATTGAAGTGATCCTGATAAATAGTAATCCGGCTACCATTATGACGGATGAGGTAACAGCCGATCATATCTACTTAAAACCACTGAATAAAAAGTCGATAAAAGAGATACTCTCGAAACACAATATCGATGCGGTTTTGCCTACTATGGGAGGACAAACAGCTCTTAATCTCGCAATTGACTGTGAAAAAGCAGGGATTTGGGAGCATTTCGGCGTTAGAATCATTGGTGTTGATATTCATGCTATTGAAACCACAGAAGATCGTGAGAAATTCAGACTGAAGATGAAGGAAATTGATGTTAACGTCTGTGAAGGAAAAACAGCTACATCATTTCTACAAGGTAAAGAAATAGCACAGGACATAGGCTTCCCATTGGTGATAAGGCCTTCCTTTACTTTGGGAGGAACCGGA
Source organism: Bacteroidota bacterium (assembly GCA_039030555.1). Classification (GTDB taxonomy): domain Bacteria; phylum Bacteroidota; class Bacteroidia; order Cytophagales; family Cyclobacteriaceae; genus JBCCDY01. The sequence goes on from JBCCDY010000010.1 coordinate 9,556, forward strand.
GGAGGATTCGTGAATACCCCGGAAGAATTTGATGAGGCTTTGAATAGAGGCCTTCATGCTTCACCAATCCACGAGGTATTGGTAGAGCAAAGTATACTCGGGTGGAAGGAATTTGAACTAGAGTTACTAAGAGATAATATTGGAAATGTTATTATAATCTGCTCCATCGAAAACTTCGACCCGATGGGCGTTCATACAGGGGACTCTATAACAGTGGCGCCCGCAATGACACTTCCGGATACGGTTTATCAGGAGATGAGAGATCTCGCCATCAAAATGATGAACGGAATAGGTCAATTTTCAGGAGGTTGCAATGTTCAGTTTGCGGTTGAACCAGAAACAGACAAAATCATCGGGATTGAAATAAACCCGAGAGTTTCCAGATCTTCAGCTTTGGCATCCAAAGCCACAGGGTATCCAATTGCGAAGATTGCTGCAAAATTAGCTATCGGGTATAATCTTGATGAACTGAAGAATCAGATCACAAAAACCACTTCTGCCTTTTTTGAGCCAGCCTTAGACTATGTAATTGTAAAAATACCAAGGTGGAACTTTGATAAATTTAAAGGCTCTGACCGAAGGCTAGGACTTCAGATGAAGTCAGTCGGAGAAGTGATGGGGATAGGAAGGAATTTTCAGGAAGCCCTTCAAAAAGCATGTCAATCGCTTGAAATCAAAAGAAATGGTTTAGGTGCCGATGGTCGCGAACTTAAAGATCAGGAGCAAATCCTCGATAGTTTGGAACACCCAAGTTGGAACAGGTTGTTTCATGTTTATGATGCTTTTAAGCTTGGGATACCGTTCAAAACGGTTCAGAACCTGACAAAAATCGATAAATGGTTTTTGAAACAAATAGAAGAACTGATCGCAATTGAAGATGTAATTGAAAAATACTCTATCGAAACCATTCCAGCGGAGTTACTAAAACAAGCCAAGGAAAAAGGTTATGCTGATCGTCAACTCGGGCACCTTTTAAAATGTCTTGAAAGTGAAGTTTTCGATAAGAGAAAAGAACTGGGTATTAACAGGATCTATAAACTGGTGGATACGTGCGCCGCTGAGTTTGAAGCAAAAACACCCTATTATTATTCAGCATTCGACGAAGAGAACGAGTCTGTTCCTTCCGATAAGAAAAAAGTAGTCGTTCTGGGTTCCGGTCCGAATAGAATCGGCCAGGGAATCGAGTTCGATTATTGTTGTGTTCATGGTGTTCTGGCTGCAAAGGAGTGTGGGTATGAAACCATCATGATCAACTGTAATCCGGAAACGGTATCTACAGATTTTGATATAGCTGACAAGCTATACTTCGAACCTGTTTTCTGGGAGCATATTTATGAAATAATCCTTCATGAAAAGCCTGAAGGTGTTATCGTTCAGTTAGGGGGTCAAACCGCACTTAAACTGGCTGAAAAACTCAACCGTTACGGGATCAAAATCCTTGGTACAAGTTTTGAAACACTTGATCTCGCAGAAGATAGGGGTCGATTTTCTGATCTATTAAAGGAAAATGATATTCCTTATCCTCAATATGGTGTAATTGAAGATGCCGACGAAGCACTTGAGTTATGTAAGGAAATCGGTTTTCCACTGCTAGTAAGACCCTCATATGTGCTAGGCGGACAGTCAATGAAAATCGTGATAAACGAAAAGGAGCTGGAAAAGCATGTAGTGGATATCATGAAAGATCGTCCAGATGGGAGAATCTTGTTAGATCATTTTCTTGACGGTGCGATAGAAGCAGAAGCCGATGCCATTTGTGATGGTGAAGATGTTTACATCATTGGTATCATGCAGCATATCGAGCCTGCGGGCATCCACTCTGGAGATTCTTATGCCGTTCTGCCTCCCTTTAATTTAGGAGATTTTCTGATTAGACAAATTGAAGCTTACACCAAAAAAATAGCGCTTGCTTTAAAAACAGTTGGTATCCTGAATATTCAATTTGCAATAAAAGACGATCAGGTTTACATCATAGAAGCGAACCCCAGAGCGTCAAGGACTGTACCTTTCATCTGTAAAGCATATCGTGAACCATACATCAATTATGCGACGAAGATTATGCTTGGAGAGAAGAAAATCAAAGACTTTGACTTCAATCCTCATAAGCATGGATATGCAATAAAAGAACCAGTTTTTTCTTTTAACAAATTTCCGAAGGTGAATAAGGAACTAGGTCCGGAAATGAAATCGACGGGTGAAGCCATTTATTTCATAGATGATTTAATGGACGATTATTTTCTGGATGTTTACAACGAACGAAACCTTTATTTGAGTAGGTAGTACTATAATAGACTGATGCTAAAGTTTCTCATTATTCTTTTTTTGATCGTCTACATTGTTTCCAAACTCTTTGGTTCGGTGTTTGGATTTTTGTTTTCTCAATCGGGAAAAAGAGGAGGAGCTTTCAAGCAACATAGCAGGAATAATCATTACCAAAATCAGCCGAAGGATGGAAATGTGAGAGTTGACTATGTACCCGAGAAGCGGCAGAAGAGAGTGAAGAAGCAGGGCAACACCGGAGAATATGTTGACTTTGAAGAGATCGACTAAAAAATTCAGTAAACCTTCTTCTTTCCCCCAACCCATTTAAGTTTTCTTGATTTAAGTCTTAGAGTACTTTTTTAAATCAACTAAATTATTAGTTAAATAATTAATTGCGTAGTTGTATAACTAATAATTTAGTTATATATTCAAATCATACTTATATTAATATGCAGTTACTTACAAAAGCAGAAGAGGAAATTATGCAGGTTTTATGGAAGCTCAAAAACGCTTTCATAAAAGATGTTTTGGAAGAGTTTAAAGACACAAAGCCTGCTTATAATACTGTATCGACCATTGTTCGGATTTTAGAAAAAAAGGGTTTTGTAAGCCATAAATCTTACGGGAAAACACATCAATACCATCCAGTAATTGGTCGTGATGAATATCGGAAGTTTTATCTCAATAATTTTTTATCGAAACATTTTGGAGGTTCTTTTTCTAGTTTGGTTTCTTTTTTTGCGAAAGAACATGATATGAACTTGAAAGAAGTTGATGAACTCATGAAGCATATTAAAGAAGATCTTAATTCAGAAAAGGATGATAAGTAGTATCGATTATTTTCTGGAATTTAACATCGTGCTTGTCCTACTTGGGATTATTTATATGATCCTATTTAGGGAAGAACCTAATTTCAGGTTCAGGAGGTTTTTCATTTTGAGCTCTATTAGCTTATCAATTCTTCTCCCTTTTATTTCATTTAAAGCGAATTCGCCATTCCCAATTATTTCCCAATCGATCTCCAAATCTGCTAGTGAATTGAGTTTTATAGTACTCCAAGAGATTATAATCACATCTGAAGAAGTAGAGTTTTGGAATTTCCCAAGGGTTATTTTGGGAGTTTATGTTCTGATTGTTCTATTCATTATCATTCGTTTTCTGTTAGGGATCATAAATATTATTCGAATTAAAAGAAACTCCAATAGTAAGATCACCAGGTTCAGACCCTTCTGGATTATAGAAAATGATTCAATCAACGGCACGTTTACTTTCTTCAATTATTTATTCACTAACAATAGAAAGCACTTAACTCCACAAGTCATATCCCACGAAAAAGCACATGTAAATGAACGTCATAGCGTTGATATCATATTAGTAAATATGCTCACAGCACTTTTTTGGGCTAATCCAATGAGCTGGTATTTCAGAAAACATCTTCAAGACTTGCATGAGTTTTTGGCTGATAGAAAAGCACTTAGAGATGGAGGTGAAACTGAATATATCAATACACTTCTTTCACAAACTGTCCCTGGATTACAGCTATCAGTGGGCCATTATCTAAATAAGTCTTTAACACTAAAGCGATTAAAAATGATGAAAGCTAAAAATGAAAAAATAAAAAAGTGGAAGCTAGCGGTTGCTTTCACTTTTATGGCATGCTCTGGTATTCTAATAGGTTGCAATGAAGATGTGATTAAGGATGTTGATGACGTTCTGCTCACGGCAACGCAACTCCAAGTTCCTGAAAAATATAAGAATGACTTAAAACAATATCAGGAAGCGAACCCAGATGCGGATTTTGTATACATACAGATCGATTCTAAAAACGAAGAGGCATTTAATAGAATAAAAAGCCTGGATCCTAAGAGTATCGCGATTATGGAAGTTGATAAAAGTAAAGAAACGATCTCCTTGCTTTTCAATAGAAATGGTGCTTTGAGGTCTTCACAAGATAAGGGTCCTGACGAAAATGGTATTTATACCATTGTAGAAGAAGCTGCTAGCCCCTCTATCGGATTGCCAAACTTCTATCAATACATCAGGGAGAATTTGAAGTACCCGGAGCAAGCCAAGAAACTTGGGGTTGAAGGAAAAGTCTTGGTACAATTTGTTGTAAATGAGAAAGGGGAATTGACTAATGTAAAGGCAGTAAAAGGAATAGGAGCGGGTTGTGATGCCGAAGCCGTTCGCGTTATTAATGAAGCAATGGCTTGGAAGCCGGGTAGGGAAAACGGTAAAGCGGTAAAACAAAGAATAATCTTACCGATCTCATTCGCTCTAAAAGGCGATTCGAACAATAAAGGCTGAATAACTTCTTCTTTAGGATTTACTAATTTCCCTAGATATAATTGTAAGCAGTAAGAATATTATTCTTACGGCTTTTTTAGTGCTTCGAAGGTTAAAGATGATTTTAAAAAGACCTTAGCTTTCTACTTTTGACCTTGGGCTTCTTCGTTTTGCTTTTGATCTTGTCATATTTATAGCTCTTATAAATCGTATTACTTTGCTGATTTTGATAAACATGCACAGTTTTTGAGCAGGAACTTAAAAAAATCATAGCCAAAGCGAAGAATGGAATTCTTAAGAGCGTAAAAGGATTCTTATTTTCAGAAAATTTGAAAAAAACAGGTATGGTAATATCCATGACTATGATTTTGTAGCCAGTACAAACAAGTTTTTATAATTTTGGGAGATTATTCCCAGTTTAGGGTTCTACTAGTTTACTTAAGAATGACACGTATTTGCATAATTACCATTGTTTCTGTTTTAAGCTTTATTAGCCATGCGAAAGCGCAGTCCTATGAAATAGAAATTAAAGTTGATGGTATTGAAGACTCTGTTCTTTATTTGGGGTATCACTTTGGGAATCAAAAATTTCTAAGAGATACAGCTGAAATCGTTAATTCTACAGCGGTTTTTAAAGGAGAAGAAACTTTAGATCCAGGTGTTTATTTTGCCTATAACCCAAATACTTATTTTGAATTTGTAGTCAAAGAGCAGGAGTTTTCGCTGGAAACTAAAGCCCCTGATTACTTAATGAACCTTAAAGTTCAAGGCTCCGGTGAAAATGAGGTTTTCAAAACCTTTCATCAATACATGAAGAAAAGCCAGGAGAAAGCTGATGGCTTGAATCAGAAATACGAAACTGCACTCAATAAGGAAGATTCTTTGTCTATTGGTGAAGAGATCCAATCTATTGCTAAAGACACCAAACAATTCAGAAAAGAATTAATAGAGAATAATGAAGGTTCCTTTGTGGCTAAAGTGTTATTGGCAATGGAAAAACCAGAAATACCAGATGCTGCTGGAGAAGGGCTTGAAGAGAACGAAAAACGACAAATACAATTCAATTATTATAGAGAGCATTTCTTCGATAATATTGATTTTACTTCCGATAATCTGCTAAGAACCCCTGTAATCCATCCTAAGATCATCGAATATATGGAGCGTCTGACTCCTCAACATCCCGATTCCATTAAATATGCCGCTGAGTTTCTCATCGAAAAAGCAAAACCGAACCCTGCATTTTTCCGGTATGTACTCGTGACTTTGACGAGTAAGTATGAGCAGTCAAAGCAAATGGGTATGGATGCTGTATTTGTCCACCTTGCTGAAAAATACTATTTGACTGGTCAAGCTGATTGGATCTCTGAGGATACCAGAAAGAAATTTGAAGAGCGTGTTTCTGACCTTAAACCCAATTTAATTGGTAAGAAAGCACCTTCATTGAATCTGGTCGATACTGCATCTAAATCAGTAAGTCTTGAAAATATTGATAGCCGTTACACTGTATTGTATTTCTACGACCCTGATTGTGGACATTGTAAGAAAAAAACACCTGAATTGAGAAGCGAATACTCTCAACTAAAAGAGTTAGGTGCTGAAGTGCTTTGTATAAATATTCAAACAGACGTAAAGAAATGGAAAGATTTTATCAAAGAAAAAGAACTATCTGAATGGTATAACCTGGCCGATCCGAATATTAGAAGCAACTTCCGAAGGGATTATAATGTAAAAAGTACACCTACCATCTATATTCTTGATGAGGATAAAAAAATACTGGCCAAGAAAATCGGAGTGGAACAAGTCAAAGAAATACTAGAAATAGAAGAAAGAATCAGGACCTCAGGCTCTTAGAACTTATTTATTCCATTTCAATTCGAATATGTCGTCTCTTGCGTAATGACCAACTGGGTCAAAATCCATTTTGCCTTTGGCTATCAGGCTCATATCAAGTTCAGCAGTTAAAACCCCCACTTCGTCGAATAAGGGGCCAATCACAGTATTACCTAAAGGGTCAATAATAATACTGCCACCCTTGCTCATGATTTCAGGAAAGTCCGATACATTTTCACCTTCTAATTCCGGGTAGTCATCTTTTTTGACAAATTGATTACAGCCCAATACAAAACATCTTCCTTCTGTAGCGATATGCTTCATTGTGGATTGCCAACTTTCTCGATGATCAGCAGTAGGTGCGAGATAGATTTCAACTCCTTGCTTGTAAAGAGCTGTTCGAGCTAGAGGCATATAGTTTTCCCAACAAATAAGGCCTCCTAATTTGCCTATTTCACTATCAACGACATTTAGATCTTTTCCGTCGCCTTCTCCCCAGATGATTCGTTCAGCAGCCGTAGGTTTCAACTTTCTGTGCTTCAAAACCAAATTCCCTTTTCGGTCATAAAGAAGCATAGTGCAATAAAGGGTTCCGGTTTTACCCCGCTCTACTACTCCTATCGATATGAAGCAATTGAATTTTTTGGCTAAAGAACCCAAATGTTCACTTTCTTTTCCGGGAACTTTTATACAATTTTCCCAGTATTTCAACCATGTGGAACGCCCTTCTTCACTTCTGCTACCGACAACAGTACCGAATGACAGCCCTCTTGGATAGGCCGGGATAAAAGCTTCGGGAAATAGTACCAGGTCGGGACGCTCTTTTGATACCTTTTTTAAGTAAGCTTCAATTTTCGATAGAGTTCCTTTCAGGTCAAAAAGAACTGGAGCGGCCTGTATAAGCGATACCTTAACTTTTTGCTTCATTCCAGTTTAAAATTTCATCGATGGTATTGGCTGAAACAAAGTGATAGTTCTGTCTTGCTTTAGCATAAATTTCTTTGGCCATTTCCGTGCCTTCATCCGTTTTGGCAAGCTCCGAATATATTGGTGCGAGAAATTTTCTTCTTCCGGTATTAATTAAAAACTCTTCCAGGCGAGGGTATGCTTCCAAGTATTCAACCTTGATGGACTGTATGAGCCATGCGGAAAGCACTTCTGAGTTACCGCTTTCGGTAAATTGAAACGCTTCATCCAACTCTTTCATCTCTTCTATGGCCAAGCCTTCGGGAAGGTTGCGAACAAAATGCAACCACTCATGCGAAGACCAGGCATTTGTAGCTAAGCTTCCAAGCTTAGCACCATTGCGCCACTCTTCAATAGTTTTTTCAACGGCGAGAAACTTATTTGAGCTTGGCTCCGGTCTTACCTCTGGTAAGCCTGAAGAATATATCCATTGAGCATAAAGATTTTCATCAGGATCAATATCATTCTTTTTGAAAAGATGCTCATCTAAATATTCTACGAATGATTCCGTAGTCATAACCTTGAAAGCATTCGAAGAGAAGTATTCTTTTAAGAACGCATCAAAGTTCTCCCTTCCAACAGTTTCTTCAAGATGCCTTAGAAAAAGATAGCCTTTATCATAGGCAATAGCGGTCATCCCATCATCTGGATTCCTATCTTTCAGATCTAGCTTAAGTTTGGTATCATTCTCTAGCCCATCGGATTTAATCTGATCAATTTCTTCCAGAAGACCATTGTATGATAATGAAGCAAGCATTTCAGAGTAATCACGACCATATATTTCTTCCATGATCCTCTGTTCGAAATAAACGGTAAAGCCCTCATTTAGCCAAAAGTCATTCCATGTAGCATTCGTAACCAAATTTCCCGACCAGGAATGTGCAAGCTCATGCGCTACGAGTGAAGTAAGAGAGCGATCTCCAGCTAAAATTGTAGGTGTTGCAAAAGTAAGTCTAGGATTTTCCATTCCGCCAAACGGAAAGCTTGGAGGAAGGACTATAAGATCGTATTGCTCCCACTGATATGGGCCGTATAACTTCTCTGCTGCCAAGAGCATTTTGTCAAGATCAGCAAACTCGTTAGTAGCTTTTTCTATAACTGATTTTTCAGCATACACACCTGTTCTTTCACTAATGGGTTCATAAACCAGGTCACCTACTGCAAGTGCCATGAGGTAAGCAGGAACGGGTTGCTTCATTTCGAACTCATAAACCCCATTGTAATTTTTCCCTTTAGGGTTATCTGCGCTCATGAGAGCAAGCAAATTTTCAGGAACCTGAACTTTAGCATCGTATGTGAAACGTATGCCCGGAGAATCTTGAGTAGGTATCCATGAACGAGCGAGAATGGCTTGCGATTGTGTAAATAAAAAGGGCTCGTTTTTATCTGCTGTTTGAACAGGGTTTAACCACTGAAGGGCTTCAGATTCTCCCGTTGTGGAATAGACTATTTTTATTTCTTTAGAATCAGGTTCTATTGGAATGTTTAAAGGTCTTCCAAGGTGTTCTACCTGATCTCCTAAAACAAAACCAACAGACTTGCCATCAACTTCGACTTCCTTAATTTCCAGCTTTTTCGTATCAAGAACAATTTCCTCTGATTTTCCACTTGATTCAATCTTGTAGGTAGCAGACGCATCTATCTTTTTTTGTTCAAAATCGATATTAGCATCCCAACTTAAGTGCTTGACGACAGCATTTTTTGGAACAGCAAAAGAATGAGGGTCATTAATTTCCATATTCGAGCTTATAGGTTGATCGTTCGCTTCATTTTTACAGGAAACGAATGCAGCAAATGAGATAAAAAGAACTGGATAAAATCGTATTAAATTTTTCACGAGCGTATTTTTCAGGACGTGAAGTTAAATAATAACCTGAATAAGGATTTAATAAGTAAAACTGAAAGATAAATACTTCAGAAATCTGTGGAATAAACCGGGCTTAGATAGTTGGGGAAAATAGTAAGGTGTCGTTTCTTAACCTTTTCAAAAAGCGCTTTCCTTAGTAAGTCCATTTGTGTTTTATTCAATGCTGAAACAAATACACGGTCCATATTTGATTTCATGGCCTCTTTTTTATCTGAAATTTCCAGCTCATCACTTTCCTGTTCAATGAGGTCTATTTTATTGTAAACCATGAGTGTTGGCTTACTGGAAGCTCCAATTTCTTCCAATGTATCATTTACCGTTTTGATATGATCTTCGTGATTTGGGTTAGAAATATCCGCCACATGCACTAATATATCCGCTTCCCTCACCTCATCCAAAGTAGATTTGAAAGACTCTATCAAAGAGTGCGGAAGCTTTCTAATAAAGCCAACGGTATCAGTCAGAAGAAATGGTATTTGATTGATCACGACCTTTCGAACTAAGGAATCAACAGTCGCAAAAAGCTTGTTCTCAGCAAAAGCATCACTTTTTGAAAGAATTTTCATGATCGTTGATTTACCCACATTGGTATACCCAACCAATGCAACCCGAACAATTTTATCTCTTGATTTTCTCCGTGTTTGAGATTGTTTATCAACCTTATCCAACCTTTTTTTAAGTAGTGAGATTTTATCATTTATGATCCTCTTATCTGTTTCTATCTCTTTCTCACCAGCCCCACCTCGGGTTCCAGTCCCACCACGTTGCCTTTCCAAGTGAGTCCACATACGGGTTAGCCTTGGTAGCAGATACTGGTATCTGGCAAGTTCAACCTGCAATTTAGCTTGAGACGTCCTGGCGCGTTGTAGAAAAATATCTAAAATAAGAAGGCTACGGTCGTAAATCTTGCATTTAAGGAATTTCTCAAGGTTTCTGAGCTGAGAAGGCGTTAACTCTTCATCGAAAATAGCCGTATCCACCTCATGAATTTTAATGAAGCTTTCTATTTCTTCCAGCTTTCCTTTGCCTACAAAGGTTCTTGGGTCAGGATTATCGACTTTCTGGCTAAACGTCTTTACAGTATTGATCTTGAGGGTATCAGCTAAAAACTCAAGTTCCTTCAAATGTTCCAGGAGCACACTTTCTTCATCCCTCTTCTCTGAAACCCCTATCAGAACAGCTTTCTCACTTTTCTTTTTTTCGAACTCGATCATATCCCTTTTAACATGTATTTTTTGATTTGGTCACCCAGAATTAATTTTTTTTTATCATTTCGACTAAAAATTCATTTGAAAGGGTTACATTTTTAGTCATTTGTAATATTTATATTAACTATACAGCTTCACTATACTTTACCAACCGTTACCCTAGAGCCCAAATGAAAATAGCCATAGTCTTAAATACCTCCTGGAACATTTACAATTTTCGGATGGGTTTGATTAAGACATTAATTTCACAAGGTGCTGAAGTACATGCAGTGGCCCCTCACGACGAATACAGTTCAATCCTGGAGGACCATGGGTGTGTTTACCATAAAGTCAGAATGGATAGCCGAGGGGCTAATCCTGTAAAAGACTTGGCACTTACGCTTGAACTTTTCAAAATATATCAGAAAATAAAGCCTGATATCATCCTGCACTTTACCATTAAGCCTAATATATATGGCACTTTAGCAGCACATATGTTAGGTATTCCGACGATTAATAATGTCTGTGGTTTGGGAACCGTATTTCTAAAGGATAATGTCGTTTCCAAAATCGCGATGGTGCTTTATAAATGGGCATTTAAATATCCTAATAAAGTTTTCTTTCAGAATGGAGATGATGAACTGCTTTTCAAAAGAAATAAGCTTATAGCCGAGGGGTTAAGTGAAGTAATACCAGGTTCTGGCATCAATCTTTCAACTTTTAAGCCGCTAGATAATAAGGTTGAAAGAAAGAAAAAGTTCACCTTCCTTCTCATTTCAAGGCTCATTATTGACAAAGGCGTAATAGAGTACGTGAAAGCAGTAGAAATTCTAAGAAAACGTGGATATGAAGCGGAGTTCCAGATTTTGGGCGCAACGGATACACTGCACAAGAGAGGTATCCCGGCACACATTATAGATGAATGGACGACTTCGGGGGTTATAAATTATTTAGGTACTACTAAAGACGTAAGAAAGTATATTTCTGAAGCAGACTGCGTATTACTTCCTTCTTATCGAGAAGGTACACCAAGAACATTACTGGAAGCAGCCAGTATGAAAAAACCGATCATTGCGACAGACGTTCCAGGATGCAGAAACATAGTCCAGCATAAATACAATGGACTGCTTTGCAAGCTCAAGGACGTTGAAGACTTGGCAGATAAAATGATAGAAATGTACCATATGCCACTTTCATTACGCGATGTGCTAGGGCAAAATGGGCGTAAGCTCGTTGAAGAAAAATTCGATGAGCAGATTGTCATTGACAAATACATAAACTCACTTTCTGAATTAAAACCTGATATCCATCAGAAAGAGCTTTTAGCGTTATAGTTCGTATAACTTTAAGCAATTCCTTTTAACTGGTGCGAACTGTCATTAAATTTAATGATGCACAAGACTTTTTTATTAATCCTGGCTATCGCTTCGTTTTATGGATGTAGGCCTTTTCGGCAAGACATTTTATTTAAGACAGAAGAAGATGTAAATGTCCAAAAGTTACGGTCAGAATTATTTTTAGTAGAAGATAACTACAGGATTCATGCAGGCGATAGGCTGGAGTTCAGGGTTTTTACAAACAAGGGTGAAGTCCTTCTCAATCCTTTGGATAATAATGCCCTTAATCAGGTAGGAGGAGGTGCAGGAAACAACGCTGCCAACATCATCAGCTCTATTTATTTGGTTAATAATGATGGCTATATAAATCTCCCGACAATTAGAAATTTCAAAATTGAAGGTTTAACCCTTCAAGAAGCTATAGAGCAACTGCAAGAGGTTTATTCCGAATACTTAAAAGAACCTTATGTTACACTTGAATTCAGAAATAAAAGAGTAGTTGTATTAGGAGCTACAGGTGGCCAGATAGTTCCACTTGAGAATGAAAAAACTTCTTTAATCGAAGTTTTAGCTGCAGCTGGAGGTTTGGATGAGAATTCTAAGGGTCAAAACATTAGATTGATTAGGGGCCCACTCGATAATCCGGAGGTATTTATCATTGACCTCTCCACTGTGGAAGGAATGAAAGCCTCAATCGTTCCACTGGAACCGAACGATATTGTTTACGTAGAGCCAATAAGAAGAAAGGTGTTGGAGCAAATTTCTTACCTTTCCCCTATAATTAGCATTCTAACAAGTATAATAGCGATCGTAATAGTAGCGACGAGATAGAAGTTGAGCGATAAAGAAGATTAGTTGGAACCCAATATTTCAGAAAAGAAAGATTTCAATGGGGATATCGATTTTGATAAACTCCTGGCTGTTGTAAAGAAAAGTACAATTTGGGTAATACTCATTTTTATAACGATTACCACAGTAGGTTATCTGTTTTTCATTAGATGGCAAAAGCCATTGTATGAAGCGGTTTCAGATTTGAAATTGGATATTAAAACGGAGGCTTCCTTACTTGGAATAGAAAACCCAACACCCTATTTGCAAAGCATAGCTGCGGAAATAGAGTTGATCACCTCTCGTTTTTTTCTGAATAAGCTAATTGAGACCATTAATTATGATGTTTCATACTATTACTATGGTAAGGTTTTGGTAGAAGAGCGTTATAAGAACTCTCCTTTTAAAGTTAATTATGATCTTGAAAGCCAATATTGGCTTAATAAGAAAATAGATATTGACATTCTCGATTCAGAGACTATTTCAATTGACCATGGAAGCAAAGCAGCCCGATACAATTTCGGTGAGTTTTTCAAGATGGATGGGATAACTTTATCAATAAACAAAGCAGATAATTTTAGTCAGGAAGCAGTAGGGTCGTATTATTTCACGATCAATAGCGAGGATGCCTTATTGCAATATTTTCTTCAAAACTTTAGTGCTGCCCCACTAAATATAAGTGGTAAGTCCATCACCCTATCTCTGAAGGATCATAATAAAATTAAGGCTGCGGAATTTCTAACAGCTATTGATACGACCTATCTCAGATATACCAAGGAAGAAAAAAACAAGGCTACCAACCTTCAAATAAAGTTTTTGAATGAACAACTCCGACAGACAGAAAACAAACTGGAAGAATATGAAAATTATTTTGAAGACTTTACGATAGAAAATAAAACAACAGACCTGCAAGCTGAAATGGGAAGTTCTCTGGCTAAATTGGAAGAGTTGGAGAAAGAAAAATTTAGCCTGAGATCATCCTTAGTTACAGTTCAGATTCTGTTAGAGGAACTGGAGAAAAAGGATTTTGTGTTAGCTATCCCGTCTTCGGAAGATTTTGAAGTTCCGGAAATCGGAAAAGCAATTACAGAGCTTAATAATTCAGTACAGAAGAAAAGGATACTGTTGAATTCATACAACGAAAATACGTTTGTTATAGAAAAGCAGGATGAAGAAATAAAAATCCAGAAAAGTCAGATTAAAGAGCTATTGAACCAAACCAAAGCTGCTCTAACAAAAAACATCAGTGTCATGGAAAAAAAGGAAAATGAGCTGGAGAGCAGTTTTAAAGATTTACCATCTTTAGGGACAGAGTACACGAAAAACAAAAGAAACTATGAATTATATGAAGGCTTTTATTTATCTCAGCTAGAGAGAAAAAATGAATTTGAAATAGCACAGGCAGGTACAGTTACCGACTTTGCTATATTATCTCCTCCAAGAGTATCGGGCACTCCGATTTCACCAAAACCTTTATATGTTTACGGAGCAGCACTAGTGGTAAGCTTTGTATTTAGCTTCTTGTTTATTGCTCTAAGATATTTACTACACAATAAGATTGGCAGTTTAAAAGAACTTGAGGCTTTAATACAAGCTCCAGTTCTTGGAATGATCCCCCATTATTCTGCTGAAAAAATGCCTGAAACAAAATTATTGGTGGACAGGCGCCCAAAGTCAGTACTTAGCGAATCGTTACGTTCGATAAGGACTAATATGGAGTTTATTAATGCCAAGAAAGACCATAAAACAATTAGCGTTACATCAACAGTAAGTGGAGAGGGCAAAACCTTTGTATCTGTAAACCTAGGAGCTATTATAGCCATGTCGAATCTGAAAGTGATCATACTGGATTTAGATATGCGTAAGCCCAAAGTACATAAGGCTTTCGGTCACGATTTTAAAAATAAGGGAATAAGTACGATTTTGATTAATAAGCATGGCATAGAAGAATCCATAGGTAAAACCTCTATCGAAAATCTCGATTATATTCAGGCAGGGCCTACGCCACCAAATCCATCGGAGCTATTGTTAAGTGATGAATTTAACCTCTTATTGAATAAGTTAAAGGCCGAGTATGATCTTGTTATAATGGATACACCTCCAGTAGGTCTTGTCACCGATGCAGTAATTTTAATGAAGAAAGTTGATTTGCCGATATATATTTTAAGGGCAAACTATTCCAAAAGAAATTTTACGGAGCTGATAAAGAGGCTCATCAATGTGAATGGAATATCAAATATTTCACTCATTCTTAATGCGTTGGCTGAATCCAAACACCAGACTTATGGGTATGGCTCTTCGTATTACAAATACTATGAAGACGAAGCTTACTCCAAAAAAGGCAAGTTCAAGTTTTTAACCAATTTTTTTAATTTTTAATGCTTTGGTTAAAAAAGAAGAGCGACCCATTTAAAACAGCCTCTTTTTTAAAAACTGACATTCATTCACACCTAATTCCTGGACTTGATGATGGCTCTCCTTCTATAGAGGAATCATTAAATATTTGTAAAGAACTCGTAAGGCTTGGCTATAAAAAAGCGGTAACAACACCTCACGTCATGCAAGATGCTTATGGTGTAAAAACGGAAATGATTGTTTCTGGCACTTTGGAATTAAATAAGTTCGTTGCAGATAACCAGATTGACTTTGAGATAATACCCTCGGCAGAATATTATGCTGATGAACAGTTCATAGAGCTTATACGAACTAGAGACCTACTTCCTTTTAACGAAAACCATTTACTCTTCGAAACTTCATATTTGAACAAGCCGAGGTTTTTAACAGAGCTTATATTTGAAATCCAGACAGCTTCTTACAAGCCGGTTTTAGCACACCCCGAAAGGTATCTTTATCTTTTAGAAGACGAATCTTTAATCGAAGATCTAAGGAGTCGAGGTGTATTATTTCAACTCAATATCAATTCCTTTCTTGGTGTTTACTCCAGCCACTCTAGGAAATTGGCAAAAAAACTGTGGAAGAATAATTTAGTTGATTTTTTGGGCTCTGACTGCCATTCTTACAAGCAAGCATTGCTACTTGAAAAAAGCCTATCTTTGCCTTTATTTAATTCAATTGAGGGAAGCGGAATTTTAAATAATAAGTTGTAAATTTTTATTCCAAGGATTTACTTTTTTTCAACTTATCTACTTAATACTATGGCAGATAATTTTAGCCACAAAAAAGAAGAGAAAGAGCTTGTTAAGAGATATGAAAGTTCCAGGAAAGGAACAACATTATCAACATATTTTACAGAAAGTGAATTTGAATCTATTATAGGATTCTTCATTGAAGAAGGGTTGTACGAAAAGGCTGTTTCTGCTGCTAAGCTTGCAGTAAGCCAATATCCCTTTTCCAGTGATTTAAGATTAGATCTCGTACAGTCTTTAACAAGTGTTGAGCGCTACGATGAAGCGTTGGAAACACTCGAAGAATCTGAGGTTTATCATCCTATGGACGAGGAAATTGCCCTCACCAAAGCCAATGTACTTACTATAATGGGTGACTATCAGGGAGCAATCAATATTTACCAAAGGCTCCTTGATACTACAGATGATACCAGCGAGATCTATTTTAATATAGGAATGTGTTATCAAAGCAATTCTGATTATAGAAATGCTATAGAATTCTATAAACTTTCAATAGAAGACGATCAGTCGAATGAGTCGGCATTGTACGAGCTTGCCTATTGCCTGAACGCTGAAGGAGAACTTGAGGAGAGCATTGTTTATTACAAAAAGTTTATCGATGAAGATCCCTATTCTGAATTAGCCTGGTATAACCTTGGTATTTTATACAATAAGCTCGAGAAGTATGAAGAGGCCATAGAAGCGTACGATTATGCAATAATCATAGACGATTCTTTCTCTTCAGCCTATTTCAACATGGGTAACGCTTATATGAATGTTGAAAAATATTCGAAAGCATTGGATTCCTATACCAGAACACTTGACCTAGAGGGTCCAAGTTCTGAGCTGTATTGCCACCTAGGAGCTGCTTATGAAAACTTATCCCAGTATGAGTTAGCTATAAAGTATTTTCAAAAAGCTGTTAAGCTTGATGACTTGAATCATGAAGCCTGGTTTGGAGTCGGAGTTAACCTTTCTTACAAAGAAAAATGGCATGAGGCATGTCACTTTCTCCAAAGGGCTATTAAGATCACTAATGGTATTGCGGCTTATTGGCACGCTTTAGCTGATTCGGAGTGTAGGTCAGGGAATATTATATCGGGTATTCAAGCTTATGAAGAAGCAAATTTCTTGGAGCCTGAAAATCAAGATATATATCTGGATTGGTCTTTTGTATTCTACGAGCAAGGTAAATACGAGAAGGCTATTGATCTCATAAAATCAGGAATAGAAGTCTTGCCCAAAGAAGCAAACCTATATTATAGAATTACGGCTTACCTCATAGAATCAGGACAATACAAACAAGCCTTTGCATATTTAGAAAATGCACTAATTTTGGACTTTGATAAACACGAGGCCCTATACGAGTTTTTTCCTAAGCTCGAGACCCAAAAGGCCCTCTTTAAGATCATTGACCAATACAGAAAAAGAAATCGGTAATGAATTATGACTTGAATGATATACCTGAGCGGACTGTTAAACCGCGCCAGGTAGGGTTCACTATGGCTATGGATAAAGGACTGAGCCTCCGCCAGGTGGAAGATTTCATAGATGTCGCTGCAGGATATGTAGACATTGTAAAATTAGGTTGGGCTACTTCATTTGTTACGCCAAACCTTAAAGAAAAAATAGATATTTATAAAGAAGCCGGTATTCCTGTATATCTAGGAGGTACACTTTTTGAGGCTTTTATTGTCAGAAACCAATTTGACGATTACCGAAAAGTATTGGATCAATACAATTTATCTTTCGCTGAAGTATCGGATGGCTCTATTGAATTGGATCATGACTTAAAGTGTAAGTATATAAGTGAGCTTGCAGAGCAAGTTACCGTACTTTCTGAGGTCGGTTCAAAAGATGAGCAAAAGATCATCCCGCCATATAAATGGATTAAACTGATGCAGGATGAACTCGATGCAGGCGCCTGGAAGGTGATCGGAGAAGCTCGTGAAGGAGGTAATGTAGGCCTCTTCAGGTCTACAGGTGAAGTTAGGTCGGGACTTGTTGAGGAAATCTTAACCAAAATCCCTTTCGAGAAAATAATCTGGGAGGCTCCACAGAAAGAACAGCAGGTCTGGTTCATCAAGTTGTTGGGAACTAATGTCAATCTTGGGAATATTGCTCCTCACGAAATTATTCCGCTGGAAACCATTAGGTTAGGCTTAAGAGGAGACACGTTCAATCATTTTCTAACGAATCAGGAATAGGTAATGAAAGATGGGTTATTGTTGTTCCTCAAAGGAATAGCTATGGGTGGTGCGGATATTATTCCGGGCGTTTCAGGGGGTACAATTGCTTTTATTACGGGTATTTATGAAAGGCTGATTAATGCGATAAAATCTGTTGACGTAAATGCGCTGGTTTTATTAAAGCAATTTGAATTCAAGAAACTTTGGGAACATATAGATGGTAATTTTCTTGCCATACTATTTGCAGGTATAGCAGTTAGTGTAGCATCACTTGCTCGTCTAATGACTTATTTATTGCACGCACACCCTATCCAACTATGGTCCTTTTTTTTCGGATTGATTTTAATATCTGCATTTGTAGTTGCCCGAAGCGTGAAAAACTGGAAAACGGCTAATTTTCTTGGGTTGATTTTAGGAGTCGTTCTGGCTTACTTCATTACTTCAGCAACACCTGCTGAAACCCCGGAAGGGTACTGGTTTATATTTGTTTCCGGGGCAATAGCGATCTGTGCGATGATCCTTCCCGGTATTTCAGGCTCATTTATACTACTGATTTTAGGGAAATACCAGTTCATACTAGAGGGCTTAAAAAACTTTGATCTAACCATTATATCAATATTTATGCTTGGGTGCGTTGTTGGTATTCTTTCCTTTTCAAGACTAATATCATGGCTATTGACTCATTATCACGATGTTACTGTGGCTATTTTAGCTGGGTTTATGATCGGCTCTTTAAATAAAATATGGCCTTGGAAAGAAGTTTTACAATTTCGGTTAAATAGTAAAGGTGAGCAGGTTCCGTTTATAGAGAGAAATTTATTACCCGCCGAATATTTAGAAGTGACCGGAGGTGATCCTTATTTACTACAGGCCATATTATTTGGGGCACTTGGGTTCTTTTTGGTCTTCGCAATTGAATTTATAAACAGGGCCTTACACCCAAAGAATAAAAAATATGCCTGAAAGACTCTTTGGAATAATAGGAAAGAGTTTAAAGCATACATTCTCTCCGGCATACTTTTCAGAGAAGTTCAAAAAGGAAGGCATCAGTGACTGTGATTATCAAATTTTCGAAATTGAAAAAGCTTCAGAAATAAGCTCTCTTTTCGAAAACCCGAAATTACTAGGAGTCAATGTTACGATTCCTTTTAAAGAAGAAGTAATTTCTTATTTAAACGATTTAGATGTTTCAGCCAGAAAAGTAGGGGCAGTAAATGTTGTAAAGAAGATTGATAATTCATTGGTTGGATTTAACTCCGATTACTTTGGTTTCAAAGAATCATTACTGTCATGGTATAAGCCGAAAAAGGGGGAAGCAGCACTAATATTAGGAACTGGAGGCGCATCAAAAGCTGTTGCAGCTGTTTTACTGGATAAGGAAATCCCTTTTAGGAAAGTCTCAAGAAGTAAAAGTGATGATATCGTTACTTACGATGACCTGAAAACGGAAGGATTGTCTAATTATCGGCTTATTATCAATACGACTCCCTTAGGAATGTTCCCAGAGACAAGTTCAAAGCCAGATTTGCTTTATAATTCGATATCGAAAGAGCACTATTTCTATGATTTAGTATATAACCCACCTGAAACAACATTTTTATCCGAAGCGAAAAAGTACGGTGCTGAAATTAAAAATGGTTACGAAATGCTCGTTCTTCAAGCCGAGAGGTCGTGGGGAATATGGAATTCTTAACAATGAAATTATATGATTTTTAGTAGGTTAATTTTGATAAATGAATTTTAAACTAACATCAAAGTATCAGCCTACTGGAGACCAACCAAAAGCTATCGAACAAATTGTAGACGGTATTGACCGAGGAGAGGAATTTCAAACTCTGTTAGGCGCAACCGGAACAGGAAAAACCTTCACAATTGCGAATGCGATAGCCCAGTCCAATAGGCCAACCTTAGTATTGAGTCATAATAAAACATTAGCGGCACAGCTGTTTGGAGAATTCAGGCAATTCTTTCCAGAGAATGCGGTCGAATATTTTATTTCTTATTACGATTACTATCAACCAGAGGCTTTTGTGCCTACTTCAAATCTATACATTGAAAAAGACCTTTCAATCAATGATGAGATTGAAAAACTGAGATTGAGTACTACCTCATCCCTTTTAACAGGAAGACGTGATATTGTTGTAGTAGCCTCTGTTTCCTGTATCTATGGTATTGGAAACCCGGATGAATTCGGTAAAAATATCATTAGGCTGCAGGTTGGAGATGTTATTCCAAGAAATCAGCTCCTATTCAAATTTGTAGATATTCTCTATAGCAGAACAACTGCTGAGTTCAAAAGGGGAACTTTTAGGGTTAAGGGGGATACGGTCGATATTTATGTGGCCTATGCAGATTTTGCCTATCGATTTATATTCTGGGGGGATGAGATTGAATCCATACAAAGAATTGAACCAGACAACGGTAAAAAGATTTCAGACGAAACCATTGTCACCATTTTCCCTGCTAATCTTTTCGTAACAGGTAAAGATGTTTTGCATCAAGCCATTAGAGAAATCCAGGACGATCTCGTTCAGCAAATCAATTATTTTGAAGATGAGCGTAGGTTTCAGGAGGCGAAAAGAATTAAAGAGCGGACAGAGTTTGATCTCGAAATGATGAGGGAGCTTGGTTATTGTTCCGGGGTGGAAAACTACTCACGCTATTTTGATAGAAGAAGACAGGGACAACGCCCATTCTGCCTGCTCGATTATTTTCCGGATGACTTTCTTTTAGTGGTCGATGAAAGTCATGTAACACTACCACAAGTTAGAGCAATGTGGGGTGGGGATAGGGCAAGAAAAATCAATCTAGTCGATTATGGGTTTAGACTTCCGGCAGCGTTAGATAATCGACCTCTTAAATTTGAAGAGTTCGAATCCATGCTGAATCAGGTCATTTTTGTAAGTGCCACTCCTGCAGATTATGAATTAAGACAAACCAATGGAGTTGTTGTTGAGCAAATCATAAGGCCAACAGGTCTACTTGATCCGATTATTCATGTTAGACCGAGCTTGCATCAGATCGACGACTTGATGAATGAAATTGACATTCATGTTCAAAGAGATGAGCGTGTTTTAGTGACTACGCTTACCAAGCGAATGGCGGAAGAACTTCAGAAATATCTTGAAAAGGCCAATGTGAAATCTCGATATATCCACTCAGAAGTTAAAACACTGGATCGTGTAGAAATTTTAAGGGATCTAAGATTAGGTCATTTTGACGTATTGGTGGGGGTCAACCTTTTGAGGGAAGGTCTTGATTTGCCAGAGGTTTCTTTAGTAACAATTCTTGATGCGGACAAAGAAGGTTTTTTGAGAAATCAACGATCGCTCATTCAGACGATAGGGAGGGCAGCAAGAAACTCCAATGGAGAAGTAATTATGTATGCAGATACTGTTACAGAATCCATGCAGCAGGCTATCGACGAGACGAATCGACGACGGTCCATTCAAATTGCCTATAACGAAAAACATGGTATTACCCCAACTACGATTCTGAAGGATAAAGAGTCAATCTTAGGTCAAACAAAAGTCGCTGACGCGAAAAAAGGAAATCTTTATTATGTAGAGCCTGAAGAAGTTAGTGTAGCAGCAGATCCTGTGGTTGAATATATGAACAAAGATCAGCTTAAGAAGCTTGTGAATGAGACTAAAAGAAAAATGGAAAAAGCTGCTAAAGACCTTGATTTTATGGAAGCCGCGAGATTAAGAGATGAGATGTTTGAGATTCAGAAGAAGCTGGAAGAATAGGTTATCCACGGATTTATTCCGGGGCCCTCATAAATTTATAAGGAGTTCCCGGCACAAGGCCGGGGAACAAGTATTTAGCTATGTCGAAAAATTCTATAACGACTAGGAAGACCTATTTAGCATCCTCAAATCTTCTGGCAACATCCTGCCAGCTCACCACATTCCAGAATGCAGAAATATAATCGGGACGCTTGTTTTGATACTTTAAATAATAAGCATGTTCCCATACATCAAGACCCAAAATAGGAGTGCCTTGTTTTTCAGCAACATCCATTAAAGGGTTATCCTGATTAGGAGTAGAGGTGACAAATACTTTGCCGTCAGAATCGACAGCAAGCCATGCCCAGCCCGAGCCAAATCGAGTTGCCGCAGCATTTGAAAATTCTTCTTTAAACTTATCGAATGATCCGAAAGCATCATTAATAGCATCAGCCAATGCGCCTGTAGGTTCCCCGCCACCATTTGGAGACATCACAGTCCAGAATAAAGAATGGTTGAAGTGGCCACCACCATTATTTCTAACAGCAGCTGAATGCTTGCTGATGTGCGCCATCATATCTTCAAGAGACTCGCCTTCGTGACCTGAGCCTTCTAAAGCGCCATTCAATTTAGCTACATAAGCATTGTGATGTTTACTATGGTGAATTTCCATAGTCTGTGCATCAATATTTGGTTCTAATGCGTCATACGCATAAGGTAAATTTGGAAGTTCGTGTGCCATTTTCCGGTTTTTAATATTAATTAAACAATAGGTTAAAGTTATAAACTATGCTAGTATAGCAAAGCTAATCTGCTAACAGTTCCCGTTAAGAAATTGTTGATTTAATTTTCTCTAATTCTCCGAAAGAATTCAGAGATCAATGCACTGCATTGTTGTTCCATGACCCCAAAAGAGACAACCGTTTTTGGATGGATAATCTTCGGACTGGTTTTTCTAAAACCTCTGACATCATCTTGTGCCCCTACAACCAGACCTCCTAGCTGAGACCAGTATAAAGCCCCTCCACACATATTACAGGGTTCAAGTGTAACGTACAAAATACAATCAACCAGATACTTAGCACCTAAATGATTAGTTGCTGAAGTGATAGCAATCATCTCCGCATGTGCAGTGGGATCGTTTAGTTTTTCAGTTTGATTATAAGCCCTGGCAATGATCTTATTATTAGCAACAATGACCGCACCTACTGGAATTTCACCCTCCTCAAATGCATAGGTTGCCTGTTTGAGGGCTTCTTTCATAAAGTATTCGTGAGAAAACAATTCCAAAACTTACTTTATAGAAATACTATTCATCATCTCACTCGCCGTCTCCTGCCATTTATCCTTAAAATAAAGCGGGCACTGGAAATTACAAACGATCGTATTATCATCTACAACCGTGTATTGTACATAAACATACTTTGCGATTACTTCAGCAGACCCAAAAGTCTTTTCTTCATCACTGACATAAGAATTGAACTCAAAGACCGCGAACTTACGCCCGTTGATCTCTTTAATCTCCTCATTGATCATTTCCACTTTAGTGTAAAGATTATAGATAGAAGACTTATAGAATTGACTTAAAAGCTCAATGTCATTCCCTGGGAACCTTGAAAATGCCCGGTTGACCCCAAAATCGGTCTGGCGATCATAGCTACTATACGCAGCAACAGATTTTCTATAAGACTGAAGTTTTTGCTGTCTGTCAGCTTCGCTCATTGCAATAAAGTCTTCGGGAATCGAAAATGTAAACGTGTTTTCAGCATCCTGGATCTTTTGCTTGACTAGTTTTTCCGATTGAAGGAACAGACTAAGAAAAATGAGTATCAACATAAAAAGTAATAGTTAAGAACTGCCGATAAAATACGTTTGAAGGTAACTATTATTACCTTTGGCGATCCAAAAAAACGAATAATCATGTTGAGAACACACACTTGTGGTGAATTAAGAATAGAAAATACTGGCAAAGAGGTCACTTTGTGCGGATGGGTACAAAGATTAAGGAATAAAGGAGGCCTTATCTGGATTGATCTTCGTGATCGTTATGGAATTACCCAGCTTATTTTTGAGGAAGGTTCCACAAGTGCCGAGCTTATAGAAATGGCAACCAAAACGGGAAGGGAGTACGTTCTTCAGGCTACCGGAAAGGTAATAGAACGAGTTGCAAAAAACGATAAGATTCCAACTGGTGCTATTGAGTTAAAAGTTGAAAAACTTGAGGTGCTGAATCCTTCAGAAGTTCCTCCATTTACGATTGAAGACGAAACGGATGGAGGAGAAGATCTCAGAATGAAATATCGCTATCTGGACCTGAGAAGAGGAGTAATTCGAGAGAAACTCGCTCTAAGGCACAGATTACTTCAGGTGGTGAGAAACTACCTGGATAAAGTCGATTTTATGGAGGTAGAAACTCCTTATCTAATTAAATCAACTCCTGAAGGTGCACGAGATTTTGTGGTTCCTTCTCGAATGAATGAGGGTGAGTTTTATGCCCTTCCACAGTCTCCACAAACCTTTAAGCAACTGCTGATGGTCTCTGGCATTGACCGATATTTTCAGATTGTAAAATGCTTTCGGGATGAAGACCTAAGGGCGGACAGGCAACCGGAGTTTACTCAAATCGACTGTGAAATGTCTTTTGTAACCAGAGAAGATGTTATTGACACTTTTGAAGGTTTGGTGAAACACATATTCTCTGAATTGAAAGGGGTTGAGCTACCATCTTTCCCACAAATGCCTTATGATCAGGCAATGGCACGGTATGGTTCAGACAAGCCAGATACCCGTTTTGATATGATTTTCACGGAGATCACAGAGCTTGCTCAAGGCAAAGGCTTTAAGGTTTTTGATAGTGTTGAAATAGTAGTTGGAATAACGGTTCCAAGCGCTGCCGACTATACCAGAAAACAACTTGAGGGTTTAATTGACTTTGTAAAGCGACCACAGGTTGGAGCTAATGGCCTTGTTTATGTTAAATGTAATGAAGATGGGTCATTCAAATCTTCTGTTGACAAATTTTACAATCAGGAAGATTTGAAATACTGGGCCGAAAGAATGCAGGCAAAAAGTGGTGATCTCTTATTGATTATGGCTGGTGAAACCGATAAAACCCGAGCTGCTCTTTCAGTATTAAGACTAGAAATGGGAGACAGGCTAGGTTTAAGGGATAAAAATGAGTTTTCCCCACTCTGGGTAGTAGACTTTCCTCTTTTGGAATGGGATGAGGAATCTCAATGCTATCATGCGATGCACCATCCCTTTACCTCTCCAAATGAAACCGATCTGGAATTATTAGAAAATGAGCCAGCAAGGGTAAAGGCAAATGCTTATGATATGGTCATCAACGGAGTGGAACTGGGAGGAGGATCGATCCGGATTCATGACCGTTCCATCCAAGAAAAAATGTTTGATGCTTTAGGTTTCACGGAAGAAGAAGCCAGAGAACAGTTTGGGTTTTTACTAAACGCCTTTGAATATGGTGCACCTCCACATGGCGGAATAGCCTTTGGGTTCGACCGTCTGTGTGCATTGCTTGGAGGATCAGATTCTATCCGTGATTATATCGCCTTTCCAAAAAACAATTCAGGAAGGGATGTAATGATTGATTCTCCGGCAGCCATCTCTGAAGAGCAGTTGAAGGAACTTAGTTTGAGTTTGAATGATTAAAATAGTTATTATATCGGTCGAACCGCTTGGAGCGGTCTGACTGATAAAGTGCTAATGTTTAATAAATTAGAAATGAATTCAGCTTATATAGTAGATATTGTAAGAACACCTGTCGGAAAATTCGGAGGTACTCTCGCATCCATCCGTCCGGATGACTTGGCAGCTCACGTAATCAAAGAATTATTGAAGAGGCAATCGGGTTTTGATAAATCATTAACTGAAGATGTGATTTTCGGTGCGGCTAATCAGGCAGGTGAAGACAACAGGAATGTAGCCAGAATGGCGCTGCTCATGGCGGGGCTGAATATAGAAACAGGAGGAGTTACCGTAAACAGGCTTTGTGCATCTGGATTGCAGTCTATTATGGACGCCTCAAGAGCGATTATGCTTAATGAAGGAGATGCTTACATAGCTGGTGGTGTTGAAAGTATGAGTAGGGCTCCCTTCGTTATTGCCAAAGCTGAATCGGCATATAGTCGTAAGACAGAAATTTACGATACTTCCATTGGCTGGCGCTTCACTAATCCAAAACTGGCCGACTTATTCTACCCATATTCTATGGGAGAAACCGCTGAGAATGTAGCAGATCAGTGGAAAATATCAAGAGAAGCACAGGATCAGTTTTCGCAACTTACTCAGGAGAAATATCAGAAAGCGTATGAGGAAGGAAGATTTGAGGAGGAGATCGTTTCGGTAGAAATACCTCAGAGAAAAGGAGATTCGATTGTATTTGAAAAAGATGAACACCCCAGATTGAGCAGTGTAGAAAAATTAGCTACACTGAAACCTGCTTTTAAGAAAGAAGGTACCGTTACGGCTGGGAATTCATCTGGAATAAACGATGGAGCAGCGGCTTCATTAATTGTAAATGAAGAAACGCTTAAGAGCCAGAACCTGAAACCGATGGCCAGAGTGGTTTCAGTAGCAATAGCTGGTGTTACTCCGGATTGCATGGGAATTGGTCCTGTTCCGGCTACTCAAAAAGCATTAAAACGTGCAGGGCTCAAAATAGAAGATATTGATCTCATAGAACTTAATGAAGCATTTGCTGCTCAGTCAATAGCCTGCATGAACGAACTTAAGCTTGATCCCGAAAAAGTTAATGTTAACGGGGGGTCAATTGCTATTGGACACCCACTTGGGTGTAGTGGTACCCGTATAAGCTCAACATTACTTCATGAAATGCAAAAACGTGAAAATACTAAATATGGACTGGCCACCATGTGTATTGGAGTTGGGCAAGGAGCGGCTATTATTTATGAGAAATGCTAAAAGCTTAACTTTCCAAAATAAATTACGTATATTCATATGAATATAAATTTATTCATGTGATAAACTATGAAGAACTTTCCGACTTCCTAAAATCAAAAAGTTTAGTAGAAGAACCTTTTACCACTTATGGCCAGGTTCAAAATATCACTTTCTTAGGTTTTCCTGCTAATGTTCTGAGCTTACTTGCCGAAAAGTTAAAATTTACCAATATGGAAATTCAAACCATTATGGGAATGTCTCAAAGTACTTTTTCTCGTCGCATTTCATCAGAAAGGTTATCAAAAGAAGAAAGTGAACGTTTCCTTCAAATTGCTAATATTTATAAAAAAGGAATGGAAGTGTTCGAGAACGAAAGCGATTTTTCCCTTTGGTTAAAAACAAAAAATCCATCTTTAGCCGATAAAGAACCCATTGATATGCTTTCCTCTTTAATAGGTATCACAGAGGTAGAAGAAAGCCTGCTCCAAATAGAGCATGGTATTTATTCGTGAATATTTATCGTATTTCAAGCTCACAATATGTTGAAGACCTTTCAGGTGCAGGTGGATTATTTGCAAGCGGAAGGTGGCATAAAAAAGGCACTCGACTAGTATATTTTTCAGAAACTGTTGCACTGGCCAAATTAGAGAAGTTGGCCAACTCACCTACCGGTGTTCCCAAAAGCCAAAAGTTACTTGTTTTATCTTTACCAGATACGTTGAAAACAGAAATTCTTGAGTGGCGACATTTAGACAATAAGTGGAGCTCTATTCCTCCATCTCTTACAAATTATGAATTAGTTTCTGAATGGCTGGAAAAGAGTACTTCGCTATTACTAAAAGTACCATCCATTCATAGCCCGTTTGAGTATAATTTTTTAATGAATCCTGATCATCCGGATATAAAACTAACCTCAAAACAAATATTGAATTTAGAATTCGATTCAAGGATAAAATAAATACTAAAAATTTTAGTATTTCTTCTTCTTCTGTTCTAGTTTTAAAAATGGAAGAAGAATATTTTAAGGGCAGAGGAGCACAGATAAAACCAGCAAATCCCTTTTTTCAGCAGTCTTATGTGACTGAACATATTGAAGGATTAGACGAAAAATTTCAGCTTCCACCGAAGACTCAGGTTTTCATTGATCACCCTAAGAATGTAGTGAATAAAGTTACCAGCCCTGATGTTGGAATGGAGTACTCTATTAATCCTTATCAAGGTTGTGAACATGGCTGCATTTATTGCTATGCTCGTAATTCACATACCTATTGGGGCTTCAGTGCTGGCCTTGACTTTGAAACCAAAATTGTGGTGAAAGAAAATGCTCCGCAATTGCTGGAGTCATTTTTTCTAAAGAAAAACTACAATCCTGTCCCGATTGTAATATCCGGAAATACAGACTGCTATCAACCACTGGAAAGAAAGTATAAGCTGACGAGGAAGCTTTTAGAAATTTTCAATAAGTATCAGAATCCGGTCGGGATCATAACCAAAAACGGATTGATTAGGAGAGATACTGATTTGCTAATGGATTTAGCAAAAAGTCGATTGGTACATGTTTACTTCTCCATAACGTCATTGAACCAGAAGTTTCAAAAGGTATTTGAACCTCGCACGGCGAACCCAAAAAAGAGGCTGGAAACCATGGAGTTTTTAAGTAGTAAAGGAGTTCCATGCGGAGTGATGACAGCGCCGATTATACCATCATTTAATGATCATGAACTTCCAAAGCTGTTAAAATCAGCAGCTGATGCTGGAGCGCTTTCTGCTGGATATACAATAGTGAGACTTAATGGTCAGAATGGGGAGATCTTTAGAGATTGGCTTGAAAAGAATTATCCTGACCGGGCTTCAAAAGTGTGGAACCAAATTGGCCACGCTCATGGAGGAAAAGTAAATGATTCGAGGTGGGGAACAAGAATTAAGGGAGAGGGCGTTTTTGCTGAAAATGTTGCAAGAGTGTTCAAAATCTTCAGGAAAAAATATTTTGGGGACCGGGAAATGCCAGAGTATAATTTCAGTAGGTTTAGAAAAGGGGGTAGTTATCAGCTATTTTGATTGAATCAGGCTAAGCTTTCGATTAGTAAAAAAGTCCTATGTTGGATTATGGCTTCATTTTGTTTTTAACATAAACTCCAATTTCTACCAGAGACTGCCTTGCTTCAGGAAGAATACGAACATAAAACTGCCACACATGGAACATGCCTTTCCATACTTTCATGTTTACTTCCACACCAGCTTTTAAGGCTTTTTCGGCCAATGTTTCAGAGTCGCTCCGAAGCACATCATGCTCACCGGCTTGAATCATTAGTGGACAAAGATCGCTCAAGTCCCCGAAGAGCGGGGAAGCGTAGTGATTGGTTTCAGGAGTTCCATTCAGGTACTTTCGGGCGAAATCCTCTAATCCTGCTTTGGAAAGCATGGGGTCTTTTCTTCTGGCTTCCAGATAGGATTTTCCCGAGAATGTGAGGTCAACCCAAGGACATACTAAAACAGCGCATGATGGCACTGGGAGCTTGTCTTCTTTTAGCTTCAGCAGTGTAGAAAGAACCAATCCACCGCCTGCTGAGTCTCCAAACAATGCTATTTCAGAAGGTTTGTGATCTTTTAATAAGGCTTCATAAACACTTACTACATCATTTAAACCTGCAGGAAAAGGGAATTCAGGGGCTAGCTTATAATCTACCGAAATAGTGGTTCTATTTACTTCGAGCGCGATATAGCCAGCTAAAGACCGATAGCCTTCCAGTGAGCCAATACAAAAACCTCCTCCGTGAACAAATAGTACAACTCCATTTTCGGGATTTTCAGGTGTCGTTTTTTCACAAAGAATTCCGTTTAGAGCAACCCTAGTAATATCTACTCCTTCAGGAATTTTTACCTTTTTAAGTAGCGCATCGAACGCTTCCCGGATTTGTTGTATGGTCATTTTATGTGCAGGAACCAGCTTCCTTCTCAGCCAGATCCCCCACCTTATCACGTATGATCTTTTACTAGGCATCAAATATTATTTCTTCCATAAGAAATTCATTTGAGGAGGATATGTTTACCATTCCGGACTTGCTAACAAGCAGAGAAACCTTCCCTCTATGACATTCCCTCTCTTTTGTAACATTTTCCGATAGTGAAAAATTTGTATGCTTATGTAGTTCATGAATGATAAGCCTGGTACCTGATTTAAACCACTTTGAATATTCTTTGCTAAGAATGTTGATTTTGGAAGTCTGGCTGAAAAAACTGATTAGCAAACCTTTGAATAATTCTTTTTCGATTATTGACTGAGCCAAATCGTATATCGCTGCCTCCTGAACCAACACGTTGATATTTTTTTGCTTGCTGGCAATGAAGAAATGAAGTGCATTTTCGAAAAGATTATTCCCGGTGCTTGAAAGAAATTTGACGGGCTGATAAGCCTCATCCATAAAATCAGGTCTCTTTTCTCCGATGAGTAAGTCAACCTTAAAATTGAGGGGCAACACTTTTTCGATGACATCTTCACTAACCACCACGATCGGCGTCCATTCCAGTAAGGAATTGAGCATAGAATCATACTCAGGCTTATAATCCATAATGATCAATCCGGGCTCCTGCTCATCTCGAATAATATGGTGTGAAGACATTTTCCAACAAAACTATTCGACAGCTGTCTAATAATCAATTTTCAGAGGTAGGAAATAATTCTTACAACTTGTACTTATAACGCTGAACGGTCAGCTTTTCTATCAAAAGTATATTTCAGATTAAAGCAACTCATTAGTCACCAGGTCTTCTACTTCAATTTTTTCACTTTCCAGATTATGGCTATAAATCCAATCCAGATATTGCTGCACATTTTTGGTTTCCATTACTCCCCACTTTTCCTCATTTCTAAAATGAAGAGCTGATTCTTTAATCGATGCCACTAAATCTATGTTGGCATCAGTAGCTGCTACTTGATCTTTTAAAATTGTTGCAGCCTCCTCTGGACTTGCCGCTGCTTGCAGGAAGCCTCTTTTAGTCGCTTTTAAAAACTTTGAATATGCAGTTTTATTCTTCGAAATGTTCTCTTCTGAAGCTACAACCACAGGGGAATAAGAATATGGAATATCATAGTCGGTCATTCTGAACGTATTTAATCGAATACCTTCGCCCTCGGCAGCTACCCCTTCCCAATTCATAAATATCCAGGTAGCGTCCGATTTTTTGGTCAATAAATTCTCCCAGATACCCAGCTTATCGGGATAGGAAATTTCTATTTCTCCTTTCCCATCATCATTTTTAATCATCGATTTTACGATTTCATCTTCGTACCTAGCCTTATAGGAAGCATAAACTTTGCCATCAAGTTCTTTAGGCCGTTTGATACCTGAGCTTTCAAGAACGGCAATAGCACTTACATCTTCTCTAAAGATTGCAGCTATCGCTTTCAATGGAAAAGCCGTTTTCTTTGTTCTATAGCTCAAAACACTTTCCATGGGGCAGAGCGCAAAATTAGCTTGTCCAAGTTCAACTTTTTTGGCCGGCGTAACCTGGTAATTATCAGCTCCCGGAGATAATATTTCCACCTCTAAATCAAGCTCTACATAATATCCGTTTTCTTTAGCGACCAAAAAGCCAATATGGTTGGCGTTGGGTGTCCAATCGAGTGCTAATGTTAATTTTTCCATATGCTTTTAATTAAAGATTAAGAGTTAAACTCAAATAATAATTTCGTTCGGGTTGAATAAAAAAACCCGGTTCTAGAGTACCGCTAAAATCTGTATCGGAAGGAGCCCCGAAAGTAAAGTAGTCGTTGTTAAAGACGTTGTTTACGAATGCCGAAATGGTAATAGTTGGCGAGATAATAGCTTCAAACTGCAAATCAGATACAAAAGATGAAGGCACCACAAAATCGGGGTTGTTTGTAAGCTCCATGAATTGCTTTCCTAAATATCTCCCTGAGACACTTAACTTTAGTTCATCAATAAGCTGATAGCTTAACTGACCATTGATGATTAGATCTGGGCTTAAAATTTGTTCCCTATCTCTTAGTTCTTCACCATTAAGGGTTAAAGACTTGATCTTAGTATCTAAATAGGCAAAATTACCACTGAAGTTTAGTTTCTCAATGGGTTGATATGCCCAACTCATTTCAAAACCGGATCTTCTGCTATTAGAAATATTTCTTCTTTCCTGTACACCGAATGCCAGAAAATCACCGATGGGAGCAATCTCATCATTAAAGTCCATAAAATAGAAGTTACCGTCTATAGTAAGATTTCGCATGCTTAACCTAGCCCCAAACTCAAAGTCATTCACAAATTCCTCATTGAAATTGTTATTTATCACGCTTTCGAAATTGGTACTGTCGAGCCTAAATCCCCCAAAAATGTCAATTTTGGTCGGTTCACGTCCGCTTCTTCCAAATGAGGTATAAAGCGATAATGCATCATTTAAATTGTAGTTAAAACCTATTTTGGGATTCACGAAAGTCCAGTCAAAGGTTAAGTCGCCTGTAGGAGCAATGCCAATTGCATTAAAGTCAGGACTTATGATCAATTCGGTTGTTCGGATCTGTAAATCAGCAAAAGCGGTTAGATTTCCTAATTCGTATTCGACCTTTCCGAACCAGCTAACTTCATTTTTTCTGGATTCCTCGTTGTAAAAAGGATTCGCAAGATTATCAAGTTCGCTCTCTTCATTTTCCCTCAAAAAAATATAAGCATGAAGTCCAGTATTTACTACCAGATTCCCTTTGGCATAATCAGCATTAATTATAGTACCGAAATGATCGTTTTGAAGAGGGAAATTCAATCCGAAGGTTACAAAATCACCGCCTGCCCCTCCATAATACCCGGTGACCCCGAGAGTCCAGTAATCGGATAAAATTCTGTTGTACTGCGTTTGAAATAAGAACTGCCTAAAGTCGTCCTCATCATTGTTGCTGAGGGGGTTGAAGGTAGGATTTTCATCCAGTATAGATTCCTCCACGGTCTGATATCCTAATCCATTTTCTGACCTTGCGGTAAAGAAGGTAAATTTGAGCAAGTCTTTATCGCCGTAGTAGCCTCCTGTTAAAAAGAAAGAAGTGGCATCAGTATCTGTATTATCACGGAAGCCATCTGAGGTTAATCCACTGAAGCCGGTCATAAATCCCCAGCCTTTCTTATTTATTCCTGTAAAATGCTGAAAACTTCCCCGATAGGTATCGAAGGATCCGACTCCTAGTTGAACAGTCGTAAATGGTTCTTTATCCCGTAAGTTGGTCGTTTCAAAGTTGATGGAACCGCCATAGCTGCTAACTCCATTGGAGCTGGTGCCTACTCCTCTTTGTACCTGGATACTTTCAAAATTTGAGGTGATATCAGTGAAGTTTGAGAAAAACACCCCTTGATCGATCATATCATTTAGGGGCACTCCATTTAGCGTAAAATTTATACGTTCCTGATTAATACCTCGTAACCTGAGCTGGCCATAATTCGCCAAAGAAGTACCAGATTCGGAAAAGGCAAAAAGCCCTGGCGTAAGCTTTTCCAATAAGAAGATAGGATGCTGACCAACATAAACCTTCTCTATTTCTTTTTTGGAGACATTTGTAAAAGGGATAGGGGCTTTTTTAGAGGCTCTTACCGCACTAATCGCTACTTCCTCTAATTCCAAGGTTTGCAGAGTACTTTCTACTTCAAGAGAATCTAGCGATTGTGCAAAGAGCCCATATCCAAAACCCGATAAAAAAAGAGTAGTAGCAAGACCGTATTTAAAAAGACACCTCATAATAATTATTGTTCAATCAATAAAATATGGGGCAGCAAATACTATGAGATACAAACGCTTCCTACGCCCGCATTACCGGGATCAGGTTCATGGGTATAATCTCAGCCCGTATTTAATCCGTCAGCTGACGGAAGGGCACCCCTTACATGACAAACATAGTAGAAAGTCTTTAAGGAATCAAACGATCTATAATTTCCACTGCTTTATCGAATCGTTGTTTATGATCTCCTGCTATGAGATGATAAGATTTTTGATAATGTTCTAACTCATCTTTAAACTTTTGGAGAAAATAAGCCCTCTTATCCGGATGTTCGCGTTGTGGATCTTCTTTCCAGGGTAAATCAATATCGGTAAGAAGGTATACACCGTAATGACGTTCCTCTATAGTCTCTAATATCCAAGGGTCTGTTCTACCGTATTTATAATCTGACCAGATCTTTACAGTGATGAGGTCAGTATCACAGATTAATAATTTTTTGGAAGATTCGGTTTGTAAATTTTCAGACTTAATCTGCCCTCTTGCTATTTCCGAAAGATCACTTTCAGTGTAAGGTCTATTCAAACCTTCGATATATTCACGAGCTAATTCTTTAACCCAGTTGGTTTTATAGTACTTAGATAGCTCTTCGGCAAGAGTACTTTTTCCTGTTGATTCAGGGCCAGTGATTACTACTTTAGTGAGAAACATTTACTGATTTTTTCCAGGAGTAATAACCGACTATTGCCATACCAATATAGATGAGGTAAAGAAAAGAGTAAAAAGGTATGTCCTTAACCCAATATATGCAGGCTGCTGTAACATCAACAGCAAACCAATAATACCAGCTTTCCAGTTTCTTTTTAGCGGTAAGCCATATCCCGGTAATACTAAAAACAGATGTCGCACTATCCCAGTATGGTAAGGATGCATCCGTAAATTTGCTTAGGAAAAACCCAAGCACGAAGGTTCCTGTAATTGAAAACAGCAGAAATAGACTATTTTTCTGCCTTGAGTTTGTTGAAATTGAATGTTCAATGTTGTTGCTTTTCGATACTACCCAAAAGTACCAACCGTATACGTTCAAGAAAAGATAGATTATGTGCAGCCCAAAATCTGCGTAAAGTTTGATGTTCCAAAAAAGGATAAGAGATGCGATAACGTAAACCAAACCTGCTGGCCAATTCAAAATACTCTTTTTAATCAGAAGGGTCACATTGGCCAATCCGAAAACCAATCCAATAATTTCTAAAGCGTTAGCGCCAGATAAATACTCTATAATAAGCTTCAAGTTGAATTTAGAGGGTAATTGAAATTAAAATTTCGGAAATAGATTTTTTAAAAGTATTCTGCTTACTTTTGTCCCGCAAATAAATGTTCTAAAACATTATTTGCTATGCTAACTGACAATTCCAAATTCCTTTTCGAAGCTCTAACATACGATGATGTTTTATTGCTTCCCGGTTATTCTGAAGTTCTCCCCAGAGATGCCGATACATCAACTTTTCTGACCAAAAACATAAAACTGAATATTCCGCTGATGTCAGCGGCTATGGATACGGTTACGGAAAGCGCTCTAGCAATATCTATCGCGTTGGAAGGTGGGATAGGAATCATTCATAAAAACATGACGCTGGAAAATCAGGCCTTACAAGTGAGAAAGGTCAAGCGTTCACAAAGCGGAATGATACTTGATCCGGTTACGCTAACAGAAAGTGCTACTGCCGGAGATGCCTTTCACCTTATGGCTGAACACAAAATTGGAGGAATCCCAGTCATAGATAATGATGGTAAATTGTGTGGGATCATAACCAACAGGGATTTAAGGTTTCATAAGAACCACAGTTCTCCCATAAAAGAGATTATGACCTCTGAAAATATCATTACCGCTAAGGAAGGGGTAGATTTAAATCAGGCAGAGGAAATCCTTCAGGAATATAAAATAGAAAAACTTCCGATCGTTGATGAGAAGAACAAGCTCATTGGGCTAATCACGTATAAGGATATCCTAAAAAACAAGGATAAACCGCACGCTTGTAAAGATGCATATGGAAGACTACGGGTTGGAGCAGCTTTAGGAGTTTCAAATGATATTGTAGAGCGTGTTGAAGCTTTAAAAAAAGCAGGTGTCGATATTGTTTGTATCGATACTGCACATGGACACTCGAAGGGGGTTATAGACAGCTTCAAAATGGTGAAATCTAAATTTCCCGAAGTTGATATGGTTATTGGTAATGTAGCAACTGCAGAAGCTGCAAGAGACTTAGCTAAGGCAGGTGCAGATGCCATAAAAGTAGGAGTTGGCCCAGGTAGTATTTGTACCACGAGGATTATTGCAGGTGTTGGAATGCCTCAACTCTCAGCCGTTTATGAGTGTGCAAAGGCCACCAAAGGAAGCGATTCGAAGATTATAGCTGATGGGGGGGTTCGATTCTCGGGAGATATTGCAAAAGCTGTTGCGGCTGGTGCAGATGCAATTATGGTAGGTTCTTTACTTGCAGGAACTGAAGAAGCCCCGGGAGAAGTCATACTTTTTGAAGGAAGAAAATATAAGTCTTATAGAGGAATGGGTTCTGTGGAGGCTATGGAAGATGGCTCGAAAGATCGCTACTTTCAGGATGCAGAAGACGATGTCAAAAAACTGGTTCCTGAAGGAATCGTTGGCCGCGTTCCATATAAAGGATTGGTTTCAGAAGTACTTTATCAGCTGGCAGGAGGTTTAAGAGCGAGTATGGGTTATTGTGGAGCTAAAACAATTGATGATATGAAAAACTCGAAGTTCGTGAAAATAACTGCTGCCGGGCATTATGAGAGCCATCCGCATGATATTCAGATCACACGAGAAGCACCGAATTACAGTCGATAGATCAGAGTTTTTTTAACTAACAGTCCATCTATGCTATCTTACGGGCATAGGTTAATATTTTTTGCTTTCATCTAAGTTCATATTAAGGCTATTCGCTGTTTTGGCGATACTGTTTTGGATGGCTACAGTCATCTTAGATGTAGTATATCTATTTTGGAGAACCAATAATTTCTCGCCTGGATATACCGAGTCGCTACCCGAGATAGCCTTTATCTTATTTATTCTGACCTCCATATTCTATTTCAGAGGTTCTATTGGAAAGGCGGATAGCATCAATTTTATCGATCTGCTTTGGAGAGCTTTCGTCACCGGCCTGATCACCACCGTATTATCGTTGGTTATTAAGCTTTTTCTTTTTGTGTTCGATGGCCATAGTATTACGCAAAACTTCGTTTTTGTAAACCTTCTTTACGAGTTCAACATTGGACTAGTGCTCGTTTTCACCTTATCCGGGTTTATCATTTTCAAGCGCCTCATTTTATATCAAAAGACTAAGCGATTATTAAGAGCCTGGAATATTTATGAAATAGCCCTCGCTGCTTTATTGATCATAGGCGTTCTTGATATTATTCCTTACAGTCCCTTTTTTTTCGCAATAGCGATACCAATTATATTATTCGGAGTAGTACTATCCGTCAATATGAAATGGGTTGCTTACTTGAATTTTAAGCAGAAATGGAAAGCTATTCTATTTATTGTTCTTACCCTCATATATCTTCTTTATTACATTCAGAATCTCAATCAATTCGGCAATAATTATATCATTCAAAGGAATCTATTTGATAGCCCCTTTTTCCTGGCCATATTCTCCTTCATTATAGCTTATAGCTCTTTTTCCTTACTGGTTATCTTATTCAACCTTCCTACTTCTTCTGTTTTCGAGCAGAAAATGGAAGAGGCGATGAATTTTCAAAAGCTCAGCAGGGCAATTCCAACGGGCGAAAATGAGGAACAGGTTTACGATATTCTACTAAGCAGTGCTATGAGTGCTGTTTTTGCGGATTCAGCCTGGATAGACATCAAAGAAGACCATCAGGAACATTTGATTATGTCCAGAAATATTACGGATGAAAATATTCGTCTGATGGAGCAGTCCCTATCAGACTCTAAGTCCAAAAATTTTGCAAGAAGAAGCTTATCCAGGTTAACTCAGGCAGGAGTAGAAGTCTATTCTTTAAGAGGAACCTTATATAGATCCGCCTTAATTGTACCTATTGAAATCGAAAAGAAAAAGACAGGAGAACTCATTTTACTTAAAGAAGTATCTGAAGGTTTTAACAGGGAAATGGCTGAGATCATTACCGCATTCGTAAACCAGGCTTGTGTCAGTATCGAAAATTTTAGATTGATACAGAACGCACTTGAAAATGAACGCTATAAAGAAGAGCTAAAAATTGCTAAAAAGGTACAGCAGAGCCTTTTGCCTGAAGAGTTAATCGAAACGGACGCATTTTCCATCGCTGCTTTTTCTGAAGCGGCAGATGAGGTCGGAGGTGATTATTACGATATTTTACAAAGTGAGGAAGGAAAAGCTGTAATCATTGTTGGAGATGTTTCGGGGAAAGGAACATCGGCAGCTTTCAATATGTCTCAAATGAAAGGTGTTTTCCATAGTTTGGCACCCATGGATATTAGTCCTGAAGATTTTCTGGTAAGGGCTAATGATGCCTTAGGTTCTTGCCTTGAAAAAACCTCTTTTATTACGGCAACTATTTTTCAGGTCGATATAAAAGAGCGAAAGATTGTATTCGCAAGAGCAGGTCACTGCCCAACGCTCTTTTACTGTGCTTCTAAGGATGAGTCCTACTATTTCAAAAACATAGGCCTTGGTTTAGGTATTTTAAGGAACAAGGACTACCAGGATTACGTACAACAACAAGAATTACAGGTCGAGAAAGGGGATGTCATCATTCTTTATACAGATGGTATTACAGAATCCAGAAATAAAGAAGATGAAGAGTTTGGGTACGATCGTTTGAGGGAGTTTCTAGTTCAGAATTCTTCTTTATCACCAATCGAAATAAAGGAACGTCTTTTGGAAGAGTTTTACAGATTCTGTGGTACAGACAAACCTTTGGATGATTACACTTTTATGATAATAAAGTTCAATTAAGCATGACGGAAATTAAAAGATACCAAGAAGATGATCAGGTTATCATTCAGATCAATGGAGAAATTGATGCTAGTTCATCAATTGAGCTGGATGAGGCATTAAGGTCTTCTTTAGACGAAAGTTCCAAGGTATTAGTTGATTGTGAAGGCTTATCTTACATCTCTTCGGCAGGCCTGGGGGTGTTCATGTCCTACATTCAGGAAACCAAGCAAAAGGAAATTCAGTTTGTACTATATGGAATGCCTGAGAAGGTGAAAAGCGTTTTTGGTATTCTTGGACTAGATCAGCTCATAAAAATCGAAGATTCAAAAGATAAAGCAAAAGAAGTTGTTGACTGAGCATAAATACAAAGCGAACTGCAGCAAAGATCAGCTGCGAAAAATCAGGGCTTTTGTAAGAGAAGTGCTACAGGAATACTCTGTCTCTGAAATCAGGATAAATGAATTGATTTTGGCAGTAGACGAAGTCTGCGCTAACTTAATAATTCACAGTTGCTCGTGCGACCCCAACTATTCTATTGATTTGATCATAAAGAAAGATTCGGAGAACATTATATTCGAGTTTGTCAATAGAGGAGAAAGCTTTGACATCCTGCATTACGAAGAGCCAAAAATAGAAGAACTCATTCAATCGAAAAGAAAAGGAGGTCTTGGCCTGATGCTTGTGAACAGGATTATGGATAAAATAGAACATGAGCAGACCAAAGGCTCTGATATCTACAGAATGTATAAGGCTGTATAGTCAATTTTCCTACACTAATGCCTGTTTGACAGATAATTTCCATAAAATTGCAGATTGATTTAGTCACAAAAATGTTTAGAGGATCTTTTTCTCATTATCTACTACTATATCTGTTTCTTATTTTCTTTGCTTCCTGTGATGCTATAGACGCCATAAGGGTTAAGCAGGAAACGGAAGAACAGAAAGATAAAGTACCAGTTGCCAGGGTATTCGATACTTACCTTTACGAAGAAGATCTTAGTGGGCTAATACCAGAAAAAATATCGGGTGAAGACAGCACGGATCGAATTCAGATTTATGTAAAAAACTGGATCAGGAAACAATTAATGATTACCGAGGCTGCTGAAAAAGTAAATTTTGATGAAGCTGAAATAGAAAGAAAAGTACTCGATTACAGATATGCCTTAATGATCTATGAGTACGAGAAGTACTTTGTGAATCAAAATTTGAATGATAGTATTTCCTACGCATCGATAGAAAAATACTACAACGAAAACATAGAGAACTTCGAACTAAAACAGAATATTATTAAAGGACTGTTCGTGAAAGTACCTAATGATGCACCCAGAATAAAAAGGTTGAGAAGATGGATGAAATCGGGTACATCCGGAGACAATGAAGACTTAAGGGCTTATTGCTATTCTTTTGCTAACAATTATTCACTCGAAGATACAGTTTGGGTTAATTTTGATGACTTGGTAAAAACATCTCCTATCGCTGGAATACCAGATAGGATCAATTTTCTAAAAAGAACAAAGTATTACGAAACCACAGACTCGACTCATTTGTATTTTCTTCGTGTGGAAGATTATAAAATATCCGATGACATATCACCGTTGGAGTTTGAAAGGGATAACGTAGCAAACATTCTTATAAATAAGCGCAAGATAGAATTGGCAAAAAGATTAGAGGAGGAGGTATATGATAAAGCAAAGAAGAACAATGAATTTGAGATCTTTTAAATCGCAAAAGGGAATAGCCTTATTAATCCTATTTATTTCTACGGGGTCGATTTTTGCACAGCAGGAAGTAGTGGTAGATGAGATCATCGTAAAAGTAGACGATTACATCGTTCTAAAATCTGATCTGGAGAAGGCATATCTAGATGTTTCTTCAAGAGGAAGTTTTACGCAAGGAAACTTGAAGTGTAGGCTTCTGGAGCAAATGGTAGTCGATAAACTGTTAGTCGCTAAGGCGGAAATAGATTCAGTGGTGGTAAGTGAAGATGAGGTACAACGAAACCTCGACCGTAGATTCCAAGTGTTGGTATCACAGGTGGGCTCTAAGGAAGAAATAGAAGCATTTTATGGAAAGTCCATTGAAGAATTTCAGGAAGAACTTCGTGAACAAGTGGAAGAACAACTGATCGTTCAGAGAATGCAAGGAACGATAACAGAAGGCTTGGATGTAACACCTGCAGAGGTTAAGAAATTTTTTAAAAACATACCGGCCGACAGTCTTCCCTTTTTCTCTAAAGAGGTAGCAGTAGCCCAACTCGTAAAATTTCCTGAGGTCAGTAAACCGCAAAAGCTAAAAGTGAAAGACAGGCTTCTTGAAATCAGAGAGCAGATTAAGTCCGATTCTGATTTCGAGGAAATGGCCAGAAAGTATTCAGAAGACCCTGGAAGTGCATTTAGAGGAGGTAATTATGGTTTCCAAACTAGGGGTTCTTTTGTCCCTGAATATGAAGCGGCTGTATTTAAAATGGAGCCAGGGGAGATTTCCGAACCGATTGAATCCGAATTTGGATATCACTTAATCCAACTGATTGAAAGAAGGGGTAATGAGTACAATTCGAGGCACATCCTTTTAAAGATAGAACCATCGGAAGAAGATCTGGAAGGAACGGAGGATCTTTTGGATAGCCTAAAAACAACGATAGAAGAAGGAAACCTTACTTTTCAAAAAGCAGCTTCGGAATATTCCGACGATATAGTAACCTCCGGAAGTGGAGGTTTCTTCGCAGGAAGTACCGGAGCTTTAAGTATTCCGGTCGATGAAATAGATCCGGTTTTATTCTTTACACTGGATACCATGAGTGTTGGAAGTATAACTCCTCCGATGCGGTATAGAACAGACGATGGTAAAGACGCTGTAAGGGTTATCTACTATAAGTCATTTTCACCTCCGCATCAGGCTAATTTAAACGACGATTACCAAAAAATTTATTCGGCTACCTTAAATAGTAAGCGCAGTAAAATACTAAACAAATGGTTCGACGATGCCCGATATGATGTTTATATTGACATCGACGATGAATATTCAAATTGCGAGATACTTAAGTAGAATGAGTGAACCGAAAGCCTCCGAAGTGGAAGTAGCTGAAGAATTTTTTGAAGCCTATTCCTCCATAAAAAAAGAAGTATCAAAAATTATAATTGGCCAGGATGCAGTTGTAGATCTGCTATTCCTATCCATTTTTTGTAATGGTCACTCTCTATTAATTGGAGTGCCTGGTTTGGCTAAAACACTATTGGTCAATACCGTTTCCAGAGTGTTAGATCTATCATTCAATCGTATTCAGTTCACTCCAGATTTGATGCCCTCAGATATTTTGGGGTCAGAAACACTGGATAAGGAACGTAATTTCAAGTTCATAAAAGGAGCCATATTTGCCAACATTGTTTTGGCGGATGAGATCAACAGAACACCACCTAAAACGCAGGCAGCTTTACTTGAGGCGATGCAAGAGAAAAAGGTTACAGTTGCTGGTAAAGATTATCATTTAGATGCTCCGTTTTACGTGCTTGCTACACAAAATCCTATAGAACAGGAGGGTACCTACCCTTTACCAGAGGCACAATTAGACCGATTCATGTTTAGCATTGAATTGGATTATCCTTCTCTGGATTCAGAGCTGGATATCGTAAAAAGCACAACTGCTGATAACGAAGTTAAGGTCTCTAAAATACTTTCTAAAGAGCAAATTATCAGCTTTCAAAAACTGGTGAGAAAAGTACCAGTGCCTGATAATGTTCTTGAATATGCGGTGAATTTGGCGAGAAAAACACGTCCAATGCATTCTGATAATTCGGTAAGCTCAGAGTTCCTGGACTGGGGAGCTGGCCCAAGGGCTTCGCAGTATCTTGTTATTGGAGCTAAATGTCATGCTTTGGTGAAGGGAAAATATTCCCCGGATATTGAAGATGTTCAGGCTATAGCAAAACCTGTATTACGGCATAGAATCGTAAGAAACTTCAAAGCAGAAGCAGAGGGCTATTCTGCTAACGACATCATCGAAAAACTCCTATAAAAAAAGGCTGAACTCAAGTTCAGCCTTCAATGGATTCAAATATTTCCTATACAACTTAAGCTTCGCTCCATTTAATGGTGCATCCAATAGCTTTTGTGTAATCATTAGGCACTTTTTTACCTTCTATTAAAGCGTCCACTGCATCTTCAACATACTTCTCAGTTACTTCCGAAGGAGTTTTGTAGTTGTTGTCAATAGCACCTATATATTTAACTTCTAGCTCATCACTTGCTTTATCAAGGATATAAACGTGAGGCGTTCTGGTGGCACCGTAAGCCTTCGCAACTTCCTGAGTATCGTCATATAGGTAAGGGAAAGTAAAGCCCTTATCTTTTGCCCTTACAATCATTTGATCAAAAGAATCATCTGGTGCTTTTTTAGGATCATTAGGGTTTATAGCAATCACGGGATAACCCTTTGAAGCGTATTTTTTATCAAGAGCTATAATACGATCCTCATAAAGTTGTGCGTAAGGACAGTGGTTACAGGTGAATATCACGATAAAACCTTTCGCATCATCATAATCGGCAAGCGAGATCATCTTACCGTCTACATTTTTGAGTTTGAAATCGATAGCCTTGCTTCCCACATCGTAGCCCTCATCTCCATTTGCGAATGAAATGAAGCTTATAGCGAAAAATAAAATGAATGTTGAAATGTGTTTTGTCATAGTTGTTAATTAAAATATTCCTGAATTAGTTGTTCTACTTCACCTTCATGAAATTCTTTCTCATAAAAGCTTTTTACATTCTTCCCCTCTCTATTATCAACAATAATTGTAGCTGGAATAGCACCAGACCAAGAAGGATATACTTTATCAATGAATTTGTTAAAATCGGTTTCATCGAGTAAAAAGACATCCGATTGAATATTCTTTTTCTTAAGAAAGGTCTTAACTCTACCATCGAGATTCTCCACAAAATCAAAGCTTATTAAAGTAACGTCAACATTTTTGTCAGAATAATTCTTATTCAAAGCTTCGAAATAGGGAAGTTCTTTAATACATGGTTTACACCAGGTAGCCCAAAAATTAATAACCTTTATGTTTCGTTCATTTGAGTTGATTAGATTTTCTAAATCATTAAACTTGATAACCTTAACTGCTTTTGAATCCTGCGCCTTTACATAATTGAAAGAGAGTGTTAGAAGGATAAAGCTGAAATACAGATTTCTTATCATATCAAATAAAAAACGAATTTAAGTAACGGATGTTATATTTTATCAATTCCATATCTAATTATGTTTTGTGAAAAAGCGGGCAGGTTAAAAATTGTACTTTTTCAAGATGAAGTAATGGTCTATATTTTTTCAGAAACGGAAACTAAATGAGCGATTTTCTTTATAACGACTATCAGAAAACTACGTTAACTGAATATTAACCAATTGTTAAGAAGCATATAGATAGCCCGTGAGCCTATATGCATGGACGAGCACTCACTTTACCACTTAAATTGGAAAAAGCCTTCTGAATTTAACAAAATAAAGATTCTATTTTTCCAAAATTAGTTATTCACAAATAGAAAAAGTTATCCACACAAATGAACACCTATCTATTAACAAACTGAATTTCAAATGTTTACAATAATTTTAGGTAAATCAGAAAATGTGGATAAGCTTTAAGCAAAAAAATAGAACCTCTCAATTGTAAAAATTGGATGAATATTTGGCAACTTCAATCTACATACTGATTTTCAGACAATTACCCTTAAAATCTAAAGTGTTAATCCAGCACCTGGCGTCTTAATTTTCTGCGATATGCATTAAAAATTCTGGATTTAGATACAAAACCGATGTAAATACCTTCATCTATCACAGGAAGATTCCACGCCTCGGTTTTCTCAAATTTGTTCATCACCGATTGCATTTTTTCCCGAGAGCTTACAAATGCAGGAGGATCTTGCATTAACTCTCTGATTCGCACGGAGTTCTGATAATCTGTTTCAAACATAATATCTCTTATGTCATCTAACGTAACTACTCCAGAGAGTCCGCCATTACTGTTAACTACGGGAAAAATATTTCTTTTGGAACGCTTTACCAGATCCACTAAGTCTTTTAAATAGGCATTCGGTGAAATTTGCAGAAGGTCTGTTTCGATGATCTTATGCAGATCAATCAAGCTTAATAGCTCTCTATCTTTATCGTTCGGAATTAGATCGCCTTTTTCAACCAAATGCTTGGTATAGAAAGAATACTTTTCAAAATAGCTGATTGTACTGTAGGAAATCGCTGATACCAGCATCAGAGGCACAAAAAGTGTATATCCGCTGGTGATCTCCGCTATTAAAAATATGGCTGTGAGAGGAGCATGTAATACCCCGCTCATCA
Organism: Bacteroidota bacterium; assembly: GCA_039030555.1. Lineage (GTDB taxonomy): Bacteria > Bacteroidota > Bacteroidia > Cytophagales > Cyclobacteriaceae > JBCCDY01. The sequence goes on from JBCCDY010000010.1 coordinate 54,091, forward strand.
CCCCACACATCCCAACGAGCGTAAAATTGCTTGGGCTGACCGTCTGTGAAAAAGTAATGGTGTTAATCAATATAGCCGATAAGAAACCGGTTATTCCACCCAAGAAAAGTGAGGGAGCAAATATTCCTCCACTACCTCCGGAACCGATAGTAAGTGCTGTAGCTATTGGTTTTATCAGTATCAGTCCTAAAGTGAATAATATAAGTGATGGAAGTGTCTGGTAGCTAGGTAGCAAAAGTGAATTATCGAATAATTGTATCTCCTTACCACTAAGTAAAGCTTTAATCGTAGTGTACCCTTCGCCGTAGATCGGAGGGAAAATGAAAATGATCAACCCTAAAATAATGCCACCAAAAAGTGCCCTTGGTAAATAGGATTTTACACTTTGGATCAAGTTTTCCACGTAGAAAACAACCCTCACAAAATACAAGGAGACCAATCCACAGATAGCTCCAAGTAATAGAAAGTAAGGGGTATCGCCTGCTGTGAATGGATCGGTAAGTTGAAATGAAAATAAAATATGTTCTCCTGATAAGATCAAAGAGATCAGCGACCCACAGACCGATGCTATGAGTAGAGGTGTAAAAGCTGCGATGGTCACCTCAGCCATAATAACTTCAATACTGAATATAACGCCAGCAATAGGAGAGTTGAATATGGCTGCAATGGCACCGGCCGAACCGCAGCCAATAAGTAAAGTCCTTCTTTTATAACTTAAGTGTGCGTTTTTCGCGATGTTGGATCCGATAGCGGAACCAGTGACTACAATAGGGGCCTCCAATCCAACCGAACCACCAAAGCCTACAGTTAATGCACTTGTTATCATTCTGGAGTAAGTCCATCCTTTTCTCAGTACACTAGAATTCTTTGATATGGAGTATAAAATATTTGTAATTCCATGACCTAAGCTTTCTTTGAGAATATATCTCGCTACAAGTGTGGTCAACAAAATCCCAATTAATGGATATAGGATAAACAAAGAGTTGTATCTGGAAAAAAGATCGCTCGTTGTTAGAAAGTGTTCAATTAAGTGTACCGACTGCTTAAGGATAACGGCTGCGACACCGGAGATTGCACCCACAACGCCACTGAGTAAAAGCACAAAGTTCTTATCGCTTATATGCTTCATCCGCCAAACCAAAAACCGCACGTACACCTTTCCCGGACTCATAAACTTATTGTTATGGAACTTTGAGTTGCAAACTTAGACAATGAATATAATTAATGAAGTCTTGCCGGGGATAAAACCCATATTAAGTGTTGTAGAACCGATAGTGGACGAATCTCTTTTTTTCTTTCAGATAGTTTAATATTATTTCCCAAAGGTCTTCATAGGGAATGATCTCTATGTAATTATAAAAATCTTCCTCTACGGCATCATCATTAAGCTTTTCTCGGTAGAAAGCAGCTTTTTCAATAGTGTAGTAATGAGAAAATTCCTGATCTAGCATAATCCTGAGCATTCTGATAAAAACACTGTTCCTATAGTTTACTTTTTTGCTTAGAGCCTCCGAAGAGTATTCTTCTAGTTCTTCAACCTTTTGTTCAATAGCCTCAATTTCTTCCTCCCGAAACAAGAAAAGCAATTGGATCATCAGAAAGGCCGTGTTGTATCCTTCCTTTTCTTTTGGATAGAAGGCCTGTAGACTCAAAAATTCCTCTACCTTAAAACCCCAGTGAATGGACTTATGATCTACAAAATAGGCGAGATAAGTCCTATATAATTCCCATCGTTCCAAATCAAGTTTCGGAATTAGCTTAAAAGCACCGGAATCACGCACTTGTAACCAAATCTCAGAAGCCTCATCATAATGCTTGGTTTTAAAGCTTAAAAGAAATGCATATTCCAGAAAAGCGACCCACTCTTTTGAACCTTTTGAGAAGTACTTAGAACCTTTTTGTGAATATGGAAAACCCTCACCAAAATCTCTTTTTATCAGATAAGCGTACATTTTTATAAATTAAATCCTCTGAGGGTCTAGGTAGACCTTAATCAAATCGACCGGTCTATTCAGGTATTTTTTTTCAATTTGATCGGTAAGTAAAATGTTAGCCATGAAATCCTTATGAAACTGATTATTCAGAAGCTTTAAATTATAGTATAGTAGCTCGATTTGTATTAAGTGATTTTTTTCAAGCAGCTCTTCAAAGTATTTGATTTCCGAAGGTAAGTTTTCCAGCTCCTTTTTCTGGGCCGTAAGCGAGCGATTAAGCTCTGTGATGATTGAATAGTACTTACTTTTTGCCTGATCAATGATGTTGGCTTTTTCTCTTGCGAGGCCAATTTTATGGTTAGTCTCTTTTACACCTTTAATGTTTCCCGATTCAGAATAACTCTGCCTTATAACCGCCAGACAATTAATCGCGATATTCCATAATTCGTATTCTTCCGCCTTAGATAAAGTATCCTGGGCTTTTTTATAAGCCAGTTCATATTCTTCTTCTAGCATTAATACATTAATCTGAAAAGCTTCCCTGGTACACTCGTAAAATATTTGCTTGTAAAGCGTTTCTGAAGGTTTGGAATAATCCAGAAAGAATAAGTGGTTGAGTAATTTTTCCCTCAGTTTATTCTTTATGTTTCTATAGTTTCGGTTAGAAGGGTCAGTATTTAGAAGCACGTAAGCACCATCCAGATCATCTTCTACTTTTCCTTCTATTATTTCATGATAGAGTTGGTTATCCCTTGATACTTCATTGTTTCTGAAATTTTGATCGACTAGCTGAATGGCCCTTTGCCCTTTCTTGGACTTAATCGCTATTAATTTTTGAATGTCTTGCATCTAAGGCTTATCTACTTTTTAAAAGATAGATGTTTTTTTAAGGCATTAAAAATGCTCAATTTTTACTTTATGTGTTGAAATTTAATATACATTTGCGCGCTGTTATGCAAACTCATGTGAGATGGATAAATTCAAAATTGAATTTAAGTGTGTGAAAGAGCCCAAATCCCATAGTGGATTGGATGGGTTCCAAATAGATAAAGTCTATAAAGGAAGATCATTTAACGGATTGTTCGAAGTAACTCCAAAGTGGGGAAATGGTGAACCAACCAAAGTAATTGAAACCTCCCTTTTCAAGCAGTATTTCGAAATTCTGAACTAATCGCTTTCCAATCGAGGCTACATCAATTTTATTAAATTGATGTATGGATTTTAAAGCCCCTTTCAAACAAATTAAGGAGACATGCCTTTATGTAAAAAGCATAGATAAGGCAGAAGCTTTCTATAATAGAAAATTACAGTTTCCGGTGATCAGCAAGGTTGAGGGAAGACATATCTTTTTTGAGGTAGGGAGTTCAGTATTACTATGTTTTGTTGCTTCGGAAACGGCCAATGAGAAAACGCTTCCTCCGCATTTTGCAGAAGGAAATCAACATTTAGCTTTTGAAGTGACTTTAGAGAGCTATGAACAAAAAAAGAGTTGGGTGATCGATCAGGATATTGAACTTACTCACATCCAAAAGTGGGGTGATCAATACGAGTCCTTTTATTTTGAAGATTATGAAAGCAATGTTCTTGAAGTAGTTCCGGAGGGGATGTGGTCAAGAAAATAAGAAGGTGAATTTATATGGAGCAATCAACACCATTAATTTCTTTAAGAAATACGTACTTTTGGAGTTACTCAAAGTCGAATAATCATGATAGGATTTTTTGAATACCAGTATTTAAAATTTAAGAAAAGCCATTTGAGAAGCCTTGTAGCACTTGCTAAATCAGATGGCCATTTTGACGATAGGGAAAAAGAATTTCTTGAAAAAGTGGGCGTTAAGTATGGGCTGAAAGAAAAACAAATAGCGAAGATCTTATCGGAAAATGTTAAAGTAGACCCTTTGGTGCCGGAAACCCATGAGCAGAAAGTTGGCCAATTATACGACGTAATCGGAATGGTACTGGCTGATGAGGTAATAGAAGAAAAGGAAATGGAATTCTGTCAGGATTTATTTTCTAAATATGGCTATAAGGAAGAAATGATTGAAAAGATGATCGATATGGCTCAAACCGAAGGTATTCGCGATTATGAGGATTGGGAAAATTTCCTTGAAGAGTCAAAAACCTACCAACTTTCTTAATAGACTTCACATTTAGAACGAATATTTTAGCGAATGGCTAAAAAACGGGGACAGGCACTGTCGGAAGAAGAAAAGCGTAAATTAAATAAGCAAAACCTAACGAAGCTCAAAGGTATTTTCAAATACCTGATGCCCTACAGAGGTTCGTTCATCATTGCTATGTTTTTTTTAGTGCTATCCAGCATTAATGTATTATCCTTACCATTTTTTGCAGGAAAACTTATTAACATATCCGGGGGCTATGAATACTGGATTATTGATAACATCAACACTGCTGCCATTCTTCTTATTGGTATTTTTCTCCTACAAAGCCTCTTCTCTTTTCTAAGAATATATTTTCTGGAAAAGGTCAACATTAAAGCAATGAACGACCTACGTTCCGATCTTTATAAAAGCTTTCTCTCGTTACCTATGTCGTTTTACGATCAACATCGTGCCGGGGAATTAACAAGCCGAATATCTAATGACGTGACTATGCTTAGGGATACTTTTTCTACTTCCTTGGCAGAATTTTTCAGACAGGTTCTCACACTCATTGCAGGAGTGTTCATCATCATCTGGACAGCTCCTTCTTTAAGTTTATTTATGCTCGGAACATTTCCTGTGCTCATACTTTTGGCACTTGTTTTTGGAAGGGCTATCAGAAAATTTTCCAAGAAAATTCAGGATGAGATAGCGGACTCAAATACCATTGTTGAAGAAACCATCCAGTCAATCCAGTCCGTAAAATCATTTACGAATGAGTTCTTTGAATTAAGAAAATATCGTGGAATAATAGATTCGGTTGTTGGAATGTCGATGAAGATGGCTGTTTATAATGGAGCTTTTGTTTCTTTCATCATTTTCGGATTGTTTGGTGCTATTGTAGGTGTGATGTGGTATGGCGCCTCACTCGTCCAAAGTGGTGAGATGGTAGTTGGGGATCTGTTTTCTTTTCTGCTTTATACGGTTTTTATAGGAGCTTCAATTGGGGGATTAGGCAGTTTTTACACACAGATTCAAAGAGCTATAGGAGCATCGGAACGGGTGTTGGAAATCATCGACTCTCAACAAGAAGTTGATCTTTCAGATGATCATGACTCGGCAACCAAACAATTAAATCTGAGAGGGAATATTCAGTTTAAAGATTTAGCCTTTACGTATCCGACCCGTACTGATACTGAGGTTTTAAAAAGTGTTTCATTTGAAATTGCTGCGGGAAAAAAACTTGCACTCGTAGGGCACAGTGGAGCAGGAAAATCTACTATTGCTCAGTTGCTCATGAGGTTTTACGAAGAATTCTCAGGCTCGATTTATTGCGATGGGCAGTCAATTCTGGAGTTTGATTTAAAGGAATACCGTAAAAATATCGCTTTAGTACCTCAAGAGGTCCTTTTATTTGGTAGCAGCATAAAGGAGAATATCAGCTACGGAAAACCGGGTGCTTCCGATAAGGAGATAGAAAAAGCAGCAGCTCGGGCTAACGCATTGAGCTTCATAGAATCTTTTCCGGAAGGAATGGAGACCTTAGTCGGAGATCGTGGAGTAAAGCTTTCAGGGGGTCAGCGTCAAAGAATAGCTATCGCTCGGGCTATATTAAAAGATCCTTCAATACTGATACTTGATGAAGCTACCAGTTCTCTCGATTCTATTTCTGAAAAAGAAGTCCAAAAAGGTCTAGACGAACTAATGAAAGATAGAACGACCATCATTATAGCGCATAGACTGGCAACCGTTAGAAAGGTAGATAAAATATTAGTCCTCGATCATGGTAAGATTCAGGAGGAGGGCAGCTATGAAGAGCTATCCATTAAAGATGAAGGTCTTTTTAACGAACTTCTGAAATTACAATTAGAAGAATCCGAGGAAGTCTGATTTAAACGACTTCAGGAATTCAAATCCTTAAAGACGTGCACATCTCGTTGAGGGAATGGAATTGTAACTTTATGCTCACGGAACAAACGATCTATTTCAAACCTGAGATCACTTTTGATCTGCTCTATTTCGAACATATACTTCGACCATAAGAACAATTCAAAATCGAGCGAGGATTCCCCAAAATCCACAAACCTTGCAAATGGCGCAGGTAAATCCGAGACCTGAGAATGCTCCTTGGCAGCTTGTTCCAAAAGTCGTTTCACCAGTTTTACATCCGAACCATAGGCAACACCCACCTTCAATCTGAACCTTGATTCACTTCGGTTGTACGTCCAGTTGATCACATTATCATTGATAAGTTTATGGTTAGGCACAATAATGTTAATGTTGTCACGAGTAATAATTTTTGATGTTCTGATCTCAACCTTTTCCAAACGGCCCACTATACCATCGACTTCAACAATATCACCAACCGATACAGTCCCTTCAAAAAGCAGAATAATACCAGATATAAAATCATTAAATGTCTGTTGGATACCTAGACCTAAACCGACCAATAAAGCTGCCGAACCTGCTAAAAGTATGGTCAGCTTAATTCCAGCAGAATCAATGATAGTGAGTATGACAACGATGTAAATTACATATTTGAATATCTGGTAAATGGCCAGCGCACGTCCCAAATCAAATCCCGGGTCTTTCTGATTTCTTCGAAGAACCAGCTTCTTAATTATTCTAAGAGCAAGCTTGCTAACGACCAATAAAACGATAGCACTTAGTATCGTATAGAGACTAACGGTTACATTTTCATAATTGATGAAATTGTAAGAAAGCGCATCGTTTATATCAATCCAGTCTAACATCTTGTCCGATTATTTAATGGATTTATGACTTTGGGCATTTACAAAAAGCGTGTTTCCGATGGTATCATAGCCCATGAATATTTCTTTGCCTTTCTGCTTGATCGCTTCTTCCCGCATTCCAACAATCGTCAGGTCAGCATCTATCGATTTTTTCGATATGATCTCTTTTACTCCAACCTGCTCTTTTTGAGTGATCAATTCTACATTATTTACTGAAATAGGCAATCTTCCTTCTTTGATGAGTTCAAGTAATTTTTCTTTCTGCTCGGAAATCTCCTGTTCAGGAAACACTGCAAAAATCTTGATTTGTGCAGAACTCCAGTCGGGATGTCCAATAATAATGTAACCTAAAAGGATCATCAGGTTCGCATTCTGATAATCATTAGAAGTGATCCAGATATGGATTTGACGCCGATAACCAAAATCTTTTTGGCAACTGCCCAGAATACAGATATCGAATTCTGCAGCGTTTACCAAAGGAATGTTTTCAACGATGTCTTTGAGGTTATCCGGTTCATGTTTGGAGAATTCGAATAAGAACATATTCGATTCTTTTCCCGAAACACTCGGCAACTGAAGGGCTTGTGCCACAGCCGTAGTGTAGGAAGGAGAGATCATCGTATCCACATAAACATTGCTTTTGCTTACATCACTGGCTTTAATAAGTCGTTCAAGTAGGTCTTTCGCCTTTTGGTTGGACTCTCTGGAGAAGTAACCACTTATAAAGTGGATGTAAGTACCGAAACCATATTTATGCGAGATCCACCTCATCAGCTCAGAGGCAGCTAAGCGCTCGAAAGTATCTTTTGAAATACAAATAACCGTAGGCCTCCAATTATCAATACTCTCTTTTTCAGCTTTCTGAAGGAACACCTGTAACCTTCTTGAAAACTGGAAAATAACGCCTTGCGTGATCTTGACGAGTCCCTGTTTATCCTTTTTAGAATACGTGATGCCAAGGTAAGTAACGGTCATGATGAAAAGCGATGCGAAAGCATAAGGAGCATTCATTTGAAACATCAAATAAATACACATAACTGCACCTATCAGTGAGATATACCATTGCGATCTGAAAGAAGGTCGATAAGAAGGGTCGGAGGCAAAATGTTGAAGAAAAGAAATGGAACATATTGCCCCATAAGTCACCATAAAAAACATGGATATGATCTCCGCCACAAAATTCACGTCGCCAATCGAAACAAAGAATATCGCAAATAATAATGTTACCATAGTCGCATTAACCGGTTCGTTCGTTTGAGTTTTTCCTTTGGCTAAAAATCTGTTGAGCGTATCATTTGGAAAAATTCCGTCTGAAGAAAGTGCCTGTAGCGTTCGTGGAGCAACCAGAATGGAACCCAAAGCAGACGATATGGTCGCACAGGCCAAACCGACAGGGATTATCGGGCCCCAAATAGCGATCTTCGACATAATGAGTTGATCTTCTACAAGCTCTTGAGGAGTAGCGCTGCTGGTAAGTTTGTAGGCGATAAACACATAAATGATCATGCCTGAAAAAGTGGCGGTTAAGGTTCCCCATGGAATAGATTTTTTTGGATCTTTCAAATCACCTGAAAGCCCAACACCCGCAGTCATGCCGGTAAAAGCAGGGAAAATGATAGCGAAGACGTAAAAGAAAGAATCAGAACCTGTGATATGTCTGAGTGCATTAAAATCTAATTCAGCACCACTTTCAGTCCCCGGGCCACTGAAAAACATGATCAATGAAAGGAAAAGGATGGCAACTACTCCATACAAAGCTTTTACTCCTAAGTCTGCGCCCTTCACGAGAATAAGCGCTCCAAGCAAAAAAGTAGCAGGAAGTGTTATGATACGTTTGTCGGTAAGTCCCCAGTTATATTCCTGATTTAGGAAATTCAATACAGGGTCAAAAGCTTCTCCAAAGGCTATGATGTAAAATGCAACACTGATGGCTTGAGATAGAAACAGGGCAATACCAATAGAGCCTCCGACATTAAATCCAAAGGACCTTGATATGATGAAGTATTCTCCTCCACCCTCTACTTTTTGATTAGTTGCTATTTCAGCAATGGCCATTGCAGTAGGGATGGTTACTAAATGACCAATGACCACAATCACCACCGTGCCCAGAAATCCCAGACTGCCGACGGCATAGCCAAACCGTAAGAACATTACTGCTCCTAAAATGGTGGAGATGGCGGTGAAAAAAACAGGAGCTGTACCAAAACCGGCTTTAGCCTTTATTAAATTGGTCATCCATCAAAATTTGACAAAAGATAAATATTAAATACGGATGATCTATCCTGATATCGAGAATACAACATTTAGTTTAATATCGCTTTTGACATGGTGAAAGCCATGTAAGAAAATTGGAATTAAGAAAAAAAGTTTGTGACCTAAAAATAGTTTTTTACCGATTAGATGCTTAAATCAGCGATTTAAGGGATGTTTTAAATAGTTGACTCAATTAAGCAGGGCGGTTTAGGATATGTAATAAAATTGGAATAATTTTACGCCTTCGAAAAGGACTGGATGATGTCTTGCTTAGAGCAGATTTTTCATCCGGAGTATAACAAATATTATTTGAGATCCAGAGGCCCATCACTTTATGCTTTTAAATCTATCTCTTAATCACGAGGAAATTATTCTTTTCGGAGTATTTGGGATAGTGATTGTACTTTTCCTTGTAGTCGACCTCGGCCTTGTAAACAGATCGGCGCATAAAATCTCTCAAAAGTCCGCACTTTATCAATCTATCTTCTGGGTGGCCGTATCTGTTGGTTATGCTGTGTTGATTTATTTTTATGATGAGGGTGGAGAAGAGAAGTCACTCTTATTCCTATCGGCGTATTTAACGGAGAAAGCACTTTCGGTAGATAATATTTTTGTCATCATACTCATCTTAAAATACTTTAGTGTTAAAGAGGAGTATTATCATAAAATACTGTTCTGGGGTATTCTGGGTGCAATCGTATTCAGGGCGATTTTTATATTTCTAGGAGCCATTCTAATCGCCCAATTTCACTGGATACTCTACATATTCGGGGTGTTTTTGGTATACTCAGGAATCAAGATCTTCAGTGATGAAGACGAGATGGAGATTGAGCCAGAGAAAAATCCAATTTTAAATTTCACGAAAAAATTTCTTCGGATATCAAAAGAAGAAAGAGGTGGTGTTTTTACCTTCAGAGAAAACGGCAAATTATACTTTACTTATCTATTTCTAGTAATCGTATTAATTGAATCAACCGATTTAATTTTTGCTGTAGATTCCATTCCAGCAGCCTTTGCCATAACCCAGAATGAGTTCTTAATTTATACTTCTAACATCTTTGCCGTAATGGGCTTAAGGGCAATGTTCTTTTTGCTGGCAGGAGTTCTAGACAAGTTTTATCTGTTGCAAAAAGGGCTTTCTTTTATCCTTATTTTTATTGGCGCAAAAATGCTTCTGGAGGGCATAGATTTTCATATCCCTATCTATCTATCCTTTGTGATCATTATTGGCGCACTTTCTCTGTCTATGATACTTTCTCTGGTAATAAAAAAACCCAGTGAAAAGGAATCCATTACGGACACCAAACTGACTAGCGAAAAGGAACCTGACGGAAGACTTACCGAAAAAAGCGGTACCGTTTAAAAAAACTCTTCAAGCTTTGCTTAATGATTTAATAAAACAACTAAGGGTTAGTTTTATTAACTTCAATAATGAAATCAATACCGTCCGAACGCATTTAATTTAAGTATTGAACGTTAGTTAAAAGAAGCCAAAAATCTATTCATATACAGATTAAAGAAAACAGGTCTAACTCATGAAGAAGCTATTAATAATTGTAGGGATAATTTTCGTTTTGATTATTGCAGCGGCAGCAATCCTACCGGCAGTTTTCAAGGACCACATAAAAGCATTGGTTGATAAAGAACTCGAAGGTGCAGTGGATGCTGACATTTACTTTGACGCTGATAAGTTCGGACTTTCTTTATTCTCCAACTTTCCAAACTTCACCGTTTCCTTGGGTGATTTTGGTGTTATCGGGAGAGATGAGTTTGCCGACGAAATTTTATTTGCCGCACAGCATTTTGAAGTAGTTGTAGACCTTGGTAGCGTGATCTTTGGTTCTCAGCCGAATATTAATGCGATCATTTTAGATAATGTAAGGGCAAATATTATTGTTCTTGAAGACGGAAAGGCCAATTATGACATAACAATTGAATCTGAAGAAGTACCTCAAGAAGAGATAGAACCGGTATCGGACGAGCAGCCCGCAGAATTTGCCATAGGAATTGATAGCTGGAAAATTTCCAATGCTGAATTTACTTACGATGATCGCTCTCAAAAAATCTATACGAAGATCACAGGTTTAAACCATTCCGGAAGCGGTGATTTCACACAGGATATTTTCGATTTGAAGACTAATACTATTGTAGAAGATGTAGTGCTTAATTATGAAGGAGATCAGTATGTATCTAACAAATCTCTGGATATAGATATGACCCTGAATATGAATCTTCCCGAATCGAAATATACATTCAAAGAAAATACGGTTAAGGTTAATGACTTTGCCTTCGGCTTTGATGGGAATGTGATATTAGGGGACGATTACAAAGTGGACATCACCTTCAATAGCAAAGAAAATACCTTCAAAAGCATACTTTCACTTGTGCCCGGAATGTTCACAGAGAGTTTTGATGAATTAGAAACAAAGGGAACTTTGGAATTCAATGGTGCTGTAAATGGAGTATATAGTGACTCACTGGGCACACTACCTGCTTTCAATGTGAATCTAGCGATAGCAGATGCTGAGGTTCATTATCCCGACCTGCCAAAGTCCATCGAAAATATTGAACTGGATATGTCGGTAGATAATAAAGATGGAGTGGTAGAGAACACCGCCATAAATATTAAGAAGTTCCACATGGACTTAGGAGATAATCCGGTTGATGCAACCGTGGTCATCTCGAACCTGAAGCAATATCCCATTGATGCCAATATAAAAGCAAAGATAGATTTGGCCGATTTCGCAAGCTCTATTCCCATGGAAGGGTTGCAGCTTAAAGGCTTGTTTGAAATGAACGCAACAGCGAATGGATATTATGACAGCACTAAAAATATCATTCCTAAAATAGATGTGTTTGCAAAGCTATCTCAGGGATTTATAAAATATGATGAGTATCCTATTCCTTTAAATGATATTCATTTCACCAGTATGGTAAAGAATTCAACAGGGAAACTGAATGATACGAAACTGAATGTTGATGATTTTACGGTTTCCGTAGATGGAGAAAAATTAAACGCTAACCTCGATGCTTACAATCTTGATGATCCTATTTGGGATTTCCATGTCCATGGAGGAATAGATCTCGGGAAGATCGCGAAGATCCTGAATCTTGAAGGGATGACTTTAGCCGGTAACATTAAGGCAGATATTGACTCTAAAGGTCAACTTTCTTATTTGGAGAAAGAGCAATACAATAAACTTCCTACGAGCGGTACAATGACGGTTTCTAATTTCTCTTACGTGGATAAAGAAGTTTTACCGCAGGGATTTAAGATCCAAAGCACAAACCTGGTTTTCAACCCTTCCAAGATTGATCTAAAAGAATTCAAGGGTTCAGTCGGAAAAAGTGATCTGAACTTGAATGGTTTTATCACCGATTACCTCGGCTTTGCGATGATGGGTGAAGATCATGTACTAAAAGGCAATTTTACATTCACTTCAAGCCTATTTGATGCCAACGAATGGCTCGTAGAAGAAGAAAGTGCAGCCACAGAAGAGACTACAGAAGAAAGCAGTTCGGAAGAAGATGCTCCAATAGAGCCGGTGGAGATACCACGAAATATCGATTTTGTACTCAAATCAAGTATTTCTAAAGTCCTTTACGACAATCTTACACTGAATAATGTAAAAGGAAATATTATCGTAAAAGATGGAAAGCTAGAGATGAAAGGGCTAGGCTTCAATACGCTAGGAGGTAATTTTACACTTAGCGGTGGATACGATTCAAGGGATATCGATCACCCCAAGTTTGATCTTGATTTTGGAATCAAAAGTCTTTCTATTCCAAAAGCGTATTCTGCTTTTAATACTATCCAAACGGCTGCTCCGATAGCGAAATTAATGCAGGGCGACTTTTCTACGAACTTCAAAATGAGTGGAGAGCTATTAAAAGATATGACTCCTGATTATAACACACTTCAGGGTAAAGGTCTTTTGGAGGTAGCTAAAGCTGCTATAACCGGTTCTAAGGTTGTAGATGGTATTGCTCAGGTTACAAGTCTTACTGGCTTTACTAGTTCGGCGGCCAATAAAGCCGAATCCAAAAAATTGAATATTAGTGACCTCGCTATGCAAACCGAGATTAAAGAGGGAAGAGTGAATATTAAGCCTACAGACTTTACGATGGGAGGGTACAAAACTCAGCTTAGTGGTAGTAGTGGGCTGGCTGGCGATCTTGATTATCGAATGAAGATGAGTATACCTGCAGGAAAAGCTGGTGCTGCTTTTAATGATGTTATTTCGAAATATGCTGGAGGAACCAATGCTGGATCTTCAAATATTGACATTACGCTTGGAATTCTAGGCAATTACGATGACCCTAAAGTTCAGCTTTTAGGCACTTCAGCAAAAGATGTTGCTAAGAACGCTGCTAAAGATGCAGCCAAGAAAGTCATTGAAGATGAAGTAGCCGATAAAGTCTTGGATAAATTAGACATCGGAGGAACGAATAAATCTGACTCTACTGATACTGCGAGTACGAAACAGAAGGTTCAGGAAGAAACCAAAGAGGTGGTAGATAAGGCAAAAGACGAGGTGAAGAAGAAGCTTAGAAAGCTGTTTGGGAACTAAGCGGCTCTAGATTTCTAGAAACTTATTCCTCGGCAGAGTCCTTAGGAATTACTATGACTAAAAACCAAGTAGTACCCCGGGTTAAATGTTTTTTTAAGTATGGGCTGCTCTGCTATCAATTGCGATGGGTTTAAACCCATAGTTAGAGAAAAGAGCATCATTTAATCGCCTTACCCAGCCTATATAGATTTCGATTAAACAACAACTTTAAAAATTCTTAAATTCATAGCGGTTTAAATCGAAAAAAGCTATGGATACTTCCCCCAAACTCCTAAACTTAGAAAAAGATGGTCATTATGCCATCATCTGGATAGACCTTCAGGGAGAAGAATGGAATACAATATCCATTGATTCGGCGGAAGAATTCAACTTGATTCTCCATGAGATTGAATCTGATGAAAATATAAAGTCCGCTATCCTGATCAGCAGAAAGAAAGGCTTTATGGCCGGTGCCGATATCGAGCGCTTTCTGGAAATGAAGCCGGGAGAATCAGCTGAAGTTGCTTTGCAGGGTCATCGCTTCCTGAACAGAATTGATGGACATACCAAACCCTTTGTCGCGGCTATTCACGGAGCCTGTATGGGTGGCGGACTTGAAATCTCTTTGGCCTGCACTGCCAGAATAGCTACGGAAGATCCTTCAACCATGCTGGCTCTTCCTGAGGTAAAACTCGGATTACTTCCCGGAATGGGCGGGACTTATAGACTCCCAAAGATAATAGGAATTCAGAAGGCCCTGGATATAGCTTTAACCGGAAAGAACACCTTTGCTCATAAGGCTTTAAAGATTGGGTTGATCGATCGGCTAACGACGGAAGATCGTTTGCTTACCGGAGCCAAAGAACTTGCTGATGATGTTTTGAGGAGGAACTTCAAGAGGAGCTCCAAACTTGGCTTTGTAGAAAAAGCACTGGAATTATTTCCTTTCACCAGGAATATCGTCTTTAAAAAAGCGAAGCAAATGGTAGAAAGGACAACGCAGGGTAATTATCCAGCCCCGTTTAAAATCATTGAGTCCATAAAATATGGATTTGGAAAGAGAGCTGAAGATGCCGGAAAAATGGAGGTCCGGCTTTTCGATGAACTGTTGCAAACACCAGAAGCCTTTCAGCTTATTAATATTTTCTTTGGGATGAATAACTTGAAGAAAAATCCTTTAAAGGATCAGGTTAAGGAGGTCAAAAGCCTTGCTGTTCTGGGAGCCGGCTTAATGGGGCAAGGCATCGGTGAAGTAAGTCTTCAAAAGGGAATGGAAGTGATCTTGAAAGATATTTCGGAAGAAAGTCTGGAAAAGGCCAGATCAAATACTCAAAAGGCTCTAAACGATAAAGTTTCTAAAAAAGCACTTTCTCAACCTGAAGCCGATGAGCAGCTTTCCAGCTTAAAAACACAATTGAATTTCGATAATTTCGATTCTGCCGATATGGTTATAGAGGCTGTTTTTGAGGATATGGATATCAAGCATAAAGTCATTAAAGAAACAGAGCCTCATTTATCCGAAGAATGTATCCTTGCATCAAATACTTCAGCATTACCAATAACCCAGATCGCGGAAGCCTCCAACCGCCCTGAAAATGTGATTGGTATGCATTACTTCTCCCCGGTTCAGAAGATGCCTTTGTTAGAGATCGTTACTACCGAAGAAACAGCAGATTGGGTAATCGCTTCTTCGCTGGAAGTAGGTATACGTCAAGGTAAAACATGTATAGTGGTTAAAGATGGCCCAGGATTTTATACCACAAGAATTCTGGCCCCATTTTTAAATGAAGCCCTGCTTTTACTCGAAGAAGGCGCAGATATCATTCAGCTAGATAAAGCACTGAAAAAGTTCGGATTTCCTGTCGGTCCTATAACATTGATGGACGAGGTAGGGATTGATGTAGGTGCTCACGTCACAACGGGTGATTTGAGAAAATTTTTTGATCAAAGAGGTGCTGAAGCATCGGAGGCATTAAAAAAGCTGGATGACGCAGGCTTTAAAGGAAAGAAGAATAAAAGAGGCTTTTGGAAGTACGATGAGAATACCGGGAAAAAACTACGTGGTGAGGTGAATTCAGAGGTCTATAATTTCTTTGGCGGAGCCAATCGAAAACAAATGAAGGAAGAAATCCTGCAAAAGCGCTTAGCCAATATCATGATCAATGAAGCGGCCATGTGTTTGGAAGAAGGTATTATTTCCAAGCCTTTGGATGGAGACATAGGAGCCATATTTGGCTTGGGATTCCCTCCTTTTCTTGGCGGGCCCTTTAGATACTTGGATAGTATAGGGAGTAAAAAATTTATATCGGAAATGAAAAACCTGATGGAGTTTGGAATTCGATTTAAGTCAGCAAATATCATCGAGGAATATGCATCTGTGGACAAGAAGTTTTACTGATTGGAAGCAACAAGATCTACGAGTAATCTTTTTGGGACAGAAATATTACCTGCCCGGTCTTTGAAACGATAATAAATGGATTTTTTTCCAGGCTTTGAAAGCAACTTCCAGGTACGCGATCTGGTAACATCTTCCCAACTTGAATTAGAAAAGCTAACGTCATTACCAATCAAAACCTGAGTCACATCATCAGAGTACTGAATGTTTAAATCTACGATTGGCTTACTGGTTTTCTTGGCATTATTGTCCAACACAATTTTTCCTTCAGGTATTTCCGTATCGTAGTTAATTTTTGAAGATATCGTTTCAGAAACATTTCCAGCAAAGTCTTTAAAGCGTGCATAAACGATGTTTTCACCATCTAATTCTTGTATTCTCCATGGAACAGGTTTTTCTACAGACTTCCAATCCCTGGCACTGGTGAAGCCAGGGTTATTGCTGACCTGATAAAACTGTGCATTTTCAGCTTTTACATCAACCCTAACTAAAGCCTTGTTGGTCCATTCTTGCCCTCTGTTAATCAATAATTCTACAGGCTTGGGTTTTTTGCTATAATAGATGATCTCATCAAAACCAGCATCGGATGAGCTTCCTGATTTACTAAATACTTTAACAAAAACCTTTTTCTTTCCGTCTTCAGAAGTATCGAGTTTCCAGTTGGGATAAGTCGAGAGATATCCAATTTTTTCGGCATTGGTGAAATTAGGATCATTACTGATCATCATCTCATACCTACCGTTCTCATCGGAAGCGATATTTAATTTAACTATACCTCTTTCGTCCGTACAGTATTCAGTGTCGTCATCAATTTTGACCTTGGGAGGATTAGGGTGATCTAAAGAAAGCTTAATATCATCCACAACAGGAGAGGCAGAAATATTTCCCGCTTTATCTTTAAACCATACTTTAACAATTTTTTGACCTACAATAGAGTCAAGCCACCATACTTGAAGCATACTATTTGGTCCGGCATCGCCTGTCCCTTTCATATACTCAAAAACCTGAGACCTAGGGCCTACGATCCTTACCTCATCAACATCTTCAGCATCCGTATTGATAGTCAGGTAAACTAATCTGGAAAAGGTATATTCATCATTGTTGTTTATGATAATGGTACCTTGAGGTGCTTCTGTATCCAGTATAATCACCGCTTTAACAGTCTCACTTACATTTCCGGCATCATCCTTAAACCTGGCAAATACATTTTTAACTCCATCTTTGTGAGGATGCTCCAGTTTCCATGTTGTTTCGGGTTGGTATTCTTTCCAATGGGAATGATGCTGAAAGCTTGAATCATTGGCAATTTGCATTTTAGTAGCCCCATCAGCGTTGAGAATCAATTCAACCTTACCGCTTTTTTCCCTGGTATATTCGTTGCCTTCATCAATGGTGATTTTGACATTCTCAGGCTTAGTAAAATCCATTGAAATTTGAGTGGAAGCAACGGCCGAAAGTTCCCCATCGGAGTCTTTTAACTGTGCATATACGGTATGGTTCCCCTCTTTGCCGATTTTATAAGAAGTATTCTTAGAGTAAGATTGCCATTGAGCTTTATCAAAGTTTTCTGATGTACTCAGTCGCATTTCAGTATGCTCTTTGTCATGAACCCTTGCATGGTGAAATATCACCTTAATATTAGGATCATTTGAAATGGTATTGCCATCGTTTAACTCAATATAAAATTGATGTTGAGCTTCAATACTGAAGCATAAAAAGTATAAGAAAAGTAAGGCCAGCGATTTTTTCATTGCTAT
This sequence comes from Bacteroidota bacterium, assembly GCA_039030555.1. Lineage (GTDB taxonomy): Bacteria > Bacteroidota > Bacteroidia > Cytophagales > Cyclobacteriaceae > JBCCDY01. The sequence continues at coordinate 71,835 of JBCCDY010000010.1, forward strand.
TTCGTTCTACAAGCTTTTTTTAAGATAGAAAATTTAGCTTGTGGAAGGCAAGTTTATCGCTTGTAAATCCTTCTAATTAAAAGAGTTATTGCTTCAACGTGCTTATTATCTCAACGTCATTATGGAGGGTTTTATGTACGGGACACTTATCGGCGATCTCTAACAAACGTTTTTTTTGACCTTCATCAAGATCTCCAAAGATTTCAATCTCTCTTTCTATGCGATCTATTTTGGAGTCTTTTTCTTCGCAATGGTCACAATCTTCAGCATGTACTTTTTTGTGCCCAAGATGTACTCTAATTTCTTTTAAGTTCCATTTTTTATGGTCAGCATACATTCTCAAAGTCATAGAGGTGCACGATCCGAGTGAAGCCAATAAGTATCCGTAAGGTGTAGGTCCAAGATCGTTTCCTCCGACAGATTCCGGCTCATCGGCGGTCAACATATGCTGACCAGCTCGTACTTCCGTAGTGTATCCTTGTTCTCCGGTGCGTACCGAAACCTGTTTTTCGGATTTAAGCGCCTCTTTTTCCTTAATGTCAATATACCTGATTGCCCAGGATGCTATGATTGAACCGGCATATAAAGAATCTTGTTTATTACTCATCATATGGTCTGCACCATCTAATGAAATGAAGCTTTTGGGGTGTTTTGCATAACCATAAAGTTTTGCAGCATTATCCACTTCTACGATCTCATCTTGAGGAGAATGAATGAAAAGAAGTGCTTTATCCAGCTTAGGAAGTGTACTCTTCAGACTGTTTTTCTCCAAATCATCTAAAAAATGTTTTTTGATCTTAAACGGCCGGCCTCCAATATTTACTTCTGCATATCCTTGCTCCTTAATATCTTCCAGTGCTTTACTGAATAAATGCTTAACATGAGGAGGATCGGCAGGAGAGCCAATGGTAGCAACCGCTTGAGCAGAACCTATAAGAGAAGAAGCTTGCAAAGTTGCGGTTCCACCAAGAGAGTGGCCGATCATAATTTTTGGAGCTTCATACTCTTTTTCAAGAAATTCAGCTGCACTAACTAAGTCGTCTACGTTAGACGAAAAATTGGTATCTGAAAAGTCACCGGAACTATCACCTAGGCCTGTAAAATCAAAACGTAAAACCCCGATATCGTTTTGCGTCAAAGCCCTGCTAATGTTAGTAACTGCCGCGAAATTCTTGCTACAAGTGAAACAGTGTGCAAATAAAGCAAACGCTTTCGGGACGCCTCCGATGGGCAACTCGATTCTTCCGCTTAGTTCAATACCTTCTTTGTTTGTAAAAGTGACTTTGGTTGACTTCATTTTGTATAACTGTTCTAAATATTTAATAATCGAATAATTTTCCATCGTGCTTTTCCCGGAGGGCATTCAGGACAATCTTTTACTCTTTCACCCTTTTTAACTTTTTGCTTACTTTTTTTACAGCTTTTGCAAATCAACTCTGCATCTATAAACGCAAACTCACCTGTAAAGAATTTCAGTTTGGTGGTAGTACTTGAATAAATGGAAACCGAAAACGGAACCATAAATGTTAGGAAGAATTTCGGGTAATTAATCTGTCCAAACTGTAAACCTACAATTTCAGAACCTTGATTGATCAGGTTTAGGATCACCCCGACGATGAGGCCCATTTTTACGGCCGTTTTTATGGCTGACCGTTGCGAAAGCAGGGTAAGAAAGATTTTGCGAGATTCTCTATCGGCCATTCTCAATGTTTGCTTGTTAATATAAAGAATAGGGACAAAAGGATTGTATTGTAAAAGCTATTTATCTTGTACTTTTTCAGGATTTTGTATAATATGAATTGAGCCTAAGCTTGTCTTCAAGCTACTTTAGTGTTAAAACATTAAGAATGATATATTTTAGAAGAATCATTTATGCATTTATTATTACTTCTATCTTTTATGCATATAGATCTAAAGCCCAGGTCAATGAAACCGACTCCCTCGCTCTGGTAGCTCTTTATAACGCTACTGATGGCCTCAACTGGGGTATCCGAACGGGTTGGGAAATAATTAATGGCACAGGCTCACCGACACCCATTGATACTTGGTTTGGAGTGGGTGTGATTGGAGGTAGGGTGACCTCTTTGTCTCTGCCTTCTAACCAACTAACGGGTACGATCCCTGCGGCATTGGGCGATTTAACGGATTTATCCCTTTTGGACCTGAATAATAACCAACTTAGTGGCCCGATCCCCACGGAATTGGGAAATTTGACGAGTTTGACAAATTTGGTTCTTCGTTTCAACCAACTGAGCGAGCCGATCCCTGCGGCGTTGGGCGATTTGACGATTTTGGGCAATTTGGATCTTAGAGGAAACCAACTTAGTGGCCTGATCCCTTCGGAATTGGGCAATTTGATAAATTTGGGGATTTTGTTCCTTTCTGGAAACCAACTGAGCGGGTCGATCCCTGTTCAATTGGGTAATTTAACGAATTTGTCGTCATTGTTCCTTTCAGAAAACCAACTGAGCGGATCGATCCCTGTTGAATTAGGTAATCTATCGAATTTGCGGGATTTGTCCTTGAATGAAAATCAACTAAACGGGACAATCCCTAATTCGTTGACTAGTTTAACGAATTTGCGGGATTTATCACTTTGCGATAACCAATTGACAGGCTCGGTTCTTGTTCAATTGGGTAATTTGACAAATTTGGAGGTTTTGTGTCTCTCTGGTAACCAACTGAGTGGGTCAATACCTGTACAATTGGGCAGTCTGACGAATCTGACATTTTTAGGACTAAGTTTTAATGGATTGAGTGGGTCGATTCCTCTTGAATTGGGTAATTTGACAAACTTGAGTGGTTTAAGTCTCGAACAAAACCAGTTAATTGGCGCTGTTCCCGCTGAATTGACAAATGCCATGACCTTACATCGGTTAGATATTTCTTTTAATGATCTGACCTCTCTGCCTGATCTTACATCCCTCACCAATTTATCTTTCCTTAATGTTTCTCAAAACTTCTTCTCGGCAGTAGACATCTCTGTAAACGCTGGAATTCCTGGGTTTTTTAATACTGGCCAGCGAACTAGGACTACTGGAGATTTAGAATCAGATTCCCTCGCCCTCGTTGCCCTTTACAACGCCACCAATGGCTCGAACTGGACCAACAATACCAATTGGTTAATAGGGTCTTTAAGTACTTGGTTTGGGGTTACTGTGACTGTCGACCGAGTAACAAACCTTGCGCTGAATGATGATGGCACTTCTAGCTTCAATGGAAACAACTTATCTGGGACTATTCCTCCTGAAATAGGAGATTTAACCCTGCTTACTGAACTATCCTTAGGCCAAAACCAGCTTGAGGGATCTATTCCTGCTGAGCTAGAAAATTTAATTAATCTTAACGTATTAACATTATCTAGTAACGAATTAACAGGTACTATCCCTCCAGAACTGGGAAATTTAACTGCTTTAACGCAATTAAATTTGACTAGTAATCAGCTAGTTGGCTCAATTCCACCGGAAATAGGTAATTTAAATTCCTTAAATTTTTTGGTTATAGGTGATAATCAATTGAATGGAGTTATCCCACCTGAGTTGGGAAACCTCACAGTTTTAACTCAATTAAACTTAGTTGGTAACCAGCTTAGTGGAGAAATTCCTACTGAGTTAGGAAATTTAATTAACCTTAGTGCATTGGAATTATCTCTTAATGAATTAACAGGTTCGATTCCACCAGAAATAGGAAATTTAACATCTTATAAGTAGTTTGGTATTAAGTTCGAACCAGCTTGAAGGATCCATCCCTGAAACTTTTATTAATTTGACCCAACTCAATTTTTTAAATATTAGAGGAAATATTATAAGTGGCCTGCCAGATTTAACAGGTTTAGCCGACCTGTCCTTTTTCGACGTATCATTTAATATGATACCTCAAGAAGATATTGATTTGAATACTTCAGTTATAACTATTAACGAAGGTCAAAATATTATTACGAATGTTGAAGAACTAATATTTGAAGAATATTCTATATACCCCAACCCCGTAATTGAAAATAGGTTGAATATTGATTTGGGAGACAGTCCACGTGGGGATTATAAACTTCAAATATTATCTATAGATGGAGAGGTGGTCTTAGAACAGCAACCAGGAAGTAATGTGAGTCAAAATGTATGGAGCGTGGACTTACCACAAATGAAACAGGGCATCTACATAATCCAACTGTATGAGGCAAGAGGAGCTTTAAGATCAGGAAGGATGATTATTAAATGAGGGTAATGAACCAATAACTTTAGTGTTTCCTAATATCATTGTTTTTGTAACCCCGAAGTAGAAGAGGAACCCAACCTAGAATTGGTATGTAGTAACATATCGTGATCGGGTTTTGAATTAGTATTCTGAAAATTGAAAAGAAATTAAGGTTGAGCTTTGGGGGTCTTTGTTTTTTCTTGAAAAATTTTCTTTCAAAATCAGCAAAAAGTAAAGGCCATCCGAACGGCATGTTAAAAGGAAAGTCCTTGATATTTTTGAAAAACTTGGACCAGAACTCCTTCCAATGAAAAGGTTTAGAACCGTATTGGTCTACGGCTTCATTTATTTGGATCTGCATAATGGCCACTACCTTATCTCGTATCATTTCGAAATCGGCCTTTTCCATTTCTTCAAAAGACTTATCGGTCATTTCATAGGGCTTAATTCTCTCTCCCATAACGTAAATCAAATTTGCGGGCCACGCGCAGTAAAATAACCAAGGCTGAAAAATGATTAGCGTTGTTATTATACCAATGGGCAAGAACGGGATCCCAATTCTTTGAATGATTTTATTAACCCAGTCATAAGAATAAGTCCAGGGGTTAATGTATTCACCATTTACAGTATAAAAAGGAATAACATCGGTTCGGTGCTTCAAACTCATCCTTATAAAGGAAGTCGAAAACCGTTGAAGCTGGTATTTTCGATTAAAACCTTTTCCTATTCCCGGAACACCTTCGGGGTAGATGAGTAACTCACCATCCTTATACTTCATCATGGTCTCGAAGTTCAAAGTGGTAGCATCAATACCTCCACCTCTTTTCCAGACATTAGAAATGAGAAAGGGATTCATTAACCTGGATTGCGATAGCATTGGAGCCGTGAGCGCACGTAACCCCTTAGTATAGTCATTTCCGTGCTTTTTAATCAACCCCATACCAAACATCATGGCATCCCATGGGAAAGCCATACCGGAATGGTTGCTTGCATAAATTAAAGGAACATCTTCTTTAACCCGCTCTGGAAGATTGCTAAAACCAACGAAACTAATCCTGAAATACGTTTTGTCGATCATACTTAAGGCCTCAATCATAGCATCTATAAATTCCCGATCGTAGTACTCCTCGTAGATATATTTATTTTCCTCGATGAGATGAGGGAGTTCTTTTTCGTCAATTATTGCCATACGGAGGGAATGTAATCACTAGGAAAGATAAAAATTTTAGCCAATAAGGTGTTTTTATAACTTTGGTAATTCATTTGGTAGATTTAAAACAACAATAAAGAAATGAAACGATTGATCCCATTCTTATTTCCCATCCTGCTTTATAGTTGCGGAGGTGGTTCAGAAAAACACGAAAACAATCAGGGTGATGAGGTGGAGGAAAATCCTATGCAAAACAACCTGAATAAGTACACCAGCTTCAGATTATCTACAGATCTATCTCATTTGGATGATGACCAGAAGGAGATGGTTAGGATATTAATTGATGCCGCTAAGATAATGGATGACTTATTCTGGTATGAGGCTTATGGAGATAAAGATGCTTTATTAGCTGGAATTGAAGATGACCTTACGAAAGAATACGTAAAGATCAATTATGGTCCTTGGGATAGACTGGAAGGTAATAAGCCCTTCATCGAAACATATAAACAAAAGCCAGCAGGTGCTAATTTTTATCCAAGAGACATGACCAAACAAGAGTTTGAAGCAGCTGAATTAGAGCACGGATCTAGTCAGTATACCTTGGTTCGAAGAAATGAAGAAGGAGAGTTGTACACGATATGGTATCATGAAGTTTTTGCAGAGCAGGTAAAAAAAGCATCGGACTTGTTGAGACAGGCAGCTGATTTGGCTAAAGATGAAGGACTGAAAAAATACCTCAGTTTGAGATCGGAAGCTTTATTAACAGATGAGTATAGAGAAAGCGATTTGGCTTGGATGGATATGAAAACCAACGCTATTGATGTTGTGATTGGACCCATTGAAAACTACGAAGATCAACTCTACAATTACAAGTCTGCCCATGAAGCTTACGTATTGATCAAGGATTTGGAATGGAGTAGGAGACTGGAAAAATATGCGGCTTTTTTACCTGAGCTTCAGGAAGGACTTCCGGTTTCGGATCCTTATAAGCAGGAAAAGCCCGGAACGGATGCCGATTTGAATGCTTATGATGCAGTTTATTATTCTGGCGATTGCAATGCTGGAAGCAAGACCATAGCTATTAATTTGCCCAATGACGAAACGGTTCAGCTTGAAAAAGGAACGAGAAGACTTCAGTTGAAAAATACCATTCAGGCAAAGTTTGACAAAATACTGATTCCTATCTCTAGGGTATTGATTGCCGAAGATCAAAGAAAACATATTAAGTTCGATGCCTTTTTTGCGAACACCATGTTCCATGAAGTGGCGCATGGACTCGGTATAAAAAATACCATAAACGGAAAAGGAACGGTAAGAACAGCTCTTCAGGAACACTCTTCAGCAATAGAAGAAGGGAAGGCCGATATTCTAGGGCTGTACATGATCACTCAATTATTTGATAAAGGAGAGATTGAAGGAGATATCAATGATTACTATGTGACTTTCATGACGAGCATTTTCCGGTCGGTAAGATTTAGCGCAGCGAGCTCTCATGGTAAAGCCAATATGATCCGCTTCAATTTCTTTAAAGAGTTTGGAGCCTTCGAAAGAGATTCTGAAATAGGAACCTACAAAGTTAACTTTGATAAAATGCAGGACGCCATGAACACACTTTCCGAGGAGCTTCTGACGCTACAAGGTGATGGTGACTACGAAGGCGTTTCAAAACTGGTCAAAGAAAAAGCGGTAATCAGCCCGGAGTTGCAATCGGATCTTAATCGCCTTATTGTAGCGGAGATTCCTATTGATATTACTTTTGAGCAAGGGGTTGATGTTTTAGGTTTGTAACTGAATAATTATCTAACAAATGAATCGACAGACCTGCTCTAAGCGGTCAGACCGATTTGATCATCAATGGAAGAATTATTTAATATGAGTAAAACCCTGGTTTTTGGACTTTAAACCTTACAATAACTGTTTTTGATTAAATTTGTAAAATGAAAGTTTTTGAATTCAAATCAAAAATAAAGAACCATACTATAAAAATTCCAAGGGAGATTGAGTCCGATAAGTTTTCTGAGAAAGAAGTTAAGGTCATTTTGTTGTACGAAGAAACTAATGAGGAACATAGCTTTGAAAGGATAACTACTTCTGAGTTTTTAGAAGGGTATGACAATTCCGATGCAATCTATGACGAAGCTTAAATTTGGTGATGTCGTATTGCTGCGTTTCCCATTTACCGAAAGTGACAAAACGAAGAAGCGCCCTGCCCTAGTACTTTTAGACACCAATGACGGAGACTTTTTAGTATCAAGAATTACATCAAAACTATATTTCACTCCATTCGACGTAGAGATCAATAATTGGAAAACCTGCAACTTGAAACTTCCATCAGTTGTAAGAATTCACAAAATGGCAACTTTAAACGTATCACTTATAGATAAAATCTTAAGTAAACTTGATAAGGAAGATATTATCAGGATAAAGCAAATTATTAAAAACCACATCGAAGAATTGTAATAATATTTATGTTTGAAATCCTTTGGAGGATCATACAGGTTGGATAGACATTAAATTCAATATTTTTTAGAATGAAAAAACACTCATTTTTGATAGTAGCTTTAATAACAACTTTTCAGGTTTACTCGCAATGCGATAAATGTGAGCTTGAAGGCGAGTTTGATTTTTGCTATTCCAATGAAAAGTTCCCTAACCATTGTGCGGCTTTTAAAGACCAATCGGGCGTCGCTGTTTTTACATTGGGTAAGAAGTCTAAAGATCTTAATTTTGATCTGGTCAAGCGAGATAGCTCACTTTTACGGTTAGCTGGGAATAAAAAATTGAAAATTTCAGCGGTGAATATACTATTCCTCGAAAAAGCGTTGGAAGATTGGGCCAGGGAAGAAAAGAAGATTGGATACAAGCTAACAGAATCCGGGCTAGGTATAAAAGTCCTAAAAGAAGGTGATGGCTCTCTGCCGGAAGAAGGTAAAACAGTAAAAGTTCATTATACAGGTTGGCTTGAAGATGGTACTAAATTCGACAGCTCATTGGATCGTGGACAGCCTTTTACATTTCCTTTAGGAAAAGGGCGTGTGATCAAAGGCTGGGATGAAGGGGTCTCTAAAATGAAGGTAGGCACGAAAGCGTACTTGAAAATTCCACCTAAGCTCGGTTATGGTAGTAGAGGGGCAGGTCGTTCTATCCCTCCAAACTCAACCTTGATATTTGAGATTGAAGTGTTAGAGTAGGTTAGAATCAAATTTTCTTAAAATGGAGATTACAGATAAAACAAGAACTATTTCTTTCCTTAATAACTCCGATGAGGATCTTTTAGATGAAGAAGTTGAGCTCGCGGTAAACTCAAGCATTGAAGAAAATTTTGTAAGGTATTGTTCCGTACTCTCGGCACAACTTGCTATGCAGAATATTGATTTAAAAAAGCATCCTGTCGAAAGGATCATTTACTTCATTGAATGAGTAGCACTGCAAACAACAGATTTCCAGAACATTTCCGAACATTTATACAATGTTTAAATAAACATAAGGTTGAGTATCTTATAATCGGGGGCTATGCTATGGGTGCGTACGGGCACCATAGAGGAACAGGTGATTTGGACATTTTTGTGAGCATATCAGATATTAATGCTGAACGGCTCGTTAAAGCTAGTATAGAATATGGCATTCCTTCCGATTCTGTAAAAAAAGATATGTTCATTGTTCCAAAGATGATTGGCATAGGTAATCCTCCGCTAAGAATAGAGATTCTAAAACATCTAGACAATATTGATTTTAAATATGCCTTTCAAAGAATGGAAAAGAGAGAAGTTGAGGGACTTCAGATTAATTTGATCAGCTTGGATGATTTGATTTTATTGAAGAGATCGGCAAAAAAAGACAGATCAGCGGCAAGAGATGCTGAAGACCTTTCATTCCTTGAAAAATTGAAAATCAGGCTCCAGAAAGGAAAATCGTAATCATAAGTACAAGAATTACTTTTCTTCGGGTTAAAATTCAATAACTTAAAATTCCTAATCATTGCATATATGCCTTCCGAAAAGAAAACCCTTTTTTTACTAGATGCCTACGCCCTGATCTACAGGGCTCACTTTGCTTTTACCAAAAATCCAAGGATCAATTCTAAAGGAATAAACACAGGTGTGCCTCTTGGCTTTACCAATTCCCTTTTAGAGATTATTCAGAAGAAAAAACCAACGCATATCGGAGTAGCTTTTGATACAGCCAAGCCCACCTTTCGATCGGACATGTATACTGAATATAAAGCCAATCGGCAAGAAACACCAGAAGATATCGTGGTAGGAGCTCCATTGGTTCAGGATATTGTAAAGGGCTTTAACATTCCTATACTGGAACTGGATGGATACGAAGCGGACGATATTATCGGAACACTTGCTGGAAAAGCGGCCAAATTAGGATTTGAAGTGTATATGATGACTCCTGACAAGGACTACGGTCAGTGTGTGGAAGAAAATGTATACCTCTACAAACCATCTTTTGCTGGTAATTCTGTAGAGGTTTTGGGAGTTTCGGAAGTATTAAAAAAATGGGATGTGGAAAGGGTAAATCAGGTTATTGATATGCTTGGCCTTCAGGGAGATTCCGTTGATAATATTCCAGGTGTACCAGGGGTTGGGCCTAAAACGGCATCAAAATTATTAAGGGAATTTGGCTCGGTCGAAGAGCTTTTAAAGAACACAGACCAGCTCAAGGGTAAACTGAAAGAGAACCTAGAAACTTACTCTGAACAGGCCCTACTTTCCAAAGAGTTAGCAAAGATAAAAACGGATGTACCGATTGCTTTTGAAGAAAAAGAACTTGAATTCACAGGTTGGGATGAGCCTAAACTAAAAGGAATATTTGAAGAACTCGAATTCAGAACAATAGCGAAACGACTTTTTGGGGAACCCGAAAGTGGTCAACAGATGTCGATGTTTTCGAATGTAGAAGTTGAGGAAAACAACAACGAACTTGAGATTACTCAAAAGCATAAAAAAACGCTTTACACAACTCTTCACAATTACCATTTAATTGACGACGATAAAATGATTGATCGATTGATTGGTCATCTGGAACTTCAGGATGAATTCTGCTTTGATACCGAAACTACGGGCGTCGATGCCATTGAAGCAGAGATTGTTGGAATTTCATTTTCCTATTATAAAAAAGAAGCCTACTACGTTCCAGTCTCTAGCGATAAGGAAGAAGCTACGAAACGTTTAAATCGTTTCAAGGGGGTTTTGGAAAATGATAAAATCATGAAGATTGGCCAGAACATTAAATATGATGTTCTGGTGCTTAAAAAGTATGGAATCCAAGTATCTGGACCCTTGTATGATACCATGATAGCCCATTATCTGATCGAGCCTGAAGGCAAGCACAATATGGACGTGCTGGCCGAAAACTACCTGAATTATATACCTGTTTCTATTGAAACCCTTATTGGAAAGAAAGGTAAAAATCAAGGAAATATGCGCAACCTCAAACCGGAAGAGGTGGTCGATTATGCTTCTGAAGACGCCGATATTACACTTCAACTAAAGCATAAGATTGAACCTTTAATTCAGGAAAATAAGTTTGAGGATCTTCTAAAAAAAGTTGAATTGCCTTTAGTGAGTGTTTTGGCCGATATGGAATTCGAAGGCGTTCGTATCGATGAGCAAGCACTTTCTCAGATGTCAGGAGAACTTCAGGAAGAAAGTATAAAAGCCCAAGATGAAATTTATGAAATAGCAGGAACCGAATTCAATATTGCGTCTCCTAAACAACTTGGAGAAATCCTTTTCGATAAACTAAAGCTGGTTGAAAAGCCAAAGAAGACTAAGTCGGGTCAATATGCCACAGGAGAAGAAATCCTGTCGAAGCTGGCCAACGAACATGAAATTGCAAGCAAGATTTTAGAGTTCAGAGAATATCAAAAGCTAAAATCAACCTATGTGGATGCCTTACCAAACATGGTCAGCTCTCGGGATGGAAGAATACATACAGATTATCGGCAAACCATTGCTGCGACAGGAAGATTGAGCTCTATAAATCCAAACCTTCAAAATATTCCAATAAGAACAGAGAAGGGAAGGTTGATACGAAAAGCTTTCGTTCCAAGGGATAAAGATTTCACTTTAATGTCTGCTGATTATTCTCAAATTGAGTTGAGGATAATGGCTTCTTTCTCAGAAGATGAACAAATGATCTCAGCCTTTAGAGAAGGGCGCGATATTCATACGACAACAGCAGCGAAAGTATTTAAAGTAGACGCTGAAAGTGTTGATCCGGGAATGAGAAGAAAGGCCAAAGAGGTGAATTTCGGCATTATTTATGGCATTTCAGCATACGGATTATCTCAAAATCTCAATATTCCCAGGGCAGAAGCTTCAGAAATTATAGAAGCGTATTTCAAAGAATTTCCTGCGGTGAAGAAATATATGGACGATACCATTAATACTGCGAAGGAAAAAGAGTACGCGGAGACCATTCTAGGAAGAAAAAGATATTTAAGAGATATCAACTCTAAAAATTACACAACAAGAGGTTTTGCAGAACGAAATGCTATTAACGCACCGATTCAGGGAAGCGCAGCCGATATGATCAAGGTAGCAATGATCCAAATTCATGATTGGATGAAAAAAGAAAAGCTGGAATCAAAAATGATCATGCAAGTTCATGATGAGTTGGTTTTTGATGTAAAAAAAGGAGAAGAGTCTGTTCTAGAAGAAAAAGTTAAGGACTTAATGAAGTCTGCTATTGAGCTTAAAGTACCTATGGAAGTAGAAATCGGCTTCGGAGAAAACTGGCTTCAGGCACATTAAAGATCTTGCTGAACACAAAGTGCAAAAAGGACTCATAGAAAATGGCTAAATTCATTGTATGAGAATAGCTGGTCTAATATTATTTTTTGGTGTGTTTGGCCTAGCTCTTTCATCACAAGCCCAGACTCATAAATCCCTTTTCAAGAAGGGAAAAGCTGCATACGAAGCCAATAAACTTGAAGAGGCTCTAAATTATTTCGATCAAGCCGTCGAAAAAAATAAAACCAACACGCCAATTTCATTACAGAGCAAGGTAAAGTACTGTAATTGGCGCGGGGCTACCCATGTTCAGTTAGGAAACAACCAAAAAGCGGTAAGCGATCTTACTTACGCCATTCGGAATAGAAAAGTGCTAGAGGATGATCTTTGGGTTCCTCACAAAACCTTTTCGGATTACTATTGGAGAGGTAGAGCCCAGTTAGCACGTGGAAATGCTTCAATCTCTTTAGAAGATTTTGATCAGGCTCTTAAAATAAATCCAAACAATGGAGATGCTCACTACAACCAAGGAAGGGCATTTATGGCTTTGAAAGAATACGACAAAGCCATTAAAAGCTTTGATAAGGCGCTATTAAATGGTTTTGAGCGACATGATGTCTACCGTACTAAAGGCGTATGCCATTATCGCCTCCAAAACTATCAGATGGCTTTCCAAAGCTATAAAAAAGCCTACGAAATGGATAACAGTGATTTGAGCAGTTTATCTGGGCAGGCTTTATCCAACGCGCGTCTAGGCAGGTATGCGGAAAGTGTAAGTCTCATAGACCGGGCCATTGAAAAAAGTAATGGAAAAGATGCTTATATCTTTTTTCAAAAAGCAAGAATCGAGGCCTTTTTCGGGAATGAAGAGAATATTTTGCAAAACCTTGAGCAGTCCTTCGACCTTGGTTTTGACAACTGGCAAGCGTTCAGTACTTATTTATCTGAATTTGGTGCTTTTGCAGAAGACCCTCGGTTTATCCAGTTGCTAATAGACAATCAGGCTCAAATAGGTCTGATGGGATTTGATACGATTATTGCAAAGATAAATAAGCAGCGAAATGAGAATTTATCTTATAATGACCTAAAGGCAAACCCTTCTACAAGTATCATAGAACCTGGAGCCGAAAAAACTGTTCGGCCGATGCCAAAGTCTGATGTGGATATTGACATTCCTGTTACCCCTAATAAAAATGAAAACCACTTTGCAGTCGTAATCGGGAACGAAAATTATAATAATGAAATACCGGTTAAATATGCGATAAACGATGCAAGAAGCTTTAAGGCTTATCTGAAGAAAACACTGGGTATTCCGGAGTCAAACATTCATTACGTGGAAGATGCCACATACGGTCAATTGCTGGATGAGATCGACTGGATTACTAAAATCATCAATGCTTTTCAGGAAGAAGCAAGGGTATTTTTCTATTATGCCGGGCATGGCGTTCCAAATGATGAAACAAGGGACGCTTTTTTACTACCTACCGATGGGAATTCTATCCGAACAAATACGGCGGTTAGCCTTAAATCACTTTTCACTAATTTATCCGAAGGAAATGCTTCGTCTGTGACCGTTTTCCTAGATGCCTGTTTTAGTGGAGGTTCAAGAGAAGGAGCACTTACCGAAGGAAGAGGAGTGAGAATTAAACCTAAGGAAGAGACTCTGGAAGGAAAACTGGTGGTATTTAGCGCAGCATCGGGTGATCAAACAGCCTACCCATATTCAGATGAAGGTCATGGTTTGTTCACTTATTTTGTTTTGAAAAAACTTCAGGAGTCTAACGGAGATGCGAGTTATGGAGAGCTTGCAGATTACGTTAGATCTAAAGTGAATCAACGCGCGGTGATACTAAATGGGAAAAACCAAAACCCACAAGTCAATGTCTCTCCTAAATTTTCAAATTGGGAAGAGCTTGAATTTCAATAATATCCATTTCAATCGATTGGTAAATGAATAAGGTTCCGAAAAAAGAAGATATCATCTCGGCTCACAATAGGATTCGGGATTATATTCATAACACACCAATTCTCACAAATAGCTCTATAGATTCTTTGACTGAAAGTACTATTCTTTTCAAATGTGAAAACTTCCAAAAGGTAGGGGCCTTTAAAGCACGCGGAGCTCATAATGCTGCGCTTTTACTGGGTGAAGATCAAGTTAAAAATGGTTTAGCTACCCACTCTTCAGGTAATCATGCTCAGGCGGTAGCGTTGGCAGCCAAGGCTCTGAGAACAAAAGCCTACATTGTAATGCCTTCCAATGCACCTAAAGTGAAAGTCGAAGCCGTTAAAAATTATGGTGCTGAAGTAACATTTTGTGAGCCAAACCTGAAAGCACGTGAAGACACTTTAGACTCTTTGGTTCAAGAACATAGTGCATATTTTATACATCCTTACAATGATTACGATGTTATTGCCGGACAGGCAACTTGTGCGAAAGAGTTAATTGAAAGTCATACTAATCTAGATTATATCATTTGTCCTGTTGGAGGAGGAGGGCTGTTAAGTGGAAGCCTGCTTTCCGCTCAGTATTTTTCGCCAGAAATGAGCATAATTGCCGGTGAACCAGCTGGTGCAGATGATGCTTACAGATCTATTAAATCAGGAAAACTTATTCCTTCTGAAAAACCTAACACCATAGCCGACGGACTTTTAACTTCTCTTGGAAGTAAAACATGGCCTATCATAAAGCAATACGTTGATGACATTATCACCGTGACGGATGATGAAATCATATACGCTATGAGATTAATTTGGGAACGCATGAAAATAATAATCGAACCTTCTTGCGCAGTTCCGCTAGCCGTAATTCTGAAGGAAAAAGAAAGATTTGTAGGCAAGAAAATTGGTGTTATTCTAACCGGAGGTAACGTCGATTTAGAGAGGCTTCCTTTTTAAAATTTAGAAAAGAAAACCACTATCTAATATCATAGTGAGAGCAATACCCGCAATTCCTGAAGATATAACTATTCTCCAATCCCTTTGCGTAACACCGAACAACCCAGTTGCTAAGCCTGCGATAATCATAAAAACAACTACAATAATGATCTGGCCTATTTCGATCCCAACATTAAAGCTCAATAAAGGAACGACAACGTTTTGTCCCTTTCCTAAAATGCTTTTCAGGTAGTTTGAAAACCCTAAGCCATGGATAAGCCCGAAGAAAATGGCATAGTAATAGTTGAGGTTTGCTTTAGTTCTTCCGATGGAGGGCTTCTTGATTATGTTACTAAACGCAGTGATAAGAATGGTAACGGGAATTAGAAACTCAATGAGTGCACTATTAACTTTCACGATGTCCAGGGTAGCAAGTGCAAGGGTAACGGAGTGGCCTATCGTAAATGCGGTTACCAGAATTAATAGCCTTTTCCAGTCGGATAATGTGTAAATCGCGCATAAAGCAATGACAAAAAGAATATGGTCATAACCATTTACATCCAGAATATGGTCAAGACCTAAACCGAAATAAACTTTAAATTGCGAAAACATAATTCTTATTTAGAGCCGACAAAGATATGATTGTATTGATAAACGCATGGATTATGCTCACTTTTCTGCACCCATTTCACGTGAGTGTGGTAGAGGTAAGGCACAACCCTGAACAAAAATCCCTGCAGGTGACCACCAGAATATTTCTTGACGATTTTGAACAGACGCTAAGAAGCAGAAGTGGAGAAAGTGTAGATATAATGAAGGCTGGTTCAGAAGAAAAACTTGATCTGATGATAGAGCAGTACATTCTGGAAAATTTTGAGCTAACGGTTGATGGAAAAGAAAAAGGAGCAACATATTTAGGGCATGAGATAGAAGGTGATGTGCTCTGGTGCTATATTGAATATCCTAAAGTCAAGAAACTGGAAAGCATCCAGATCGTGAATGAATTATTGACAGAGATATTCGATGATCAGGAAAACATCGTTCACCTTTACTATCAGGATGAGGTTAGAAGCCTTCGCTTAAAAGGCAGA
Source organism: Bacteroidota bacterium (assembly GCA_039030555.1). Taxonomy (GTDB): domain Bacteria; phylum Bacteroidota; class Bacteroidia; order Cytophagales; family Cyclobacteriaceae; genus JBCCDY01. The sequence goes on from JBCCDY010000010.1 coordinate 87,887, forward strand.
AAATTATCAGGTGAAGTCGATTGGCTTTAGTTGTCAGCAGTAAATAGATCAGAAGCAATTTGATCTGCATAATATTTGCCTCCTGATGTCAATAATATCGCCCCCTCTTTTACTTCCAGCTTACCTTTTGATTTCCAGTATTCAATTACAGCGTTACTTTTTTCCAGAATTGGGTAGTTAAAGTCCGAAATCAGTTTGTCAATTTTCACGCCCCATTTAGTTCTTATTCCGGTCATAATAAACTCATTAATCTGCTCGCTTTTTGAGAGTATCTCCAGCTCAAACTTGAGATCTCCAGATTCTACTCCTAATATATATTTTGGATTGTTAGAGATATTCCATTGGCGACTAATTCCGTTGAAAGAATGAGCTCCAGGGCCAATTCCAAGATAGGCTTTACCCTTCCAGTAAGAGGTGTTGTGCTTAGAGTAGTTTGAGTCCCTGCAAAAATTAGAGATCTCATAATGATCGTAATGATGCTTAGTAGCCTCCTGCATCAACAGTTTGAATTGCGTATTCTGAAATGATTCTTCCGATTCATTCAGAATGCCTTTTTCCTTCCTTCTTCCAAAAACAGTTTTGGGCTCAATGGTTAAGCAGTAACACGAGATATGTTCGGGTAGAAAATCAAAAGCTTTTTTGAGATCATTTTCCCAAATGTTATGATCTTCAGAAGCCACTCCATAAATCAAGTCCAGAGAAATGTTTTCAAAGCCAGCCTCCCTGGCATAATGTAGACAATTTTGTGCTTCTATAGAATTATGAGCTCGGTTCATAAACTTTAAGAACGAATCATTGAAAGATTGTATTCCTATACTAAGCCGGTTGATTCCCAGTTTTTTCAGCTCTTTTAGATAACCTTTTGAAAGATCGTCTGGATTAGCCTCTAGAGTAATCTCAAGCTCATCGGCTAGTTTAAAATTTGAGTTAATAGCGTTGATAATTTTCCCTAACGTATTCATATCAAAGAGGGAGGGAGTCCCTCCACCAAAATAGATGGTGCTAACAAGCTCATCTCCGATATAAGATTTCCGTAAATTAGCCTCTGAAATAATAGATTGAACCATTTTTTCAGAAGAGCTTCGTTGTGTACTAAAATGGAAGTCACAATAAAAGCAGGCTTGCTTACAATAAGGGATATGAATGTAGATACCGGCCAAAATCAGATGTTGTGCTGAAGTATTTTTTCGAAATTAGTGATGTTTTAGTTAAGGGGCTTTTGATTATTCTCTTTTCGGTAGACTTAACAGTGGCACAAGAGGCGAGCTCTGTTGCGACTAACGAATTTATAATCGACGGAGACTCCTCCGTCTTTTTCAAAGTACTAGGTCGATTAGAGCAAAGGGATAAACAGGGTGTACAGAGTCAGATTAAAAAAGCGATAAATGAAATAAGATTAAAAGGTTATTTAACGGCCTCTCTGGATAGCACAGTAACAGACTCAACTGGTAATCACACTTTCTTTATTTATACAGGTACTAAATATGAGCTTGATAGGCTTACACAAGGTAATTTGCCTTATGATATTGCACGAAAATGCAAGTTACACAAAGAGAAAAACTCAAGTTACAGGCAGGTATCAAACACTTTAGAGTGCATTATCAATCATTCTGAAAATAACGGCTACCCTTTTGCTACGGTAAAGCTTGATTCTCTGAAGCTCCTTGGAAATGATATTTCGATGGGAATTGCCTATAAGCAAGGCCCGGCGATTACGTACGATTCCCTCAAATTAAGAGGAAGTGCAAGCGTTAAACCGAAGTTTTTAAGCAATTATCTAAACGTACCTTTTGGGGGTTTATATCATGAAAAGGATGTAAAAAGTATTCCGGATCGTTTAAATGGTTTTGAGTATTTGTCTCTGAACACTCCCCCATCCTTAGAGTTCGTTAGGGAGCGAGCCATCATCTCTTTGGATTTAAAAAAAGAGCGAGTTAATCGGTTTAACTTTCTGTTGGGGTTTCTCCCTAATCAAACCGCTGAAGGAGGTCTTTTAATAACAGGCGAACTAGACCTAAGCCTGCAAAATATATTTTCTAAAGGAAGAAAGATCGATCTTCATTGGGAGCGGTTTCAGGAGGAATCACAACGTTTAGACCTATCTTATTTTCAACCCATAATATTTTCTACAAAATTTGATCTGGCTTTCAATTTCAATCTCTTAAAGCAAGACTCTTCTTTTTTAAGAAGGGATTTTGATATTCAAACTTTGTATTCGTTGGACTCTAAAAGTAGAATCGGGGCTGGCTTCTTTAACTCTAGTACCAATACACTTAGTGGAAATAGCTTTCAGGAAAACTCATTGCCTGAGTTTAATTCTACTACGATTACGCAAGGGCAATTGAGTTATCGGTTTAATAAAGTTTTAGGTAGAGAAGTAGCTGACCATAGGCTAAGGATAAATGCTAACCTAAGAGGTGGTATAAGAAGAATTTCTCCCGAAACTGAAGTGGATGAATCTGTCTATGACTCTGTTGACTTACAAACACCTATATATAATCTGAATTTTAGCTTATCCACATTAAAACGAATTAAAGGGAGCTTTTACCTGCATTATGCTTTGGAAGGTAAATGGGTAGAAGGTGGGTTGATTTTTGGAAATGAATCCCTTCGTTTGGGAGGATTTAACTCCTTAAGAGGCTTCAATGAGGAATTCTTCTTCGCTGAATATTATGTTTTGAATAAAATTGAAGCTCGTGTTTATTACGATTACGACGGGTATTTTTTCCTTTTTTATGATCAATCTTTTTTGAGAAACGCAATTTCAGAAAGAAATGACTCTCCTTATGGGATAGGTTTGGGAATGTCGTTAAAGACTAAGTCAGGAATTTTTAAGTTTGCGTATGCTTTCGGACAGTCTAATGAACAAGATTTTAATACCAGGAATGGGAAAATCCATTTTGGGTATACAGCGACTTTTTAGTTTTGTTCTAATACTCATACTGTTCACACAAAACAGCGATGCTTCTACAGATCTAAAGTCAAAATGGTTACTGTTCGATGCGAGTCAAAATTCTTATGTAGTTGCTACAGAAGAAACCATACTAAAAGCAGAGGCAGTTTCATTGTGGCTTACGAGATCAGAAGGAAGTTATAAAGACTTCTTTTTATCTATCCCTGCTCAGGTTTCCTGGTTTATTGGTGAAGATCTCATAATTAGACCGGAAACGGATACGACCTTAAGGCTCGATATAGATAGCCTGTTTGTAAAAGAGTTAGTTAAGGATAGTCTTTTTAGTACGTTTTATGATAAGAATCGAGATTGGTCCACTCTGGAAACAGTCATACTTTCAAAAAATGAGTCTTTCCACGATAATATTAAAAACACAAACGATGAGTTAATTTTATCTCGGAAAGAAAGAAATGACCAAAATTTCTTCATTATATCCACATCAATTATTCTACTACTACTTGGTATTTTTAAACTACTAAATCCGAAAGAGTTTTTTTATTACTTCAACGTTCCAGCGATTATTGATTTTAGGCCTAAAATAGATCCTGATCTAGAGGGTGGCTTATTCTCTAAATCCTCCTTTTTTTTTCTGATCATTTTGTCTCTTACAATTAGCACAACTTTACTTTTTGCAAAAGGTGATTTAGTTGTCTTACCTGGCTTTTTAACCGTTAGGAATATCTATTTGACATGGATTTCTGTTGCCGGTTCAGTATTGATTATTCTCCTGATCAAAATGGTTATAATTAGCTTTATGTGCCGTCTTTTTTCGATTAATAAAATGGGTAATCTCTATATGTTAGAATATATAAAACTGAGTACGTTGGTTTACTTTCCAACAGCTGTTATTTTATTTTTGGTGTTTTTTTCGGCTCTAGAGCTATCTATGGCTTCAATTTTCAAAGTATATCTGGCCTTTATAGTCATTAGAACAATTATTCTCTTTTTAAAAACTAAGTCCACGACGACCTTTACTAATCTCCACTTATTTTCATATCTTTGCACCGTCGATTTTATACCGATGTTGATAATATTAAACTTTTTCTTGAAAAAGTAATATTTTCTTTAATACAAGATAACTTATGGTCAATTTTGATAAGTCGAGATTAAAAGAAGTAAAAAGTATTTTGGTTTCGCAACCCAAACCTTCTGATGACAATTCTCCATACTTTAAGCTGGCCGAAAAGTATAATCTTGACATAGATTTCAGGCCTTTTATTAAAGTAGATCCGGTATCTGCAAAGGAATTCAGAAAGCAGAAAATTGATATCCTGAATCACACAGCCGTAATTTTTACAAGTAGAAATGCGGTAGATCATTTCTTCCAACTTTGTAAAGACTTGAAGCTTGAAATGCCTGCCGATATGAAGTATTTCTGTATTTCAGAGCAGACCTCTAACTATCTTCAGAAATATATCGTCATAAGGAAGAGAAAGATATTTACGGGTACAAGAACAGCTCAGGACCTGCTTGAGATCTTGAAAAAGCATAAGAATGAGAAGTATATTTTTCCATGTTCAAACATTCGAAAGAATGATATTCCTGATTTTCTAAAAAATAATGATTATAAATATTCTGAGGCGATCATATACGAAACAGTAGCTAGTGACTTATCGGATTTAGAAGATGTTAAATACGATATACTCGCTTTTTACAGTCCCTCAGGAATCAATTCTCTATTTGTGAACTTTCCGGATTTCACTCAAAACAATACTCGTATAGCTGCATTTGGCCCTACAACAGCCAAAGCTGTAAGAGATCACTCGTTAGAGTTGGATATCGAAGCTCCTTTACCTAACGCTCCATCTATGACGGGTGCTTTGGAGCTTTATATCAAGAAGGCGAACAATCTGGACTAAAAATCTCCCTTGTTTACTAGGGGCAATTTATCTAATAACTGTCGTTTCATTATAACAGATTTGTTTCTGAAGAAGCTTTTTATGTATATTTATCTTCGGAATCTTTTTAAATCATGGGACGAAGCAAATTTTTTTATTGCCTAATTATCAGTTCGTTCTGCATCTTCTGTTCAAGTGATGCTTTGGGACAGCAAGATCCACAGTTCAGTCTATATAATTTGAACTACTTATACTACAATCCTGCATACTCAGGTATTGAAGGTGTAACTAAAATAACCGCTGTTCATAGATCTCAATGGTTGGGCTATGATGGTACCTTTGAAGGTAGGGGCGATGCACCATCAACTCAGGTTGTTAGTTTTACTACTCCGCTCTTCAGATTTAGAAGTGGGGTAGGTGCTTTTTTCTCAAGGGATGACATAGGGCCACTAAATAATATAGAGTTCAATGTTTCTTATGCTTACCATTTGGCACTTAAGAACTCAAAAGTAAGTTTTGGGGTGAGGGCAGGGATATATTCTCAATCCATAAACACTCCTGAATACAGAGCAATAATAGATCCGGAGTTTGATCCTGTATTAAGTCCTATCACTAATGGATCGGATGCTCAAATACGTCCCGATCTTGCAGTAGGTATTTACTATCAGGCAGAAAAGTATTATGTAGGTATCAGTGCAAATCATTTAACACAGTCAGAATTTGATTTTGGAGTTAGCCCTCTTAAGAACCCCCTAGAAAGTCATGGTTATTTCACGGCTGGATATAATTACAATTTTAATTATCGAATCGTATTAACCCCTTCAATTCTGGTTAGAACTGATTTTAATCAATACAATTTTGATATTGGTGTTAGCGGAGTTTACGATGAGCGTATCATGGGGGGTATTTCTTTTAGACAGGGAGAAGCGGCTATTCTCATGGTGGGTTATAATCTAACTAAGGATAAAGCATTAGGAATAAATTATGCATTCGATTTTGTGTTTGTTGAACAGGAAGCAAAATCTCCAACTTCCCATGAATTTGTGGTGAGTTATAGGTTACCTGTAACGGTATCGGGGGGTAAAAAAGTTATACGTACGCCAAGGTTCAGGCATTAAATCATCATTATGTTTTGTAATTATGGAGAATTTCCACAATTTACAGAGCTCAGTTCTTTATATTTAGAGTGTTAATGGCAATTATTTAGGTCGACTACCGTTTCGTAATTGTCAGTGTTGTGTGTTATGAAATGATAAATTAGTCGGGTTTTTAACAAAACAGGTGTTATGAAAACAAGGATTTCTAAAAGATCAATCCATTTTATATGGTTTATTCTCTTAGCTGTTATCAATCAAAGCTGTTTCAACATTTTTGGCGGCGGAGGTGTTGACGACAGAGGAGAATTAATTGGCGTTCAAGGTCGTGAAGGTTGGGTTCAAACGGTACCTTATGGTATGGTTCCTGTACCGGCTGGAACTTTTCATATGGGTCAGGCTGATCAGGATATTGCAGCATCAATGATCAACATGAACAAACAAGTCACCATTGGAGCTTTCTTCATGGACGACACTGAAATTACAAATAATGAGTATAGACAATTTGTTCAGGACATCACCGAAGGTTCAGAAACGGATCTTGATGCTGACTACGTATTTGAAGATATTTATCCTGACACCACAGTTTGGGTAGAGGATTTTTCTCATCACATGGGTGATCCATTAATGGAGTATTATTATGCTCACCCAGCTTTTGACGACTATCCTGTTGTTGGTGTTGACTGGAAAGCAGCTCAATTATTCTCAAAATGGAGAACGAGTCATTTAAATGATTACAGAGCTAGCAATGGATTATTTCCAATGCCAAATTTCAGATTACCATCGGAAGCGGAATGGGAATATGCTGCTAGAGGTGGAAGAGATATGGCAAAATATCCTTGGGGGAATCCTTACATAAGGAATGCCAAAGGATGTCTTATTGCGAACTTCAAGCCTGGCAGGGGAAATTACTTTGACGATGGATATGCTTATACGGCTCCTGCTGCATCTTATTTCCCTAACGATTACGGTTTATTTAATATGTCTGGTAACGTTTCGGAATGGTGTCAGGATGCTTTCAATCCAGCGGCTTATCCGTTAGTATGGGATTTGAATCCTACGTTCTTCGATGATAATATTAATCTTAAAGTTATTAGAGGGGGATCCTGGAAAGATGTAGCCTACTTCCTGGAAACAGGTACCAGAAACTATGAGCACGAAGATACCTCACGATCTTTTATCGGATTTAGATGTGCTATGACCTATCTTGGTCGATCTTCTGGCGACGAATTTTAAAGATTTTATTATATTCAATTTTAAGCAGATTACAACGATCTAACTATAACCAAAAACTACATTAAAATGAGCAGTAAAAAAGGTGGATTTATAGAACTTCTCTACACTAGCATAATGCCTAAGGTATATGGTATTGGAGCAGCTGTCGTAATTATGGGGGCACTATTTAAAATACAACACTTAGAGGGAGCTGGTATCATGCTCGGAGTTGGACTAACTGTTGAGGCCATCATATTTTTCTTAAGTGCATTTGAACCTAAACATGCTGAGCCAGATTGGTCTAAAGTTTATCCGGAACTTGCTGATGATTTTGAGGGCGCTCCGGCTCCAAAAGCTAAGGCTGTTCAAAAGAGTGGTGCTTCTACGTCACAGTCTTTGGATAATATGCTCGAGAAATCGAAAATAGGTCCTGAATTAATCGAAAGTTTAGGAAAAGGAATGAAGAATATGGCTGAATCGGCATCTAAGATGTCCAATCTTAGCGATGCGGCTGTTGCAACTAACGATTATGCGAAGAATGTTAAAACAGCGTCTAATTCATTAGTAGAAATGAATAAATCTTATGCTACTACAGTCCAGTCAATGGGCGAAATGAGTAGTGCAGCTAAAGACACTAAAGAATATCATTCTCAGGTTCAAAGCGCAACTAAAAATCTAAGTGCTCTTAATGCTGTTTATGAAATGGAACTTCAGGATTCAAACAATCACTTGAAGTCTATGAATAAATTTTACGCGAACTTAAGTGCGGCAATGGAGAATGTGGCTGAGGCCGGAAAAGGTACTGAGCAATTCAGAAACGAATTAACGAAGTTGACAAGCAATTTGACTTCATTAAATAACGTTTACGGTAATATGTTGACTGCCATGAAAGGTGGCGGAAGCTCTAAGTAACAAATTGATTTTAGTGTCACTAAGCCAAAATTTAAAATATTAGTTCATGGCAGGAGGTAAGGAAACACCACGGCAGAAGATGATCGGAATGATGTACCTGGTACTAACGGCCCTGTTAGCTCTTCAGGTTTCAAGTTCCGTTCTAGATAAATTCTTCTTCTTAAACAGAAGTTTAGAGGAAGCTGTTGAACGATATCAAGAAGATAATGCCAAAACACTTTCCAATATTAAAGGTCAGGTAGAAGAGAAGGGTAACAGGGAAGAAGATCTTGAAGTGTTTGAAAAGGCTAAGACTGTGAGAGAAAGAACGCAGGAGCTGAATAAGTATCTTGTTGATATAAAGGAAGAGCTTATTATTGCTACTGGTGATAGAGAAGAGGCAACAGGAAAACCAGTAGGTCTTAAAGATGAAGATAATGTAGCTAACTTGATGATTGTTAAAGGCAAGGGTCCTGAGCTTCAAGAGAAGATTAATTCTTATGTTGATTTTTTGAAGCAGGAGACTGGAGATGAGAGTTTCATTAAAATAGCTAGAGATGGTAATGAAATTCCAGAATTCGCTAACGATGAAGAGCAAAGGATTAAGGATTTCACTGAAATTAATTTCCTAAGTACTCCTTTAGCTGCGGCTTTAGCCTCCATAAGCCAATATGAAAACGAGATTATGGCTTATGAAACAAAGGCTCTCGATGATCTTGCACAAAAAGTAGGAGCGAAGGATTTATCTTTCGACCAGATTGAAGTTGTTGCACTACCCGAGTCACGAGTAGTTGCTGCTGGTGCTAATTATGAGGCTCAATTATTTGTTTCAGCTTCATCATCAGCTGTAAATCCTGAAATGTTTGTCGGGGACAGACCCATAGAAGTAGAAAACGGAAAAGGTAAAGTTACTTTCAAGGTTTCTGGCGGTGGTTATGATAAGGATGGATACGCTAAAAAAACCTATAGCGCAAGAGTTGTTCTGAATGGAGAGCCATACGAAACTGATATTGAATATGTCGTTACTAAACCTGTAGTTCAGGTTCAATCTCAATCTGTTCAGGCACTTTATCTGAATTGTGGTAATGAACTTCAAATCAATGTTCCTGCGTTGGGATCTAATTATGATCCTGCTTTCACCGCTTCCGGTGCTAGTGTTATCCCAGGTGCTCAAAAGGGTTTGGTTACAGTCGTTCCTAACAAGGCGGAAGTTGTTCTTGGTGTTAGTAGCGGTGGTTCTAAGTTAGATGACATTCCTTTTAAGGTTCGTCGTATACCTAAGCCTGAAATAGAAATTAGAAATGGTGGACGACCTATAGATGAAAAAAGAGGTATGAAAGCTCCAGGCCCAAGGTCTTTACAAATTAAAGCTGTTCCAGATGAAGGTTTTGCGCAATTCCTTCCTAAAGATGCTCGTTATAGAGTATCTCAGTGGGAGATTACATTGGCTCGTGGCAGCAGACCAGTTGCTCCACCGAAAAAGGTAACTAGTGAGCAAGCTAACTTATCTGACTTTGCTGCTAAAGCAAAAGCGGGTGATAGAATAGTTATAGAGGTTAAAAAAGTTCAGCGATTGAACTTTAAAGGCCAGGTAGAAGAGGTTAACATAGGCAGTGTTGTTAAAAACATAGCCTTGAATTGATAAGGTGTTTAAACAGGGTGTTATGAAAGTTTTTGCAATTCTTATAATAGTTGGAGTTATGATTTTCGGTTCATTGAGTGTTAATGCTCAGGAAATCGAAGATGATGGGTACAATCCTAATTCAGTTCATCCTATACATGAAAATGATATCATGTATAAGAAGCGTGTTTGGAGAAGGATGGATTTAAGAGAGAAACAGAATCAACCGTTCTTTGCCTTCAATAATGAGGTTACGAAAATCATGATTGAAGCTGTGATGAAAGGGGACCTATATGCTTACCAATCGGACAGCCTATCGAACAGATATACAAAAGAGCAATTTGAGGAACAATTGACTATTCCTGAATTAGGGGGTGGATTATCAGATGAAGAGAAAGCTCTTGGTTTCAGTGAGGATGATGGCTGGGGTGATTCTGGCTGGGGAGATGAAGGAGATTCAGATGCTGAGGAGCAAGAGGTGATTTCGGATTTGTTTTTACCTAACCAGGTAAACGTTTTGGAGATCATGGAAGATATAATCTTTGATAAAAAGAGATCAAGACTTTACTATGATATCCAAACCATAAAGCTCGTTTTACCACCTGAACTATTTGATACAGGTCTTGAAAAAGTTGTAGCGACGTTTAGATATAAGGATTTGGAAGAGTTATTCAGAAAAACGCCTCATGCTTATTGGTTTAATCCACAAAATAGTAGAGAGCATAAGAATCTTTCTGACGCTTTCGCTCTGAGACTGTTCAAGGCAAACCTTGTAAAGGTTGAGAATCCGGAGGATAGCTATATTGTTGATATTTATAATAAAAGTCCTAAGCAAGGAATTATGGCATCTCAATGGTTAGAAAATGAGATTATTGAGTATGAGCATAATCTATGGGAGTTCTAAGAATTCTATATTTAAAGAAATAGGAGTTAAGCCTCAGGAATTGTTTTCTGAGGCTTTTTCTTTTTGTAAAGCTTTGTATACGACAGAAGCCTTATGCTTACCTATTAGAGAAGATAACTCTTTTTCATCTATCTCTTTCAAAGCTTTAATAGACTTGTATTTAGATAATAAAAGCCTAATAGTCTTATCTCCTACACCTTCTATTTCATTCAATGAGCTTTTAATTGCAGTGCTACTTCTTTTATTTCGATGAAAATTAATTGCAAATCTGTGAGCTTCATTACGTATTTGTTGTATTAATCTTAAAGACTCAGACTTTTTTTCAAGATGTATTGGTACTTGATCTTCCGGAACATAAACTTCCTCTAGTCTTTTTGCTATACCAATAATTGGAATACGTCCATATATGTTAAGCTCTTTTAACGCTTTGACTGATGCATTCAATTGACCTTTACCACCATCTATTACAATCAAATCAGGTAAAGGTAATTCCTCTTCCAGAAGATGCTTATACCTTCTTCCTACAACTTCAGTCATGGAGCCAAAATCATCGGGTCCTTCGACTGTCTTGATATTGAATTTTCTGTATTCGGATTTTTTAGGTTTACCGTCGATAAAGCAGACCATTGATGCGACGGGATTTGTTCCCTGTATATTTGAGTTGTCAAAGCATTCTATATGCTTAGGTGTGTGCTGAAGATGAAGATCACTTTTTAGTTTTTTAAGTACGGCAATTTTAGAAGGCTCTTTTGTGTTATTAAGTTTCTCTTTAACGTAGAAAAGAACATTTTTCGATGATAGCTCTATGAGTTGTTTCTTATCTCCTATTACCGGGCATGATTGTTTTTTGTAGAGAGCAATCTCGTCCAATTCAATATTTGTTATAAGTTCTTTGGACGCGGGGGGATACTCTTGAACTAATTGGTTAATAGTATGCTCCAATGTTTCTTCTAATGTTTCATCGAGCTTTCTTTTCGGTTCCGTAGTCAGTGAGAAAGTGATGGCACCATCAACAACTTTCATATAATTCACGAATATTCTTTTTTGATATTGGTGGATGGTGAAAACATCCAGATCAGATAGCTTAGGATTTACGACCATCGACTTGTACTGGTACTTTTCGAGCAGTTCTGCTTTAGCTTTGAATTTTTGAGCAACCTCAAAGTTTAGATTTTCAGAGGCTTCTTTCATATGTTCATTAAAGTACTTTCGTACCGATCCTATTTTACCCTTTATAATATTTCTGGCTTGCTCTATGTCATTCAAATAATCCTCTTCCTTTTGTAAGCCTTCGCACGGTCCCTGACAATTTTTAATATGATATTCAAGGCATACCTTAAACTTGCCTTTACTGATATTTTCTTCCGATAAATCGTATTTACATGTCCTTAACTGGTAAAGTGAACTAATTAAACGGAGAACATTATTCATAGCTTTTACATTGGCATAGGGCCCGAAGTAGTCACCATTATATTTTTTGTATCTCCTGGTGCTGAATATTCTTGGGAATCGTTCTTTAGTTATACACAGGAAAGGGTAAGATTTATCATCTTTCAGCCGAATATTGTATTTCGGCAGATGCTTCTTGATAAGGCTATTTTCAAGGTGTAAGGCATCCAGCTCTGTCTCTACCAATATGAATTCAATAGATCTGATTTCACTGACCATTTTTCTGGTCTTCCAATTGATATCAGATTGCTTTACAAAATAGCTTTGGACTCTTTTTTTTAGATTCTTTGCTTTCCCTACATAAATAAGTGTCTCATTTTGATCATAATATTTATACACCCCGGGATTACCAGGAATTTGATTGATTTGATCAACACTATATTTTATAAAATCATTATTCAATATCGTCTATGCTTGGGACAGTAAGGTTTAAAGAATCATAAACACCTAAAGTATCGGTAGCCGTTTGATACAGTTCACCGTACTTATTACAATCAAGCTCAACACTAATGCTTTTAGGCTTCTTAAATTTCCCTTTGGTTATGTTTAGGGTAGAATCTTTATAGACTTTTTTAATGAAGTTTCGATAAATAGGCATTGCTGTTCTTGCACCTTGGCCTAATACCCAGCTTCTAAAATGTATAGGCTTATCATCCCCGCCTACCCAGGTACCCGCAACTAAATCTTTTGTAACACCCATAAACCAGCCATCAGATGCATTTTGTGTTGTTCCTGTTTTGCCACCTACCTCGTTATTTTCCAGAATTTCATAACCGAGACCCCTTGCGGTACCACCTTCTTCTTCGGTTGCTCCCCTTAGCATGTGGAGCATGAGATAAGCAACTTCATCGTTCAGTACTTCTCTGGTTTTAGGAACAAAAGATTGAATCAGGTTCCCATTTTTGTCTTCAATTTTAGAGATAAAAATAGGCTCGGTATAAACTCCTTCGTTTACAAAAGTACCGTAAGCACCAATAAGCTCATACAAAGAAAGATCTGATGTACCTAAGCATAAGGAAGGTACTGCAGCGAGAGGCGATTCAATTCCAAGTTTTTTTCCTAAATCAGCAACTGCCTGTGGCCCTATCTTATCAATCATATATGCGGCAATTCTGTTCATAGACCGTCCCATCGCTTGCCTAATGGTCATAATCTCTCCTTCATAATCATCATCAGAGTTTGCAGGTGTCCAGGTAGGGGGATCTCCATATACTTCAAAAGTGATTGGAGCGTCGGTAACTGTATAGCAGGGACTATAACCATTTTCTATGGCAGCTGCATAAAGTATGGGCTTAAAGGTGGAACCAGGTTGCCTGATCCCTTGCTTCACATGATCGAACTGAAAGTATTCATGGTTTATACCTCCCACCCATGCTTTGATATGTCCGTTGTGTGGATTCATAGCCATAAAGCCTGCATGCAGAAAGTGCTTATAATACTTAATTGAATCTATTGGGCTTAGTACAGTATCAATATCTCCATCCCATGAGAATACAGTCATTTCTCTGGGCTTATTCATCAAGATTTCGACACTATCAGACTTAGTTCCGTATTTACGAACCAACTGTCGATAATAAGGAGTTCTCTTGGCTACTCTGTCTAAAAAACCTGGAATTACTTGTCCTCTATCATTAATCCAAGGAAGCCGCCCCTCGAGGTGGTTGTTAAATATTTCCTGAAGGGACTTCATATGTTCCTTTAGGGCTTCTTCAGCATATGTCTGAAGTCTGCTATCAATAGTAGTATAGACCCGTAAGCCACTCGCGAATAGATCATAATCATTTTCTTTAGCCCAGGATATGAGGAAATTTCGGGCTACGGACCTGAAATATGTGGCAGATCCTGTATTATGGCTTTCAACACTGTAATCGAGTTCAAGTGGAATGTTTTTTAAGGAATCGAACTCTTCTTTGGAAAGGTGGTCATGCTTTAACATTTGCGACATAACTACATTTCTTCTTTCTAGCGCACGTTCCGGATGGCGCACCGGACTTAACCACGAAGGTCTTTGTACTAATCCAACTAACATTGCTGACTGCGTTACGCTTAAAGAGTCAGTTGTTTGTTTAAAGAATGTTTGTGCAGCCGTTTTAATCCCGAATGAATTACTTCCGAAATCCACCGTATTAAGGTACATAGCCAGGATTTCTTTTTTACTGTAGGATTGCTCAAGAATAGATGCCAGTATCCACTCTTTAGTTTTTTCTATAATGATCTTAAGCTTATCATTTTGTTTTGCTATAAACCCATCATATTCTCCTCTTCTTATCTTAAATAGATTTTTTGCTAATTGTTGCGATAGAGTGCTTCCACCCCCAGCGTAGTCTAACGTTAGCACCCCTCTAATGGCCCTTACAACAGCTATAAAATCAATGCCTGAGTGCTCATAAAATCTATGGTCTTCAGTAGATAGCAAAGCATTGACTAACGCGGGAGAAAGTTGATCGAACGTAACCCTATTTCTGTTTTCCCTAAAATATTTCCCCATTTCTGGACCATCTGCGAAGTGGATTACAGAAGCTAACTGGCTTTTCGGATTTTCCAGTTCTTCCAAGTTTGGCATTTCGCCGAACAAGCCACCTGCATTAACTCTTATTGAATAAATGTAAATTGGAATAGACAGTATCAAGAGTAAAAAGAGTACCGTTATTCCAATCGAAATACGTTTTATAATTCTATAAGGGAGTCCCTTCATTATAATTCTTACTTAATAATAGTAGTGGTTATTGAAAAACTTTTTATACCCCTTGTGATCTTTGTTTTCGTAAAATGTATCAAAATTTTCTTTTGACACAACATATTCTCCAACAGATGAACCAAGAATACTTGTTCTTATAGCTTCATCTTCTTTGAAGATCTTCAAAAACTCAAGAGCTTCTGTTTTAGTTGTGAAAGGTTCTATAAGTGCTAAACCTAATTCCTCATTATAAACGAGGTTTGCTGCTGTTAACTTATTCATTTCATTCTTATTCAGAAATTCTTTAAGAATTGAAGTTACATTTTCTTGGATTGCTTTATTATCTGTCTGGTACAAAAATATGAAGGCGTGATTTTGCGCAAAATCTAGAGTATAGGAAATACCTCTTCTTTTCTTGATCTCTTTCCGAACTTCGTCTGACATCGATCTTAGGTTCAAAGCATAAGACTTCAATTCCTCATTTTCACTGCTTTTTATGAATTCATCCAGTTCATATTGGTATCGTTCTATTCCGTCGGTTTTTCCTAGGATCAGAATTTGTAACAATCTGAGGTTATCGCTGAATGAGTTTTCAGGCTCTTCCAAGAGCACTGTTTTTAAGATATAATTAGCTGTGTCGTAGTTTTCTCTTTCAAAATACTTGTATGCTATTTTATAGGACTTTTTTAGACGCTCACTAGCTAATCTACTTTCTTGCTTATAGTTCGGATTCAGTAAGACTTTGCTGAATTCCGAATCTGGATATTTTTGCAAGAGAGCATCCTTGTATTTAGCTGCTTTATTTGCATCAGGGATATCCAGACTTATTAAGTAGAGTTCATATAAAACTTCCGGCTCATATTCAGTATCGGGATATCTGCTTAGGAGATTTTCAAAGGTTACGATAGCATTAGTTAGTTCTTTCAGGTCAAAATTATAGATGTTACCCAGATTGTATAGTGCGTCTTCTATAGCTTTATGTGCTTGGGCTTTGGCTTCCTCAGTGAAAGGGATTGAGGTGCGCATGTTTTGTTTCTGCTGCTCATCAGTGACTTCGGAAACACTTTCAGAAGTTAAATCAATATTTTTATTATCATCTACATCTTCTATAATATTGCTTGTTGAAGATATGGTCACTTCTTTTTGCGATCTTCTCCAGTTATCCTCAAGTTTTCTCCTTCCCCATAAACGCTCAAACTCCGACTGACCTTTCGATAAAGCATTAGAGTTAAAAAAATACCATTCGCCTTCTGTGCTAATTTCAAAACCCTTATCTTCTTCGTTCAAAAAGGAACTCGTTTGAGCTCTCCTTCTTTGCTTCTCCTTCAGCGCTTTTTCTTCTTCCTCTTTTTTCTTTTCATCAACTATGCCTTGAAGGATCAGGTCCAGGTTTTTTTCATCAAGTGAAGCCAGATATAGAAGACTATCCTGAAGCTTTATCGTATTCAGTTGCTTAACGAAATTGGCGAGTATCTTTTGTCGGTCTTCTATTTGGACATAGTTTTCTTCGGACTTCGGTAAGACAGTCAACACGCTATCGTAATAAAGTTTAGATAGTTCGTATTCTGCTTTTCTATCGTAATAAATATTCGCAAGACTTAGGTAGGAGTAGGCTTTTTGCCGATTATTAGTTGTACTAGCTTGAATGGACTTATCGTAAAATGAAATAGCAGACTCCACTTTGTCTTGCTTAAGCTCGAAGTTTCCCATCTCATAATATATTTTATCCTGAAACTCCCTGTTTTTTCGGTCTTTCAATAATTTTTTGAAATACTTTTCTACTCTTCTTACGTCACTATTATCAGATAATTCGACTACCTGAGCCCTGTTCAACTTAGCATAAAACGCGAGTTCAAAATCAGGATTGCTCTTTAAGCATAGCCCGTAATTATTATAGGCTTGAGCATCAAAGCCTAGCTTCTGGTAAACCTGGCCAATTATAAAGTAAACACGAGCTTTTCCCTCTGAACGACTCAGGAGCGGTACAGCCAAAACCAGATTTTGGACAAGACTATTATAGTCGTCCCTTCGTTGATACAAGTAAGCCCTGGCCATATGGAGGTTTTTTAAATTATCCCGGTTGAGCCTCTCTTTTTTAAGATAGTCAGAAACAGCTATGGCATTATTGAATTCATTATTTTCAACGAAGGTTCTGATTAGGTTAACTAAAGCTTCGTGCTTATCATCATCACTTTCACCTTTTGTATTAACATATTTAAAAGTTTCTACAGCGTCCACGAACTCCTGTCCATACATTCGCGCTTTTCCAACGAGTATATAACTATCATCTACCCATTTGCTGTTTTGATGCCTTTGAATAGCAATTGAAGCTTTTTTAATGCATTCTTCTATCTGACTTTCCATCGCTACAGCTGTTGTAGAGTCATATCTTGGCAGTATAGATAGTATCTTATTGTAGTTATTATCATGATTATCTTTGATATACGTCTCTATTTCATTCATTTGCTCGTTGGCATAGAAATATGCGTTGTAGTGAGCCGTTGTATTATGAAATGCTACACTAACCACATTGGTTTTTTCAGCAGAGCAAGAAAACAGCAAAATAGAGATCGCTATAAAAAAAATGTACTTCATAGGAAAGGGTCTATTCCGGAAGAATTAGATATTATCCAACGTAAAAAATGGAATTTTAATGTGTATATGTTTAACAAAGTGTATGAAAGCTCTATTTTTGAATCTTGTTTAAAGTATAACATTTGAGATCACGCAAAACTTTATCCAGTTGGCTTACGAACAGGTACCTTCTAATTATTAGAAATGAAGAAAACTTTGCCGAAAAAACTACGGTGGGTTTCACTTACGCAAAAGTAATAGTTTTCTCACTAATTGGACTAACTATAGTTTTTGTTATTAGCCTTTATCTGTCCCAAACGTTACTATATAAGTGGTTTGACCCTCGTTATGAGCAAGTCGAACTCAATAAAAAGTTGATTAACCTTTCATTTGCAGTAGACTCTTTGGGAGAAGATCTGGATAGGAAAAACAAGTTTATTAGTAATTTTCAAAGGATTGTAAGTGGAGAAGAGCTCGGTCAAGAGTTTGAACTTACTATAAATGAGGAAGATACCGGAGAAAATAATGTAAAAGATTTGACGCCTGTAAAGCCTATAGACTCAGTTTTTAGGGAAGAGTTCGAAAATTCTGAATTCGAATACGGGTCTATTCTGGATATCGATTCAGAACTCCAGGAAGTTTATTTTTTCAAACCAATATCCGGTATTGTAGTGAGTCCGTTCAAGCCGAGCATTGACCATTATGGTGTTGATGTGGCTGCCAAGAAAAATGAACCTGTTAAGTGTGTAGCGGATGGAACAGTCCTTTTTGCAGATTTTGATTTTTCAGAATCGGGTTACGTTATAGCCGTTCAGCATCGAAACAACATTATATCTATCTACAAGCACAATTCTGCATTATTGAAAAAAGTTGGTAATTTTGTGAGTGCAGGAGAAATTATTTCAATTATAGGGAATACAGGAGAGTTAACATCAGGTCCACATCTTCATTTTGAACTTTGGTATAACGGAAAACCAGTGGATCCTGAACAGTTCGTGTCGTTTTAATAAGATTAATAAAAATGTTTAATAATAATAAAGAGACTAATAAAGTGGAAGCAGAAGTATCGAACGATAGAAATAACATCGGCAAGGGTACTACACTTGAAGGTAATCTGGAAACTTTCGGGAATATTAGAATCGAAGGAAAGGTTATAGGTAATATTAAATCCAAGTCGAAAGTAGTACTAGGGCAGTCTTCTAATGTTGAGGGAAACCTATTAGCACAAAATGCTGAAGTAGAAGGTGAAGTGAAAGGTTTTGTAGAAGTATCGGAACTACTAGTTTTAAAGCCTAGCGCCGTAATACATGGAGATATTATCACAAGTAAATTAATAGTTGAATCTGGTGCAACCTTCAATGGAAATTGCAAGATGGGCTCAGCTTCGAAGGAAATAAAGCTTGATGAGCGTTTCTCCAAAAACAAAGAAAATAATTTCACCAAGAAAGAGACCTCAAAAGCGCTTTGATCCAGGCATACAATATGCCAACCTCGGACTTCAGCTGTTTTTGATAATTGGCTTGAGTGTCTGGGGAGGAATAGAACTGGATCAATATCTGAATCTAAACTTCCCTGTATTCACAATTAGCTTTTTAATGCTCAGCCTTTTCGGAAGCCTCTATAAACTATATACCCAAATCACTAAGTGAATGCCAGTTTTTAAGTTCGCGTTAAGAATTCTTCTTCTTGGAGCGATCATATATTTATCCGTTTGGGTATTGAGCCTGCAACAACTGGTTTATATTGACTTGAGCACAGCCTTCATTATAATTTCGATTGCCTGCTTAATGAGTTTGATCTCTTACTACGCTTTTCAAAATTTCAAAGCTAAGTTCCACGATCAACTATTGGTTTTGATTATAGGCTTATTCACCTTGAAATTATTTGTTTATCTGGTTTTTGCAGGCATTGTTATTTGGTCTAATCAAGGTTCTGCCAACGTTAATGTTACCGTGCTCTTATTAGTCTATTTCGTTTTCACAGGTCTGGAGACTTTTGTGAAGTGGAAGTCGATTGAAACATCTCATTAAATTGTTCAATCAGGTTTTTTATTTAATCAATACTGCATACCTTTGCAACCGATTTTTGAGAGCCCGTTAGTTCATGTTGCAAAAAAATAGTCTTCTCTTACTCTTCTTATTTCTTTTTAGTTTTTCAGCAAAAAGTTCTGATAAGGTTGATTCTGGAGATGGGGAGTTCAAGCCTAGTGAACTCATTATTCATCACGTTTTAGACGATCATATTTGGCATTTTTTTGACGGGCACTACGGTACTTTATATTTACCTGTAATCGTTTATAGTGGAGAGAAAGGACTTGATGTTTTTTCCTCCTCTAATTTTTACGATGAAGATCACAAGGTTGTTGATTACGATGGTTACAGGCTGGTTCACGGACATATATCGATCATAGGAAGCGATAGTCATGTTTTAGATGTTTCCATTACTAAAAACGTATTCTTTCTCATTCTTACAGCTACACTATTGATGGTTAGCCTGATTGGGGTAGCCAAATCGTATAAAAAGAATCCAACCTCGGCTCCATCAGGTTTTCAAAATTTCCTTGAGCTTTTAATAGTTTATTTAAGAGACGAAGTAATCAAACCTAATATAGGAGAAGGTAAGTATCAGAAATTCATGCCTTACCTATTAACTCTTTTCTTCTTTATACTCTTCGGAAATATATTAGGGTTACTGCCGGGGGCTGCAAATCTTACTGGTAATATCGCTGTGACCTTAGTATTGGCCTTGTTCACATTCCTTTACACAAATCTCAATGGTAAATCAACATATTGGAAGCACATTTTTTTGCCACCAGTTCCGAAATGGCTTTATGTAGTTATCGTTCCAATTGAGATCTTAGGAATATTTACAAAACCCATTTCTTTGTTAGTTAGACTATTTGTAGCCATTACGGCAGGTCATATTGTAATTTTAAGTTTAATCTCTTTAGTGTTTATTTTTGGTAGCGCTTATGTAGGAATAGGTTCTACCATTATCGTACTCTTTATTAATATAATAGAAATCCTGGTTGCTTTTATTCAAGCATATGTATTTACGATGTTCTCATCATTATATATTGGAATGGCAGTCGAGGAAAACCATTAGAATTCGTTGTTTCACATATAAATAAGTAATGCTATGTTATTACAATTATTAGCAGATTTGAGTTTGGCAATTATGGGTGCTGGTATCGGTGCAGGTCTTGTAGCTATTGGTGCAGGATTAGGTATCGGAAAAATTGGGGGCTCTGCCATGGAAGCTATGGCACGACAACCTGAAGCATCTGGTAAACTTCAAGGTGCGATGCTTGTTATTGCAGCCCTTATTGAGGTTGCAGCCCTTTTCGGACTTGTGATTTGTCTTCTCATTTCTTTTAAGGGTTAATTAATTAGAAAGCCTGCTTTATGCATATGGTATAATCCAGGCTTTCTTTATTAGCATTCAAATACTTTAAAAATGGAATTACTAACCCCCGGAACCGGATTGATAATCTGGCAGCTCATTATTTTTGGGCTACTCGTTTTTTTATTGTCAAAACTTGCCTGGAGGCCGATTTTAGACTCTTTAAAAATCAGGGAGGATAACATTCAGGAAGCTTTGGATTCTGCAGAGAAGGCCAAGGAAGAAATGAAGAAGCTGAAAGAGGATAATCAGGAATTAATGGCTGAGGCCCGACAGGAAAGAGATAAAATACTAAAAGAAGCAAGAGATATCGCGAACTCAATCAAAGAAGAAGCTAAAGAAGATGCTTCTAAAATTTCTGAAAAGATGATTGAAGATGCCAAAGGATCTATCAATGCTGAGAAGCAAGCAGCATTGGCTGAAGTTCGTAATCAGGTAGCCGTACTATCTGTTGAAATCGCAGAGAAAATACTTAGAAAAGAATTAAGCGATTCGAAAGATCAGCAAAATCTGGTGGAAGGATATATTAAAGACTTGAAGTTAAACTGATTTCCGAATGTCAGAATTCAGAATCGCATATAGATACGCAAAATCACTTATTGATCTCGGGGTCGAAAAAAGCAATGTAGAAAAGCTGAATGATGACGTAATGCTTTTTGGGAAAACTGTTTCGGACAATAGAGATTTAGCTCTATTGTTGAAAAGTCCGATTATTCCATCTACCAAAAAACTTAAGGTTGTTAATACAATCTTTGAAGGAAAAGTGGAAGAAATGTTTTCAAGCTTCTTAAATATTGTTTTTAGAAAGGGTAGAGAAGCATATTTATTACTAATGACAAAAGAATTCGGAAAGCTATATAATGAGTTGAAAGGAATTCAAAAAGCTAATGTTACTACAACATTTGAGCTTGATAATCATCTTAAAAAAGAGTTTTCCGATGCTGTCTCTGCTTTAACTTCTGGAAAAGAAGTAGAACTCGAGGAAAAAGTAGAGGAAGAATTGATCGGTGGGTTTATACTCAAGTTAGGTGATAGGCAAATAGATGCATCTATCAGTAATAGATTGAAGAATTTAAAACGAAATTTAATTGACCAGTCTTAATCGAAGACTATTTAAATAGACAATTATGGCAGAAGTTAGACCAGATGAAGTCTCTGCAATATTAAGAGAGCAATTATCTAACTATAAATCAGAAGCAGAACTAGAGGAAATAGGAACTGTCCTTCAAATAGGCGATGGCGTAGCAAGAATCTATGGCCTTTCAAAGGCACAGGCGGGAGAGTTACTGGAGTTTGAGAATGGTCTTAAAGCACTTGTTCTTAACCTTGAGGAAGATAATGTTGGTGCTGTACTTCTTGGAGATTCGGCTGAGATTAAGGAAGGTGATCCTGTTAAAAGAACTGGTTTAATTGCATCAGTCAATGTCGGTGATGGAATGGTGGGCCGAGTTGTAGATACTCTTGGTAATGCAATAGACGGTAAGGGAAAAATTGAAGGTGATCTTTATGAAATGCCTTTGGAGCGAAAAGCACCAGGTGTAATTTACAGGCAACCTGTTTCTGAACCTCTTCAGACGGGTATTAAGGCGATTGACTCTATGATCCCTATTGGAAGGGGACAGCGAGAATTGGTTATTGGTGATCGTCAAACGGGGAAGACTGCTGTAGTTATTGATACCATTATCAATCAAAAAGAATTTTACGACAGAGGCGAGCCCGTTTTTTGCATTTACGTTGCAATAGGTCAAAAAGCTTCTACTGTTGCAGGTGTTGTGGCAGCATTGGAGAAAAACGGAGCCATGGATTATACAGTAGTTGTTTCGGCTTCAGCATCAGATCCTGCACCTATGCAATTCTTTGCTCCATTTACTGGGGCTGCAATAGGAGAGTATTTCAGAGATACTGGTCGCCCTGCATTAGTTATTTATGATGATCTTTCGAAACAAGCTGTTGCGTATAGAGAGGTGTCTTTATTGTTGAGAAGACCTCCAGGAAGGGAAGCATACCCTGGGGATGTTTTCTATCTTCACTCTCGTCTGCTTGAGAGGGCTGCTAAGGTTATTGATAGTGACGATATTGCTCAGCAGATGAATGACTTGCCTGATTCACTCAAAGGAAAAGTAAAAGGAGGAGGTTCTTTAACTGCTTTACCAATTATTGAAACGCAAGCTGGTGATGTATCCGCATATATTCCTACGAATGTTATTTCCATTACGGATGGTCAGATATTCCTTGAGTCTAACCTGTTTAATTCAGGTATAAGGCCTGCGATTAATGTCGGTATTTCCGTATCTCGTGTCGGAGGTTCTGCTCAGATCAAATCTATGAAAAAGGTTGCTGGAACATTGAAGCTTGATCAGGCACAGTTTAGGGAGCTTGAGGCTTTTGCTAAGTTCGGGTCAGATTTAGATGCTGCAACTAAGAGAACGATTGATAGGGGACGTAGAAACCAAGAAATACTAAAACAGGGGCAGTTTAGTCCGTCACCTGTTGAAGAGCAAGTTGCTATAATCTATGCCTCTACTAAAGGTTTTCTAGACAAAGTTCCTGAAAATAAAGTAAAAGACTTCGAAAAGGAATTTATAACAACGCTAAATGCAAGTCATAGATCTGCATTGGATACTCTAAAATCCGGTAAACTGGAGGAAAGTGCTACTAAAGTTTTAGAAGAGGTGGCAACGGAGATAGCTAAAACTTACGTATAAGTATAGTATCAAATGGCGAACCTAAAAGAGGTAAAAAATAGGATAAATTCTGTTCAGTCAACCCAGCAGATTACCAAGGCAATGAAAATGGTTGCTGCTGCCAAGTTGAGAAGGGCACAAGATAAAATAATCGAGTTAAGGCCTTATGCCCAAAAGCTTGATGAAATCCTAGGTAATCTCGGAGGTGAGGAGAATACCTCAAGCCCATATTACGAGCTTAGAGATATAAATAAGGTTTTAATTATTGCGATCAGTTCCGATAAAGGTTTATGCGGAGCATTTAACAGCAATGTCTTTAAAACAACAAACAGACTCATTGAAGATAAATATCAATCACTCTTCAATTCAGGAAATGTTGATATACTTCCTCTGGGAAAAAGATCATTTGAATTCTTTTCAAAGAGAGATTATTCTGTAATCAGTGATTATTATGAGATATTTTCTGATTTAAGTTTTGAGAAAGCCCGAACAGTAGCAGAGTTTGCAATGAATAAGTTTGCATCCGGTGATTATGATAGGGTGCATGTTGTTTACAATGAATTTAAAAACGTAGCAACCCAGATTCTAAAAACAGATCAATTACTACCTATCGATTCTAGCGTCTCGGATGATAATCTTTCAGCTGTAGAAAATGATTATATTTTTGAGCCTAATCGAAATGAGATCCTTGAAGATCTGATTCCAAGATCGGTGAAAATAAAGTTTTTCAAGTCGGTATTAGAATCTAATGCTTCAGAGCACGGTGCTCGAATGACAGCAATGGACAAAGCCACAGACAATGCCAATGAGCTGCTCAAGGAATTAAAACTTACTTATAATAGAACAAGGCAAGCAGCCATAACCACAGAAATTTTAGAAATAGTTGGAGGTGCTGAAGCACTAAGTAACGGTTAAGGCAAAAAGTGTTATTATTGCTTTTTCAATGAAGCTTGTACTAAAAGTCCTGGGGTTAATAACCTACAAACTATTAAGTCTTTTATCGGCTATACATAGGAATAGGTATCCACACATGGTTGTATATACCGATGATGTTTTATCTCAAAAGCTTCAGGTATATGGGAAATATGAAAAGGAGTTTTTAGAGTGTCTAGAGAAAAATGTCCTTCCGAATTTTACAGATAAGATTTGCCTAGATATTGGGGCTAATATCGGTAATCATTCCTTGACATTCTCCAATTACTTTAAACACATTTATTCTTTTGAACCTAATAAGAGAACCTTTCAACTACTAAAACTCAACACGTCTAACAAAGAGAATATTACTCCTTTTAACGTTGGTGCCTCAGATGTTAATAAGGTGTATCAAGCTTATGAGGTTGTTGGTAATACTGCTGCTTCAAGAATAGTGGAAGGGACAGAGGCTTTGAATGATAAAGAAGATTATACGAGCTACGAGTGCAAAATACTAGATGATTATTTACCCGAAGAGGTGACTTCTGAAATCGGCTTTATAAAGATTGATGTGGAAGGTCATGAATATCAAGCCGTCAAAAGCTGTACAGAGATTATAAAGAAATCAAAACCAACCCTTGTATTAGAAATACTAAAAAGCTCGTATGTAAACGGTAGCTATGAGGTTATAAATCTTCTTAAAGAACTAGGATACAGTTCATTTTATGAATTGCATAAGGTAGCTTTCCTTTATGTAAAAATGAGGAAAATTGAAACCTTCAAAAGAAAGAACTACAAAATGATTCTTGCGAAGTTTTAGAATCATTAATCCAGATAATAGCTAGTATGAAACTTGTATCCTATAAGGGCTTTAACGCATTAAGCCTGGATATATGTATTGGCGGCATCGTATGCTTATTAGCTTTCTCTAAAATTTTGGATGTTACATTAGGCTATCCTGCAATAATTTTGCTCGGGACATCGATTTGGCTAATCTATACTTTTGATCATCTGGTAGACGCAAATAGATTAAAAGATACGGCTACTACTCTTAGACATATTGTTCATTGGCGTTATAGAAGAACAATCACAGCTGTTTTTTCAGGAGTACTAATTATAAGTACTTACTACCTTTTTTTATTGCCTATGGAGACGGTGAAATGGGGTATAATTATAGCTATAGTAGTTCTCATTTACTTCGCTTTAGTTTTTAAAAAACGAGATAAAGCTTTATGGTTTAAAGAGGTAAGCTCTTCTTTCATTTATACGGTTGGAGTATTTACACCCATTCTATCCGTTATGGGCCAGGCTGATTATCTCAATGTATTCTTGCTGGTATTTTCTTTTTGGTGCGTGGTTATTATCAACCTTCTGGTTTTTTCAATTTGCGAAAGAAAGGTAGATATTGAAAACTCATTTGAGTCGATTGCAACTCGAATAGGTTTAAGTAATGTATCGAAGATTATTTGCTCGATAGTCGTAGTTTTTGTTGTGCTATATACCATATCTCTTTTAAGAGAAGCAAATTTTGCAGTTATGAATATGCTTTTCTTAATGCTAATAGTACTAATAGCACTATTATATCTTAATCGAATGAATCTACTAAAAGATAATATTCATAGATATTTCGGAGATGGTGTGTTCTTCCTACCTGCTTTTTTCTTGTTTTGAGAAGTAACGACTTTGATTTCCTGAGCGTTGTATACGACTCGATCGCGGACTTAGTGTTTAAAGGTAAAATACTTGAAAGTCAAATTGAATGGCTGCATGTAATCCCCGAGCACAGTAAGATATTGATTCTTGGAGGAGGTGCTGGAAAATTTCTAAGGAGCCTGAGTAGAAGAAGTATTTCTATCGTATACGTGGACTTATCACAAAAAATGATAGAAAAAGCACATGGCAATGCAAATCATCTTGATGCCTATTTTTTGAATGACAACTTTCTGGATATCCATTTTGAAGAGCGTTTTGATGCAGTATTATCATTCTACTTTCTAGACGTTTTTAATGAAAAAAACCTTAATGCAGTAATATCTAAAATCTACGAACTACTAAAACCAGAAGGGCAATTTCTGGTGGCGGACTTTCAAAAAGGTGAACATATCATTTGGCAGCGTATTTATTTAAAAGCAATGCATTCGTTTTTTCGTGTTTTTGCAAGACTTGAGGCGACGAGACTATATCCTTTTAGTGAGTTACTGGAAAGAAACGGTTTTACCAGAATCAGATATAAAGATTATTTCGGGGCGTTTATATTCTCCTCTGTTTACACAAGGATCTAGCTATATTCGAATTCTCCATAAGGGGTTTTAATGGATACTTTAGATTTATCCGAAGGTTCTACAAAACCTACCACTTGAGCATCTACTCCAAACTCTAAAGAAATGTCAATTACATTTTGAGCATATTTTTCTTCAACGTATAGTTCCATACGATGTCCCATATTAAAAACCTTATACATTTCCTTCCAATCTGTGTTACTTTGTTCTTTGATGATGTTGAACAAAGGAGGAGTAGGCAATAGCTTGTCTTTGATGACGTGCAAATCACGTATGAAATGAAGTACTTTGGTTTGGGCACCGCCACTGCAATGGATCATTCCATGAATCTGAGACCTCATTTCATCAATTATCTTCTTTATGATTGGAGTGTAGGTCCTCGTAGGAGATAAGACTGCTTTTCCAATATCTATAGGAAGGCCATTTATTGAATCTGTTAGAAAGTAATCCCCTGTATATCGTACTTCTTTATCTAATTGGGGGTCAAAGGTTTCAGGATATTTTTCGGCAACAGAATTATTAAAAATATCGTGTCTTGCAGAAGTTAAGCCGTTACTGCCAATGCCACTATTGTACTCATCTTCATAATTTGCTTTTCCTGACGACGATAGTCCTACGATAACATCTCCGGGAGCTATTGACTCGTTTGTGATCACATTGGATCGGCTCATTGATGAGGCGACGGTACTATCAACTATAATTGTACGGACCAAATCACCTAAGTCAGCTGTCTCTCCACCTGAACTCCTTATTTCAACGCCAAAAGATCTCAATTTCTCCAGGTATTCTTCTGTTCCTTCTATGATTGCTTTGAGCACTTCTCCGGGAATCAGATTTTTATTTCTTCCAATTGTGGACGAGAAAATAATGTTTTCAATTGCTCCTACACATAATAGATCGTCTGTATTCATTACGATGGCGTCTTGAGCTATTCCTTTCCATACAGATAGATCTCCTGTTTCTTTCCAATATGCGTATGCTAATGATGATTTGGTTCCTGCGCCGTCGGCATGCATAACCAAACACTTTTCATCATTACCTGAAAGATAATCCGGGATAATTTTACAGAAAGCATTGGGAAACAAGCCCTTATCTAATTTTGATATGGCTTCATGTACATCTTCTTTTGAAGCAGAAACCCCTCTTTTTAGGTATTTATCACTCATTGTGATAAAAATAAGAAGGAAGTATTAATATTCCCTAAAAAGGCGGTCTTCAAGATCTTCCAGCTCAACCTTTTCTTGTTCTTCCTGGAGATCGTATTCGATGACTTTAAACTCTGTTCTTCTGTTTTTTTGATGAGCAGCTTCTTTCGCCTCTTCAGAAATAAGTTGTTCTATTTCTGAATCCGGAATGATCAACTGGCTTTCGCCATAGCCTTTTGCTACTATCCTACTTGAGGATATCCCAGCTAAAACTATATAGTCGACAGCTGACTGAGCTCTTCTTTGAGAAAGATCTTGGTTGTACGTGTCCGTTTGCCTGCTATCAGTATGTGAACTTAGTTCAATTTTTATTTCCGGATTATCACTAAGAACAGCCACTAGTTTATCAAGCTCACGTGCAGCATCTTCGCGAATGTTTGCTTTATCCAAATCGTAATAGATGTTATCTAGTACGATCGCTTTATCAACAATGATCTTATCCAGGACTAGTGTTGTATCGAAATAAACATTTGTTACAAATTCTTTGAGGGTATCTGTCCTAATTGATCTTCCTTCTGTTGAATAAAGTAATCGTGTAGTAAAATAAGATTGTTTTTCCCCGAACAAAATGTACTCTGATTCAGGATCTAATCTAAACCTAAATTGACCTGCTTCATCTGTATCCACAAAATCCAGTTGGTTATCCTCGTCATCAAGCAATCTTAATTTCACGTCGGCCAAAGGTACTTTAACCCCATCTTCTCTAGTGGTCATAGTTACACCATCTAACCAATAGTTTACTACTTTGATGTTAGGATCATGATTCACGAAAGAATAGATGTCATCATCACCTTCTCCACCCTCTCTGTTTGAGCTAAAAAAGCCTTTGTTTGGGGCAATCATAAACCATCCAAAATCATCATCCGTAGAGTTTACCGGCCTTCCGATATTTTCAATTGAAATTCTTCCCCTGGACCGTTCCGCTACAAATATATCGAGCCCACCTAGACCAGGGTGACCATCGGAGGCGAAGTACAATTTTGCATCTTCCGAAACGAAAGGGAACATCTCATTTCTTTGGGTATTGATGACGGGTCCCACATTTTTCACTTTTCCCCATCTACCATTCCTATTGAGGTGCGCCACCCAAATGTCCGTTCCTCCAAATCCTCCTTTTCGGTTTGAAGCAAAATACAATGTATTTCCTTCTCTATTGAATGAGGGACTAGACGTCCAGGAGTTCTTTTCATTGATATTCATTAAAGAAGGCTCGGTCCACTGGTTATTCCGATACCTTGAGATATATAAATTAACATCGTCAGTACCTTTTCTTTTTCCTGAATTGCCTCGTGCGAAAATGATTGTTTTGCCATTAGGCGAGAGGGCAAGAGTTCCCTCGTTCACCCCATAAGTATTGATAAAACCTCCAACACTTTGTGATGTGCTGCCATCTACATTCAGGTCATCAGTTTTAGCAACATAGATATCGGAAAAGTTAGAACCCGTGGCTTTATATATTTTGCCATCCTCTCTGGTAGAGGTGAAATAAAATTTTCCATCATTCACAAAAGGGGAATACTCAGCGTTTTTAGAGTTTATGGACTGCACATTATTGATTTCAAAGTAATTCGTCTTATCGGTGATGATATTTTCAATAACATCAAGATTATCCATCTCCCGGGAAGCCATAGTATAGAACTTTCCTTCCTCAGCACTGGCAAGGAAGCTTGAAAACTCTTCTCTTGCTTTTTTATATTCTCCCTGATGTCTTAGAGAATAGGCGTAATAAAAAGAGGAGGCTTGTTTATTGTATCCTAGATCGTAAGCCTTTTTATAGTACTCAGCAGCTTCTTCAAGTCTGTTTGATAATCGATATGATTCTCCAATCTTGAAAAGAGCCTCACCAGAATACTTGGGGTTTGAAGAGAGTTTTTCAAATTGCTCTATAGCAACATTATACTCTCCGTTTTGAAATTTTTTATTCGCGTTTTTTAGTGGACTGCATCCATAAATAACGCTTAAGAGGCACAACAAAAAAAATAGACGCGTCATATGCACAAAATTAGCCTTTAAGCCTTTTAAGTTAATATAAAGTTGCAATAGGATTGATCAATACAACAAATATTAATCCAGTTTTAATTGAATCAACTTCTGAATACTATTAGCGAATAATACGTTTTTTAGATCGATACGTTTTCCCCCTGAACAAAATACTTGCCCAGCCAGGAGTCTTTGACCGGTATTTTCCAGTCAGTAGTCAAATCCTTTTTTTGTTGGATGAGGTTGTTAAATAAGTTTGAATGTTCATTAATCAAACCTTCTTTTATATCCTTTTTAAGAACATTTAAATCTTTTACGATCACTTTCGAATCTATATCAAGAGCTACTTTGGTTCTATCGAGGAAGCTTAGTTTATATTCTTCTTCTGCGGATCTTATAAAAGTAACTGATTTATCTATGGAGCAGCCAGTAGCACCTGCGTGAGATTCATCTAAAGCAATAATTAAAAAATGATCGTACCTAAAATCAATAGAAGCTTTAAGATCGGCACCGTGAGCAGCCCATCCGCTTAAAAAAACTTTTCCTTTTTCTAATATTTTTTGCTGGACATCAAGCTCGACAGCCTTATTGGATTGATAAATCCATATCCTAGAATGACCTGCTATGTTATCGAAATCAATTACCATTTTCTCTATTCCCTATAAACCTTGTTTTTCTGCTATTAGTTCTGCAAGATCTAAGACCTTCACCTCAGCTTCTTTTTCCTTATTCTTCACCCCATCCGACATCATCGTCATACAAAAAGGACATGCTGCTGCAATAATGCCAGCACCTGTTTCCAGAGCTTCTTCAGTACGTTCAATATTGATCTCTTTGTTTCCAGGTTCTGCATCTTTAAACATCTGTGCTCCACCTGCACCACAACATAAGCCTTTAGTTCTGCACCTTTTCATTTCTACTAGGTCTGCGTCTAATGCTTCTAGAACTTTTCTAGGTGCTTCATATACATTATTCGCCCTTCCCAAATAACAAGAATCATGGTAGGTGATTTTCTTTCCACTAAAAGAATTTCCATCCTTCATTTTAATTTTTCCTTCATCGATCAGATTTTGAAGAAAAGTAGAATGATGCACGACTTCGTACTCACCTCCTAATTCAGGATATTCATTTTTTATGGTGTTGAAGCAATGCGGGCAGGCAGTTACTATTTTTTTTATGTTGTAGCCATTCAGAACCTGAATGTTGCTAACCGCCTGCATCTGGAATAAAAATTCATTACCAGCTCTTCTGGCTGGGTCTCCCGTGCACGTCTCTTCCGGGCCGAGAACCGCAAAATTAATTCCTACCTCGTTCAATATTTTGGTGAAGGCTATGGTTACTCTTTTATATCGATCATCATAAGAGCCAGCACATCCTACCCAGAAAAGTATTTCTGGCTCTTTACCTGAAGAGGCCATTTCGGCCATTGTTGGAACTTTATATGATTTAGATTCACTCATTTTTCTAGCTTTGTTTTAACTCTTCGGACCAATTGAATCGATCTTGTGCCGAAAATTTCCAGGGTGCAAAATTAGTCTCCACATTCTGAAACATAGAATTCCAGGATGCGGGACTACCAGATTCTTCCATCGAAACATACCTTCTCATTTGAAGAATAATAGATAGAGGATCAATATTTATAGGGCAAGCTTCTACGCATGCATTGCAAGAAGTACATGCATTAATTTCTTCCCTTGTAATGTAATCATCTCCTAAAAGTGACTTGCCGTCTTCCAGTCCCTTACCCCCTTTTTCAAGACTTGCCCCGACTTCTTCCATTCGGTCTCGGGTATCCATCATAATTTTTCTAGGGGAAAGTTTCTTGCCCGTTAAATTTGCCGGACATTCTGAAGTACACCGGCCACACTCTGTGCAGGAGTAAGCGTCCATTAAGTTTTTCCAGCTGAGATCATTTATATCCTTTGCGCCAAATCTTGCAATCTCCGCTGGCGGAGCCTGGGTATCACCACTAGATAATCCCAACATGCTTTTTACCTCCGTGGTGACTTCGTCCATATTTTTCATTTTCCCTTTTGCTAGTAGATTTGAAAAATATGTGTTAGGGAAGGCTAGTGCTATATGAAGATGCTTGGAATAGGTTACATAAACAGCGAATGCAAATATTCCTAATATGTGTATCCACCAGGCTACTCGTTCAACTACAACCAAAGATGAATTATTAAAGCCTTCGAATAGAGGAATTAACGTGGCACTAAAAATGAAAGTACCCGTTTGAGGATAACCCGCTACATTTCTACCTTGAAGAATTTGATCTGTAGCATTCATTGAAAGAATAGCGAACATTAAAAAGATCTCTATTACGAGAATCAGGTTGGCATCTAAGGCGGGCCAACCCAGCATTTCAATTTTTTTGAATCGATCAATATTCAATACATTCCGTCTTATGAGGAAAACAAGGCAAGCTAGTACCACCAATACAGCTAAGAACTCAAAGAAATTGAGAAGGAAATTATAAGCTCCTCCCAGTAAGGGAGCGAACAGTCTGTGTGTTCCCAGTATTCCATCTAGTATAATTTCAAGAACTTCAATATTGATTAGTACAAAACCAATATAGATCATGAAATGAAAAATTGCCGGAATGATCCTTTTAAACATTTTCTTTTGACCAAAGGCTACCAGAAGCATCATTTTAATTCTCTCAGAAGCATTATCATAACGATCTACACTTCTGCCAAGAAGAATATTCTTCTTGATGCGGCTAACCCTTTTGTACAGGAAAAAGGATGTTATGCCTAGCGCAATGAGAAAAGCTATTTGTGATATTATTGCCATGAGAAAGCTTTGATTTTAACAATCTCTAATTTTAGTCAAAAGTTTTGGACGAACCATAAAAATATCTAGTTTTGCAACCACTTTTTCAGGTGCTGTAGCTCAGGTGGTAGAGCATCGGACTGAAAATCCGTGAGTCGGTGGTTCGAGTCCACTCAGCACCACCCAACCCCGTTTCTTTTGAAGCGGGGTTTTTTATTTAAAGTGCTTCAACCTAATAATCTCTTTTAGGGTAAGATAACGCCATTTCCCTCTCGGCAGATCTTTTTTTGTAAGTCCGGCGTACATAACCCGATCGAGTCTGATTACGTCATATCCCAGGCTTTCAAAAATCCGTCTAACAATTCTATTTCTTCCTAAATGGATTTCTATACCTATCGTACGTTTATGTTTTTCGATAATCGCCAGGTTGTCAACAAATGCCTTTCCGTCTTCCAAAGTAACTCCGGATGCAATTTTTTCGAAATCAAGATCATCTAACGGTTTGTCTAGTTCAACTTGGTAGAGTTTTTTAATATTATTGGAAGGGTGTGATAGCTTATCAGCCAGCTCACCATCATTGGTGAAGAGTAAAAGTCCGGTAGTTTGTCTATCTAAACGGCCAACCGGATAAATCCTTTCATCACAGGCTTTTTCTACTAGTTGCATGACTGTCTTTCTGTTTTGTGGATCATCAACGGTTGTTATGAAATCTTTTGGCTTGTTTAAGAGCACATATCTTAGCGCTTCAGATTTCAAAGCCTTTCCTTTATAAGATACTTTATCAGAGCGAAGAACTTTGTAGCCGAGCTCTCTAATAATTTTTCCGTTGACTTTTATAGACCCTTCGGCTATGAGTTTATCTGCATCTCTTCTAGAGCAAACTCCTGCATTAGCTATAAACTTGTTTAATCTTATCTCCTCAGATTCGGAAGGAACTTTTTTACTATTCTTGTTATCAGTCCACTTACTGGGATTTTTGCCTGGGTTCTTTCTTTGCATGTTACAAATCTAAGGATATGAATTCACTTCATATCATAAAGTAATTTTTGATCGCTAAGGCATTCAACTTTAAAAAATATACTTTTGCAGGTCAGCATCGTATTTGTTATTTCAGACACGTATAAATGAGTGTAGTTTTTCTTCTATTAGGGCTAATTATTGGAATAGCATCAACTTTTTTGGTCTTAAGGTCAAAGATGAATTCTACCGAATCGATCAATGTGGAAAAAGAATCTATTCTGGAAAAAGAATCGACTAATCTAAAAGCTGAGCTAAAAGACGAACGCTCCAAGGTGTTAAATTTAAGCTCAAAGCTTTCGAGTACAGAGACTCAGATTTCGAATCTCGAAGAAAAGCTAAAAACACAAAGAAGTGAGTTTGAGGATTTAAATCAGAAGTTTTCGAAGGAATTTCAGGTACTTGCGAACAATATACTTGAAGAGAAGAGTAAAAAATTTACGGATCAGAACAAGCAAAACCTGAACGATATTTTAGTTCCTCTCAAAGAGAAAATCGTTCAATTTGAAAAAAAAGTTGAAGATAATAGTAAGGAGAGTACTGCCAGACACGCCTCTTTGAAGGAGCAGTTATCTCAACTGAGAGATCTAAATCAAAAAATTACTAAGGAAGCGGAAAACTTAACCAAAGCGCTTAAGGGAGATACAAAAGCTCAAGGAAATTGGGGGGAATTCATTTTGGAAAGTATCCTCGAAAAATCAGGCTTGGAAAAAGGTAGGGAATACTTCACTCAGGAATCGTATACACAAGAAGGCCGAAGATATAGGCCCGACGTTATTGTTAAATTACCCGATAGTAAAAGCGTTATTATTGATTCGAAGGTATCACTAATCGCTTACGAAAGATATGTTGGCCTTGAGGAAGGAGTTTCCAAGGAGCAGGAACTAAAATCACATTTACTTTCTATTAGAAAACATCTTAAAGATTTAAGCGAAAAAGAATATCAATCCCTCGAAGAAGTTGGTAGTCTGGACTTCATCTTGATGTTTATCCCCATTGAACCAGCTTTCTCCTTGGCCGTACAAAATGATTCCAGCCTTTTCAACGATGCTTACTCCAAAAATATAGTTATTGTTAGTCCTTCAACTCTGATCGCAACCTTGAGGACGATTGCCAACATCTGGAAGCAGGAATATCAAAACAGGAATGCGTTGGAAATTGCTCGCCAAAGTGGAGCTTTATACGATAAATTTGTTGGCTTTACTGAAGATCTGAAAAAAATTGGGAGCCATCTCGATATTGCACAAAGAACTTATCAGGATGCGGGTAAGAAACTATACACAGGCTCAGGTAATATTGTGAAGCGTATACAAAACATAAAAAAACTTGGAGCTAGTACCGAAAAAACGATAGATCAAAAACTTTTAGATAGAGCGGAAGAATAACATATGATACAACGAATACAAACTCTTTTCTTAATTGGGGTCATTATTTTAATGGGTCTGTCTATGGTTTTCGGTCATTGGTTCGGGGCCAATGACTCCACCTCACTTCGAATTTTTTCTTTTTTTGCAATACAAAGCTCTGGGCCAGATAATTCGCAAATACTATATCCTTATACATGGATCGGTATCTTTGGAAGTTTATCAATTTTGGTTGCTGTAATAGAAATTTTTCTATTCAAAAACCGTCTTTTGCAAATGAAATTAGGTCTTCTAAACAGTCTATTGATCGGCCTATGTGTTGGATCTTCCTTATTCTTAGTCTGGAGAGCTCAGAACGATTTAGGAGCATACGGATCCTATGAATACGGTGTTTTTTTCCCGCTGGCAGCTATTATCTTAAATCGCTTTGCGACCAGGTTTATTAAAAAAGATGAAGATTTGATTCGTTCGGTTGATCGAATTCGGTAAAGAGAAGGTTACTAAATCATATTTTTTCGTATTCAGGAACACGCGTTATAAATCTTTTTGTAATTTGAAATATTAATCTCAGGGATTTTTGATTAATTGACTGAGGTGATTAAAAAGGTGTTATGAAGAAGTACTACTTATATTTATTCTTTGTTTTGTCCATTAATTATGTGGCAGTCTCTCAGACTGGTCCTGGAGGTGTTGGTAATTCTGATGGAAGTGTAGGACAACCAAGAAACGTCCTTTGGTTAACGGGGGACTCAACAACACTTTCCGGTACGGATGTAGCCGTATGGAGGGATATTTCGGGTAATGCGAATGATTTTATACCTGGCGTCACAGAAGACAGTCGTCCTGCTGATGTGACCGGAATGCTTGCAAATGGCTTCAGTCTTGTCGAGTTTGATAATACTGGAACAGGGGCATCGAGAATGGTGAGGCCAAATTTTACCGATATGCCTTCCAGTTCCATTACAGCTTTAGTTGTTTTTCAATCAAATACAAATGCGGCAGAGGCTGTATTAAGTTTTGCCAATAATGGACAAAGCAACGAATACCTTGTTTTTAACCCTCAAAGTCTTCAAACATTCCTTTCGGGAACAAACAACGTAGTAGGAACTGATTTTGATGATGGTAACCTGAACATAATGGTTAACAGAACCCAGACTGGCGGTTCAGGACAATTAATTGTTAATCAAAATGGTAATGCTGACCCTAGTCCTTTCTCGGGAAATCCAGGTGGCACTATTGATCAAGGTACGAGTAATAATTTTACTATTGGAGGTGAACAGGATAATGTAGATGGAGGATATCAGGAAACACAGGACTTCGATGGAGAGATCGCGGAAATTATTCTTTTCGATGCTTTCATTAACGAGGCACAAAGGGGGGTTTTGGAAAACTACCTTTCTTCCAAATACAACATATCCGTAGCAAATGACTTTTACAGTGGCGATACCCCGGGTAATGGAGATTTTGATTTTGAGGTTGCGGGTGTAGGGCAAGTTGATGGGACCAATGTTCATAGCGAGGCATCTTCTGCTGGTTTTGGCTTTGCCAATCCTGTATTGGATAACGGGGAATATCTTTTTGCAGGTCACAACAATAATCCCGTGGCTAACGCGGTAGATTTTGACGACTCGGATACGAGCCCTGGAATCACTAGTAGGTGGTCCAGAATATGGTATATGGATGTGACCGGGACGCTGGATGCCGAAATAACTTTCGATTTTAGTGAAGGTATAAATGGTGAAAACCCGCAAAATGCAGGTAATTACCGATTGTTAAGAGATAACGCAGGAACTTTTGAGGAAGTCACAGTCAATGGCACTACCATAGCGGGAGACAAGGTAGTTTTTGATGTTTCCTTATCCAATGCGGATGATGGAATTTATACGTTGGGAACCACAGACGATACTGCGAGTCCATTGGAAGGTGCTCCCGGAAGAACATTTTACAGTTTTCAGTCCGGTAACTGGAGTGATCCTTTAACATGGACTTTTGATGGTTCGGCAACTCCATTAAGAGTTCCGCTTGTTCCAACGGAAACACCTTTACCTAACGACAATGTAGTTATCAATCCTGGGCGGACGGTAACGCTGGAT
This sequence comes from Bacteroidota bacterium, assembly GCA_039030555.1. Classification (GTDB taxonomy): domain Bacteria; phylum Bacteroidota; class Bacteroidia; order Cytophagales; family Cyclobacteriaceae; genus JBCCDY01. The sequence goes on from JBCCDY010000010.1 coordinate 124,811, forward strand.
ATTGATAATTTTGATATTGGAACGGGTGAAGTTGAGGTAAATGGAACTTTAGCGGTTACCGACGCTGAGAACATCAACTTTAACGACATCAACGGGAGCGGTATAATAACGTTTGCAGGTACTGCAGCAAACATAGGTAACTTCCCTGCAGGAAATACAGATGATTTTTCTGACCCATCTACTGGCGGAACTGCACAGGCTGTAGGTGGTGGTTTCACCATTAATACGGCCTATCAGTTTGGGAACTTTCAGGTAAATCTTGATAACCCTTTAGATGTTGTCACTCTAAATGCAGATTTACAGGTAAACAATAACCTGATCTTTACTCAGGGAATATTTCAGTTTGGAGGAGCGTCCTCATCTGATTTAACTGTAGGAGTAGATGGTGATGTTACCGTTGAAGCCAACGGTGTGATCAGAACAGATGCCACCAATGCAGCAGCAAGACATCAGTTTAATTTGTCAGGCGACCTGACCGTACAGACTGGAGGAAGTGCCAGCTTTACGAGACGTGGTGCAGTTAACTTAACAAATGATAATGACGAAGGACAGGTAGATGTAAACTTCCTCAATACACTATCGAATCAGGAAATTGCTTGTAATGGTACCTGTAATTTTTACAGAATTGAAATTGATAAGGGTACTATTGATTTTATTCTGGATATAAGCGCATCTGCACCAGCCAACTTTAATCTTTTCGGTTTTGCTAATCAGGGACATGGAAATGTTGCTCAGCTTACTGAAAATGATAATTCGCTTGGCCTGGTAAGAGGTACTGCAAGACTGAAAGCAAACGTTGAAATTCTTGACCTCAATAATACTGGCAATTACAACGTCTCCGAGAACGCCAGGATATGGACACAGGGCGGCAGAGCTGTTAAGCGAGTTGGAACAGCAATTGTACCTTATGGTATCGTTCAAAGTAGTGATGGCGGAATTTTAGAGGCTCTCGTTCCTAGTGGCATAACTACTAGGGAGAACGCCAGTGTCGTTGTACAGTCGGGGGGATTTATTTATGCTAACCAGATCAGAACTTCCATTCTTGGAGCAGGAAATGAGGGAGGATATATACAGACGGGTGGAAGCACTATTGTAAACGGAGGTTCCGGTGTCGGCAGCAGTTTTACAGGACAGGGCGGTACTCAAACAGCTTATGCTCCTTTTAATCTTACCTTTCCTGGGAATGTGTTCCAGATGTCGGGAGGAGTATTAGAGATTCAAGAACCGAATGCGTTAGGAGGGCTCTACATAAATTCTGACCCTGCAAATATTTCTGTAACTGGAGGGGAGGTGATTTTTGGGTTAGATAATTTAAATGGGGGAACACAGATTTTCAGAGTAAATTCTACCGCCCCCTTCTTTGACCTGGTTCTTGTGAATCCCGATGCAGTTGTTGAAGGTACGGTAAATCAGAGAACGGTCGGCATTGAACAGATTACTGTTCCAGATGTATCCCCTGACCTAGCTCCGCAGCCATTAGTTATTCTAACGGATTTTATCATTGGCAATGACGTTCGAATGGATCATAATGGCTTTGATGTTCATATTGGAAGGAACTTTACCATTCAGCAGGAAGGCGAGTATTTCTTTGGAGTTACACAGGCAGATCTTGTTTCTCTGGGAGAAACGGCAACCAATAACACGGTATTGGCAGACCCAAGAGCTGCAAATACCACTTTTTTTGACAATGAGTTTCCTGCGGTACTAACTTTCGAAAACCTTCTGGTAGATAGCGATGCTACAGATGAGCAAATATTCTCAAATGTAGTTGTTGATAAACCATCAGGAGTAAGAGTTGATATTCTAGCCCCTAATAAAACTCCAGGTCAATTAGGGGATGGTAACCCAAATACCAGAACCAACGGTGCAAATGCTTTGCGTTCAGTAAGCTCTTTCACGGTTGAAAGTGGAACAGTTACTACTTCTGATCTATATGCAATTCGATTTTTTGGTGACGTTACAAATAGAGATACACTCGGAATTTATACGCCAGGTGTTACTGATATTGATGCTTTATTAAAGTTTAGACCTCTTGATCTTTCTATTGATACGGATCCCGGAGCAGTTTTCGGAAATTTTAGACTAAATAATCAAGACGCAGTAATTGCGCTTGATAATGATGTAATTATTCAGCGCCTGGAGTATCGACATGGTCGGATTTTTATTGATGTCCATAATTTGAGGATTGATGAGTTGGACGTTGACCTTGGAGGGCAGGCCGATAGAAATAACTGTAATGGCTGTTTTTCCTTTGAGGATATGATTGTGATGAGGGGAAATGCCTCGGATGGCGGGCTGACCTTAAGAATACCCTCGGACGGTAATAATCCAACCGATTCTGGGGATCCAAATTTTCAAGGTGATGCAGATATAGACGGTTTAGATGAGAACCATTTCCTTTTTCCGATAGGATATGCTACAGACCCTAATGATATCTTTAACACGGTAACGCGTTATACCCCGGCAATAGTCGATTTAGCAACTGTGCCTAGCGAAGGGTTTATAACGATCAATGTCGCTGACCTTCCTGAATTAGAAATTCTTCAAACTACCAATTTGAGTGGTGGCAATGCTATGGATTATTACTGGCGTGTAAGAACTTCTGGTTTTAGTGGTCCTCCAGTGGTTAATGAACTCCGTTTTTTTGGACTTGATAGGGATATCAATGTTGCTCCATTAACGGACCCTCAACTAAGAGATATAACAAACTATGTTCCTGGAGGAGTGCTTGATGGAAGTCCTTTTACAAGATTTACAGATAACTCCGCTAATATTTTTAATCCAACAAACGATGGAACCATGCCTTCAGCACCACCAAATGAAGGCGGAAGAGTATTTAATGATCCTGATACGGGTGTTGATTATGAAATTTCATTTACTAACCCTACTGGCTTTACTCCATCTGGTGGTGGTTTTGAGTTGGTAGACGCTAACTTTTTAGCTGGAGAGGCAGGTCGATTTACAGGTTCTCCGGAGATTTATTATTCAAGAGTAACTAATGGTTTTGTTGGCAATGTAGCTGCTGCTGACGATTGGGATGACCCAAATACCTGGTCGACAGATCCGGTACTGACTCATGACGGACCGGCTGCAGCAGACTTTCCTCAAGTCGGTGATATCGCAATTATAAGATCTTTTGCGACATCTGGTCAAAGAATGGTTATTATAGGTATAGAAAACTATTCTGGAGATGCAGGAATAGATGTACAAGTAGCACAACTCATTCTGGAAAGGCAAAATATAAATGACCCAACGGATGATGAGGGTAATCGACTTATGATTGCCCAAGATGCCAATGTTAATTTTGGTATTGTGGATGGCGATGCTACTTTCCAACCTTTTATTTCGAGTACAAGTACTCCGGTTTTCAATGATACGGATTTCGGTCAATTTGTAGATCGGGCTGATGAAGGGGCGCAATTTTTGTTTTTCGGTGCATCAGATGGTACTCTCTCTTTACCTCCTGAAATAACAGTTTACCCTAATGTAAGATTTGAGGGTGGTCAGGGTAATCAAATTGATCGATTTTTCGAGTTTCCCGGCCCTTCAGAGGTTCGTGATTTGCTAGTAGATGGTAATGCTTCCTTTAGAGTAACGGCTGATATTTTGATCACAGATGATTTTCAAATTGGTGCTTTCAATGCCGGTTTCATAGAATTCAGTGGTGTTGGAGGAGCGAATACTATTACTGTAGAGGACGATTTTATAACCCGAAGTGATGGGGACAATCAGGTGTATGTTAATAATTCAGCGACAGGCCTTGAACATAGACTCATTGTTAAGGGAGATATTGATTTTGCTAATAATACGGTCGAAAATAATCCAGTAGCTGCTACAGGGGCAAATAGTGGCTTCGATTTATTTACGAACAATACCGGTGGTGATAATGTAATATTGGAATTAGCTCCAGCAGATGGGGTATCATCTTCTTGGACAAATGCAGATAATGTAATTCCCGATTTGTATAGGGTCGTAATGAACGGAGATAGCTCTAGCTCCTCTTTCACAATTAATACAGATTTTGATTTGAATGGACCTGCAAACGGCTCTCAAAAAGCATTAGAACTTCAACTTGGGACATTAACACTCAATAATAATAACATTGATATAGACTTGAATACAGGTGGCGATAATTTCCTAATCCCGGTAAATACTGAACTTGATGTTGACGCTGGAACGGTAAACGTGAGTGGTGATGACACAGGAATAGGATTGAACGGAATTCTAACAATAAGAGGGGGTACAGTTGATTTAAGTTCTGGGCCTGGAAATGGAAATAACTATATACAATATGGGTCCGGACAACCAACGATAAATGTAACATCAGGTAATCTATTGGTAGGTACTCAGGTGAGAAGAAATCTTTCATCTGAAGTTGGAGGTGTTTTGAACTATTCCCAAACTGGAGGTACGGCTTTATTTGGAATTACTGATCCAGCTTGTAACTGTTATGAAGAGAATAGAGGTATTTTTGAAATTACAAATGGAGTAGGAAGTTTCAATATCAATTCATTGGCAAACTTTACTTTAAGGAATCAAAATGGGATTAATCCGGAAGTTGCCGCTTTAATTTTAAATGCAAATGCTTCGATTAGTAACGTAAATGGTATTATTAATGTCTTCGATAATTTAACAGCATCAAATCAATTAGATTTTGGAATTAACTCGACACTTCCTATAATCAGGGAAATAAATATATCTTCAGGGTCTTTTCCTACCAGAGCTGAAATAGTTACAAATCCATTGGAGATTTCTAATAACTTAATGATTGAGGCGAATGCCACATTAGATGCAAACTCAATAGATTTAATTTACAATACCCAGCGATCTGGAACAGCTACTTTTACTAACGATGGTATTTACTTAGGTAACTCCAATACTACTCGCTTTCAAGCAATAGGCAGAACAATAAATATTGTTGGTTCAGGAACTTATAATTTTGGTAACGTCTTTAAAACATCTCCATCAAATTTGGATGTATTAGTCGATATTAATATTCTCGGAGATCTTACTGTATCACAGGGAAATATTAGAGATATAGGGTCAACAATTTCATTGGAGGGTAATTTACAGATGTTAAGTACTACAAATCATATTTCTGTTAATTCTTTAGGTGAAGGCATCCTACTCAACGGAAACAATTTACAGCTGATCTCCTCAAATTCAGGGTTTATAAATTCCCTTGGAAGAGTTACTGTAAACAACCCCAGCGATGTAAGAATTGAAAGTGGGTTCACATTTATAATATCGGAAGAACTAAGACTAGAAAATGGAAGATTAGATATTCAGAGTAATGAGCTAAGGATAGATACAGAAGCTGATATAATTCCTGTAAATCCGTTTTCAGTAAATAACATGATTAGAACGTCTTCCATAGGTGGAGGGGTAAGAAGATTTTTTAATGCAATAAACTCTAATACTCCGTTGGAGTATCCTGTGGGTCAGCTAACATCAGGAGGGTTTATATTTACACCGGCTTTAGTATCTGTAGATCAGGTAGATGCTGGAGATGTTACGGTACGTGCTGTAAATGCAGAAGACCTGACAAATCCTTTAATAATTGATGATGCAGATGATTTTAACTGTGGTAGTGGACCAGCAAATCAGGAGATTGTTGACTTTAACAATGCACTCCAGTATTACTGGTTAATAACCGCTTCCAATTCAGCAGATAATTTTACTGGTGCTATACAACTAACCTATGACGACAGCGATGTCCTGTTTGACAGTCCTCTATTTACAATTAATAATTATAGTGCCGCGTACTTGCAAACTACCAGTGATACATGGACCAGGAACTTTCTCCAACAATCGTTTGATGAAGCATCAAATCAGATTAATATAGATCAGTCTATCTTTTCGGGAGTTGAAAATACATTCTATTCGGGCTTTTATACTGCTGGTGTAAATGTATGTAATGACAATTCTTTGATGGATAATGGAGCTATTCCAAATGAAGTGCAAGAACTATTAACCAATGGTATTGGTGGAGGTCTGTTTGATCAGTCTCCGACTTATGTTGGTAATCCATCTTTTCCAGCAGGTGTTCCTTTAGGAGCTAGTATTGTAGTTCAGACAGGTGATGAACTTACCATAAATACAGATAATGTAAATCTTCTTAGAGTAGAAATACAGGATGGGGCAATATTGGATATTGATCCATCTGTCTCTAATGTTTTCCTTGGGTTAGTTTCAGGAACAGGAACAATTCGAGTGTCAAATGAATTGTTACCTGCCGGATTTTATTCGGATTTCTTTGTTTGCCCGAGTGGAGGAGCAATTGAATATGCAGGAACTACAGACTATTCTGTGTTAAATGCGATAAATCAGGTCAGGTCAGTCATTATTTCAGGTAGTGGAACTAGAGCTCTTCCAAATGCATTTGTCGAGGTTTGTGAAAATATTATTATTGATGGCCCAATGGTAGACAAAGATTTCTCAACTGATTTACTTATTAATGAAGATTTTATCTTACGAAACGGATCGTTTAACTCAAACCCTTCTGGTGCTACTGAAATCTTAATTTTAGACAGCCTTTTATTGGAAAATGGATCATTTCAGTTAAACAATAATACAGATATACAGATAGGAGGAAATCTAGAGCGCCAGGCACCAGCATCTTTTAATACAGTGAACTCCACCATTACACTTAATGGCACATCGAGTCAGACGATCGCAGGCTCTTTCTTAAACGCAGATGGTAATTCATTTGGAGATCTCATTATCAATAATGAAGGAATTACTGGTGATGATCTTATTAACTTGGTTGATGCCGGGAATAATGATGTTGAAGTCGAATCAATCACATTTACCCGAGGAGTATTAGAAACAGATTTAAACAATCTTTTAGTTATTAGAACGGCAGGAGGTGTAAATGGTAACCCTGCTGATTCCAGTTATGTGGATGGACCTGTTCAAAGATCGTCCATAGTAGCTAGTGGTTCTTTTGATTTTCCAATTGGTAAGGAAAGAATTTTCAGACCTGCCATCGTAAGTAGTGTTTCTACAGGAGGGGTAGCGTGGACCGCTGAATATTTCACAACTAACCTTAATGGAACTACAGATTTCGATATGGGTACTGGTACATTCGGAACCATAGTGGCAGTTTCAAATGAAATGTGGAGGATCGAAAGTAGTTCATCTCCCGTAAATGCACAGGTTTCTTTAACCTATGGGCCTGAAAGTGACCCTGGAGACCCTACACTACTCAACGCGATGCTTTGGGACGACGATCCTGCCCTCCCGGGTACTGGAACACCCAACCAATGGATTGCTGTAGGAGAAGAAGTTACGATTTCTGGACAGGGAGGTACAGTAGCAACCTCAGGTGTGGATTTGATTGAATTTAGCATTAGAGATTTTACCCTTGGTACTGAGGATCCAGGGGCGTTGCCAGTCGAGCTTTTTAATTTCGATGCAAAGAGAGTTAATGATGAGATTGAAGTAATTTGGTCAACAGCTTCTGAAGTCAATAATGATTATTTTGTGGTTGAACGTGCTGCTGATCCTAGAGATGAGTTCTTTGTCATATCTGATACTATACAAGGAGCGGGCAATTCAAGTTCTATAATTGAATATAAATTTGTTGATGAATTTCCTTTGGCTGGAGTAAATTATTATCGACTTAGACAAGTAGATTTTGACGGAACTAAAACGAACTCCGGAGTTGTCTCGGTTGTCTTTAACTTAGATCGTCGTGGAATAGAGTTTAGTGTTTATCCAAATCCCATGAATTTTGATCTTAACAATAAAATATTTTTGGATTTAAGCGGATTACAATCTGAGCAAGATGTTCCTGTTAGCTTTTATTCTTTAGAAGGATTTAAACTATTTGATGTTTCACTAAAAGCAGGACAGAACGGGAGTTTACCTGAGGGAGGAGACTACTTAGAACTTAATCGCCAAATTCCTTCAGGGATTTATGTGATCGTTGTAATGATTGATAGTAATAAACCTCTAATCAAAAGAATCATTATTAATTGATTTTGATTTAACTAAAGCTAAAAAGCCGATGCATTTAATGCATCGGCTTTTTTGTTTACTGACATTTTTTCAGTCTTTAGCGGAAATGTACTCTTAGGAATAGAATTTGAAACTTGCTTTTTTATTAAAACAATATTGAAATGAGCGAAAAAGGTACAATATCTATTCACACAGAGAATATTTTTCCAATTATTAAGAAGTTTCTTTACTCAGACCATGAGATATTTCTTCGTGAATTGGTTTCTAATTCAGTAGATGCAACACAAAAAATCAAAAGATTATCTTCTTTAGGAGAGTTTAAAGGAGAGCTGGGCGATCTTACAATTGATGTTTCTGTTAACAAGAAGAAGAAGACCATTACCATAAGCGATAAAGGTATTGGTATGACAGGGGACGAAATTAAGAAGTATATTAATCAGATTGCATTTTCAGGGGCAACCGAGTTTGTTGAAAAATTTAAGGACGCTAAAGATGCCAACGAGATCATTGGGAAATTTGGATTGGGATTTTATTCAGCATTTATGGTTGCTGAAAAAGTTGATATAATTACTAAATCGCATCAAGAGGCAGCTGAGCCAGCTCAGTGGACATGTACAGGTAGTACAGAATTTGAAATATCCGATGCCGTTAAAAAAGAACGTGGCACTGATATAGTTTTACATATAAATAAGGATTCCGAGGAGTTTTTAGAAGAGAGTAGAATTCAAGGTATCCTAGACAAATACGCTAAATTTCTTCCAGTCAGTATACGTTTCGGACAAAAAGATAAATCGGTCGAAGATGGTAAGGATAAAGATGGAAACCCGAAACACAAAAGCATAAAGGTTGATAACATCGTCAATGAATCAACTCCCATCTGGACAAAGGCTCCTACGGAACTTAAGGATGAAGACTACCTAAAGTTTTACAAGGAACTATATCCTTTCTCGCCGGATCCCTTGTTCTGGATACATCTCAACGTGGATTATCCGTTTAATTTAACTGGTGTATTGTACTTTCCTAAAGTCAAGAATGACTTCGAGATACAAAAGAATAAAATTCAGTTGTATTCAAGACAAGTCTTTATTACTGACGAAGTAAAGGATATTGTACCAGAGTTTTTAATGCTTCTTCATGGAGTAATCGATTCTCCCGATATCCCTCTAAATGTTTCCAGAAGCTTCCTTCAATCGGATAGTAACGTAAAGAAGATAAATTCATACATCACCAAGAAGGTAGCGGATAAGCTCGGTGAGCTCTTCAAAAATGACAGAAAGGCTTATGAAGAAAAATGGAGTGATATCGGTTTGTTTGTGAAGTATGGAATAATTTCAGAAGAGAAATTTTATGAAAAGGCAAAGGATTATGCGTTGTTGAAGAATATAGAGGGTGAGCATTTTACGTTTGATGAATACAAAGAAAAAACGAAGGGACTTCAAATGGATAAGAACAAAAGGCTTACTTATCTATATACTACTGATAAGGGTAAACAAGATACTTTCATACAATCTGCGCAATCGCGCTCCTACGATGTTTTAGAATTGAATGAAGTTATTGATAGTCACTTTATTAATACTCTGGAACAGAAGCTTACGGATGTTTCTCTTAAACGCGTTGATTCGGACCCGACCGACAAATTGATTGAGAAAGATGAGAAAAAGGAAAGCATTTTGTCTGAGAAGGAAAATGAGAAGGTGAAAAAGCTTTTTGAAGAAGTAATTAATAATAAATCGCATAACGTATCTGTAGAAGCACAATCACCGGATGAGTTACCAATTACAATTACTTTGCCGGAATTCATGAGAAGGATGAAAGACATGTCTATGAATGGTGGAGGTGGTATGATGATGATGGGTGATATGCCAGATAGTTTTTCAATAACTATTAATGGGAATCATAAATTGATTAAGAAAATCCTGGAACAAAAAGATGATGCAGCTACAAAGGATATGGCAAAGCAGTCGTATGATTTAGCACTTCTATCACAAAACCTTCTGGAAGGAAAGGATTTAACCCACTTCATAAAACGGAGTGTCGACATTATCAGTGAATAAAGAGCTATACTTAAAACAGCCTATTTTTTAATACATAGGCTGTTTTTTCAATACTACCTCGATTGTATATTCGTTAATAACTTAATCAAGTCATTAGAGCATTAGTGAAGTATTTAATAATTACAGGATTTCTGATATTCTCTTATGTAACTGGATTCTCCCAGGAGAATGGTGAAATTCAGGAACAGGTAAAATCAAATGAGCCTTTTTCTTTAATTGTAGATTATGATACACCCCTAACTATCGACCTTGAAACGGAGGATGAAGAGGAAGTAGTTGACCCTAAGAAAAAGAAGAGAAAAAAAAGAGTTTTCTACGGGTTAAAAACGAAAAAAGGCTTTACCAGAAACGTAAGGGGTAATAACGTTTACATTGAACTTTTTCACTATTTAAAAACACCTGTCCAGCTCGATCCATATGTTAGAGACATTTACTGGTTCAATTATAAAAAGAGACAAATAGAAAAGTCCAGGAGGGTAGACTCTAAATATGGTGTTGTCTTGCACGGTCCATATAAAAGAGTGTTAGGAGAGGAAATCCTGGAAGAGGGAATATACTATAAGGGCATGAAACATGGGCGATGGGTTCAATATGAAAAGTTTTATGATTATTTCGCTTTAAAGGATAAAGAGAAATATTATAAGGGGTGGCCGAAAGAATCCAAAGTAAGCTACTACAGCAAAAAGGATAAGGACTTAAAAGAAATTATACCTATTGAGTACGGGGAAAAAGAAGGTTATTATTATAAGTTTCATGAAAATGGACAAATAGCAGCATGGGGAGAATTTAAATTCGACTCCAAAGTAGGAGTTTGGAATGAATATTATGATGATAGAAAGCGTAGGAGAAGAAAAAGGCAAATACAATATAGCGACGATCCATTCGACGAAGACTTCAGGCCCTACATCATAAAAGAGTGGAGTAGAGGAGGTAAGGTTTTATATGACCGATCGTCAGACTTTAAAGGAAGCTAAATTTTACTGGTCAAGTATCTTTTCCAGCTATCCCTTTTGAAACATAATAAATATGGTCACCTATTCTCTCGCACCAGGTCAAAATCTCATTATAGATTAATCCGCTTTGAATATCTATTTCTCCCGTCTCTATCATGTAAAGGTGATTCTGTCTTAGTTTTTTACGGTACTCATTAATAGCATCCTCCGTTTCGGTGGCTTCTTTAATGCTAACATTTGAATACTCTGAATCTAGATTTTTATTCATTGTATCGAAAGCTTTATCAATAAGATCGAACATTTCGGTTAAATTTTCGGTTTGCGTCTCACTAAACCAGTTATCGCTTTCTAACTTTTTATTAATGGATTTTGAAATCTGATAGAAGATATCTCCTATACGCTCCAGATGATGATTAATACCGAGAAAGGCTCGGATTTTAATTGATGATTCTTCACTTACATTACCTTCATGAGTCTTTGATAAAAATCGACCAACTTCTACTTCTAATCGGTCTGTCAATTCCTCATACTTTTTTACTTTCTCCATTAATTTGGAGTGTTTCCTCTTACTTGGTTTTTCTAGCAGAAGTCGTATATATTCTGAAAGTCTGCTGGTGATCTTTCCGAATTTGGCAATCTCTTTTCTAGCCTCTAGAATGGAGATTTCTGGAGTGGCTACGAATGACCCACTCAAGTGTTCAAGTCGAAACTCTTCATCTCCTTTAGACTTTACCATTTTATTAACTATGCGAGCTATAAAATTGGCAAACCAAACCAGTATTAACGTATTTATAATATTAAATGAGGTATGAAAAATGGAAAGAGCCACAGGAATAGAAGTGTACTGGTCAGGGTCTAAGGGTGACACACCTTGCGTTTTCACCATATAAAAATCTATAGCTTTAATGAAAAAGGAAAAAAACAGGAGCATCCAGACTACTCCAAATATATTAAATACCAAATGTGCCCTTGCAGCTCTTTTGGCGAAAACATTTCCAACCAAGCTTGCGAGATTTGCAGTTATAGTTGTTCCTATGTTTTCTCCCAGGATCATAGCAGCAGACATCTCGAATGGTATCCAGCCATTGTTTGTCATTACTAGAGTGAGAGCCATGCTGGCACTAGACGATTGAACAACAATAGTCAAGATGGTTCCAATAACTATAAATAATAAAATAGAAAGAATTCCTAGATCCGTATAGCTAGCTAGAAACTCAAGAACCTGTGGATTACTTCTCAAATCAGGAACAGAAGTCTTTAAAGTTTCCAATCCCATAAATAGTAGTGCAAACCCAATAAGTACTTCACCAAAGGATTTTAAGTTACTTCTTGGAGAAAAAAGCATCGGGAATCCAATAGCTATAATGGGTAACGATAACGCTGAAATTTTAACTTTAAACCCTATAATTGATATGAGCCAAGCCGTCACCGTGGTGCCAATATTGGCACCCATAATAACACCAATAGCTTCAATAAGTGACAATAGTCCAGCGTTGACGAAACTTACCACCATAACTGTTGTAGCTGAGGATGACTGAATAATCGATGTTACCAAAAAGCCGGTGAGCACTCCCTTAAATCGATTCGACGTCATGGCACTCAGTATCTTCCTAAGCCGTGAGCCAGCTATTTTTTGAATACCTTCACTCATAACTTTCATCCCGTAGATGAAGAAACCAAGCGCACCGATTATACTTAGGGTATCAAGGAAACCAAAGTCCATTATAAGGGGAATAAGTTTATTAGGTAATAATTTAAAAGAGGGGCAAAAGTATGGATTTAATGAATATTTATAAATTATTTAATCGTTAATCGTTTTTGCAACTTAAGATTGTAATCTATGTGGTATTAACAACTACAAAAGTTGGAAGAGAATATGAAGGAAACACTTCAAATACTAAACAAATACATTAAGGCAAATATCGAATTCCTCAAATTAGAGCTTAAGATTGATTTTGCCGATTTAATAGCAAGAATGGTATTTGTAATCTTAGTAGGGGTTACATTCTTATTAATGCTACTAATGCTGAGCTTTGCAGGTGCACACTATCTAAATCATGTTTTAAAAGGTAATTATATCGGATTTGTATTGATGGCAGGAATATTTTTAGGCATTGGCTTTACATTATTAGCTATTGGAAAACATACTAAAATAATAAGAAGGATAAAGGACTATATTCTTATCAATTTGAAGTGATATGGATTTAAAAGATTATAAATCACAGCAAGAATATTGGAAAAATGAGGCTTCAAAATATGAAGAGGAGATATCTAAGAAGTTTGAAGAAGTAGTTGGTAGTGCAAAAAAAATACTAGGAATAGGGCTAGTTTCAGGCATAATTACATGTGTAGTCTATTATCTCTTGAGGGATAAAACACCTGATATCATTTCGGAGATTGGAAATGATTCGAGTGAAAAACGTTTCAAAACGGAAAATTCGAGATATAAGCATTTAGTCAAGAAGGGACAATCTGAAATCGAGAAATTTGCTTTTGTGCTAATTTTATCCGCAATTCGAAAATTACTTGCTGAATTTCTCGAAAGACTGAACAGTGAAGAAAATACTCAACACCTTAAAGAAGAATAAAGAGAGAGATATTAAAAGCTTTGCTGTATTAATTGACCCTGATGAAACTCCTTCATCAAATCTGGTTAAGATGGCAAGCGAAGGATCTGCTTTCGGGTTAGACTTTTTTTTCGTAGGAGGAAGTATTCTCCTCTCAGATAATTTTGAACCCACTATTCAGGTGTTAAAAGATCATTGCGATATACCTATCGTGATTTTTCCTGGAAGTAATCTGCAAATTAGCCCAATTGCAGATGGTATTTTGTTGTTGTCTTTAATCAGTGGTAGAAACCCAGACCTTTTAATTGGACAACATGTTGCTTCAGCTGCTAAACTCAAGAATAGTAAACTAGAAGTTATCCCAACGGGCTACATATTAATAGGGTCTGGAGTTGATACTTCTGTGGCTTACATCAGTAATACCACACCTATTCCTGAAACAAAAACTCCTATCGCAGTTTCTACAGCTATAGCCGGGGAGTTATTAGGCCTTCAATTGATTTATCTGGAGGCTGGAAGTGGAAAATCACGGGTAGTTCCTGAAACTATGATAAGATCAGTAAAAGAATCCATTATTTGTCCTATTATAATCGGAGGAGGTATAGACTCAGCTGAAAAAGCAAAGTCTTCCTTCATTTCAGGAGCGGACCTTTTGGTGATAGGGAATGGTATTCAGCATAATATGAACTTACTGAAAGAAGTATGTGAGTTGAAGAATACTATGAATAAAGAACTAAACATTCATTAGGGACTCTCTTCGCCTCATCTTTCCAGCAGGAATACCAAACATCATTTTAAACCTTCGGCAAAAATATGCTGTATCTTTATAGCCGACTTCACGGCCGATTTCTCGAATGCTGCTTTGAGATGTTCTTAGGAGATTTACAGCCAGCTCCATTCTTTGATACTCAATATAATCTTGCGGATTAATTCCTGTAAGCATTTTAAAGTATTGACCCACGTAGTCCTCAGATACATTTGCCACACTTGCCAGTTTTTTATTGGTTAAATCACCATTTAGATTTTGTCTTATGTAAGCGAATATGCTGAGTAATCTTGGGTCTTTAAAGTAGGTGCTATTGGTTGCGAGTTGCTCTACAAACAAGTGATTATCCAGAATATATCTGATTACTTCAATCACTATTTGGTCAGTATAGTTCTTAATAACCCTGGCTCTTCCCGATAGTTGAGAATTTTGCTCGTCGGAAATCCTTCTGACTAAGTCAACGATGTCAGGCTTATTCCTAATGGCAAAAGGAGTGATATCCAATGATGAGAAGAAGCTTACTGAGTCAAATACTTTTGCTTCGAAGGATACATAAGAGTAATTATCTATTTCAACGGTATCAAAAGGTTCTGAAAAAGGTTCAAAATAGTTGGTTGATTTCATGGAACCATCTTCTTTCCCTAAATCTGTCCTCCCATCTTCGCTAAATATAAGATTAGTTAATTTTCCACCTGGAATAAATAAAATATCTCCTGCACCAATAGATTCACCATCATCTCCAAACACTAATTTACCCCTATTTAAAATGATAATAGTATTCTCTATATCATAGAAGTCCTCCACCTTAACAGGTTTTAAGACTTTGATATTGCTAGTTTGAATAAAACGTATTCCTAAGGATTCAATTATTTTGTTATAGTCGTCCATGAAAAAAATTGATAAAATATAATTTTACCTGACTTGCTTTGTATGAATCTAATAGAAATTTATTAAAAACGAAATAAAAAAAAGAGCATAACATCGAAATAATAACTTATGCTCTTCAAATAGTGCAAATATGTGTTTCTTGGACTATTTCAATAGTTCTCTTGATATAACGATTTTTTGAATTTCAGAAGTTCCTTCATAAATCTGAGTGATCTTAGCATCTCTCATCAACCTTTCAACGTGATACTCCTTTACGTAACCGTACCCGCCATGAACTTGGATGGCTTCCACCGTCGTTTCCATTGCTACTCTTGATGCATACAGTTTCGCCATTGCACTCGACTTTGCGAAATCTTTCTTTTGATCTTTCAATAAGGCAGCTTGAAGGCAAAGTAATCTTGCTGCTTCAATTTCAGTAGCCATATCGGCAAGTTTGAATTGGATTGCCTGATGGTTGGAGATTTCGGTGCCAAAAGCCTTTCGCTCCTTGGAATATTTTAAAGCTAGCTCATAAGCTCCGGAAGCTATACCAAGTGCTTGTGCTGCAATACCAATACGACCACCACCAAGTGTTTGCATCGCGAACTTAAAACCGAAGCCATCATCTCCAATTCTGTTTTCTTTAGGGACTTTAACATCCGTAAACATCAATGAGTGCGTATCTGAACCCCTAATTCCTAGTTTGTCTTCTTTTTTACCAACGACAAACCCATCCATATCCTTCTCAACGATTAAGGCATTAATACCTCTATGCCCCTTATCAGCATCTGTTTGAGCAATAACTAAATATACAGAGGCTGAATTACCATTGGTGATCCAGTTTTTCGTACCATTAAGCAAGTAATGATCACCCTTATCGATAGCTGTTGTTTTTTGAGACGTGGCATCCGACCCGGCTTCAGGTTCTGAAAGACAAAATGCACCGATAATTTCTCCAGTAGCTAATTTCTTGAGGTATTTTTCTTTTTGTTCCTCGCTACCGAATTTTTCTAACCCCCAACAAACTAAGGAGTTGTTAACAGACATGCATACAGAAGCAGAGGCATCTATTTTGGAAATTTCTTCCATTGCCAGAACGTAGGAAACGGTATCCATACCTCCTCCATTATATTTCGGGTCGACCATCATACCCATAAATCCCAGCTCGCCCATTTTCTTTATTTGCTCTGCCGGAAATTTCTGTTGTTCATCGCGTTCGATAACTCCCGGTAACAACTCATTCTGAGCAAAATCTCGAGCCGCATCTCTTACTGCTTTTTGCTCCTCTGTTAATTCGAAATTCATTTATAATTTTTTTAAATAAAAAAGGCCTACCTACATAGACCTTAAAATTACAATTTATTCTAAATATTGTTTCAGGAGTTAGTCATCTCCTCCCATAAACATCATGATATAATAGAGCAGGAACGTTAGTGAACCCAAAGCAGCAACGACATAAGTCATAGCTGCCCATTTCAAAGCATCTTTAGCCATTCCATGCTCCTGATTGTTTACAATTCCTCTTTCGTTGACCCATGCCAGCGCTCTTCTACTGGCGTCGAATTCTACAGGTAAGGTTACAAAACTGAATAAAGTTATAACACCATAACATGCTATGATGACCACGAGAACAGACTGAAAAGGTAGTCCAAAAACAGCCAAACCTCCTAAAAGGCTAAGCCAGAAAATTATATTCAGAATTTTCGAGCTTATGTTTTGGACTGGAACCATTGCTGAACGGAATTCTAAGAAGCTATATGCCTGAGCATGCTGTAGGGCATGTCCACATTCGTGCGCAGCTATCGCAGCAGCAGCAGCAGAACGTCCGTGATATACATCGGGACTTAGGTTGACCGTTTTATTTGCAGGATTATAATGATCCGTCAGTTGCCCTTCTACTGAAATAACTTCCACGTCGTAGATATTATTATCTCGAAGCATCAATTGAGCTATTTCCCTACCCGATAAGCCTGAATTTAGGCCGATCTGCGAGTATTTCCTGAACTTGCTTTTAAGCCTATTGCTTACAATAAAGCTAACTATTGTAAAGCCGATAAAAATAATTATTAGACCCATTTCTAAGTTGTTTTATTGAATTTGAATATCATTAAGTAAATAATACAAATGGAACCCGCTATAAGTAAACTTAAGAACTGGGCTCCATGAAGAATTGTAGCAAAAAATAATCCACTTTCTTTTGATAGTCCGTAAAGTGCTAAACCCTGACTTACCAGTATATGAAAAGCTCCTATTCCTCCCTGAACTGGAGTCGCCATTGCTGCGCCACCAAGAACGAGTAACATAAAACCGACTTCAAAAGACAAATTGGCAGTTTCACTTATGGAGAAAATGACGATGTATGACATAAAGAAGTAGGCGACCCAAATTAGAATGGTAGCCACCCAGAAAAGAAGCTTATTTTTCACCATTCTATAACTGGTGAGTCCCTTCAAAATTTCTAAAACAAAAGTTTTGACTTTTATGAAAATCACAGATTCCTTAATTCTACTTGCGAAAACCAAATAGATAATCAACAGTGCAGTAATAAGTACTCCTCCTGCTATTAGCAAATAGTAAATACTTTTAGAATTGACCTTATCACTAAATACTTGAGTATACAGAAAATTAAATTTGTCTAGCTCAACGAAAACCATAATAAGCAGGAAGGCCAGTAATAGTATCATATCGAAAAATCGCTCAGCGACTACAGTACCAAATGAGGTTGAAACCGGTATGTTATCGGTTTTCTTAAGCGCCCCACATCTGAATACTTCTCCTCCACGGGGAATGATAAGATTCACAAAATACATGGACATAACAACAGGAAATGTGGTATCAATCTTAGGCGGCTTTACTATAGGTTCTAATAATAGATTCCATCTGACTGCTCTCAAATAGTGACTAAAAAGTCCTATCAAAACACTTGCAATAATCCAATAATAATTGACCTCTCCGAGCCTGCTTAGAATACTATTTAGGTCTACGCCTTTGAATACCCAATAAACGAGCGCCAGACCTATTAGAAATGAAATGGTGTACCTTAGTACATTCTTTAGTCGTGGTGACAAGGAGATTTAATTAATTGAGTCGATTACTCTGGTTGGGGAAAATAACTTTTGGCTCATATTTTTTGGCTTCTTCCACTTCCATAGAAGCATAGGAAATAATGATAATAATATCTCCGACTTGTGCTTTTCTGGCAGCGGGGCCATTTAAACAAATCTTTCCGGACCCCCTTTCCCCTTTGATTACGTAGGTTTCAAGCCTTTCTCCATTATTTATATTAACAATTTGAACCTTCTCATTTGCTATAATACTAGCTTCGTCCATCAGATCCTCATCTATGGTGATGCTTCCGACATAATGTAATTCGGCTTCCGTTATTTTAACCCTATGAATTTTTGATTTTAAAACTTCAATAAACATCCCTGCTTTTCTATTCTTCAGTTTAATTCTAGTAGTACGTTATCAATTAGTCTAACCTCATCGGCGTATACGGCAATTGCTAACACTATTGTTTCAACTTCTCTTGGATCCTCGAACCTATCTAAGTTATACGCTTCGATAACTTCAAAGTATTCTAATGATAATTGGTTTTCGTCTGCAAAGATCGTTTCAATAAACTCTTTAACCAATTTCACATCATTACTTTCTCTTAAAAGTTTTTTGGCCTTTTTAAGAGAGTCATAGATAACAGCACTTTTTTCTTTAAGATCAGATGTAAGCCTTTGGTTTCTCGAAGACATAGCTAATCCGTTAGTTTCCCGTACCGTAGGAACGAATTTGATTTTCGAATTGAAATTAAGATCTTCAGACAGCCTCTTAATGATGATGTATTGTTGCCAGTCTTTTTGTCCGAAATAAGCTATATCAGGCTGTACAATGTTTAAAAGCTTAGATACAACAAGTGCCACACCATTAAAATGACCTTCCCTGTACTTCCCTTCCATTTCTTTTTCTAGCTTCCCAAAAGAGATTTGAGTCTCAGGTTTATTCGGGTAGATTTCTTCAGGAGAAGGATTAAACAGAATATGACAACCCGATTCCTTTAGAAGTATTTTATCTTTTAAAATATCCCTGGGATAATTTTTTAGATCATTTGAATCATTGAATTGAGTGGGATTTACAAAGATAGATACTATTGTTATATCCGTCTCATTCACGGATTCTTCAACTAATTTCAAGTGACCTTTGTGCAGCGCTCCCATAGTTGGAACAAAGCCAATTTTCAAATTTTTCCGGTGATAGGAAATCACCTCTCTTCGTATGGATTTTATACTATTTAATACTTTCAACATGCATAAATTGCCGCATAACTGACTCAGCAAAAGTACGTTATTTGATTTCATAAATGGAAAACTCAAAGGTTTTTCGTACATTTGTGATCCCATTTTTGTCAAACAAATCCGTAAATATATGTCGAAGTTGAGAATCTTATATGTTGCAAGTGAGATTAATCCTTTCTTGCAAACGAGTGAAGTTGCTGATTTTGTTAGAAAACTACCTCAAGCTATGCAGGAAAGAGGTATGGAAATCAGAATTCTTGTTCCAAGATTTGGAATAATTAATGAAAGAAAAAATAGATTACATGAGGTTGTAAGACTTTCAGGAATAAATATTCCTGTTGGGGAAGAGGAGAAACCCTTAATAATTAAAGTGGCTTCAATCCCTAATGCTAAGTTGCAGGTATATTTTATTGATAACGAAGACTATTTTCATAGAAAGTCCGTTTTTCATGATAAGGAGAATAAATTCTATGAAGATAATGACGAGCGTGCAATTTTCTTCTGCAAAGGCGTGTTGGAAACAGTTAAAAAATTAGGCTGGGCTCCGGATATCGTGCATTGTAACGATTGGATCACGAGTCTTATACCTATGTACTTGAAATCGACCTATAAAAACGATCCTATTTTCAAAAATTCTAAGTCAGTATATACTGTTTATGATAATTCATTTTCATACAAATTTGGCAATGACCTTATTGATAAGGTTAAAATGATCGATATCGATGATCAAATGCTTTCAAGTTTGAAAACGGCTGACTTTGAGGGTTTTGTTAAAATTGGTGTAGAGTATGCCGATTCTGTTATCAAAGCTGAAGAAAAGTTTACGAACGGTCTTAACGAATTGTTTAGCCAGTATTCTGATGATAAGAAAATAGATACTATTGAAAAAGGAGATGATTTTTTAGACTCTTACTACAATCTCTATAATGAACTTGTGGGATAGATTTTTAGCGCTATTGGGTTATTCTTTTATCCCGATAGCGCTATTTTTATGCGCTTGCGAAGCTGAAAGTGATCTAGGATCGGAGATTTTAGATATAAACAGCGATAGCATAGAAACATTTGCTGTTAGCATCCCATTAGATGTAACTATGCAGCGTGTGGATACGATTTTTACTAATAACAACCCTAATATAAACAGTTTCTACCTAGTCGGTAAGGCTCAAGATCCGGAATTGGGGGAAATAACAGCTACTACTTTTGCACAATTATCATCTTTTCAAGATGATTTTTTGAGCCTTTCTGATTCGGATGTTTTTACATCTGCCCAGTTAGTGCTTATTCAAAATGGACTCGTCTTTGGGCCTGGTGAAAACCAGGAAATAATCGTTAGAGAGATTTTAGAGCCAATTACTTCTTTTGATGAGAACATCGAGACTCAATTTGATAGAAGGGAAGAATTCCTTACTTCAACCGATCCAATAGGACAAACTTTTGTTAGTCTGGATAACGATACTTTGAGTATTCCTATCAATGTACCCTATGGCAGTAATTTATTTAACATAGTTCAGAATAGCAGAGACTCTATATTTGCTAATCAGGGCAACTTTAATCAGTTAGTCAATGGTATTTCAATAGAGGGTGGCGAAAGTAATAATTCCATATTTGAAATAAACTCAGGGAGAACAACTTCTTTTTTAGAGCTTTCTTATGTTCGAGCGAGTGATACAACTGATACGAGTATTAGGATATTTTTAGAGTCATTGGGCGATACTTTAAATAATGCATCACTTGGCTTTTCTCAGGTTTTGTTTGATTCTAGTAATCCTTTAGTAACTAATATTTTAGTTCAACCGGAAAGGCAAGATTTTCTACCGATTGATAATAAAATTGTTTTTAACTCACTTTTAGGTGTATTTCCAAAGATTAGTTTCGGTAACTTTTGTGAATGGTTAGAAACTCAGGAAAGTATAATTATAAATAATATTTCTATACGGATAGGAATAGATGGCCGTGATATTGAAACTTTTCCAATCCCAAATATACAGCTAGCGGTGTCAGATAGTTCTGGTATGATTACAGATCTATTTTCTTCAATTGACGATGGATTTATAAGCTCTGATGGAAACAATTTTAATTTGGGATTTGATGCAAATGAGAGTGAGTATGTGCACTCTTCAACTTTATATTTTGAGTTCAACATTAATTGTGATTCGTTAGAGTCCAACTTCAATAAAGCTTTTGTAGTATCATCTT
This sequence comes from Bacteroidota bacterium, assembly GCA_039030555.1. Classification (GTDB taxonomy): domain Bacteria; phylum Bacteroidota; class Bacteroidia; order Cytophagales; family Cyclobacteriaceae; genus JBCCDY01. Next base: position 146,462 of record JBCCDY010000010.1, read on the forward strand.
TTGCAATTGGTAATGAAAGATTTTTTAATTTAAATCTGACTGGTTTCATAGCCGAGCAAGAAAATATCTTTCTGGAAGTCATTTATACCGATTTAGGTAATTAATTATTTAAAATTATGTGTGGTATTGTCGCATATAAAGGGAAAAAAGAAGCTCTTCCCGTAATCATAAAGGGCTTAAAAAGACTTGAATACCGAGGTTACGACAGTGCTGGTGTCGCATTATTAAATGGAGATTTAAACATCTTTAAAAAGCGGGGCAAAGTAATTGATCTTGAAGCTCATATCAATGGCTCTGATATTAGTGGTACTGTTGGAATGGGTCATACGCGATGGGCGACGCACGGGGAGCCAAATGATGAAAATGCTCATCCTCATTTTTCCTCTTCAAAGAATTTAGCAATAATCCACAATGGAATAATTGAAAACTATAGTTCCCTAAAAAAGGAGCTAGAGAATAAAGGGCATATTTTCGAAAGTGATACTGACACAGAGGTTTTCATTCACTTTATAGAAGATATTCAAAAAAATAATAACTGTAGCTTACCAGAGGCAGTTCGACTTGCTCTAAATAAAGTTATTGGCGCTTATGCGATAGTGATCTTATCAAAAAACGACCCTGACTTAATGATAGCGGCGAGGAAAGGTAGCCCTTTAGTCATAGGCCTCGGTAAAGATGAGTTTTATTTAGCCTCAGATGCTACTCCAATAATTGAGTACACCAAAGATGTTGTTTACTTAAATGATCATGAGATAGCCGTTATAGAAGGGAACTCCTTCAAAATAACAAATACTCAAGACGTTGAGATGACTCCATATGTTCAAAAACTTGAAATGGAGTTGGAAACCATTGAAAAGAGCGGCTATGAGCATTTTATGCTGAAAGAGATTTTCGAGCAGCCTAGATCCATAGAGGATTGCATGAGAGGAAGGTTAAGTGCGAAAGAGTCTTATTTAGTTCTTGGAGGTATAAGAGAATATTCCGATTGTTTGGAAAAAGCTGAACGTATCATTATTGTAGCCTGTGGTACTTCCTGGCATGCAGGCTTAGTAGCAGAATATATTTTTGAGGAATTCTGTCGGATTCCAGTAGAAGTAGAGTATGCTTCTGAATTCAGATATAGACACCCTATTATCAAAAAAGGGGATTGCGTTATAGCTATCTCCCAATCAGGAGAAACTGCTGATACAATCGCTGCTATCGAACTTGCTAAGTCGAAAGGAGCTATCATTTTCGGAGTATGTAATGTAGTTGGTTCTACAATTTCAAGAGTATCTCATGAAGGTTCTTATACTCATGCAGGCCCTGAGATAGGTGTTGCCAGTACAAAAGCTTTTACTGCTCAATTGACCGTACTGACGATGATTGCTTTGAGAATAGCACGGAAACGCGAGTCAATGTCAGAAGGGCGATTCTTAGAGTTATTGGCAGAGATGGAAAGTATTCCTGCGAAAGTGGAGAAAGCACTTGAACTCAATGAGTCGATTCTAAAAATTGCTGAAATATTCAAAGACGCGAAAAACTTTCTTTACCTCGGAAGAGGTTATAACTTCCCTGTAGCCCTAGAAGGAGCCTTAAAGCTTAAAGAAATATCTTATATACATGCAGAAGGTTATCCAGCTGCTGAAATGAAACATGGCCCTATAGCTTTAATTGATGAGGAAATGCCCGTTGTATTTATAGCAACAAGGGATAGTTCGTACGATAAGGTTGTCTCTAATATTCAGGAAGTGAAAGCCAGAAAAGGAAGAGTTATTGCAGTGGTAACGGAAGGGGATGCCTTAATACCAAAAATGGCAGAATTCGTTATTGAAGTGCCGAGAACGCACGAAGCATTAATGCCGATGGTATCCGTAATACCATTACAGTTGTTATCTTATCACATTGCTGTAATGAGGGGATGTAATGTAGATCAACCTAGAAATCTGGCTAAGTCAGTAACTGTAGAATAGAGCATTAGGACATTCCCAAATACTCTGATCTCATTAAAGGTGAAATTTTGTAACGTTCATCTTTAGTTTCTTGGTATAAGGCTTCCAGAAGTTCGTAAACATCAGCTAGTCCGATTGATTCACACCACTCAAAAGGACCAAATGGATAGTTTGTACCCAGTTTCATAGCCTTATCTATATCGCTTTTTCCCGCTGTTCCCTCCATCACCGTGTAGTAGGCTTCATTAATGATCATGGAAATTACTCGCGGGCCAATCATACCGGGCCTGTCCTCGCATACGGAATATTCAATTCCAAGCTGTTCTAAATATGCTTTGGAATTTTCAGTGCAACCATCTAAAGAAGTGACCTCCCAGTTCTTTCGGTCTACGAAAGTGGTGAGTCCATTGAAACCGAGAACCTTTTCTTTGGGAAGATCAATAAATTGATTGATTTCAGCTAAAGAGGTTTTAATGGAGTTTAGAAAAAGCAGTTTAAAAGAAGAATTTAGAATGTTTTCCAGGGGTTCAATCTCTTCATCGAATAGGGCATCAAAAATAACATCATACGTATTGTAGTCTTTAATAGAAGATAAATATGTGGAGCTAAAATCTAGTACATTATCAGTCTTATCAAATTTTAATTCAAACTCCTTGGCTTTTTTTGAATCGGCAAGAACAAGTATTTTCATTTGTTATTTTTTGAAGGAAGAATGATAAGCTACCATTCATAAATCAATCGCTAAAATGATTAATTTAAAGACATGAAAAAAGTCATCTATACTTCTGAGGCACCCGAACCTATCGGACCTTACAATCAAGCTATTTTACATAAAGATGTTCTTTATGTTTCCGGGCAAATTGCTATAGATCCGAAAACCGGGGATTTGGTTCAGAATGATATAAGATCGGAAACGCACCAGGTAATGACCAATATTTCTAAAATACTAAGTGAGGCCGGAATGGAGTTTTCAGATGTATTGAAATGTTCCATTTTTATCAAAAACATGAATGATTTTGGAGAGATCAATCAGATATACGAAAAATACTTCTCTAATGAACCTCCAGCCCGCGAAACGGTCGAAGTAAGTAAACTTCCCAAAAATGTAAATGTGGAAATCTCTTGTATCGCAAGTAAGTAGATATCTTATCCCTTTTCGAAGTACTACTCATTTAGTTTCGGACTCCCCATCTAACCTACTCAAAAGACTACGAACACAGATTTTCGATAAAAACTTTCCCGATCAGCAGAGTCCGTATATAGGAACTATTAAAGAGAATCAATTTCGGATAACCAAAAGGCTTCGAAAGCCTGAATTTTTCCAGCCTGATATTAACGGTCATCTGGAAAAAATACCGAGTGGAAGCTTATTACAGCTTAAATTCGAATTGGTGAGTAGTACTAAATTCTTCTTGATTATGTGTAGCGGACTTACATTCTTCGTTAGTCTGGTTTTCATCTTAGCAGAAAATTACGTTTATGGTTTTATTTCAATTATTTTTGCGCTCGGAAATTATTCGGTAGCTCTGACCAATTTTTTTATTCAATCAAAAAAGTCGAATGAAGAGCTGCTGGATATTATAATTAATAGTTAATGGATACCAAGGTTAGAGTACGATTTGCCCCTAGTCCCACAGGGCCTTTGCACATTGGGGGAGTCAGAACAGCACTGTACAATTACTTATTTGCGAAAAAAAATAAGGGCTCTTTCATTTTAAGAATTGAAGACACGGATCAAACAAGGTTTGTGCATGGAGCCGAGAAATACATTATGGACTCATTGAAGTGGTGTGGTATTGAGCCTAATGAGAGTCCGAGCTCAGAAGGGCAGTATGGGCCATACCGTCAATCAGAAAGAAAAGGCATTTATAAAGAATATGCCGATTATCTTTTAGAAAAAGGTTATGCATATTACGCGTTCGATACTCCTGAGGAATTAGAGGCTATGCGAGAAAGGTTGAAGGCCGCAAGAGTGGCAAGTCCACAATATAATGCCATTACCAGAATGCAAATGAAAAACTCTTTAACCTTACCGGAAGATGAGGTTAAAGAACGTCTTGAGTCTGGCGAACCTTATGTGATCAGAATTAAGATTCCTCGGAAAGAAGAAATTCGTTTGAATGATCTGGTTCGCGGATGGGTAATGGTACACTCCTCAGCTATGGATGATAAAGTTCTGATGAAGTCAGATGGAATGCCTACATATCACCTTGCCAATGTGGTAGATGACCATTTAATGAAAATAACCCACGTAATAAGGGGAGAAGAGTGGTTGCCCTCGGCACCCCTTCACGTACTTCTTTATAAGTATTTGGGATGGGAAAACGAGACACCCAAGTTTGCACATCTTCCTCTGCTTTTAAAACCCGATGGAAACGGGAAGCTCAGTAAACGAGATGGCGACAAACTAGGCTTTCCGGTATTTCCATTGAATTGGGATGATAAAGAAACCAATACAACCTCACCGGGATTTAAAGAGCAAGGATATTTAGAAGAAGCTATGATCAACTTCTTGGCCTTTTTAGGGTGGAATCCCGGTACAGAGCAAGAATTATTTAGTTTGGACGAACTGGTAGATGCATTTTCTGTAGAAAGAATCGGGAAAGCAGGAACTAAGTTCGATATAGAAAAAGCCAAGTGGTTTAATGAGCAATATCTTCGAGCTAAACCTGACGAAGAGTTGGGAGAAATGCTTACAGAGGGACTTGAAAACCAAGGAAAAAGCATAGATAGTAAGAATGCCACCAAGATAGCCGCCTTAATGAAGGAGAGGGCAACTTTTCCGAGGGATTTATGGGAGCAAGGGTTTTTCTTTTTCGAAGAACCATCTAATTATGACGAAAAGACGATTAAGAAAAAATGGAATGATGAAGTTAAATCTGTTATTCAAGATTTCATTTCTCGTTCTGACGAAATAAGTGACTTTTCATCAGAAAAAATTAAAGAGACGATAAGCCATTTGGCTGAAAATAGAAATTTAGGCTTGGGAAGGGTTATGCCCGGTTTTCGATTAGCGGTGACAGGTATGGGAACCGGCCCTGATTTAATGCGTATACTTGAAATACTGGGGAAAGAGAAAGTAATCCAGCGATTACAAGTGGCACTAAATAAACTATAGAATGGCCGATAAAAAGAAAGATCAAAAGCCTAAAGTCCATAAAAATCTTGAAGGCTTTGAAATGAAGATAGACTCCTTTGGGGAAATAAAGTCGAGCTTCAATATTGATAAGTTGAACGACTTCCTGAACGACAATGTAAAAGATAAAAAGTTAAAAGACCGAGACGACTTATCTTTTGATCCTCTTAAGGACGAAGGAGAAGAAGAATAGACTAAAATTTTATTCTTGGGACAAGGGCAGGAACCTGCCTTTTATATTTCGAATATTCCTGACCATGCTTTTCTAAGAGTTTTTTCTCTTCAAGGCGTATTCCGATAAAAAGATATCCATAAAGTACTACGCAGCTTATCAGGGCGACTAGTGTTGGTGTGAATAAAATAAAGCCCAGTGATATAAGAATTACCCCGGAATAAATCGGGTGACGAACTTTGGATAAAATTCCTTCTCGGATCAAACCTCCATTTCTTTCTGTTCTCAATCCGATAAACTCTCCGAATCCATAAGTTTTAATGACTTTATTAATAATCAGGATACCGAATGTGGCAAACATTAGGCTGAAATATTTGGTATAATCATTAACAATAATAAATGGCTTGCTTTCGATTTGGATGGCATAGATTAAGACAGGTATTATGGAAAAGATGGCAAAAGCAGAATAAAACAATCTGTATTTTTGACCCTTGAGTCCCATAGTATCACTAAACCAATTTTTAGCAGATATTGAGGCAAAAAAACTGTGAAAAAAATAGTAGCCTATCCAAAGGGCGAGTAATATTACCAATTCTGACATAGCTGAAAATTCATGATAAAAATAGGAATAATTAAAGAAGGTAAACACCCAATCGACCGAAGGGTTCCACTAACACCACAACAGGCCAAACAACTTCAGTCTGAATTCGATGTGGAAGTTTTTGTACAATCGAGTGACATACGTTGCTTCAAGGATGAGGAGTATGAATCGCTAGGGCTCCAAATCGTAGAAGACTTAGAATCTTGTGACATTATACTCGGGGTAAAGGAAGTTCCTATTGATTGGCTAATTCCTCATAAAACTTATTTTTTCTTTTCTCATACCATCAAAAAACAGGATTATAATAAAGACCTATTTAAAACTATTTTAGACAAAAAGATTAGGCTTATTGATTATGAAGTGCTTACCAATGAACGTGGAGAACGACTTATTGCTTTCGGGAGATGGGCTGGAATTGTTGGAGCTTATAACGGAATTAAGACTTATGGCGAACGTTATAACTTTTTCCATCTAAAACCTGCTCACGAGTGCTTTGATCTTGAAGAGCTGATGAACCAACTCAGGGAAATAAAACTTCCGTCTATTAAAATAATTATAACGGGTGGTGGACGTGTAGCTAAAGGCTCTATGGAAGTTATGCATGCCTTGAATGTCAGAAAAGTTAATGCCGAACGTTTCCTGAACGAAGATTTCGACGAAGCTGTATTCGTTCAATTAAATAGCAGAGATTACAATAAGCACAAGAATGGATTGGAGTTTAAGCGTTCAGAATTTTTCGAGCATCCTGAAAATTTCGAACGCGATTTTTTAAAGTATACCAAAGTATCTGACGTACTGATCGCCGCTGCGTTCTGGCATCCCGATTCTCCCGTACTATTTAAAAGGGAAGAAATTTTAAGGGGCGATTTTCAATTAAGGGTTATTGCTGATATTACTTGTGATATTGAAGGCTCCATTCCATCAACCTTGCAAGCAAGTACAATTGATGACCCTGTCTATGATTATAATCCTAGTGAACATCGAGTAGAAAATCCTTATATAGATGAAGCTAACTTATCCGTAATGGCCGTAGATAACCTTCCTTGCGAATTGCCAAGAGATTCTTCTCAGGATTTTGGAAAGCAATTACTTTCGAGGATAATCCCTGCTTTACTAGGCTCTGATGAAGAGAAAATCATAAAAAGAGCTACTATAGCTCGGGATGGGGAGGTAACAGATAATTTTAAGTATTTATCTGAGTGGGTAGAAAAATAGGCTATCGGAGAAGCTTTCTCCGATAGCCTATTCATAAATTTAACCGTTCATAGATACCAGGAACTCACCGTTATTTCGGGTTCCTTTCATCTTATCCAGTAAGAACTCGATTGCTTCTTGAGAATTCATGTCTGACATGAACTTCCTCAATATCCAGATACGTTTCAGCTCTTCCTCATCAATAAGTAGGTCTTCACGTCTGGTGCCAGATGCAGGAACGTCAATAGCAGGATAAATTCTTCTATTCGAGAGCTTACGATCGAGCTGAAGTTCCATATTACCTGTTCCTTTGAATTCTTCAAAGATAACCTCGTCCATTTTAGAGCCGGTTTCAATTAAGGCGGTAGCTATAATGGTTAGGGAGCCTCCGTTTTCAACATTACGGGCAGCACCGAAAAATCTTTTTGGCTTGTGAAGGGCATTCGCATCGACACCACCGGATAATATTTTTCCTGATGAAGGAATAACAGTATTGTGTGCACGTGCGAGTCGAGTGATAGAATCCAATAGGATTACAACATCGTGTCCACATTCTACCATCCGCTTGGCTTTCTCCAATACAATATGGGAAACCTTTACATGCTTTTCAGCCTGCTCATCAAATGTAGAAGCGATAACCTCTGCTTTAACGCTTCTGGCCATATCAGTCACTTCTTCAGGACGCTCGTCAATTAGAAGTATCATTAAATATACTTCAGGATGGTTTTCAGCAATGGCATTTGCTATCTCTTTAAGAAGAACCGTCTTTCCTGTTTTCGGTTGAGCTACAATCATACCACGCTGACCCTTTCCGATTGGGGCAAACATATCAAGAAGCCTCGTGGAGTAATGGGCTGGTTTTGTGGTAAGATTGAGACGTTCTTCCGGAAAAAGAGGAGTTAGGTATTCAAAAGGAACACGATCTCTGATGGCTTCCGTAGTTTTTCCATTAACGGATTCTACTCTTAGAAGTGCAAAGTATTTCTCACCTTCCTTTGGTGGTCTAATATGGCCTTTAACTGAATCTCCGGTTTTTAATCCAAATAGTTTTATTTGGGAAGGAGATACATAAATATCGTCCGGACTGGCTAAATAGTGATAGTCTGAAGAACGAAGAAAACCATAGCCATCCTGCATGATTTCCAGAACACCTTCATTTTCTACGACGCCGTCGAACTCTTTTATTGCAGGATTGTAATTACTCTGCCTTTTATCCCTTCCTCTATTATCGTTGTTGTCTCTATCCTTCCTTCTACCGGAAGATTTGTTGTCGTCTGTTCTTTCCTTTCTTTTTGAACCTGAGTCAGAATCTGATTTCTCTTCCCTTTTATCGTCTTTGTTGCTCTTCTTGTTATCCGGAGAAGGCTCCTTCTTACCTTTCTTGTCATCATCGAAAGAGGTAATACTCTCGTCTACAGACATATCAAAAGACTTCAATAAATCATTTGCAGATTCTGATTTCTTTTCGTCTGTTTTTTTAACGTTTGCCCTACGAGGGCGCTTTATAGGTTTCTCTTCTTGGGATTCGACAGGCTTAGAAGTGAGCGGTTCCACTTTTTCAGGGTTTTCCGCTTGGAAATCCAGAATGGCGTAGATCAGTTCTTTTTTGGCGAGTTTTTTAGAATTCTTAAGTTCTAGCTTTTCAGCTATATCCCTTAATTCTGAAACCAACTTCAGATTGAGGTCTTCTAATGTGTACATAATTTAGAAAGGAATAAAAAAGTAAAATATGGTTAATCTATCTAAGAAATCACTTTGGAAGTAGTAAATCGTGGGGGTCTCCTTCGATTTGACACTACAAGTATAGAATAGTCGTGTTTACCTGTCAAGTATTTCTGATTATTAAAATTACTTAATATTTCTGAAAGGAAGTAACTTCTTGCTGTTAGATACTAATTGTGATTAATTTCGCCTTCATAATTAATTCGAAAAAATGCTTGAGTTACAGAAGTTAAGGTCATATAAAGAAGACATTATAAATAAGTTGAAAAAGCGTGGTATTGATGCTCAATCGTCTATTGAAGGCATATTAGCTGATGATGAGAGAAGGAGAAGCGTTCAGCAGCAACTAGATCAAACCTTGGCAGAATCCAATAATTTGGCAAAACAGATTGGCCAGTTGATGAAACAAGGGCAGAAAGAAGAAGCTGAAAAAATTAAACGGAAAACAGCAGAGCTAAAAGAAAGTAGTAAAAGGCTTTCTGAAGATTTAGCGACTTCTCAGGATAAAATAGCAGATGCCCTGTTAAATATTCCTAATGCTCCGCATAACGATGTGCCAAGCGGTACAAATGAAGAGGATAATATTGTACTAGAAGAATTTGGCGAGATCCCAGAATTGTACAGTAAAGCAGTTCCACACTGGGAGCTGATTTCCAGGTACGATATTGTAGATTTTGAATTAGGGAACAAGGTTACAGGAGCGGGATTTCCATTTTACAAAGGCAAGGGAGCCCGGTTGCAAAGAGCTCTTCTCAACTTTTTTCTAGATGAGGCTTCTGAAGCAGGGTATCTGGAAGTTCAACCTCCGGTTGTTATAAATAAAGATAGTGGACAGGCTACAGGACAATTACCTGATAAAGAAGGACAGATGTACGACTTGGCTGGTACGGATTATTTTTTGATACCAACAGCAGAAGTTCCCATTACAAATATGTATCGGGGCGAGATTATTGAAGAAAAAAAACTACCAATAAAAAACACTGCGTACTCTCCGTGCTTTAGAAGGGAGGCGGGCTCATGGGGATCACATGTGAGGGGTTTGAATCGTCTTCATCAATTTGATAAGGTGGAATTAGTAAGAATAGAAAAACCTGAAAATTCTTACGAAGCACTTGAGGAAATGGGTAAGCATGTAGGTTCATTACTCGAAAAACTGGAATTACCGTATCGAATACTTCTGTTGTGCGGAGGAGATTTAGGGTTCACATCTGCTAAAACGTACGACTTTGAAGTATTTTCGACGGCTCAAAAAAAATGGCTGGAGGTCAGTTCCGTAAGTAATTTCGAGACTTACCAATCGAACCGCTTAAAGCTTAGATACAAAGATTCTACTAAGAAAAGCCAACTGCTGCATACGTTAAATGGCAGTGCTCTGGCTTTTCCTAGAATTCTTGCTGCTATACTGGAAAATAATCAGACAGAAGAAGGAATTAGAATTCCCAAAGTTCTACATAAGTACGCGGGTTTTGAGATGATCAATTGACCACTCGTAATAATTCTGTTTTTCCTATATAAAAGGAATATTAATTTCATCCTGATAAGACGGTCATTTAGTTAATCTACTTGACCTAGATACATAATTTTATATAAACCGATGGCCATATGAAATTTCATCTTGTAATATTCCTTTTTGCTATTATCCTTTTGTCATGTTCATCTGAAAAGAAAGAAAACCTTTTGAAATACCCAGAAACTACTAAAATAGATCACGCAGATAATTATTTCGGTACTGAAGTTAAAGACCCATACCGTTGGCTGGAAGATGATCTGTCTGAAGAAACAGCAGAATGGGTTTCAACTCAAAATGAGGTAACCTTTGGCTACCTGAATCAAATCCCATATCGTGAAAAGCTTGAAAAACGACTGGAAGAATTACTTGATTACGAGCGAGTTTTCGCTCCAACCAGACACGGTAAGTATTTCTACTTTTATAAGAATGATGGCCTCCAGAATCAAAATGTGTTGTATAGAAGAGATGGAGAAGACGGCGCACCCGAAGTATTTCTTGATCCAAATAAATTTACGAAAGATGGCACCATTTCGCTAGCATCTACAAGCTTTACCAAAGATGGCTCTATGCTAGCATATCTAATTTCTGAAGGAGGCTCGGACTGGAGAAAAGCCATTGTTATGAATGCAGAGACGAAAGAAATTGTGGAGGATACTTTGGTCGATTTAAAATTCACAGGAATCAGCTGGAAAGGTAACGACGGGTTCTTTTATAGTAGTTATGACAAGCCAAAAGAAGGAAGTGAGCTTTCAGCAAAGACCCAGTCACATAAATTATATTATCATAAACTAGGTACGGATCAGGAATCAGACCAACTTATTTTTGGTGGAGAAGATCAGGAAAGAAGATACGTTGGTGCTTATACAACGGAAGATGAGAACTATTTAGTGATCACAGCAGCGCAAAGCACAAGTGGCAATGAATTGTACATGATCGATTTGAATACTTCGGACTGGCCTATTATAACTTTGGTAGATAACCATGAGCAAGACCACTACATTTTAGCAAATGAGAGTTCGCGCTTACTGATTCATACAAACTTAAATGCTCCAAACAATAGGATCGTAGAAACAGATTTTTCCAATCCAACACCAGATACCTGGAAAGATGTGATCCAGGAAACAGAAAATGTGCTCAATACCGGAACCGCAGGAAAGAAGATATTTGCGGAATACATTGTTGATGCAAAGAGTAAGATCATTCAATTTGATTATAGTGGTAATCAGGAAAGAGAAATAGAATTGCCCGGAATTGGAAATGCTGGTGGCTTCAATGGTGAAGAGACTGATGAAACCATCTATTATTCGTTTACTTCGTTTACCTACCCTTATTCGATTTTCAAATACAATATTGAATCAGGAAAAAGCGAGTTATATCAAAGCCCCGATGTGAGCTTCAACCCAGAAGAATACGAAACGAAACAGGTATTCTATAAAAGTAAAGATGGTACTGAAGTGCCTATGTTTATTACACACAAAAAAGGAATTGAGTTAAACGGTAAGAATCCGACCTACCTCTATGCTTATGGGGGGTTTAACATAAGCTTATTACCTTCATTTAGTACTGTACGCGTTATGTGGTTAGAAAATGGAGGAATTTATGCTCAACCTAACATAAGAGGAGGAGGTGAATATGGAGAGAAATGGCATAAGTCAGGCACGAAGCTTCAAAAACAAAACGTATTTGATGATTTTATTGCAGCTGGGGAATATCTGATTGAAAACAATTACACTTCGAGTGAATATATGGCCATTGCCGGGGGGTCGAATGGAGGACTTCTGGTTGGAGCTACGATAACCCAAAGACCTGATTTGGCTAAAGTAGCTTTTCCAGCCGTGGGTGTTTTGGATATGTTGCGCTATCATACCTTTACAGCAGGAGCAGGCTGGGCATCGGATTACGGTACTTCGGAAGAATCAGAAGAAATGTTTCAATACCTTCTAGGCTATTCTCCTGTGCATAATGTTAAAGAAGGAGTTTCTTACCCGGCTACTATGGTCACTACAGCCGATCATGACGATAGAGTTGTCCCAGCACACTCCTTTAAATTTGCAGCTACACTTCAGGAAAAACATGCAGGTGGAAACCCAGTGCTTATACGAATAGAAACCGATGCGGGTCATGGTGCTGGTACGCCTACGAGTAAAATTATTGAGCAATGGGCTGATCGATATGCCTTTGCTTGGTATAATATGGGTGTGATACCTCCCATTGCAAAGTCTGATTTATAGGAGATCAGGCCTCGGTTAGAGTTGTGGGATACAAATCACTTAAAGGGCTTTATCTCACAACTTTGACTAAAACTTCGTATCAATTTAAATACTAACCACTTTATTAAGTTATGGCTGTATCAATTAGAGAGGGAAGAAAGAATGATCTACCTCAAGTGCTGGCTCTTATTAAAGAGTTGGCTGAATATGAAAAGGCTCCTCATGAAGTTTCTAATACGGTAGAGATGATGGAATCTGACGGCTTTGGTGAAAATCCAATTTATGGTTTTTTCGTAGCTGAAGAAGAAAGTACCATTGTAGGAATCTCGATTTATTATTATCGCTATTCGACCTGGAAAGGTAAAAGATTGTATCTGGAAGATATTGTGGTCACAGAAAAAAAGCGAGGCTCCGGAATTGGTAAGATGCTGTTTGATAGAATAATAGAAAAAACCATAGAGACTAATTGCACTGGCATGATGTGGCAAGTGCTTGATTGGAATACACCAGCCATTAATTTTTACAAAAAATACTACAAAGCTAAACTGGATGAAGAATGGATCAATTGTTCTTTAAGCCTGGAGCAAATGAAAGCAGCCATTCATTAAACAGACTCCAGAAAAGTCCTGAACGCTACAAATTTGTCTTTGAATCTTTCAGCGTGTTCTTTTTGAAGCTGAGGTGCCTCTTTTATTTGATATTCATTTAACTCTTCCATGCTTTCCACAAAATATTGAATAGAGTAAGTCGCCCCATCGTTATCAGGTGTTTCATTAAGCAGTTTAAAAATCTTATGCTCTAGAAAGTATCCTGTGGCAAGGACCTTAGGAATGTGTTTACCTTTCATCCATTGGAGCCACTCTTCTTCAAAATCTGAATGAATGTTTACCGTAATGTTGTATAAAATCATATTCTTATTTTATCCGTGAAAGACAAGAATGTTTAATTAAATTGAACAAAAATTAAACAAGAAGGTTATTTAATAAATTTGGGGTAAAAAGAGTAGAAAGTGGCGACATATTCAATAAAAGATCTAGAAACTTTATCAGGAATAAAAGCTCATACTATTCGAATCTGGGAGCAGCGCTATGGTATCATAAAGCCAGGACGTACTGATACAAACATCAGATACTACGATGGGGAAGAGCTTAGAAAACTTTTAAAGGTATCCTTGTTAAACAAGAACGGCTTCAGAATTTCGAAAATCGCTGAAATGTCTGATGCTGAAATACGCCAGCGCATCATCGAAATTGAAAGAGATGAAGATAATGAGGAGGTATATATTAGCGGACTAATTGACGCTATGGTAAATACTGATGAGGAACATTTCGACAAAATTCTTTCATCCACTAATACTAAATATGGTTTCGAGAAAACCATGATTAATATTATTTATCCTTTCCTGAAAAAAATTGGCGTTTTATGGATGACAGGCTCAATAAATCCGGCTCAGGAACATTTCATCACTAATTTAATCAGGCAAAAAACCATTAGTGCAATAGATGCGGTTTTTGTTCCTATGAAGGAGTACGGAAATAAATATGTTTTATTTCTACCTGAAGGTGAACTTCATGAATTAAGCCTTTTGTTTGCTTACTACCTTCTAAAGGTTCGTAAGCAGCAAGTTATTTACCTAGGGCAAAATCTTCCTCTAGCTGATCTTAATACGGTATGTGAATTTCACAAGCCAGATTATATTCTTTCCATATTTACTAGCGCACCCGATGTGCCCGATATGCAAGACTATGTTAATGCTATGTGCCAGGCAAATTCTGAAAGTAAAATTGTATTAACCGGAGGGCTATTACAAAGAGAAGATATTAGTTTGCCTGGGAATGCACTACACCTCGAAAGTGTAACTAATTTAATGCATCACCTTGAAGAGACACATCTTGTTTAATAATGTTTAAATAATATTAAACACAACAAAGCCTCATAAGTTACTCATTATCAATCATTTGCTCGTTAATCACACTAACTTAGTTAGTATTGTTCTTATCCGTATTTAAGTGTATTTCTAGTTTTGTTTAACAAATCCCTTGTTTAGTTAAACAGTTTTTTTTAACTTTCGTTGAACTTATAGACCTAAACATTAAACAAAAGGATTATGACTACTATAGAGTTTGGCCACCGAGTAAATGAATTATCGTTAAGTCTAAAACCTTTTGCGCTTAGACTTACCAAAGATTTAGAACAGGCGGAAGATTTACTTCAGGATACAATTCTTAAAGCTTTTAGTAACAAGGATAAGTTTAAGGAAGGAACTAATCTTAAAGCTTGGCTTTACACTATAATGAAAAATACGTTTATTACTAACTACCAAAAGATGGTTAGAAGAAAAACGTTTATAGATACAAGTGATAATCAGCATTTTATCAACTCCACATCCGAAACTTTCGAAAATTTGGCTTATACCAATTTCGCAATGAAGGATATTAATAATGCTATTGAGTCTGTTGATGATGATTACAGAATTCCTTTCATGATGTATTTTAGGGGATATAAGTACTTAGAAATTGCTGATATGCTTGAAATCCCATTGGGAACTGTAAAGAATAGAATACACATTGCCAGAAAACTTTTAAAAAATCGTTTAACGATTTATGCCAAAAAATAATTTTGTATGTCGGTAAAGTCTGTCGTAGTAATAGGGGCAGGTTTTGCTGGTATTTCTGCAGCGACCTCATTAGCAAGTAAAGGTTATAAAGTACAGGTTGTCGAAAAAAATAGTATGGCTGGCGGCCGTGCTAGAAAATTCAAAGAAAAGGGGTTTACGTTCGATATGGGTCCAAGCTGGTATTGGATGCCAGACGTCTTCGATCGTTACTTTGAAAGCTTTAATAAGTCTACATCTGATTTTTATGATTTAATAAGACTTGATCCATCATACAAAGTCGTCTTCGGAGAAGATGACGAGATTGATCTCCCTTCAAATTATGATGAACTCAAAGCACTCTTTGAGTCGATAGAATCAGGATCCTCAAAAAAGCTTGATGATTTTCTGAAAGAAGCAGAATATAAATATCAAGTGGGTATTAACCGACTTGTATATAAGCCCAGTCTTTCTGTCTTTGAATTTGTTGATTTAAAACTCCTCGTTGATATGGTGAGAATGGAGATTTTCAATTCCATATATAGCCATGTCAGGAAATTCTTTAAGCACGAAAAACTCATTAAGCTTATGGAGTTTCCGATACTCTTTTTGGGGGCGACAGCCGAAAAAACTCCTGCCCTATACAGCTTAATGAATTACGCCGATATTGTATTGGGTACTTGGTATCCCCAAGGTGGTATGCATAAGATTATTGAAGGCATGGTTTCTCTAGCTGAAGAAAAGGGGGTGGAATTTATTTATAATGAACCTGTCAAATCTCTAAAATACGATTCTGGAAAAGTCATTGGAGTAGTCACGGAAAATAATGAATATGATGTGGATTCAGTAGTCGCTGCCTGTGATTATCATCATTTTGATCAACAAATACTTTCAGCAGAATACAGAAATTATTCTCTCTCCTATTGGGATAATCGCACGATGGCGCCTTCATCCTTAATTTTTTATCTAGGTGTTGATAAAAAACTGGATCGATTAGAGCACCACAATTTGTTTTTTGATGAGGATTTTACGCTTCATGCGGAAGAAATCTATGAAGACCCTAAATGGCCTAGTAATCCTCTGTTCTATGTTTGTGTATCCTCAAAAACAGATCACTCAGCAGCACCGGAGGGTATGGAAAATGTTTTTGTTCTTGTCCCTGTAGCACCAGATTTGAATGATGATGAGGAAACTAGAGAGCAATATTATGCTTTGATTATGAAAAGATTGGAAAAATTAACCAATCAAAATATAACCGATCACGTTATCTATAAAAAAAGTTATGCTCACAATAACTTTATAGAAGATTACAATGCATTCAAGGGAAATGCTTACGGTTTAGCAAATACCCTAAGGCAAACTGCAATACTTAAACCATCGTTGAAAAACAAAAGGCTAAAAAATTTGTATTATACTGGTCAATTAACAGTACCGGGCCCAGGAGTACCTCCGTCATTAATTTCAGGACAGGTAGTTGCTGAGCAGGTTGCTAAACAGTTAAAATAGAAATTGGTGAAATGAACATAAATACCAGGCATCCGGATATATGAGTACAGGATGAATGGGATTTTATGTGAATTCCATGTGAACTTTGAAAATAAACCATACACATGAAAGCTCTATTCGACCGCGTTTCGGTAAAATGTAGTACAATTACCACAAAATCGTATTCAACCTCATTTTCTTTGGGCATTAAATTTTTAGATAGAAAATTTCATGCGCCAATTTATTCAATCTATGGATTTGTTCGTTTTGCCGATGAAATCGTAGATACCTTTCATGGTTATGAGCAAAGGGAACTACTTGAGGAATTCAGAAACGAAACTTACAAAGCTCTGGATAGGGGAATCAGTATAAATCCCATTCTTAATTCTTTTCAGCAAGTTGTTAATGACTATAAAATTGAAAGGGAGCACATCGATGTTTTTCTGGATTCTATGGAAATGGATTTGGATAAAAAAGAATACTACAACCCGGATGAGCTAAAAAAATATGTATTAGGTTCAGCAGAAGTAGTTGGCCTGATGTGCCTCCATGTATTTACAGAAGGGAATAAGCAGCAATACGATGAGTTAAAATATGCTGCCATGCAACTTGGCTCTGCTTTTCAAAAGATAAATTTCTTAAGGGATTTAGAGGCCGATTATATGGAATTAGGTCGCTCTTACTTTCCTGAAGCTGACGTTGATAACTTCAATCTTGATACGAAACGACAAATTGAACAGCAAATTGAAGATGAGTTTAGTGAAGGTTTGGAAGGCATCAGAAATTTACCTCAAGGGTCACAATTCGGTGTTTATGTAGCTTACGTTTATTATTATGCGCTCTTCGAAAAAATAAGAAATACACCTCCTTCACGAATTCTTGAAGAAAGAATACGCATTCCCAATTTCAAGAAGATTCTTCTTTTGGCGCGTTCCTACTTTCACTTCCAGCTTAAGCACATATAACCTGCATTATTAACAAGGCTAGCGCACAAAAAAACGATTTTCATCAATTTTAAGGTCAATATGAGTATAGCTATGTGGGCTACGCATTATTTACTTCATAGAATCAATTTCGCTAAAACCTAGCAGCTAAGCTTCTCAATAATTATTTCCTGATCTGAAGCATCGGATTATTCAGGTTAAATTCTTCAAAACCATTATCGCATACTCCTGTTCTTTTACAAAAGAATAAGATATGCTTGGTTTATTTAAAAAAGATCCGCTAAAAAAGCTGGTCAAGCAGTATGAAGCAAAAATGGAAGAAGCCAGGGACGTTCAACGTTCCGGTGATTTAAAGAAATATGCTAAGATCATAGATGAGAGTGAGGTTTTGGCCAAGCAAATTGACGAACTCAGAAAATCGTAGTATATGTCGAAGAAGTATTTAGTGATAGGAGCAAGTTCTGGTATTGGAGAGGAACTTGTTAATGAATTATTGTCGGAAGGTAATATTGTTTATACAGCACAGCGCAACAAGCCTTCGATAAAAAATGAAAATCTACATTTTCAGGAATTTGATATTCAAAAATCGGATGCAGAGTTAAAAGGCCTTCCAGAGGAGCTCGACGGTTTAGTTTACTGTCCTGGGACGATCAATTTAAAGCCCTTTAACAGATTATCAGTAGATGATTTCAAGAATGATTTTGAAGTGAATTTGATAGGTGCAGTGAAGTCAATTCAAGGAGCACTCAAAAACTTAAAAAAATCAAAGAACGCATCTGTAATACTCTTCAGTACGGTTGCTGTGGCTCAAGGTATGAGTTTTCATGCTTCTGTCGCGTCTGCCAAAGGAGCTGTAGAAGGTCTAACAAAATCATTGGCTGCAGAGCTTTCTCCCAACATCAGGGTGAATGCAATTGCACCTTCTGTAACAGATACACCTCTGGCATCGAAAATTTTATCGAGTGATGAACGAAAGGATGCTTCCGCTAAAAGGCATCCGCTCCAGCGATATGGAGAATCTAAAGATATAGCCCAATTAGCCTCTTTTTTGCTTTCTGATAAGGGAAGCTGGATAACCGGACAAATCATTGGCCTTGATGGGGGGCTTTCTACCGTAAGAAATCTGTAATGAAACGTATTAGCAGAAAAGATATCGCTGAAATGGAAAAGCGATATCGTGCGGCTTTAGTAAATAGCCTTAGTGGCTTTAAAAGCGCCAACTTAATCGGTAGTAGATCGAAAGATGGAATAGCTAATTTATCAATAGTGAGTTCTACCATCCATCTTGGATCTAACCCACCACTTTTAGGGACTGTTTTCCGGCCCGATAGTGTTCCTCGTCATACATTGGATAATCTCCGTGAGAGTGGATATTATACTGTAAATCATGTTAACTCCTCCTTTACATCAAATGCCCATCAAACAGCGGCGAGGTATCACGAAAGCATTTCGGAGTTTGAAGCCTGCAATTTATCTGAGGAATATTTGGGTGATTTTAAACAGCCATTTGTGAAGCAAGCAGTTATTAAAATGGCGATGAAAAAAGTTGATGAAATCAAAATTGAGATCAACGGTACTATTTTAGTTATCGGTGAAATTCAGGATCTGTACTTAAGTGAGGATTTTCTTAGGACTGATGGCTCTGTGGATTTGGAAAAAGCCAATACAGTGGCTATTTCAGGATTAGATACATACTTGAAGGCTTCAAAAATTGCTCGTTATTCGTATGCCAAGCCCCATAAAGAACTTGAACGTTTAGATAATGTCTAAAGAAAAGATCAGCATATTCTGGCACCGAAGAGATTTAAGAGCGCATGATAATGCTGGCCTGTATGCCGCCTTGCAGGGGGAATATAAAGTCCTTCCTGTATTCATTTTTGATAGAAACATTCTTGATGAACTTGAGGACAAAAAAGATCGGAGGGTCAATTTCATATACGAAGAGCTTCAAAAAGTCAAGATGATTTATCAAAAGCATAATTCGTCTCTTAAAGTTTTTTATTCGAAACCGAAAGAGGCGTTCGAACAGCTTCTTGAAGAATATGATATTCAGGCAGTATACTTCAACCATGATTATGAGCCCTATGCCCGGGAGCGCGATAAAGAGATTTATTATTTCCTGAAAGATCAGAACATTGAAATCCACCATAAAAAGGATCATGCCATTTTTGAAAAAGATGAAATCCTGAAAGGTGATGGCGACCCATATACCGTTTATACACCATATTCTAAAAAATGGAAGGATAAGGTTACGGATGACGATCTGAGTAGTCGCCCTTCCGAAGATTATCTTCAAAATCTATTTAACCATACTTCGTTTGAGATACCTAGTTTAGAAGAAATGGGTTTTAAAGCGATCGACTACGATTATCCTGATAGGGAGCTTGATATGGATATCGTAAAGAACTATCATAATACCCGTAACATCCCTTCGAAGAATGGAACCACTAAAATGAGTATTCATTTGCGGTTTGGCACTGTAAGTATTCGTGAGCTAGCCAGAAAATCATCTAATAAAAACACCAAATACCTGAATGAACTGATTTGGAGAGACTTCTATATGATGATCCTTTGGCATAATCCTCAGGTTGCGGAACAGTCTTTCAGGAAAGAATACGATAATATTGAATGGCGTAATGATGAGGAAGAATTTGAAAGATGGTGCGAGGGAAAAACAGGTTATCCGATCATAGATGCGGGAATGCGTGAGTTGAATGAAACCGGTTATATGCACAACCGCGTTAGGATGATTGTAGCTAGCTTTTTAACCAAACATTTATTGATTGACTGGAGATGGGGAGAGCGTTACTTCGCACAAAAGCTCCTTGATTTCGAGCTTTCGTCCAACAATGGAGGGTGGCAATGGGCCTCTGGTTCTGGGTGCGATGCAGCTCCCTACTTTAGAGTATTTAATCCGTATCTACAAACGGAGAAATTCGACCCTAAAGAGAAATACATTCAAAAATGGGTTCCTGAATATAAGGACGAGTCTTATCCTGAACCTGTGGTAGAACATAAAAAAGGTAGGGAAAGGGCTCTGGAAACTTATAAGGCTGGATTGAATAAGGTCTAATGAATATCTTACTGACCGGATCCACTGGTTATATTGGAAGAAGGCTTTTACCGGTCTTGGTAAAATCCGGTCATACGGTTATCTGTTTAGTTAGAGATGAAAGAAGGTTTGATTATGAAGACTTTGATTCTACTTTCCTTGAAAATGTTAAGGTAGTAGAAGGTGATTTATCCAACTATGAAAGCTTGGCAGATGTACCCAAAAATATAGACGCTGCTTACTATCTCGTTCATTCGCTCGGGGCACATTACAAAGATTTTTCGGAAACGGAAGAACTTACAGCACGAAACTTCTCCAAGTTCATAAAAACTTCTTCATGTAAACAGATCATATATCTGGGTGGAATT
Organism: Bacteroidota bacterium; assembly: GCA_039030555.1. Lineage (GTDB taxonomy): Bacteria > Bacteroidota > Bacteroidia > Cytophagales > Cyclobacteriaceae > JBCCDY01. The sequence goes on from JBCCDY010000010.1 coordinate 167,380, forward strand.
TCCAATGATGAAAATCTCAGTGATCATCTTAATTCCAGGAAAAATGTGGAGAGCGTATTAGAGGAATCTGGTGTTCCCATAACAGTATTGCGAGCTGCAATCATTATTGGTTCTGGAGGAGCCTCATTCGAAATCATAAGAGACCTGGTTGAAAAACTTCCAGTGATGGTGGCGCCAAAATGGATCAATACCAAATGCCAGCCTATCGCTATCCGTAATGTCTTGCAGTATTTAGAAGGAGTTTTGTTGAATGAGAAGTCTTACCATAAAATATTTGATATCGGTGGGCCAGAGGTACTAACCTACAAGCAAATGCTTATGAAATTTGCTGAAAGTCGTAGGCTTAAACGATGGATCATTCCTGTACCTGTTCTATCGCCAAATCTCTCTTCCCGATGGTTATATTTTGTCACTTCTACCTCTTTTAATCTTGCCAGAAACCTGGTTGATAGCATGATGAATGAAGTCGTTTGTCAACATCAAGGAATAGACGACATCGTTGAAATCAAGAAGTTCACTTATCCTGAGGCATTAAAGCTGGCATTTCAGAAAATTGATCAGAAAGACATTATATCCAGTTGGAAAGACTCTCCCGCTGTGGATTCTATTGAAACGAACTTTCTGGATAATGTGAATGTGCCTACGGATGGTTGCCTTTTCGATAAGAAAGCCTTTTCCTTTGAGAGGGATCCAGAAGAGGTAAAAGAAAACATTTGGCAGATTGGAGGTAACAGAGGCTGGTACTATGGTACTTTTCTCTGGAAGATCAGGGGTTTCCTGGATCAGCTTTTTGGAGGAGTAGGATTGCGAAGAGGAAGAAGGAGTCCTGTTGATCTCAAACCGGGAGATGCATTGGACTTTTGGAGAGTCCTTATGGCTGATAAGGAGAAATGTAAGCTTTTGCTTTACGCGGAGATGAAACTTCCCGGAGAAGCATGGCTTGAATTCAGGATTAAAAATATTGAAGGTAAAAATACACTGATCCAAAATGCTACTTTCCGCCCCCGAGGCCTTTGGGGAAGGATATACTGGTTTTCAGTATTACCCTTTCACTTTTTTATTTTCAATGGAATGGCCAAAAGTATCATAAGCTACCAGGCTGCTTGAAACAGGCATCAATACCGTTAGGATATATAATCCTGTAAAACAATCCCAGAAACATAACCCGGATGGAGCTTTTATAAAAAAGTGTATACCTGCTTTAAAAGATGTTCCGACTGAGTTGATCCATGAACTCTGGAAGATGACAGATATTGAGCAGAGCCTTTACAATTGCGAAATTGGAGTTGATTATCCTCAACCTTTGGTAGATTAAAAACTTCCAGAAAAAAAGCAAAAGAGTTACTCTGGGGAATTCGAAGGAATGATTTGGTTAAGCGGGAGTCTAAGATAATCCTTCAAAGACATACGGTGAAGAACAAGAACATTTAATCTGTTTTATAAAAAGTGATTTTTTTCCATTTAGGTTCGAAATAGAGTTTCTCTTTTGAGAAGTCCCATGTGTTTTTTTCAACGGTAAGTTTATGCTCTCCCGGTTCCAGGTAGTTTATAGGAATGAAGGTTATCCAACCTACCTGACCTGTTTTTGGATGATCAGTCAAATCCCATCTTAAAGATTTGACAAGCGTATCATTAACTCTAAGCTTTATAAATTCACTAGCAAGCATGGTTTCGGACTTGGAAGGATAGTTTTCTTCCAGAGAATCAATAATGATATTATCCCATTTGAATTTCGGTATAAATAATTTAAGATAGGATTCGTATTGGTTGACCGAAGGTATGGAAGCTTTTTCTATCAACTCTCCGTTACCCCTAAGTTCATCGTAAGCATTATTATCGAAATATGATTTTTTCTCTCTAGTAGACTCTTTTTTTAGAGTCTTTGTAAAGGAATCAGCGGACGAAATGCTTTTTACAAACATAATGTACCGTAGTGATTGTCTCCCGCCTAATGCACCCATTCCTATAGAGAATATCATAAAAGCAACGAAGACAACATAACGATTAAGATTGGAAGAGAATACCAGTATGCTTTGTTGAAAAAGAAACAGTTTACTAACCCTCATAAAAAAGATCACGTAACTTTTTAGCCATTTGATATCCGAGTTAAACCACTTCCTCGAATAGTAAATAATGATGAGGGTCAGTGAGTTTAAAATAAGTAAGGATATAATCACGACAGATGCAATAAGTACAGGAACCCCCAGAAGACTTAAAACCAAAATGAAGGAGATAACTAGTAAAATGAAAATACTAATACCCACAATAGTAAAAGCAAGGCTAAAAATGGAACTGCAAACCCTTTCAAGCGCAAGTATACTTTCTACAGGATTTTGATACTCATCAACAATAAAGTCTTGTTTCTGAATCTTCGATAATTTCTCCTTTTGAATTCCCTTTGGGAACGTATAATTCATTCCCACAAGAGCAATCCAAACCCCCCTTAAAAAGAGGTGCAACCCAAAAGCTATTTTTAGTGACTGTAGCGCGAATCCAAAATAGACCATCCCAAAGTAAATGAGGTAAGGATTCAGTCCGTAACGTTGTACCATTAGGATTCCGAAATCATTAACCTCATCGGAAATGGAAAAAATAAAAACAATACTTATGGCCGATATGAGAAGTTCGGGGTTCCAACTATTATTCTCTATTTCCCTTAGCCACTTTGGCTTTGTTTCTTTAAGCTCCATTTTAAGTCAATTGAATACGTAAAATAGCTCTAAAATTGGCAATAATAAGCATTGAATTATTTGAGATGATTTTGACTGTTTTAGCTTGTATTGTTTAATAAAACAGACTAAAATGATATTTTATAGTTATTTTAGTTAAACAATATTTTATATTTGTCTATGCTTAATAGTTCTGAAGTAAAATTCCAAACACTGTTAAGGTATATAGAATCGTGTGATATATGCTCTAATAGTTTACCAGATCTCCCTAAACAAGTTGTCCAACTTTCGGAGAAAAGTAAAATCCTAATTATTGGAAAATCTCCGAGCGAGGAGGCTCGTAATTCGGGTATTCTGTGGAATAATCGAGGTGGAGAAAAGCTAAGATCATGGCTCGGTGTCACGGACGATCAATTTTATGATCCCGATAACTTTGCCCTTTTACCTATGGGGTTTTGTTATCCCGGAAAGGCTAATCACAGAGATTTACCACCAAGGCCTGAGTGTGCTCCATTATGGCACAATCTTTTAGTTCATTCTTTGAATAATATCGAACTTACTGTTCTAGTTGGAGAGTATGCACAAAGCTTTTATTTGAATGGAAGATCAAGAGAAAGCCTATTTGATAATGTGAAAGCTTTCAAGGAATACTTACCTGAATACTTTATTCTGCCTTATCCTAAAACCCAGTTTGGTCTTACAAATGAGCCAGCTGAATGGCTTGATAAAGAAGTTTTCCCCGAGCTAAAAACCAGGGTAAAAAGAATATTGGGTTAAACTAATCCTAAATACCCGTTAATCCGTTTTGGAGATAGTATTCACTTTAAACTATATGTAAATGAGCTACCTAGAACAAGAACTGGCTTTAGCAAAACATGCTTCAGAGAATTTATTAGAAGCATTCGATAAGTATTATCATGATGATGTAGTGATGGTAGAAGGCACCGGAGAAGAATTTAAAGGAAAAGAAAGTAATAGAAAACGAGAAGAGGAATTTCTGGCTTCCGTTCAAGAATGGCACGGTGGAGGGTTAGGTAAAGTTGCATCTAACGAAAGTGAGGCAGTCACTTTTGTAGAAATGTGGATGGACGTAACCTTCAAGGACGGGAATCGAATGAAGATGGAACAGGTATCCGTTAAAAAATGGGAAGGCGATCAGGTTATCCACGAGCGCTTTTATTACAATATGCCTGGCCAATAATTTCAAAAAAACTTTTAAACCACAAAACCTCGCTAAATGGCGGGGTTTTTTCATTTATAATATCACCTTTTCAGTGTTATGAAATACTCCTGAATTATATTGGGAATTCTTAACTGAGATATTCATGAAATACATAACGTTTATTTTCTTTTTTGTATCACAACTGGCCGTGGCTCAAAAAACGATAAAGAACGAACCACTAACCTCTACTTATTCTATAGTGGCTCGTGATCCTGAAACAGGAAACTTAGGAGTAGCAGTTCAGTCACACTGGTTTTCTGTAGGGACGAATGTAAGTTGGGCTGAAGCGGGTGTTGGGGCAGTGGCCACTCAATCTTTGACCAATCCGGCTTTTGGACAAAGGGGCCTGGAACTCATGAAATCAGGCTTAACGGCTGAACAAACATTAGAATACCTTTTAGAAAATGATGAAGGAAGAGCATATCGACAAGTAGCAATCATTGATAAAAACGGGAATGTAGCTGCACATACAGGAGATTTATGCATCGCCGAAGCAGGTCACATTGAGGGCTCTAACTTTTCTGTTCAAGCTAATCTAATGGAAAAGAATACGGTTTGGAAAGCAATGTCTAAAGCTTATACAAACGCTGATGGCCCTTTAGCGGAGCGCTTACTTGAGTCTTTAAAAGCCGCTCAAAATGAAGGAGGCGATATCCGTGGAAAACAGTCTGCTGCCATACTTGTAGTTAGAGCTGAAACTACAGGTAATTTATGGGAAGACCGACTGGTGGATTTAAGAATTGAAGATCATGAGGATCCAATCAAAGAAATGGGAAGACTTTTAAAACTTCACAGGGCTTATGAACACATGAATAAAGGTGATCTTGCTATCGAAGCTAGTGATCCTGAAAAAGCTCTGAAAGAATATGGTGCTGCGGAGGAGCTCTTTCCAGATCATTTGGAAATGAAGTTTTGGCAAGCGGTCTCTTTAGCCAATATCGGTGATATGGAAAAGGCACTTCCACTGTTCAACACAATCTTCGAAAAGGATGAAAAATGGAGGGAGGTTATTCCACGTTTGGTTCCTAATGAGATTTTGGTCGTTTCTGATGAAGATTTGAAAAAGATCAAAAAGCAATAGACGCTAATTTTCTTTGTCCGATCCAATTGATTTGAGTAGCATTTTTCTTATACTCGACAAGTTATCATACTCTTTCTTTTCCCAAATACGGAGAATAGTAATGGGTACTTTTTCTGTTATTTTCCAGGTTCCAACAAGATCGTTAGCATGCACAACACCCAGATAATAGCCTGGCAATCTATTGGTAATTGATTTCAGAGTCTTGGCTCCCTTTTCATGGAAATACAAATTCATCTCCCTGATTTTTAAGGCTGGAATCTCCTTAATGTTCCCAATAGACTTATACTCTGAACTTTGAATGATGGGTTCTTTAAGTAAACAGAATGTTGTATCCCCGGATAGCGTAGGCTTAAGTATATAGCAGGAAATTTCTTCATTCGGATTGATCAGATAGATTCCATTTTTCAACTCCTGACATTTTAGTGTTTGGCTTAAGCCAAAGACGAGAATTACATAATGTATAAGACCTTTCAGCATCATTCTCTAAGAATATAGGGTATTTAGAAGATTAAAACTTGCGATAAGAATTTTTTTTGTGCGTTTGTAATAAGCAATTCGATTATACTACTAATTAGTACAAAGATCACGAGTTATGGCACGGCGAATCGATAAGAGAGGTAGAGAATTATATCATATAGTTGTGAAAAGGAGTAATCCGGTAAGGATCGGCAAAAAGATCGTGAATAATCCAGCGAGGATTTCAAAACCTTCGTCGGGTGTGATTTACTTAAATAAAAATAATAGAGATTCTATTGAAAAGATTTTTGCGGCAACACTGCTCATTTTATTTAGCATATTGATCATAGTCGACTTCATCACCCTATTTAAAAGCCATTTACTAACTTTTATCGAAAGTTTTTAGTGCAGTCATCCCAAGATCAGTTTGTTTCACTAATTCAGGAGCACAGTGGGATCATTTATAAGATCATTAACCTCTATGTCGATGATCAGGAAGAGCGAAGAGATATTCATCAAGAAGTACTTCTCCAAGCCTGGAAATCTTTTACTCGTTTTGAAGGGAAATCTAAGTTTTCCACATGGCTTTATAGGGTCGTATTAAATACGGTTTTAACCTTTAGGAGGAAGAGTTCGAGTGCTCATAATTCCAGAGAGCTTATGGAAGGGGATATTTCATATAAACCAGCAAGTATTAAAGATGAGTCTGACGCTTTGTTGTTTGCGGTAAAGTCGCTTCCAGAAGTTGACCGATCGATCATTACGCTACATCTGGAAGGTTACGCCAACACTGAAGTTTCAGAAATTTTAGGGATATCCAGCAATCATGTTGGAGTGAAAATTCATCGTATCAAAAAAGTATTGGAAGAAAAACTTAAAAAACTGGGTTATGGATCTTAAATCAGCCTGGAAAAATATAGACGATCAAAAAAGAAAAGAAGTCTTCGAGGATAGAGGCTTTATTTTAGATGCGATTAGAAGAGATTCAAAAACACCTCTGGATAAATTGGTCAGAAACTTAAAAATAAAGATCATTTGGATAAGTCTTTTCATCCTTCTTTTCATCACCATGATTTTTATATCAAAGTATCTTTTAGTGGACGTGATGATCGGAATTTTAACATTAGCCTACATTTTAGCATTAGTAACCACATTACAAGAGCGGAAAATGTTGATGTCTAAATACGACATTGATGGAAATTTACTTGGAACTTTAAAGCTGTTTTATAATCGCATGATAAAATATCATAAATATGAACTTAAGGTCGCTGTCTATATACTACCATTTTCAGTAGCTACCGGGTTTATATTCGGATTTCTCCTGGCTGAAACTCCTGAAAAAACATTGAATATCAACAATTGGTGGTTTTTTACTGTAATGGTAGTCTATATGATTTTAGCAATCCCTATTGGATTGTTGTTATCTGAAAAGATGATTAAAAAAACACATGGGAAATATTTGGATCAACTGGAAGCGAATATCAACTTATTAGAAAAAGAAGATTAAAGACTAATGACCGAAGAAGAAAACTTAGAGGAAAAAATTAAAAAAGAACAATATCCTGGTATAGGGACTGGGTTTCTCCTTTTGTTAATCACACTCATGCTTCAGGGAGTTGGAACATTTGTAATGTTTATACCAGGTTTATCTGAAGGCCAAGGGATGTTTCTAGCCTATACTATAGGGTTGAGTATAGCAGTTTGGATTGCGAAAAAGTGGGTTCCGAACCATTCTTTTCAATTCAATAAAATCAATTGGATCTTGCTGATCCCTATTCTGATTGGCACTACTTCAGCCAGCATTCTGATAGAGCCAGTGGTCACACTTATCCCAGCATCCGATTTCATGTATGAATTAATGGAAAAAATGGTAGGTTATGGGATCTATTCGTTTTTGATGGTTGCCATTGCAGCTCCAGTACTGGAAGAGTTGTTATTCAGAGGCGTTATACTAGAAGGGTTTCTGAAAAGGTATAGACCCTGGAAAGCTATATTCTGGTCTGCATTTATGTTTGGAATCATTCACCTTAATCCCTGGCAATTTATACCGGCCTTTGCCATCGGAATAATTATGGGCTGGATCTATTATGAAACAAGATCCTTAATTCCCGTTATTTTAATCCACTTTGCAAATAACTCCCTGAGCTACTGGGCATCGGTTACTTTTGGATTAGAAGCTCAAACTCTTGGGGATATAGTAGGTAGCCAGGCTTATGTACTGATCTATATATTGGCTGTTATTCTTTCGGTGGTTACATACCTCTTCCTGGAAAAAGCTTTTCGGAAAGAAGTAAATCGCCCAGATATTCCACAAGCATGAAAACTAAGTAGGAGTATTTTCTTAAATTCATCTGGAACAAGCAATACAAAATGAAACTGATCAGAAAACCACAGATTTCAGTAATTGGTGATTCAAATCCGTCTCAGGAAACCTATAATGCTGCCTATCAAATAGGGAAGTTATTGGCAAAGATGGGAGCGATTGTGATTACGGGAGGAAAGCTGGGTATTATGGAGGCTGTGGCTAAAGGAGTAGATGAGGAGAATGGTGTCTCCGTTGGAATATTACCTTCCTCCTCTAAAGACGAATCGAATTTTTACAATACCATAGTGATGCCGACGGATATGGGACATGCTAGAAATGCTCTTGTAGTACTTGCAGCGGATATCGTTATTGCTATGGGTGGAGGTGCTGGTACCCTATCGGAACTTTCATTTGGCTGGATCTACAATAAACCCATTTTAACATTGAAAGGATATGGCGGATGGTCCGATGAATTTGGGAATTTCAAAGTAGATGGTAAGAGGGAAGATTATATCGTCGAATGTAAAAGCATGGCCGTTCTTAAAAAAGAAATTGAAAAACTATGTAAGTCTTTAGGTAAGACGATTAAAGAAGCCTCTTAACTCGATTAACACATAAATATTCATTAGAATACCTAAGGCTTTTTGTTGGGATCTATGTAGTTGTAGTATACCTCACTATTTACGTAGAACAAATCCTTATTGACTTCGATACTACGTTCATCATATTCAGAAATATCAAGAGATTGAAAAGAATTGGTAGGATTCAAGCGAATGTGTTTTCCACCGACCTGAATGACAATTGGCATTCTAAAGGAAAGCTCAACATCCGTATTCCACTTATATCCCAGTTTTTTTTGATCACCGATAACTTCAATCCTTACTTCAAATACTGGGAGATCAGCATGTTTCAGATATTGATCAAACAAGTAGAAATAGTTTTCGCCAAGCTGTTCATTGAAGAAAGAGAGAAATTCCTGATAATCAGTAGTCTTATGCTTGAAGTGTGTGCTGAGATTATACAGAGCCTCGAACCATTTCTTATCATCATTAACAACAGACCTAAGCGTATTTAACATCAAGGCACCTTTCCAGTACATATCCCTTGAACCTTCATGATTTACGCCATATACCCCTTGAATTGGCGATGAATTACTTACGAATTGCCTCTTAGAGTTCAAATAATGAAGTGCTGTATCGTATCCATAATGATATTCCAGAAATAGATTTTCAGCATAAGTACCAAAAGATTCATGTATCCAGAGGTCAGCAATATCTTTTGCAGTAACACTATTCCCCCACCATTCGTGGGCACCCTCGTGAATGATGATGAAGTCGAAAAGCAGCCCATATGGAGAAGTTGAAGTCCCATTGTAGCCTTTCAGATAAGAATTTCCATAAGCTACTGCGCTTTGGTGTTCCATGCCCAGGTAAGGAACATCAATCATCTTAAAACCATCTTCATAAAAAGCATAAGGGCCAAAGTAATGCTCAAAAGCTTCAATCAT
>JBCCDY010000011.1:0-162803 GCA_039030555.1 Bacteroidota bacterium
AGATTATTCAAAAGTTCCTTAAATCCATGTTAGATAGATGTTTTAAGTATCTACTTCTCTATGTAATAAGTGATTTCCAGATTTTACTAGAGTAATATAATTCCAATCTGATAGGATTAAATCAATAAAACTGAATATTTTGAAGAAAAAAGTCACATTTATATCTTCATAAATTTCTCTTCTTAGAAATAGAAAAGGGAGCTCCTGTAAATTTTACTGTTGTAAGTGGATGAGCTTTGGTTTTTAGAACGTAAGCTGATTGTAGGTTTTAACTATAGTCTTAATACACTAAGTTCAACCTCTCCTTATTATAAAGAAACCTGCCCCGATCATAGCCAAGATCCCAAGGGTAATGAACCAAGTATAGGCATTACTTTTTCTTTTAAGTTGAATAGCTTCGGTTTTCCCCATGATGATGAAAGGCGCCCAAAAAGAAGGATGAGCTAAAATTTCCTCAGAAGATTCTAGGTATTTAAGCTTAGCCTGCCTCAGTGCCTCATCCTTGTTCATACCACCATCAAGAAGATCATAGAATAAATCCATAAGCTCCGAAGTAGAACGATCACTGACCTGCCATAAAGAAACCACCAGCGCCGGAGAGCCCGCATACATAAATGCACGAGCTAAAGAAGCCATACCATTACCCTGTTCAAACCTACCATAACCCGTTTGACAAGCAGAAAGCACGACCATATCCGCATTAAGCTGAGCCTTAGAGATCTCATACGCTTCCCAGAAATTAGATTCCGTACTATCATTATCCTCCGAGAAAGCCAAAGAAGAGAGTACGGGCCTATCACGATCTAAAATACCATGCGTAGCAAAATGTAAGACAGAAAACTCAGGAGCTAAGTTCTTGACCACCCTTTCAGAAGCCAGCGAATCAAAAGCAAAGAAACCCTCATACCTTTCCTGAAGGGACTGAACCTCCATCTGAGCCGCAGGCAAAGGAGAGAGCTCCCCACGCTTCCACTGATCCATAGGCAAGCGAACTGCAAGCATAGAAGAGTCAAGAGCGATACCGTAATTAGCAGCGACCCCCAAGACCTGCCCATTGTTTTGAGGCGCAGGAGCTTCGATATTCTCCTTCCAAAGCGCTGCAGAATAATTATAAGAAATACTGTAATCCCTTAAGAGATAATGAAGCTTACGATAATCAGAGTCCTCTTCAGAAGCTTCTTCCACCAAAAACGTTTCAAACGGCAAATGACCTAATTCCCCATCCGGGACAATGATGAGATTAGAGATGCCTGACTTACCCTCCAGCACAGGAGCCAGGAGCTTCTGATAGAACCAATGTGCATGCTCAAAATAAGCCTCCCTGGAAGACTGATCACTCAAGGTAGCATGCAAAGACCCAATACGGCTTTTCAGGACAGAATCAGAGACAAAAGACCTCTCCCACTGAACATGGTGCTTATCGATGTAGAAGATATGCATGACAGAATCCCCGACCACATATTCCAACAAGACATCATTATCCGATAACAAAGTCTGAACATCCTTCACACCAACATCAACCCGTTGATACTTCAACTTATGATACTTGGGATATTCTGTTTCAATCATTTGAACGAACTCATCGATATCAAAATTGATTTGATTGAGTTCAGAACGCAGACTATCCTTTTCCGTTTCAGCCCCTTTTCCCAACAGCTTAGCCTGCAGCTCGCTCTGCTTTTTCAGGAGCTTCCGATCCTTCCAGACCAGAGAGTCAGGCAGTTCACCGAGCTGGTAGGCCAATTCAGACTTAGTGGCTTGCAGAAGCAGGACAGATTTATCCTGATCGGAAAGACTGAAAGCTTTTTCAACATCAACCTCAGGATTTAAAAACTCCAGACTTTTTTGGAGCCACTCATGGCTGAGAGCAAGTATTCTAAGCTTATCCCCCTCATCGGAAACCTGATTCCTTGCTCTAACCAAAAGGGCATTAGCCAGCTCTGAAACTATAATTTGCTTTGCCTTAACATCAACTACGCTACTGTCTTTTTCCAATAACTCATAAGCGATACTTAGAGATTTCACCATCTCCTCCAGATGCTTATGGGATCGATAGACAGCGGTCAGCAGACTATCAAACCAGACTTTATTGAAAGTAATGGAAAGTTGAAGTCCAGAAGAATTATTCAATGCCTGATACAAAACCATCCATGCATCTTCGTACTCATCAATATCTTTATATAATCCAGCCAGATTGTTTAGCGATGTGACGTGGTAAATATGATCTTTACTTAAAGTTATTTTAAAAATATCAATAACCTCTAAAAGAAGTAAGTTGGCTTCATTGTAGTTACCTATACTCCTATACAATTCGGCAAGATGTCTAAGCGATATAGCATAATAAGGATGTTCTTTACCCAATATCTTTTCATAGAGTTCTTTAGCCTCTAAAAGAAGTGGTAAGGCTTGATTATAATTACCCATACTTCGATGTACTAATGCTAGATTAATAATCGAAGCAACGTAATTGGTATGTTCTTTACCAAGTACCTTTTCTTGGATGGCTATCGCTTTTAAAAGAAGGGGTAAAGCCTTGTTGTAATGGCCTAAGATTCTATATATATCAGACAGATAATAAAGCGAAGAGGCGTAGTAATGACTATCTTTGCCTAATGTTTCCTCTCTAATATCTTTAGCCTGTAGAAAAAGTGATAAGGCTTTGTTGTAATTCCCCATCAATCTATATAAGTAAGCCAGATCATTAAGTGTGACAGCATATCCAGGATGTTTTTTACCCCTTGCCTTTTCTCTAATATCTTTGGCTTGCAAATAAAACTGTAAGGACTTGTCGTAGTTGCCTGTAGCTCTGTATAATAGTGCTAGATTGCTTAGTGAGACAGCATAATACGGGTGCTCTTTGCCTAACGTTTTCTCCCTAATATCTCTGGCCTCTAAAAAAAGAGGTAGGGCTTTATTATAATTGCTCATGTCCATATACAATAGAGCCAAGTTATTGAGTAATTCGGCATATTTTTTATGCTCGTTTCCCCAAACTTTTTTCACGATTTCTTTAGCTTCAAGATAGATTGGTAATGCTTTTTTATTTTCGCTCATATCCCAATGCACTAATGCTAAGTCGTTAAGTGATTCAGCAAATCTTGGGTGATCGTTGCCTAGTACTTTTTCACGTATATCCTTAGCTTTTGAATGAGCTAAAAGGGCCTTTTTGTGTTCGCTCAAATAATAATAACATATACCTAGTTTATGTAAGCCTGCTGCAAGTAACGTATCATTTTGTTCTTTCTGGCCAAAGCTTACCATTTCGTTGGCAAATGGTATGGCATTGCTGTATTTACCCTCAAATAGATATTTATTGATCAAACTATCCAGTTCCTCATAACTGAGTTTTGAATATTGAATGGTGTCTTGAGCACAAATGATTGACACGAAAAAAAATAGTTGACAGAAAATGATAAGCCATTTCATAACTAAAACTCGTTCTTATTATTTGAGTAGATTCAAACTATGTGTAGCAAGATAGAAAAGGAAACAATCGAATTTAAGACCAAACGTGTTCAATAAATAAAAGAGAATTTTACAACTTTCTTTAAAATCACCCATTCGGGTGACAGCATTTTTGAAATAAAATCATTCCTTGGAGCAAAAAAATATAATTATGGATTTAGGAATATTTTCTCTTAGCCTTGGAGTAAAAGACATTGAAAAAAGTCTCGAGTTCTATCAGAAGTTTGGCTTTAAAGTTATTGATGGTGGGCATATGAACGAAGCTTTTGCAGACAATGGAGATCAGAAATGGCGAATACTGGAAAGTCCTTCTGTTAAGATTGGGCTCTTTCAGGGTATGTTTGATGAAAATATTATCACCTTCATTCCTACGGATGTGAGAAGCATCCAAAAGGAACTTCAGAAACAGGGTGTTGAACTTCTCAGCGAAGCTGATCTAAATACGAAAGGGCCTGCTTCAATTTCTTTGAAAGACCCGGATGGTAATTCCATACTTATTGACCAACATAACGAATAAGAATATGGGAATTAAAGGAAAACTAATTGTCTTTGGAGTTATAGGTGGTGTCATCAATATTATTTGGTGGTTTTTATCTTCTACTGTCTTCGTGACTGATGGTAAACCGAATTTTTCTTTGATGGAGTTGTTTGGCTACATCGCTATGATCATTGCTCTCTCTACAGTCTATTTTGGAATCAAATCCTATCGCGATGACTACCTGGAAGGTTATATATCTTTCAAAAAAGCATTTTTCAGTGGCATGACGGTAGTGATCGTCGCGAGTGTGGTTTACGTAGCAGGATGGATGATCTACTATCCCAATTTCGCAGCTGATTTCGGTGAGCAATACTACAATTATTATATTGAGGAATATAAAGCGTCGGGCCTAAGTGGTTTGGAATTGGACCAAAAGATCGAAGAGATGAACGCCATGATGGAGTCTTACAAGAATACCTATTTCATGGCTGGAATTACCTTTATGGAAATATTCCCGGTAGGTTTAGTAATTGCATTGATTTCTTCTTTTTTACTGAAAAAAGCTCCTTCAAAAGAATAGGTTTGAGATATGAAAAAAGCAGTAGTACATTTTGAAATAGGTTGTAATAACATTTCCGGAACAGCCGATTTCTATAAAAAAGTTTTTGGCTGGGATATTGTTCAGAATGGTAATTCAGCAACTATTGATACTGGTCGAAAAGATGCCATTCCTGGCCATTTGACCAAACTCGCCCCAGATGAACCTCAGAAATACATTAACATCTATATTGAGACAGATTCAATTGAAGAAGATCTGATTGCAGTAGAAGCCAATGGAGGAAAGGGACACATAGGTCCTATAGCTTTACCGGATGGAAGGTCATTTGCCTGGTTTCAGGACGTTGCTGGAAATACGGTTGGATTAATTACCACACAAAAAAACAATTAACGCCATTGACTTAGTATGCATCTTGACAAATGCTAATTAAATAGATGAAATGATTCTCCATTTCTTAGGAGCTATCGTTCAATTAATCAAAAACTAAGGTCATGCTATACTTACATAAAAAACCAGAAGACGAACTTGGAGTAAGGGTTGAAAATTACCTTCGAGACAAAAGTGCTGCCTTCAGAATGAGGACTTCAGATGAAGAGGAATCCTATATAATGGAAAATGATATCAAAATAAAAGGGGAACAAGCTGTTTGGCGATACTTGGAGTCTTATGGCAATCTTCTTTCAGCTGAGCGTTCAATTTCCGCAGATGCCTGTTACATTGATCCAAATACCGGTAAAGCTTGTTGATACTCAGAATCAAAAAGTAATTAAGAGCTTTTTAAAAGCGAACCTGACAACCTTTTAAGTTCTATTTCGGCAACTTTCGCTACAATATGAGCTTCCAGAAAGCGAATTTCCGAATTGACAAGATTCAGTTGAGCTTCTCTAATTTCGAGCGCATCGGTAACACCAATTCTAAATCTATCCAAAGCAATCTGACTGTTTTCTCTGGCAACCTCCAGGTTTTCAGTTTCAAGGTTCAAAAGGTTTAGATTATTAGAATATGTAATATAGGCTGCCCTTAAACGCGTAGTTAGCTGATTTCTGGTTGCTTCATAATTTAGTTTGCTGGTCTCCTCGAAAAGCCTTGCATTTTGAATTTCCCTTTGCTGATTAAATCCATTGAATATGTTAGCCCTTGCGCTTAAACCGTAGTTAAGACCGCTGGACTGCCTTGTACTAAAAAAACCAACTTGCGCTTCAAGTTGAGTATAATCATACCCAAGATTAAAGTCAATAATCGGCCATCTTTCGGCCAATCGTTCTTTGCTTTCAAGTTCGGCAACACTTTGTTGAAATCTCTGCTCCTCAAGTGAAAGATTTGACACTTCCAGTTGATTCAGGAGTTCCTCATATATCAAAGTAGTATCCAGTGAAGATAAACTATCTAATTCATAATTGGGGTAATCCTCAGAGGCTAATAATTCAAGTAAATTAAGTTGCCTGTTCTGAAAAATTTCCTGTTGAGTGACTAATGATGATCGGTCGGAGTTAAAATCTACTTTTGCCTGTAAAAACTCAAGCTTAGAGGCTTTACCAGCTTCGTACTTTTGCTGAATGATCCTAAGCCTTTCTTCAGAAAACTCAAGGCTACTTTCAAATAGTTTTAACCTTTCGTTTTCTAGTACGGCCTGCTCATAAGTGATCATAACCTGGGCCAAAGTGATTTCAATCTGATTTTTCAAGCGGATATCATTCAAAATTTCAACTTGCTCCAGCCGATCTTTAGTTACGAACATCCTGGTTCCGTCAAATAATGTCCAGCTTAAGTTTGCCCTGGCATTGTAAAACTCAGTCCTGGCACCGTCAATAGTTTCCTCTTCTCCGTTAAAAGGAGTATTTGTGGTATTTTCAACAGTAATATTTGCCGTACCGGTCACATCCAGGGTTGGTAAGAAACCAGCGTTTCCTAACGTATTATTGTTCGAGGCTATTTCGCGTTGATTATCGGCAAGCCTTATTTGGAAATTTTCCTCTAGAGCTATAGAAATAGCATCAGTCAGTGAGAGCTTATTTTTTTCCTGGGCACTCAGCGCAGAATGGAAAAAAAGAAAAGTCAATTGGAATATTACGATCACTCTCATACCTAGAAACGGGCTTTTCTTCCACTTTTACCTGTTAGGAACACATAAATTCCTGGGATAACAAACAAAGTCAAAAATGTTGCGAGTACTAGGCCTCCAATCACTGAAATACCCATAGAAACTCTACTTTCAGAGCCAGCTCCAAGTGCTAAGGCAATGGGTAGTATTCCTAATATTGTCGAAAGACTGGTCATAAGGATAGGTCTGAATCTTGCTTTAGCTGCACCTACAATTGCTTCTTCATAACTCATGTTCTTGGCCTTTCTCTGATTAGCAAATTCCACGATAAGTATGCCATTTTTGGTCACTAACCCGATCAGCATGATCATACCGATCTGGGAAAATATGTTTATGGTTTCATTAAAATACCAAAGGCTTAATAATGCACCTCCCAATGCTAATGGAACCGTAAACATAATGATCAATGGATCTCGGAAACTCTCAAATTGGGCTGCTAAAACCAAGTAAATCAACGCCAGTGCCAGCGCAAAAGCAAAGTATAGATTACCCGAGCTTTCCTGAAATTCTCTGGAAACACCGGATAAAGCTGTTTGATAAGTGTCGTCAAGTACTTCAACCCTTATTTTATCCATTTCTTCAATACCTTGACCTAAAGTATAACCAGAATTTAGACTAGCTGATATGGTTGCCGAAGCAAAACGATTATACCTGAAAAGCTGAGGAGGTGTAGACTGTTCTTCCAATGTGACTAAATTGTCTAACTGAGTTAACTCGTTATTTTTGGTTTTGACGTAAATGGAAGTGAGATCTAAGGGCTCATTTCGATCCTGACGCTCCACCTGTCCTATGATGTAATATTGTTTACCGTCACGTACGAAGAAACCAAATCGATTTCCGCTTAAGCTCAACTGAAGCGTCTGCGCAATATCACGAACAGATACATCCAGGTTTCTTGCTTTTTCCCGATCAATAGTCACATTTAGTTCGGGCTTGGTGAACTTGAGGTCTACATTCACGAAATCAAAAGCGGGATTTTGTTGAGCTTTTTCAAGAAACTCGGGAAGGACATCTTTTAATTGTTGAAGGTTTCTAGCCTGGATTACATAGCTTACGGGCAACCCGCCTCTTCTACTTCCTATGGTTTGAGGCTCTGTGACGAAAGCTCTTGCTAAGGTATTTTCTCCAATTTTTGGTTTCATTGCATTCACAATTTCTTGCTGTGATCGCTTCCTTTGATCGGAATCTTTGAGTTTTGCAATAACGAAGGCTGAATTGACGGAAGAGGAGGCGCCAAATCCCGGAGAAGTAATGGAAATGATTGATTTTGTTTCCGGAGCTTCGGATTCCACTAAATCGATCACCTGCATCACATAATGATCCATATAATCGAAAGTGGCGCCTTCCGGTCCAGTTGCGATAATCCTAAAAGTTCCTCGATCTTCAAGGGGTGCCAGTTCGGATGGAAGAATGTTGATGAATAAATAAATGAGTCCAACAGATCCTGCAATGATAAAGCCTGCAACCCAGCGCTTATTCATAAAACTATCTAAGGCGTTGTTATACTTATCGTTTAGCCATTTGAAAAATGGTTCGGTCTTCAAATAGAACCAGGTTTGTTTCTCCCTCTTTTTAAGTAATCTTGTTGAGAGCATCGGGCATAGCGTCAAGGCAACAAAAGAAGAGATGATCACTGCTCCTGCAATAGTAATCCCAAACTCACGAAACAACCTACCTGTTAAGCCTTCCAGAAAAACGATAGGAAAGAAAACGGAAGTCAGTGCTACGGTAGTAGATATCACGGCAAAGAAAATTTCCTGCGTTCCTTCTTTACCAGCTTGGTGAGGATCTTTCCCTCCTTCTATTTTGCTATAAATATTTTCGAGAACTACGATGGCATCGTCGACAACTAGTCCGATAGCGAGTACGATTCCAAGAAGTGTCAGTACATTTATTGAAAAATCTAAAGTGTACATAATGAAAAATGTACCTATGAGTGAAATTGGAACCGTGATCACTGGAATGAAGGTGGTTCTCCAGTCTCGTAAAAACAGAAAAATGATGATCACCACAAGGCTAAAGGCCAGGAAAATAGTCTGTTGAACTTCATCGATGGATTCCCTGATATATTCAGTATTATCGAATGCCACCTCTGTTTCAATATCTTCAGGAATGTTTTTCTGCAGAGCTTCCAATCTTTTGTAAAACTCTTCTGCTATTTCAAGATTATTCGTTCCCGGTTGAGGTACTATAGCATTCATAACCATAGGAATGCCGTTGTTCCGAAGCGCAGTCCGCTCATTTTCAGGATATAATTCTGCTCTTCCGATGTCGCTAAAGCGCACAATGCCATTCTCATCATCGCGAATGATCAGCTCGTTGAACTGTTGAGGGGAGGAGAGTCTTCCAACGGTTCTTACGGTAAGTTCTGTTGACAGCCCTTCGATCCTCCCAGACGGTAATTCTACATTCTGGCTATTAACAGCTTCCTGAACCTCAAGTGGGGTAACCCGGTAGGCGGCTAGCTTATCAGGATCCATCCAGAGGCGTATGGAATACCGTTTTTCTCCCCAGATCCTAACTTCTGAAACTCCCTGAATGGTTTGAAACGTTTCTTTAAAGATATTATCTGCGATCTCCGACATCTCCAGGAGATTTCTTTTCTGACTGAATATTCTCAGCGCTAGGATGGGCTGAGAATCTGCATCAGCTTTAGAGACAATAGGGGGATCGGCGTCGGGAGGGAGATTTCGAATGGCCCTGGATACTTTATCTCTTACATCATTGGCAGCTGCCTCCAGATCAGTGTCTAATCCAAACTCCACTGTAATCGTACTTCTTCCGTCTCTCGAAACAGAAGTAAGACTTTTTATTCCATCTATACCATTGATTGATTCTTCGAGAGGCTCTGTAATTTGCGTCTCAATAACGTCTGCACTAGCTCCTGTATATGTAGTCGCTACAGTAATAATAGGAGGATCTACACTCGGGTACTCCCTTACACCTAAAAAATTGAAACCGATCGCTCCAAATAGGATAATAAGAATTGATAATACGATCGCCAATACGGGACGATCAATACTAATGTTTGAAATTCCAGCCATTAAATATTCAGATCTACTTCCATTCCTTGCCTCAATTGTAGGATGCCACTCGTAATGACTGTATCGCCCGGCTGAAGTCCGGTCAACACCTGTATATTTTCTTCAGAGCGAATTCCAGTTGTTATAGATCTTGATTCTACGATTCCGCTTGCGTAAACGAAAATACGCTTACCGTTTAGCTCAGGTATGATACTTTGTGTTGGAACCTGAATCGATTCTTCAATGCTTTCCAAGACCAAACGAATTTTGGCAAACTGCCCCGGAAGTAATTTCCCCTCTGGGTTCTGGCTAATGGCTCTTAACTTTAAACTTCTTGTTTCCGGGTCAATCTGGGGCTCAATGGCATATATAGCTCCTTCAAAAGTCTCATCATATCCATCGACCGTGAAATAGAGTTTATCACCTTTATTTACTTTTTCCAGGTATCGGCCCGGTATAGCAAAATCAAGCTTTACAGGATTCGTTTTATAAAGGGTAGCGATCATCTCTCCTGGGTTGACATAACTGCCTACGGAAATGCTTCTTAAACCAATAAAACCTCCAAAAGGCGCCCTGATCCTATATTTTTGTAATCTGGCTTCTAAAACTTTAATCTGCGCCAGCGAAGTATTGTATTCCGTGAGCGAGATCTCATATTCTTCCTGACTAATAGCTTCTTTATCTAACAACTGCTTTTGCCGACGCTCATTATCTTCTCTCAATTTTTTAGTAAATCGTTCTTTTTCAAGTTCTGCAACTATTTCATCATCGTTAAGTGTGAGGAGGAGCTGACCTTGTTTTGCTTCATCACCTTCTTCAAAATGAATCTCTTTAACGGTAGCGGAAACCTCACTATTAAGATCTACAGATTCGTCTGCTAAAACGCTCCCCGTTATTTTTACAATGCTTTCAAGAGGCTCGTAATTAGCGATCACGGCATTGACTTTTAATAGTTTTTTCTCTTTCTCACCTGCTGCTTCTTGCTGTTCATCTTTACCAAAATCCGGAAGTTTCGGATAGATGATTATAGCTAAAATAAAGAGTGCAAGAACAGAATACAGAATCCGCTTTAAGGTTTTATTCATTTAGGTTGGAAATTCTTGTCTAATACTTGGCACCAATTTAATTGTTTAAAATCGGATAATATATGTTTTAACAAATTTCGGATTTAACCACGAAATGAATACTTTAATTCCATATTCTTTTGAATATTACATGACATTTTAACCAGATATCTATGAATACTAAACTTGTACTTGCAGCGCGATTACTTCTAGGCCTTATCTTCTTTGTTTTCGGACTTAATAAGTTCTTGAATTTTTTACCCCCTTTATCTTATAACCCTGATACTATAGCTTCTGCATTCCTTTCTGGTTTGTTTCATAATAATGCTTACTTGATCTATTTGTTGGGAGCTACAGAAGTATTGGTAGGAACAGCATTTCTAAGCGGTAAATACGTTCCTCTCGCGTTGATTATCATAGCACCGGTTACTATGAATATCTTACTATTTCATTTAAGCCTTGACCCTGCGGGAGGCGGACCAGGCTATTTCACTTTTGCTCTCAATTGGTTTCTGTTCTTTGCTTACAAGAAACGATATGAACCTCTGCTAAAACCTTGATCAACCAAAAATAGAATTTAGCATTTCTGCAAGTCTATAACCTGATAAAGCTATTCTTGCAGAAGCTTTTTCAAATGCATATTTCTGATAAGCTTCGGAAGGAAAAACACCCTCTTTTAAGTCTTTCTCATAAACTCCTGATTTTACAATTTCATATCCTTCCATTGACCAGGAGTTAAAGTCAAGGCTGGTTATTTTATTATTAAAATCTTTTTTTGGATGAGCTTTAGTGATTTTCTTAGCCAGTTTCACATAGTCTTTATGCTGTAACTGATCTCGGTCTAGTTGAAATTGAACATCTATGATACCATCCCAGTAAGCGTGTAGATTTTTTGGCCACTCATCTCTAAGCTTAAAGCTGTTTCCACCTCTGTCGCCATCAGGATGCTTTTTAGTGACTCTTGAAGCATTATGTAAAGGCATATGCGAATCTCCCACAAGATGTAAGACCCATGCAATTTGAACGGCTTTATCGGAACCAGAAGTTTCATTGGAACGAAGTGATTCATTGAAATGATACAATCTTTCTATGGAATTAGGTTCAGTACTTTCTATATCCGGAACATCTACCGGTCCCATTCGAGATTCCTTCCAATACCGACCGATATAATGCCAAGGCCCTTTATGATATTGCTCCCATCTTTCCTTTTTCTTTCGGTCCCGAACAATATCTGGCCAGTAAGAGGCATTCATAAACCATTCTTTCTCAGCGTTTTTAATAGAGTGATCGAACAAATTTGAAAGGTCTGAATTAGCCGGTGCTTGTTTTAAAACTTCGATAATGTTCTTTCTTGCCTCTGTACTTAGATTATCCCAGGCAATAGCAGTGATTACTTTATGTCCGGTTTTATTCCATGCAAATACCTCATTGACTGAAATAAGTGCTACTAGGAAAAGTATTACAAATGAAAGAGATATCTTTTTATGGTTCATTTTAATCTTATTTTGATTTTTTAAATCAGTACTCGAAAGTAAAATGATTAATCAAGCTCAACGAATAGTTGTTTTAACCCTAATTCAAATTTTGGTTATCAAAACTTTATGTATTGGACAAAATTCAGTCAATAAAAGAGAATCACAAAATCAATTTCTGACTTCGGAATTTTTTGATGATAACCCGAGAGGTGAGCAGAGGTTAAGATTGGCATTTTATAATGTTGAAAATCTCTTTGATATCTACGATGATCCAACGAAAAGAGATAATGATTTTACCCCTAGCGGAACATTTAGGTGGAACGATTTTAAGTACCGTAAAAAGCTTTCAGGATTAGGTAAGACGCTTACTGCATTAGGAGGATGGGAAGGTGCAGCTCTCATTGGGCTTTGTGAAGTAGAGAACAAGTTAGTACTCTCCGATCTAACTACCTTTTCTCCATTATCAAATACGATTTATGAAATTGTTCATTATGAATCACCTGACCGCAGAGGAATTGATGTTGCCTTACTTTATCGACCTGATAAGTTCAAGCTTTTGCATTCCGAGCCCATAACCGTTAAAGATCCTGATAATTCATCCTTTAAAACAAGAGATATTCTGTATGTAAAAGGAAAAGTGCAGGAAGAAGAATTGCATTTGTTTGTCAACCATTGGCCATCCAGGAGAGGTGGTAAAACAAGCTCAGAACCTAAAAGAGAGCTAGCGGCCAAAGCTTTAAAGGAAAAAGTAGATTCTCTATTGCTTACGGACTCAAAATCAAACATCATAATCATGGGAGATTTTAACGATTACCCGGATAACAAAAGCATTTCAGATGTTCTGAAAGCGGGGGAGAACAACCCAGAGTATGATCTTGTGAACTTAATGACCTATTTTCAGTATAAGACCGGAACACACGTATATCAAGGAAAGTGGGGTGTATTGGATCAATTTATTGTTTCGAAGGCTTTAATTAATGCTAATGATATTCGAGTGAGTAAGGTTGGAGCTCAAATTTTTAGAGCGGATTGGCTTCTTACTACTAATGCATCTGGAAGTGAAACGATTTTTAGAACAAACCAGGGCCCCTTTTACAAGGGAGGGTATAGCGATCACCTTCCAATTATTTTAGATATTGAGTTGAAATAGATCGATTAGGGAAGAATGTCAATGTGCTTCTCATGTCCGATGAACATACCTAAACGATCATTACTTTTATTAAGTAAACCGTTTACACAAATCTTTTTGTGTTTCAGATACTCTTCTGGATTATAGCTAAAGTTACGCAGATCGTCTTTTAGGATAGTAAAACTGAATGATTGTTGAGGATACGGTTGGTCTAAGTTTAATATATAATGACCGTTAGAGCTTAGAAAAGCCCCGGTAACCGTTCCACAAACTGTTAGCTTCTTTTTCGAATTTTGGTATAGTTTAACGTCTTCGGTATTTAAAGTATTCCTTGGCCTTTCGAATTTTCCTAAAGGTTTGAAAACGATAGACGAGTCGTATTTTGGTATCCATGAATCATACTTAATACTATTCTTAACTACGCGAGAAATAGAATCAGATAGATTAGGAAAGAAATTTATATTCGTTACTCGTTGAAGGCTATCTATTGAGATAGCATATTTTTCTAAAACACTTATTTTGGAACTATGGGGAATTAAAAAAGCTATTCCTTTGCTTAAGCTATCCGTAAGACTAACAGCAGCTTTATAAAAGTAATCAGCTTCTAATTGCGAAATACTACTCTCTTCATTGAACAGTAAACCTGTAGCGACTATGATTGCACTTTTCTCGTCATAGAAGTGCTTGCGAATCATTGTTTCTAAATCAGACCAGATATTATAGTAAAATATTTTTTTGATGGGGACAAGATTGGTCTGTTCTTGTAATGATTCAAGCATTATTTCAGACCACTTGATATCTGCTAAAGGTATTATGGAAACGAGTTCCAGATTTTCCGCCTCAAGCTGACTTACTATAGCAGAGTCAAACAATTCTATATTGTTTTCATCAGGATATTTCCTTGATTTTCGCGTAGAGGCTAACAAGTCTTTTGATAGAACATGTACAGATATTGAAGGAAAGATTTGGCCACTTTTCTTTCCAAGAATATAACCATCCATCTTTTGGATAATTAGGTCATCATTCTTTTCAGGCAGTCCTACGCTTTTAATAACCCTATCAACTCTTTTGACTTTAAGCGGCTCGAGAATAGAGTCCAGTTTTACGATATCCTTTTGGAGGCTAAATCTTTCCCATTGAAAAAGTTTAATCGAATCTTGAAGTGTTTTTTGAGCGTAAACCTCTTTGGTTATGGATATGGTTTCAACGAATAAAAGAATTATAAATAATCTTACTCCCATGAGTCCGTAGCTTAGCTCAAATTGTCTTGCAGATTACAAGTCTTTCGAAAAGATAAGCTCGTTGAAGAAGATCTCAATTATTGGTGTGTCTTTTGTTAAATTAAATTCAAATCTAATTAAGATATGAAAAATTTCTCGACGTTATTCTGCCTTTTAGTCCTCTCATGTATCTCAATTATGTGTAATGGTCAAAAAGAAACAGTAGAAGGGAATAAGCCAGAGCTTGAATCTTATGATCTTTCAGAAGGTGAATGGAAAACGAGGTTAAGTGATTTGGAGTATTATGTCTTAAGAGAAAAAGGTACTGAAAGAGCTTTCTCCGGAGATCTTTGGGATAACAAAAAAGAAGGAACCTACGTTTGCGGGGCTTGCCAGCTTCCTTTGTTTGCTTCGGATACAAAATTTAGATCGGGTACGGGGTGGCCGAGTTTTTACGAGCCCATTAAAGAAGAGAATATAGCTGAAGAGTCAGATAAAAGCTTTGGAATGGTTCGAACTGAAGTGCTCTGCGAGAGATGCGGAGGGCATTTAGGCCATGTATTCCCTGACGGCCCACCTCCAACCGGGTTAAGATACTGTATCAATTCTGTTTCCCTGGATTTTGTAGAATCAGAAGAATAATAAAGAAACTTTGGTCAAGGACTAACCAGAATTAATTCTATGGTAATATCCGGATTACGATTAAATAATTCTATCCTCTCCTCACTAACCAAAGAAGCTACATAAATTTGAGATAAAGGGGTTAGCCTTCTTAATTTGATAAAATTAGGATCTCCCGGATTAACTTCACCTACCTCGGGAGTATCAATACTTATAAATAAAGTGTTTCCGATATTCAAGCTCCAAGATCGGGGAGCTAAAATAGGATCAATTTGAACCAAAACCCCATTTTCTCTGAACTCCAACAAGCCAGAAGCTTGAAACTCGATAGTAAAAGACTGGAGATCTTCTGTAAAATCAGTAGTATCAACTACAAACCTTTCTATAGCCCATGTATCGATTAGTATTGTATCTGGTATTTCTATGCCTGTATTAGGATTCGGATCTTCTACGCAAGAAGAATATCCTATCAGAATAGAAAACAGAACAGTAATTAGTGAAAACTGAATAATGTACTTCATACTAGTTCTCTAGTTTTTTTCTCCAATATCTCAAAAGCCCTGAAACACTCATCCAGGAAGGGTTAGCCGTTTCGTATTGAAGAATTTCTTTTTCTGTGGCACCCCGGTTTCTCAATTGCCCAGCTACATAGTTTTGAAATTCTTCCACTACTTCTTCGGGTTTAGCCTGGCTTTCATACTTTGGCTTCATCCAATTTGCCCAATCCCAAAGAATTTCTTCAAGCTCCTCGAAATGGGTATCAATTTGATCTACGACACCGAAATGTGTCAAATACAACCATTCAGGTTTTTCATTTTTGATCTTTTCTATAGACTCGACCCAATCTTCGATATTAATATCAGGAGGGGGACATGGGGGTACTACACGATTGTTAGCAATTTTGACACCTCCTACATCTCCTGTAAAAATGCAATCTTCATACACCCAGGATATATGGTGTATCGCATGTCCAGGGGTATGCAAAGCCTTTATCCGAATATCTCCAAACGAAAGCGTTTGATAATCATTAACTTCAATTAATTGTGATTCCTGAATATCTTTCATAGCGCCCCATAATTCATCCATTTTATCCTTATAAATTCTTCTTGCGGAATTCATAAGTTTTTCAGGATTATGTAAATGACTTTTCCCTGCAGGATGCAAATAAATATTCGTTCCATTTTCAGCCAGAGCCCAAGCCGCTCCTGCATGGTCTAAGTGTATGTGTGTCAGAAGTGCCTGAGATAAATCTTTTAAGCCAATATCACAACCTTTTAATCCTACTTCTAGAGCTTCAATTGAAGAATGTGGGCCCGTTTCAATAAGTAGATGATTATCATTTTTTTGGACTAAAAAACAAGCAATAGCATGATCAATACCTTGAAAGTTTAAGTCAATGATTTGGATGTTGGGATTGGTTTCCATGGAAATCTATTGAAACGATTGATTACTTTCTTTAACAAAGAAAAGAATAAATTATTCACCTACCATCTATTACAGGATTTACAGATATGAGTCTTCCATTTTTAAGCAGTTTAGGTATAGAGCCTAGACTTTAGATACATAAACCTAAGTCTATAAGATACTTCGTTGATCTTCTTAAAAAGCTTGATTTTAAAATCTTAGATACAACTCCGTATCAAAGGTAAAACTACTCTAAATTCTCCCTTAGATTAATTATTTACTTTAATTAAATTATACTTAATAACTCATATTCAATAAGTTATGTTTGTTTTTTAAAAAATTACCATTTACATTTAGTCTATGTTACCAAGAATATAAGATATGGGTTATGGAAAATTCGTTAAAAACGTATTGTAGAGTTCGTTTTTTGACCTTTTTAAGATTATGGTCTCTCATAAAATCATTCTCTGATGATCATGAAGGGCACGGTAATAATTATTCTTGGCATATTCATAAAAACGAAAGACAACCTGATGTAAAGTGACGATTATGAAAAAGATCGGAATCATATTTCTCTTATTATCCTATCAAGTATTGGGAACGGAATTACAATCGAGACTTAGTAAAAATATTCCCGATAAAGAAAAAATAGCGTTGACGGAGGAGGGCGATTACATTGTTCTAGGTGCATTTGCCATTCCAAATAATGCTATCAGTTATAATGAGAAACTTCACAAACAAGGGTTTACAACTCGACTAGGATTCTACCCTAATAATGAATTGTTTTTTGTCTATCTGAATGGGGTAGAAAATACCGAGGAGAATGTTTCTAAAGTGTATGAATTAAGAGAGACCGATGATTTTTATGATGCATGGCTTTACAAGATACCATCAGATAAAGATCAATCGGTCTCCAAGGTGTCTTTAGGAAATAATGGCGAAAGTAATGCTGTAGTTCCAAATTTAACTGCAAGCACTGAGATCGCATCAATCCCCGAAGAAATATATTATGAAGGTGATGAAATAAGGCATGAGGAAGGGGTGACGGAAGAAGAGGAGCACATTGGGGAGTTGGAAGAAGAGGAAGCTGTAAGATGGGATACGGAAATTTATAATGAGTATAAAATATTTCTGAATGTATTAGATAAAGAGAATGGTGATTCATTAGGTGGTTTCGTGGAAGCAATAGATCCTAAAGTACACCGCTTAATACATAATTTGAAAGCGAATGAATTACAGTATCTGGGACTTGATAAGAGAACAGAACAGGTTGTTACGCTTGAGACAGATATCTTCGGGTATAGAAGGGAACTATATGATATAAATCTCAAGACCTTAGAAACGGATACTCTTTCTGAATATGTTCGATTGCAAGGAGATACCATAATTATTGATTTTGCATTAAAACCACATCGCAAAGGAGATATTTTTACGATGTATAAGGTTTTCTTCCATCCAGATGCTGCAGTTATGAAATCTTCTTCATCGTATGAATTAAATAAGCTATTAGGTTTTTTGAAGGCAAAGGAAAGCTACCATGTAAGGTTGATAGGTCATACCAATGGGAATGGTTTTGGGAAAATTATTAGGCTGAATGAAGGAAATACTAACTATTTTAATATTAATGGGGATGTGTCAGAAGGTTTCGGTAGTGCCAAAAAACTTTCAGAAGAAAGAGCTAATACCATAAAAGATTGGCTTGTTTCTCAGGGCATAGATGAAAGTAGGCTGGAATCTAAAGGTCTAGGTGGGAAATTCACCCTATATGATAAAGATGATTTAGTAAGGGCCAAAAAGAACGTTAGGGTAGAAGTAGAGATCCTTAAAGACGGTCTTAACTAAAGTTTTAAAAAAATATTTCCTAATTCTTTGGTTGATCTCAAAAGGAATTCAATACTTACGTTCTGATCAAACCTTCAACTAGTGTCGAACAGAAATATTATTGCCCTAGTACTCTTATTCATTTCGATTTTTTTATTGGTGCCAGGACTCACAAAACCAATGCTATCTATAAAGATTGGTTTGACACTTCCATTGATGGGAGAGACCACTATTTATGAACGGGTTCAGAGTATTGTCCAGTCCGTGGAATTCTTATGGGAAAATAACAATAGATTTGTAGCCTTCTTAATTCTGTTTTTTAGTATAATCGTTCCTTTTGCCAAAGCAACTATGCTACTGATAGCTTTAATGTTTAAAAAACTAAAAAAGCGTTATGAGTTATTCAGATTTGTTCATGCTATTGGGAAATGGTCTATGGCCGATGTTTTTGTAGTTGGTGTCTTTATAGCTTTTTTATCAACTAAGTCAACTGAGGGTATTCAGGCGGAGCTGTACGAAGGTTTTTATTACTTCACTGGTTACTGTATTCTCTCTCTACTATCTGCTCAGCTCATTCAAATGGAAAGGGCTTAATTCATGGTTTGAACAAAAAAAATAGAGATGGTGTTTCTTAGATCATTAATTCGTTTATTTTTGATTTAAAATCTGGATATGAAAAAAGTATTACTTGTGGTTGCCTCAGTTTTTACGATAATGATCATCTTTAGTAATTGTACTCAACAAACATGTCCTACCTATTCGAAAGAATTATCCGCTGAAGAATCAAGCGATATTAAGTCTTAGTATCAACTTTTCTTCTTTCTAAATCTGTCAATAGTTTATCGGTCAGATAATTAATTTCTTTTAGGAGTAATTTCATATTCGACTTGTCGTAATCTCCAGCTACAACCATTCTCTTAAGGGAACTGATACAATCTTCAATGTTCTTGGCTTCAAGAAACTTTAGTGAGGCTTTTATCTTATGAGTAGATTTTTTCACTCCCTCTACATCATTTTCATTTATCTGTTTTTCAATAACGCTTATGAATTCGTTAAGTGATTCTGAATAAGAATCGATCAGATCGTTAGTGAATTCAATATCTCCGTTAGCAATTTTTACAATCTTCTCAAAATTATAGGAAACTTCGTTTGAATGATCATAAACTTCATTTACTGCTTGTAATTTACTCTCATTAGTACTTGTAATAGTAGTTTTTGATACAAGGTTTTGAATTTTTGATAGAAGTTCACCAGGTATAAAAGGCTTGGAAATGTATTCGTTCATACCTACTTCAAATGCCTTGTCTTTAATTTCAAGCATTGCTGAAGCAGTTAATGCAGCAATAGGTATTCCAGACTTATGGTTTTTAAGCGCCCTTATTTTTTTGGTTGCGGTATAACCATCCATTATAGGCATTTGTAGATCCATCAGTACGACGTCAAAATCATTTTTTTCTATCTGTTCTAAAGCTTCAAGACCATTTTCAGCGAATGACACTTCTGCGTTCCACATTTTCAGAAATTTTTTCGCTACTAACTTATTAGTTGGATTGTCCTCGACTAAAAGGACTTTAACCCCATTTAGATTCTGCTCGTCTTTTTTAAATGAGTTCTTTTTTTCTAGGGTTGGTTTTGTTGGTTGACAAACTGGTAAGCTTAGGTTAAAACTGAATGTTGACCCTTTACCTGGCTCACTATCTACTTTAATTTCTCCTCCCTGTAACTCTACAAGGTTCTTACTAATGGCCAATCCTAGGCCTGTACCACCGAATTTTCTGGTGGTGTCTTTGTCAGCTTGAGAAAACATATCAAATATTAAGTCAAACTTACTTTCCTCTATTCCAATCCCGGAATCTTCAACCCTGAAAAGGATATTGCATTCCTCTTGATACTCTGCCAACATTGAAATTTCCACACCTACGCAGCCTTCTTCAGTAAACTTTATGGCATTACTGATTAGGTTGGTTAGTATTTGTCCTATCCTTACCGGATCTCCACTATAGCATTCAGGTAATTCATCAGACACATGACAGGTCAGAGATAATGACTTTTCTTTCGCTTTAAAAGAGAACGATTTTATGATACCATTGATCTGGTCCCTAAGATTAAATTCAACATCTTCAAAGACTATCTTTCCAGCTTCAATTTTGTTAAAATCGAGTATGTCATTAATTAATGCTAAAAGATTATTTGCAGCAAATTGAAGGGTCTTAAGATCTTCAATCTGATTTGGACGCGGATCGGATTGTAGGAGTAAGTGAGACATGCCTATCACAGCATTCATTGGTGTCCTTATCTCATGGCTCATGGCAGAAAGAAATAGAGCTTTTGCTTTAGACGCTTCCTCAGCTTTTTCTTTTGCCAACCTAAGTTCTTCTTCTTGTTCTTTTTGTTTGGTTATAACCTCAGTCATGATTATGATGCCGCCAATCTCATAGTTGTAATCAAACCAGGGCCTTACTTCCCAGCGGATCCAATCGAAAGTGCCATCTTTGTGGTATGCTTTATCCTCTTCTTCCTTTTCTATGGCGCCCTTCATGCACCTTTGATGAATGTGTTTCCATTCATTTTGAATACCAGTAAATAGTTTGTAATGATTAACTCCACTGATTTCAGTACCTTTTAGTTTATAATCATCCAACCATCGCTCACTAGCAGCTATGTAGTTCATTTTCTTATCAAACATGGCAATAGCCGCTGGGGCAGCACCTACGAAGGCCTCTAATTCATTTTGCTTTTCAATAAGCCTTCTTTCCTGCAGTTTGTTTTTAGATACATCCTGCCACATTAATATCTCTATCCTTTGACCTTCGATCCTCAGGTAAGAGGAGGAGGCTTCTACTTCAAATTCTTTACCATTAAGACTTTTATGAACCCAACTAAACTTACAAGAACCCTGAGCTTCAATTTGCTTATTGATCTTGCTAGCTTCTTTATTAGAAAACTTTCTATTGGGTTGTCTCTTTGGTGAAAATTTACTTGGATGTACACCTTCTATTTGTGAAATACTTTCAGCCTCCAAAAGCTTAAGCGCAGCTTGATTTGCATCAATAACACCAGCCTTATTGATGAGCATAATGGGGATGAAAGATTTTTCATAAATAACCTTAAACTTTTCTTCAAAACAGACTTTTTCAGTGATTTCCCTGAAAATCCAAACATTCCCTAAATACTTATTGCGTTCCTTTACGGGAATAAAATCTTGCTCATATGTTTTCTCGTTTTTGAACTTGATTCTTTGGCCAAGGCTTTTTTCTCTTCTTGCCTTTAAGCTTTTAACCTCGGAAGTAAAGAAGATAGGATCTTCGACACGTTTCGAAAATGATTTTTCACTTAAGTCGATACAAGTTCCTTTTAAACTTTCTGGGTCTTGCTTTAGATTGAATATTTGCCTGAAACTTTCGTTAGCATATATAACTTCATTATTATCGTCTGTATAAAGAACAGCTACTTCAAGGTTATGCGTTAAAATTTTAAGGCTGTCTATTACTTCCTTTAGCTTCTTCTCATAAGTTTTACGCTCCAGAATATCTCTTGAAATGAATGTTATTCTTTTTTCTCCATTTTGTTCTTTAATAGTGATTTTCGTACCCATCCAGGTTTCATGGCCTTCGGAATTCTTTATCTTATATTCAAACCGGGCGACGCCACTAGAGTCTTTAATTAGACTTTTAATCTCTTCATGACACTCTGAGGCTATGAAGTCATACAAGTTTAAGGGAGAGGTATTTTTAACATTCTTTTTGAAAAAAAGCTGAGCCGCAGGATTAGCAATTAGAATAAGACCATTTTCATCAATTTCAAAAATCAGATCATCGATATCATTTACGATATCAATAAGTCTTTTTGAGTCAAATGTGTCCATTTTATACTTTGAAAGTAGCTAGTTGTTTTTTTCTGAAATGAATCTAAACCAATATAACAGTCAATGCCTTCTAATTCGCATTTCGCCTTAAAGTAAAAAGATATTTCTTTTATAGATGTTAAGAATTTTCGTCATTATTGTTAGTTAAAAGTGTTAATAATTATGAAGAAGGCTGGATATCAACAATTTGAAGTTTGAATTATCGGTTTTCGTTTCTATAAAATAGTTCTTCAATGATGGATGTACTATTTCTAATTGATGATGATCAGACATACGTTAAAATACTTACACAGTATTTAAAAGATGAATTCGATGTGAGGGTATTTCATAATGCGGAAGATTGTCTAGAGGCATTAACTAGTGAAAAGCCTCAGTGGGCTATAATTGATTATCAACTCCCTGGTATGAACGGTTTAGAGCTGTTCAAACATTTAAGATCTTATGTTGAATCTGATAAACTGATCGTTTTGAGTTCAAATGACGATCCTAAAGTTATTCTGGATATGATCAGGCAGGGGGTGCAAAGTTACGTCGTGAAAGATGAACAGGTGATTGAATCTTTGCAGGCTGCCATAGAAGGTGAACTGGAGTTCTGATTAGAAACCTGAATAATCACATTTTTTCTCTATAGACTAAAGTTAACACCACTGAATGTTGACTTGAATCAAACTTTTGCTTTAGTTCGCATTATGAATAAAATGATACATCAACACCATTTAATGAATCCTTAAGGGAGCGGGTGTGCTGTATCTTTAAATAAATTTTAAGTACAAAAAAAGCCTCGCTTCATTCCGATTGTTCGGAATTTCAGAGCGGGGCTTTTTTGTTAGTATCAATTATGGAAAAACTTAGCTTAGCTATTCAAAAATCCGGAAGGCTGCACGAGAGTTCGGTAAAGCTGCTCAAAGAATGTGGAATCCGGATCAGTAATGGAATTAAAAAATTAAAATCACCGGTAGATAATTTCCCTATGGAGATCTTTTACCTACGTGATGACGATATCCCTCAATATGTGGAAGACGGAGTTGCCGATCTTGGTATTGTTGGTGAAAACGTAGTTTTGGAAAAAGATAAGGATGTCCAACTGGTAGAAAAACTGGGTTTTGCCCGCTGCCGTCTTTCTTTGGCTGTACCTAAAGACTTCAAATACAATTCCATACGGGATTTAAGTGAAAAAGAGATTGCCACAACTTATGAGGTGATACTCAAAAAATATCTGAAGGAACAAGGTGTATCTGCAGATGTACGGGAGATTAGTGGTTCTGTGGAAATAGCTCCAGGAATCGGACTGGCCGATGCCATTTGCGATTTGGTCAGTACCGGTTCTACGCTATTTATGAATGGGCTAAAAGAGGTTGAAACCGTTTTAAAGTCCGAAGCGGTGTTGATCAGAAATCATGAGCTTGCCCAGGAGAAATTACAACTTTTAGATCAACTTTTATTCAGAATAAAGTCGGTTAATACGGCTAAGAACAATAAGTATATTCTATTGAATATTCCGAATGAGAAAATAGATAAGGTTGCAGATATCATTCCCGGAATGAAAAGCCCAACAGTCGTTCCTTTGGAAAGAGAAGGCTGGAGTTCTATCCATTCCGTAGTTAAGGAAGATGATTTTTGGAGCGTTATAGAAAGCCTTAAGTCCGAAGGGGCAGAAGGTATTTTAGTTGTTCCGATTGAGAAAATGGTTTTATAAATCAGGTTATGAGATTTTATAACAATCCTGTTAAAGAAGAATGGCCTGAAATCATGAAACGTCCCGGTTTCGATACCTATGAACTTCGGGATAAGGTTCAGGAAATACTGGATCATGTGAAGTCAGAGGGGGATCAGGCAGTGATGGAGTTTACTCAACGATTTGACGGAGTAAAACTTTCCTCTACTGAAGTTAGTAAAGAAGAATTTAATCAGGCAGAAAAAAGCTGTCCTCAGGAACTCAAAAAAGCTATTCAGGTTGCTAAAAACAATATTGAAGCTTTTCATAAAGTTCAATTTGAGGAAAAGAAGGTTATGGAGACCATGCCTGGTGTTAAATGCTGGAGAAAATGTTCACCCATCCAAAAAGTAGGGTTGTATGTGCCCGGTGGAAGTGCGCCATTGTTTTCAACGGTTTTAATGTTAGCTATTCCAGCTCAAATTGCCGGATGTTCTGAAATTGTAATTACAACTCCACCACAAAAAGATGGCAGCATTCACCATGCTGTATTGTATGCGGCCAAATTATGCGGAGTAACCAAAGTAGTAAAAGCAGGTGGCGTTCAGGCTATTGCAGCTATGGCTTATGGAACTGAAACCGTACCAGGTGTTTATAAGATTTTTGGCCCGGGCAATCAGTATGTTACGATGGCTAAGCAACTGGTTTCATTTGAGAACACAGCTATCGATATGCCCGCTGGCCCATCGGAAGTAGCTGTGATTGCAGACGACCAGGTTCCGGTTTCCTTCGTAGCATCAGATTTGCTCGCACAGGCAGAGCACGGTTCCGACAGCCAGGTGTTATTGATCACCACCTCAAAAAAACTTTCGGAAGAAATAGAAGAAGAATTGGACAGGCAGCTTAAAAAACTCCCACGAGCTGAATTGGCTTCAAAAGCCCTGGAAAACAGTAGTACGGTCTATTTCGATTCTATGGACGAAGCCCTTCGTTTCAGTAATGAATATGCTCCTGAGCATTTAATTATCTCAGCTTCGAACAATGTGGATCTTGGAGATCGGATAACCAATGCTGGTTCGGTTTTTTTAGGAAATTATACCCCTGAAAGTGCCGGTGACTATGCCTCCGGGACGAATCACTCCTTGCCCACGAATGGTTATGCCAGAAATTACAGTGGTGTTTCTGTCGATAGTTTCATCAAGAAAATTACGTTTCAAAAAATATCACAAGAGGGGCTTAAGAATTTGGGGCCGATCGTAGAAATCATGGCTGAAGCTGAAGGTCTTCAAGCTCATAAGAATGCGGTCAGCATACGGTTAGAACAATTAAATTCCGAAGGATGATTGAGTCGTTAGTAAGAAAAACGGTTCTTGATTTCAAAGCATATTCTTCTGCAAGAGATGAATTCACAGGGGTGGATTACGTTTTTCTGGACGCTAATGAAAATCCAAATGATGAGGAACTGAACAGGCTCAACAGGTATCCCGACCCATACCAGCGTACTTTGAAGAAACGGCTGTCAGAAGTAAAGGAAGTTCCATCGGAAAATATCTTTTTAGGTAATGGCAGCGATGAAGTTTTAGACCTGATTTACAGAGTTTTTTGTGAAGCCTTTAAAGATGAGGTGATCATCTGTCCACCCACCTATGGTATGTATTCTGTGCTAGCGAGACTTAACGAAGCAGCTCTTATTGAAATTCCATTAAAACCGGATTTTCAACTCGATATAAACGAAATTCTAAGTCGAAAAGAGGCTAAGATCCTTTTCCTTTGCTCACCGATTAACCCAATTGGTAGCTCATTGGGTCAAAAAGATCTTGAGAGAGTCATTAAGGAATTTCGGGGTATCGTAGTATTGGATGAGGCCTACATTGATTTTGCAAATCATGAAAGCTGGTCAAAACGTATTCATGAATTCCCTAATCTTATCATTACACAGACTTTTTCTAAAGCATGGGGTCTGGCGGGCATAAGACTGGGTTTAGCAATATGTTCGGAGGAAATTATCGGGTATCTGAATAGAATTAAACCTCCGTACAATATCAATACGACCACCCAACAAATGGCTTTAGATGCCCTAAATCATAATTATAGAACTTCGACATGGGTGAGAGAAATCATTTCAGAACGTGAAAGGCTGAAGGGAGTGCTAGAAAATTTCAGTATAGTTGATTATATCTTTCCCTCGGACTCCAACTTTCTACTGGTACGCTTTAAAGATTCAAAAAAGGTATATGATCGTATGCTTGGAAAAGGAATAGTACTTAGAGACAGAAACAAAGAATTGTACTGTGAAAGCTCACTCAGATTAACGATTGGGACGGAAAAAGAAAACGACAGGCTGCTACTCGAACTTGAACGATTAGATAACAATAAATGAAAAAGGTACTTTTCATTGATCGAGATGGAACACTCATAAAAGAGCCACCTGAAGATTTTCAGGTTGATTCTTTTGATAAACTGAAATTCATGCCCGGGGTATTCAGGGAGCTATCTAAAATTTCCAAGGCACTGGATTACGAACTAGTAATGGTCACCAATCAGGATGGACTTGGTACAGATTCATTTCCGGAGAATACTTTCTGGCCCGCTCATAATTTTATGCTGGAAGCACTAAAAGGCGAAGGGATTAATTTTTCAGATATCTATATCGATAAGACTTTTGAAAAAGATAATGCACCAACCAGAAAGCCACGAACAGCTTTACTGACAAGGTTTATGGAGGGTGATTATGATCTGGAACGCTCCTTCGTAATTGGAGATCGACTTACAGATATTGATCTGGCCAAAAATCTGAACTGTAAGGGTATTTTACTAAGAAATGAACTCAACGGAGATGTCGTAACTAGCGAGTCATTAAAAGACGCTCTTGCGCTCGATGCTCAAAATTGGGAGCATATTTCTTCTTTTCTGATGGGGTTGAACCGCAAATCGATTGTCGTTCGAAAAACTAGAGAAACAGATATTTCTATCCGCCTCGATCTCGATGGGTCTGGTGCTTCAAAAATTGACACAGGACTTTCTTTCTTTGATCACATGCTGGATCAGATTGCCAAACATTCCGGGTTTGATCTTGAAATTAAAGTCAACGGCGATCTTGAAGTCGATGAACATCACACCATTGAAGATACGGCGATTGCATTGGGAGAAGCTGTCCATCTTGCACTGGCCAAAAAAGTAGGTATCGATCGCTACGGCTTTTCTTTACCAATGGATGATGTGCTTGCCCAAGTATCTCTCGATTTTGGAGGGCGAAGCTGGATTGTCTGGGAGACCGAATTCAAAAGAGAAAAGGTCGGAGATATGCCATCTGAAATGTTTTATCACTTCTTTAAATCCTTCTCAGATTCAGCAAAATGTAATTTGAATATAAAGTGCGAAGGAGACAATGAACATCATAAAATTGAATCCATTTTTAAGGCACTCGCCAGAGCAATGAAAATGGCTGTGAGAAGAGATAAAAGCAGTTTGATCTTACCTTCGACAAAAGGGGTTTTATAGCAGCGGGTAAAGAAATGGTTTTATAGCCGTCGGTTTAAACCGACGGTAAAATGATATGAAGGTAGCAGTAATAAAATATAATGCAGGAAACATACGTTCAGTGCTTTTTGCGCTCGATAGGGCAGGTATAGAAGGCATTCTTACAGATGACCCTGAAGAGATTATTTCCTCTGATAAAGTCATATTTCCGGGACAAGGGGAAGCCAAAACAACTATGGCATACCTCAGAGATAGAAAGCTTGATCATCTCATTAAAAATCTGAAACAGCCTGTATTGGGAATCTGTGTAGGTCTTCAGCTTTTATGCAAGCATAGCGAAGAAAGCAATACAGATTGTATTGGCATATTTGACCACAACGTCCTGAAATTCGATTCTTCCAAAGAGAAAGTGCCTCAAATAGGTTGGAATCTCACTAGTCTAAATGGTGATCCGTTATTCAAGGGTTTGAATAAAGAAGAGTACTTCTATTTTGTTCACAGCTACTATGCGGAATTGGGGAAAGACTCCTTATGTGAAACAGATTATTCCGTTCCTTTTTGTTCAGGCTTACATAAGGATAACTTTTGGGCTGTTCAGTTTCACCCAGAAAAAAGTTCGAAGGCAGGTCAGCAAATCATTCAAAACTTTTTAGATTTTTGATTATGGATATCGTTCCTGCAATTGATCTGATTGATGGTAAATGTGTAAGACTGCATCAGGGGGCTTACGACTCAAAAACCATATACAATGAAAACCCATTGGAACAGGCCTTGATGTTTCAGGATCAGGGATTTTCAAGACTTCATATGGTAGATCTTGATGGTGCAAAGGCTGGAGAAACAAAGAATTTGAAAGTCTTGGAAAAGATTACTTCTAAAACCAATCTAGTAATCGATTACGGTGGTGGAGTACGATCAGGAGTTAGAGCTGTTGAAGTGCTGGATGCTGGTGCAAGAATGGTCAATATCGGAAGTATGGCAGTAAAGAATACCGAACTGTTTGATGAGCTTTTGGAAGAAATAGGGCAGAAGTATATTCTTTTGGGGCTTGATGTCAGGAATGAAAAACTGGCAACAGACGGATGGACAAATCAAACAGAAGTCTCCATTTTTGACTTTCTGGAAGAACGTATAGAAAAAGGTCTTGATAAGATGTTTTGTACCGATATTTCGAAGGATGGTACTCTGCAAGGCCCTTCCGTAGAACTGTATACCAAGTTGATTGATCGTTTTCCAAACCTTCAGCTGATTGCTAGTGGAGGCGTAGGAACCGTTAAAGATCTGGTTACGCTAAAAGAGAGAGGGCTATCCGGCGCTATCGTAGGAAAAGCTTTTTATGAGGGAAAAATATCAATTGAAGAAATAAGTGAGGCAGAATTAATCTAGAATATGCTGACAAAAAGAATTATACCCTGCCTTGACGTGCGAGACGGTCAAACCGTTAAAGGCATTAACTTTGTCGATATCAAAGAAGTTGGTGACCCAGTGGAGCTTGGAAAATATTATGCTGAAAGTGGTGCCGATGAACTGGTCTTTCTGGATATCACGGCTACGCACGAGGAGCGCGATACGTTTGCCGAACTGGTTACACGAATTGCTCAGAACATAGATATTCCCTTTACCGTTGGCGGTGGGGTTCGAACTAAAGAAGATGTTAAGAGATTACTTGATGCGGGTGCAGATAAGGTTTCTGTAAATTCGGCTGCGGTTCGAAGACCAAAACTAATTAACGAACTCTCACAGGAATTTGGAAATCAATGTATTGTTGTGGCCATTGATACTAAAAATGAAGATGATGACTGGTGGGTCTATCTCAATGGAGGTAGACTCAGGACAGAAGTGAAAGCCTTTGAGTGGGCTAAAGAAGTGGAAGAAAGGGGAGCAGGAGAAATTCTTTTGACTTCTATGAACCACGATGGTGCCAAAACGGGTTTTGCCTTAGATATTACCTCAAGAATATCAGAATCATTGACCATTCCTGTGATAGCCTCTGGCGGAGCCGGAACGATGGAACATTTTACCGATGTATTTCAAAATGGGAAAGCCGATGCCGCTCTAGCAGCGAGCATATTTCATTACAAAGAAATTGAAATCGAAGACTTGAAAAACTATCTGAAAGAACAATCAATCACAATGCGATGAGTACTCCGAATTTTCAAAAATCAGATGACGGATTAATTCCCTGCATCATTCAGGATGCACAGAGCAAAACTGTGCTCATGCTTGGATACATGAATGAAGAATCTTTCAAGAAAACGATAAAAGAACAAGTAGTTACCTTTTTCAGTCGATCGAAAAATCGACTTTGGACCAAAGGAGAAACCTCTGGGAACTTTCTGAATGTTGTTGATATCAAAGTGGATTGCGATGATGATACCACTCTCATTAAAGTAAACCCTGTTGGGCCGGTCTGTCACACTGGGAAAGATACCTGTTTCGATGAAGTCAATAAGGCAGATTTCGGGTTAAAAGACCTTGAATCAGTCATTAAAGACAGAAAGGAAAATCCGAAAGAAGGCTCTTATACGACCAGCCTTTTTAATAAGGGGATTAACAAAATCGCACAAAAAGTGGGGGAGGAGGCTGTTGAGATCGTTATCGAAGCAAAAGACTCGAATGATGGTCTGTTTAAAAACGAGGCTGCTGACCTGATGTATCATTTCATTGTTTTACTTCAGCAAAAAGGATTCTCTTTGTCTGATATTGAAGAGGTGCTGGCAGAAAGGCATCAGTAATAACCTAATTCTACTTTACGAAGTTGAGTTTAGCAATATCAGAGTGCTTGAATTTGATACGAATATTCTCCCTTTTTTGATAAATGAGGCGATGGGGTATTTCAAAAAAACATCAAATTCAGGCACTAAGCTTGACTACCGGTTAACTTCGTAAAGTAGAACTAAAAATCGATCTTAATTAGCAGGAATGAAAGTCTTAAAATTTGGAGGAACATCTGTTGCGACTCCTGAAAGTTTACAGCTCGTCAAAGAGATCATTAAGCAAAGAATAGATAATGGCCAGCTAGCTGTTGTCGTATCGGCATTAGGAGGAGTGACTAATCAACTCGTGGAGTGCTCGGAGAAAGCCAGAGCAGGAGATCTGGACTATGAAAAGACCCTGAAAGAGCTTGAAGACAGGCACCTGAGTATGTGCAAGGAACTTCTTACCCTTCAGGCGCAGAGCCCGACCCTGAGTCAGGTGAAAATCATGCTGAACGATCTGGAGGATGTGCTTCGAGGTGTTTTTCTCCTGAAAGAACTTTCAAAAAGAGCTAGTGATACCATTCTCGGCTTTGGAGAACGGCTTTCATCACTAATCATATGGTCATTTTTAAACTCTGAATCAATTGATTGCGAGTTAGTAGATTCCGGGCAGTTGATTCAGTCGGAGGATCATTTGGGACACCCTGCTGTTGATTTCCCGGAAACGTCAAAAAGAATCGTCCGGTATCATGAAAAGAACAGGGACAGAGCCGTTCTTCTCTTTCCCGGATTTATTTCCTCAGATGCCGAAGGAAAGCCAACTACTCTGGGAAGGGGAGGCTCAGATTATACAGCGGCCATAATTGCCAATTCTTTAAACGCAGAATCATTGGAAATATGGACAGACGTGAATGGAGTTATGACTGCTCATCCGAAGTGGGTTTCAAGAGCGAAAGTGATCAGCGAACTCTTGTACGAAGAAGCGATGGAGCTTTCGCATTTCGGAGCGAAGGTGATTTATCCACCTACCATTCAGCCCGTGTTGAAACAGGATATTCCGATATACATCAAAAACACCTTTCGTAGAGATGCTGAAGGTACCAAGATCCATTCGTCGTTTTCCAGTACTGAAAAAGTAATAAAAGGACTTTCGAGTATCGAGCACATGGCATTGCTTACACTTAAAGGTTCCGGGATGGTAGGGATCCCCAGTTTTTCATACCGCCTGTTTAAGGCCCTGTCGAATGCCCGGGTCAATGTGATTTTGATTACGCAGGCTTCCTCCGAGCACTCCATTACCGTAGGCATCGATCAGAAAGATGCCGAAAAAGCTAAAAATGCTGTAAACAATGAATTTCAGAATGAGCTTAAGACTCAGGCCATTGAAGCACTAAAAGTAGAATTAGACCTTTCCGTCGTCGCTCTGGTAGGGGCCAATATGAAAGAACAGGTTGGCGTCAGTGGTAGAATGTTTGAAACACTTGGAGAAAATGGCGTGAACATTAAGGCTATAGCTCAGGGGTCATCAGAACTGAATATCTCTGTGGTGATTAAAAGGTCTGATCTGAAAAAATCCCTAAACGTTTTGCATGAAAGCTTTTTTCTGTCGGAACGCAAGCGTGTCAACCTCTTCATTATTGGAGTAGGGAATGTGGGCAGTTCGCTGATCGACCAGATTGAGAAACAGGGCGAATATCTTTATGAAGAACATCGGATTGATATTCGAGTTATTGCACTGGCAAACAGCAAAAAACTGCTAGTTAATGAAGAAGGAATAAATCTGAAAGAATGGCAAAAAGAACTGTCTTCTGGAGAAAAAATGACAGCAGAAAACTTTCTCAGTCAGATGAAATCCCTAAATCTTCGGAACAGCATATTCATTGATAACACGGCTGAAAAAACCGTAGCCGAACTCTATAAAGATATCCTGTCATCCAGCATATCGGTAGTAACCCCAAACAAGATTGCCTG
This sequence comes from Bacteroidota bacterium, assembly GCA_039030555.1. GTDB lineage: Bacteria > Bacteroidota > Bacteroidia > Cytophagales > Cyclobacteriaceae > JBCCDY01. Next base: position 32,030 of record JBCCDY010000011.1, read on the forward strand.
TGCGGATTCTTATGAAAATTATCTGGAGCTCAAGTCGATTGCTAAGAAATATGGAGCCCGTTTTTTATTTGAGACTAATGTAGCAGCCGGACTTCCTGTTATTTCGACGCTCAATGAATTGATCAATAGTGGCGACCGAATCCTGAAAATACAGGCCGTATTATCCGGTAGTCTTAATTTCATATTCAATAATTACAGAGGTGAACGGCCTTTTGCAAAGATCGTGAGGCGGGCTAAAGAAGAAGGGTACACTGAGCCGGATCCCCGAATTGATCTGAGTGGTGTTGATGTTCAGCGAAAAATCCTTATCCTGATCAGAGAGTCTAAAATCCGGATGAATATTCAAGAAATAAAAGGAGCATCTTTCCTGCCAGAAGGAAGTCTGGAGGCAGAAAGTGTGGATGACTTCTTTAAAGCGATAGAAGCTCAGGAAGCCTTTTTTCAGAAGATGTTCAACGAGGCAAACAGTCAGGGTAAAAAACTCAAATACGTTGCCCAGTATGAAAACGGGAAAGCCTCATCAGGACTTAAGGAGGTTAGCGAAGACCATCCTTTTTATCATCTGGAAGGCAAGGATAACATCATCGTATTTTATACGGAGCGATACAAAGACCAGCCACTCATTATTAAGGGAGCAGGGGCAGGAGCGGAGGTTACGGCTTCAGGTATATTTGCCGATGTCATGAGAATAGCGCACCAATGAAGTTGTTAAAAGATGATATAAGAGTATTCGCGCCTGCAACCGTAGCCAATGTTGGATGTGGTTTCGATGTATTGGGTTTCTGTCTTGGGAATGTAGGTGACGAAGTGATTTTAAGAAGAACAGAAGGTAAGGAAATCAGAGTCACCAAAATTCAGGGTGCTGAGTATCTACCGTTCGAGTCGGATAAAAATGTAGCTTCCGTAGCGATCAGAGCCATGTTAGATGAGCTGGGAGTGTCGTTAGGGTTGGAAGTAGAACTCTATAAAAATGTGAAACCGGGTAGCGGTATGGGATCCAGTGCTTCCAGCTCGGCAGGAGCCGTTTATGCCCTGAATGAAATGCTGGACAAGCCATTTTTAAATCTGGATCTGGTCAGATTTGCCATGAAAGGAGAGGAAGCAGCTTCGCAGAAGGCGCATGCTGATAATGTCGCTCCGGCTATTATGGGAGGCTTTACCCTCGTTCGGAGTTATAACCCACTGGATATCGTTTCACTGGACTTCCCAAAAGACCTTCACGCTGTGGTGGTGTATCCGCAGGTGGATGTCAAAACTTCTGATGCTTCTAAAATGCTCAGAAAGGAGATCAAGTTGCAGCAGGCCATCACGCAATGGGCCAATGTAGCCGGACTGGTGAGCGGGCTTTCCAAAAGCGATTATGATTTGATCAGTCGGTCCATGGAAGATGTAATTGTGGAGCCGATACGGTCCATCCTGATCCCCTATTTTGGGGAAGCCAAAGAGGCAGCACTTTCAAAAGGAGCACTGAGTTTTAACATTTCAGGATCAGGGCCTTCGGTATTTTCCTTCACGGATTCTGAAGAAACTGCATTGGATGTAGAAAAGGCTATCAATGAAGTGTTCGAACAGCACCAGGTTGAAACCAGATCATTTGTGTCTACAATCAGCCCTGAGGGAGCCAGGGTATTGGAATAAGAACTATAAACTGATCGGTCAGACCGCTCCAAGCGGTCCGACCGATAGAACGAGATTTCCTGATAAACTGGATAACAGTGTAAGAGTAACTATGGGCGTCATACCGGGATTTTTCATTCTATATTTTAGTAGAAAGAAAAATTCCCGGTATCTCTAAAGAATAAGATAGAGATACCAGTATTTTTTCTTGTGAAGGTTTAAAGAAAAAAGCTGAAATAACGGTTCTAGATTGGCCTTAGTTAAATTTCGATTGGAAATTCAGTCAATGAAGATCGTTATTGAATCCACTGTTTGAGCATAGCGAGTTTGGATTCAGTTCGAATAATAAACTGAATTTCAGAAATTTAAGTACAGCCTTGACTTTTTTGCTTCGTTTTTGGGTCAAGCCAAAAATGAAGTTCTAATTCCTTTTAAAGAGATCAAAGTGATGATCTGGTAAGCCTCGCTTAACGATTCATAAGATTCCCGATAAATATCAATCATTCAAAAAATCAGCTTGATATTTTCGAGAATGGTGTCACTTTAAACCAAACTCAGCTTACTTTACACTCAAAATAAAATTCCTTGAAATTCTATAGCACCAAACGTCAGTCTGAAGCAGTCAGCTTTGAAGAAGCAGTCAAAAAGGGACTTCCTCCCGATAACGGACTATACTGGCCTGAATATATTCCAAGGCTGGGTCAGGAGTTTTTTGATCGGCTTTCTTCTTTTTCACTTCAGGAGCTGGCTCACCGGGTTTTAAGCGCTTACATTGAGAAGGAGATCCCTGAGGAAAATTTAATTGAGATTGTAGAAGACACCTTCTGTTTTGAAATTCCACTGAAGCAGGTGCATGAGCATATCCATACGCTGGAGCTCTTTCATGGTCCGACACTGGCTTTTAAGGACGTTGGTGCCCGTTTCATGTCGAGGTGCCTGAATTACTTTTTAAGAAACGATGACGAAGAGATCACGATTCTAACGGCCACCTCAGGGGATACGGGAAGTGCGGTGGTGAATGCCTGCTATGGCATAGAGGAGATCCAAGTGGTGGTTCTGTATCCGGATGGACATGTGAGCAGAGTACAGGAACAGCAGATGACTACGCTCGGGGGAAACATTACAGCATTAAAAGTTAAGGGAACCTTTGATGACTGCCAGAGACTCGTGAAAAGTGCTTTTCTGGATGCGGAACTAAAGCAGAGTTTACGTCTGACTTCGGCCAACTCCATCAATATTGCCCGACTGCTGCCACAATCGATTTATTACTACTGGGCTATGGCGCAATTAGGAAAGCAGGATGCCCCAATAACGGTTTCTGTACCTAGTGGCAATTATGGAAACCTAACAGCCGGATTGCTGGCCAAAGCTTCCGGTTTACCTATTGATCATTTTGTAGCGAGCTCGAATGCCAACGATATTGTTCCTCAATATTTATGGACGGGTGGCTTTAATCCCAAAGACTCTGTTCGAACAATCTCCAATGCCATGGATGTAGGCAACCCCAGCAACTTCCAAAGGATGCTAGAACTGTGTGGAAATGAACATTCTAAAATGACTAAAGACATTACTGGTAAAAGCTATTCCGATGCTGCAACTAAAGCAGCGATCAGAGAAGTATATGAACAAACACAATACATTATGGACCCGCATGGAGCAGTGGGGTATCTGGGCTTAAAAGATTACTTAACTGAAAATGCAGGTATCAGGATATTCCTCGAAACCGCTCATTATGGAAAATTTATGGATGTCGTGGAGGATAGCCTGAACCAGAAACTGGATTTACCAGAACCTTTAAGAGCCGCTATGGATAAAGAAAATCTGTCGATTCCAGTCTCCAGTGATTTTAGAGAGTTTAAGGAAATATTGATGAGTTAAGCACAAAGCTGCAGTAATAAATCATGGACCTTATGGGAATTCCGTTTAAGTATAGTGGAATGTGAATATCAGTTTTGAGTAATAATTGCTTTTTTCAACAAGTCCAATTCGTATAAAACCTTGCTTCGTTAATCTGGAGGAGGTTTTAGACCCGTCAGGTTTTCAAAACCTGACAGGTCTTTTAGCTTTATTGCTTATTCCGAATATTCATTAATGGAATATTCTCATTTGACGTCATTACGATCACGCCATAGCGTGAGAAGTAATCTTTATATTCATGAAGGGGATTGCCACATCCGCCAGATGGCGGATTCGCAATGACGAGCCAACACTGACCGATCTTCAGATAGTCACATGTGCTTGTATCTGGTATCATTCCTTCACAATTATCGTAAAAGCTCTAAATGAGGATTTTTAAAGGCATACGTTTATTCCTGTTCTGGTATTCAGGCACACTACTATTCCTCATTATACTTTTCTCCATAAGGTTTATGAGCTGGGGAAACGAACTGGATGAAGTAATTGACTCTATCAGCAGTTCCCTGTCCTATCTGATCTGGAGACCGCTGTTTCATGGCGTGCTGCTTATTCCATATGCCGTTTTTCTAATTGTGCGTTTCCACATTCGATGGTTCAGGAGAAAAGGGCTGAAATCGCTCGTGAAAACGTCTGTGATCTATTTCATACTTCCCCTAAGTACCCTGTTCTTTGGCTTCAGGTCCCTGATCTGGCTTAATGGACAGGATGATATGGTCTACCAACCGGATCAGGAATACATCAACAATTCGGGGCGTGTGCTTGATAACTTTGCGATTGACTCCAAGCATAGAGGGATTCACATCTTTCCGAATTGGAGTGAGGTAGAGACCGACCTCGATGAACTGGTGCTGCACAACGTCGAGTGGATCACGCTGGTGCCTTACGGCTATCAGTCCGATGTGAAAAAACCTAGCCTGAATTTCTCTTCGAAAAGGACTCAGCGACGGGATTCCGTCTATCGTGCTTTGGGTGCTAAAGCCGCTAAACTTGGACTCCGGATCATGATGAAACCCCACATCTGGGTCAATGGAGATACCTGGAGATCGGGTATTGAAATGAATAGCGAAGTTGAATGGGATGCCTGGTTTGAACAGTATGAACAGTTCATTTTGCATTATGCACAACTGTCACGGGAAATTGGTGCTGAAGCTCTTTGCATCGGAACGGAACTGCATCAAACGATAAAGCTTAAACCGGAAAAATGGATCGGACTGATCCGAAAAATACGATTGGAGTATGATGGAAAACTGACTTATGCGGCGAACTGGGATTCCGAATTCAGAGAGATATCCTTTTGGAATGAGCTTGATTACATTGGCATTCAGGCCTATTTTGGTCTAAGCAACAAGAATACGCCTGATGTTGAAGAACTGAAATCAGGCTGGAAAGAGTATTTTTTGGAATTAAAGGAATTCAGCGAGCAGCAGCACAAGCCCATACTGTTTACGGAAGTGGGTTATAAAAGTATCGTGAATGCAGCGCATGAGCCCTGGCAGTGGGAGTCCTGGATAGCTTCCCTTTTTCGAAAAGCATCTTCCAAAACACAGGCCAATTGTTATGAGGCTTTGTTTGAAGTATTCTGGAACGAACACTGGTTTGCCGGAGTACACCTCTGGAAATGGGAAGGGGAAGATAAATACGATTTCACCCCAAAAAATAAACCTGCAGCTAATGTGATGACCAAATGGTTTGGGGAAATTGGGAATTAGAATCACCGGAGCCTTTTAAAACTAATATCAGTAAGAAGAATTTAGAGGACCCAATTTCCAATGATTTTAAGTATGTGATAATAAGATCAGATTAATGTGCAGAAATTGTACATTCACTAACTTCTTTAAGGTTTGTTAAGTATAGGTGTTTTATTTTAGTATCAATATCTGATTAAAGGAATGTGCTATATCATTGGTTAAATATCCTTTTAATAATGATAATTTGGTCTCAAGTGGGCTATTTCTTCTGCAAAATTCTGCTTTAAGGCTAGTATTCCTGAAGGAGTCATTCCGATTACAAATGAACCTGTATCAGTGTAGTTATTAGTGAAATACATCATACAGTATCCAGATTTATAAATTAGTAAATCACCAGATCGATAATTGTCATAAACTTTTTCAAACATATATGACAATTCTGAAGAGTTTGTTCTAACAGATTCAGCTATTCTCTCCTCATTCAGAATATACGTAATAAAAGAGGGGGAATTAAATCCCTGACCAGGAGTCTCTCCATATAGACTGAATTTAACTCCCTCATTTTGACTGTCTATTATCCTTCTAAATACTAATTGTACTTGCTCTGGAATCTCACCAGTGTATAAGTAATATTTTCGATCTTCAGGTGAGATATCAATTTTATAAGTAGCAAAGTTATCGGCTTCATGTAAGTAGTTGTTAAGTTGGGTTAAATCCTCCTCTAATCTTTGAATTTGCTGCTCTTTAGATTCTATTGTTCTTATTAGAACAGAAACTCTAAGTTTATTTTCGTTCACCTGATTGTTTGTCCATATTAACCATAGTAAGCCTCCAACAAATGATGACATGATTATTATGATTGACCTCCAACGTAATTTTGCATCACGAGAGTTTTTTCTCTCGATAATTTTTTCAATGTTCAATTCTTCTGAGGTGTTCATAAGCTTTCCAATGCTTTTTCAAGTAATTTATCCTCGACCTTATCTATTCTAGTTTTTAGGAACTCTAGATCAATAATATCTTTTTTCCCTTTAGAGATTTGACCTTGTAAATAGAGGGGTACCAAGGAAGTAATGAAACCGAATCCATGACCAGCATATTTCATTGCATTTTCCATTTCTATAAGGTTTAAAAAGGGAAGAATAATAAGGGAAATACCTAAGATTAAAAGAATTAAGGAAAATAACTTAAACGATTTGTTGCTTTCCTTCTTATTCTCAATTCTCTTTCGGATATATTCTTCGTATTTCATTTATATGATACCCAACAACTAGACGGTACTAAAACTATTATTCGTTTTAGTGCTCCAAAATATAAATAATAAAGGGATTATTATTTTAAAATAATGAGGTCTTTTTAACTTATTCTATTTTTCTGAGGTCGAGTGAGATTATAGGCATTGGTATCTCACAACAAACATAAAATACTTCTGACAACTGATTGAAATTATATTCCCTTGGAAATGGGAAGGAGCAGATAAGTACGATTTTACTCCGAAAAATAAACCTGCAGCTAATGTGATGGCTAAGTGGTTTGGGGAAAGAGGAGATTAAAATTGCTAAGGACTTTAAAACTCGCTATGGATAAAGAGAACTTAGCGATTCCAGTTTCTAGTGATTTTGAGGAGTTTAAGAAAATGTGGGTTAAGTCGTGGGGTAATATCTTGCATATGATAAGCCGCATGGTAGAAACGCACTATCTATTATACTATCTCCTCATTTTCTGCTGTACCAAGCAAGTCAAGAAGTGCATAATCAGGTTTTTTAAAATATGGATATTTTATTTTAAACTTTTTGGAATTTTCTCCCTCATCAACAAATATGATCTTTTCAGGGTCATTTAAATTTCCCTTTAACACATCAACAAATACATCCACAGTATAAATTCTAAACTCAGAATTAAACATATAGAAAGTGGGGGTATTTATAATAAAGATTCCTTCTATTTCATAATCTGTTATGTTAGGATAATTCGACCCATACTCTTGTTCGTAATGATAATTTAAATTCTCATTGTTTTCCCGAGCCCATTTGATTTTGTTCTCTATCTGCTTGTTGTAAGGCTTTTTACCATTTGTGAAATTGCTAAAATCATTTTTTTGGGTAATCATGTCATATCTACCCTGTAAATGTTTACAGTCTGCTACAAAAATTTTCTTTCGGTCATGCTCAATTATAATAAAATCAATTTCACCAACATCTTTCTTATTAAGACTGATTACACCTCTTTCTACTTTTATTGAAGTAACATTTCTAAAAAAATGAAGCTTACCATTTTTCAGTCTTTGCTCAACATCATCATCTAACCATTTATCATGTTCATCTTCCTTGGAGTGAACATAGTCTTTAAAGCAGTCATTTGCTAGCCACTCCTCTGGAGCTTTGCCCCAAGGAATAGCATTAGTTGTTAATTGTATTATGCTTTCAGAGAATCCGTTCATAGCAACAACAGCAAAATCTGCCCCTTCAATGTTCCAAATTAGAATTGGGCGATAGAGGTATCTAAACATTGTATGAGGTTTGCAAGCAAGGTCTTTTAATGAAAGCTTATTATCTCTATCCAGTGTAAGACCTTTAAATAGTATTCGTGCTTGATCAGCATCTGCTCTAAACATCGAATTAACGCTTAGAGGTAAGCTCTCCCAGCCGAAACCACAATATTGCCCTCCTTTGTCTTTATTAAGGTTATGGATTTCTTGAATTACTGTAGTTAAGAAAGTGTATTTTAACCCGAAACATTCCTCAATTGCCTGTTGAAAATTTTCAATTCCTTTTTCTTCTACTACATGCTTAAAAGAGTGGGCTCCATAAGATTGTTGTATGTCTTGGATTACATAGTCATAGTGGTGTTTGTGTTTTATAACAAATAGACCGTTCTCGAATATGATTTCAGCTACATCTTCAATCATGTCCTGCTCAGCATAAACATTTGCACAAGCGAAGATCATATCTCCAAGGAATACTAATTCGTTCAACTTGTTTGTAGCACGATTGAGAAATTCAGCATCACTCTTTTCATTATTATGCAAAGCAATATCGCAAGCTTGTTCTAAAATCCATTTTAATATTCTTCTATATATGGCTACATACTCTGAATTTATTCCTTCCGGATAATCACGATCATTCGCAAAAAATGCGGCTTCAATTGCTTGCTCATGTTGAGATAGGATAAATTGATAAAATCTAACTGATGCTTCATTTTGACAAATTTTCACAAACTCATTGCAGAAATATGTAAAAGAATAGGTTATCGCTTCACGAACTCTATCCTGTTCGATATACGGACCTTCGCCAAATTTTTCAATCAACTGATAGGACAATTCTTTTCTGAATTTCTCTTCAGGTTCTTTGGTGCCTTTATAAATAGATAAATGTTTGATTGAGTGCTTTTTCATTTTGGAGGCTAAAACAGGATATATGCTATAATGCTTATATCTAGTTTATGCATTCTTGGAATATAATCAATCAAAATGTTATTATCTAAAAAAAATAACGACTTTTATGCATATCTTTTTTTAGCTCAATGAAACAACGACATTTGATCAGTCATTGAAATCAACCCCCCTTACTTTCACTTTTCAGACACTGCATACATTTCAAAGCACTTATTCACCGCTTGACAGTTTAGAGATCAGGCAGATCGAAAATTAACTAAATTCAAGTCAAAAGAATTTAAGATCCATTATTTAAACCCATGAAGCTTTTCCTGAACACCCTGCTTATCTGTACTTTTTTATTCACTTTCCATGACGGTTTCTCACAAAGACGACGATCGAATCAAACCACGGTTAAACCCATGGATTCCAAACTCTTCGACAGTCTGGAATTCCGAAGCATCGGCCCTGCCTTCATGTCCGGCCGAATTGCCGATATGGCCATTGACCCCACTAACGAAAACGTATGGTATGTGGCGGTAGGCTCTGGAGGCGTCTGGAAGACCGTAAATGCGGGCACGACCTTCACACCACTTTTTGATAAACAACCGGTTTACAGCACGGGCTGTGTAACACTGGATCCCAATAATCCTTATACGGTTTGGGTAGGAACCGGAGAAAATGTTGGAGGACGTCATGCCGGATTTGGCGACGGGATCTACCGCAGTCTGGATGCAGGGAAGTCATGGGAAAACATGGGCCTCAAAAACTCGGAACACATTTCAAAGATCATTGTACACCCGGATAACTCCAATGTGATTATGGTAGCCTCTCAAGGACCGCTTTGGAGTTCGGGAGGAGATCGTGGTTTTTTTAAATCTACCGATGGTGGTAAAAACTGGAAGAAGACCCTGGGAGATGATCAGTATACCGGGGTTACGGATATGGTTTACGATCCTCGGGATCCGAACCGGATTTATGCCGTTACCTGGGAGCATCACCGTACGGTCGCGGCCTGGATGGGTGGTGGTGAAAAATCCCGTTTGTACGTCTCGGAAGATGCAGGAGATACCTGGCGACAGCTCAAAACCGGACTGCCCGAAGGAAAGTGGGGCAAGACCGGTCTGGCCATTTCTCCTCAGGATCCGGATGTACTATATGCGGCCATCGAGTTGAACAGAAGGAAAGGTGGGGTCTGGAGATCGGAGAACCGTGGTGGCAGCTGGACCAAAATGTCAGATGCGGTGGCAGGGGCAACAGGTCCTCACTACTATCAGGAGATTTTTGCTTCTCCCCATAAATTCGATCGGCTGTACCTGATGAACAATCAGCTGCTGAAATCGGAAGATGGTGGAAAGACCTTTACGCCGATGGATGAGACGGCCAAGCATGGGGACAGTCATGCGGTGGCTTTCAAAGCGTCGGATCCGAATTATCTAATGGTAGGCAGCGATGGAGGTCTTTATGAGAGCTTTGATCTGGGTGCGAGCTGGAGGTATATGGAAAACCTTCCGATCACGCAGTTTTATAAAGTGGCTGTTGATGATGCAGAACCTTTTTACAATGTATATGGTGGTACGCAGGACAACAGCACGGAGGGAGGCCCTTCGCGTACCGACAATCACCATGGGATTCGCAATGAAGACTGGAAAGTGGTCCTGAACTGGGACGGTCACCAGCCGGCTACGGAGCCGGGAAATCCGGATATTATGTATGGTCAGCGTCAGGAAGGTACGCTGTCACGGATCGACCTGAAATCGGGAGAGGTGATCGATATCACGCCACAGCCCGCTGCCGATGAAGACTATGAGCGCTACAACTGGGATGCGCCCATCTTGGTATCGCCACATGTTCCGACCACCATTTATCACGGAGCTCAACGCTTGTGGAAATCAACAGACCGGGGAGACAGCTGGACGGCGCTTTCCGGTGACCTTACGAGGGATCAGGAGCGGCTTGCCCTTCCGATCATGGGCGGAACGCAAAGCTGGGATTCCCCATGGGATGTACTGGCTATGTCGAATTTTAATACCATTACGTCCATCGCCGTTTCGCCTCAAAATGAAAAGGTGATATTCATCGGTACCGATGATGGACTGATTCAGGTGACTTCTGATGAAGGTCAAAACTGGAAGAAGATTGAAGTGAGTGCACTAGGTGTTCCATCCAGAAGCTATGTGAACGACATCAAAGCGGACCTGTTTGATGAGAATACACTCTACGTGGCGCTGGATAATCACAAGGAGGGCGATTACAAACCTTATCTGCTTAAGAGTACGGACAAAGGGACCAGCTGGAAGCGTATTGATAATGGTTTGGGTGAAAAGAATCTCGTCTGGCGCATTGTTCAGGACCATGTAAACAAAGACCTCATGTTCGCAGGAACAGAATTTGGCGTCTTTTTTACGGTAGATGGTGGAGCCAGCTGGACAGAGCTGAACGGCGGTATTCCTACCATCTCTTTCCGTGATCTAGCCATTCAGCGCAGGGAAAATGATCTGGTCGCAGCTTCTTTTGGCAGAAGCTTCTACATACTGGACGATTATTCGGCTTTAAGGAATGTGAATAAAAACCAGTTGAACGAGCAGGCTACTCTCTTTGAGCCTCGCAGGGCTTGGTGGTACATTCAGCGATCCACCGTTGACTTTGATGATGTAAGAGGCTCTCAGGGCTCACAAACTTATGTGGCTCCAAACCCTGATTTCGGGGCGGTATTTACCTACTACCTGAAAGAAGAAATCCTGAGTCTGGAAAAGGCTCGTCAGAAAGCAGAGAAGCCTGCCAAATCTTCGGTTCCTTTCCCGGGTTGGGAGGCATTGGAAAAGGAAACGCGTGAGTCGAAACCTTTCGTTTTTGTGGAGATCAAAAATTCGGCAGGCGAGGTGATCAATCGGGTAGAGGCTACGAATCATGCCGGTTTCAACCGCGTAGCCTGGGATTTGAAAGTTGGTGGAACAGGCACACTTCTTCTGGACGAGGAAAAGGAACAGTTTACGGCTTTACCAGCTGCTCCGGGAGATTATACTGCCACATTAAATATCTTTGAAAAAGGTGAAACCATGCAACTGGCTGGCCCGGTTGAGGTGAAGGTGGAGCGACTGGGAGAGCTGGCTGTTGAGGGTAGTTCCATGGAGGAAGTTGTTGCTTTCTGGAGGCAGTATGAACAGCTTACCAGAGACGTTAATGTGCTGGCCATAAAACTTTCTAATACCAGAAAAACCGGTGATAAACTGTTTTCCGCAGCGACTAAAGCCGCTTTGAACAGTGACATCATGGAGAGAATTGCTGAACTACGTTCCGCTCTGGATGAACTGGATACCGAGCTCAACGGTAATCCAGCCGAAAATCAAATTGGAGAAAAAGGAAAGCCAACGATACCGGCCAGACTTTTTGCCTTGAACAGAGGCGTGACTTTATCCACTTATGGTCCGACGGCAACACACAAAAAGACCGTGGAGATCATTCTGGATCAGTGGAAAACGATTGATGAAAGATTGAAAGCGCTGAAATCGGAAGCGGCTGAAATTGGCGAAGAGATCGTAGAAGCTGGTGGGGCATGGGTTGAAGGGATGTAGTTATTTAGGTTGTTAGGGTTTTGGGTTATTGGGCAGTTGGGTTTTTAGACGTTAGGTTTCGGGTTTTAGCTATTTGGCTTTTTGACAGTTAGCTTTCAGCGCTCAGTTTTCAGTATTAATTTCTGAAAGCGTATTGCTGCCATTATTCATTCTTCACTTTGCACCGTGGTTGGTGGCGCCATCAATCAATGAGTAGTCCTGATTTTTTCTCTTGCGAAGGGTTTAAACCCTTCGCTATGAATGTTTTAGCGGAAGATTAGCTTGACTAAACGTCCTTTAAATGTACTTTTGGCTTGGCCCAAAAGTACCAAAAACCCAAGGCTGTGATAAAATGAGCTAAAATTCAGTTCAATAGCTTAAAACTCACAAACTTGTCCTCCTACGTCGGGCTTCAAACAGTGTGATTTTCGGACAGCTTTTTCACTGAATTTCTTAACGCAATTTTATCAAGGCCGTATGAAAGTCTCAGAAATTGTCTTAGAAGTCAAATTTTGAGACAAATATCGGACAGCAAAATTTTCATCTTGCGGTTAGCTGATAATGCACTTGCTATTTTATAACCGTCATGCTGGAAAATTAATCCTTAAATTATTGAAGGATTAATTTATCCGGTATCTCTAGAGTATAAGATAGAGATTCCAGTTTTTTTCATGAAAGTTGATCCGATAATTCGGATTAAAAAAACTGGAATGACAACTCTGAATTTAAATACAGTCTTGATTTTGTTTGCTTCCCCGAAATTCACCGAGACAGGCTGTTTTTTGGTGCAAGCCAAAAATGAAGAGTAAGACTGATTATAATCAAATTAATATTGAATTAAAGCCCCCGATCATAAACTGCTCTAGCCCATTGTACAACAGGTAAACTTTCAGACATGAATTCAGGCTTTGTTAATAATTGTTCAATCTCAAATTGAGTGTTAACTAATTTTCATTTGCACCAAAGCACTTAGCTGCTTACCGAACGAATACTGCCTTTTTACGTCATTTAAATGTACTTTTGGCTTGGCCCAAAAGTACCAAAAACCCAAGGCTGTGATAAAATGAGCTAAAATTCAGTTCAATAGCCTAAAACTCACAAACTTGCCCTCCTTCGTCGGGCTTCAAACAGTGTGATTTTCTGACGGCTTTTTCACTGAATTTCTTAACGCAATTTTATCAAGGCCGTATGAAAGCCTCATAAATTGTCTTGGAAGTCAAATTTTGAAACTCGTCCCGACCAAATCAGAACTCAGACAGCAAAATTTTCGCAGCCAAAAATGAAGAGTAAGGCCAGCTTAAAGTCAGAGCAGAAACAAACGAAGGTGTGATAGCAACCGTTAACCGCTTTATTGGGTAATTCCGGATCCACCAATAATGGAGAGTTCCTGTCCTTTTACCGGTTGTCCGTCCAGCAGGGGCATCGCCGTGCCAATGAGCGCTCTCACATCCGGTATTTTAAGCGCATTATCGTGATCTTCTCTGGTGTCCCAAATCTCTGTTATCCATACAGTATCCGGTTTTGTTTCATCGAACCCAACTGCATATAATCGACAGCCTTTGGCAGTTGAGACAAGTTCTGAAGCCCTGATTAAGATTTCGGCCAGTTCTTCAACTTTTCCTTCTTTGGCCTTTAATGATCCGTGCAATCCGTATCTGTTCATATTGGTAGTTTTAAGTTTTGTCAGGTCACTTTGTGCAAGTGCCAGGTCAGTTGTGAGTGTTACAAGAATGATAAAAATGATCTTTTTCATACATATAAATGGTTTGAATTTCTGAATTCCATAACTTTTTGAGCAAAGGAAATTACCGGGAGTGACAGCCCTATGTCACTAGCATGAAACTTTTTTGGATTGCTGCTAAAGAGTCGATAATGTTCAGGAAATTGTAGTATCCATCACACCATTTAAAAAAACTCAGGAAGTTCTTCTGAACATAATTTCAAATTATGTTCTTGACTTATAAGAATGATGATAGTTTAATTATTGTACTGTTATCTTAATTACTTTTTCAGCAATAATTCTTGCAAGTTTATTATACGATTCATCCAAGGCATTTTCTTTATTAAAAGAACTTCCTTGTTCTTTTAAATTGATAGGATATACTTGATAAGGGCTTAGTTTTATCAGCCTGCCTTTAAAAGTGAGATTAACAACTGTTATTTTTTTGTTTGAAGAACTTATGAAAACTTCTTCACTTAGCTGTCCAACTATATAAGAATCCACATGATCTTTTAAGTTTATTTCTGCTAACCAAGACTTATTTGCATTTCGAAACTTATCAAAATAACCAACAGAGCCTTTAAACAGGGACGTGGAGCTATTTATTCCTACTTCAAGCATCAAATCGGATACTTTAAATTGAAGATTATCATGAATAAGCCGCCTGGAAGATATAAATAAGAAACCTATAGAGTTTTCTCCACTGAGATTTTCACGGTGATTGAAATATTCTATTTCCCTACTCTTCGGGGTTATAATTTCTTTTTTCTCATTATTGGCATAAGATGATTTAGTTCCCGTATTGTCAGCGATATGGTTTGACTTATTAGTTGGCTCTCTGATTTTTTCTATTTGATTCAATGGTAAATCACCTGATAGTCGGGGGATTACAAAATCAATTCCCTGCCATAATGTGATAATGCCTATTAGAGCTGCATATATATTTTTAGCAATCTTAGAAAATACATTGATTTTCATTTCAGTGAATTTACTATGGTCAGACAATCAGTATTTTTTGGATTTAAGATATATGCTTCTTTAGCATTACTTAAACTTTTTTTATGATCTCCTGAATGAAGCTGTACTAAAGCAAGATTATATAATGCTGCTGATTTTGCCTTTTTATTACTTTGGTTATGTGATAAATCACTAATTATAGCCAAGCCTTTGTCAAACTCATTAATATTAAAATAGGTAATGGCTTCTCTCACACCTGAGTTGATTTTAGGATGTTTTTGAAAAATGACTTTGTATTCTACCTCGTGTTTAACGAATAAGTTTTTAAATTTCTGCCCTATATCTGTTACACATTGAGGATATATATCATTCTTGTTAAACCTTGGAGGTGTTTGACAGTCGTACTTTTTACTATTTAAATATAAACTTGAGATTAGATTTTTAGAGAAAACTACTTCAGCAGTCTGGAGGTTAACGAGTTTGAAATTTAGATGTAGATCATAAGTAGCTTTTCTGTATCTCGTTGTTTTACAACCATTCACTTCTGCAAATTTCTTTTGAGAAATCACCTCATCATCAAACTCATCTCTTTGAACTCTTCCGAATGCTATAAAACCAGAGCCAAAAAAATCTCCTAGTTTTCTAATTTGATCGGCCTTCACCAAGCCACTTGTTTGTTGAAATTCGAATTCATTTAAAAGTACTTTTGTCTTCTGACGATCAACAAGTGTTAACCCTTCGATTTGAGTAGTTCTATTTGTTAGCTCATCATAAAGATCTCTCGCATGATCATCTACTCTATTTCTGTTGTTTACGATTTCAGAAATAATAATAACACCTACTTCATAATCACCCAATTCTGGTAATTTCATTACTTTAAAATTCGTTTGATTCCAAGCCTGCCCAATCGAATGAGTGGTTATAACCGTTAGATAAATAAATAAGAGTAAATGACGTTTTCTCATCGACTGTATTTTTTTATTGGAAAGATTATAACTCTTAAATAACAGAATTCAAAAAATAAGTTATAAAGTGAAGTATAAGTAGTAATGCTAATTATTTTTGAGTTTATAAAGCTAACAACTCTTTATATCTTGTATCACACAAGAAACCTTGAATCAACTCTAATAATGTGAATACTTTCGGGTATATTTTTCTTATTTCACTGATACTATTCTTCAACAACTCCCAAACTCTCCCACAATTCGGCATCCAGTTTCAGGTACTGAGGTTTAGCCATTTCTTCCTTCCATTTTTTTGAAATGAACTCACTTTCCTGAATGCGGGAATCTACTTTCTGGAAAACCGGATTGATGATCCACATGGGCTGGCTGGACCAGTCGGCATTGATATAACTAAAGGCTTTTATTATATCCTGATGCTCATTCAGTGTATTCAGAAAAGGGACAAACCAGCTTTTCCATACCCGCCGAGCCACTTCAGGCTCTGAGAGATCAGCATTAAAATACAGATTGTCTGTTTGCATTACCGGAGTTGCTTCAGCGATAAACACCGGCTTGTGGTGCTTCCTTGCAAAGGTCAGCATTTCTTCATCCGGATTCCCAAAATGAGAATAAGCACACCAGTCCACCAGTTCATCACCCGGATACCATTCTTCCAGAATGCTTTGATCCGATCCTGTTCCTTTGGACTGCCATACGAACGCAACATTTGTGACCCCCATTTCATTAAATATCGAATGGATGCGTTCCCATGCAGCCAGATAATGTTTTTTCTGGTAATGGTTCCACGCCCATCCATCGAATTCGTAACCAATCCTGAGGAAAACCGGTCTTTCTCCCAGTCCTTTGATCCAGCTTCCTAATTCTCTTATCAGCTTGTCATGCTGACCTCTGGCAACTTTCTTTTCATGATCAACAAAGGAGAGTCCGATGGAGATTAGACTGTGTTCAAAATCAGGATCATCAACGTAGCACTGCGCGCAGCTGCTTCCAGCCCCCCAACTTGCCGTACTCTTTATTCCATCATTCCCTCTGTTGTAGTACCCGAATGACTCACTTCCCGGAGAGAAGTTGGTATAAAGGGTAATGCCGGCTGCTGGCTCAAAATGATCGAAGTACCCGTCATTGTAGTCATTAAGTCCCCCGATGGCCTCCATATCCTGACCAGCAAAAAAGAGATATTGTCCATCAGCAGGTTCAAATTTGGCTATTTGTACTTCGGGTTTGCCATTCTGGGCATCACACAGGTTAAAATAGCTAATTAAAAGGACCGCTAATCCGGAAGTCAATATACGATTGATGTTATCCCTATTCATAATCAGATTTAGTCATCTCCTCTCCCAAGATATGCTCTGATGGATTCTATTTTGGAGTTGGAGTTAAAAGTTACCACATCAACCACGTTAAGCTCTTCGGTTTTATCTATAGTAATCCTCAATTCTGCTGCTACCGTTTTCTCATTTTCATAGGTGGAAAGTACTTCGATCTCGATGGAGTCAGCAGCCTCAAAGTTTTTACGGGTTTCACTTAGCGCATGATCTTTTCCAGCCACCCGTATTTTCCAGTCTCGAAGAACGATATCATCTGCGAACAGTTTTTCAATACCAGCCAGATCTTTTTCTTCATATTTCCTGAGATACAGAATACATAACTCCCTGTTTGAGCTTTTCATTTCTTTTTAAAGTGAGGGTTGTTAAGCCTGAACCTTATGAATTTTTCATTGCCTATCTCTATTTCCCTGTCTTTCCTGAATCCAAGACGCAGGAAACCTTTGATCCGTGTTCTGGAAGGGGGGAACAGCACAACAACTGAACCCAGTCCCATCTCTCCAAAAGCCCTGTCTATAATTTCTTTGTAGAGTGTTCTACCAACACCCCAGTAATCGGGGTGTAGAACGAGTGCAAGGTCAGTTTCTCCATCTTCAGCCTGCAGGCCACCCCAGCCGGCAAACTGATCATCAATTATGAATGCCCATACACCATATCCATGTTCTACCCAAAGCTGTTCTTTAGCAGCTACAAATTTATCACAGTCACTTTCAGTAAATTCCCCTTTCAAAAGAGGCATTTGACGTCGGACCAGAGGATTATTCATCAACTCAATAATAAGTGATTTATCTATCTCTGTAAGTCTTTTGAATTGAATGTTCATTTTCCTAATGTAAAATAATAAAGTTTGATGTATCGAAAGTTGAAGCTTGTATAATGGGAGGTAAAGTATGTCCAGACTATCAGATTAGTTTCTGATACACCACTCCAGAAACTCTGGAAAGACCTCCGACCATGTATTAAAGTTATGCTCTCCACCCTCGATCTGAATGTATCGTATATCATTATCTGAATAGCCTTTCGCTTTCAGGCTTTTGATGAGGTCAAGCGTATCGTCTATGGCATCAATGATTCCATTGTTGTTTCGGTCGCTGGTTTCGTCTTTTGTTCCGGCCTCAAACCAGAATTGTAAATTTCTCTCTCGCTGAGAGTGTTCAATGATATGATGCATGATGCGATCTGCATCAGGGTTCTGTTCTTCAAAAGCTTTACTTCTCCACCAGAATGAACCTGAAAAGACCCCCACTTTCGAAAAGATGTTATCATAATTCCATGCGATATCAAGAGCACTCAAACCTCCAAGGGAGAAACCAGCAATAGAGGAATAGCTCTGGTCGGTAAAAAAGTGATATCGATTTCGAAGGTAGTTTACCAGCCTTCTTATGAACTCCGAGTAAGATAAAGCTCTATCTCCACGCCCTTCATAGTCGGGAATTCCGGCTGTGCCATACTCCCAAAGACGGTTTTCATTAGCCCTTACAGCTACAACAATCATCTTTTCATCACCTGATTTATAGCTATGGGTTAACGTTTTCTGGAGTTTCAGCATTTCTGCATCCTGCCCATCGTTTAGTAATAGGGTCGGGTAATGCATTTTCTCCCGCTTGTCGTATTCCGTAGGCAGGTAGATATCAACTTTCACTTTTCTGGCCAGTACCCTGGAACGTATGGTGAGGTTGTAGATCATCAAATGATCATTGAAGATCTGTTTCTTCTTACTTGTAAAAAAGGAGTCGGGAATTCTTAATAACATTTACAATCAGGATACTGATTAACTCAGCTTAAAAAATGACTGCGAAATTAAGTTTTTTTCTTTTTAGAGAGATACGAATCGGGGCATCTTTCACCTTTTTTTTAATACAGCTTGTTTTTATTTCTTTATGTAGGAATAAGCCATTTTTATTTTATAATTTCCTTCTTTTACAGAATAAAATACGTTGAAAGAAGAATATCACAAATGGTACTCATCAAATTTGAGTAAGGATATCGAGATGATGGTTTACGGGCATGCAGGATATCCGGTTATCATATTTCCCTGCACTAAAGGTCGTTATTATGAGAGTAAAGATTTTGGGTTGATAGAGACCGTGAGATGGTTTCTGGAGGAAGGGCTCGTCCAGATCTACTGCCCGGATAGCGTGGATGAATTTAGCTGGTACAATCGCTCCATTCACCCTGCTGATCGGGTAAAAAATCATATGTGGTACGATGCCTTTATTTTAGATGAGCTGGTGGCTGGTATATGCCATGAAAAAGGAATTGGTAAAGTTGCGGTAGCGGGTGCAAGTTTTGGAGGCTTTCATGCGGCGAATTTTGCTTTCAGACACCCTGAAAAAGTCAGCCATATGTTTAGCATGAGTGGAGCCTTTGAAGTTAAATCATTCATGGATGGTTATTATGATGATAACGTATATTACAATAACCCTGTAGATTATTTGCCCAATAGCAATGATCCTAATTTATGGCAGATGAAGATTGTTTTGGGGGTAGGTGAATGGGATATTTGCCTCGAAGCCAATCAAAAACTGGCTGATATTCTCAATCATAAAAATATCCCTTACTGGTTCGACTTAAGAAAATGGGCAGAACACGACTGGCCTTTATGGAAACAGATGTTTCCTCATTATTTATCGAAGATTTAAAAATTTAATGCAGATACTCATATGAAAAAAATAGGAATACTTTTTGGACAGGAGAACAGCTTTCCACAGGCATTTGTTGATTATGTCAATGAAAAAAAGATCAGCGGAATTCAGGCCGAAGCAGTCAGGATAGAAACGGTGCAGCAGGCTATCCCAACGGACTATGCTGTAATTATTGACCGCATTTCTCAGGACGTGCCATTTTACAGGGCATATCTGAAAAACGCAGCCATATCGGGAACATGCGTAATTAATAATCCTTTCTGGTGGAGCGCAGATGAAAAGTTTTTTAATAACGCACTGGCTGAAAAAATTGGAGTTCCGGTACCTAAAACGGCTTTACTGCCTTCTTATCACAGACCTGATGATACCGATGAAAACTCCTTCCGAAATCTGGCTATGCCTTTTGGGTGGGATCAGATATTTGATTACGTAGGATTTCCAGCTTACATGAAGCCTTTTGCAGGCGGGGGCTGGAAAAATGTATATAAAATTGAAGACCGTCATGACCTTTTTGCCAAACATGCTGAGACCCATCAGTTGGTTATGATGCTACAGGAAGAAATTCAGTTTACCGAATACTTCAGATGCTATGCGCTTGGAGGCAACAATATTCACATCATGCAATATGAGCCACGCAATCCATTTCACTTGAGGTATGTAAGAGATGCTCCTCCGGTAGAAAAGAAACTACTTAAAACGGTTGAAGATTATTGTATAAAACTGAACCAGGCTCTTGGTTACGATTTCAATACCGTAGAATTCGCTGTTCGGGATGGAATTCCTTACGCTATCGATTTTTGTAATCCTGCTCCGGATGCTGATGTTAATTCGGTGGGTCAGGATAATTTCGACTGGATTCTTGAAAATGCAGCCAATCTGGCTATCGAAAAAGCCAAAGCGCATAAAGAAGGTCAGATGAATCTGACCTGGGGAACATTTATAAAAGATCAGGTAAGACCACCTGCTCCAAAGCGGAGAGCAACTACTGCTGCTAAAAAGACTTCTACTACCTCAGCAAAAAAACCATTAGCGACTGCTAAAAAAACGACTTCGGCTTCGAGTAAAAAACCTTCGGCAGCTACGGCTAAGAAGACATCTGCAACGTCTACAAGGAAACCTGCTGTAAAGAAGACTTCAACCAAAAAATAAAAGAATAAACGGAAGGTAAGAAAGAGACATGAAGTTCACTTTAGGAATTGAGGAGGAGTACCAGGTCATTGATCCAGAAACAAGAGAACTTACCTCACATGAGCAGAAAATTGTTGAGGCCGCTAATAAGTTTACGGATGACCAAGTCAAAGCTGAAATGCACCAAGCAGTAGTTGAGGTCGGAACCAAAGTTTGTGAGGATATTAAGGATGCCAGAACACAGATCACTCATCTGCGAAAGACTATTTGTGGAATAGCCAGAGATCTAGGCTACCGTATAGGAGCGGCCGGAACGCATCCATTCTCCGCATGGCAAAGACAGTTACTAACACCTGCCCCGCGATATAATGAAATCATTCAGGAACTTCAGGATACAGCCCGATCAAATTTAATCTTCGGACTGCATGTACACGTAGGTATTGAAAATAAGGCCATGGCTCTGCACATTTGTAATTCCATGCGCTATTTTCTACCTCATATCTATGCTATTTCCACCAACTCCCCTTTCTGGGAGGGAAGAAATACCGGATTTAAGTCGTTCCGTTCTAAGATATTTGATAAGTTTCCAAGGACTGGTATTCCTGAACGATTTA
This sequence comes from Bacteroidota bacterium, assembly GCA_039030555.1. Lineage (GTDB taxonomy): Bacteria > Bacteroidota > Bacteroidia > Cytophagales > Cyclobacteriaceae > JBCCDY01. The sequence goes on from JBCCDY010000011.1 coordinate 53,533, forward strand.
ATACCCTCAGGGAGTATGAGCACTATATTGAAATCCTCGTAAAAACGAAGTGTATTGATAATGCAAGTAAGATCTGGTGGGATATTAGAGTTCATCCTTTTTACCCAACTATTGAAATCAGGATTTGTGATATTCCACTAACAGTTGATGAAACGATAAGTCTTGCCGCACTTATTCAGGCTTTAGCAGCAAAACTGTATAAATTGCGGACTCAGAACCTGAATTTCATGAACTATCACCGAGCCCTGATCAATGAGAATAAGTGGAGGGCAGGACGTTATGGCTTGGATGGAAAAATGATAGATTTTGGGAAAGAGGCTGAGGTTAATAGCAGGGTACTGATTTTGGAGATGCTTGATTTTGTTGATGAGGTTCTGGACGAACTTGGTTCAAGAGAAGAAGTTGAATGTATTCAAAATACTTTGAAAAACGGGACAGGAGCAGACAGGCAATTAGCTGTTTATGAAGAAACCAATGACCTTACAAAAGTAGTTGACTTTATAGTAGAACAAACCAGTTGCAATATAGATTGAGAACACGAATGATAGAGGAGCATATGGGAAAAATCAGATTAGCGATTATGGATATGAACAATGGCCAACCCAATCAGGGTCTGCGTTGTATTAAAGATATTGTATCGCAATTTGATAAAGAGGTTTACTGGGAAGTTTTTGATGTGAGGGCTAAATGCGAAATACCGGATCTGTCATTTGATATATACATATCTAGCGGAGGCCCGGGGAGTCCTTTAGAAGAAGGGAATTGGAAAGACCGGTTCTGGCAATTAATCGATACCATCTGGAAAGATAATCTTTCTGGTGCCCCTACTAAGAAATACATGTTTTTTATATGCCACTCCTTTCAAATGGCTTGTGATCATTTTAAGTTAGGAAAACTAACTAAAAGAAAGGCTACTTCATTTGGTATATACCCTGTACATAAAACGGCAAAAGGTAAAAAAGATGTACTTCTGGCAGATCTTCCCGATCCATATTATGCTGTAGACTCCAGGGACTGGCAACTTGTTCAGCCAAGACTTAAAGTATTTGAAGAGCACGGGGCTAAGATTTTAAGTTTAGAGAAAATACGTACCCATTTAGAATATGAAAGAGCCATAATGGCTGTAAGATTTTCAGACGAAATGATGGGAACGCAGTTCCATCCCGAAGCAGATCCTGAGGGAATGAAAATACATTTTTCAAAAGCTGAAAATCGTGAGAAGGTCATAAAGAATTTAGGAGAGAAAAAATACAATAATATGATGGAGCATCTTGACGACCCAGACCAGATCACACTTACCCATAATGCGATCTTACCTGGTTTTATTCGAAACTCGATCAGGAAAATTAATAAGCAAAGACTGGTACTTTCCTAACCCTTATGATCGAAAAGTATCGAAAGGAATTTAATAAGAATTTCTCCCAGGCCAAGTATCAGGCTTTTTTAGATGATATAGCTGGTGAATTCAATTACAGTCAGCCATTTCGGGTTGCAGAAACTCCAATTTTCTTACCAAATGAGATTAAAAACCAGCTTCTTGAAGCCTGTCATGAGATCTTAGATGTGGTTTATGCACCCGATTTTAAAGGAAAAACAGAGGGCGCTCTTGAAAAAGCTTCCATCGTACCGGGTGAAGATGAGGCTCCGGTTTTTCTGGCAATGGACTTTGGAATGTGCCTAGATGAAAAGAATAAGCCTATTCCACAACTCATTGAACTTCAGGGATTTCCTACACTGAACGGTTTTCAATATTACCTCGCTGATAAACATAGAAAGCATTACAACATTCCTGATTCATTTTCTACTCATCCGGAAAAAATGAGTAGGGAAGAATATGTAGATCTTTTGAAAAAGGTGATTGTTGGTGGTGAAGACCCTAAACAGGTTGTACTACTTGATATTGAGCCCGAAAAGCAGGCGACGAAAATTGACTTCTTGTTTACAGAAAAGATGCTTGGAATTAAAATTCTCTGTCTTAGTGATTTAAAAAAGAGAGGTAAATCATTATACTATCTTAATGAAGATAGAAAAGAGATTACGGTTAAGAGGATTTATAACAGGGTCATTTTCGATGAGCTTTATAAGCGAGAAGATCTTCCAAGAGAATTTCATTTTACAGATGAAATCGATGCTGAGTGGGTAGGACATCCAAACTGGTTTTATAGAGCGAGTAAGTATACCCTTCCTTACTTAAACAGTAAGTATGTTCCGGAAAGTCATTATCTAAGCCCGGAAATAGAATATCCTGATGATCTTCAGAATTATGTGTTAAAGCCTTTGTACTCTTTTGCAGGATCTGGTGTCGAGCTTAATGTTACTGAGAAGATGCTTGATGGGCTTGAAAAGAAGGAGAATTACATTCTACAAAAAAAAGTGAGCTATGCCAGGTTGATCGAAAGTAACGATGACCCAGCTAAGTTTGAGATTAGGATGATGACTGTTTACGATAAGGAAACAAAAAAAGTAAGGATTACTAATAACTTAGTACGATTAAGTAAAGGTGAAATGATCGGAGTGAAGTATAATAAAGACAAGGAGTGGGTAGGAGCGAGCATCGCTTTTTTTGAGGGTTAGTATCATCTATCTTCTAAAGACTTTTACTATTCATTTCAGTATAGTTTAGTATATACCTTACTTCTCGTATTTGCAGCGATATAAGTTAAATACGCTACTACGGTTCAGATGTAATCGGAAAAGGTAGTCTGTTGATATTCGAAAAGAATAAGTGTTAACTCATGAACTATTTTTTTCTATTATAACGTGAATACTAGATAAACATATATAACTATCTAAAGATCAGTCCATAATTGGTACGTCATTGCGAAAAAACTGAAATGAAATGAAAGTTTTTGCGGCAATCTTCTCTATGAACATAAACATTACCACTGGTTTTTGGTCGCATCACGCCTAATCATTGTAATGATATCCACCTTACTGATACATTACACTTAAACGATACTCACATTGTTGTACCAAATTGGTGTACAAAGTAATGATAACAAACTACCAGGTATCCAATATTTGAGGATAGAGATCATTCCAATCTGGGTTTACGCTATTGATCAAGTTTTCTTTACGTTTCCTATTTCCTGATTTCAACCTTTTTTCCCGATCAATAGCCTCTTCGATAGAATGAAAGTTTTCAAAGTAGACCAACTTAGTCAAGTTGTATCTTGCTGTAAAGCTTTTAAGGTCTTTTTTGGTTTTGTATTGATTTATTCTGGAGATAAGGTCAGAATTTACTCCAACATATAGGGTCGTGTTGTTTTTATTAGTTAAGATATACACAGAACCACCTCTTACCACTATTATATATTTTGATCATTAAAGGTATAATCCTGTTAAAAATAGAAAGACTGCTTCATTTCGTTACACTTCATTCGCAGTGACGTTAAGTTCTTCGTTTTGCCCAATGAAAAAGTATTGTCTATAGCTTCAATAAAATATTTGAGGTATTTAATCCAACTAAAAATTAGCATTGTAATTTATATGTAGGGAATATGGAGTATTGACGATTTATCGAAAAATTAAGACTCCCCAACATGCTTTTTATAAAACTTCCAGACTTCGTTGGCAACATTTCTTCCTAATTCAAGTCCGGCTACATTATCGGCTTGAATATGATAACCACCCATCACTCTTGAAATTCCGGCCATTTCTGCTGTTTTCGTAAAAGTTGGAAATTTAAGGGTAACCGTATCCCCGAGGTTATCCGGTTCAGTTAAAGCACCTGCAACTAGTTCTACTTCTTCTCCAAATTCATCACTTCCGGTCCATAGTTTTAGGGCTTCTGCACAACCACTACTAATGGTACTATGACCTGAAACATAGCTAGGAAAGGGAGGACATAAAAAGGTTTCAGGTGAGTAAGGCCTCCACTGTTTCCCTTCAATTTCCATAATTCCTTTTCCTTCTCCACCCCAGGCTTCAATAATTTGATCTTGGTAATACTCATGCACAAGAGCGTACGGCCTTGCATAATCATAAAACATCTTAGAGTCCCAGGAAGCAATAAATGCATCCATAGCCACTACCTGATTATAAAAATACATCTTAACATCCTCATCAAGCGTATGATTATCTCTTCGGGATACATCCTGAGCGAATTTTAGCCAATGACCTGCCTGTTGCACCGATTGGGGACCATCACGCATAAATTCAATCAGAGCCTTTTCTTCATCTGTAAGATTGGCCTGCATTTCTATGACTTCCTGAACTTCCTCTTTGAGTTGTTCTGAACCGATCATTGGAGGTGGGCCCGGACGAAATTGATCTCCTGATTCTAAAGCTACGGGCTTCACTTTATCCCAAAATGGAGTTAAACAACCTGGGGCAAATTTACCCCCTTTTCCATCTGAGAAATATTTTGGCTGCCAACGGTTGGGATCTGTATTTGCATCTGCAGAGTTTACAGGCTCATATCCAACATAATTAAAGTATGGTTTGCCTTCTGAACCGTCTTCTTCGGCATATTGGTTGGCTCCGTCTCCCTTTCTTGCTTCTATGACCGACTTTGCTGCCAGATTCCCAATACCTTCCGGAGTATTGGGGTCCATAGAATTATTATTCGGATCCATACCAAGTTCTTTCATAAAGTCTGAAAAAAGATCTTTATCTGAATAATAATATTCACTCATTGCTCTGAAGGCAGCATAGCTAATTGCAATTTCCTTATTGGTTAGTGTTCGTTCATCCTCGGATCTTCTTTGCACATCTTCCAGATATACGGGAATAGCCTTTTCATCATATCTTGACCAGGCATCAAAAACAGAGATAAATATTAAGCCTAGATATCGAGAAGTAATGGTTGGACGAGGGTTGAATCTCTCGGTATCATTAGCGGTAGCAAGAAGTGCCATTTCCCCCCACTTATAAGCAATATTATCTGCACCCTTCAGCGTAGTACTTTCATCAGTCTTGTTTTGTAGTGTACAACTGAAAAGAAGAATAATAAAAGAGATAATCAAAAAACCTCTAATCATGATAATGGATTAAATTCTACCAGGTTTTAAAATATTCGAAGTTAAAGTCAAACTATGAAATTTCAAATGAAGGATAAATTTCATTATTGTCTATGTAAATCTTTATATCTGAAGATGAATTTTTAAGAACAATTAAAATCACCATTACAGATTTATGGCTTGTTAAATCTGAAAGTATTTAATTCAGAGAATTGGAAAGTATAATAAGGATAAGATAGCTTTTGCCCATTTCTACGTTTAAGAGCTGAAAGGGACAACTTTTAGTAAATAGTCTTTAATAATCGGGTGAGCTCAGAAAATCAGACTAAAGTGAAACCTCAAAGAGACTTACCGTTGCATTGTGATAATGGGCTGGCAGGCCAGTAGTATCCGTAAGTTTGGAGAGTCCAAGAAATTTGAATCCACATTTTTCATAATAGGAGATGAGCCCGCTGTTTTCACCAACGGTATCCATTCTAACGTACTGTTTTCTATTGGCTTCTGCATACTTTCTGCTCCAGCTTACGATTTCACTTACCAGATTTCTTCCTTTGAATTCAGGATTGGTAGCAATGCGGTGAATATAAATGGAAGGGTCTACGTTTTTCTCTTTCCAAATGAGTGGATCAGAGAAGGCAGTCGCCCATACGCAGGCAATCTTATCATTGATTACTATTTTCCATTGCCTGTCCTCTTTGATTTCTTTAGTAATAAGACTTTTCTCAAATTTCGGCCAAGGAACAACCCCTTTTTCTTTTTGGTAGGCAGTGGCAAGATCGTATAATCTGAAGATTTCATCCAAATCTTCTAAGTGACTGTTTTTAATTTCCATTGAAATCAAGTTTGATGCTCAATCCACTTTTAGCCATGATTCGATTTGCTGATATACATCTTTGTCATTCAATAATTCCATGTGATTGATCCCATATTTTACCCATTGCTTATCCTTATGAATATTCAGATTTTGTTTTAAGCTTTTAGAATCGCTGAAAGCACTTTTCAGAGTAACAAGCCCGTCTCCTACAATTGAATTACCTATAAGATTTGACTTTTGGGAAGTGACTGCAGCGATAGCATAAAAAGCCATACCTTCTGGCAGAGGAATAAGACGACCAGAATCGGAATTAAATTCAAATCGATCTTTATCTTTCCAATCCTCATCAACTATGAAACTATGTCGGAGATCGGTAATACCACTACTTCTTATTTTTCCGATTCTACTAAACGGAATAGTGTATGGGTTTGAGTCTAGTAGAATGTCAATCCAGTTACCTCCTTTTTCAAGAAGTGCTCCATGATGCGGAGTTCCAAGAAATATAACCTTATTCAAATTTTTGCTCCATGAATGGTTCAATGTTTGGGCATAGTGCAATGCACTTCTGGTGACCAGACCTCCCATACTATGGGCAAGTATTGATAATTCTATATCATTTGACAGTTTGGAATATAATTCTTTAAGAATAGCAGACAACTGCTTACCATTTTCAGAAATATGTTTCCCCGAATTGTAATGAAGGTAAACAGGAACAGCATTTAAAGACTTTGAAAGCTCTTTTCCGTGATCATGTTCTTTACGGTTCCACTGAATATCATTCATGCAGAGACCGTGAACCATCAGGAGTAGCTTTTTTTTGTGAGTTGTTCGTTCTAATAACTCACTGAATCCAATTGGTTTCCCGTCTACCCTTAACCTCATTTCTATAGCAAGAGTATTGCCCTTTGTAGCTAGATAGTCACCAAAAATCCCATTTACAACAGACAAAACAGCATCCCGGTTTGGGGAGGATTCGGTATCCTTTAAAACGTATGTTAAGGAAGAAAAGGCTTTTTCAATACTAAATCCTACTAATCTGGTAACTAAGCGGATCATTCTATAAACGAATCCTGAAATACCAGTTAAAGGCTTTTCCGTATCACCTAAAAACCCTCCAAATCTCAAAATAGTAGAATGAGCGGATTCAATTAAACTCACAACTCCTTCCACTGCTTCAACGCTGAGTTTAGCAGCGCCCTGCATATCCTTGGAAGGTTTATATTTATTCATCTTCGGAAAGAAAAATAGGGACAGATTCCACTAGCGTTTCTTTTTACGATTAGCGAAGAACTCTTGCTTTCGCCTTTGCTTTTCTTTGTTCCATTCCTTTTTCTCTGCCGCTGTCATCGGTTTATCGGTCTGAGGAAATGGATTATTGGAAATGACTTCAATCTTCTTTTTAATAAGTTTTTCTATATCTTTCACATAGATGTTTTCTTCAGGCTCACTAAAAGAAATGGCTATACCTTCCTCACCAGCCCTTCCGGAGCGACCAATTCTATGTACGTAAGTCTCAGGTGCATCGGGCACTTCATAATTAATCACATATTTCAGCTTATCAATGTCAATACCACGAGCTGCAATATCAGTAGCCACTAGAACTCTAAGTCTGCCTTCTTTAAATTGATTCAAAACTTTTTGTCGGTGGTTTTGAGCTTTATCTCCGTGGATGGCCTCAGCCGATATTTTCTCCTTTTTGAGGTTTTTGACAATTCGGTCCGCACCATGTTTGGTTCTTGCAAAAAGCAGTGTTTGATCAATATCTCTTTTTTCTAAAACATGTTTTAACAATCCGCTTTTCGATGTCCTGTTTGTATAATAGATGAATTGCTGAATGGTTTCTGCTGTAGAGGAGACCGGACTGACTTCTACCTTTTTTGGATTATTAAGTATGGAGTTAGAGAGTTTTACGATGCTGTCGGGCATAGTCGCCGAGAAGAATAGAGATTGCCTCTTTTCGGGAAGTACCCGGATCAGCTTTTTGATATCGTTAATGAAACCCATATCGAGCATCCGATCGGCTTCATCCAGCACAAATATTTTAATCTGCTTTAAGCTGATATGGCCTTGTTCCATAAGATCAAGCAATCTTCCCGGAGTGGCTACTAAAATGTTAACGCCTTTTCTCAAAGCCTGTACTTGCTGATGCTGATTTACACCACCAAAGATCACCGTATGCCTCAGGTCAGTATACTTACTATACATTTGGATGTTTTCCCCGATCTGGATCGCCAATTCTCTTGTTGGTGTTACGATTAAGGACTGGATTATTGGTCTTTTGTTGTATTCTTTTTCTGTAATTTCCTGTATGAGCTGAATAATTGGAAGTGCAAAAGCAGCAGTCTTTCCGGTTCCGGTCTGGGCACTACCCAATATATCATTTCTATCCAGAATAAGTGGAATAGACTTTTCCTGTATCGAAGTAGGAGTACTATAGTTTTTCTCTTTAAGCGCTTTTAGTATAGGTGCAGTAAGTTGCAAATTTTCAAATGTCATATATAATTAATGTGATTGTTCTTCAGGGTGTATTTTGATTATTCTCCCAAAGACTAATACAAAGGTAGACATTTAATCAGTAGAATGCTTCGGGGCAAAGCCACGAGGTTCCAATAAACCGTTCATACTCGCGTAGGCGGGGATTCAAATAAAGATTTTCCTAATATCAAAACGAAAACAGATGCATGTCCTTACAACCCTGCTTAGAAGATAATTAGTCTTTAGAAATTCTTTTTTTTCACCATCTCTCTTGCCCATTCAATTATCAGTTCAGGTACTGCAGGATCCCATTTTCCGGTAATTCCATTGAAAGAATTTTCGGGCGACTCATGAATGGTATTCCAGTGGTCTAATCCCGGATAGATTTTAAGTTCATAGTCTTTATGTCCAGCCTTTTCCAGTACTTTCATGATCATGTGATTATCGAACTCCGACATAATCCAGTCGTTTGTACCATAAAGAATTCTTACCGGAACCTTGAGTTTCTCCCATTCACCCGCCAGGTCAAAATCCTGTAATTGCTGATAATACTCAACTGGCCGTCCATACATGTGTCTTGGTCCGTGATAATTATACTCCGCAATAGCGGGATACTCTTCAATAACTTCTTCATAAGTCTTTTTCTGAATGAGCATCCCGTAATACAGAGGAATATATGCTTCATTCATTTTTTTGACTATGGTACTTTCATCATCGCCACTCATTTGACGAATTCTTCGTTCTATTTCCAGCATGTGCTCAAACCAGGTTTTGAAGAACGTTCCATCCGAAATGACTCCAGCAACATTGAATTCATTAGCTAGAAGTGGTGCAAGCGCACTTCCCATGCTCGAACCATAGATCACTATGTTGGAAGTATCCACATAATCCTTCTGTTTCAGAAATCGTAAGGCCGCTTTGTATCCATTCAGCTCTGTAAGAAAGTCCGTTTCAGCACAGTCTCCATCACTGTCCCCTACACCGGGTTTATCGATACGCATAACGACCATATCAGACTTTTCGATTACATCATTGATCTGATTGACCCAGTTACCACCCCTCCCGGAATACTTTTCAATGGTGCTGCAACTCAAACCCTGAAGAAGAAAAATGGCAGGCAGTTTCCCTTTTTGATCTATCGGCCTGGTAATGATGATGCGCTGCCTGATGCCATAGTCACTGGTGACGGTTTCATAATGAGTATGAAGATTTCCGTGCTCCTCTTTTCCAAGTTCATTCAGCCTTGCTGATATATGGAAGACTTCAGTATTTCTCTTAATCAGCAATCGGGTTTCCTCCTCGGAACGCAGACTATATGTTGCACTGGTCTTATGCTCATCAGTTTGAATAAGCATATCATTTACTTTTAATACTACATCACCGGTTTTGAGTCCTGCTTTCTCCAGAGGGCTTCCTCTTTCCACTGAAGTTACCTTCATGCCAGGAGCATTTGCCAGGGGCTGGAAAGAGGTCTGCCAGCTCGCTCTTCTACTCAGTTCTTGTCCATAAATATTAAGTGAGAAGAAGAAAATTAATAAACTGATACGATTCATAATTTTTCTGTTTTTCAGCCTAATGTATACCTTAGAGTAATGTCAGAAATGGATTTTATACGTTTCAATGCAGTTATTATGTGTAAGAAGGGAAATTCATGACGACCATTTCAAATCAAATGACTGCGAATCATTATTTATTTCGATCTCGTATTCTGACTCACGTCACCTTCTGGGTATTTTACTACATACTCTTCAGTTTTCTCTGGTCTAAAGAGGGCAATTACTATGAATCTTTTGGACTGGAGTTTATCCTTATGCCAATACGCATCAGTATGGCTTATCTTACCATGTATTACCTTATTCCTCAGTTTCTTCTAAAGGACAGGCTGATCCAGTTTGCGTGGAGATATGGACTTTTTTTATTGCTGGCAGGTGTACTTCAGAGGGTATTTATCTATTTCTTTCATGAGGTATTCTTTATTGACTCCGGCAGATCCGTAATTGATGTGCAGGGTGTTGTGCGAGCAATGGTACTCGTAAACTCTACGGTTCTCTTTCTTTCAGCACTTAAAATGTACTCTTATTGGAAAGAAGAACGGCTGAAGCGTACTGATACGCTGGAAAAAACCATTGAAATAAGATCTGAAAAAAGAATTTACAGAATTAAGCCTTCGGATATTCAGTACATAGAAGGTCTGGGAAACTACGTAACCTTCTACATTAGTAACAGAAAGCCTCTGATCAGTTATATGTCACTGAAGGAAGCGACTAAAAACCTTCCGGATAACTTCCATCGTATTCATAAATCTTTCATTATTAACAAAAACCGGATCGATTCCTATACAAACGAAAATGTAGAAATTGAGGGGCGTATTATCCCGGTAGGAAAGTCGATAACACTTGAGATTTAGATTTCGTTGTATCTCCTATTGATTCGAGTTTCCCTTTTTTTGAGCTGATCCTACCAGACACTGATCTGTCAAATCCGGACCGGATAGATGATCTATGGATTCCATAAAACTATAAACCTAGTGTAGGAAGATTTTTCACTTTATGATAGATCAAGGCCGTTCTGATACAGGTCTTAAGCTCTTTTTCAGGAATTTTTTCATTCATCTGAAATATAATGGCACGATTTCCTTCAAACTTGAAAAGATCGTTATAAATGAATCGAAAAGTTGGGATTAGCTGACTGGTACACTGGAAATACATAGCGTACTGATCCGGGTTTTTAGCTTTCCAGTCAATTCGGATGGTACTTCCGTGTTTGGTCAGATAACTAGGCTCGCCCCATTTTAACGTTTCCTCAAGGCTTTCTAATCCTTCCATTTCCTCTGCTGTTTCTATTATAAGTTTCCTGAGGTATTCCATTTTCTTTTTGGAAAGATCAGGGTAGTCGTTAAAAACGGCTTCTACTTTTGGATCACTTTTTATTTGCAATGGGTTCATGCTGTTCAGTATGTAATATCTTTGAGATTACTCTTATATAGCTGGCCTATGGGTATTTCATGATCACTTATTGAAATCCTATTTCCTTCTACGAAACGGATTTTTCTCTTGGCGATGATGAAAGACCTGTGCACCCGGGCAAACTTTTGAGTTGAAAGCTTCTTCTCAAAGTTGGTAAGCCGATCTAGTGTAGTAATGATTTCATTTCCCAAATGAATTTTAACATAGCTCCCGGCACTTTCTAAAAACAAAATATCATCGAGATTAACCTGATGTGTTTTATTTCCGCTTTTCACGAAGATACTTTCGGCTTGATTTTCAACCTTAAGTTGATGTATTTCCTTTGATTTTGTAGTCGATAGCTGATTTCCAACCTTATTAATGGCCTTAAGAAAGCGTTCGAAACCGTAAGGCTTTAGAAGGTAGTCCGTTACATCAAACTCATAACTTTCCAAAGCATGTTGCTGATGAGCAGAAATAATAATGATCTTCGGAGGATTTATTAAAGTCCTCAGAAAGTCGAGCCCGTTTAACTCTGGCATATTGATATCCAGAAAAATAAGGTCAACGGTATGAGCCTTTAGATAACTTAAGGCCTCGATACTATTATTAAAAGTGGCTTTTAAGTCTATAAAATCAAGCTTTTCACAGTATGATCTGGTGATCTTATGTGCTAAAGCTTCATCGTCTATGGCAATACATCTGATCATAGAGTTATATGAAGTCTTATTGAAAATAAGGAATCTTCCCTGGATATATCGAGTTGATATCTGTCTTCATAGATCAATGCAAGCCTTCTTTTTACGTTTTCCAATCCTAAACCACCAGAAGGTACTTCTTTTGCATCAGAGAAATTATTTCTTACTTCGAAATGAAGGGTTTCTTTTTGGAAGGATAAATTTAAATAGATGAATGCACCTTTTACAATGGTTTCTGCGCCATGCTTGAAGGCATTTTCCAGAAATACGATCAGGATCATAGGGGCTATCTCGATTTGATCATTCGAAACAGACTTTCTAAATTCTATTTCACATAGTCCGGACAGACGAACCTGCTGTAACGCGATGTAATTTTCAAGGTTTTCAATTTCGTTTTTAAGTTGCACTGTTGGTTTTGAGCAATCATAAATGGAATAGCGAAGCATTCCTGAAAGTTTCAGGATCACATCCGGAGCCTGTGAAGAATTCTGGATTGTAAGAGCGTAAAGACTGTTTAGTGTATTAAAAAGAAAATGTGGGTTGATCTGGTTTTTAAGTACCATCAACTCCATCCTTAAATGATCATTTTCCAGCTTCCTTATCAAAGCAAACTGTGAGATTCCCTGGTAAGACAGTTTAACCAGTACTGTAAAAATCACGATAAAGAGCATAATACTTATACCAGCGACATATCCATTGTCTTCAGTAATTTCTCCAAACCAGTTTTCATCCATCCATGGCTCAAGCCGGCTGGTTAGTGCTCCCCAAAAGAAGGCTAACGTCACCAGACTAAGGAAGAATTGAACATATTTCTTTTTTTCAAAAAAAATAGGAATCAGGACGTAGGCAGTCACATAAATAGGAGGAAGCATAAAAAAAATTGTACCTGAACCGACCTGTAAAAGCAATGTAGAAAAGGTGATTTCAGATATAGAATCGGACGATCCGATAAAGTAGGTTAGCAATGTAATTGATAAAACTATGGAAGTTATTATGAGAAAATGTATAAAGGGCGTTCTGAGGGATGCCATATGATGTTCAAAGACTTTAGTCGCTTTAAAAGTACCTTCCTTAATATCCTTCTGCAATTTCTGTAAACAGATAGATGCTTTAACTCAACGAACTATCGGTTTCAATCCATGAACTGGGTTTGATTAGGTAGAAATGCTTTCTACTTAGTGAGGAAGGCAGTTCACTTCAAAAGCTTTCAGGACTGATTTTCAAGCCTTCTATTTGTTCGAAAGCAAATGCTATGAATAGAATCAAATTAAAAATCACTCCACTTATTCAACATCCAATAACTAAAATAATTCTGAGTACCGTAGCTATTTTGATAGCTGTTGTTTCAGTAAAGGAACTTATCACAAAACCTTTAATAGCCTTATTTACAGAATCTAAAACAGTCTCTATGACTATCGTTTCAATAGTTGGAACAATGGTCATGATCGTATCCTATTATTTTTTGAACCGATATTATGAAAGAATACCCTTTCGGGATTTTTCAAAAAAGAACTTTTTCAGAGACTTCTTTGGAGGTTTCCTCCTCGGTTTTTCCATGGTGTCCTTTACGGTATTGATGCTTTACCTGATGGGATATTATCAGATCGTAGAGCGCTTGAGTTTTGTAAAATTCTTACCCACACTGACGTTTATTTTCGGAGCTGCTGTTCTGGAAGAGATCGTTTTCCGAGGATTATTATTCAGAATTCTTGAAAGTTGGAAGGGGAGAACATGGGCTTTAATTATCTCTCCATTACTTTTTCAACTTCCACATGCTATGAATCCGCATTGGGGTATCTTACCCACGGTGATGGCTACGGTTTTTGGGCTGACCATTTGCCTGATGTACATCCACACCAGAACCTTATGGCTACCCATAAGCTTTCATTTCGGCTGGAATCTTGTTCAACCTGTTTTTGGCACCACCTTATCCGGAATCGACAGTTTTGACAGTTTATATAAACCTGTTCTCAAAGGGCCAGCGTATTTGACCGGAGGCCTGTTTGGACTGGAAACCTCTATTTTTTCTATCATCACTTTAACTGGTGTTTGCATATTTTTTTACTGGAAAATGAGCACTAGGAGACGAGCTTAATATTACCAATGAAAAACCTGATGGTCTTTTGGACTGGACTGTCAGTTTCTACTTTGTTCTAAATAATTGTGATTTATTTAGGCTCCAGAGACATTACATACTCATAAGCTTCCTGTAATAATGCCGATAGCAGATCCATATTATCGTATAGCGCTTCTGGAATAAGGACATAACCTCTCATGAAAGCACCATGAGATTTAAAACGAGTCGTTTTATATTTTTCCATGAATTTCTCTCCGGACTCTTTGGAAAGTCGTACTCCAATTTCTCCATCCTTGTTCATCATGGAAAACATATGCCCATTTGCTGAAGTATAGGGCATTGTTTTCCCTTTTCGTTCAAGATCAGGTTTTGTTGCTACCAGTTTGTCGTAGAACGCAAGTTTTTCCTCCCACATATTTTAGTTATTGTAATTTTCAACAAATCTCTTAAAATTTTCAAGCCATTTCCGGGCAGGCTTTTTATACATTCCAGGAAACAGGATAGCAAAAAGCCTTGGCATAATCCAGTTGATTCTTGTGTATTCAACTTCTGAAATGTATTCCGTACTTCCATTTTCGAGCTGAGTAAATCTGCATTTCAGGGTATTGTCCATATGCTTGTGGTGATAAAAGGCCTCAAAGGAGTTGGGGAGATCGTTTGAGATTATGGTTTCGGTTAAGACCATTTCATGTTTTCCGTTTTGATAGAGCAGTTGTGATACGGCTCCATTCGCACCCTGAGTTCCTTTTTTCAGTTCTTTTCTGACGAAGCCATCCTGATATTCTTTAATACAATCCGGGTTTATAAAAATACTTGTCACCAAATCTCTCGGTCGGTTAATTATAATAGATCCACTGAATTTCATAAATGTATTTTTTTGATCGAAGCCAGTTTATGAAATTCTTTTATATGGCAGGTTACGAAACCGGTCTGTACCCTGATTTTTAATAAAAAAAGGGTAGATATTCAGTTTTGAAGTGTAAAAGTCATCTTCCGGAATTAAACCATTTCCCTGATATGCTGTAACTCGGTTTCAGGATCTTTCCAAAGCTGAGGAATGATTTAAGATATTGACTTGATTCTGTTCATCAGCTTTTGAACTCTTGCGGTTAAATTGTATTGCTCTGATGTTTTTTCAATTAATTGATAGTCTATGTGCCTTTTTATAGACTTTTCCAGTCCTGAATTGTAAGCAGTTTTCTATTTATTCTACAAGCGATTTTGGAAACATATTCGTAACCGGCTGGACCAGTTTCATTCTAAATTATTCCAATGTCCAACTAAAATGAGTGTGTCCAGCTACTAGAAGCACTGAGATTTCTATTTGCATTATCCTTTTACTAAGCGCTGTTAGCATATTCATTTTAGTTTTTGTTGTAGCCATTTTTAATTTTCTTCAGAGTAAATTTTTTACTTTCAGATTTTCAACCATCATAGATCCTGTTCCGAGGCATCGAAACAAGTTCAAGATGACTAGAATAGGGCTTTTGAGACAGCCCTTTCTCATAAATTCTGAAAGCACCTAACAATTGAGTATACGCCAATGATCTCTGAATTAAACCAGTTTGTTTCCACATAAAAATTATATAATTCAATCACTGTGACTTATTCGGTCCGATAAAACCCAATTTATAGTACATGTTATGAGCTTTTTTGCCTTTTCAGAATTTTTACAATTCGATTATTCATGATTTCTGACAAGTTCCAATTGTACAGTTTAGGGTCAGTAGTACTATAGAACTCAATAATAACGGCATCAAGGTTTTTGTGATATTTTGCAAAACTCTGGTAGCCCGGGACCCAACCGGAATGTTCATACTCATAAATAGACGCATATATTTCCTGTTCTCCCTCTTCAAACAATGATCCATCGTTCAATGCCCTAAGGAAAGTACCTACGTCTTCTGCAGTAGCATGCATACCATAATCGTTTTCTTTTAAATCATGGGGATATCCCACATGATAACCACTCATTACATCCTCTATTTTTACATCACTTAATGAACTGAAGGTGTTGTCAAGACTTAGCGGAATTAGAATTTCTTCCTGGATGAATTGAAAGTTGCCATAGCCTAGTACATCATCCATTATCTTATTAATTAATAGGTAATTCGTATTACAATATTCATAGTCTTCACCAGGCTCAAAATTGGACGGTAGACCTGAAATCAATGCAAGACTTTCTTCATAGGTTTCTGTTGGAGCCGCCCAAAAATTCGGAGCGTCCGTAAAATTTGGAATGCCACTTCGATGCTGTATCATCAACCTCAAAGTGATTTTCTCGGCGTTTTCGATTTTCCCCACAAGTTCCGGTAAATAATCAGCAATTGTCTTATCCAGAGAAAGCCGTTTATCACCTACCAATTTAGTGACAGCAACTGCATCATATAGTTTACTGATGCTTGCAATCTTAAATAGGGCTTGAGGTATGGCAGGTATCTTGGATTCTCGATTATGCCAACCGGAAGCAAAATACTGAGGTGGTTTACCAGCCTGGTCTATATAAACAATCATTCCGTCAAACCCATGTTTGATGGCTTCATCCAACTGTTCTTGGACTGTATCCGGTAGGGGAAGTATCCAAGCCTTAACCAAAAGCCATGGCACAAAGAACAAAGAAACGATAGTTCCAACTAGCAGTGCAATTCTGATTATTAGTGTTGTTCGTTTCTTCGTCATTTATTTTGGATTCATGTAATTTTGCTCATAACCTAGCTAGCAGAGGTATGCCCCGAGCTTGGCAGAAAGCACTAAGATAGCTTCGCTAGCCAACACCCGCAACAGCATCTACAAAGCACTGCGTTCAGAAGAGAAAATCCAGAAGCACGAATGATAATAGAAGAGGTGCTAATCCAGAATGGCTGGCGGAGCTGTGGAAAACAGATGAAAATAGCAGAAAACATTTAGGCTCATTTGTGCTAGCAAATGTTAGGCTGCTTTTAGATCTATTCGTTTCAGAGTTATAGTTTTAGAATTTTTCTGATACCAATCGTTATAAACTAATTCTAATGAATTCACCCTCAATATACCAAAAGAGAAGTTCTCGTACTGGTTACTTTTGCTAACTAGTGCATTAATATTCATTAGTTGCTTTCTAAATCTCATTACGGTGCAATGGGCTGTTTTTATTTCATATCTTGAATCAATGGAGCTTTGGAGTTCAGACTTTTTGAACCGGATTCTTAACTTGTCTCAAATTTGATTCAAAGTTGGGCTGGGAAAACCCTTGATTAGGATTCCTGACTGTGATAAGGCTGTCCCTATAAATTCAATTTGAAACCCTTGGGTATTCGCAAGTTCCTCAGTGAGCAAATCGATGTATTGATTAATGCTAATTTGTGAAAGTTCAAAGCCATCATAGCACGATATGATAGACAGAGTTGTGATATGAAGATCGGAACTAGGGTAGTAATATTGAGAGGGTTCAACGTTTTTAAGTTCCGATATAAACTCTTGAAACTTCGCCTTAATCTGTTCGTTCGGACGAATCAGTAATGTTATTCCGAGTCTAGAATCCGATGGTGAATCTATCAAGTTATCAACGTGATATCTACCCTCATGGAGAGCTTCAAGAGATTTGCTGTTCAGTTGATCATAGTGTGATTCAAGATCCATAGATTTACACCCTCTGTGCTGCCTAACGTTTTTGTGCATGACTTGTTGAGGAATCTTCCGAAGGAAGATTCCGATGAAACACTACGGTAGTAAATCTGCAATGAATTCCGTTGAGGAATTCGGCCGAAATGAGCTACACACGTTGTTACCCAATGTTTTATTATTCATTTTTTATACCATTGATTTATTACAGTAAGTTGCTTTTTCAAAGTCCCTGATATTGATTGAAATAATCGGAACGTCAGGAAACATTAATTTCAATTCAGTAATGATTCTTTCCGATAGATTCTTTTTTTGAGAAACATTCCGTCCTTCCATAATATTCGCAAAAATGTGTATAAAGTCATCTTTGGTATTTCCGATATTATAATATTCAAATGGATTAATTCTTACTTTAATATCTCCTTTATCAAAAAGATCAGTCGATTCTGCTGTATCATATACTTTTTGAATAATTTCTTTTGGTGATTTTATTTTTATGATGTTTTCAGAACAATCAATTACAAAATGTGGCATAAGCTATATTATTTTCGGAGGTCAGTTTTAATGTTAGGCAACGATTGATTATACATATAACAACTATATATCATGTATATTTTTATTCCGTTTATCAAGTAAATTCGGAATACTAATGACTTAGTAAGTTTTGATGTTCTATTTTTTGCTTTAAATTTTAAGTTTTCGGAACAAATGGACAAAAGTAATTACTCTGATTTATCCGGTGCAGGTAAGCTTGCATGGAATTTTTCACCAATTCGATGCGTGTATTGATCCAACAATTCCAACACTCGCTCTCGAGAATCGGACTGAACAATCAGTCCGATGTGCCAGGCTTTGTCCATCCGCCAAACAATCTCTTTATCTGTAAAACTGGAAGTATCGGGATGCTCATACCTACTTAGTGAAACCACTATACCAGCATATTTTTTATTGACTCTTGGAAGTTTGTAAGGTTCATTTTTAAGTGTAGCAGTTTCAACCCTGGCCCACTCTGTCCACAAGTTGATTCCACTGGAGACCTCAACCATTTCGGCTAGATTGGCGCCTCCAACTCGCGATGATGTTTCTAAAAAGAAAAACTCCCCAGTCTCTTTGGATTTGATGAATTCTGTATGCGAAGCGCTGTGTTTCATCCCGAAGGACTTCATGACTTTTTTGTTGAGTTCCGTCAAGGTTTTATGATCATCAGATTTAAAGTCTACCGTATGAGACCGGAAGATGCCTCCACCATGGGCTACTTCAAATGGGGTATCCAGGTATTGGCTAACCCTGGAAAAAACGACTTTTCCGTCATAATTTAGTCCATCTACATGGTATACATCTCCGGGCGCAAATCTCTCAACTAAGTAATGGTTTCTTTCATCTCCTAATTCATTGATGAGGCTCCAAAGTTCATCTTTAGAATGTACTTTTTTAATTCCGGTAGCTGATGCCTCAGATCTGGGTTTGACCAACCAGGGAGCTGGTACACTATCAACATATTCATTAATTGCTTCATTATTGAACAAAGCACAGAACTCAGGAACAGAAATTCCTGAATCTTTAGCTTTAAGTCGCATCGCCAGTTTATCACGGAAGTACCGTCCAGTAGTCTGTCCCATACCAGGCATGCGAAAGTGTTCTCGCAAAGCAGCTACACGTTCCACATCAAAATCATCCAAAGCTACGAAACGATCGAAATGGATATCACGAAATTTAAATGCTAGTCCATTAATAACATGTTCCTCAACCCATTCTTCTACTAAGAATATATCATCAATAGACTCCTTTGGCCAGTCATCATGCTCTAATTTTTTAAGTGTGAGCAGGTAAGTATTATTACCCTCAGCCTTACAGGCTTTTAGAAAATCCTGCCCTTTTAGATAGGTCGAGATACATAAGATGTTGAGTGGTCGGGAAGTCATATGTCCTTTCGTTTCGTTAGGTATTAGTAAGATAAAAAAAGACTGGCTTTACGAAGTGTCATTCCAATTTTTTTCTGAAAGGGTTTGCAGGGAGAAGAAAAAACATCTGTCTGACTTATCAGATTGGCTGTAATCACTTGTTTTAAACCTGTTAAAGTTACCAATGGGTGTGTATTCCATTCGCATTTAAGGCAATCAAACAAGTGATTTCAAGTATTCAATGATCAAACGAACTCCATAACCACTGGCACTTTTCATTTTTAGCTTAGGTTCAGTGTCTTCACGAACCTAAAGCCTGCTATTAAAGCTTGTGAAGACACAAGCTTGGACAATTGAATCCACATTCATCATTAAGGATTTGCAATGAAATTCTTAAGAATAAAGAAATTATACATTTATAGAAATGAAAAACAGTAAGCCATAAGCCTCAATTTTCAAGCCTCACATTAAGAAATTTACTTTACTAAATCTTAAACGAGTGATTTCAGGTATTCAATAATTAATCTGACTCCATAACCACTGGCACTTTTCATTTTGGAATACTCTGAATCACCGAAAGCTGCTCCGGCAATATCGAGGTGAACCCAGTTTTTATGTTCATTGGTGAAGGCTTCCAGAAACTTTGCAGCCGTAATTCCGCCGGCGACGGGTTTATTACTAAAGTTCCTTAGATCAGCAATATCGGAATGAAGATCTTCTTCAAAATCTTTATACATCGGTAAGCGCCATACCCGTTCCCTGATGTTCTCTCCTATATCACTTAGCTGCCTGGAGAGATGG
This sequence comes from Bacteroidota bacterium, assembly GCA_039030555.1. Lineage (GTDB taxonomy): Bacteria > Bacteroidota > Bacteroidia > Cytophagales > Cyclobacteriaceae > JBCCDY01. The sequence goes on from JBCCDY010000011.1 coordinate 73,802, forward strand.
TCATTAGTTGTAAACATTCCGGCAGCTGAATAACCAAGCGTTCTTACGACGCTTCCAGTTAGTGTAGCAAGATCGATCACTGTATCGGGTTTATAATTGTTGGTAGCATAATGAAGCGCGTCGGCGAGTACCAACCTGCCTTCAGCATCTGTATCAATGATTTCAATGGTTTTCCCCGAATACGATTTAATTACGTCCCCGGGTCGGAAGCTATTGGCGTCAACAGCATTTTCTGCGGAAGCTACTAGCCCCATAATATGAATAGGAAGTTGTAATCGAGCTACAAGTTCTACCACACCCAAAACGACCGCAGAGCCTCCCATATCACTTTTCATATAGTGAAGGTTTTGAGATGGTTTTATAGATAACCCACCAGTATCAAATGTGATTCCTTTACCGACAAGAATTACGGAAGGGTTTTCGGAGTTTGTAGGATTGTACATTGTTTTAATCAGAACAGGAGGGTTCACACTTCCCTGTCCAACAGCAAGTATCCCTCCGAAACCTTCCTTTATAAGCTGTTCTTTATCTAAGACTTCGCAGGAATATTCATAGTTAGAAGATGAGTTTTTAGCCCATTCGGCAAGATATTCAGGGGTTTTTTGATTCGCTGGAGCATCAATTAAACTTTTAATACGATTTATCGAATTAGCTGTCGATTGAGCTTCTTTCAACCCTTTCTCAATCTCTTTTTCAAAGATGATTTGAACAGTAAAGCTTGCAAGACGTAACTTATTTTCGTCCTTGTCTTTCTTGAACATTCCTATGTCGTAGGAGGCTAGTTCAAACCCTAAAACAGCATTGCAAGCCATAGTCTCATCGAGATGACTACAATCGATTTGAATCTCTTTGCTCCACTTTTTCCTATTCTTGAAAGCAAGACTTTTGAAGGCTTCCTGACTTCGGTTTTTATCGTGTTCTTCTCCTAATCCCAGAAGATAAATACGCTCACTATTTCTACCATATACTAGTAATTGTTCTTTGAAATTCCCTTCGAAATCAGGTTTTTCAAATCCTATTAATCCTGAGATAACCTCATAGTTGACATCATTTTTGAAATAAGCTAGTACGAGATCTTTATGAGGTTCTATTTTTTGAGTTTGCAGTATTTTCATATTAGGATGCTAGCTATTCTGGTAAATGGAATTCAAAACGAATGTGTTCTTATCTATGATTTATTGATTTGACATTGCCTATTAAGCAACTCTTTTAGTATTGAAATAAAGCCACTGAACGGCTTTGGGAAACTCTTTGCACCAGTAACGCTCACTATGCTCTCCTTCGAGGTTTACGGATACTTCTACGTGAAAATAAGAAGCTGCAAATTTCTTTCCTCGTAGGATGTTTTCCAGACGTTTTACATTTGGAAGGTGCTGCTGACTTTCTCTCCCACCACCATAAAGGTAAACTTTTGACTTTGGAAGTGGTACTAACCCATTGGCATCGTGGAAGATCTTTTGAGACAGCCATAGGCTAGGAGAGAAGATCATCATTTTGCCAAATACATTAGGTTCGGTGAGGCCTGCATAAAGACTGATCAGCCCGCCCATAGAGCTCCCACCGATACCCATATTAGCATAATCGGAGAGTACTCTGTAGTTTTTATTTACATGTGGAATAAGTTTTTCTTTAAGAAAATCGATATAAACTCTTCCTTGTCCTTTTCCGAATTTGGCATGATCGTAAGGAAGGTATTCTTTGATCCTTTCATCTTCACCATGATCAATCGCTACGATGATCAAATCCTTACAGCCTTCCTCCGCAAGTTTACTTAGCGATTTATCGATAGCCCAATCGCCAAATGGTGCAGATGGGTTGAACAGGTTCTGTCCATCCTGTAAGTATAGCACAGGATAGTATTTTCTGGTTTCATGATAGTCATAAGGAAGGAGCACCGATATTTTTCGTTCCGCATCAAACTGGGGAATTTCATAATGCTCCTCAATGACTTCAATAATGGGGTTGTATTTGCTCATTCTAGAGAAGATGAAATTATAAAATTGATCTCACCCTCCCTAAAGATTAAGCGTTTAGAATTTCTATTTTTTGAAATTAACGATTACGTCCGTATTCCTCATGGCTGCTTACCCAGTCGGAAGAAGAAATAGCAGAACCTAATGAAAGCTCACCGGCCAAGACAACACCGGCCACGATTTCCGCAAATTTGTGAACTGTTCCTTTGCCATAGCAACCCAATAATTCCAGACATTCCCTCTGTGTTGCAAGACTAGTACCCCCTCCGTAAGTGGCTACTATTAGGGATGGAATAGTTATGGAAATATATAGGTCACCTTCTTTCGTGACTTCGGAATAAAAGATTCCAGCAGACGATTCAGATACATTAGCTACATCCTGTCCTGTTGCGATGAACATAGCGGTGATTCCATTAGCCGAATGAGCACCATTATTATTAGCTCCGGAAAGAATTGTCCCAACATTAGCTATTTGGTTATGGTATGCTAGCTGTTCAGGTTCTACACGCATAAAACCAGTAAGAACTTCCCTTTTTAATGTGGCTTCGGCGATCACACGTTTTCCTCTAGTCCGCATTACGTTAACCTGAGATGCTTTCTTGTCGGTAGCCAGGTTGGATTCAAGATAAAAATTGGTGATTTTTTGACCTTTGTAATGATCTATTATCCAGCTGCATGCTGCAAAAGTTGCCCGTCCTACCATATTTTGCCCTGCGGCATCTCCGGTAGTATAGTTGAACCTCAAATACGCGAATTTATTTGATAAAAATGGATCGATATACGTTAGCTTTCCAATACTGGTAGTAGATTCAGCTTCTTCAGCTATTTTCTTAAAATTTTCATCCACCCATGTAACGAAATCCCTAGCACCGCGCGCGTCTTCAAATACGAAGACAGGAGCTCTTTGCATGGCATCTCCAGAGATGGTACATTTTACGCCTCCCGACATATTGATTGCCTTAATACCTCTATTGTAAGAAGCTACCAGAGTACCTTCGGTGGTCGCCATAGGAATAATAAATTCGCCTTTGGCGTGCTCTCCGTCTATTTTCATAGGACCGGCAAAACCAAGAGGAATTTGTGCTACACCAGCAAAGTGTTCTATGTTCCCTTGAAGGATATGAGGGTCAAAAGAGTAATGAGGTACATGTTTGAGTTCTGTTTTTGCAAATTCTTCTACAAACTTCTGACGCGTTTTAATGCTTTCTTCGGAATAGTCATCTTTCTCATCTCTTGGGATCTTAATTTCCTGGTCTCGTTTATGGGAAAGCCCATCTTCAACTTTGAGTTTGAGCTTTCCGAAAGGAGATGTTTCTACCGTGATTTCAATTTCATGTTTTCCCTCATGTAAAGGGTCGATCTGAGCATAAATGCCAACGACTTTCTTTAAAGGGAAATTGATCGAGTTATTTTTTGATACTTCTACCGCAGAAACTAAGGAGTTATCACCTGTGTCAACTTTAATCTTGCTTAGATCAACTGATAAATCCCCAATTTTTACACTCTTGAATTCATGGATGGAAGCGTCTTTGAGGCGGTTTTTCAATGAGAAAAGCACTCCTTTATCTGTGTTTTTAAGGCTTCCTCGAGTATAGAGTTGTTTTAATACAAGACTGGGTATGAACATTGGGTTAATTGTTTAATAATGAATTAATTTAAGAAATTTCAATTCTACACCAAACTTATGATTTCGATATACTCAGTCAGGTAATACAACCTCGAAGGTTGTTCCTTTACCAATTTTTGATTCAACTCCGATATCGCCTTCTAAACGGTCAACAGTTTCTTTCACAATGTAAAGGCCTAAGCCGGAACCTGTTTTGATATGATCTGTCGCTTTAAAGAACATTTCAAAGATGTTGATGAGGTGTATTTCGTCAATTCCCACACCATTATCTTCTACAAAAATGTGTAATCGTTTGTCTTTTTTCTTGGATCTAATACTCACAAATGGATTTTCTTTATTAAGATCTGCATAGCGAATAGCGTTAGAAACCAGATTATTCAATATCACCTGCAATCTTCTTCTATCCGTAATGGCTTCTAAAGAAGAATCTATTTCATTCTGAAGATCCACAACCTTTGTTTTAGAAATAAACCTATGGTGCATGAAAACTTCGTTAACCAGCTCGAAAAGCGAAAAAGGAGAGCGGCTAATCTCCATTCGGCTGTTTCTAGAATAGTCTAGAATATCCTTAATAAAAGAGTCTAATTTTTTAAGTGACTTTTCCTGAATATCGAGGTAACTCATTACTTTTTCAGGCTCTGGCTCTATTCTGGAAACATTGATCAGCCCAAGGCTAGATGCGATAGGAGCCCTTAAATCATGAGATACGCTATAGACAAAGTTGTCGAGTTCTCTGTTTGCCTTAATGAGGTTATCATTAGCTTTTCGAACTTCTTCTGTTCGTTCCTTTACTAATTTTTCCAGATTCAAATTGAAATTTTCAATCTTACTTTTTGAAGCTCTGAGTTGATTTACTGCTCCACTAATGATGATAAGGGTCGTAGATAGTGTAATGATAAATATCTGATGAAGAAGAAGTGAGTTGAATTCTCCAAGCTCAACAAAAGGCCCTATTCCATGAATGGTAATTGCAATACTGGCTACTGATGTTAGCACCAGAAATATTAATGAAGTAAGAATATTGAGTCTTAAACAAACGATTACAACTACAGAAGCAATTATAATAGGAGAGGCGTATACGAGTGAAGAAGCGTGATTATCGCTCGTGGCAAGAATAATGATAATCGTCGTCACCACCAAAAAATAGAGTAAATCGTTTTTACCCATCCGTACTGTATCTATACTCCTACCTGTTTCAATAGCTAATAACAAAGGCACGGTTAGAAAAACACCTGTTGTATCACCTAGCCACCAGGTAAGAAATATGATTTTTGTATCGGATACCAGACCATCATACATGGCTAAAATGGTCAATGAGCCTATTATAGCAGCTGGTGCAGATGCAAGTAAGGACAAGAGAAAAAAGCTAGAACCATTTTTGTAAGAGCAAAATAGGTTCTTGTTTTCAATCCATTTATCAAACAAGACTTTTCCAAGGTAGGCTTCGAGACAGTTTCCGATTGCATAAAAAGTAGGGGCTATATAAAGGTGGCTGGAATACCCCATTTGCTGATAAGAACTTGTCATATTGAAAATAAAGGAACCTATACCGATTCCAATAAGGGCTTTATTTCCATATTTTAAAATGGTATAAATACCAATTCCTGAAGCGATCCAAAAAACAGAAGACCTTACTTCAGGAAAAATAAAAAACGATCCGGTTTTAGCTCCTGCAGCGTATGCTATTGCAATTGCAGAAATGATAGCTAAATCCTTGACCGTATTTTTTTTGAGCATATATTTTTAGAATCTAAACCGAAAGTTATTTTTCATATAGAACTTCTCCACCTACTATAGTCATAAGTACCTCAGTATCCAGAAAATCTTCTTCGGGAACTATCAAAAGATCTCGATCAAAAACAGTGAAATCAGCAAGCTTTCCTACTTCAATTGTTCCTTTTATATCTTCTTCAAAAGCTCCATAGGCTCCATTGATGGTATAACTTTCTAATGCCTGTATTCTAGTCATGCTTTGATCCGGCTCATAACCGCTTTCAGGTTCACCTTCTAATGTTTTTCTGAATATGGATGCATAAAGTGATGCAATAGGGTCAATAGGTTCCACAGGCACATCACTTCCGTTAATGATCCTTGAACCTGATTTAATAAGCTTTTGCCATACATAGGCACCTTCCAATATTCTTTCTTCACCTAAGCGATCTATTGCCCAAGGTCTGTCTGAACTCATATGGATAGCCTGCATCGACGGAATTATTCCAAGATTCGAAAATCGTAGAATATCATCAGCATTTATGTGCTGGGCATGCTCAATTCTGAAACGGTGATCTTCAGCTTTTTCAGGATATTCCTGAAATGCAATTTCATATCGGTCTATTACTTCTCTGTTGGTACGATCGCCTATGGCATGTGTATTTACCTGGAACCCTTTTTGCAGTCCATTTTTGGCAATTTCTTCCACCGTTTCCATAGATGTGGTCTCATGCCCGAAATGTCCGGGCCTATCTGTATATTCCTTTAATAACCACGCTCCTCTGGAACCCAAAGCACCATCGGCATGAATTTTTATGGATCTCACAGTTAGAAAATTATTATATAACCCTATCTCAGGACCTTTTTCAAGGTATTCATTTAGAAGACTCTCATCCGGGCTGGAAACCATTGAATAAACTCTTGTTTTGAGTGCATTTCTTTCTCCGAAGGATTTAATGACTTCCATATGCTCTCTGGTGGTACCTGCATCATGGAATGAGGTTACACCATGTTCAAGGCAATTCTGTATGGCAAGTTCTGTAGCTTTGGAAAGTAGTTCGGGTGTATTTTTGGGGATTTTGGCGAATACGATTCCTTGAGCTCTTTCATTTAATATACCTGTCGGGTTATTGGATTCATCCAGAATCACTTCGCCTCCTTCTCCATATTCGTAGCTATTTCCGATTCCAGCAAGTTCTAGCGCTTTATCATTAACTATTGCGGCATGACCGCTGGCATGTTTCAGGAAAACAGGGTTATCGGGTGATATTTCTGATAGCTTTTTATTGGTAGGAAAGCCTTTTACCTTTTTGAAAGTATCTTCCCACTTACTCTGATGCCAGCCTCTGCCTGTAATCCATTCACCCTCTTCAGAATCTGAAACCGCATTTTCTACCCTTTCCAGAAGTTCGCTATAAGATTTTGTTCCTAAAAGATCAACTTGCTGCTTGCTTTGCCCCATCCCAACGAAATGCCCGTGACCTTCAATGAGGCCTGGAGTCATCACTTTACCTTCAAGATCAATTAGTTTAGTATCATCATTTTTATAAACTTCGGCATCTTTTAAAGCACCCACAAAAATGATAGAGTCTCCTGAAATAGCAACGGCTTCAACGCTAGGGTTTTCCGGGTTAACCGTATGAATGGTGCCGCCGTGGATAATCAGGCTTGCATAGGTTTTGTCATCAGCTTCGTTGCTGCATTGTCCAAATAATAGAATGATGGTTAATAAAAAGATATGTTTTTTCATTTATTAAAATTTCAATTTGGAGGAAGGGCGTTTAGCTATAGTTTCTCTCCGCAATTTTGGCAATATAATGCTTTGTTCAGATGATCGTTGCTTCCACAGTTTTTACACTCGGTATTTCGAAGTCTGTTTTCTTTAGCTAATTCAGAAGTGACAATTCCCGTAGGAACGGCGATGATTGCATAACCCATGATCATAATTATGGAGGCCACAAACTGTCCTAGAAAAGTGGATGGGGTAATATCTCCGTAGCCAACGGTAGTTAGAGTTACAATTGCCCAATAAATACTTCTGGGTATGCTTGTAAAACCACTGTTTTGATCGGCCTCTATTAAATACATGATGGTACCCATAATAACTACAAGATTGAGTACGGCAAAGAGGAAGACTAATATTTTTGCCCTACTGGCCACTAAAGCAGAGCTGATGACGCTTGCGGCACCAAGGTAGCGATTAAGCTTGAGAATCCGGAATACCCTTAATAACCTAAGAGACCTTATGACAACTAAAACTTGTCCGCCTACCAGAAAAAAAGCCAGATACGTTGGAATGATGGCCAGCAGATCAATGATGCCAAAGAAACTAAAAACATATCCCCTTTTTTTTGGAGATGCTAATATCCTAATGATATACTCTATAGTGAAAACGGCAGTAAATATCCATTCAACTATTCTGAGAAAAAAACCATAGTCCCGCTGGATTTCATTCACACTTTCAAGCATAACTGCTAGAATACTAAGAAGGATGGCGTAAAGTAGAGCTATATCAAAGAATTTTCCAGCTGGTGTATCAGCTTCAAAAATGATAACGTAAAGCTTTTCTTTCCAGTTATTTTTCAAATGGGGGACTAATTATTTGTGATAAGTTAAAAAATGAGAATGCCAGATAAAAATATCCATTAAGCACATGTATACAGACTAACCTCATTTGACTTACCTTTTAGGCTGATTTGTCCGAGCTCGGTAAGCTTGATTTTCAATATTTTCACATCGAGAAGATTAATAAGGTCTTTGGAAAGTAAGATGTTTACTTTAAAATCATTGCATTTAGATTGAATTCTAGCCGTGGTATTAAGTACATCACCGGAAAATGCTATTTCTCTTTTTACTAAACCGATTTCACCCGTCATAACCTTACCAGTGTGAAGACCAGCTTTGAATTCAGGCATTATGCCATAGTGATCCTTAAAATAAAAATTCTTTTTATCTAAAACTTTTTGAATTTCAAAGAAGCAATTAATGCAATTTTGGTTCTCTAGACCATTTTTCAAAGGCCAACTGATTACGATTTCATCTCCTACGTATTGATAGATTTCACCTTTAAAATTCAATATCGGTGGAGTAGAATATTTAAAAACATCTTTCAGAAAATTAAAATATTTCGACTCACCAAGTTTTTCAGCTATTGTGGTAGAAGATCGTAAATCCAAAAACATGAAAATCCTTTCTTCTCGGGTAGGTTCAAAGTATTTTCCCAGCAAGAATTTTTTAAACACACCGGGCCCATATTTGTCGTTCACTAAGAGCATGATCATAGTGATTATGACGACGACAAGCCAGAATAAATAAGGTATTATAGAATTGAATTCAATAAGCTCGTTGAGAGATAATACCCATAATTCTTTATCAGTAAGATATAAATGGTTTGTCTTAGCTTGGAAAAACAATACAGCACATAAGCTTATGAAATAGTAGATTATAGTGTAAGAGATCAATATATGCTTAATGGCTGAGCCGTATTTTTTGGTACGAAGCCAATCTTCCCATAAAAAAATGACGGCAGAACCGCCAATGATTCCTGCGAGCAGCCCGGAAATTATGTTTGTCCTAAAACTAATTGTGTGTTTAAATTCGCTGAGTTCACTATCAAATCGTGATAAAGTATCGTATCCTATTAAGAAATACAAAATTGAAACGAGCGTCCAGCAAATTGTTATCCACGCAACAATTTCTAGCTTAGGTATAATTTGCTTTTTGAAAGACATAAAATTTAACTTGAGAGATTTATCAGCAAATTTATGGCATCTGATTGAATAGAAATAATAGAAACAAAAAAGGCCCAACTTTTAAGTTGGGCCTTTCAATATATTTTCAATAAAGTTCTTAGCAATACTCTTCAAAAACCTGAACAAGATGCTGTCCAATAATTTCTGCAGAACGACCTTCAATATGATGTCTTTCTACAAAGTGTACTAATTCACCATCTTTAAATAGTGCAATCGAAGGAGAAGAAGGAGGGTAGGGCATAGTGTATTCCCTGGCTTTTTGCGTTGCTTCTTTATCAACACCTGCGAAAACAGTAGCAAGGTGATCAGGTTTCTTGGCACTCTTATCTACGGCCATAGCAACCCCTGGCCTTGCTGAGCCAGCCGCACATCCACAAACCGAATTTATCACCAATAAGGAGGTGCCTTTGTGGTCATCGAAATGATTTTCAACTTCATCTTCTGTTTTCAGCTCTATAAAACCTACGGAGGTTAAATCTCCTCTCATGGGAGCAACTAATTCTTCAGGATACATTTTATTCAATTAATAATTAACAATATTTTATAATAACGTCTAACAATCCACTTTACATGAATCCAAGTTCTAGCTTTGCAGCTTCCGACATCATATCTGTTGCATAAGGTGGATCAAAAGTCAACTCGACCTGAACATCATTTACTTCTTCTATTTCTCTTACCCTTTGCTCCACTTCACCCGGAATTTCTTCTGCTGAAGGGCATGAAGGAGAGGTTAAAGTCATTTGAACGTAAACATTATTCACCGGAAAAACATTAATCTCATAAATTAACCCCAGTTCATAAACATCAACCGGAATCTCAGGGTCATATACCATTTTTATGGCATCAACTACCTTTTCTTTTAGGTCTAGTGTACTTATGTTTTGTTTTTCTTCACTCATAACGGACATAATTTAAAGCAATAAGTCAGTTGTTTAGTTCCACTTTTGCTTTTAAAGCGACAGCATCCATTTTCATTTGCTTAATCATCGAAGCAAAACCATTAGAACGCTGAGTTCCTATAAATCGGTCCATTCCAATTTCTTTCATAAAGAACAAATCAGAATTTACAATAGCGTCGGGAGATTGATTAGAAAGGATTCTAACGAGCAAGCTTACCAATCCTTTGGTGATAGCAGTATTGCTATCTGCTTGATAAACGACAGTATTTTGATCAAAGCTGGAGTTCAACCATACTTTCGATTGACATCCTTTTACGATATGGTCATCAGTTCTTTTCTCTTCAGGATAATCGGGTAGTTTTTGTCCCAGTTCCATGATGTAAAAGTTACTCATCTCCTGATCGCCATCAAGAATGGAAAACTCCTCTATAATTTCGTCTTGAATTTCTTTTATGGACTGATTTGTCAATTTCTATACTTTTGAAATATTACTTTCTAAGAAAGCTAATCACTCTTTCCAATGATTGCTTCATTTTATCTACCTCTTCAATAGTATTATAGGCGGAAAACGAAGCTCTAACTGTTCCTTCTATTCCAAACCTATTCATTAAAGGTTCGGTACAATGATGCCCTGTCCTCACAGCTATTCCTTGTGAGTCCATTATCTGACCAATATCAAAATGATGAACACCTTCCACGTAGAAGGAAAGTACACTGACTTTTTCATTGGCTTCTCCAATGATCCTTAAACCATGTATAGGTCTAAGTGCTTCAGTAGCATATTTGAGCACCTCATCTTCATATTCTCCTATTTGCTCAATGCCGTATTCTTCTACAAATTCAATAGCTTTTTTTAGGGCTACAACGTCAGCAATATTCGGTGTGCCTGCTTCGAATTTATATGGAATATCATTATAGGTAGTTTTCTCAAAGGTAACTTCCCTGATCATTTCTCCACCTCCTCTATAAGGAGGCATGTCTTCTAAAAGTGAACTTTTACCGTAAAGTATCCCGACTCCGGTTGGTCCATACATTTTGTGCGATGATAGAACATAAAAATCAGCATCTAATTTCTGCACATCTATTTTAAGGTGTGCTGAAGCCTGTGCTCCGTCCAAAAGAACTTTTGCGCCATATTTATGAGCTTTGGAAATGACTTCTTTTACCGGGTTAATCGTACCAAGACTATTGGATGCGTATACCAGAGAAACGATCTTAGTCCTTTCAGATAATAGATTCTCAAACTCATCGAGGAGTAATTCTCCTTTATCATTTATAGGAATAACGATCAATTTCGCTCCCTTCTCTTCGCACAGCATTTGCCAGGGAACAATATTTGAATGGTGTTCCATCGTTGAGATGATGATTTCATCACCTTGTTTTACGTTGGCTTTCCCAAAGGTTTCTGCAACCAGATTTATACCATCAGTTGTACCATATGTGAATATGACCTCTTCTTTTTCTGCGGCATTTATGTATCTCTGAACAGCCTCCCTCGTATTTTCGAATTCTGAAGTTGCTTTTTCAGCAAGTGTATGTATACCTCGATGTATATTGGCATTAAAGCCTGAATAATAATCCACTAAGGAATCTATTACCCTTTGAGGCTTCTGATTAGTTGCCGCATTATCAAAATAGACCAGAGGCTTATTATTGACAGTCTGATTTAAAATGGGAAACTGACTCCTAATCTCCTCAATATCAAAAGCTTTTACAGTCTGCTCACTGATATTCTCCATAGTAATTCTTTATAATTCGTCGCTAAGCCTTTCTTCTAACTTCTTCGTAAGAAAATCTTTCAAAGGCTCTATTTTTATCTTGTCAATCACTTCTTGTGCAAAAGCATGAAGTAAGATTGCTCTAGCATGATCTTTATCGAGACCTCTTGCTCTCAAATAAAACATTTGATTCTCATCTATCTGCCCTGTGGTAGCTCCATGAGAACATTTTACATCATCAGCCCAAATCTCCAACTGTGGTTTAGTATTGATCGTAGCTTTATCTGATAGCAAAATGTTGTTATTGGACTGGAAGGCGTTTGTTTTTTGAGCGTCTTGCCGAACAAATATCTTTCCGTTAAAAACCCCCTCGGAGCTATCATCCAGAATTCCTTTATAGAATTCATTACTTAAAGAGTGGGGTTTTTTATGGTCAACACTTGTATGATTGTCAACGTGTTGTTTTTCATTTAAGACGAATAGTCCAAACATATTGGCTTCCGCTCCTGAGCCATCAATCTCGATATCTAAATTATTCCTGATCGATTTTCCTCCGAAAGTAATGGTTGTATTGGTGAACGTACTTCCGTCTTCCTGAAGTACTTGTGTATTGCCTACGTGATAAGCTTCATCTAACTCAATTTGCAGTTTAGCGTGCTGCACTCTTGCATTCTTTTCGACTTTAATTTGTGTCGAGGTATTAGTGAAATTTTCATTTGTTCCTTTTGATTTAAAAGACTCTATGATTTGTACTTCACTATTTTCTTCTGCCATAAAAACATTCCGAGGTTGAACTAAAGACTTACGTTTAGTTGCATCGGAGATATAATAGATCACTACTGGTTTTTCAACCGTAACATTCCGAGGGATTGTAATTATAGCTCCGTCCTGAGCAAAAGCGTTATTGAGTAGTAAAAACCCATCAGCTTGCGCACCGCTTTCGTTTGAATGAGATATGGCTTCTGAATTTGACTCCTTAGCTAAAGAAGCAATCTTTATTTGTGTCTCAGGGCTTATAATTTTAGAAAGCTCATTTGAAAACTGACCGTTAACAAAAACTACAATGTTCGCATCAAGATCATAGTCTATCAGGTCTTCAAAACTTTCTTTAGATTCCTCTGTCTGCCCAAGAATTTCAATAAAATCTTTTACTAAAGGACTCGTGAGATCGGTATATTTATATTCCTCATCTTTCCCCCCCTTTGGAAACCCATTTTTAGAAAGACTTTCCAAAGAACCTTTCCTGGCTTTATGTAAAAGGGAATTAGCCTCACCATTTAATCCTTTTTCAAAAGAATTAAATTTCTCCTGAACAGTATTAATAACAGTTGTATGATCCATAATTATATCAAGCAAGTTGACTGGCCTCTTCCTTAATCCAATCGTACCCTTTTTCTTCCAATTCAAGAGCAAGTTCCTTTGTGCCAGATTTTACTATCCTTCCATTGTACAAAACATGGACAAAGTCAGGAACTATGTAATCCAAAAGTCTTTGGTAGTGGGTAACAACTATTGTTGCGTTTTCTGAAGACCGAAGCTTATTTACTCCGTTAGCAACTATTCTTAGAGCGTCGATATCTAAACCTGAATCCGTTTCGTCAAGTATAGCTAGCTTAGGTTCAAGCATGGCCATTTGAAATATTTCATTTCGCTTCTTCTCTCCACCTGAGAAACCTTCATTTAAAGATCTACTTAAAAGAGACTGATCTATTTCAACCAATTTCATTTTCTCTTTCATCAACTTTAAAAAAGAAACAGCATCAAGCTTATCGAGTCCTTTATGTTCTCTTACCTGGTTTATGGCGGTTTTTAAAAAATTAGTGGTACTGACTCCCGGGATTTCCACGGGATATTGGAAAGCGAGAAAAATACCTTCTCTGGCCCTCTCTTCAGGAGCTAACTCCAACAGATCGATCCCGTTAAAATCAACTTTACCACCCTCTACTTCGTATTCTTCCTTACCAGCTAAGACAGAAGCCAATGTGCTTTTTCCTGAACCATTAGGGCCCATAATCGCATGAACTTCACCGGCTTTAACCTCTAAATTTATTCCGTTCAAGATCTGCTTTTCTTCAACAGATGCTTGTAGATTTTCAATCTTTAACATGTTTTTTCTTTCTGAATTCTTGAATAGACTCTTAACCTACGCTTCCTTCCAATGTTAGAGCTAACAATTTTTGAGCTTCTACGGCAAATTCCATAGGAAGCTGATTTAATACTTCTTTGGCATAACCATTTACAATAAGTGCTACGGCATCTTCCGTATCAATACCTCTTTGGTTACAATAGAACAGCTGATCTTCTCCGATTTTTGAAGTAGTTGCTTCGTGTTCTATTTGAGCAGTACTATTTTCTGATTCAATGTACGGGAATGTGTGTGCACCACACTTATCGCCCATCAAGAGTGAATCGCATTGCGAGAAATTTCTTGCATTTTCAGCACGTGGAAATACTTTAACCAATCCTCTGTAGCTATTTTGACTTTTCCCAGCTGAAATTCCTTTAGAAACGATCCTGCTTTTAGTGTTTTTACCAATATGGATCATTTTAGTTCCAGTATCTGCTTGCTGCATATTATTAGTCACCGCAACAGAGTAAAATTCTCCAATAGAGTAATCTCCTTTTAAAATACAACTGGGGTATTTCCAGGTAACAGCAGATCCTGTTTCTACCTGGGTCCATGATATTTTGGAATAATCTCCCGCACAGATACCTCTTTTCGTTACAAAATTATAGATACCACCTTTTCCATTTTTATCTCCAGGATACCAATTTTGAACCGTCGAATATTTTACTTCTGCTTTCTTTTTTGCATATATTTCTACAACGGCTGCGTGAAGTTGATTCTCATCCCTTTGCGGAGCTGTGCAACCTTCTAAATAACTTACATAAGATCCTTCCTCTGCAATAATCAACGTCCTTTCGAACTGACCAGTGTTTGCAGCATTAATCCTAAAATAGGTAGAAAGCTCCATTGGACATCTTACACCTTTTGGTATGTAACAAAATGAGCCATCAGTAAATACCGCTGAATTAAGAGCAGAAAAATAATTATCGTTGACAGGTACTACAGATCCCATATACTTTTTTACGAGTTCAGGATGTTCCTGTACTGCCTCACTGAAGGAGCAGAAAATAATACCCAACTCAGATAACTTTTCCTTAAAAGTAGTTGCTACCGAAACACTATCTATTACAGCATCCACGGCGACGCCAGTTAACCTTTTCTGTTCATCTAATGAGATGCCCAACCTTTCAAAAGTTCTTCTAAGTTCAGGGTCTATCTCATCTAGGCTATCTACTTTCTTTTTCGGCTTAGGCGCTGAATAATAAATGACATCCTGATAATCTACTTTTGGGTAGTTCACATTGGGCCATTCAGGTTCCTTCATCTGAAGCCAGGTGTTATACGCCTTCAGTCTCCACTCTAAAAGCCATTCAGGTTCATTCTTTTTATGGGAAATAAACCTTATAGTGTCTTCATTTAAGCCTTTAGGAGCAGAATCATTTTCGATTAGGGTTTCCCATCCGTACTTATATTCTGAGGAGGTTAATTCTTCTAATACTTCTGTATCCTTATTCATTTGGAATTATTAATTAGAATGATTCTAAATAAACTCAAATATATGAACTGATTGGCGAATAAAAAGTTCGATCTGTGTTTTCTTTTCTTTAAATCAAGATTTTTCGTGTGCAGTGAAACCTATATGACGATTCATACTTTCTTCTAAAGAAATTAAAGTCTCTGTCCGCTCTATGCCTTCAACCTTTTGTATCTTATCATGTAACACATCTCTAAGATGCTTAGTGTCTTTACAATGGATCTTGCAAAAGATATTGTAGGCTCCTGTCGTATAATGTATTTTTACCACTTCAGGAATTACTTTTAATTTGTCCGTTACAGCATCATATAAAGAACTTTTCTCCAGATATATTCCTAAAAAGGCTGTTACATCATAACCAAGCTTAGAATAATCCATACTTAAAGTTGTACCTTTAACAATGCCCATTTCTTCCAGCTTTTTCATTCTTACATGAACGGTGCCACCAGATACAAATACTTTTTTGGCTACTTCCGTGTATGGAATCTTAGCATCTTCGGTTAGAATTTCAAGGATCTTTAAATCAACGTTATCAATTTCGTAATTTTTAGCCATTTTCTTAGGGTTGTTTTAGTGCATTTTCATTTCTAGGTTGCCTAAATTAGATGATATCGAAATTTTAAGCAATTTTTTTATAAAATTTTTAATAGAATATTCAAAAATATATATTTGATGAAACGTTCTAATAAATACTGTGGGGTGATGAAATTGGCAGACATGCCCTCCTGTCTCGGGGGTGAAGATAAGGGATAAATCCTGGATCAATCACGATAAGTTAGTTTCTAACTTATTGTGATTAGCCGGGGCTAACCGCTTCGTGCAGGTTCGACTCCTGCCCCTACAGCTCATTTCTGGGTTAATGTTGTTTACTTAAAAGTCCCTTTTCGAAGGGACTTTTTCGTTTATAAAGTTTTCTTTTTTGCTAAAAATGCCAATTATAGATAGATTTTAGCAACTAAATGAATTTAACCCATAATCATGATGCAACATCCCTGGCACGAAAGCTATCCGGACACACTCAAAAAAGAGATTGATCCAGACTCCTACGAGACACTATTAAACATATTTGATGAGGCTATAGGGAAGTTTAAAGATAAAATAGCCTATGTAAATATGGATGCCTCTATTACTTATGGGGATCTTGATAGACTTTCCGATGAATTTGCGGCATACATTCAAAATAAGACTAACCTCAAGCCCGGCGATAAATTGGCAATTCAAATGCCGAACCTATTTCAATATCCGGTGGTCTTGTTTGGGGCTTTAAAAGCAGGTTTGACTGTGGTGAATATTAATCCGCTGTATACGCCTAGGGAAATGGAGCACCAATTCAATGATTCTGGCAGTAAAGGAATCGTCATTATTGCAAACTTTGCACATAATCTTGAGAAGGTTCTTCATAATACTCAGATAGAGACAGTTATCGTAACGGAAATAGGAGATTTACTTGGTGGCTTTAAAGGTTGGATCACAAACTTCGTAGTTAAGAATATTAAAAAAATGGTTCCCTCATATAGCTTACCGAGAGCCATAAAATTTAAAGACGTTTTGAAAGAGGGGGCTAAGAATAATTTTCAAAGACCAGAAATAAAATCAGAAGACGTTGCATTTCTACAGTACACTGGTGGAACAACCGGGGTTTCAAAAGGTGCTGTTTTAACACATCGAAACATCATATCCAATGTTCTTCAGACAGAAGGTTGGTTGTTAACGGACGCCTGGGGGCTCGAAACTGGCGAGGGGAATGAAGTCGTGATCACTGCTCTTCCAATATATCATATTTTCGCGCTAACGGTGAATTGCATTTCTATGCTTAAAGTGGGAGCAAAGAATATTCTTATTACTAATCCGCGTGATATTCCTGCATTTGTTAAAGAATTGAACAAATACCCTTTTACTATTATAACTGCTGTTAATACCTTATTCAATGGTCTGTTGAATAATGAAGAGTTCAAAAATGTAAATTTCAAAAATCTGAAAATATCCGTAGGAGGAGGTATGGCTGTACAAAAAGCTGTAGCAACGGAGTGGCAAGAAGTTACTGGCTGTCCGCTCGCTGAAGGATATGGACTTAGTGAGACTTCTCCATTATTGTGTTGTAATCCCTTAGACGGAAACCAGAAAACCGGTACTATCGGACTTCCGGTAGCCTCTACAGAGATCAAAATTTTTGATGATGATGGTAAAGAGGTAGAAAAAGGTACCCCTGGTGAAATATGTGCTAAAGGTCCTCAGGTCATGAAAGGTTATTGGAACAGGCCGGAAGAAACAGCCAAGGTTTTTCATGATGATTGGTTTAAAACGGGTGATATAGGACTTTTCACGGGTGGTGGTTTCATCAAGATCGTAGATCGAAAAAAGGATATGATCTTAGTGTCAGGCTTCAATGTTTATCCTAATGAAGTGGAGGATGCGGTTGCTGCACATCCTAAAGTACTCGAAGTAGCATCCATAGGGGTGCCACATCCTAAGTCTAATGAAGCTGTAAAAATCTTCGTAGTTAAAAAAGATGAATCCCTAACAGAAGAGGAATTGAGCTCTTTTTGCAAAGAGAATCTTACAGGGTATAAATGCCCTCGGTATATTGAGTTTCGTGAGGAATTGCCGAAAACAAATGTTGGGAAGATACTTCGTCGAAAGCTGAAAGATGAAGAGGAAGCCAAGCGTAGATAGTATAAAAAAGAGCCGATAAATTGGCGAAAACATCAAGTAAAATTCTGCTTTGGTCCATCACAGTTGCGCTCGGTGGATTTTTATTTGGTTTTGATACCGCAGTAATCTCAGGTGGTGAGCAAGCCATTCAGCAACAATGGAATTTATCCGATGGGATGATCGGCCAAATGGTGGCTATGGCTCTGTATGGTACAGTCATCGGAGCACTTTTTGGAGGTATCCCGGCAGAAAGCCTGGGTCGTAAAACATCACTTTTTTGGGTAGCAGTACTGTATTTGATTTCCGCTTTAGGTTCTGCCTTATCTCCCGATGTTTACTTTTTGATGTTCTTTCGTTTCATTGGAGGGCTGGGAGTTGGTGCTTCGTCAGTGATAGCTCCAATGTACATTTCTGAAATTGCGCCTAGAGAGAAAAGAGGACAGCTCACAGCCCTTTTCCAGTTCAATATAGTCCTAGGTATTCTAATAGCATACTTCTCAAATTATTTAATAGGAGGAGGAGCAGGAGATAATTGGCGGTGGATGTTGGGAGTAGAAGTTTTTCCAGCTATCGCTTTTGTTATCCTTATCCGCTTAGTTCCCCGGAGTCCGCGTTGGCTTATTGTGAAGAGAGGTTTGAAAGAAGAGGCTCGATCCGTATTGGAGAAAATTAATAAAGACACTGCTGAAGAAAATCTAAAGACTATATTAAATATCAACCCATCTCAAAAGTCTGGTTTTTCAGAATTTATCTCAGGAAGGTATAAGTATCCCATACTTTTAGCCTTTCTGCTCGCTTTTTTCAATCAAATGTCTGGTATCAATGCCGTTATTTATTATGCCCCTAGAATTTTTAGTAGCGCGGGTATGGCTGAAAGTTCCGCACTATTGTCATCGGTTGGAATAGGAGTTGTAAACCTTGTTTTTACCATGCTTGGTATGTTCCTGATAGACAAGATGGGTAGAAAGTTTTTGATGTACGTAGGTTCGTTTGGGTACATAATATCCCTTGGACTGGTAGCTTATGCATTTTACTCTCAAGCCTATTTTTGGGTTGATAAGATCGTCATTTTTCTTTTTGTATTCATTGCTTCCCATGCCATTGGACAGGGTGCAGTTATTTGGGTGTTTATCACTGAAATCTTCCCGAATCAGGTACGGTCTTTTGGTAATTCTCTTGGCTGTGGAACGCATTGGGTGTTTGCAGCCCTCATTGCAGGAACTTTTCCTTTAGTTGCAGAATATCTGGGGCCTGGTAGCACATTCCTGATTTTTACCGTAATGATGGTATTTCAATTGTTGTTTGTGGCATTTATGATGCCCGAGACTAAAGGAAAATCACTGGAAGAGCTGGAGCATTTATTAATAAAGGAGAAACTATAACCCTGAAATAAGAAGTTGCCACGTTAGAAGCGGCAACTACATACTCAATCCGTGTTATGTACATGTCGGAATATGATTAATCTGTTTTTCTACTCTATCGGCCTTCTTTCTTTTACAAGTGAACGAACTTGAAGTTCTTTCAGGTTGAAGTGTTCTATTACAGCGTTATAATCTCTTAGATCAACTCTTGAATTTGGGAAGTCAGGAATAATAACAACCCTTGCCACCCAATCGTCAGTGTCTTCTGCAGACAAGGTGTTAAGGTCGAAATTAGCATCTAAGAATAAGCGCACATCTGTTACTCCGAAATCGAAATTATAATTTAATAAACCGTTTGGATGAAAAACCTGCTGTGGTAATAGTCTCCAGATCTCTACGGGGTTTCCATTATTATCTTCAGCAATATCCCATAAAAAATAAACTAGGGCTACATCAGACTCTACAACTTCGAAGTCGTCGAACTGCAGAAAGAAATCATAAAAAGGTGAAGTAAAATCTATATCCTCAAATTCAAATACAAACCCACCGCCTTCTGGGGCTGCCGGGCCAATAGGACCTTGAGGTCCCTGCGGGCCTTCACATCCAATGGATAATAAAAGAAAGCTGCTTATGATTACTATATACTTCATTTTCATTATTGAAAAATTTTGATTCTGATAGAGAGTTTACCAAATACCGTTCCGAAAAATCAAAGAATTGTTAGAAGGTTCACAATTGATTAACATAAACGTTAACATTTTTTATGTTAACAGACGTAACCTTTTTCAACCCCCTCTTTGAGCTAAAGTGTTCGGTTTTATGAACGCTTTTGATCGTTATGCTATCACTAAATATGGGTTAGATTTATCATAAAATACTGAAAATCAGTATTTTATGATTTTGGCACGGCTAATGTAAAGATCAGGACATCAACATTAAACTTGTAACTTTTATGAAACGATCTATTTTATCATTGACAGCTTTTTTTTTATTAGTGTGTGTATCCATGGCTCAGGCCAAGGAGAGTAAAGCCGTCCAAAAGGCACGTGAGGCCGTAGCAAATGCTGCTCCCGACGATTGGATGACTTATGCAAAAAGCGCTGAGGTATTACTTAATAAAAATACTTCCTTAAATGATGTAGCAGAGTGGCTTGATAAATCAATGGCTATTAAAGAATCAAGTTTCAATCTCGAACTAAAAGGTGATTACTATATGGCTACTAATTTACCTAAGAAAGCTATGGAGTTCTACATTAAGTCTATGCAAATGGGCAAAGAGGAAAATGAATACTATAATCCTCTTGATGTTCAGGATAAGATAAGACAGGCTCAAGCTTCTATCTGAGCAAACTACAATTAAACTTCTTCATACTTCATATACTTGGCCCCCGACTTGTCGGGGGTTTTTTTGTTTATAATTTTTCAGAAATCATTATAAGGACTAAATGGTTCTATCTTTGTTTGCATAAGGAACAATATGAAAAGTATATCAAATATTCCGGGTACCAGTAAGAAAAGAGTAGTAATAGTAGGAGCCGGATTCGCAGGTCTTAAAGTAGTAAGGAATCTCATTAGCTCTAATGATTTTCAAATTGTTCTGTTGGATAAAAACAACTATCATCAATTCCAGCCTTTATTTTATCAGGTTGCAACTGCAGGTCTGGAACCGAGTGCTATTTCTTTCCCATTGAGAAAAGTGATGCAAGGAGAGTCAAGGGTTCATTTTAGAATTGCCGATGTAGAAGAAGTGGTTCCAAGAGAGAATATGCTCTATACTAATATTGGAAAATTAAGATATGACTACCTTATTATGTCTACTGGTGTTGATACCAACTATTTTGGGAATAAAAATATTGAAGAAAATGCTGTTCCGATGAAGTCGGTTTCGGAAGCTATATTCCTTAGAAATAAGATTATTAGAAACTATGAGAGGGCTTTAGACGAAACAGAGCCCGATGAGGTTAAAGCTTTAATGAATGTTGTAGTGGTAGGAGGAGGTCCTACAGGAGTTGAGCTTAGCGGTGCTTTGGCAGAAATGCGAAGATTTATTCTACCAAAGGATTATCCAGAGTTAGATTTTGATTTAATGAAGGTATATCTGTTGGAGGCCGGAGACCAGCTTCTTGGAGGAATGTCTGATAGTGCTTCGAATAAGGCTAGAGACTATTTAAAGTCTTTGGGAGTGGATGTGCGTCTCAATACAATGGTAGAAGATTTCGACGGATTTTCGGTTAAGCTGAAGGATTCTGAATCTGAATTGAAAACATATACTTTGATCTGGGCCGCCGGTGTTTCTGGTAAGCAAATATCAGGATTTCTTGAACAAGATTACATGAGGGGAAATCGCCTTATTGTAGATAAATATAACCTTGTGAAAGGTTACAATAACATTTATGCTCTTGGAGATGCTTGTTATATGGAAACGGATGATTACCCTAAAGGTCATCCTCAGGTGGCGCAGGTCGCGATTCAGCAGGCTCAAAACCTTGTTAGAAACCTAAAGAAAAGTATAAAAGGAAGGCAATTAAAAGAATTCAGTTATCTCGATAAAGGTTCGCTCGCTACGATAGGAAGGCACTTAGCCGTCGCTGACCTGCCATTCATCAAATTCCAGGGTTTTCTAGCCTGGATATTATGGCTTTTAGTCCACCTGTTCTCTATTGTAGGCGTTAAGAATAAGCTGGTTATTTTCCTGAACTGGGCGTGGAATTATTTAACTTACGATCAATCCTTAAGACTATTGATTATTCATAAGACCTTTGGGAAAAAATGAGTGTATTTAAAGAGAGGATCTACTCACTTTTGGAGCAGGCCGAACTTAAACCTGAAGCAACCGAAGAGCAGCTTACAACTGATCATTCTATTATAAAGGCTGCAGATTGTAAGACTATATATAATGCACTTGGGGGTCAGAAAGACTGGAAGGAGATCGAACCTTTTCTCTCTGATATAACCGTTTCTGGTACCCATATTTTCGTAGACGGCTATAAAGATTTCAATCGTTATCGTTCGGAAACGATAAAAAGCGATCTGTATGACAGCTTTTCAGCATTTGATTTATCGAGCTATAAAAGATTTTGTAGAAATTTTGAAAAGGAATGTATTAAGTCCGGTGCCAACAGAAAAGACTGGACTTCTAAGACGGCAGAATATCATTTTGGAGATGCATCTGACCCAGGAGACTTTTATAAAAATGGTTCACCCCTATGGAAACTGAATGCATTCAGAAATCTTCTTTCCGATCATTATTATTCAGCAGGAAAGAAGTTTGTCAGAATATCAATTTATGATAACCTTATGATCAATGGTTCATTAAATAGACTTGATAAGCTTTTGCTTACGTCCAATCCGGTTTCTGAACCTCCAATTATTAAATATTTATCCAGAAGGTTAGGACTGATCAAACAGCTCTAAACTTCAGTTTTATGTTTTTTCAGGATATTATCTATAATTGTTTTAGCATGTATCCGGGAGTTCTCTATAAACCACTTATTGGTTTTTAGTCCGCCGCATACCACGCCAGCTAAATAAACATCTGCCTGATTAGTCTCGTTGGTACCTTCATTGTAACGAGGGGTTTTGTTTTCATCATTTTGAATTTCAATACCAATATCTTTTAGAAGCCCATAATTGATTTTATAGCCCGTCATAGCGAGTACGAAATCATTTTCTAAAATGAGTGCTCCTTCGGGAGTGCTCACTTCAATTGAATCTTCGGTAATTTTGGTGATTTCCGAATTAAAATAGGCTTTAATGGAGCTTTCTTTGATCCTGTTTTCAATATCGGGTTTTACCCAATATTTGACACTATTACTCAATTCTGGCTCTCTAATGATCATAGTTACATCAGCTCCCTTCCTGTAGGTTTCCAAGGCTACATCTACAGCAGAGTTTGCTGCTCCGACAACAGCTATTTTTTGTTTAAAATAGGGATAGGGCTCATCATAGTAGTGTCTGACTTTTTCAAGGTTTTCGCCCGGAACGTTCATCATATAAGGAATATCGTAAAAGCCAGTGGAAACTATTATTGATTTGGCAGCATAAGATCCTTTATTCGTTTGAACGCTGTACTTATTTCCTTTTTCTACCTTTTCTGCACCTTCATAAAGATTAATGTTAAGCTTCCAGGAACTAGCCACCCTGGTGTAATACTCCAAAGCTTCTGTCCTTGTTGGTTTTACGCCGTGTGAAATGAATGGCACTTCACCTATCTCCAGTCGATCCGAAGTGGAAAAGAAAGTCATATTTTTTGGATAATTATATATGGAATTAACAAGCGATCCTTTTTCAAGTATTAGATAAGAAAGGTTATTTTTCTTCGCTTCAATTCCACAGGCTAATCCAATAGGGCCAGCACCAATTATGATGATATCAAAGTCATTTTCAGTCATGTCTGTAATAGATCAAAGTTTATAATTTAATAACATACTGGGGAGTTGTAACGCTTTATGATAAGTCCTAACTTATGAGATATAATCAAAAAAATTCAATCAGTTATGAAAAACCTAGAAGCTTTATCTAAAGATCAAGTAAATGACACCAACGCGTCCATTTTTGATGATTTAAAATCAAAACTGAACATGGTACCCAATTTATACGCTACTATTGCCAACTCCGGAGTGGCTCTAAAAGCTATTTTAGAATATGGAAATACCTTAGGTGGAGGTGAATTGAGTGGGAAAGAGGCAGAGCTTATCGCTTTGACCATATCTCAAATGAACTCTTGCCACTATTGTCTTGCTGCACATACCGCATTGGGAAAGATGAACGGATTCTCCGAAGATGATACGAAAGCTATAAGAAATGCTAATTATGATGGAGACGCTAAGCTTAAAGCATTAGCTACATTAACCAAAGATCTGGCTGAAAATAAGGGCCATGCCTCAGAAGAAAACGTTAAGGCTTTTTATGATGCAGGTTATAGTAAAGGAGCCTTAGTAGAAGTGGTTGGATTCATATCTATGAATGTATTTAACAATTATGTAAATAATTTTGCTGGAACAGACATTGATTTTCCGAAAGCTCCTGAACTTTAAGCAAGATCAACTGTTTTTAAGTTTATTAAGGCCTTTGATTAGGCCTTTTTTTATACACGCCATTGAATAGTTCAAATACCAAGTTGTTGAAAAGGCTTATTGTTGGCTCTTTCAGTTACATAACATTAGCATACTTAATGTCAGGTTGTCTTCAATTTCGAATGAGTGAATCCAAAGCACGAGATTACTATTCGAAAGAACCAAAACAACCAGAATTCCGAACATATCATGTTGGAGATCAAAAGATTAATTTTGTTGAACAGGGTAGCGATACGTCAAGAATGGTTCTGTTCGTTCATGGATCCCCGGGATCATGGAGTGCATTCAGTGATTACTTCAAAGACGAAAGACTCTCAGATTATAGAATTATTTCTGTAGACCGGCCAGGCTTTGGATATTCAGATTTCGGCTGGGCTGAGCCTTCATTACAGAAACAAGCCGAGTATTTGAAACCAATTTTAGAGATGAATGGAAATACTCAAAAACCAGTATTGGTAGGCCACTCTTTGGGCGGCCCAGTCATTGCAAAGATGGCTATGGAGTATCCGGAACTAACGGGTTCTCTTATTTATTTGGCTTCTTCCGTAGATCCGGAACTAGAACCTTCAAATTGGTATAGGTACATTCTGAAATTTCCTTTAATCAATTATCTCATTCCAACTTCTTTTCGGGTTAGTAATGACGAGATTTTACCTCTGAAAGGCGAGCTGGAAAAAATGCTTCCGGATTGGAAAACGATTAAAAGCCCATCAGTGGTTATTCACGGAGTGAAAGATGATCTTGTTCCTGTTGGTAACGCTGATTTTATAGCTAAAAAGTCAGTCAAAAGCGATGTTGAACTTATTAAATTGGAAAATACCAATCATTTTATCCCATGGAGCCATAAAGAGCTCATTACGAGAAAAATACTGGAGCAATTGAATAACTAATCCTGAATGATTCTTAATGGCTTAATAGTTCTGCGAAAAGTTTTAGATACTGTGTAGAGTTTTCCTCGACTTTAGTGTAATCTTCCAGAGGACTTTTTGCTGAAATTTTTAAAAACTGAAGATTGCTTAAAATTTTTTTCAAATCGTCAACTTCTAGGGTATCAATGGAAATGTAGCCTGGATCTCCGAGATCATGGCACCATCGATCCATTCCAGAATAAAGCAATAGGTTTTTTCCAGTTATTTCAGAACAATCATGAATAAGCTTTTGTAGAACATTTTGAGCTAAGTGCCCTTCCATTTGTAGGGTGAAAGAAAAGTAATGTCCCCACCAGAAAATAGTCCTGTAAAGAAATAGATTTTCTTTAGTGCTTAATCTCGGGTAATCCAAGACCAAGTAGGGAAGGAGCCTATAATTTTCTCCTTTGGAAATTTTCCCAGCTTTGATCAGTGTTTTTTCTGGGAATTTGTATCCAGACGATTGTACAAGCCTTACGAGAGATTGCTCTGTCTCAGACAATATGGATTCCATTTTTTTGATCAATTGCGATTTCGTGACCAGAAAATCAGTATCCATTAAAAACCCCAACTCTTTTGAAGTCAGGGTTTCGATTTTTTCAATGTTCTGTTTTTTCACCACCGTATAAGAGCAGAAGCCCAAGTAAATCCGCTACCAAAAGCGGCTAAGCAGATTAAGTCACCTTCCTTTATTTTACCTGCGGCTCTGGCTTCGCATAACCCAATAGGGATCGAAGCGGCAGTTGTATTCCCATATTTCATTATGGTATTAAATACTTTTTCCTCAGGAATTCTCATTTTTTGCTGAATGAACTGCGAGATACGGAGGTTAGCCTGATGGGGTAAGAGCAAATCAATATCTTCCACGGAAAGGCCATTCTCATCTAATGCTTCCTTAATAACTTCCTGGAACCTCACCACAGCGTTTTTAAATACGAATTGACCATTCATTACAGGAAAAGCAGAACCTCCCGGCTCGTACATCTCCATAGAAGCCCTTTCTTTTTTATAAAACCCTGGGTCAAGCACAGCTAGTTCTTCAGCATGTTCTCCTTGGCTATGCAAATGTGTAGAAAGTACCCCTTTATCTTCTTCATCCGTAGCAGAAACCACTATTGCACCGGCACCATCTCCAAAAATGACGGCTACATGCCTTCCATGATCACTAAAGTCTAAACCTCCAGAATGAATCTCAGAACCGACCAAGAGTATATTTTTATACATGCCTGTTTTGATAAACTGGTCGGCAACGGAAAGTCCATAAACGAATCCACTGCACTGCGCACGAATATCCAAGGCTGCAATATTTCGAAACGGTAGTGATCTTTGCAGAAGCACACCATCGCCTGGGAAAACATAATCGGGACTTAATGTACCGTATATAATTAGGTCTATATCTTCGGCACCTAGTTTTGCATCATCTAATGCTTTTTTCGTAGCCTCGACTGCTAACTGGTAATTCATGACATCTTCACCAGGAACTACATGCCTTCGTTCCTGGATACCTGTCCTTTCAATGATCCATTCATTGGTGGTATTCATGCGTTGCGATAGTTCTTCGTTTGTTACAACATTATCGGGTACATAAAAACCCATTCCTGCGATCTTTGATCTTTTCATTTAGTAAATAGTTCGATTGTTATTCATTTCAGTAATTATTAGACCTCAATCCTTTTTTCAGGATGAAGGTTTCAACTGATTTTTAAGGAGAGTCAGAATAAGAAAAAAATACCACTTAGTCCTGACCGGACTTTTTCAATTGATGCGGCAAAATAATCAAAAAGGGAAAAGTAGGAAACTGAAAATTCTGATTTATGAAGTAAAGCTTATAAAAACACTCAAAATCATGTTTTTTATGGAAACCCAGGGTTTAAAGATCAGTTTCTTTCAATCGAACAGGGTATAATTTCCCTTTTGATTGGCAGGAGGTATATGATGAATGAGCTGTGGGTTATCCAATTGCGCATTTTCAATTTGAGGGGTAACGGAGTAAGATTCATATTGTAGACTTCTACTCACTTCTGCAAATTTTTGGATAGATGAAGCATCCGAATTAAGCCAGTCTTCTAGTTTATCCAAAGTTATAATGAGTGGAAAGGAGGATTTGTAGTACTCATTTTCCGGGTGATTTGTATCGAATAAGATCCTGAAAATGGTGATCATATTTTCTGAATTATTCTCATAACTCTCTTGAATTGCTGCAAGAGCAAAAGGTTCGTAGGTCTTTTGCGTAAACCGAAAAGGTATCTTTTCATTTTTCCCTATTAATTTCCATAGATAAAAGCCATCTGCTGGTATAATACATTTCTTTGATCTTTTTAAAATTGAATCGGCCTTTTGAATATCGATTCCAATTTGTTTCTGGCTTAACGTTTTTCCGTTAGCCCACTCCGGGGTGTTTCCCCAGAAAAAATCACTTACTAAACTTCCATTTTGATCAATAACTAAACACTCTTGCGTAGGTGCTATGTTGTAACGTGCTTTATAATTTACTTCGGGCTCTATCTTGAAAAAATCCGAAAAATCTTTTTTCGGTATTGATAATGAATATCGATTCATAGCTTTGCTTTAATAAGGAATCTTTTTTCAATTTACTAAAGGGAATTTCCCTGTGGAAAAAAATTAGTTTGTTTGCGGCTTCTTATTTTATTTTTATTCTTTGTTCGAATTTTTATAATCACCGTCAGGTATTGAATGAATATTTTCGAGAAATTAGTTTTTTTTACAGATAAAATAGATGTAGGAGGTAAGACTCCCGTTTTAATAGCGGGGCCTTGTGTAATTGAAAACGAAGAGCTTTGTCTTCAGGTTGCTGAAGAAATGAAGTCAATTTCAATTGAATTAGGTTTCAACTATATCTTTAAATCATCTTTTGACAAGGCCAACAGAACTTCGAGGGAATCTTTTAGATCTCTTGGGTTTGAAAAATCACTAAGTATTCTTGAGAAGGTTAGAGAGACGGTAAAAGTTCCACTTATAACCGATGTGCATGAGTCTTATCAGGTAAAAGAAGTGTCGTCTGTTATAGATGTAATACAGATACCTGCATTTTTGTGCCGACAGACCGATTTATTAAGAGCCAGTGGAGAATCGGGAAAAGCGGTGAATATTAAAAAGGGGCAATTTATGGCGCCAGACGATATGAAATATGCTGTTAAAAAAGTGACAGACACGGGAAATTTCAATGTGACTCTAACAGAGCGGGGAACGACTTTTGGATATAATAATTTAGTAGTCGATTTTCGTTCGATACCAATTATGAGACAATATTCACCTGTTATATTTGACGTAACCCATAGTGTTCAGATGCCTGGAGGTGGTGAAGGTAAGTCTAGCGGGAAGCGAGAGTTCGCGCCGTATTTAGCTAAGGCGGCAGCTGCAGTGGGTGTTGATGGTTTCTTTATTGAAACCCATCCTGAGCCTGAGAAGGCTTTGAGTGACGGTCCAAATATGATTCCGTTGGGAGATATGAAGGAGTTTTTGAAAGATTTAATTTAATGCTCTGTTCATACGTAACTAAAACCTTTCTTTTTTTATTAATGATACTTGTTTTCTCTTCATGTATAACAAGAAAGCAACTATTATACCTTCAATATGAAAATGAGATAGATAATCTGGAAGAGTTTCCAAAAGATTCTATTCTTAGAACCCATGACTTAAAGATAAGGGAGTATCGTATTCAACCACTGGATATCCTCTCAATTACATTTGAAAGCCTTACAGATGAAGAATTTGACTTTTTTTCTAAGATTAATGAAAATAATCAAATAGGAGCGGGTAATGCCAACAACTTGGCTTTGCAGGGTGTGGTAGTAGATTCTGAAGGAAATATTGAATACCCTGTCACAGGCAAAGTGAATCTTGAGGGACTAACTATATTTGAAGCGGAGTCTATGTTAACATCAATAGCGAAGAAATACCTTGAAGATCCGGTTGTAAGGGTTAGATTACTTAATTTTAGATTTACCGTTCTAGGCGAGGTTAATAATGAACAAGTAGTAAACTCTATTAATACAAGGATTACGTTTATGGAAGCGATCGGTTTGGCAGGAGGATTTGGAGAACTTGCGGACAGGAGTAGTGTAAAAGTTATAAGACAATCAGGCTCTTCAAGTGAAGTGTTCTATATAAACCCTCTAGAGGAAAGATTTATAGAATCAAATTTTTATTATGTTCAGCAGAATGATATAATTATTGTTGCACCTAATAAACAAAGGACTTTCAGGAATTATTTTGGACAAAACCTTGGTGTATTCACTGCAGCAGTATCAGTAGTTACTTTGTTTATCACCATTTTGACTTTATAGATTTGGTTTGAAGAACAATTTGGAAATCTACGATGATTTTGACAGTCTTGCGCAGACTTCTAGTGGAGTCAGTGCAATCAGTCTTAAGAGGGTCATTAATCTTGCTATTCGCTTTTGGTATCTAATTATTATTAGTGGTTTACTAGGCTTCTTGAGCGCATATTTAATCAATAGATATTCTACTCGCATCTATACGGTAAAAGCTTCTATTATTATTAAAGAGAATCAGGAGAATACAGAAGCTCAGTTATTATACAATAATAATATTGTCAACCCTTACAGGAATTTTTACAACGAGGTACACGTCTTAAAATCATACCCTCTTATTCAAAATGTGATAGAATCTTTAAATATGATGATTACATTTCATAGAGAGGGAAACATTAAAAATTCAGAGTTGTATGGAAATATCCCGCTTACTGTATCTCTTTTGTCAAAAGGTGATAACATCTGGGACAAAAGCTTATTACTTAATCAATTTAATGAAAAGGAATTTGGTTTAGATTATTTTGAAGATCAAAGCAATGAGTTGCCTGCTAAAAAGAGATATGAATATGGGGATACTATTCAGATTTCCGGTGAAAGTATGACTGTTATTAAAAGCTCTGATAAGTCATTTAATAATAACATAAAGATAAAATTCAGTAATCCTTACTTATTAGCTAAAGCTTATTCCTCCAAGTTGAATATATCATGGCGCGAGCAAGGATCTTCAGTTTTAGACTTAGGTCTATCAGGCCCAGTACCCAATAAGGAAATTGACTTTCTCAACAGGTTTATAGAAGTATATCAAGAGTATGATCTAGAAAAGAAAAATCAAAGAGCTGAAAAGTCGGTTAAGTTTCTGGAAGACCAACTCTTGCAAATAGGAGACTCATTGAAGTATTATGAAAGTCAGATTCAGAGATTTAATGAAAACAATCTAAGTATAGATATTTCAGAAGAAGCTGGCCGCTTATACTCAAAAATTCAGGAATTGGAATCTCAGCTTCTGGAAATGCGACTTAAAGAATCATACTTCGAATATTTAAAAGAGTTTCTGGATAAGAATGACATAGGCGAGGCAATTATTACTCCCTCCAGTGTAGGTATAAGTGATCCGGTTATTGTCGAATTGATAACGCAACTGATCAATCTTATTTCTTCTGTTCCCGAAGAGGGCAAAACAGAATTATTTGCACAAAACCCTCTTTATAAGGATTTAGAAAGAAGAATGAATTTAACCAAAGCTTCAATTCTAAAAACTATATCCAATTATAGTCAAACTAGCGAGATAAACAGAAAATTTGCTACCGAACAGATGAAAGTTGTAAAACAAGAACTTAAAAAGCTTCCCGGTATAAGACAAAACCTGGTGGATATAGAGCGAAATTATAGGTTGAGGGAGAACCTTTATACTTACATACAACAAAAGAAAGCCGAGGCGAGTATCTCAAGGGCTACGGCTACTTCTGATATTGCAGTTATAAATCCTCCTGCTCGCTTGGGAGGAGCAATAAAACCCAATGTTAGCCAAAATTATGTCATAGGATCTTTTGCAGGTATTCTATTACCTATTTTGATTTTCATATTGATTGAATTACTCAACACTCGAGTTCAGTCCAAAGAAGACATAGAGTCAACGGTTGGATTTCCTGTAATCTGTGGAATTGGTCATGATAACTCAAAAGATAACCTAGTAGCTTTCAATAAGCCAAAATCTGCTATTGCTGAGTCATTCCGATCTTTAAGGAGCAATTTAAATTACTTCACTGAGGGAAAGGATAAGAAAATATTTGTTATAACATCGTCTATTGCTGGAGAGGGAAAGACCTTTACAACCATAAATTTAGGTACAGTTTTAGCTTTTTCGGAAAAGAGAGTCCTTATTGTAGGAGCTGACATGAGAAGGCCAAAAATCTTTGATGATTTTGGTTTAAAAAATGAATTTGGATTAAGTCAATATTTATCGGGTATGAATAACCTAAAAGAAGTTATTCAAGAAACTAGAATTAATAACCTTCACCTTATTAGTGGTGGGGTTATTCCTCCTAACCCAAGTGAACTATTATTGACGGAAAGATGTAAAAAGATGATTCCTAATTTATTGGAATCATATGATTATTTAATTATTGATACCCCTCCTGTCGGACTAGTTACGGATGCTTATGTCCTTTCGGAAAAAGCTGATCATACCTTATTTTTAGTGAGGCAGGGCATAACACCTACAGAGGTGCTCAAGTATTCCGAGGAAGAGTTCAAAAGAAGAAATATTACTAATTTAAGTATCCTTTTAAACGATATTAAAAAAGTAGGTCTGGGGTATGGATATGGTAATAATTATGGTTATGGGGGACAATATGGAAAAGATAAGTATAGCTATGGCTATTACAGCTAAATGCAGATTTTATTTATCTGCATCATTTTCTTTGGGATATGAATAAAAAAAAGGTCTTAGTAACGGGTGCAGATGGTTTTATAGGATCCCATTTAACAGAGCTACTAGTTAAGGAAGGTTATCAGGTAAGAGCTTTTATATATTATAACTCTTTTAATTCTTTGGGATGGTTAGATACGTTATCAAAAGATAAACTTGATGAAGTGGAAATTTTCTCAGGAGATATTAGAGATCCAAATGGCGTGAGGACGGCTATGAAGGATATTGACGTAGTTTTTCACCTAGCGGCCTTGATTGCTATTCCGTTCAGTTATCATTCACCAGATTCTTATGTAGATACTAATGTAAAGGGTACATTAAATGTAATACAAGCAGCTAGAGACCTTGTATTAGAACGAGTTTTGGTCACCTCTACCAGCGAAGTATATGGGACAGCCAGATATGTTCCAATCGACGAAAATCATCCTCGTCAGCCACAATCCCCTTATTCAGCATCAAAAATAGGATCAGACTGTATTGCAGAGTCATTTTATAGAAGCTTTAACTTGCCGATCACTATAGTACGCCCATTCAATACTTTTGGGCCGAGACAATCTGCAAGGGCCGTGATCCCTACCATCATCACTCAGCTATTAGCAGGTAAGGAGGAGATCAAGTTAGGTGACCTTACCCCAACAAGGGACTTACTCTATGTGGCGGATACCGTCAATGGTTTTCTGCAGATCTCAAAATCTGACAAACTAGTCGGCCAGGAAGTCAACATAGCTACAGAACAGGAAATATCGATAGGAGACCTGGCCAATGAGATCATTGGTCAAATCAAACCAGACGCAACTATAGTGACTGATACACAACGCTTACGACCGGAAAGAAGTGAAGTGTTCAGGTTATACGGTAGTGCAAAAAAGATAAAGGAATACACTGCTTGGCATCCTAACTATGATTTGAAACAAGGTATAGCAGAAACAATAAAATGGTTTTCTGAAGGAGATAACTTATTGAAGTATAAGGCTGATATATATAACATATAGCAAGTACCATTCAACAATATGAAGACCAACTATATTGTTACTGTATTACACCCTTTTTCGACCCCCTATTTTAGGAAATTCGTATTATCGGTTGCTGATCAAACAGTAAGAGACTTCCGTTTGCTTATCTTTTACGATCAGGTCGAAGATCCTGAGCATTCATTTACCAATGACTTACAGCATATAAAGCATGAATTCATCGAATTGGGCAACAGGAGCATAACCGCTAATCGCGTGTTTGTCCTGAATTATTTGGCTGGTTTGGAAGAAGGGTATATTCATTTTGGTGATTCGGATGATTTTTTTGAGCCTACCCGGATAGCATCAGCTATATCTTACTTACCTCAATATAGCATAGTTTGTCATGATTTTAACCTGGTGGATCGAGAAGGGAAACTATTAGATAAGGATCATTGGTCAAAACGCTTGGCCAATGAGTTCGTATTTGGATACGATTACCTAAAAGATAAGAACTTACTGGGTTTTGGGAATATATCAATTGACTCAAGCATTTTCAAAGATATAGAAATAAAGTTGGTTGAAAGCCCTGCTATACCTGATTGGTTTATTTTCAATCAAATTGTTTCTGTAACAAAAGCAAGATGTATATTTATAGCCACTGGCCAGGTAAATTACAGACAGCACGATAATCTGGCACAGTTTACAGAAAATGACTTTGGGGCTATTTGTAATAAACTTGATATGGTTTTATTGCATCATGAAAGTCTCTTGACTTTGTACATTGATGCGCAATACTATCGTGATAGAAAAACAAAACTGACCAGGTTAAAAAATCATCTTACGGAGAAATATTTGAATGAGTTTTTAGCACAGGCTGATGCTAAAAACTATTTTTGGTGGGAAATTATTGCAGACCTTTTGAATTATTATGAAAGTACAACTAACTAAAGATAAAGAGGTTTATAACTACTGTAAACCTTATATAATTGCGGAAATAGGCTCTAATCATAATGGCGACATGGATTTAGCCAGGAAACTCATTGGACAGGCTAAATCGTGTGGGGCAGACTGTATTAAATTCCAGAGTTGGACCAAGGATACCATATTCTCAAAAAAGACCTATAACGATAATTATTTTATCGCTGATGACTATCGCGATCGCTCTGATTATACCCTAGAATCAATCGTAGAAGCTTATAGTATATCAGAGGAGGAACTGTTGCAAATGAAAGAAGTTTGTGATGAATTGGACATTGATTGCGCTAGTACACCTTTTTCTGAACAAGAGGTTGATTTTTTAGTGTATAAATTAGGGGCGCCATTTATTAAAACGGCCTCAATGGATTTGAATAATTATCCATTCCTCAAGTACATCGCCTCTAAGGGTAAACCGGTAGTTCTTTCAACAGGATTGAGCGAACTGTATGAGATCGATAAGGCTGTGAGAACTATAGAAGCTGAAGGCAATAACCAGATTACAATACTCCATTGTGTTTCCATATATCCACCTCAGGATGAGCAAGTGAATCTGAGAAGAATAGAGACGCTACAAAAAATGTATCCGAATTATCCTATTGGTTTTTCGGATCACACATTAGGTTACGAAGTACCTTTGGCATCTATGGCGTTGGGTAGTTGTATAATCGAAAAGCACTTTACGCTGGATAAAAATATGGAGGGCTGGGATCATAAGGTTTCAGCCGATCAATATGATCTGAAAATCATTGTCAATGGCGCGGAAAAGATTTGGAAATCAATGGGTACCAATAGAATCAGTGTGCAGGAAGATCAGGAGCGCCGAGATTCTTTTAGAAGAAGTATAGTGTTGAAAAGGCCTATTCCTGCAGGCGAAAGTATAAAAAGGGACAATGTAGATTATAAAAGACCTGGCGAAGGAATTGCACCCGAACATGTGGAATGGGTAATCGGAAGAGTAGCGGCTGTTGACATCCCCGATGATGTACCATTACAGAAACATTTCTTGCGTTGATATGAAAGTTGTTGCTTGCATAATTGCTAGGACTGTTTCTACGAGACTCCCACTCAAAGTATTAAGAAATATCTCCGATCAGATCAGCATACTGGATTTCCTTATTATGAGGTTGAAGCTGGTTAATTCTATCGACGAAATATATCTATGTACCTCGAAAGAAGAAGTTGATGATATATTAGAAGATGTTGCTATAAAACACAACATTAAAATTTACCGTGGTTCAGCAGACAATGTGATAGAAAGAATGTTGGATGTTGGAGAAATTGCTAAGGCCGATTTTCTTTTGAGAATAACGGGAGACAACCCGCTAACGTCATACGAATGGGTTGATAAACAATATGAATTCATTGTTGATAAAGAACTGGACTATGTTCGTTTAATCGATGTTCCTATTGGGGCAACGGCGGAGATCATGACATTTTCAGCACTTAAAAAGTGTTATCAGTCGATTAACCCTGGTGTGAGCGAGTATCTCATGCTATTTTTGTTTGAGCCACGCAGTTTCAAATGTGGTGTAATTAAACCGTTTGAAGAAGATTACTCCTATATCTCGATCACTGTGGACCTGAAAAAAGACCTGGTACGAACAAAATCAATACTGAGCCATTTTAAAGAGCCGCTTTCCGTTAGTTTGGAGCAGATCATAGGTACGATAAAAGCCAATAACATTCCTGATGCATTTTTTAAGGCAACAGGCGAGATTAAGATGCCTTATGGGAAATCGATAAGTTTTGATGATTTCCGCGAGGATATGAAGCGAAGAGTTGACAATTCAGCTAAATTGTCCCTATATGAATAAAAGCTATTTTTTTTCCGAAACAGCATTTCATCATGAAGGGGATATGGAATATATGCTTGACTTAATTCGATTATCAAGCGAGATAGGTGTTGATGGCGTGAAATTCCAGGTACTTATTGAACCATCGGATTTTCTTAGCGAATGCCATTCCGCTTTTGAGCAACTTCGAGGATATTGCTTCGGGTTTGAAGAATGGAACAAGATTTTTAAGGAGACTACAAAGCTTGGATTGGATATTATCCTTATGCCTCTTGATCTATCTGCTTTAAATCTTCTCCACCATTATCCTGTCAAATTCATTGATATACATTCTGTATCTTTTCATGATACTGCTTTACTTGACCAATTGAAGACGTTTGATGTCCCAGTAGTACTTGGTGTTGGCGGAAGAGCATTAGAAGAAATTGAAGAGAAACAAGACTTTTTCGGACAACAATTGAAGGGTTTGTTAGTAGGGTTTCAATCTTTCCCTAGTGATATCAAAGATGTTAAGCTTCAAAGGATTGGACGGTTGAAAGCACTATTTCCCAAGCTCTCGATCGGATATGCTGACCATTCAGCTTTTGATGACCCGTGGGCAGTTAAAAGTTGTGAGTATGCGCGTTTATTGGGCGCAACGATATTTGAAAAGCACCTTACCCTGGGTGAAGGTAAACCAAGAACTGATTACGAATCGGCTATCTCTGGTGACACGATGAAAGATATTATGGCCAAAGTGAGGTTTATAGATGAATTTGTTCTGGAAGAGGAAAGATTATTTGATATCGAGGAGCCTGAATTGACATACCGCCAGCGGGCAAAACAAGTGGTCGCTACTAAAGACTTGCGAAAAGGTGGTATACTAAAAGAGGAAGACCTGACGCTAAGAATGATAGATAAGAAGAATGGCTACATAAAGGCCGATGAATTGATCGGTAAAAAGCTTAAGAAGGATACAAAAAAACATGACATCCTGAGCAATAGTGACTTTGAATAATATGAATTGGCTTTACCTAACAGCGGAAACAACCTTCGAAGAAGCAGTAAAATTACTGGACGAAAATGGTAATGGCTTTTTACCCGTTATCGATCAAGCCGAGAAGCTACTCGGGATTATAACTGATGGTGACTTACGAAGAGCAATTCTTAGGAAATCCATGAACCTGAAAGATGTTATCAATTATTCACCGATGGTAGCAAAAGAAGGAACCCCCCGCGGAGTCATCAAAAGACAACTCATAGAAATCCATAGAAAGCAGATGCCCGTAGTTTCAACCTCCGGAAAATTAGTTGAAGTAGTATTACTAAATGAGTTTGAAAAAGGCATAAGACCTAACTGGGTGGTTATCATGGCTGGTGGGCTTGGATCACGATTGGGGAACCTAACAAAGACTATACCTAAACCCATGTTGGAAGTAGGAGACAAACCCATATTAGAACACATCATCGATAACTTCAAAGAATATGGATTCGCCAAATTTATTCTTTGTGTCAATTACAAAGCTGAAGTTATAGAGGAATATTTTGGAGACGGTTCAAAGTTTGGTATCAATATTGTTTACACCAAAGAGAAAAAGCGGCTAGGCACAGCAGGAGCGCTAAGCCTGATCGATATTCAAATTCAAGATCCATTCTTTATCACAAATGGGGATATTATCACCTCACTTAATTTCGAGGATCTACTAGAATTTCATTTATTGAATAAGGCTAAGGCTACGATGTGTGTTAAGAAATTTGAATATCAGGTTCCTTTTGCCTGTGTACAATCAGATACCAAAAGTAATATTTTAAGCCTGGTAGAAAAGCCAACTTATAACTACCATAT
The DNA here is from genome assembly GCA_039030555.1 of Bacteroidota bacterium. GTDB lineage: Bacteria > Bacteroidota > Bacteroidia > Cytophagales > Cyclobacteriaceae > JBCCDY01. The sequence goes on from JBCCDY010000011.1 coordinate 111,351, forward strand.
CAATGCCGGGCTGTATATGATCAACCCTGAGATACTTCACCACGTACCAAAAGATACCTTCTATGATATGCCTATGCTATTTGATGACCTTCTGGAGAACGGAGAAAACCTGAAAGTTTTTCGTATGGAAGACTATTGGTTAGATATTGGAAGACCTCATGACTATAAAAAGATAAATGATGATCTTAACTTCTCTCCGTTAAGATCATGATGATAAAAAAGTATTAGATTTTTTCTCAGTTCGTTATTAAACTTTTATTTATTTTAATCAAAGACAAAATCATTTGGGGCTGGTATAATGCCTAAGTTTAGGTCGCTTGACTAAAAAAAAGTCATTCAAACTTAAAAGGCAAACGACCTTCATGATCAAGATTCAATTTTATATCCATGAACGTACTTATTTTCTCTACTTTCAATTCTTCTCCTCATTTTGCTGCCGTCATGCTAAACGAATTGCAGGAAAGAGTAAATAAAGCCAACAATGATAGCAAAGTATTTTTAGTATCCTGTTCAAAAACGTTCGACCGTTGTGGCTTTAATCTTTTCAGCTTGAAATACTCATGCGATGTCTGCCAATACCGGTTGATGAAAGGGTTAAAAAAAATGCAAGGTGACTTTCGTCATATAAAGCTTCAGGAGCTTTTCAAAGAAGAGGATATCAAAACATCGCAAAACCACATTCAGCGTGTAGGAAGCATTAATAGAGATGAGTATTTTGATGATTTTGACTACGGCGAGGCGGTTTTGTCTTCATACATAAGTAAAACCCGTGATAAAGATCTCGAAGAGCCAAAAGCGCAGGAGCTTTTAAAGAAGATCGCTGAGAATTCAATCCTGGTTTACTTATCTATTGTCAGGTTCATAGAAGCTCATGATATTGGTGAAGTGATCTTATTCAATGGCAGATGGGACTATTACAAAGCGGCTATGAAGGCTGCCGCTCATAAAGGGGTCAAATCTACAATTCTTGAGTATGCTAGACCTGGTGGCTATATCAATGTTTTTGATAACTCCCTACCTCATAATATCCAAAATCTGAGCCAACGATACCTTGATACTTGGGAAAGATCAACGTTGGATCAGGAAGAAAAAGAACGCATAGCCAAGCAATATTTTGAATTCAAACGATTTGGTAATGCAGCAGTTGGAAAATCATATATTGATAAACAAAAGGCGGACCTCGTACCCAATAAGGTTGACTTTTCAAAGAAAACTGTAGTCCTTTATACTTCCTCCGAAGACGAATTTGCTGCTGTAGGAGATGAATATCGCAATCCTTTTTTTGGAGACCAAAATGAGGGCATAAGATACGTCATCAACCTTTTTAAAGAAAAACTAGTGGATATGGAGTTGGTGGTTAGGATGCACCCTAATCAAGCTGGGTTGCCCTATGCTTATGCCCAGGAGTTTGATCAAATGAAAGAGACAATACCCAATGTACATATTATCTCTCCCACTAGTTCAGTTGACTCTTATGCCCTAATGGATAAAGCTTATAAGTTAATAACATTTGGCTCTTCCATTGGGGTTGAAGCTAGTTTTTGGCAAAAACCAGTCGTACTTCTGGGGCGCTCTTATTATTCCTATTCAGACGTGGTATATACCCCCCAGAGCAAAGATGATATAGCGAATCTAATAGTAGACCCTTTGCCATTGAAACCTGTAGAAAATGCACTTAAAATTGGCTTTTTTTACATTCAAGGAGGAGAAAAAGCTACCTATTACCACTCTAAGGACGGGGATCATTTTTTTAAAGAAGCAAATCTAAGCGAAATAGATCTGTTTAATAGGGTAAAGTGGAAATTGGAAAAGAAACTTAAGATTAAAAATTAGCGCCACTTACCAACATGATATATATACATATTGGCTATCCTAAAACGGCTACAACCTATTTGCAAAACAATGTATTCAATGCTATTGAAGGCTGCAATTTTATGGGATTCAATGAGTTGTGCCAAAATGGCTTGATAGACCTCACTTTTAGAAAGGAAAGCTCTCTTGATTATAATCACCTGGCTAAAATTTTCGATAGCGAAAAGGATTATATCATTTCTTATGAAGGGTTTGTAGGAATATTTCTCAATGGTAGCGTTATATCTGATTTCATTCCAAATCGGATCAAAAAAGTTGTAGAAAAGCCAAGGATATTAATTACCATTAGGAATCAAAAAGACATGTTTAAGTCCCTTTACATTCAATATGTGATTAGTGGAGGTACATTAAAAGCTTCTGATTTCTATGCTTCAAAACCCCCTCAGATGATCTTTTTTGATTGGGACTTTCTCAACTATACCCCCTTGATAAATAAGTATAAAAAAGCTTTTGGGGCGGATAATGTATTTATTGTTCCTTATGAACTTCTCAAAAAGAACCATGGACTGTTCATCAATGAAATCAATAAGTTTATAGATGACAAGATCGTGCTTACTGAAAAAGATAACTCAAAAGTGGTCAACCGCAGCCTTGGCAAGACGGCACTGAGTATTTTAAGGATGAGTAATAATATGGTCAGTTCCTATGTATCAGATAATGCTATCGTACCTCCAAAAATCATGACCAATAAAGGGTTGAAGTATTATATCCATAGTCTCTTTGCGCGTAAACCTTTCAAGTACCTAGACCCTAAATTTGAACTTAAGGAAGAGTTGATTGGTGATATCAATAACTACTACAAGGCAAGCAATTTATTGCTACAGAAGAAACTTCCGCAATACGATCTGCCTGGTTTAGGGTATTCACTTTGATGCTATTTTAATATAGCCTGTGGGTCTATTGCGTAAAGCTTCCTTTAAGCTCTCACAACCATGTTCTAATGCATAAACCGGGTTTAAATTAGTCTTAGTTTATTATTAGGTTAAATCTACTTCCCAAATGGACTTTAAACAAAATACCTTTTTAAATTATTGAGTGTTTTTTCAATAATGTACCATGAAAGTGTAGCTACCAATAGCAATACTAAAAAGTTGAACACATTGTAAAGGAATAAATTCAATTCACTATATGAACCTTGCTCATAACTTATTGCAGAAGTTACATCAACTCCCAATTTCGTAAATGCCTTTTTGGTAAAAGAAGGAATGAATGTATGAAAGAGATACATGCCATAGCTGATCTTACCTATATAGATCAAATACGTTTTCGAAAAAAAAGCATCTATTTTGGTGAGTTTATTATCAAATACATAATTGGATATCAACCAAAGCGACATCAATGAAATGAAAAGCCTCTGAGGTAATATCAAAGATATATCTGTTGCTAGTTGAACTATGAGGGCTGAAAGTGATAAAAGGGCCAAAATAGATACTGTTTTTTGAAATTTAACCCCATATTCTGGTTGGTGTATTTTATAATAAGCTAAAAGCGCCCCAAGCCCAAAGGCAGTAAAGCAGGCAGGAGTAAGTAAACTGCTGTATTGGTTATCGATCATAATGGGGAACGTAATGCCAATCAGTATGATTAGGTAAAATACAGCAGTGATTTTTCTTAGGGGAATGATCAATACCAGTAACGGCTAAACAAGATAAAACTGCTCTTCAACAGATAAAGACCATAAATGAGAAAAGCTACCATCCAGTTGTTCATTTTTGAATATAGAGAAATTGGAAGTATAGGTAAAGTGATACACATACTCCGTACTTAATAGGCCATCTCTGGCATCCAAGATGAATAGCAAGGTCAGGAGGATATAGTAAATTGGAAAAATCCTTAATGTTCTTCTGACCAAAAAGTTCTTGAGATTAAATAAAAGCCCTTTTTCATCGAGCTCTTCTTTGCGTTGAAATAGGATTGAAGTGATAAGAAAACCGCTTAAAACAAAAAAAGTGTCTACACCTAGCGCTCCGTTGGGGGTAATATTGAGTAAATGATCTTTAGGCCACCAATGTGATATAAGCACAAGAGAGATGGAAAGAGCTCTTATGCTATCGAACTGTTTTATATACTGCAATTCTTTTTGGTTTTAGATTTTGGTCTATGCATTGTCTTCTTATTTTCAAATATAGCGCGTCAAAGCTTTGCGCCTCATAAAAGTATATATATCCTTGCATTCCCAAGTTTGTGAAAGGCGTATAGAAGAGCTTTTGATTTTAAAGCTGATTATATTCAAAATGCTAATATCTATATTTGGGCTAAATTAATTTTATTTAAAAAATCTAATGAAAATTTTGTGAAAATCTCTTCAGCTTTAGCCTGGGATGTTTTTCGTTCTCTTATCCAGCAAGCTTCAGGATTTATAATTTCCATCATCTTGGCCAGGCTATTGTTACCAGAACAATTTGGTGTTATAGCTATAGCTTTGGCCTTTGTAAACATTCTGGTACTTGTTTCCGATCTAGGGCTTGGCACCGGCTTGATACAAAGCGACGATACAGATGAAGCCACTTATTCGTCATTGTTTTGGGTAAATGTATTAATGGGCGTTTCATTGACTACGTTGCTATATTTTGCTTCACCTTTTATTGCCAATTTTCTTGAAGTACCTGATCTGACCATGATCATCCGCTTACTCTCCCTTACTTTGATCATCAACAGTATAGCGATAATGGCAAGGGCCATTCTTCAAAAGAATATGCAGTTTAAAAAGCTCGCCCTTGTAGAAGTTACATCTAGGGTGATAGGAGGTTCGGCTGGTATTTTGGCCGCGTTGGCTGGTTGGGGGATCAATGCATTGATTTTGCAATCAATTATCGCTGCCGTTTTTAATAGTGCTATTATTTGGAAAGTCTGCCAATGGCGTCCATCATTTACATTTTCTTATGCTGGCTCCAAAAAGATCATCAACTTTGGCCTCTATGTTTTCCTGGATCGATTGACCGGTGCTGTTATGAGGCGATTGGACGTTTTTTTTATCGGCAAGCTTTATTCACCACTTATGGTAGGGTACTACACCCGAGCGGAATCTTTGAACAATTTTGTAGCGCAGAATGCGTCCAATTCTATTACCAGAGTTTTCTTTCCTGTGCTTAGCGCATCCAAAAATGATGCAGAGAAATTTGATGAAATTTACGAAAGGCTTTTTGGTATAGTGACATTTGCGACAGCCGTCATAGGTGGGTCATTGTTTTTTCTTGGAAAAGAAATAGTATTAGTACTGCTAGGAACAAAGTGGATAGGAGTAGTCCCATTTTTTAAGATATTAATATTCAAATCACTGGGATTTTCTCTAGCTGCCGTAACCAATCACGCAATACTAAGCCTTGGTAAATCCAGACAAGTTTTTATCGCCGGATTATTCAAAAAGCTACTCAAAATAGTGCCTTTTATTATTGGGTACTATTATGGTATATTCAGTTTCATGTATGCCTTGGTAGTACTATCCTTTACAGAAGTGATGATTAATCTTGTCTTATTGAATTTTTACAAGAAAAACCTGGCCTATCATCTCCTAACAATAATTCAACATTATTTAGTTTTAGCGATTTTTTATAGTCTTTTAATTTATAGCGGTTTAGAAATCTCAGGCTTTGGTGGTTTAGCTCTTACAGTTGCGTATGTTTTTGTGTTATGTTTTTTTGCTCATTTAACTAAGTTAAAAAGCTACGTTTATTTAAAAAATAACTCAATAAAATTGATAAACTCTTTAAGTCAAAAAGCAGATAAATGAAAGAGGAAGGGGCTTTATTTATCATGCCAAGATCCAGCAAGGCATGGAAAGGTGCCGAAGCACTATGGGTAACAGTAGCTGGTTGGTCGAGTGCCGCAGAAAGAATTATAGGGAAAGCTTATGTATTAACCACTGATAGAATTGCTGTTCCATTGGAGGTAATTGATTATCCATTAGGCACCGGGACGATTAAGCAGCAATCTAAATTCAAAAGATACACGAAGTGGATGCCACTTACTCTACTTAATCTACTCAAGGATATTCTACTTTGGTATCATGCTTACAAGCATAATAACTATAGTTACGACCTACCCCTAGAGAAAGAAAACATTAAATTCATTTGGGAACAACATGATTTGTTTTCCGGTCCTGGAAGAAAGCTTGCTAATGAGTTAAAAGTTCCGTTGATCACGTATGTACATGCTCCAGTTGTGTGGGAAGCTAGGAAGTGGGGGGTGAAGAGGCCAATCTGGGGATGGTTTTTAGAATTATTTGGAGAAGCTCAAAGCTTAAAAAAGGCTGACGTTGTAGCGTGCGTTTCCGAACAAGTACGTAATAAAGTTATAAAAATGGGAGTTTCTAAGGAGAAGGTAATTGTTTCCGCTATGTCTGTAGATCCTAACCTTTTTTCCAATCGTTCTAAGCAGCAAGCACTTGTGGCGAGGTATTCCTTGAAAGATAAAACAGTAGTAGGTTGGACTGGTAGTTTTAGAAGCTTCCATGGCCTCGAAATATTATTAAATGCCTTTGAAATGGCTTACAAGGATGATAAGAACCTTGCCCTGATGCTTGTGGGAGACGGCTCGGAAAGGGGTGCTTTGGAAAACATTGTGCGAGAAAAAGGACTTGAAAAGACTGTCATTTTCACAGGTAGAAAAAAATTCTCAAATATACCAGACTATATTAATCTTTTTGATATCGCAATAGTAAGCGCTAGAAGTGCTAGTGATTTTCATTACTCACCCTTAAAACTCAGGGAGTATTTAATAGCTAAAAAATCAACAATTGCCCCTTCGGCTGGAGAAATAATATCCAATTTCAAGCATAATAAACATTTAAGATTCTACGAGGCTGGTAATCAAGATAGTCTAAAAAGTGCCATAGTTGATTTAGCAAGCAACTCTAAGCTAAGAGAGGAATTAGGTAATGAAGGATTCAAGTTGGTCAACGAAAAAGGTACTTGGGATTATGAGTTAAAAAAAGTTCTGCAGCATTACGAAAAAATCTAAAGATTTAGGAATACTATATAAAAATGAATAAAATAACTGAATTAGTAACATCAAATTATAAATACTTATCTATAGTAATTCTAATCATGATAGGTTTTGTAATTGCCTTGAGCACTTATTTCTCATGGGTGAGCGCTGATGCAGCATATTATCTTTCAGTAGCAAGAGACATTGCTAGTGGATACATACCATATAGTGATATTAATATGCATTACACCCCTTTAATGATGTATATAAATAGCCTTATATATTTTGTATTTAAATCACCAAATTACTTATTTTTCTTGCTCACACAATTCCTTATTATTGGGCTAGCTAGCATTTTATTTTTTAAACTACTTATAGATTGTTTTAGTATAAAGAGAAACTCTGCTTTTTTCATTGTAACACTTTGTGCTCTATCAATCCTTAGCTCGGATGGTACCTACATTGTTTTAGAGGTCTACAGCTTTTTATTTGTCATTATTGGAGGCTTATTCTTCTTTAGGAAGGATTACTTATGGGCTGGCTTCCTTATAGGTTTTTCCTTCTTTATAAAACAATATAGTGTTCTTAACTATATGCCTTTTTATTTTCTGTTGTTTTTTTATAAAAGTAAACGGGAAATATCTTGGACCCCAATAATTCTTTTTTCTTTAGGGGGACTGATTTGTTTGGGACTGTTTTTGTTAATTTTTCTAGGCATCTACGAAATACCATTTGAGCAATTATTATCTCAATTAAGTGGAACGGAATATAGCACTTGGGCATCCTCTAACACTTCTAGCATTTTTTCTTATTTTATAGGAGTTAAGAACCTTCTTTTACTTCTTTTGCCAATACTACTTTTTCTTCTATTTTTTGGTGAGACCAAGTCATACTATATTATTTTTCTACTAATTGGGATATTAGTTAACATACTTCCAACTTTTGTGAAAAGCTACCAACATTACCTAATTAACACGTACCCCTATGTCTTTATCTTGTTGGGTATCGTTTTAGATAATGCTTTGGGTAAGACAAAACAAATGAAATTGGCCTATTTTGCAATAGCGCTCATTTTGTTTTCAACATTTGTAGCAAGAATTGTTAAGCATAAACATAAGAATTATGATCAAGAACTCATCTCATCTAAAGTGAAAAAAGTTATTCCAAAGGGCTCAGAAATATATATGCATGGGGAAATCAGATATCTCTATATACTCAATAATTATCGCAACCCTGCCCTTGAAAAAGTTGGTTATAGTTATATGGCAAAAGATCTACAAGAAAACTTCCCCAAGGCATCACTTAGCAACAAACTGACAGGTGAAATCACAGATATCATACCATTAAATAATAAGGATTCTATATATATTTACAACAAAAATTTTTGACTTTGCATTATTCGTTAGTCCCGGCATATGAGTTTAAATGATTTCACTTCAAACCTTGAATTAAAGGATGGTATATGGTTTTCTTCTGATGTAAAGAAAATATCTTATCCTAAGGCAGGAAATGATGCCTATTATCAGGTTGAAGAAAATAGTTTCTGGTTTAAACATCGCAATAATTGTATTGTTGAACTACTCAGTAGGTTCCCTCCGAACGGAGCGATTTTCGATGTAGGTGGAGGAAATGGTTTCGTATCTAAAAGAATACAGAGCGAAGGTTATGAAGCAGTACTTGTAGAGCCAGGTATTGCCGGAGTCTTGAACGCAAAAAGAAGGAATTTAAAAAATGTAATTTGTTCCACACTTGAGGGTGTAAAGGCAGAAAGTAACTCTCTCCCAGCCATAGGAGTATTTGATGTTGTAGAACACTTACCAGATGATATGGCTTTTTTAAAAACAGCGTATGAGCTACTGGTAGAGGGTGGGAAAATTTATATTACCGTACCGGCTTATAACACACTTTGGTCACAAGACGATGTGGATGCGGGACATTATAGACGATATACTATCAAGTCTATCAATAAGAAATTACAAAGTTTAAACTTCGAAATAGAATTTTCCACATATATGTTTTCTATTCTCCCATTTCCAATTTTCCTGTTTCGAACAATCCCTTCTCTTTTTTCAAAGAAAAGCAATTCCCCTGATAAGCATTCCAACATACAAGAAGATCATATCCAAGATAACAAACTATTAGAACGGATATGGTGGTGGGAGCTTTCTAGAGTGAAAAAATTAACTAAAATTCCATTTGGTAGCAGTTGTTTATTGGTGGCATCTAAAAAGTGAACTATTAAATTATCCAATGATTACTCCTAAAATAAGTGTAGTAAGCCCTGTATATCGAGCTGAAAATATTATTGAAGAACTCGTAAAAAGGATTATTATACAACTCTCTAAGATAACAGTTGATTTTGAAATAGTCTTGGTCGAGGACGGTAGTCCTGATGAGTCATGGAAAAAAATAAAAAAGGAAACAAGCAAAGATGATCGGGTAAAAGGAATAAAACTGAGTAGAAATTTTGGTCAACATTATGCTATTTCTGCAGGATTAGAGCTTAGTAGCGGCGAATGGGTAGTGGTCATGGATTGTGACCTTCAAGATCTACCTGAAGAAATTAACAATTTGTATTCCAAAGCTTTGTCTGATGGAGTAGATTCCGTCGTTGCCAGCCGAATTACCAGAAACGATAGTTTTCTTAAAAAGTTTGTATCATTTGCTTTTTATAAAACACTTTCCTGGCTTACAGGTGTAGACTATGACCATACGGTAGCTAATTTTGGTATATATAAAAGAAGCGTAGTAAATTCTGTAGTTTCTATGGGTGATAGCATTCGTTACTTTCCTAGTATGATCAAATGGGTAGGTTTCAAATCTACAACACTGGAAGTTTCTCACTCCGCGAGACCAGAAGGAAAGTCCTCTTATAATCTAAAAAAACTTTTGAATTTAGCACTGGATATCATTTTATCCTATTCCGATCGACCGATTAGACTTGTTATTAAATTGGGTTTAATAATATCAATTTTATCCATTGCTTCAGCAATTTTTACATTTTTTCAGGCTATATACGGTCAAATAGAAGTGCCAGGCTATGCTTCTTTGATTATATCAATTTGGTTTTTCAGTGGTGTTATAGTTATTATCATAGGAATAATAGGTTTATACGTCAGCAAGACTTTTCAGGCTGCGAAGCGTAGGCCAAACTATATTACCGCTGACAGGATAAACTTTATTCCGGCTGATGATAAAATTTCTTGAGTGGGACTCCAATTTTTTCGGATACAAGGTTGCGAAAATTGATTTGATAAATAGATTAGAGGATATAGAAAAAGAAATAGAGTGGGCTAAAGATCAAGATATTAAGCTAATTTATCTCTTTCTGGATTCAGATTTACCAGGTGCCTTGAGTTATTTGAGCACTAATAATTTTGAAGTCATAGATGAAAAAATAATTTTCTCGAAGAGCATTGTTAAGGAAATACCTTCTTCAGATTTAGATTATCATTTTGTTACAGAGGTCAATTTTAAAAAAAGGAAGGAAGGGTTTTATGAACTGGCATATATAAGTGGAGAGCATTCACGGTTTAAAAATGACCCGCTGATCCCAGAAAAAAAATTCAGAGAAATGTACAGGATGTGGGTCAAGAATTCGGTAATAAAGAATGATAGTGAGTTGATAAATATTTCTGATAAAGGGAAATTGGTTGGAATGATAACCGTTGACGCAAAAGAAGACCACTCTTCCATAGGTTTGTTAGCTGTAAAGGGTACAGCTCGAGGGCGAGGAATTGGTAGAATCCTAATTGGGTTAGCAGAACAATTTAGCCGACAAAAGGATTTGAGTGAGCTAAGGGTCGCCACTCAAAAATTAAATACTAATGCTTGCAAGTTTTATGAGCAAATGAATTTTAAGGTTTTTCAAGGTAAGCTAATCTCACACATTTGGTTATGACGTATTCTATTCCATTCAATAAACCTCATTTCACAGGCAAGGAAACAAAGTATATTGAAGATGCTGTTAGAAGAGGAAAAATTTCAGGTAATGGCTATTACACTAAGAATTGTCATCAATTTTTTGAAGAGCGTTATGGCTTTAAAAAGTGTCTATTAACAACGTCCTGCACAGATGCATTAGAAATGTGTGCTATACTTATTGACATACAACCAGGAGATGAGGTAATCATGCCATCTTATACATTTGTAAGTACTGCGAACGCATTTATTTTAAGAGGGGCTAAAGTTCTTTTTGCCGATAGTAGAAAGGACTTTCCGGGAATAGACGAAGATCAAATCGAAGCATTGGTCACAGAAAGGACTAAAGCCATAGTAGTTGTGCATTATGCTGGAATATCATGTGATATGGTGAAAATTATGGATGTTGCCAACCGGAATAAGCTTTATGTTATTGAGGATGCTGCACAAGGCATAGATAGTTACTTTGAAAATAAGCCATTAGGAGGGATAGGACATTTAGGGTGCTTTTCCTTTCATGAAACAAAAAATATTAGTAGCGGTGAAGGTGGAATGTTATGTGTCAATGATGACACTTTTTTGAAACGAGCTGAGATAGTTTGGGAAAAAGGTACAAATAGAAGTGCCTTTTTTCGTGGAGAAGTTGATAAGTACTCTTGGGTAGATTTAGGGAGTAGTTTCCTGCCATCAGAGTTAGTTGCTGCTGTGCTTCGCGCTCAACTAGATAAGCTCGATAATATTCAAGATAAAAGAAAACAAATTTTTTCTAGATATGCTCAGAATTTAAAAGAATGGGCTGATAAAAATGGAATTGCTTTACCTTATCATCCTGAGTATGCTACCAAAAACGGTCATATGTTCTATATGGTTTTAGAAGATTTAGATCAGAGGACTAAGGTGATCGAAAATCTCAAACAAAATGATGTCATGGCAGTATTTCATTACCTCGGTCTACATAATAGCCCTTATTATGAGGACAAGCATAAACACGGGAAGCTGAATCAGACGAATCGATACACCGATTGCCTTGTAAGGCTACCATTTTATTATGATCTTGATTTAAAAGATGTGGATATGATTTCTAATCTAATTAAAGCTATAGAATTTAATTGATTTATTCAGGACATTTACTAATAGATAGATAGAATAGTCTTTGAGAATTCTGCAAATTATTCAGAAACCGCAGCTAAGAGGGGCAGAAATATTTGCTGCTCAGCTTAGTGACCACTTTGAACAGAAGGGCTATGAGGTTGTCATGATATGTCTTTTTGAAGGTAATGAGGAAATACCCTTCAAAGGAAAAATCATTCATTTGAACAGGCCAACTGGTAGGCGCTTTACAGATTGGGTTGGATATAAAAGAATAAGTGATTTGGTAAACCAAGAAAGGCCAGATATAGTTCAGGCGAATGCAGGTGATACATTAAAATATGCAGCGATTTCAAAGATGCTCTTTGGTTGGAAGAGTAAGTTAGTGTTCCGTAATGCTAATAAAATGAGTGGATTCTTGAAGAATCCTTTGCATAAACTTTTAAATAGAACTTTTCTTTCTCAATGTGATTATTTTATATCGGTTAGTGAGAATTGCAGGCAGGATTTAATTGAAATTTTTCCAAGTGCTTTCAAATCTTCGGCAACTGGAACAATAGGTACGTTAAACTTTGATCATATTAAAGCGGCTGACAAAGATACTGATGAGGAAGTCTTTATAAATATCGGCAGTTTTGTGCCCGAGAAAAATCATATTTTTTTGATTGAGATATTTGAGGCCTATCGCAAGAAATATGGTTCCGGTAAACTTTGGTTGGTGGGTGATGGCAAACTGAGAGATCAAATAGAAAAGAAGATTAAGCAAAATGGACTAACTCACGATGTACTTCTTTTTGGCTATCGTAAAGACGCTCTCAGCTTATTGAAAGCGGCAGATATAATGATTATGCCTTCTTTAATTGAAGGGCTTCCCGGGGTTATCTTAGAAGCTCAATCCTGCCAAATACCGGTAGTAGCATCAGCCGTTGGAGGCATCCCCGAAGTAATATTTAATAATGTCAATGGCTTTACAGTAGAAGAATATAACGTTGATTGGTACATCGATAAGGTGAGATGTATTATCACTAACCCGGTTCTACGGGAGCAAATGAAACTGGCAGGTTCGAAATTAATCAATGACAAATATACCATGGATGCTGTAAGTGCTCATTTTGAGGAAATATATTCATCGATTTTATGACAAACGAAAAACCTGCCAAGCTTCGAGTTCTTCATATTATAAAATCCTTAGGACGTGGCGGCGCCGAAATGCTCCTGCCAGAGACATTGGTATTTCATGATAAAGAGAGGTTTGAGTTTCATTACATTTACTTTCTTCCATGGAAAGACCAGATGGTCGAGGCTATACAGCATGAAGGAGGAAAGGTCACCTGTTTCAACGCATCGAATAACATCAAAATCATACTCCAGATCCTTCGAGTCATTAAATATATACACGTCAATAATATTGACATTATTCATGCTCACCTACCTTGGGCAGGTTTTCTAGCCCGCTTCGTACATAAGTTTCATGGAATACCCGTCATTTATACCGAGCACAATAAACAAGAGCGCTATCACAAACTGACGTTCATGTTGAATAAGCTCACTTTTCGCTGGCAAGACTTAGCGATTTCAGTTTCTAACGATGTTGAACAATCCATTTTAGCAAATATAGGTAAAAAGACCAAGGTCAAGACCATTCTAAATGGAGTAAATCTACATAAATTCGAGAGACAGAAGACTGCCGTTGACGCCTTAAAGACACAACTTGGCGTGCCTCAGAATACCATTGTTATAGGCACGGTGGCTGTGTTTAGGTTCCAAAAGAGGTTGAAAGAGTGGATGCAGGTTTTTAAAGCGGCATCTAAAAATAACCCCACCTTATTTGGTGTGATAGTGGGTGACGGCCCGCTCAAGGGTGATTTATTAGCAGAAAGGAAGAGGTTGGGACTTGAGGAAAAGATTTTAATGCCGGGTTTACAAACGAATACAGTAGAATGGTTCTCAGTATTTGATATTTTTATGATGACTTCGGTTTTTGAAGGTTTACCTATAGCTTTGCTAGAGGCCATGAGCATGCGATGCGCTATCGTAACGACAAGTGCCGGGGGCATTAAAGAGGCCATTGAGCACGAAAAATCAGGTTTAATGGTAGAGGTAGATAAATGGCCAGATTTATCTCAACATTTGAATAATTTAAAGACTAATCATCTGGAATCCTATGGAATAGCGGCACGCAAACGCGTGATAGAAAAGTTCAGTATGGATATAATGGTTAACGAGCTTGAGAAGGTTTATTTATCAATCTCCGGTAAAATCTGAATTTAGCCTCATACAGTGATGATGTTAAACTTGATTTGTTCTAAATGACAATAAGACATGCCAAAAAGGAAGATATACCTCAGATTATCAAATTACTAAAGATCAGTCTTGGAGAATCTTTAATGCCTAAATCTATAGATTACTGGCAATGGAAGCATATCTTTAACCCGTTCGGTGAGTCTCCTGTTCTTCTGGCCTTCGATAATGATGTGGTAATTGGTGTTAGGGCTTTTATGAATTGGTCGTGGTTTAAAGCGGAACATTCTTTATCTTCTATTAGGCCGGTAGATACTGCCACTCACCCGGACTATCAGGGAAAGGGCATTTTCAAGAAGCTGACCCTTCAATTGTTGAAAGAAAGTGAGAAGGAGGGAAAAGAGATTGTATTTAATACGCCAAACTCAAGCAGTAAACCAGGTTATTTAAAAATGGGATGGAAAGAGGTAGGAAAGCTACCGGTAAAAGTTAGTTTTAAAAAACCAATTAAGATAATTAAATCTAAGCTCTCAACGTCTAATAAAACCGAATTTGTTGAATTAAAAGTGGGAATTTGCCCTGTTGATGAAGTTATTGATAAGTGGCCAAACAAGGCTGTCATATCTGATTCCATTTGGAAATCTGAGCATACAAGACAATCTATACTCTGGAGATATAATGACATCCCTGTTATAAAATATTATGGTAGTGGAGACGAGAATGCTGGTGTTATCTTCAGGTTGAAAAGAACAGGACTTGGTACGGAACTAAGGATATGCGATCATCACGGCGATCGATCTGATGTAGCCTATTTACTAAAAGATATATACTCAGGCCTTGATTTTGATTATATGACTATATCTGGCTTTTCAAGAGTAAGGATTCCAGGTTTTTTTAAAAAACATTTGAATATTGGTCCTGAGGTAACAGTTAGATTGCTGTCAAATAATAATAGCTTGGGATTCTATAATTTTGAAAAATGGAAACCCAGCTTGGGAGATTTGGAGGTCTTCTAACGTTTATTTAATACTAACCTCATTTCAATTAATCAATAACACAATCTATTCGCTATGCCTCATATCGTAAATATCTGCCACTAAAGTCAGTTCTAATGATAGTGTTCGAAGAAAAACTTGTTTTGAAGACACAACAAGTAGCTAAATTTGGCTTTATTTAATTGTAAACATTAGTTTCAGCCAATCAAAGCTATTTTTAAAATCGAATTTACATTACTAAACTTATCAAGAAACTGGTAAGCTTGATTAAGCGAATAAACAAAGTGTACTCATAGATATCTCAGCAAATGGGAGAAACAATAAAAACTTTAAATTATTGATATACGGGATAGTAATCATACTGGTATCTTATTTCTTGGCGTATAGGATCATAGATAAAGTCATACTTGTCACCAATCGAAAAACACAGAAAAGTAGTCTTTTCCTAAAGAACCTTTTTTGGTATCATCTTTTTCTATCTGTTGTCTATTACGTTTATGCCCTTTTTAATTTTTCCGATTCGTTGCATTATTATTTAAAGATAGTTAACGATTATCGAGGCACTTCATGGAGCCACTTTTATGGCACGAGTACTATTTTTATAGAATGGTTTGGGTATCCATTTATTAAATATTTTGGATTTACCTATGAAGCTATGATGGTCCTTTTTTCTTTTTTTGGTTTTCTGGGATTTGTCTATTTCTATAAATTTTTCAAAGAGAGGATTCGTTTCTCAAATAAGATATTAGGATATGACTTATTAACTCTATTTTTCCTTCTTCCAAATCTTCATTTCTGGTCCGGTTCATTTGGCAAAGGCTCCTTTATATTTCTGGGGATAGCTTTGATCTTTTATTCATTGAATAGC
This sequence comes from Bacteroidota bacterium, assembly GCA_039030555.1. Taxonomy (GTDB): domain Bacteria; phylum Bacteroidota; class Bacteroidia; order Cytophagales; family Cyclobacteriaceae; genus JBCCDY01. Next base: position 127,263 of record JBCCDY010000011.1, read on the forward strand.
GTTAAAAATAGGTGGACTCTTTTGATTCTCGGGAGTTTAATAACATATCATATTCGTCCTCATATTATGTTTGTGATTCTTGCCTCCTCAGTAGTTGGATTTGCATTTAGCAATAAAGGTGTAGGTTGGGGAACCCGAATCCTCATGGTGCTCATATCAGCTTTGGCCTTCTTTTTTATTTATCAAGATGTACTGACTGCTGTAGGGATCGATCAAGGGGAGGAACTAACTCAAGGTCTAAACCTTACAAATCGGGCGAGAGAATTATCTAAGGCCACATCAGGGATCGATATCACTGAATATTCATTGCCATCGCAAGTCTTCACTTTTCTCTTCCGACCATTATTCTTTGATGCTCCAGGGATGTTGGGTGTGATCGTTTCTTTTGAAAATGTCTTTTTATTGGTACTTACTATTCTATTTATAGCAAGAGGAGGTATTTGGCATATTATTAAAGGCGATTTTTTAATTAAAACATCATTTCTGAGCTTTATAACAGTCTCCATTGCATTAGCTCAGATTTCAGGAAATCTTGGAATTGCAATAAGACAGAAAAGTCAGGTGATGATTTTATTTTTGTTTGTCATCATCACTTTATTTGATAACAACAAAATGAAAATATACAGACAGAATAAATTAGATAAGCTTAGAAGGATATATTATGCCAAAAAGAATAGTACCATTTTAAGCCGGAGCTAAAATGGGAAGCGCTTTTATTATATCTCTTGATTTTGAGCTTCATTGGGGAGGTTTCGAAAAATGGTCGCTAGAGGCTTATAAGAATTATTTTAATTCTACCCGCGAACTAATACCTCAGCTATTAAAAGCATTTGAGCAAACCGATACGCATGCGACTTGGGCTACTGTAGGTTTGCTACTTAATAAGTCTAACTCTGAGTTGAATGATAATACGCCAGAAGAAATTCCAGGTTATATCAACAATCATCTTTCTGCATATGACTTCATTGAAGCAAAGGGAATAGGAATAGATGAAGTGAATGACCCTTATCATTATGCTCCCTCAATAGCAGCTCAAATACTTAATACCAAAGGTCAGGAGCTAGGATCTCATTCCTACGCACATTTTTATTGCAACGAACCTGGTCAAACACCTTCTCAATTTTATTATGATGCCAAATCCTGGAACAAAGCTGCTTCGAAATTTGGGATATCTGCTAGATCACTAGTCTTTCCTCGAAACCAATTCAACAATAAATATCTCAATGAATGTGAAAAGGCTGGAATAAAAATAGTTAGGACGAATCCTAAGGACTGGTGGTGGCAAATAAACAGTACTGAAAATGAATCTTTCTGGAAAAGACTCAACAGAGGTAGTGACGCTTACTTAAGTCTGGGAGGAAAAACGACATTCGATCTCAAAGAGGTGAAAAAGAAAGGAGGAGTCTATTTGCTGCCAGCAAGCAGACTATTTAGACCCTATAATCCCAAAGAGTTGTTCCTTAACAACTGGAAGATCAAACGTATTAAAAGCGAAATGACCATAGCTGCAAAAAACAATGAGTGTTACCATTTATGGTGGCATCCACATAATTTTGCTAGGCATCCAGAACAAAATCTCAAAGATTTAAGTGAAATCTTAAACCATTTTACTGAATTGAAATCAGAATATGATTTCCAAAGCTTAAATATGAATGAGGTTGCTTTATTTTTAGATAATGGTAAGGGTTCTTAGGGTCACAACGGTTCCCATTTCATTAAATATTTTATTGAAAGGGCAATTTGAATTCATGAGATCTCATGGATTTGATGTTATTACTGCAAGTGCTGAAGGAAACGAAATCGATGAATTAAGAAAAAGGGAAGGAGTTGATCATTATATTATTCCATTAACACGAAAAATAACTCCAATTAAAGATTTAATTGCTTTATGGAAAACATATTGGCTAATTAATACTCTTAAGCCAGATATTGTACATACACATACACCAAAAGCAGGTTTAATTGGAATGCTAGCAGCCAAATTAGCTGGGGTCAAAGTGAAATTACACACCATTGCAGGTTTGCCATTAATTGAGGCTAAAGGGTTAAAAAGAATAATTTTAAAGTTAACTGAGAAGCTAACCGTATGGTCTGCCAATGTTGTATATCCCAATTCCTACGTCATGATACAATTGATTGAAAAGGAGTTGAATATTTCTCGTGAAAAACTGAAGGTATTAGCTAATGGAAGCTCTAATGGTATTGACACTGAATTTTTTAGAAACAGTGATTTTTTAGAGGATGAAGCTGAAAATTTAAAGCAAAAGTTTGGTATTCGCCCCAAGGATTTAGTACTAGTTTTCGTAGGTAGGATAGTGAAAGACAAAGGCATAAACGAATTGGTAGAAGCTTTTGTAGATTTAAATGAAGCTAAACCTAATATCAAACTACTCCTCATTGGGCCTTTTGAAGATGATTTAGACCCAATAAGCGATAATTCCCGAAATCTAATTAATAATGACCCTTCTATTATTATGACTGGATTTATTAAGGACATAAGGCCTTATCTGATACTCTCAGATATATTTATCTTTCCAAGCTACAGAGAGGGGTTTCCTAATGTAGTTATGCAAGCTGGTTGTATGGGTTTACCTTGTATCGTAAGTAACATAAATGGTTGTAATGAAATTATTGAAGAAGGTGTAAATGGTTTAATAGTAAATTCAAAAGATGTTATAGCATTAAAAAATGCTATAAATACGCTATTAGAAAATCAATCAAAAAGGCTAGAACTTGCTAGCAACGCAAGAAGAATGATTATTGATCGGTATGACCAACAAATTGTATGGAAAGCGATACTTCATGAGTATAAGTCTTTTTTAGATGTATAGAAGAATTTTGAAACCTTTTGCAGACTTCATTATAGGACTTTTAGTATTAATTGTCACAACCCCCATTTGGCTCTTGATATGTATATTGTTGCTTATTTCTAACAGCGGTAAACCTTTCTTTACTCAAAAAAGGCCTGGTCATCATAGTCATGTTTTTAGGGTGATTAAGTTTAAAACCATGAACGATAAAAAAGATAATGAAGGAAAACTATTGTCTGACGAAAAAAGGCTTACTAAGGTTGGTAAATTTATACGTAAAACATCTATGGATGAATTACCTCAGCTTGTCAACGTAATTAAAGGCAATATGTCTTTCGTCGGGCCAAGGCCTTTATTAAAAGAATATTTACCCCTATATAGTGTTACGCAAAAAAGAAGGCATGAAGTAAAACCAGGAATTACCGGATGGGCACAGGTTAATGGAAGAAATGCAATTTCATGGAAGGAAAAGTTTGAATACGATGTATGGTACGTTGATCACCAGTCTTTTTGGCTGGATTTAAAAATTTTATTTTTAACCGTAATCAAAGTTTTCAAAGCGGAAGGTATTAGTGGAAAGGATTCCGTAACTATGAAGCCATTTAACGGAAATCAAGAATAGTTTTTATATTCAATATGTATCTATTAGGGGCAAGTGGACATGCAAAAGTTGTAATTGATATCTTGGAACTTTCAAATCAACATATTGACTGTTTATTCGATAAAGATGAATCCATTACTCATATTCAGGATTATAATGTATTGCCGGAACAAAAAATTAAACAGCATTATGACCTCATTATTTCGATTGGAGATAACTTAACTAGAAAGAAAGTATGGGAGAAATTCCCTTATAATAAATATGGTATTGGGATACACCCTCGTTCAATCATTTCAAAAAGGGTATTGGTATTGCCAGGTAGCGTGGTAGTGGGAGGGGCAATAATCAATTCAGATACCGTCATTGGCAATCATGCTATAATTAATACTGCCTCTTCGGTAGACCATGACTGTAAGATAGGTGATTTTGTACATATAGCTCCAAACTCAACGCTTTGCGGTGGGGTAACTATAGGTGAGGGAACGCTCATAGGGGCTAACGCTGTTGTAATACCTGGTATAAAAGTCGGTAAGTGGTGCGTTGTAGGAGCTGGGTCGGTAGTAGTTAATGACATTCCTGATTATTCCTTAGTAGTAGGCAATCCCGCTCGAGTAATAAGATATTTGAATGATTGAAGATATAGTTATCGTTGGTGCAGGTGGCCTTGGGCGTGAGATTGCTACTGTTATCGAAAATATCAATAGAGATGATAAAAGATGGAATCTTATAGGGTATTACGATGATGACCCATCTAAGTCTAGTATAGGAGAGCACCCCATATTAGGCAATCTAGAACAACTAAAAAAAAAACAGGGACAAAATGTGATTTTAGCCTTAGGAAAACCTCTTCTCAAAAAGAAAATCATTGAGTTCCTAAAAGCCTCAAATCATAGCTTTCCTTCCATCATTCATCCTGGTGTTATTTTTGGAGATAGAAGTACAATAAGTTTAGGAATGGGAAATATCATTACTGCTGGCTCTATTTTAACAACAGATATTCAAATTGCTAATTTTTGCCTAATTAATCTGAATACAACTATTGGACACGATGTTAACTTAGAAAGCTTCGTATCAATTATGCCAGGGGCGAATATTGCTGGTTCAGTTAAAATATATGAAGGCGCTTTTTTGGGCAGTGGTTGTAACTTAATTAATAGAACAACTATAGGTCGATGGTCGAAAATAGGAGCGGGGTCTGTTGTAATTTCAAATATACCTGAAGGAAGTACCGCTGTTGGTGTTCCAGCAAAAGTTATAAAATTAGCAGATGGGTTTTTTTAATGATTTTAAGCCAGCGATACTTTTTTTATCCAAGTTCTTAGGACTTTATTTCGTACTTAATCTCGCCTATGGATTTTATATAGAAAGCCATGGCTCAAAACCGGATCCTGTAACTAAGTGGGTAACAAATCAAACTGCTGAAATACTTGAACTCGGAGAGGACGACATTGAGGCAGCTTATCTTGAAAACTCAAGGAGTATTTCAATAATCAATAGTGGAAGAGCTGTTATTTCTGTGTTTGAAGGGTGTAATGGATTGAATGTGATCATCATATTCCTGTCTTTTTTGATAGCTTTTGGCCCCTACAAAAGACAACTCTTATGGTTTACAGTTGTAGGAATTATTATAATTCACATTTCAAACTTGGCTCGTATAACCCTACTCTATTATGTTTCTTTGAATTTTGAAGACTATCTCTATTTCACTCATAAATACCTATTTACTGCCATTATTTATGTAGTGATTTTTTGTTTGTGGCTGTTTTGGATAATAAATTTTTCTAAAAGAACTAACTAAGCTGTTGAAAAGTAGGTTTCTTCTAGGAATTATATCGTGCATTGGACTTGCCCTGGTTTATTTTTTTCAAAAATATAATTACGCTGGTTTGATTCATTCCATTATCCCTATACTTGATCTGGAAGATCGCTCACAAGTATTTGTGATTAATAAAATAATTAGGTTTCTGTTGAATGACAGTCTGGCAATCATGCTTGTTCACTCCATTTTTTTAAATAAGTCTTACACTAAATTCGTTTTTCTTGTACAGTTTTTTGGTTTTTTTACTCTTCTATGTCCTTACTTGTACTTGAAAGTCGTTGTTGGGACTGGAAATGGGCCACTCATATCGTTTTTGCATAGATTAATAATAAATCCTACGTTGATTCTCTTAACTATACCCGCCTTTTATTATCAGAGGAAAAATGAATAAAAAAAGAATTTATCTATCATCACCGCATATGGGTGGTAACGAATTAGAATACATCAAGGAGGCATTCGATACAAATTGGATATCCCCAGTTGGACCAAACATTGATCTTTTTGAAAAATCTTTATCTGAATATTCGGGTGTGCCTTATGTCGCGGCTTTAAGTTCCGGTACGGCTGCTATCCATCTTGCATTGATCATTTTGGGAGTAGAGCAGGGTGATGAGGTTATTTGTAGTTCTTTTACGTTTGCAGGTAGTTGTAATCCTATCGTTTACCAAGGAGCTACTCCGGTTTTTATTGATTCGGAGACGGAGACTTGGAATATGGATCCGGTATTACTGGAAGAAGCTATTAAAGACCGATTGCAAAAAAGCAAGAAACCAAAAGCTATAATCCTTGTTCATCTTTACGGTATGCCAGCGCAGATAGACGAAATAATGGCTATTGCGGAAAAATACGAAATACCAATCATTGAAGACGCTGCCGAAGCACTGGGTTCGTCATATAAAGGAAAAAAGCTAGGCAGTTTTGGAGATATAGGGATTTATTCATTTAATGGCAATAAGATAATAACCACTTCTGGGGGAGGGGCTTTGGTTTCAAACAACCAGAAGTACGTTGAAAAGGCAAAATTCCTAGCGACCCAAGCACGTGATTCAGCACCACATTATGAACATTCGCAGATTGGCTATAATTACCGTATGAGTAATATTAGCGCAGGCATCGGTCGCGGGCAAATGGAAGTTCTTGATAAACATGTTCTTAAGAGAAGAGAAATCTTCGAAGTTTATGAAAATAAATTGAAACAATACCTCTCTTTTCTAAGCGAACCGGATGGTTTCTTTTCTAACAGATGGTTAACTTCAGTTTTAACTAATTCTTTTAGTGCAAGAGAAAAAATTCGAATAGAATTAGAAAAAGAAAATATTGAATGTAGGCCATTATGGAAATCGATGCACCTTCAACCTATTTTCGAAACGTATCCATTTTACAGTAATGGGGTTAGTGGTGATTTGTTCGAAAAGGGGATATGTTTACCATCTGGGTCTAATATGAGTGAGATTAACTTGGATAGAGTTATTTCAAGTATTAATTGTATTTTTAGAAATTAATTGATCAGTATTAGTATAAGTTTAATGTTTATCTTCGTAAAAAAAGAACGCTAGTGTGAATAAAATTATACTATTTATTTTCTTGATGTGTACAATATGCTCAGTCAAAGCTCAGCAATTTGTCGCAACACAAAATGGTAACTGGAATGTTGGAACCACTTGGGGAGGAGTTTGTACTTCAGGTTGTATAGCTGGGATAGATTATCCAGGAGCATCGAATGATGCATTTACCAATGGTTTTCAAATAACAGTTGCGGGGAATCAAAGTTGTCGTGATCTTTTTGTTGAAGACGTAGCTGGAAGCCTTATTTTTCCTGGTCAGATTACAGTAAATGGAGTTATGATTGGTTGGTCAGGTGGCCAATTCGGAATACCTGCATTTGGAGGACTTATTAATAATGTTTTTTCAGGTACTAGTGTATTTACTTTCACAGCTACTGATTTAAGCAATTTTGGGAACTTTAATACATTTAATAATGAAATAATTGCTTTTTGGAATAATAACTCTCCAATTGGGGTAGCAAGATTTCAACTCAGTAACCCAGGTGTAATAGATTCTGATTTTTCGTTGGCGAGTATAAGGTTTACAAATCAGTTTATCCATTTAAGTGGAGCTCTTTCTACCGGACCGTCACTCTCGGCTATAGAAATAGGCTCATCTTTTATTGTTAATGCCCCTTTTACTTCTTTAGTGCCTATTTATGGGATTACTGGAGTTAGTAGCTTAATTGCAACTACACAGATAAATAATTCTCTTGTAATGTCTTCCTCAGGAGCATATCTAAATACTAACACTTTTATAATGTCAGCTCCAGGTAGTTTAACCACAAGTTTTAGTGGCGGAAGTCAATCGGAAGGTTGGTGGCTCGATTCTAATTCTCCAACTACCTTAAATATTAATTCTTCTGCTACAATAAACTATAATGCTAATACAAGCCAAAATATTTTTTCAACAACCTATGGTAATTTAATAGTAGAAGCTTCATCAACAGTAACTAAAACACTTGTAGGAGGTAATTTAACTATTTCTGGTGGACTAACTGTAAACGGAACAAATACTACTTTTGATACCGATAATAATCAAGTTACTATAGGAGGAGATTTGGTAGATAATGGTATTTGGGCTCCTAATGGATTAGTTGATTTCAATGGTAGTGGTAATCAAACAATTAATGGTTCTTCTCCTACTGTGTTTAATGGCGGTATAAGAATAAGTAATATGTCAGGAATAGTTTCGATGAGCAATATCGGAGCAGATGTTAATGGTACCTTTGATATTGATCCTTCTGCTTCGTTCGATCCTGTAGATCAAACCATTAATGTTTCTTCTAATATGACCATAGATGGGGCAATTAATGCAAGCGATGGTACTTTTATTTTTGATGGAACTACTACTATCAGTAGTGTAAATACCAATTCTAAAAACTTCAATGATGTTCAAATAACAGGAATACTTAATGCACCAATCCCTTCCGATGGCTCAATGAACATTTCTGGTGACTTTACAAATGATGGAAGTTTTAATAGTAATGGAAGTCTTCTAGTATTTAATGGATCTGATATAGGCGGACAATCCATCTCCGGATCTCAATCAATAAGTTTTACGGATATGGAAGTTAGTAATCCTCAGACGGTATTTCTTGACGGGACAGCTAATTTGAACGGTACTTTGACTTTATCCGAGAATGGAATTTTTGATGTAGATGGAGAACTTAATACCGGTACTTTTACAATCGAATCAAACTCTGTGACGTCTTCAGCAAGAATCGCTGAAATACCTTCTGGTGCAAGTGTAGTAGGCAGTTTAATAATGGAGCGATTTGTGACTGGGGTCAGCGGAGGGGATTTCCGTTACTTATCTTTCCCAATTAGCGGTCCACCAAGCAGTCTTTTCTTAGATCAATGGTCAGATAATTTCCCTATCACTGGAGCATCATATTCTAATCCGGATCCTGCCGGTTCTAATAATGTAGTTGATGAGAATGCTACTTCTGTTTTTTTCTACAATGAGATAAATGATGCTTTTGAAGAAGTGGCTGGAGCTACTGTCGAAGTAGCACCTTTGGAGCCTGGAAGAGGTTATTCTGTTTTTACCTATTTAGATGGAACACATACGATTGATATGAATGGTGAAATCATACAAGGTGCTTACACGAATACGAATATTAGTAATACGGGAAGTGGTTTTAATCTGGTTGGTAACCCATATCCTTCATCAATTAGTGGAAATCTATTATTAGATGATGCTTCTAATAGTGGATTCGATAATACTTTTCATATAAGAAGTGCTAATGTGAGTGGTACCACGTTCTTCGCCAGTTATAATACTGAAACAAATTCCGTGGCCGGTACGGTTGATGAACACCCAAATGGTACTAGTTGGGATGGAACAATTGCAATGGGACAAGCATTTTGGCTGCAAAGCACTGGAGCTGCGGAACTCTCATTTACTGAGTCTATGAAAGTAGAACCTAATACGTCGTTGGATGGATCCTTTCTAAATGATAGTAGAGGGAAAGATTTTATAAGCATACGTTTAGAAAGTAATGACGAACAGGTTGATGTAGCAGTTATTGCATTGAGAGATTATGCAACGGATACATTTGATATAGGATTTGACGCTATAAAATTTAGAAATGGAAATTTCGACGCTAACCTTGGGTTTAGAAATCACATAAATCTTTCTTCATTTTCTGCTAACCCTGAAGATAATCTTGTTTTCAATTTTGTTTCGTCAACAAGTTGCGAGCAAAATATAAATTTGAGAATGGAAGATACGCCTGTTGGAGAGTATTCTTTAAGCTTTTTGGATATGGATAGTTTTTCATCTCCTTTCAATTTGGTTTTGATTGATAATTTCACTGGCACCTCACATAATATCAGCAATTATTTTGTGTACGAATTTGAGATCACAGAAGACGAACTTTCTACTGGTGATGATCGATTTGATGTTCAATTTTCATCATTAGCCAATATCCCTACAATAGAATTGTCTAACACGAGTTTTAGTGGTTGCGTTGGTAACTCATTCAATATAGAGGCCCTTTCAAATGATGCAGAAAATGAAATACGTGTCTATGGTTCTTTTGATAGTGATACACCACTTTTTACTTCGGATCAAGGATTAATTGAAATTAGCAACGTGGTTAAAGACAGCTCTATTTTTATTTCTTCATTTAACCCCTCGACTTGTGAATCCGAAAGACTGAGAGTATCTATTGGCATCACGGAGTTATTGGAGCCACAGATTGAATATGTAAATGGAACTTTAATTTCCAGTAGTATTGAAAATAACCAATGGTTTTTGGATGGGGAGATAATCAATGGCTCTACCAATGATAGTTTGAGTATCCGAGAGTCCGGAGATTACAGCGTACGAGTAGAGCAAAATGGTTGTTCTATGGATTCGGATGTCATAAGTATAATCATCTCATCAAATAAAAATTTGACCGATGATGAGAACTCGATACTTATTTTTCCTAATCCAGTAGATAATAATGTTATTAATATTTTATGCTCTAATCCTATAGAACATATAGAAATAAAATCTTTGGAAGGAAAAGTCTTATTTTCTTCTAATTATATTAATGATAAGACACTTAAGGAAGAGATTTTGACCAGTAATATAAAATCGGGAGTTTATATTCTAATAGTCCATGATGAGGAGGGAAATATTTACACAGAAAGAATAGTATTAAAGTAATAAATTAGATGGGATATACTAGAAAACTAATTTTTATCTTCATACTTTTTATTATGCCTCTGGTATCGAGCTCTCAGCCTGGTGACCCGCCAGACCCAACTGGCGATCCAGTTCCTTTAGGAGGAGTTGAAATTCTACTTGTTGTTGGAGGTACCTTAGGTTTAAAAAAACTCGTTTCGAAAGGAAAGAACCATAAAAATTAATGCTTTGATAGCCTTACTCCAAAGATTGAGTATTCTTCCGAGGTGGGTTATTATATTTATCGATTTCGGAATTATTGTAGCATCTACTTTTTTAGGTTATGCATTACGGTTCAATTTTGAAGTATATGATATTGGTAAATTCAATCTTCTTCACGGAATATTAACTTATTCTCTAATTGGAGTTGCTTCCATAATAGTTACTAAGAGTTATGCCGGAATTGTAAGGTATACAGGATTAGAAGATGGGGTTAGGCTTCTCATGGCTACAGCTATTAATGCAGGGTTAGCCGTTTTATTTAATTTGCTGTTTTACTATATAGCAGATAGAAATTACTTTCCGTATTCCGTTGTTTTTATATCGTTTTTCGTTTCTTTCTTATTACTATTCTTTTATAGACTTTTAGTTAAAACGATATTCTCATACTATTTAAGCTCTTCTAAAAAAGGCTATAACACATTAATATTTGGAGCAGGGCAGTCTGGATTGATTTCCAAGCAGGTTATTGATTCGGATAATAGTAATAAATATAATGTAGTTGGGTTTATAGAGGATGATTCAAATAAGGTTGGTAAGGTTCTATCAGGAACAAAAATTTATAGCAGTAAAAAATTATCTAGACTTTTAGAAAGTAAGGATATTAAGCAACTAATAATATCTATTAAGGATATTAGCCCCGCTCGACAAAATGAGATCATTGATGTATGCCTAAAGTTTGGCGTAAAAGTAAGGAGTGTTCCTCCAGTAGAAAATTGGGTGCATGGTGAATTAAGTATTAAGCAAATTAGGGAAATAAAAATTGAAGATCTTTTAGGTAGAAAGATCATTAAAGTAGATAGCCCGGAAGTACAAAGCACGCTTGGTAGTAAAATTGTTTTGGTAACCGGGGCAGCTGGCTCCATAGGAAGTGAGTTAGTAAGGCAGTTAACGTATCTCAGAGTTTCAAAGCTTATTTTGATTGATCAGGCTGAAACACCACTCCATGATTTAGAACTTAGATTAAAGCTGAAGTTTCCTTACGTACCACTCGAAATCCAATTAGCAGATGTAACTGACTTTAATAGACTTAGCTCAATATTTAAAAATTCAAAGCCAGATGTTGTATTTCATGCTGCAGCCTATAAGCATGTTCCAATGATGGAACTGAACCCTTCTGAGGCAGTTTTATGTAACGTATGTGGCACCAAAAATTTAGCAGACTTATCGGTTTCTCATGGTGTTGAAAGATTTGTTTTGATATCCACTGATAAGGCTGTAAACCCTACAAGCATTATGGGATGTTCTAAAAGAATTGCTGAGATGTATGTTCAGGCACAGACCAGCAGTAATAAGAATAATGCTGGTATAACGTCGTTTATAACTACGCGATTTGGAAACGTATTAGGTTCTAATGGGTCCGTAATACCACGATTTAAAAAACAAATTGATGAAGGTGGGCCTATTACAGTAACACACCCTGAGATAACACGATATTTTATGACCATATCTGAGGCTTGTAATTTAGTATTAGAGGCAGCAGCAATGGGATATGGTGGGGAGGTTTTCGTATTTGATATGGGAGAGTCTGTTAAAATTATTGATTTAGCCGAAAAGATGATAAGACTATCGGGCTTGGAAGTCGGTAAAGATATAGAGATCAAATTCACTGGGCTCAGAGATGGGGAAAAGCTTTATGAAGAGCTTTTAAATGATGCTGAAAATACTATCCCTACGCATCATGAGAAGATCATGTGTGCAAAATTAGAGCAAATTGAATATCAAGAGATCAACTCTAACATTGACTTTTTGTTGAAGCTTTCAAAAGAAAAAAGCTTAGATCAAATGATAGCACTAATGAAATTTATAGTTCCGGAATACAGTTCTGAAAACAAAATTTACAAAAATATAGAACCCTCTCAATTACTTAGTTATCCCAATAAGCATTCCGCTTAAACTTCCTAAAAAACTTAATCCTTCCATTTTTAGAGGACTTTTTCTTCTTAAAGATATCGGGCGGAAGGTATGTTTCTAATCTAAAACCCATAATCCAGTACCAGTCATTAGTCAAAGAGTTACTGTTAGAGCCTCTGTTATTAAAACTGTCAAACGAATCTGTCGTCAAATACCTCCAGGCTCCTTCGAATCCTATGTTAAATAAGTAATTCAACTTATAATTAAAGCCGAGGCCTAGAATCCCAGCGGCTGCCAGAGGGCTAAATGTATCTTCTTCAGGAATCAATGTTACGAGATCGTCTAATCGGACACGCTCTCCGCTAGGAAGAGTTGCCCTATTATTTATAAAGGTAGCAGCTACCCCGACAATTAAATAAGGATCAAAATCTCTCCTTTCATAGTATCTTCCTTCATTGTTAAATAAGTGAATAATACCCTCAGCCGTTAGCTCAAAATTAACTCCTGAGAAGCTTGAACCTAGATTTTCTTCTCCAGTTCGTCGTTCGTCGTTAGCTGATATATAAAAAGCACCTATCCCGGCTCTACCATCTATTCTATTCCAGATATTTCTTCTAACCGTAAAGTATAATGCAGAAGGCCTCGAAAACTCAATTTCATTATCAGGATTAAGTTCACCGAAGTATGAGGCGGTTCCTCCTGTTGCTCCAATTATCCATTCTCTTTCAATTTTCCAGTCATAAAATCCTTGTGATTCAGATTCTTCAACAAAAAAAATGGACACTAAAAAAATCAGTAATATTTTTTTCAAACCTGTTTGATAGACATTTAACACATAACGAGTATCTAATATAACTTATTAAGATGATAATAGGATTTAATATAAAAACTTACCGATACTAAATAGAATATCTAATCCACAAGATATCTTGAAATGGGACCTATATGATCGATAAAGGGGTATGGAAAAAGCGTGACGAATGATAAAAAGCGCGTCCGGGAGGATTCGAACCCCCAACCCCCAGAGCCGAAATATAGTACACTTTTCAAAAAAAACCATTTCTATCATATTTAAGCAATTAAAATATTTTCACAGTCCATTTTTCACACTAAATACTATACCCTTTTACTATACCGCAAATTAGACATTGTTCATTAATTCGATAGGAAATAAATCCTTATCGACCATCTCATTTTTAATACACATTTTGTCCACGTAGTGCTTGTAAGCCACCTCCTTTGAATTTCTTGAATCAAGAGTTTTTTCTCCAAATTTGGTTAGAACTCTGGTAATGTGAGTGTCACGAAGGTTATGAAGACTCACACCCTTCCGCCCATTAGAGACTTTCCAAAAATGGGTAAACGCTTTGGAAAGCCCTTTGGCAAAAGTATTCTTTCGACTCTTGACCTCCGGAGCAAACATATACTCATCCGAACCAATTTTATCATCCATTCCCATTTTGTCCAGCAGAAGAGCGAGGTCTCTAGAGATAAACACATTGATTCTGTATGCCCGGGTATTAAGTCTGTTATTCACCTTATTGTTTGGTACGCCAATGTAGTTTTGATCATGCCTGATGTCTGACCACTTCAACTCCTGCAGATCACCACGACGTAATCCTGAAAGAAGTAAAAAGTAAAAAGAAGGCTTTATCCAATCCTTATATCTCTGCTGTCGCTGCCGGTATTTTCCATTTCCGACCCATTCCCAGCCATTCTCAGATGAAATTGATTTCAGTAGTTTCTCAAGTTCTACCTCTGTGATGACAGAAGGTTCTACGACTACCGGTTTTCTTACTACCTTTTTAAAGGGATTCTTCATCTTTATATCATACTCAGCTATACCCCAGTCAATGAAGTTTTTTAAACACTCCATATGATTGTTATATGTACTTGCTGATAAACCCAGTTCATTAATGTGCTTTGCGAAAAAGCCCACATGCTGGTCACTTAAAGCACTAATGGCAATTCTTCCAGGATGAATGCCTTCACGGTGAATACAGTCAAAAAATTTATTGATCATGTTGACTCGGTACTGGATGTACTCCGGATCCAGTTTTTTCAACTTATGTTCTGGAACATCGATATCCTCCAGATAGTCAGAGTAAGCTTTACTGATGTCTAAAAGAATTTTGTACTGAGGTTTCTTAGCAGCTGGTGTGAGCTCCATGAGATAGTTATTCTCACGAAACTCCTTTTTGAATTTTACGTGCTCATGATAGACTTTCTGAAAGTCAGTGGTATGGTAGGTTTTGAAACCGGTTAATTTCTTCAGTATTGGGTTCCACAGGCGGGATTGAAATCTGTGATGCTCAGAAAATGGGCAGTTAACTGCCAGAACATCTTTATGGCTACATCTGGAATCACGTGAAGTTATGATGCGATCGCATTTGTCTTTATTGCACCGTATCGCAAGTCCCTTACGCTCGTATCCTTTTGGTATAACTAGCTTTCTTCGTCCCACTGACTTAATTTTTTAGAGCCTTCCCCTTTTCCAATATATGATTTCCCAACAGAAATATTTTTTTCAGTTTTGCTTATCTGTATAAGTTCCCATGTATAGATATACTTCCGCTTACCACTACCGTGAATGGTAATACCCAACTCATTTAATCTTGACAGTACTGTATTGGAATTACTACCAATGTGCTTTTTAATCACCTCGCTGTCCAAAAAAGTAACCGGAAATTCAATGCTAGGCTTTTCCATTAAGTAAACTCGTAATAATTGTTATCACCTTTTATAGTGGTTTCAAAGGGAAAATGCTGCTCAGGCACTCGTTTTATCTGATCTATCAATACATTTGATCCTGTAAATACCACTCGTTCCTCGTTTGACTTTTCGATATGTAGCGTTAAGTATTCTGTCCCTTCTTTTTGCTTTGAAGGTCCGATCTTGAAACCTAGAACAACGATATTGAGGTTCAATATCTTTTTGATACTAATCTTGTCTCCGGTAAATGAGTTTATTTCAGGTGCTATTTTGAAATCACTGAATTTGTGCATTGTTAACAAGTTTTTTGGTTAGATGACTGGCATTGCAATGGCTTAGCCAACCCATATAAGATGGAATGGATTCGTGCTCAGGATTCTTCTTAAGCTTCCTTGCAAAGTTCTTTTTAATGCTTTTCCTGATTCGGATATGAGAATGATAGAAAACGTATCCAACAAAGTCTATTCCCCTCGATTCAACAGGAAAAACCTGATAGTTTTCCTTTACCTGAAGCCTAAGATTCTCGCTTAGGTATCTGTCAATTTCAAACCTCAGATGGTGCAGATGTGTCTTGTCACCTGAAAGAATAACAATATCATCAGCGTATCGGTAGTAGTATCTTGCTTTCAGATGTTCTTTTACCCAATGGTCGAAGTAAGTCATGTAGAAGTTGGCAAGATACTGGCTCAGGTAATTTCCTATTGGTAAACCCGGAGCACTGTCAATAATCTCATCCAGTAACCACAGCAGATCCTGATCTTTGAATTTTTTTCTTAGAAGAGTTTTCAGCACATAATGGTCTATGCTGGGGTAAAATTTCTTTACATCAAGCTTAAGGCAATACCTCGTTCCTGGGACGTCTTTTAGATCTGCTTTAAGCTTGTTAAGTAGTTTGTGAATGCCTCTTTTTTTAATGCAGCTGTAGGTATCAGCTGTGAATGAATCCACAAAGATGGGCTCCAGTACATTCATTATGGCATGGTGGGTTATACGGTCTGGAAAGTAGGGCAGCCGGTAAACTAGTCGTTCTTTAGGTTCATATATGGGAAAGATATCGTATTCTGAAGTCCTGTACGATTTTGTCTGAAGCATATCCTGCAAAGTCATTAGATTGGCAGATTTATTCCTGTTATGAAGTTTCACTCCATATTGTTCAGACTTTCCTTTTTGACCCTTTCGATCCGCCTCGATCAGGTTTTTCATGTCTGTGATCTGATGGTATAGATTGCCTGTTCGTTTCATTGTTCCTTTGCTTTTAACAAGTCGCCTTCCTAGTTAATTGACTGGTACCAACGCCTTATTTTCATTCGTGGTTTTTTGCACTGTTGGCAAGGTCTGCGATAACATATTCTTTAAGCATAGGTGAGAGCTGACATTCGAATTCGTATTCCAGTTATCGTAGTCGTTGAACTGAAAGCTGGAGGAAAGCCGCTCAACTATCGCACAACCTCTTAGCATTACTTCAGCCAGTCGTTGAATATATCATTGAACTGTACTGCCACATACTCACCTGCATCTGGCGAAATATAGCAAAGGCGAGAGCCGACAGTCGAAAGCGTATGCCAGCAATCGCAGTCGAGGAACCGAAAGCCGGAGGAAAGCTTGTCCCACCATATCTCGTATTTATCCTGAGATGCATCATCAAAGTCTGCAATCCACTCATCGCCGTCATTTGCAAGCCTGTTCACCGCATTGGTAATGATGACTACTTTTGCATGCGACTCCATGGACTTCCTGTCTTTTTCCGGGAAGCAGCTAAAGTCGACAATGAAGTTATTGATACCAAAAAGCTTGCAGGCATCTTCAAAAGTCTGCAAAGGCAGCATTTTTTCCAGAAAGTCCTTACCGAGGCTTTCAATAAGTTCTTCTGAGTAGACAGTTTCTACTTTTAGTGTTTCATTGTTTTCCATGATGAAATGATTTAGTTGATGATCATAAATTTTCTGTACAGATCGGTAAATTGCTTACCTGCATATTCAGCCAGTTCTTTGCTTTTAAAGCAAAGGCGAGAGCCGACATACGAAAACGTACCCCAGTAATCGCAGTCGTCGAACCGAAAGCCGGAGGGGTCCATGTAAAACCATGGATAGTATTTTGGCTGATCCTCATCACTCCAGTTTGCCTCCCATTCTTCATTTAAAGACTTGCACAATAGCTCTGCTATGTACTGATCCTTCAGATGTGCAGGAACATGCTTGAAAAAGTTGTCTAGGGCTTCCTGAGTCTGTTTGTTGTCATCCAGAATGTCCTTAATTGTTTTGATTCGTTCCACCGGGCTTTTAGGCTTCGGTTTGAAGCTTATAGCACCATTTTCTTCGTCGATGACGATCTTCTGGCCTTCAGGAGGCGTAATTGTTAGTGTTTCCATATTTATTGTTTGTTTATTGATTGCATTCATCACTTCAAAATTCATCACCGGATCCCCATAAAGCACATCATACAACTCATCCAGTAATTGCTCATTACTCATTACTAACTACTCATTGATTCAAACTCTTCCTCCGTACACGGCAACCACGATCGCAACCAGGTATCCATCAGCTCCTTCGTCCCAAAAACCGTAGATTTCCCATACTTCCCAAACCGGATTTTTCCCTCCGTACTACTTGTTCGCTTCAAAACCTGCCCTGTCTCCTCCTTGGCATAATAGAGAGGGTATATACTCTTCGCATTCGCTTCTATCATAGGCTTAAAGCTTATTACATTACCGTCCGTCCTATAATTTTTCATTTCTACCATAAATCTTCATTTAAAGCCCATATTCATGCTTTTTAACACATTTAAACATGGACGCTCTATGGACAAACTTTTTGTAACTATTTGATAAACAGTATTTTACAAACGTCCATTTTGGACACCTTTTGTCCAGAAATATGGACGCTATACCGTCCATTTTGGACACCCTTAACGTATTGATATTCAATAAGTTAATTTTTAAGTGTCCATCAAGCGTCCATGCCGTTTTAGCCCAAAAACACTGTTTCCATTCAATAGATCCTGTTTTTAAGATCAAATCTAAAATTGATGGACGGACGTTTTCTATAAGTACATTCATAGCTTTTGCCCTCCGAAATAATGTGGATAGTCTTTCATTAATTTTGGAATCAATCGCTCAAGCTTTTTTCTCCCCGCATCATTATTATATTTTTCCCCCCAAAGCGTTTTGGCTATCACCTTATGGCTGTTTCCGGCCTTAATACCAAAGCTCACCTTCATGGCCAGAAGATTTGGATTTACCTGGTCTTCCACAGTATCGTAACAGTGGAGTGCTGAATAGAAGAAATAGTCCGCCAATTTTAAGGCCCTCTTCATTTCCGATTCATGAATGCATTCATCATGATTAAATCCCTTGCCCAGCGTTCCGTAGTCTGGTGAGTAAGCCTTATCAGATAGGTGGATCAAAGCTCCAAAACGCATGACGTACTCAATAATTTTACCCAATACCCCAGCAAACTTGTTCTTCTCATGTCGGTCAGGGCGCAGCTTAAGCTCTAAATGCTTCTCATTCCTCCAGTTCAAAAATAACTGCACCGCATTTTTACTGGCTGTACACCGGAACGGTTCTTGGTAATGGTTTTCAACCTTTAAGCCATAGTACAAATGGTTGATACACGTATGGTGGGGCTTTTCCAACTCCCAGGGTAATTCATAGAAGGGATTGTAAAGGGCAATGTCATCACGGTTATCTATGGCAAAAGCAATCCGATAACCAAATCCCGAAGTAGCCCGATGCCCCTTAAACAATAAGGGTAAAATATCCCACTGAATTCCCCCGATTACATTGGCAAACGGACGGTGTACATAATACTTTTTATTACCGGAAAGTGTCTTATAATAAGGGTCACAGTTCCATGATGATATCCAGAACTCCTCATCAGTTCCCTGGCCTCTTCCCATTAGGTTCAAACCATTAATCCACTCCGCAAGCTCACCCATCACTTTCACAACACCTTTAGGATTGTTCCTAAGGGTATCTTTCACCAAAGTAGCTACCTGGGTGTCTCTAAATATAAATTCCTTTACCTCTAAAGTCCGTTTGTTTTCTTCAGCAACCTGGGCAATGTTTTCATCATACTGTTCAGCAAGCTCTTTTTGAATTTTCTTTAAAGGAGAGTAAGCAAAATTTATAGCGCTCGATTTTCCGGAACTCGAAATACCAACCAAGCCCAACCACATCGGCAAATAAACCATATCGCGTTGATTGAACCCCGCCACATAACTGGTGCCTATGGCAGAACTATAGCTCGAGAGGAAAGCTCCACCAATAAAAGAAGGGGCAAGGTTATATTCGCGCTCAATCTCCGTCATATACTTTCTAACCTTTGAGTGGAACACATCCAATGGAAAGTTGAGCGGGTCAAACTTTCGCTTATTAAGTTCAAGCTCAATGTCGTCAGTAGAATAAGTACTAAGTCCTTTCCGTTGACTAAATTCCTGATAATCCGATAAACTAACCTGTCGTGCATCACCCATGCTCTTTGTGTAATTGCTCCAATTCTAAAAAATATTTCATGTGGGCTTTCCCATCTTTACAGATATCATCCAACCACCGGATCAATAAACTTGAAAGCTCACGCGTAGAATAATCCTGAACCCGGCCCATCATATACCTTTGTATATTGTTCATCAAAAAAGTATGCTGCCAGGGCTTTTTTATCTGTAAAGCCCTTGAATTGATGCCTTCGGAAATTGCCCGTAATTGCTCGGCTTCTTCAGTAAGGCCTGAACTTTCCAGGTAGTCAGGAATAGTAAGAGCTAACTGCAAAACATCGCAGTTTGGGTCTACAATTTGAGAAAGCATTTTTTTATAGATCACAGCCCATTCATAAGCTTCCTCCTGCTCTGAAACGCTTAACAACTGCATTAATTTCAACCAGAAATAATCGCGGATGCTCAGCTCTAAAAGCACAAAAGCATGATAGCTTAAATGGGCATCAGAATAAACCTTTTGAGTAAGCCGACACAACTTATAGGCGACGTCAGCTTCAGAACCATTAGTTTGAGAATACTTAATATAGACACTATTCACGTCTATGGGCTTTTGCTCTTCAAACAGTAGTTTACACACCTTCCAGACCTTCCTTAGTGAAAAACCCTTGGAATCCCTAAAATGCTTTTCATTAAGAATGTGGCAAACCTGTGCATAGGAGTTACTAGAGAGCACAGTACCGATCACCAACTCCTCTAATTCTCTCATATGCTGCCTCCAGCCCGTATGCCATTCCTGTTTCTGCTGAACCTCACTCATCGATCAAAAATTTTCAATTGCTCTTTCCTGCTGTGCTTGCGCCCGTACTTTCGGTTCATGATGTGATGCCCTAAGTCATGCCTTAGATGACACCTTTGGCACAAATGCCGTAGATTATCAAATCGGTTATTGTCCTTATCACCATCCATATGGGCAGTAGTTAAAACCACCTTGGAACCCGTGACTGGATGTGGCTGATAGTTCTGAGCCCTGCAATCCGGATAGTGAGGAGAACCTTCACAACAGTTTCTCGATCGCTTACGGATCAACCGTACGATCAATTTCCATTTCGGATGATATTCTGAATAATCTATTGGCATATCATTTCAATTCTCCGTCATCTCCTCCCGGCCTTGTACCGGGATATCAATCTTTGACCGTTCTAAATCAATCTCAAAATCATATACCAATACCCACGGATTACTTTTCCACGGAAAACGATCTCCATTGATTCGGTTCCACAACAAAGAGAATTCATCTCTGTACATACCATTGTAACAACTGCTATCCACTTCAAGGTGAACACCTTCCGCCTTGGCATCTTCCTCAGAGATATTATTTAACCGTTCAAACCGAACCTTGGTCACTTTCAACCACAACCGGCTCCATGCTTTCGGTAAGTGAATACCCGGCCGCCATCTAAACTCCTGACCATCATTAAAAATCAGTCTTTCTTCATCTTCCGGGTCAGAGATGGCGCCTTTGCTATGCATTTCAGCTTCCCAGCTTTCGAGCATGTTTTGTATTTGGTACGTATCCCATTCAAAAGGAACTTCAACATCAATAAACGATTGGTCTTTAAACTGAATGCTAATTACCTCATCATAATCCCATGAAAAAGGCCTCCAGCTCTCCCTCACATAAAACAGGTCTCCATTATTGACCTTATGAAGACTCATCTTGTCAATAGAGTCAGGCTGTGGCTTAATAACCCGCCTGGTTTGCGTTTTCTTACCTTCAATGATCTTTTCAATCATCTCCGTAGTAAAAAGTATCGGTAACTCTTTCATCCCCAATTCTTAATTATTAATTACTCATTGTTAATTGCTAACTGCCTAAGCGCTTATCCTCAACTGCACCCCTTCCAGCTCATCACGTTTCATCTTGCTAAACGTCATCATACCCTGAATGCGTCCCCATAAAGCCATTTCCTCAGCAACAGCATTAGAACCAGGAGCCAACACATATAAATCACCCTGAAGCTGCCAGACCATGATATAATGCTCTTCCAAAGTTCTCTTTTCAAAGAAAGAAAGCTTCCTCCGGATGTTCGAAATGGCGTTTAACTCAACCTGCCTTTTGCTGGCCGATTGATTAATACTGCTCTCCCTACGATTAACAAACCGCATAATCAGCGCCCTGATTTTCCTTTTCGCCTTAGCTCGATCCATATCATAAAATTTAATAGTTCCGTCATCCCGGTTTCGCCCTAGCGAATACCGGGATCCCTTTATTATAAATTCCCATTTACTAGTTGTTACACACTACTTATTCGCATGCTCACAAGTAAAACCTTCCTTTTTATATCGTTCCTGAAAGCTTTCCAAGCTTTCATTCTCATGGTCTACCACCAGGCCGTCCATCACCCGTACCGTAAAGCCGATCTTCCCATTATCGAAGTACCAAATCTCCATCATGTGCTCAGGAATTAGGTTCTTCACTGACGATTCATGTATACTCAAGTCTTAGTTTTTGGAAGTTTAATATGCTGCCAATGAGTAACTTCTCTTAATCCATCCGTTTCATTAACAAGTACGTACTCTGATTCCTTAGCTTTAATAACTCCTTGACTGATGGTGTTCTTTGAGCCATCTAAGGCAGATTTACCTAACCCTAATACAGTCCTTCCGCTTGGAGGAGTTAATCGATTAATACTTATCCAATCTTCTGATTTCATGCTTATCTTCTTTTATTGAATTTATCTCAAGCTCATTATCCTTAAGCTTTTTCATAAGGTGCTGGTAAGCCTCAGAGCCATACAGTCCATGCTTCACCAATTCGTTCAACTTCTCGTTTAGCCTTCTGCGCTCCTGCAGCAGACTCGCCGGTATTTCTTCAGGTTTTTTAAGTATCATACTTACAAACTGTTAATTGACCACTGTAATCTTGTATCCCTTCTTCTTCAAATCCTCCAGATAAGCCTTACCCGGTACCATACCCTTCTGAAGATAATACTGCAGCACCTGCATCTTCTGCTCAGGCTTAAGCTTCCATTTCCCCAGCTTCTCATTGCTCATCCCTCACTATATCATAAACCTCTTGAATACATCGGGGAAAGTCTCTCCAATGTACCTAGCACTTTCAGCATCCTTCAAGCAAAGGCGAGAGCCGACAAGCGAAAACGTAAGCCAGAGATCGTAGAAGTTGAACCGAAAGCCGGAGGGGCTCATTACAAAACGCATGGTGTATTTCCATTCGTTTTTATTGGCCCAATCAGGAGTCCAGCCCTCATTAAAACACGCACAGATAAGTTCTCCAATATGCTCCCATTTTCTGCGCTCAGGAGTTTTGGCATACATTTCATCCAGCTCCTCCATACTGGTATTATGAGCCTTCAAAACATCCTCAACAGTTTTAAACCGTTCCATCAGACTCAAAGGCTGCTCCACAAGAAGCAGCTCACGGCCATTGTCAGTAACCGACTCAAACTTCATCCCCTCCGGGACAGGTATCCTTATCTCTTTCATAATTGTTAACTGTTAATTATTAATTCCTAATTGACTCACGACACCTTCTTCTCCTTCTTGTCACCCTCATTTCGGAGCACCACATTCCCCTCCTCCAAGGAGGGGTTAGGGGAGGTCTCATTCACCAAATCCATCACCTCACAGCCAAACAGCTCCGCATAAGCCTTCAACCGGTCGAAAGTGGTAGGCGCATCCTCTCCAATCAAATAGCTCCTGTCCTTCAAAAAAGTAGAGCGACTAATGCCGTACTTCTTCCATAAAATTTCATAGAAACGATTGCTCGTCATACTTAGGCGCACGTAACGGAACCTACGCTCCAAATCAAACTTTCGGTTTTTCATTCCCAATTGCTTCCCCATTCCTCTAATTCGTAATTCCTAATTGAACAACTCCACCTGCCCACTCGTCAAATTGGGAATACGCTTCTTAATGTCCTTCCGAGCTATCTTGGCTTTCTCTTCCAAAACCTCCAGCTCGCAGAAGTCATCGTTTAGTCGCAAGAGCGCTTTCTTGTCTTCCACCTCCGTATCAAACTGCTCGCGCAGGCTCACCAGGTTACGGATGCCCGCAATCTGCCCATGGAAGTGGTTGTACAACACCTCATAGCATTCCAGCTTATAACGTTTCAATTCTTCGCTTTCAGAGCGGATTGAAAACAACCATCCGTAGATAAATTTCTCTGGTAGGCACACCATTTTTCTACGGCTCTCGGCACTGTCAACCATTGTCTGTTCAGACAACAGTTGACCCAATATTTCATTTTTTTTTACCGCCTTATATTGGGCTATATAATCAACACCCAAAGCTTCACAAATCGGCTTAATGGCAATCCAATATTCCCCTTCAACATCAAGGGAGTAAATGGCCTTGCCATTAAACTGTAAGAACTTATAGTTTGGATTGGACGCACTGGTTTTGTCAATATATTTTGACATATTGCTTTAGTTTTGAAATGATTTTCGTGTTAAATATGATGTAATCTTAAGAATACTTAAGTATATTACCTAATAATTCTTAAGTTATATCTATGTATATATTACAATTGGCTGATTCTCAGAAGGAAAGAATTTTACAGGCACTTAAGATTTCTAAAGTGTCTAAGAAAGAATTGATTGATGCTCTTGGGATTTCCGAGTCAGCAGTTAGTCAGTTTTTTAAGCAAAAGACCTCAAGGCCAAGTACACTCAATACCTATCTCGAAAAAACAGAAGAGTTAACAGGGGTAAACAAAGATTGGCTTGTCAGTGGCGTAGGCGAGCCCATGCCCGAATACGGCAAAGTAAACCTCGGCGATCGAATTGACGATCTAAATGCCCTTAGCCAGAACCTTGAAAATCGATATAGCGATATGACTATGGATGGCAACACCGAAGAAGACCTAAAACAATTGATTGAAGCCCTCATAAATGTGGAAAAAAAATACCAACAGATCATTGTAGAGATTAGAGAAAAGCACGAACAGGTGATCAACGCCCTCAAGTAAGCACTAATTCTCTCCCGGATTTATTCCGGGACCCCAATCATCCAATCACCCAACACCTAAAAAAGCCCCTCAGAAATCTTCCTTGCACGACTCATCTTGTACCGGCTCCAGAGGTACTGCAGCGATCCCAGACTAAGTAACACAATCACCACAAACCCAAACCACAAACTCCATTCAGCTACTTCTATGGTCTCTTTGTCCTTATTCGCCATCGCGATCAGAAGATCATCTACATCGGACTTTTTGAAATTACGGAACTGATACTCCAGCTCATTCTGAAGCGATATATGCTGTTCGGTCATGGGTAAAAGCATTTTATACAGCTTGCTCTGCATTTCAAAATCCTTTTCCTGTTCACATATAAGAGAAAGCTCATTAATGTATTTAAATAGCGATTTGGAAAACGATAACTCTCCAGATTGCTTGATTAGTGACGCAATAATAGGAGTAGCTTGAGTCAGTCGATCACGTTTAGCCAGACTTAGAGCAATCTTGGCATCAGTCCATGCGACACGTTCACGATTCTCATCCCTCAAATAAAGTATTTTAGCCGATTCATAGTCGCTTAAGGCTTCTATATGAAGAAAAAGTTCATCTTTACTAAGGCCCGTATTGAATATAACATCTGCAAGATCACTTAGGCTGTGATCTCGCGAAAGCAAATTCTTTTTTGCCTTTTCAAACTGCTCAATGGCTTCCATATGCTCATCAATTTTCTGATAAGCTTGTCCCAAATAATTGTAATTCCAGCTTAGATAAGTGGTATCCTTTACCTCCTTAGCTATTTCAATACTACGAACAATGTGTTCGGTGGCTTCCATATAGTCACTGCCATCATAATAGGCAACACCAATATTATACATAATTTGACCGACCTGCTCTCGATCTTCTAGGGCAAGAAATAGATCAAACGCATCCTCATAAAGTTGAATCGCTTGTGCATGTTTGCCCATATGATTATAAATCCACCCAATATTTTTTAGTAGATCAGCCTCGCGCTTTTTCGAACCAATTTTCCGGAAGAGCTCCATGCTTACAGAATAGTCAGTTAGTGCTTTAGAATAATTTTTCAATAAATAGTGGCAATAACCGCGCATAAAGTAAGCGTCAGCATGAGTCTCTGTATCAAAAGCCAAATTGATTAACTGCTCCGACTGGATTAGGGCCTTCTCAGTTTCACTAAAAAGTATATCACGAATAGGCTTTCTGGCATTGTAGTAAACTTCTTTTCCAGTATCAATGGAATCGCAGGAAAAAAGAATAATGGAAAACAAAATGAAATAACGCAAGCTGTTCATAGCAAGCGTTATTTTACTTCAAAATTTCGAAACATCCTAAAATCTTAGGTAATCAAATTAAACGTCATCCCGGTTTCGCCCAAGCGAATACCGGGATCCGTTTGCCAATCTCAACCCCCTGCTGGAGGGTTAGTGCCACCCCCGTTTCCATTTCCCGTCACATTACTTTCAGAAGGGGCATCTGCTGGAGAAACAGACGGAACCACCTCTTCTTCAGTAGAACACGCACCAAACAACAAACCACATACGAATAGAATTGCAAATAACTTTTTCATGAGAATTAGAATTTAGGTTTTAAATAATTAGGCCTACAAGATACCAAAACCCACACCCCCTCCCTACGACATCTCCTCCCGGCCTTGTGCCGGGACCCCCAACACCTAAACCCCAAAAGCCCAATACCCATTTGCAATTCTTCCCTTTAAACTCGTACTTCGAAAAGTTATGAAGCCGCAAAAAACAATGAAAAAACTAATCCTCATCCTCACACTCTTCCCATTGCTGTCACTAGCCCAGGATTTATTGAATGTAAAAAATACGCTTGTGCATACGAGCGGCACTTTAATCGGAACAATTGAAAGTATCAATTTTACAATTCAGGATTACACAGAGGTTGAAGGTATTAGGAGCGAAAAACTATTGAATATTTCTATAGTAAACCTCACAACCAGTTTGCTTGGTGATGGTGCTGTAAACATCACTCAACAAGAACTTGAAGATTTGTCGGCGAATGTATCCAAAATGGTAGAGATGTTCCCAGATATGGTAAAAGGTAAAGACGCATTAACCTATGAATCTGAATCAGGATTTTATATATCGTTGACTCCTTACGACAAAAGAACTGCTGGTATCGTTATGATAAAAAGTCAAGAGCCTCTTCCTTCTCAAATCATAAACCCAACCACACTTATCGAACTAGATCAATTATTGAAGAAATCATTACAATCATTTTAGTCGATCTATATATGTACGGCAATGCCATCGCCATGGAAGAATGGTGAATTTTATGAATCAACATATGGAGATATTAACTGGAATCATCGTTGGAATAGGATCAAGCTTTACTGCTTCAATTGGATTTTTATGGTTGTACATCTCGAAAAAGAGACCTAAAATCTTGATATCCCCTCACATTTCCAGGACTACTTTCAGCGGGAAGCAATACTTTCAGTTCAAATTTGTCAATAAAACGAGATCGCCCATTTACGACATCAAGGTCAACTTATCTTCAGCCACACCAACAGGTAGTATTAACAATAGGGGAATCATGTATAAGTACCTCGAAATAAAGCACCCAAATCTGAATTACGTTCCAAAAGAAGATTCTAAAGATGATTACAATTTACACGCGCGTAGATTGTGGAGCTCCGACGATTTTGATGAGATATTGGAAGATGAAAATGTAGAGTTACAGTTGGAAATTATAGCCCGGCACGATGTTAGTGGTTTAACATCTATATTAAGTAAAAACTTTACAAAAAATTCAATTAAGAATGGTGAATTTCCTTCAGGAAATGAACTACTAATAAAATAAATTCGTATAATTAACTATTGAAACAAACTAATCCATGAAAGCTATGATCAATTTAGACGGCAACGTTATTATTTCTTAGTAGTTTATTATTAACCAGAAAATATTGTAAGGGGCTCAATGCCCCTTTTTTTATGTGTAATCGTGATTGGATAAAGTAGGCTTCTAGCTCCCTTTACGTTTGCGATCTCTCCTCATCTGCTGGGTAAGGCGGTTCATTTGTTCTTTTCCGGAAAGACTATCTGCACGTGGATTGTTCTTTTTGGGCATATACCGTTTGTCTACGCTGGTTTTGCCCTTGAATCGTTTGTTTTCAGTAAATGATGCTGGTTTCGTTTTTACACCAAAAGCTCTGGCAAGAAATGGGAAATACTCAAATACAGGTTTCCAGAATTTCAGTTCACCGTACATGGAAGTGGTATATTTACGGCCATCAGGCCCCTTGAATTCGAATGTACTCTTCGGTAAATCAACATGAAACGTATCCAGATTGATCATTTCAAGTATTTCAACATCATAGTCTTCGTATTTTTCCTGAAACTTCCTGAAACTAATTTCGAAGTTAACACTCTCCCAAAAGCATAAACGACCCCCATCCAGTAATGAGGTGACACGAATAAAGGTATACTTATCATCTATTCTGATCTGATAAATCCCCAGCTGTAGTTCGTTTAATGAAATAGCCATAAGCGAATTTACTATCATATTTAGTAATAACTAATAATATTAGTTACACTTTTAAAATTCAATTTTTTCCAATGATTTGCTGTATTATTCATAGTAGATTTATTTTAGTTATAACTTTGATTCAAATTACCCTGATTTGATAAAAGACTTAATTCAATCCCTGCAAGGGAACTTTAAAGAAAAGACTAGAAATCCATTTTTAGGAACCTACGCACTTGTATGGCTTGTGAGAAACTGGGAGTTAGTGTTTACATTTTTTTATTTCGACTCAACAAACACAAGACAACAGAAAATTGATATCCTAAAAGGGTATTTAGCTGGAAGTAACATTTTCATAGACTTACTTGTAAATATTCTATGGACGTTCCTTGTATTATTGGTTACCTATATATTAATGGCCTTATCCAGATACATAGTCCATTTCTACAATAAAAAGATTCTTCCTGAAATTGAAAAAGCTACCGATCATAAAAGCGTAGTAACAAAAGAATATGCTCAGCAAATTATCAATCAAAAGAATCGCTTTGAGAGGCTTTATGAAGAAGAGAGTAAGTTAAGGATAGAAGTTTCTGAAAAGTTATCCGCATCAGAAGATTGGAAATTTAAACATGAAGAACTGGTTCAAAAAATGGCAATTGAGGTCAGCTCAAATGAATCTGGAAAGAAAAAAATTGAGAATCTGGAGGCAGACATAGCAGTTTTAAGAAAATCAAATGACGGATGGAGAGTAAAAAGCGAACAAATGTCTGACCGCTTGGATAGATCATATAAGGAGCTGCGTAATCTTAGGAGTAAGTCAGGCACCACAAAGATTTCAAGAAGTTCACGACAAATGTATCACCGTCTGT
This sequence comes from Bacteroidota bacterium, assembly GCA_039030555.1. Taxonomy (GTDB): domain Bacteria; phylum Bacteroidota; class Bacteroidia; order Cytophagales; family Cyclobacteriaceae; genus JBCCDY01. The sequence continues at coordinate 156,283 of JBCCDY010000011.1, forward strand.
TAACTGATAGAGAAGATAGTCTAAAGTACATTAAAAATAAGGGAATAGGTGGCGTTGTAGCGGCAATAAAGGACTTTGGCTTGAAAGATTGGTTTTTGAAGGAATTTGAAACTGACACTTATGATATTATTGTAAATGGATTTGAAAATAAATCTGTTCCTACATTATTTATTAGAAATTCAGCTCTGTTTGATATAGAGGACGAAAACGGATCTCTTGGTTTTAGAATAAATGAGTATGGTATAAATGTATTAACGTACTTACAAGAAGAGTCAAAGAATAACGATAATGTTAATTCAGGTGATTCAGGGCCTATATAACTGATTGATTTGAGTTAGTGATTAGCAAGTCTGATTTTCACAAGCGATACGAAATGGGCATTACTTTAAGAAAGCTTTAACTCATGTTAATCAGACCATTAATGTCTATAGAATTAAACTGACAGCATATCTAGAACTCAAGTAATATCAGTAAGCGTTGTAAAAGAAAATTAAGATATAAACTCACACCTTCGCCTCATTCTCAACAGCCCTCACCTCATCACTCACAGCAATCGTATCCAAAGCATTGTTCACCACTTGCAACCGGTCCATCCTGGCATTAACCGCCATAATCAACTCCTCCAACCTTCTAACTTCCGTATTCGAACCACCATCCCCAAATCCCACGTCATCCCCTCCCGGATTTATTCCGGGACCTACACCACCAGCACCAGCTCCCCTCCCTTGGGAGGGGTCGGGGGAGGGTGAAAAAGGGTTCAAAACCCCACCCGTCTCAAAACTACGCCCACCAAAGGCCACATTCAAAGCAGAGGCCGCCGCCAAACCAGCCGGGTCTCGTGATACATTTTTATTTAATACGATCTCATCCCCCTCAAACTCAGCCAACCCAAGCCCCCTCACAAAAGCCTTAATACCACCATTGGCATGCGAAGGCCCACGTAAAACCCCGCCTTCTTCAAACTTCTGGGCTGCTGCAGCGATTACACTTGCTGTACTAATTCCAGCATTGACACCAGCTAAAATCTTTTGAGGTGTAAATAATGCTGCTGCTCTTGCAACTGCTATACCTGGTGGGGTTCCAAATGAAACAAGATTTTTTACAGCTAAGGCTTGAGCTATGTTAAGGGCAGAAAGCTGTTCCTGTAAGCCAATAGCAATATTTGAAATAGCAATGGCTGCTTGAATACCAACAGATGCCTTTTCATCTTCAATTAATTGATCAATTAAGCGAGCAGAATTAAAAAAAACATCAGTTGCAGCAGCTTCTTGTTCTTTTTTTAGTGCATTTGTCAATTCAGTAAACTCCTCTTCAGCAGCCCTTAACCTCGTTTTCTGAGCCACATCAGCAGCCAACTGCTCATTAAGCGCCTTCTTATAAGCAGCACTCTCTTTACCTTCAAACTCTTCAATAATGGCCAGCTCAGCCTCACGGAAAGCCCGCTGCCTTTCCAGCTCCAACTCATCACGCTCCTGCTGGGTAATCACACCATCTAAATAGAATTCCTCATCCAACAATTTGGAACGCTCCTGCTCCAAGGCTAGTAATTCCAACCTCGCCTCGGCATCAGCACGCTTCGCTTCCAACTCCTCTTCAGCCAAAGCCCGCTCGGCATCCGCCAAATCCTGCAACACCAACCTTCGCTCCCGGATCACCTCCAGCGTACGCCCTTCCACAATTTCACTTTGTTCTAGGGCACGGATACGCTTGTTCAGCTCCACCGCATTCAAACTCAAAAGCTCATTATAGTCGATCTGGGCAGAAGAAAGCTGGTTTAAAACGTCCTGCTGGTTCAGGAACGACTCATTGGCCTGGTCTCTCGTTTCTTCTAAGAGTTTTTTACGCTCATCGAAAGTAGTACGATCATCCTGCAGTAAACGCTCATTAATAGTCTTCTGGTTATCAAACCCATCAATCAAAATATCCAGGTCACGCTCTAGCCTGTCCTGCACAAGCTCCCTTCGCTGCTTTTCATTATCAAGTCGGGTAGTAGCCAGCTGGTTTTCAGCTTCAATAATAGCCCTTTGGGCATCAGCTTGCTGTTGCAAAAGGTCACGGTTAACCTCACCATTCTGCTTACGTTGCAAATTGACCTGCTCATTAACAATATTCAAAGCATCCCGGGCCGATTTCAATTCTAAGGCAGCCGATCGCTCTACCGCAATCCTGGCTTTTTCAGCAGCTTCCTCCCGCTCCCTAAAACTTCGGGTGGCATCATCAGCAATAGCACTTTGTCGCTCAGCAAGGCCATTCAAGCGGGCAATGGCCAATTCATTGCTAAGGTTAAAATTTTCCAGGTCAATCTCCAGCTCTCTAATCCGCTTTCCAGCATCATAAGCACTCGTAATCCCTTCACTAAGATTATCAAATGAGCCTTTCAGCTTATCTACACCAGCATCAAACCGTCCATTAACAATATCCCACAACCCGGAAGCAAAACGCCCTAAACGTCCAATAATCTCATTAACGACCGAACTCAATCCGGCCATAGTTACACTTACAAAATCAATCCCACTTTGAAAACGGGTGAAATAAGTAATAATACTACCAACCAACACCAATAAAGCACCAAGTCCGGTGGCGATCAAAGCAGCGCGAAGCCCTTTAAACCCAAGCGTCAAGCCCCTTACCTTTCCGGTAACATTACCAATCTGACCGGCAAAAGGAATGTATTCCTGAAGCAGCTCACTGAGCCCTCCTTGTTCTTCCCCAACGCTCTTGATCTGCTCTTGAAGGTCCCTATATTTCCCCCTCACTTTGTTCAGGTTTTGGGCAGAATCAATAAATTCTTGAGATCCTTCCTCAGCACGATTAACATCGCGTGTATAAAGGTTGAGTTGCTTTCTAAGCTCGGAAATGGTTTTACCAGCCTTCTCCCCGTTCGATAATATAACCTCCGTAGTCTTCATCAGCTAGCTAAAATCGTTTCGTTCATAATAATCCCAATCTCTTGGTCATAAGCTGCAAGCGTATCCTGGTTCAGCTTGGGCATCTGCTGGAACAAAGCATCAACTTTCCATTTTTTGCGCTTGGTCTTAAATCCTTTAAGTCGGGAAATGGCAATCGCAAAGGCGACCCTTTTCTCTTTCTTATCCTGTGAGAGGTTAGGCGCTCCATTTTTGTACCCAGGAACTTTTTTAATCCGAAAACCTGGCTTTTTAACCGTCGCTAATAATTGGTCAACAGGAGCCTGTTTTAAATACACCAACTTGCGTTTCCCAACAAATTCAGCCCCTTCATCATAGCTGATTATAATTTTCGGAGGCTTTTGGGCCGTCGAATATTCAATATGCCCACGGACACTATCGGCACTGATCCCTTCCCCCTTAAACTTGGGTTTCGAGAACGTAGCACGGAAGTCCTGCACAAAAAGTGGCAAGTACCTCTCCGCAATAGCATCCAACTGAACCTGCATTTCCTTCGGGATCATAACTCCATTTTAACCGTCATCCCGGATTTATTCCGGGATCTCTTTCCAAAAAAGCTAAAAATTTCACCCCTACCTTAGGACATACCACCTCACCCACAAGCACCATTCCCCTCCTAAAGGAGGGGCTAGGGGAGGTATATTCTTAATTGTCAATTGACCCTCACCACCTCCACATCACTAACCGCAACACCAGCCTGCGCAAACCCAACCTTCAACCTTCTGATAAAATACCGGTTACGGTCAAAAAAGTACATCCTTCCAAACTCCAGCTGGTTCAAATGCCTAGTCAAAAAACGCGCATCCATGCGTACGGTCTTATGCTCCTGCATAAACGTGTACCACCGTTTGTGAAAGCGATAATAAAAATTTTCGGTAGAAAAAGTGTTGGCAAGCCTTAAACTTAAAGAAGCATCAGAATTAAACTGAGAGCTCGTATACTGCCCGTTAACAAGTCCACGATCAAAAAACAGGTAAGGTTCATCCAGTAAACCCTCTTCTATATCCATTACAGCCTCAAATTGCGTCCACAAGCGAAATGGCAATTCAATCGGCTTGGCACCATTTCCAAGCGTAACTTTTAAGTATTGAAGCCCAAAATCCTGGCGCTCACTGCTATTGGCATACCTTATCGTAAAATTCCTGGGAGAAGGCTTATGGTCTATCTCTTCAATAGGAGCGTGGATGATACCCACCGCCTTGGCATCAACATACGATCGGTCTTGGATCAAATCGTTCTTATACGTATAAACAATCGAACGGCTATAAGGCTCATACTCCACCATGGAGTTGGTGAGTCTGGCAACATACTTTATAAAATCAGTACACGACCAGTCAGGCATATAATCCGCCGGATCTAGCTCCTGCTCAAAACCAAGCCCTTCCGAATTTTCAATTTCTATCCCCGAAGTCACCTCAATTGGGATGTTACACGTCCGGTTCGGATAAAAAGTCAACGTTTGAAAGTCAGAATCCTCAAAAAAATTTCCCACAAACTGGATGTTAAATCGGTTACTGATCCGCTCAAAAACAGTAGAAAACCGGAACGTAGGGGCATAGTAATGCTCTTTTAAATATCCATACTGCTCAAAACCTTCAACTTCCTCCCAATCAACCTGAGAATCAATGGTACTGAACACACTAAAATCCTTCGGAGAATTAAAAGGGGGTTTTGCCTCTACAACAAGCGTCCAGTCATCAAAAATTAAAAGGTTAAACTCATTGCGTTCACCTTTCGGCTTTCGGCTTAATTTAAAATTATCTGTTTGCGGAACCAGCTCAATCAAGCGTTCATAATGGTCGCCTAACGATCTTTGTCCCCCTATGTCTGTAGTATAAACCACACCATCAACCGTCATGCTAATGGTATCACCATCATTAAGGCTCGGCGTGCCACGACCAACCAGTATAATATTGGTCACCCACTCAAATTCACGCACAAGCTTCTTTTTATTCGATCTCACCGATCCATTATCCAGGTCATTGACTACCCCTGAATAATCTGCATCATCCTGGAAAGAAGGATTTTCGATCCGGTGTAAACCAATCTTACCATCAGCAGCAGCCTGTAAAAGGTTGGCCGTTCCCTGGTTTTGAATATTAAGCATCGCCGATTCGTTAACAACAGTGGCATCCTCACCACTAAAAACCACCGTATGAAGTGGAATAGCATCCCAATTGAGTTCACTGAGCTTTAAATCCTTAAAATCACTACTTACCTCACGCAATCCGGAGAAGAACGTCACCCGAAAGCGCGATCCGGTATTGGGCTTTACTTTTATCACTCCAACAAACACCAAACTACCATCAAAGAACAATTCTGCCGGGTGGTCTTCGGGAATATCCGAAACCGATTGCTCCACCACATCATAAATACCTAAAGCACGGGCATTAAAACCCTCAGGATCATTAGGAATGTCAAAAGGAATAGAAAAGCTACCGGGAATAAAGCCATCCTCATCAAACAAGGGACTATTACGCTCCTGCGAGATCTGCGTCCCGGGCAGCAACTTCAAAAACACCCCGTTCACCCTTAAACCTATCATATTCCAATGATTTTGAAAAAATCAAAAAGCACCTTATCAGCACCAATTCCCCTCCTTAAGGAGGGGCTAGGGGAGGTGTTTTTATAATCATTCCCCATTGCTAATTGTTAATTGAAGTAGGTGTAAACCTACGCTCCACGTAACCCTCACTATACCCAAACCGCACATAATATTGATACTCCTTATCCACCCGGATACGAGTCTCACGGCCGCTCACCACGATAGGAACCCGCTTCGCCCCTTCCAAAGCATACACCCTCGGGCTCAAAAACAAGTCTGAAAGTACTCTGGCCTCTTCAGCATCCAGCAAAAAGCCCGTACTGCCGGAAAACTGCTTCCTCGAACTCATATTATAGGCCTCAAACTCACCATCCAAAGCATCATAATCATGCCCCAAAAACTTCTGAATCTCTTCCTTATCAGAAACGAAAGACTCCTCAAAAACACCCGTAGCCCTGAATATCTCATAGGCACCCACACTATTCAAAAACATAAAGTACCGCGTCCTCGGAGGCTTGTGTGAAATAAGCTCATAGCTTATTGGCTCAGAAATAGCGTTACTACTCTGGTCCGTCAGCGTCAAAACATACGACTTCACAATCTTACTGGCATCAATGCTATTGATTCCACTGTGGATAGGGCCGGCTGGCACTAAAATGAGATCACCACGCCCTACACCATCCAAACGCTTCAAAATAGGGGTACTGGTAGTACTATCATCCGTAAAAGTCACATCAGCCTTTAATCGAATAGAACTAATACCTGTGGCATACAAAAAGAACTGTAAATAATCTTCCTGCTCACGGTCAACACGTCTGCTTGTAGACTTCCAGCTCATAAACTTCTTCTGGTTGGGAAGCACATCCCCGAAGTAATCCACATCCGGATAAGCACGCTTGGAAAGCCCCCCATAAACAGCCAAAAACAAACCCGATTCACTTAGAGAGCTCGGTTCAATCAAATCGTTAAACACATCACCATAAAAATTCTTATATCGGATCGATCGGTCTGTTAAAACCCTAATTTCCGACTCACGATAGGAGGGGGGC
>JBCCDY010000012.1:0-153043 GCA_039030555.1 Bacteroidota bacterium
AATGACCTTACCGAAGGGTCTTTTTCTTTTCGCCTTACTGCATTCGATGATATGGGGGCTCAAAGTTCCGACAATGTAGTGGTTAACGTTAATCCTGAAAATACCAACCAGCCTCCCGTAGCTGATGCCGGACCAGACAGAGTCATCAGCCTGCCAACCAATACTATCGAGTTAAGAGGTTTAGGAACCGATCAGGACGGTACAATCAGCTCATACAGGTGGTCTAAAACATCAGGGCCTGCGGCAGATATAAATGATTTTAATGTTCCTACTTTACTTATCTCGAACATGGATGAGGGGATTTATGAATTCAGATTAAGAGTTACAGATAACGAAAATGCATTAGGAGATGACTTTGTAATTGTAACTGTTTTGTCGGAAGAAACCAATACACCTCCCACCGTTAACGCAGGTACAGATATTGTAATTCAACTACCGCAGAATAGTGTCGAATTGATCGGTATAGTCAGTGATGACGACGAAATCCAGAGTATTGAATGGACACAGACTTCTGGTTCTAATGATGTTGTTCTCGCTGGAGAGAATTCAGAAACACTATCTGTTTCGAATTTATCAGTAGGATCATACGGGTTTAGATTAACAGCTACTGACAATGAAGAAGCATCTTCATCTGATGATGTTAGCATTTCTGTTATCGCTGCCGTAGATACTACAAACATACCTCCTGCTGTTAATGCAGGGGAAGATCAGCTTATACAACTACCAAGTTCATCTACGACCTTAGCAGCTTCTGGAGAGGACGAAAACGATATTATAAGTACCTTTGAGTGGGCTCAAATGAGTGGCCCTAATAACGCTGTTATCGAAAATGATACAGCCAGTATTACCGCCATTTCCAATTTGACTATAGGGAATTATATTTTTAGGGTAGTGGTCACAGATGGTTTTGGAGCCACATCATCCGATGATGTAAGAGTTACCGTAATCAGGGAAGGTCAGGATAATATCAACATTTCAAACATGTTTTCTCCAAATGGTGATGGTATAGATGATTTTTGGATAGTTGATAATAATCAAAGAATAGATAACTGTCGGGTAATACTCTTTAACAGATCCGGTGACGAAGTTTATCGGTCGAACGGATACCAAAACGATTGGGATGGAACTTCTTCTGATGGTAGGCCTCTTCCCACTGACGCTTACTTTTATGTCATTCGATGTACTGGTGATACAAATAACCTCACTGGTAGCGTCACAATAATACGATAGCGCATGAACCCTACACTAAAAGGTATACTCCTACTATTTGCTTTCTACTCTATAACTGTTGACACTTTTGCTCAACTCCCAATCCAATATTCAAACTATTACATTGATCCTTATTTAGTTAATCCCGCTTTCGTAGGTAGAAGTGGTTTTACTACAGCTACCGCCAACTATAGGCAGCAATGGGAAGGAATTAATGATGCCCCAAACACTGCTTCTTTGTTTTTACAACATCCTCTAAATGATAGAATAAGTTTAGGTGTCAATGTAAGTAGGGATGAACGAGGTGCGCTAAGTACGATTAAAGCTCTGGGAACTTTTGGTTATCGATTGTATTTCGGTTCAAAGGCTTCAACTTCCAACATGCTTTCATTTGGAATTTCTGCAGGGGTTGATAGAACAACTGTAGATATGGATAACGTACCAAACCCTGATGACCCTGCTATTTCTGCATTACAAGAAAATACCAGTTCGCTTGATGGACAGTTTGGCATGGCATATACCTTCAAGAATCTGGAATTGAGCTTTGCGCTTCCAACACTTTTTCAGACTGAAGTTGCATCTATTAACTCTTTCAATGAGGTACGATTTGGAGAAACTAAGACAACATTTAGCTCAGTAAGTTATAATATTAACATCAACCAAAATTTCACTTTACAACCCTGGATCACCTACAGGACTTTTAGTGAAGCAGATAATCAATATGAAGTTCTGGGTATTGTCAACTATAAGAATATTGCCTGGTTGGGTGGTTCTTATAACCAAACTAGTGGAGTTGGCATCTTTATTGGATTTAGTATAGGTGGAAGATTTAAAGCTTCTTATAATTATCAGGTTGCTGATAGGCAAACGCCAGAGTTAGGACAGGGTTCACATGAATTTCAGATATACGGTAAGCTCAGTGGCAAAGATCATTTAGCAGAAAGGAGGCCTGGATATCAAAACCTTTTAGCAAAAGAGGAAGTAAATGAGGAAATCACTCAGGAACCTGAAGTTTATGAGCCGGAAACTTACGAAGAAAAGGAGAAATCTGTTGAAGAAAACCCTTTAAAAGGTGAAGTAATAAATTCAAAGCCTGAGAAAACGGAATCAAAGCCAGTCTTAGATAAAAAAGCTTCGCCAGATGGCTCAAAAACACTTATTAAAGAAGAGCTTACTATAGAAAATACTGAAAACGAAACAGTTGTTCAAGATGAGTTAAAGCCTATTGTTGAAGAAGATCTAGAGACTAAAAATAAAACTACCGGAATGACCCCGGGTAATTATGTTGTTGTCGGAGTTTTTCAATATGAGGATAATGCCATTAGTTATATGAAAAATGTTGGTATTACAGGGCATCAAGCTAAAATGGCATTTAATGAAGAGAAATCTTACTACTATGTATTTCTGGATAACATGGACGACATAGAAAAAGCAAGACAAATGCGAAATGATATGAGAAAGAGTGAAATCCCTCTTTTCTCAGATACTTGGGTGCTTGTAGTTAAATAATAAATATCTCTTTCAAAACTTCTTTAATACTCTAATCTGCTATTTAAAAAAAGATTAAATGTCGCTTGCTAGACATACTAATATTTTAGTAACGCAGTTTTTCACTAAAAAAAAACAACGTGTTGATTATTAGTGGTTTAACTAAGTATCGATAAAAAAGTAATTTCAATTTTCTTATAAAAAATCTAAGATTTAATTAAAATCATCCTATTTTTGTGAATCAGGATTAAATCTGAATATAGGATGAAATTCAAAAACACAGCCTTAAAAACAAGTTTCTATTTCACTTGCTTTTTCGCAATGAGCTTAGCTTCGTTCGATGTTTATGCCCAAAAGGTTAATTGGAGGCTACACCAATGGAGATTAGATTCCGGAACATTTAGTTATAGAGAGTCAATAGAGGGTGGTATTACGCCTTTCCATGACAGAACAAGTTGGAATTCAAGCCCATATACAGAAGGGAATCTAAGAGAGAGTCGATTTCCTTCAGAAAATAAGTTTTCGATGAACTATCGATTGCTTTTTCCCAATAATTATGATTCTACCTATTCCGAAGGCTACCCTATAATCCTTATGCTTCATGGAGCAGGAGAACGGGGTAATTGTTGGACGAATAGTAGGTGCTATTTTGGAAACACAAGTTGGACACCATCAAACAATTCCACATACACTCCTCCTGCTGGTCCAGACCAAGGTTTAGACCCGGATCAAAGCCGACAGGACTACATTAATTTGTTGAATAATGACCATAACCTAGTTCATGGAGGAAAGCCTCATTTAGATGCTGTAAATCGAGCAGGTGGAAAATTACCTGATGACCCCAGCTTAGGAGAACGTGATTTCCCGGGATTTGTAGTCTTCCCACAAAATATTCATGGTTGGAATTCCAATCAGGTTGGTTTAGCCATAAGAATTATGTTTAAGCTTATTGAAGATTATAATATTGACCCCAACAGGGTTTATATTCATGGTCTTTCAAACGGTGCTCAAAATGTTGCTGTTGCTATTAAAAGAGAACCAACGCTTTTTGCAGCAGCGGCTCTGATGTCCCCTACAGCCACTAATACACAATTTAGTAATGATACTACTATTACACATATTCCTATTTGGGTTTTTCAAGGTGGAAGGGACAGAGCACCGTCTCCAAGTCAAAGTGAGAATTTAATACGGTTTTACGAGGAGCTCGGAGGTATTGGTAGATACACATTTTATCCCACGCTTGGGCATGGAACCTGGAACGCAGCCTATGCAGAGCCTGACTTTTTTTCCTGGTTTTTGAAACAAGACAAATCTAATATTCACGTTTTCTTTGGAGATTCAACACTTTGTTCAACGAATAATAACGGGGTTAAATTAGGTTTATCAGATTATTTTAAAGCTTATCAATGGGAGAAGGATGGTGAATTAATTCAAGGCGCTAACGAATCTATCTACATCGCCAGAGAAGCAGGAACTTATAGGGCCAGATTCAGTCGCATTTCTGCAAGTCCCACAGAAAATGAATGGAATAAGTGGTCTAAGCCTGTTGTTATTACGGAAACAACTCCCGAAGTTCCAGATGTCTTCGCTGATGGCAGTACTCACTTACCAGACATTAATGGAGATAATCAGGTAACTATAAGGAGTAATACATTAGCTAACATAAGTTATGATTGGTTAAGAGACGATAACTTAGTCAGTGAGGACACCTCATTTTACACGACAAATAATACGGGTAGCTACTCGGTAATCACAGAAACACTTTCAGGTTGTAGAAGCTTGGAGTCCAAAAACATTGATGTTTTCTTTAATTCACCACAGAGTCTTCAGGCACCGTCAAGTTTGGTTTCAGTCGTATCTGGTTCTTCGAGTATTGATCTTTTTTGGAACGATAATTCAAGAGAAGAAACAGGCTATGAAGTATATAGGTCCGAAAGTCAAACAGGTCCATATACATTTGTGAAGCTTTTAGAAGAGGATGCAATATCATTCAAGGATACCTTGGTAAATTCTGATGAAGAGTATTTTTACACGATAAGAGCAGTAGGAACTGGTAAGATTTCACCTTATGTGAGTTCAACTTCGATCACGACCTTATCTGATACTATTCCTCCATCTGCACCAAAAAACATCACTGTACAGGATTTTACAATCAATAATATATCAATTTCATGGTCTCCTGCAGAAGATAATACTGGTGTAACCAACTATTTGATCAACTTTAATTCAGATTCGATATATACCAATAGTGCTGATACAACATTTAACATCACCGGTTTATCAGCGCAAGTCAACTATGGAATATCTATTCGAGCACTAGATAGTGAAGGGAATATTTCAAAATCAAGTGAACTGATCTCCGTTGCAACAACATTCGATGGACTTGAATATGGTCATACTACAGGTGCTTGGGAAAGTTTAGCTGAAGATGACCCTCAAAATCCCCATAGATGGGATGATCCTGAATTTAGTGGTAGTGTAGCTAATTTTAATCTAGACTTAAGAACACAAGAAGACTTTTTCAATTTTAGATTTAGTGGTTATTTAAACGTACTAGAGGCAGGCACCTATACTTTCGAAACCGAATCTGATGACGGAAGCATGCTCTTTATTGGTGGGTTTAATAGTGAAGATCTTACACAATTTAGAGTAGTTGAAAACGACGGGCTTCATGGACGAAGGACAGAGTCTGGAAGTATATTTTTGGACGCAGGATTCCATCCTATTACTGCATTGTTTTTTGAAAGAGGTGGTGGACAATTTTTACAGGTCAGATATTCGGGGTCTGATACTAACAATCAAATGATCGCTATCCCGGATGCAGCATTATCTACCGGAGATGTGCCTCTATCAGCTCCACCTACAACACCTTTAAATTTAACTGTCTCAGCTGTTGGATTATCAACAATAGATTTATCATGGCAATTTACAGAAGCAACTCCAGAGGACTCGACAGGCTTTGAAGTTTATCGTAGTCTAAACGACGTCCAATATGAATTTATAGGAAGAGTAAATGAACAAAATAGTTTTATTGATAATAACCTTGCACCAGGCACTCTTCATTATTATAAGTTAAAAGCATCAAACCTTAACGGAAGCTCTAATTTTACATTACCTGTTAGTGCTACTACCTTAACAGACAGTTCTTCTCCTACGGTCCCCGGTTCACTTGAAATACTTTCCTATACCTATACAAATGCAGGTTTAAAATGGGTTGCTTCAACGGATAATTATGGTGTAGAAGGTTATATTGTTTATGCTAATGGTGATTCTATTGGTCAAACTACGAGTAATACATTCTATACTACATCACTTGAGCCTGCTACAAATTATGAAGTTACCGTAGCAGCTTACGATTTAGCAGGAAATGTATCTGCATCTTCTCTCCCACTAAGTTTTTCTACTAATTCTCCTGACGTATTTTACTCTGTAGATAACTCTGATCTTAGTGCTTTAGCAAATTGGAATAATGACCCATCCGGACTGGGCGATGCGCCTTCAAGTTTTTCTTTTAACGGTCAGCACTTTATTGTTACTGGCCTTAGTGGAAACAACGTGGTACTCAATAATGATCTGAATATTGGAGGAAACGTTTCCAGAATTATAGTAGGTGAAAATGTGAACCTTAGCATTAATAGTGAAATAGAGGGTAAGATTTCTGCTATGCCTAATAGTTCAGTCAATATTAATAATGATTTTATACCAGACTTTGATGATTTGGACCCCAATACAACTGTTAATTATAACAACACAACTGAAATTCCGGTATCTACTTATGGAAATTTAATTATCAACGGATCCGGTTTAAGAGATATTGGCGAAGGTACCGTTACAGTTATGGGAAATCTCCACCTAGGGCCAGACGTTGGTATGAAAGGTTCACCTAACAATGGAACAACTGTAATTCTTCATGGAGACTTAATCACAAATAACAACTTATTAAATCCATTGTCAGGAAATAGCATCACACTATCTCTTGCTTCTGGAAGTCGCAATTTTGATTTATATAACGACATGAATCTCTTTGAGCTTAACTCCGAAGCAGGTTCTCAAACTGTTATAAACAACATGAGCACCGGCAACATAACCCTTTCATTGGGTACACAGAATGGAGGTGGATTGATATTAGATAACGGAAGCTCTATCAATATTGGGTCTAATGATTTAAGAATTAGTGGAAGTGCAGTGTTAAACCCTTCGGGGCAAGATGGTGAAATAGGAATAGATGGTGGCAATATTGAAATAAATACTTCTACGTCGCTCTCTTCGAATCTGTATTTCTCAAATAATGAAAATACTATTGAAAACCTCATTTACAATACTTCCACAGGCTCTGAATTAAATATTATGAGCGACCTTTATATCGTTGATGCTATAGAACTAGACGGTGGTAATTTGAATGCGGAAGACACAATTACACTAGTTTCAAATTCAAACGGTACATCCTTCTTAAATGAGGTTAGAAATGGAGGTACTATATCAGGAAACTTCAATGTTGAAAGATTTTTTGATGCAAAAGGCTCAGTATTTAGATACATATCTTCTCCTGTAGATATAGCTTCAATTGAGGAATGGCAAAGAACTCTTCCAATAACAGGACAATTTTCTGGCAGCAGTCCACAGTCCGGTAATACTTCTATGTTCTACTATGATTCTTTAGCTGATGGAGGTGAACAATGGTTGGAATACCCCCCAATAGGTTCCGACAATCAGATTATTGTAGAGCCTGGTAGAGGATATGCAACCTTTATGTTCAATGGTCAAAATACTTCGACATTGGTATCGCCTGGAACACCAAATTATGGAGATTTTTCTTTTGACATAAATGGTGGATCCAACGATGGGTCTGATGATGGATGGAACCTTATTGGAAACCCTTATCCATCGGATATCGTCTGGAATACAGAAGATTGGGTTTCTTCTGGAATTGGTGATGTAATTTATGTTAGGTCGAATAGTAATTCGGGAACAGAATGGGTAGTTTGGGATAGATCTACTGAAAGTGGGAATCTAACAAATGGAATTATACCGGCTGGGCAGGCCTTTTGGATACAAGCTAATAGTGCAAATCCATCACTTACAGTGAGAGAGTCTGCAAAAACAGGCCAGAGTGGGAATGGTAGTGTGCAGCTTTTAGATAATAATAGCTTGGATAACAGTAATTCATATTTTGGAATTATTATAAGCGATGATGAAAACTCAGATCTATCGCTTGTAAAAATTGACGAAGATTTTTCAGACTCTTATGAAAAAACAGAAGATGGGGTCTTAAGAGGGACAAACTACTTCTTTAACGTATCAACATTGTCTTCAGATGCAAACCCTCAAAAATTAGTTGTTAATTCTTTATCCGAGGAATTTTGTACTAAAACATTAAATATTGATATATCAAATATTGTCCCTGGAAATTATAGTTTAGAACTTCAAAACCTTGAGTATTTCAACTTAGCCAATATTGAATTAGAGGATACCTATACTTCAAGCTTTCAGAATTTAGCACCTGGAGTATCCTATCCGTTTGATGTGAATGGTGATACTATGAGCTTTAAAGATAGATTTATCTTACATCTAAGTCGTCCCGACTTAATAACAAGCAACGAATTAGCCTCTTCTATACAATCGTGTGGAAATGATGATGATGCTTTTGTTAGAGTAAGTGTATCTTCACCTGGTGTTAATTATTGGGCATTAAATGAGGTAAATGAAGTGATATCAAACACTGTAAAGGGCAATGGAGGTTCTATTTTGTTGGATATTGATAACTCCATGCTAACAGAGGGTTCAAACCAGATAAGAGTTAGTGCAGCTTATCTAGGTTGCTCAGTCGCTCTTCTTGATAATTCTACTGAAATTAGATTTTCTGATACCCCTTCATTCAGTTTAGAAAACTCTACTATCAATTCTTGTTTGGGTGAGACGATCTCTATTGAAGCAGATATATCATCCAGTGAGACTTCTGGTATAATTTACAGATGGTATAATGGCATTACTGATGAATTTGTAATAGAAACATCAAATAATGGCCTTCAGCTAGATATATCAGAAAATATTCACTTCTTCGCCGTAGAAATCATGAACGAGCAAGGATGTATAAATCCTGAAAGAAGGTTAATCGAGGTGATATCCGACTCTTTAGACATACCACAAATTTCCCTGATAGAATCTTCTATTATGGCAATATCAAACTATGATAGAGGCGATATTCAATGGCTACTTAATGGAGAACCTATACAAGGGGCTAATGAAGTCAGCTTTGAACCTATTGAGCAAGGTGACTATAGTGTTGAAGTCACAGGCGGAAGCTGCTCACTCACTTCTGAGTTTATTACTTTTAGAGTTACTTCCAATGAACTTGGTCAAAGTAGCCGTTTGGGCCTTAAAGTTTTCCCCAACCCGTCTATTAATAATGAGATAAATTTTTTCCTAGATGGTATTTCTCAAGAAAATGTAACGGTAGAAATTTTTGATCTATCTGGAAAATCTCAAATGTTTAAATCATTTGAGTCAACCTCATCGAATGTATATTCGCTTAAGCATACCCTTGGTAGTGGAGTTTATATCCTTCATGCGTTTAGAGGCGGGGAAGTATTTATTGAACGTGTAATAATTCGATAATACGAAAACAAAGTATTTTGTTTACCAAATTAAAAAAAGCAGTCTCGTTTGCTTTTATAAACTTATTAGTGGTAGCTATTTTACTGATTACCATTAATTGGGGGGTTGGTGAGTATTTAGCAAAAACAAAGAACCGTAGAGCGTCTCTCCCCAATTTTGAGGGTAATCAAGAATATTCCGCTAAAATATTCTACGATTACAATAAAATAAAGCACCAATATGAGCCCTTCGTAGGTTGGAAAACTTTAGCTTACTCAGGTGAAACCACAAACATAGACGAAAGTGGACATAGAATAACTCCAGGAACTATCAATAAACATGATACATTAAAAAAGGTAAGGTTTTTTGGAGGTTCAACGATGTGGGGCGAGGGTTCTGATGATCATAATACAATACCAGCCTTATACGCATCAACCAAACCTGATCATCTGATATACAATCACGGTCAACTCGCTTATAATACCAGGCAAAATTTAGATGCTCTTATCACCTTATATCAGCAAAATGAAAAGTCAGATATTGTAATTTTCTATGATGGGGTCAACGATGCTGCTTTTCTCTGTGCCTCCGACGTAGAAGTACCAGGGCATAGGCTTGTGCCTATATTCAGACAACGTCTTTATGTGAGCAATAAAAAGTTCATTCTTAAGGTTGTAGAAAAATTATTCTATGAAAATATTATAAAGCTCATTGCCAGAAAAAACCCTGCTATTCAATCTAAATTATATGATTGCCTGAATGAAGATAAAGCGGATAGGATAGCTAACTTCCTCATTAAAAACTGGGAGATCGCCCAACAGATAGTAGAATCAAATGGTGGAGAGTTTATTGCTTTTTTGCAACCAGCTGCCTACATAGGAAATCCAAAAACAGATCATCTAGACCTGGATAAAGAACTTGAAAAAAATTTCATTAAAGTTTATGAGAAAATTAGGCTAAAACTTAGAGAAAAAGACTATGACTGGGTTTATGACCTAACAGATAGCTTTGATAAGGATGAATATATCTATGTGGATTTTTGCCATGTTTCCCCTAACGGCAATGCGATTATTGCTGAAAGAATATCTCAAATCATAAAATCTAAAGACTAAGCTTCTTAAATAAGATTTCGGGAATGTGCTTAATAATAAACATGACTAGGCTCCACCTTCTCAAGACGTATACCACATTCTGATTACGAGTGACTGCCTTAATAATAGCTTTTGAAACTTTTTCAGGTGTTGCTGTTAAAGCGTTGGGAGTGTCAATCCCCTCTATCATTTTTGTCTTAACAAAACCCGGCTTCACGGTAACCACATGAGTTCCTTTCGAATATAGTTTGTTTCTCAACCCTGAAAGATATGCTGTAAACCCCGCTTTAGCGCTTCCATAAAGATAGTTACTCCCTCTACCCCTATCACCAGCAACAGAGCTGATTCCTACAATAGTCCTGTCTTTTGCTTTAACCTGATCACTAGCTACAATATTAAGTATAGATACGGCACCAAGGAAGTTTGTAGAAATGATTTTATTTGCTTCACCCCAATCATTTTCGCCCAATTCCTGATCCCCAAGATATCCGAATGAACAAATGACAATATCGGGCGATTCTCCAATTTTTTTATAAAAATCTTTATGACTAGCTATATCGAGTGCATCAAAAAGTTCTACAGAAACGGGCACCTCATATCGTATGATCAAGTCCGAAGCAAGAGCACTAAGTTTTTCCTGGTTTCTACCTGCCAGAATAAGACTATTACCCATTTTTGCCAAATCGGAGGCAAGTGCCTCTGCGATATCACTGTTTGCACCAAGAATTAAAACTCTTTTTCCCTTAATAACTTTCATTTTAATCAATCACAGAATTTAGAATTGATAATCGCTTTGACATTAAAGATTCAAATTTTGTACTAACACCATATTTAAGAAGAATACTTCTAAAATTTTCGATTTCCGGATAAGTATTTAAAAACATTTCTGTTTTCATACGAGCATCTTTTGCCAAATAAATCCTGCCACCAAAATCCTGAACTATTTTATCCAGTTCATCTAAAAAATCAAATAATCCGCGTACAATTGGAAAATCCAGTGCCAGCGTATAACCTCTCATTGGAAATGATAATATTCCTTCTGGCTGCTCTCCAAAAATTTTTAAAACAGCAAGGAAAGAACCTAATCCACGCCTATTTATCCGACCTAATATCTTCACCAATCCCTCCTTACCTCCTTCCATTGGAAGTACAAACTGATATTGCAGAAAACCTTTACCTCCATAGATTCTGTTCCAGTTTCCAAGCCCATCTAATGGATAGAAAAAAGAGTTGTATCCTGAAATAAAAGTATTATCCTTTCGGTAAGTTTTTTGATAGTAGAACTCATTAAATAAACGAACTGTCAAGTTATTTAAGGCGAAATTCGGGAAATTGAAAGGTATGTTTAATTGATTCTCAGGAGCGCTATTTAATGAAGGTTTGTTTTCCAGATCATTTTGTACGGAATGTTCCCCAAGCATTACTATACCTCTTCCAAAACCTTTACCACCTTTAAGACAGTCTATCCAGGCTACAGAATAGGTATAACTACTGAATTCATTTAAATACCCCACCAGCGAATCAAGGTCAGGGGCTTTGATCTGCCTCTGAGTAATACGGTCTGATTCTATTTTTTTTAATTTTAAAGAAACGTTTAGGATCACACCTGTTAATCCCATTCCACCACATGTCGCATGGAATAGATCCGAATTCTCTGTTTTGCTGCAACGAATCACTTCTCCTGTAGTGATCATTAGATCAAATGAAGCGATATGTCTTGAAATTGAACCTTCCAAATGGTGATTTTTTCCATGTACATCTGAAGCCACCGCTCCACCTATAGTGATATATTTCGTGCCAGGGGTAACAGGCAGGAACCAACCTTTTGGTATCACTACATTTAGTATCTCACTTAGTAAAACCCCACTCTGAGCGCTGATTATTCCATTATTCTTATCAAAGAATAAAAACTTGTTGTACTCCAAGCTAGAACAAATACGGTCTCCTAATGATGCATCTCCATAGCTTTTACCTGCCCCTCTCATGATAAAATTCTGATTAGAGTATCTCTTTTCTATCTCTGAGGGGCTAATTAGATTCGTTTTTTCAGCAGTTACGTTTGGATAATTGTTCCAGTTAGATATCATGTCTTTTACTACTCAAATCCTTATCGCATAAACATTATGAAAATTAGTATATAGAATGGCTTTTAACGAGTTTTGTGCGATTTACTTAAACTTATGAACGAACCTAAAAGCCAGTCAAAAGGTTTTTTGCCATATATCCATCACTTCAGAGGTTTTGCTATACTTCTTATTGTAGGTCTTCATACTGCAACTTCATTTAGTTGGAATAATCCGCTTTCAAGAAAACTGATTGTTTCAGTTGCTAATAATGGAACAGTACTATTTGTATTTATTGCGGGATTCTTGTTTTATCATCTTTTCAACAAGAAGTTTGATTATCAAACCTATCTGAGGAAAAAACTCCTTTACGTAATACTTCCCTATTTAATCATCTCCATTTTCCCAATAATAGATAAACTTTTTCTGGATGCTGGAAATCATTGGTGGATGAATGACGAATTTGATTCCCTACACGCAAGTATGAAAGTTTTGTATATGTTGGCCACAGGACGTCATTTTGGTGTTTTATGGTTTATACCCATGATCTCTATTTTTTACCTATTGGCCCCTTTTATTCTTGCTTACTCAAAACTTAAACTTTCTGATTACATCACTCCTATCATCTGCATTGCCGGCTTATTTACGGTTAGATTTGGGTATCATTCAAACATTTTATTATCATTTATTCATTTCTTTCCAATATATCTCTTTGGAATCTGGGTCTCAAAACGAAAGGGTAGTTTACTCCTAAAGAATGCCCAACTAACCATGGTAATACTTTCTGTATATATTATTATGACTACACTAGAAATAAAAGACATTATACCTTTAAGTGATTATATAAGTCTTAGAGATGCCCAAGAGTATATTTTTGTTTTCAACATAAGCAAGTTAAAAGCGATGCTCTTGAGTTTTGGTATGACCTTGATTTTCTTCCAGGTTCAAAATAAAAGATTTCATTTTCTTGAGAAACTTGGAGATTATAGCTTTGGAATCTTCTTTTTACATCTTTATTTCATTAACGTATTCAGAATTTTACTACCGAAACTTACACTTACTGATTTTGAATTAACCATCATTACTTATGCAGTATACCTTTCATTAGTAACTGGCCTCTGCTTATTAGTTGTGAGAATTATAAAACACATTTTTAAGGCTAGGAGCAGATTAATAATTGGTAGCTAATATTCTATTTTTTGGAGAGTAGCTTTTCTGAAATAAGATTAGGGAATTTCAAAGCATTACTTTTCACTTCTAATAGAATAGAAGATATTTTAACTTCATGAGTCTTATTTAGATAAACCAGTGCGATAACCGCAGTAATAAACATGGTAGTAAGTGTAGCACTGGCAGCACCGATAATACCATATGTTGGAATCGCAATTACGTTTAGAATGACATTTATAATTGCCGCAAGTATTACAAATTTCATATTCAGGCTTGCTTTTCCCACTGCGTCAAGTACTACTCCCATTTGTTTAGTAAACGGAATAAACATCCCTAAAAAAATTGTGATTTGCAAAACAGGTGAAGTCTCTGAATACCCTTCTCCTGCCAGGAGATAGACAATATCGCTTGAAAATATAATCACAATCAGTATAAACGGAACCGTTAACAAGATAATAATAGCTACAGATTTCTCGTAAATAGGTCTAATAGCCTTCTCACCATCTAACTTGACCTTCGAAACCATCTCCGGAAAAATAATTGATGCCATAGCCATTGTCGGAACTTCAAAAAGATTAGCTATCCTCATCGCCACATTATAAGTTGCTACAGCAGCTGGATTGATAAAAGCTCCTATCATCCAAACATCTATATTTCGGAGTAACACGGCACTAAGATTAGTTCCAAGCGTATATTTCCCATAATGAAATAATTCTTTAGCCCACTTTTTTTGTATCCTGAAATTAAGTTTACTGAATTTTGAATAATAAATGAATAATACTAATGTAGAAACGAGTGTACATAAGGCTAGTCCAATTCCGAGAGATACCAATTCTGGTCGTTTTCCCGAGATGAAGAAGTAGCCTATGAAAAGAAAAAAAAGTGTTCTTTTCACAAATTGGGCAACCATGGAAGCATCAAAACGAAAATTAGCTTTGGTGATGTAGTCAAAATGGAAAAAAAACGAAAGACAGATATTCATAAAAAAATAAATGATCAATAAATCAATCAATTCTTTTACGTCCCAAGCCAACGAAATAGGCCCAGCAAGAGCTATAATTATTAGGGTGATTACTATAGAAAATAGGATATTAAGAGTAAGAGAGGTAGACTGAATTGAGTCTTTTTCATGGTCATCACTAGAATTAAAAAACTTTATCAATGGATTTTTAAAAAACCCGTTTCTTAAAACATCTACTAACGTAGTAATGGTCATAAAAAGCATCCATGAACCGTAGTTATACTTGTCCAGTACTCTTACAAGCATGTAAAATGTAAGAATACCAAAACCGAGCATCAGAACCCTTTCAAGAAGTGCAAATTTGCCGGATTTTAACCAATTGGATTTTTGGTTACTCATTAAGTTTTATTCCTGAAGTTAGGCAGACCCTGATCGAAAATGATGAATATAGCTCAGTGAATTATCTTTCTAAGCTTTGATTATTTTTAGTAAGTCGCTACTGAGCTAAAACTATGGTTTTACTAATCAATATTATCAATGAGCCAGTCCGTTTGTACTTCACCAAAACTGTCTCCATTAGTATCATACAATTTTATTGATGCTGATACTCTGATAAAACAGGTCCTTCCAGAACCATCAGGATCAGGTATACAGGCAGCACCATCTGAAGCAAATATTTCCTGATTACCCATATTGTTACCACGAGCGTAATCTGATCTAACAAGCACGGAATCCGTAGCTCCAGGGATCATATGCTGTCTATTAAGAAAATTAGTCGTCTCTCCATTTAACCTGGCATCTCCCCAAAACCATTGATATTCTCGTCTACTAACATCTTCCGGAACACCATTCTCAGCATTATAATTAAATCTTAAAAACCATCTTCCATTTTCCCTATCAAAAAAAGTAATTCTTACATCATCATCTCCTCCATCTTCAGGCGTTGGAATTGCAACGGGCAACTGCGGTAAAGCACCGAACTCCGAATCTCCTTCAATAATTTGTTCGTATACAACAGAAGCAACATTATCATCCAATACTCCATCTATATAACCTAATAAAAACAACTCGTAGTTTTGACCATGACCATTAGATCCAAATCCGATTCTTTCTAAAACAACATCTGTTACCTCAGGCGCAACACCCAAGCCAACATTATTATAGTACAATTGACTGTTCGGCGGATCATATTTCATTCGGATCACGGTTTTTTCAAGATACCCTGGTATACCTTCCGATTCAGGATAGTCTATTTCAGTACTATTTATCCCCCATTCGCTAAAACTTAAATTACGAAGTCTTAATCTCGGCATATTCGAACCTGGAGCAAACAGTGATTCTTGTTGAAGCGTTCTAAAAACCCTTACTACAGCCCAATATTCAAAAGGAGTTTCTCTCCTTCCATCTTCAAAGATATCTGAAAAGTAATGAGCACTCTCTACATTTGCTAGGTACATGGCGCCAGTACTCTCGAAAAAAGTAGGTGGCTGATCCGTATCAGAAGGAAACCTTGGGACTCTAATAGCGGTATCCCTCTCACTTGCTTCTAAACCTCTAAATATGATATCAGGACTGTTGCCAAATTCATCTTCAATCACACGAACCGGGCTTTCATCGAAAACACGGGTAGATTTTTGTTCATCAACAAAGCCATTAGCAGGAACATAAACACTTGTAAACAATGAATCAATCAAATTCACAGTTTCATCTATTTCAGGTAACCCTGGGTCATCTGAACATGAAAAAAAAGACAGGGAAGCAAAAATTACGATGTATAACAGCTTTTCCATAAGGAGGGAATTGATTTGTTGGCTTTCAATCATAATGATACAAAATTAAGTGTTTCTCTAAAAGCGAATGAAAGCTTCTTTAATTCTACAAATCACCTTTTTTTAAATGATCAGCCGCATATTGACAGGCTCTGGCAGTTAGTGCCATATATGTCAATGATGGATTCTGACAACCTGAAGAAGTCATGGAACTACCATCTGTAATAAATACATTTTTAACATCATGCATTTGGTTGTGAGCATTTAAAACAGACGTAGCTGGATCTTTACCCATTCGAACAGTTCCCATTTCATGTACTACCGAACCACCAGGTTTTTTATAATCTAGTATTTCAATGTCTTTAAATCCCGATTTAGTTAGCATTTCTTCCGCACTATTTTTAGCATCCTCTCTCATGATGCTTTCATTTTTACCATACTTGAAGTAGATTTTAACCAAAGGAATTCCCCACTGATCTTTTTTGGTTGGGTGTAACTCAACTCTATTGTAATAATTCGGAAGTGTTTCTCCCATTGCTGTTATCCAAATCGACCATGGGCCCGGCTTTGTAAGTTTATCTTTAAAATCAGCACCAAATCCCTGATTCGACTTGAGGTTATCTTGCCAATTAAGCCTTTCTCCCCTACCATTAAAGCTAAATCCTCGAATGTAATCCTGTCTTTTTGAGTTATCATCAATATTCCGGAATCGCGGAACGTATATTCCAGCTGGTCGCCTGCCATAATAATAAGTATCACTAAACCCTAAATGTATGCCTCTTGCACCAGCTCCTATAAAGTGGTCCATGAGATTATGCCCAACCTGGCCGCTACTGTTTCCTAACCCCTTTGGGAATACGTCCGATTTTGAGTTTAAAAGCAATGCTGCCGTTGCAATAGTACTTGCATTTATGAAAATAATTCTCGCATTGAATTCTTCTACAGTTTTCGTTTTTGAGTCTATAACCATAACACCAGTAGCCTTTGCATGCTCTTTATCGTACAAAACTTCTATTACAATCTTATCAGACATTAGAGTAAGATTTCCTGTTCTGAATGCGGCTGGTAAAGTGGAAGAATTACTGCTGAAGTATGCTCCATAAGGACATCCTCTGCTGCATAAATTTCTATACTGACATGGAGATCTTCCTGATAGCGGTTTTGTAAGATTCGCCGTTCTCCCTATTGTTGCTATCCTATCGCCAAATTTTTCTTTTAGCTGCGCATTAAAGTGTTTTTCTATGCAGTTCATTTCCATGGGAGGCAAAAAACTACCATCAGGTAAGTGTGAAAGGCCTTCCTTTTTACCACTGATGCCTACGAACTTTTCCACATAATCGTACCATGGTGCTAAATCTTTATATCGAATCGGCCAGTCCACGCCTACCCCGTCTTTCAGATTTGCTTCGAAATCGAGATCGCTCATTCGGTAGCACTGCCTGCCCCATATCAATGAACGACCCCCAACTTGATACCCTCTGATCCATCGAAATGGATCTTCCTGAATATAGGGATGCTCGGAATCGCTAACATAAAAGTGTTTGTTACCACTAGTATAGGATGTACTTTGTACCGGGTCCTTTTGTTTGTCTTTGTTCGGTGTTCTTAATCTGTCCTCAAATTCCCATGGATGTTTGAATGCAGTCTTGTAATCAACTACATGCTTTACATCTCTTCCTCTTTCAAGAACCAATGTTTTTAAACCTCTTTCACAAAGTTCCTTCGCAGCCCACCCGCCACTAATTCCAGACCCAATAACTATTGCATCATATGATACCATATTACTTTTTTTTACTCCATTGAGGTACATGAGGAATTACTTGGTTACCCAACATTTCTGACCAGCATCAATAGAATGACACCCCGAATAACGTGTGGGAATATGAACATATTCAAGCCCCAATTTTGCACCAACCTCGGAAGTGCAGTACCCAATAGTCGTATATTCTTTAAGAGCCTCAAAAAAAGATTTTCCAAAAACTTTAGTGTATATCTTACCTATTAAGCCTGAATAACTTCTCGAATTTTTTTCAAAATATCTTAGGATTTCAGTTTTAGAGGACTCATCACAATTTTCAAAATCGCATTTGTAATTTTCAATGGTATAATTACTCAGCTCCTTAAGGCCTCGAATAAAATTGTTTTGCGTACCTGTATCTGAGTTGTTCAGTATTGTGTGGATAATAAAATCCGAAACGTTCGCTTCCTTAGCTCCTGGCGTATCAGTAGTGGGGATGATTATTTCTGCGAGTTGATTAATAAGATTATTCTTGTTTTCCAAAAAAGCAAAATCTGGTAAACTAAATAATTTAAACGCTGAATAACCTGAATAAGAAATCACTCCGCCTCCTAGAATTGCTATACCAAAAAGGGCTTTTCTTCTTTTCATTTTGACAATAAGGAAAGAGACAATTTACATAATCCCAAGCAAATCAAGGTTTTAGGAAGAAATAATCATAATTGAACTTCAGATTTCTGTAGATGTTTCTCAAAAATGCGATGACACTATTATCACTTCTTTTCCAGTTTGTCCGATCATTCAGCATAGTACTAGGTTCTTCATTTGTATTACCGTGATGAAAAAGACTTTTATGTTCATCATAGAAAAGAGATTTTCCCTTGTTTTTTAAAAAAGACATAACCATCCTATATTCTGATTGCTCAGGGTTGCAATCTTCAGCATACCTTCCAAATTTTTGAAAAAAATTAGATCTTCTTAAGTGTGGGTGATCATTGTATTTATAAAATTTTCTGTAGCCCTTTTTAAATAATGAAAAATCCATCATTGAAAACCCACTTTTATAAGGCTTTAAATAAGGATATTTTCCAAATGAGTGAAATCTTACCAAGTCTAATTCTTCATCTGAATTCATAAAAACTAATGCATTTTCAAATGCAGGCTTGAATGCTTCCTGAGGTATAAAATCTTCTTGAACGTATAGCGTATAAGGTAGTGTAACGTTATCCTGTCCTTTATTAAGATTATTGCCTAAACCACCATTTTGTTTGGCTTTTACCAACTTAAAATCATAATCTTGTTTCAGCTCTTCAAGTACTTTAATATGCTCCTCCTCACTAGCATCATCAGAGACTATAATTTCGCCAAACTCAATATTTAAATCTTTAAAAGTTTTAAACTGGCGTTCAAGCGATTTGCTTCTGTTAAAATGTGTTACTAGAAGGGCTACGTTTGAGTACATATTCTTTTAAAAATCTGATTAAACTATTCCTTATTCTTTAGCGAAAAAGATTTCTTGATCTTATCTACACTTTGTTTTACGTCGTATTCAGTATTTGATGATGTTTTAGTATCGTGATCTTTTTCTTTTTTTAAAAAGCTACCAAAATTAGCAAGTGTTCTAAAAAAATGAACAACAAAAAAATCCCAAAGGCTGCCCTCATTAACAATGGTTCTCGGAGGTGTCCAAACCCTATTTTTAAATGATCTTACAACCCTTACTTTTCCGTACTTCATTAGGTCAAAACACATTCTTCCATCTTCCCCCCTGATGTGTCTATCTACAAAGCCTTCTTTCAAGCCCAATTCACGTATATACCCCATACTCATTCCATATGCATTTAGATAAGGACGATTGATATGTCTTATCTCACAGAGTACGTCTCTTAGCCGTTCATAAATGAAAAATTGGAATCTTGAAATTCTTTCGTGCGGGAGAAATGAGTATTTACCATAAACACAAACCGTTTTAGGTTTCTTCAAGTGGTTGATCATAGTTTCCACCCAAATTTCAGGATATAAACAATCTGCATCACCCATAAGAACATACTTACCCTTTGATTTAACTTGTCCCATTTGCCTGGCTGGCCCACAACCTTGAATCGGCTGAGTATATGAATCTATACCTAATCTATCTAAAACTTCTTGAGTACTATCTTCAGAGTTATTGTTTATAACAAGAATATTGAAGTCAAATTTCGACTTTGTCCTAGATAAACTATCAATGCATCTTAATATGTTCAGCTCTTCATTCCAAGCAGGAATTACTACTGTTGCCATAGGATTATCTTTATTAAGAACTTTTCTAAGGTTTGATTTTACTTCTTCGAATAAGAGATCATCAACTTCACTAATATTATTAATTTCAAGAAGATCTCTATTAATCCACTTTGGGATGCCTAAAACACTCATTTCGTAATGATTTAAACCTATCTATTATAAGGCAATATTGTATTAATTCAAGATTTATTAGAACAACAAATATCGACTTTGTTTTCAACATATCAACTTATAATTTTTTAAAGTCCGAATTATTGAAAATGCTTTCGCGTAGTTCCCCATTACTACAACAAATTGAGAAACGAAAGAAAAACTTTTTTACTTCAATGAAAACAAGTTTTTCGTCTCTAATATGAAATCAGGAGCCATTTCGGTTACTGCATTTGATAAAAAAAACGAATTTAAAATTATTAATGCCAGAAAGGGCACGGAAGACGTGGATTTTTCCACAGAAAGGAATGAGCTATGAGTTGCAGACAGGGATGATAATTCTATTTCAATTATTGACCTAATTGAGCTTTGAAGTAATAGAAACCATTAAAAATAATGAACTTCCTGAAAGAATAAGATTTTTTAGTGATGATAACTCATTAACATTTCCAACCGGTCAAAATTTTCTAATCGGATATCTGAGATTTAAAAAAGATCATATGTATCAAAGGTAGTTTAATAGAAAATCTTTTTATAAATTTTAAATACCTGTTGATTTCGGTGTCTATGAAAATGGCTTACTTATCACCCCACAACGCAGACCGAATGGAAATATTAAACCCGATAACCATGATATCAGCTGGAAAGATAAAAACTAAAGAACACTAGATTGAATGGTCTTCTTTAGATTAAACTGATAGGTTCAGAAAACCTCATCAATAAATGCCTTCCAACAACATAGAAATGTTTTGATCTTACTACTTTTAGCCATGCTTTGTTAAATGTAATGTTTTGCGAACTCAAGTTTTAATAGTCCTATTGTCATGCCTCATTTTTTGGATCACCAACTCTTTTCTAGAGGGGAATATGAATAGTCGTGATCGGCTTGCCAAAGAACTGCAAGTAGGGACGTGGGAACATTTTGATGAATGGAAGTCTGATGAAAAAGCTCCTTTCAAATACAGGATACTCTTTTCTACTTTAGTTGACGCTTCCACTAAGCTTTTTTCGTCATCAAAGTATTACAATAGAAACTTTTATTACATCTATTGCATAATAAGTATGGCGCTTATGGCTTCCGTTCCTCTAGTTTTTCATCAGCTTTTAAAAATAGCTGGTTTCAATAACTTTGAATGCTGGTTAGGAATATTTTTTTTATTCATCTCACCGGCTTTCCTCCTTGCCTATACTCTACCGGTTCACACTAAGGAAGATATGCTCGGTTATTTATTATTGTGTTCAGCCTTAATTTTTCTGATAAAAGAAAAAGATTACTTTTTTTGTATGACTGCTATTTTAGGAGTGATAACTAGAGAGACTTTGATGGTATTGCCATTTATTTACCTCTTCTTTTCTAAAGCCTCCTTTTCCAAAAAAATAGTAATTTGTTCTTTACCGATTCTGTCTCTAATTCTTTTACGACTCTCCTTAGGTCTTGAGTCATACAATATGGCTCAAGGCTTTTCATGGAATGTTTCACGACCTTTTCAGATACTAGGCTTTGGTTTTCTCTGCTTTCACATTTTATGGGCTCCTTTTTTCCTAGGATTGAGTAAAAAAAAATCGGAGGAACCAAATATCTCCTTCTTTCGGAAATCTGCCTTACCTGTTATTACTTTAATAATAATGACCACCTTTTTGTTTGGTCAATTCAATGAAATCCGACTTCAATTTTTAGGATTTCCCTGGATTATTATTAATGCTTTGATGTTCTTTCGGCTGAATAGACTAAGAATACTAGATATTGCAGTCAGTAGTAAATACAAAATCTATATTACGTTTATAATATCTTTATTCACTGTTTTTATTATTGGGTTCATTAAAAACTATGAGGGATATTTTTCATTTGAAAACCGGTACAATGTACCTGTTGATTTATGGTTAATTGTTTTATTTATCTTTATAGGTCTTCAGGTAATTATTCTTCCTTTTTTAACCTCCTCAAACAATAGTTTTAAACTTGACAAAGCGAACAAATCAAAGTAATTGGTTAAAGTATTGCGAATTTTCGCTTTTACTTTTACCTCCCCTTATTCCTTTATTTCTGAATTTTCCTTATCGTATTAATCTTTTTTTAGCATGGGATGGTGCATACCGAATGTCGGAAGGACTCATCCCGTATAAGGATTTTGGAACCCCAGTAGGATACATTTTTTGGATCATTCCAGCTCTTTTTTTTAAGCTTTTCGGACCTTATGTTTTCACACTCATCAAAGCTCAAGTATTTATAAATCTTATTTCTAATTTCTCTTTTAGGTTCTTACTTAAATCACTGGGTCTAGTAATTCACAGTAGGCTCATAGTTTTACTAGTATATATTTCATCTTATACATTATTCAATTTTTGGCCATGGTATAATCATTTGGTTTTTGTTTTAGAACTGGTAAGTATTTGTTGCCTGATATATGCGACTACTATTGAAAAAGGGAAATACTCTAGATTATTAATAGCAACTTTATCATCGTTTATTAGTATTTGTGCATTCTTAACCAAGCAGGATACGGGGTTTTTATGCATAGTAGCTGTTTCTATATTATCAACTATCTATTCATTCCATAACAAAGACTTTGTTTTTTTAGGCTCATTTATATTAGGCCTTTTTATAGGCATAGTGACACTGATTTTACCTTTTAATCAATATCAATTTGGTTATTGGTTTAATTTGGGACAATACCCACATAATTCTAGGTTTGACCTGTTCGATCTAATAAATGAATTTCTAGGAGCATCCCATTGGATTAAATTCTACTTTTTGGTATTCGTTATAATTTTAATTCACAGACTAACAAAGAAAGGTTTCAAAATTTTTGAAAAGGAATTCTTAATATCTTTTATAGTATTATTTGCTCTTTTTCAGGCCTCTATTATTCAGGTTACAAGCTATACCCCAACTAAAGGAAATATTTACTTTCACAGTTTTGCCATAGCCTTCATCTTATTTCATATTCAAGATAAGATCAATTTTAAGAGCCCATTAATCTTCCTTTCTATGTTTGTATTAACTGGACTTTGGTGGTCCGGAAGCTTTTGGACAAGATTTTTAAGTGGAAAAGTAAAGCCGTATATCGTCAGGAACACAGACCAAGATCTAATTAATAAAAATAGTTACATAGTACCTCTAGATACTTTAGATGGTGATCGCTCAGACTGGAAATTATCCAATCTAGCTACGTTTAAAAAAATTAAACTACCACAATCTACAATTGATGGTATCTATAAAATAAAGGATTTGACTAAGCAAAGTGAAAATGTCAAGGTTCTAAACATGTCTGAGTTGACTCAACTTGCTTACGAGATACCATATTCAATTGAGAAAGGAGAAAATATACCTCTTTGGTACCATAAAGGAGTATCTTTTTTCGATAGAGAGGTAGAAAGATACTGTGATCAAATCCAAAACAAGGAATTTGATTTAGTATTGTTTGAAGTAATACCTGATTTGAATAATTTTTATCCAGAAGAAGTCAGAAACTGCATTAAAAACCATTATACTAAAAGCTTTGAATTTAAAGCTCCAAGAATACCAGAGATATCAACTATAGAGGTTTATGTAAAACCTTGAAGTTATCAGAAATTGACGTCATTTAATGATATACCAATAACTTCCTCTAAGTCAAGCTGAGCATTCCTATATGCCGTTTCTGATTGCAAAGTTTTTATCTTTTCGTTATTAAATGCCTTTAAGCTTATAAGATAGTTATCATATGATTCCTCTCCTTGTTGGAAGTTTTGCTCCTTCAATTGATGTGCAGAGGTTGCATCTTCAAGAATGGTTGTTTGAATACTATGAATTTCTTTTAGCATCGTATAATTATTAAATAGTTGGATAACCTCTCTCCTAACTGCAAGCTTACGTTGGTTAACTTCCTCTTTGGCGAGATCAAGATTGATACGACTTTGTCCTACATCTAATGGGGTATTAAATAACATACTCAAGCTTATACTTGCCCTTATATTATACCTGGGGAAAAATTCAGAACGTTCTTGTAAATCTTCATCATCACTGAAATTAAACTCATTAACATTACCGGAAATCGTTCCGATATCAAACCACTGCCTTTTCGTTTTTTTAAGATCAAGTTCAGATAGTTGTACTTGCTGCTTTGCAATTCTATTGGAAGGATAATTTTGCCATGCTAATTGCACTAGTTTCTCTACGAAAGCAATATCTTCCGTATTATTTGGAAGTATGATCTTATTATAATCGCTACGCTGGGCATAAACTAAATTCAAACTCAATAAGAAAACCACTAAAAAGAAGCTCTTCATTATAATTGTATTAACAGAAAATTCATTACAAAATATAAAACTATCTCTTATAAATTATATTCGCAATTGAATAGGAATACATATTAATTCCTAGGATAGGTTTACTTACCAATATCTTTTAATAATGATTACTAATAAGGATATAATAATTGTTGGCTTGCAGCCTTGGGATCATAAAATAGGTAGTAACTGTAAGAATTTAGCGAAAGAGTTTTCGAAGAAAAATAGAGTCTTGTATGTAAATAATCCTTTAAATAGATTAGATCGTTACAAGAAGAAAAATCAAGACTTTGTTATTAACTATGAAGAAGTCATTAAGGGAACTCAACCATCTTTAAGAAAAGTAGGTAAAAGTATATGGACCCTTTATCCAAAAAAAATTATAGAAAGTATTAATAAACTACCTCATAACTTTTTATACGCTTTCTTAAATAAGAGAAATAGCAAAATCTTTTCAGATGAAATAAAGCGCGCCCTCATTGAAATAGACTTTGAAAATTACATATTGTTTAATGATAGTTTAATGTTCACAGGCCTATATCTCCCTCAATTACTTAGTCCAATAGCCTCAATTTATTATATCAGGGATAATCTAGTTTCGCAGGATTACTTCAGGAAACATGGGGTAGAAACTGAACCGTTACTCTCAAGAAAATACGATGCTATTGCTGCAAATTCTGATTTTTTAGCGGATTATCTAAGACCACATAATTCAAATTCATTTATGGTGGGTCAAGGCTGTGATTTTACGATCTTTAATCTTCAAAATATATCAAATGAAGAACCAGAAGCAATCTCAGACATTCCTCATCCTCGAGTTGGTTACATTGGTTTTCTTTCATCTGTAAGGCTCGATATTGGGTTGATAAAACATATAGCTTTATCAAAACCAAAATATAGCATCATTTTAATTGGGCCGGAAGATAAAATTTTTAAAGAATCTGACTTACACAGTATTCAAAATGTGTACTTTTTAGGTAATCAAAAAGAACATGATTTACCTTTGTTTATTAACAGTATCGATGTCGCCATTAATCCTCAAGCTATTAACGATTTAACTATCGGAAATTATCCGAGAAAAATTGATGAGTACTTAGCTCTTGGCAAACCCGTAGTGGCTACTAAAACTAAAACTATGGATTACTTTAAAGATTTTGTTTATCTGGCTAATAATAAAGACGAAACCGTGAATTTGATAGAAAAAGCATTGAATGATAACAATAACAAACTGGCTATCGAACGAATAAAATTTGCTAAATCCCATACTTGGGAAAATAGTGCTAATAAAATATATGAAATCGTAAACGAGGTACTAATCAGAAAAGGCAAAACGGTACATTAATCATTATCCAATTCAATATCTAAGTCTCTAAATTTCACCATTAAAGCGTATGTTGCAACTATCACAACATTAACAGGTTTTATCAACATAGCATCTTGAGCATATTCAGCAACAGATATAGCAAAAAGAGGAACCGCAAAAGCTGTACACCATGCTCTTAATTTCATATTTTTCAATTCAAAAATATTTCTAATCGCCGTATACATTACAAGCCCAATAAAAAGCAACTGTAACATAAGACCTATCCAACCTAGCTCAATCGCAGTTCTTAAATACCCTCCATCCGGATCAAATACTTCTTCATAAACTCCTGAACCAATTACAGGAGCCATATTAACACCTCCTCCGAAAGGATTCCTATGTACGAAAGGTTGCATACTTTTTCTTTTGAAATCTCGTACTCCCATTGAAGCATCTTCACTTCCTTTAAACGTAGATCTTATCCTGTT
Organism: Bacteroidota bacterium; assembly: GCA_039030555.1. GTDB lineage: Bacteria > Bacteroidota > Bacteroidia > Cytophagales > Cyclobacteriaceae > JBCCDY01. Next base: position 26,574 of record JBCCDY010000012.1, read on the forward strand.
GAAAGTTGCATTATAGAACGGGCCTTCAACTATAATCAATAAGGCTATTGCTGCTACTATAGCACCAGTAAGAATCCTTGGGTTATCAATATTTAAAACAAACAGAAATGCAACACCAGCTACTACCATTGCATAAGCTGTTCTGGTCCCAGAATATGACATGGATACTAAAATGAACAGGCTAGATATTAAAAGGAAAACTCTGCGTTTTAAAGAGAAAGGTCCCATGGATAATACCATAGTAAATAAACCCGTATAAGCCATAAATAAGCCAAATGCAGAAGGGTCGGAAAGAAATGAAAAAGTTCTAAAATTACCCCAAATATTATATAGGTTGTACCTGTTATCGGATGCTGTAACCCAAGCCCATTCAAATGGCAAATACCCGAATATAGCTTGGTACAAACCATGCATAGCTACAATTAGTGCAAGCACTATAGTAAACTTCGAGAAAGACTCAACGCGTTTAATCGAAGTGAAATACATAGTAAATAAATAAAACAGTACAACTTGTAAATAAAGTCGAGACCCGCCTAACCATGTAGCAAATGTCGCGTAGTTTGGTACTAAAGGAAGTACTAAAAAGTATCCATAGAAAAGTATGAATCCAATTACGATTGGTTCCTTTATCTTCCAATCAAATTTTATACCCTTCGCCTTAACTTTAATTATCAAGGAGAAAGCCATTATCACAATTATTGAATCGTAAATGACACCTAAAGGTATATTTACTTTTACTAAACGATAAATGGTGAAAAGAATACTTCCAAAAAGAAAAAGTATATAAAATCCAATACTGTAATCTTTAAATAAGAGTATTAACAAGAACGATGTAATTGCAAGTCCCAAAAAAGCATAACCGGTAAATAAAGACTTTACAATCAAAAATGGTAATCCTACAGATGCTATTAAAAGAGCGAGGAAAATATAGATTGGTTTAGTATTTAATTCTAAAGTTCTCAAGGGTTACCAAAAAATAGTTTTTAAAAATAAATAACAATAAATAGCTGAAATAAAAAGAATTGAAGCAAGTTTAGCCAGCCCTTTCTTATCTAGTCTCATTAATAACAATTACTTTTATAATTTTGCCTGTAGTCTATTACGATAAAATTAGTATTCATTTCCCTTATTTAAACTATTAATTAATGTCAGCTTTTGATAGTAGCCTTTTTCCTGATTTTTTAATTATTGGTGCTGGAAAATCTGGAACCACTTCGCTAGATAATTATTTAAAGCAACATCCGGAAATATTTATTAGCTCTAGGAAAGAGCCGAATTTTTTCGGATACGAATTTAGTAAAGAATCTGATTTCGATACAGAGGATGAGCGAATTCATTTTGTTAACTCCGTAACTAAAATAGAAGATTACCTAAATCTGTTTGCTGATGCTGACGATCATCATGTTAAAGGAGAAACAAGTAATACGTATTTGTACCACGACATAGCCCCCGAGAGAATTAAACGCTATATCCCTAATGTGCGCTTGATGGCTATCTTTCGTAATCCTGCTGAAAGACTTTACTCGCGTTTTCTTCATTTAGCAAGAGATAACAGAATGCCTACTGAAAGTTTTAATGATTGTTTTGATAAAACTTCCGTGTGGTGGAAACGAAACGACTTAGTAAAAGAAGGGTTTTATTTCAAGCATATTTCCAGATACTTCGAGCTGTTCGAAAGAGAATCCATAAAAGTATTTTTTTACGAAGATCTTAGAGATAATAGTAAAAGACTACTCAAAGAAATGTATGAATTTTTGGATGTTGATTCTAGCTTCGAAGCCATCGTGGATGTAGAATACAATAGATCAGGCTTAGTTAAGAATGAATTTTATGACAAACTCTTTGGGCAAAAAAGTATGGTTAAAGACGTAGTTAAGAAAATACTTCCTAAAAAGGGTTTTGAAAACTTAAAACAAAACCGTTGGGCACAAAAACAAATAAACGATCTGCGAAGTAAAAATCTGCATCGCCCAAAACTGGATCCAGAACTCAAAAGTCGACTGATAAATGAAATCTATTTTGAAGATATTTTGAAACTTCAGGAATTATTGAAAGTAGATCTTTCTCATTGGGGACTTAATAATCAATCTGTTAGATGAAAAGAATATTAATAATTGGTATTGTTCTCCTTCTTTTAGTTGTAGGAGTATCCTGGTACTACTATGAAAAGCAGCTACCGAAAGTAGTAGCGAAAGCAATCATCAAAAACAAATATCCCGTATATATTCCAGAAAAGATACAGGGAAAAATAGTCAAGGTAAGTGATACTTTAAATGCAAAGGTCGAAAACTTTCTAGTCACTACTGATACAATCGGTATATCTATTAATGAAATTCTGAAGATCATAGATGAAGTTAAAGAAGAGGATGTTAGAAAAACGATATCCATAATTCAAAATCAGGATATTAAAAGTGTTGAAGAAGTTTTTGATATAGCTGTAGAAAACATTCCTATTAAGTCTTTTAATGTAGAATTACTTCGTGAGCCTTTTATAAACAATATTAAAATCAATCATATAAATCGAGCCCTAGGTTATTTAAGAACGCATAATATTCTAGAATTAATAGACCCCGAAATAGCTCGAGAAACTATAAAGCAAGTTATTATTCAAAAAGAGGATGAATTAAAATCTAGAGGTATCTTAAAAAATTAGTTATTTATATTTTCCGGTTCAATCTGATTAAGTATTGCCCCGGTAAGTTTACCATCAAGTGAGTTGAGATACTTTATTGACTCTTTATCTTGCTGTTTTATCTTAGAGTCAGCCGAGAAAATGGGAATGATTTTATCCACATATTTGACCATTTCCTTCGTATCCGAATATTCGTTAAGAGCGGGGCCTTCTAATAAAATATAATCAAAGTATTCCTTTAATTTTTCTATTAGAACCTCAAAATTTCTTTCTTGGAAAATCTCTTCAGGAGATTCATAACCTCCAGCATTCCCAATTATGTAAATATTATTATACTCTGTTTGAGATACTAAGCCCTTCATTGACTCAGGAGTCTCTTTCCCGTTTTTATGCTTGGAAGACCATAACTGAACTTCAGTAGAATTTTTCGATTCAAGAAGCTTGACCTCTTTGCCTTTAGAAAGCCACTTTGTAAGGGTATTATTTTTAAAATTCGTATCAATAATTAGAATTTTCTTTTTCACAAGACTCATTACAAAAGCCAGTGCAAACACTACGAATGTTTTACCTTCATCATTTTTAAGACTAGTGATCATAAATGTTCTTGCAGAAGTATTTTCCAATTCAAAGCGAATTTTTCTTAAAAAATGCTTGAAAGATTCAAGTACCGGATCTTCCTGCTTTTTTGAAAAAAGACTAGAATAATTCAGGTTTTTAACATTAACCTTCATAATTGTACCCGCGAGTGGCAGGTTAACTATTCTATGAAACTGACTCTGAACTTTAATACTATCGTCAAGTAGTTCTTTTGCTAGAATTAAAAATACGCCTAGACCGAATACAACAATACCTGATAAAGCTATAATGATCAGTCTCTTTGAAGACTCTGGATTTGCTGGTGGTGTTGCTAAATACACCTGCTTTATGGATTCGGTTGCTGCCTTAAGCTTATTTTGTGACTCATTATATCTTTTTTGAGCATTTAAATACTCATTTGTTGCTACCTCTACATCACGTTGCAGTTTAGTCAAAACAGCTTCTTTAGAGGCAAACCCAGATAGAGAGGTTCTTAAATTATATAATTTAGAGTCTACTTGCCCAAGCCTAGACTCCTGAACAGCAATCTCAATCTCCGTATTTTGAATTTCCTGATCTACGTCTTCATTTTCATCTGCTGCAGCCACATCTGGTGCGCTCTCGATTAAAGCTAATTGAAAATTAAGCTGGCTTCTTAAAAGATCAAGAGAATCTTTTAGCCCTAGGTCGGAGCTTCCGCCTGCCAGGTAGCGACTATTCAGATCGCTTATCTGTCTTCTTAAGGAAAGAATCTTTCTGTTAGAATCTACCTGAGAACCACCTGATCTTGAAGTATTAACGTTTCTCGATTTAAGATTATCGAGTTTAAGCTTGAGACTATATAATGTGCTTTCTATTTCTGATTTTTGCGTTTCAAGTTCCGTAACTTGCCCTATTTGATTTTCACCTTGAGACTGGAAATTCAGAAAACTATTATTTGTTTTGAATGACTTTAGTGCTTCAGATTTTTCATCTAGTTCTTCCTTTTTTTGAATAACGAGTTTATCAAAAAAAGAGACCGATTCACTTCCACTTTCAACTTTCGTTTGTGAATAGTATCGAAGAAATTCATCGCAAAAAGCATTAACAGCAAAAGCCGAGAGTTGCGGATCATTGGACGTAAACGTCACTTCAACATAATCCGTATTTGCAACCCTTCTAACATTCAATCCCTCCTTAACAAAATTATAACCATAGCCGTATCCCTGGAGTACTTTTCTTAGTAAATCTGCATTTTCTTCCGTAGGGGTTAAAGGAGAAAAACTCTCAAGCTTACCTTTGAATAAATCTGATACCTTGACTAAATCAATCTCTTTCAATTCATTGATATCATCTATTTCTAAGGATCTGAAACCTTCTGATTCAATGTCGTGAACAGCGAGTCTGTAGGATAAAAAGTTGTAAACAATACTTGATCTCATTAAGATGAGGAGGTTATCGAACTTAAGTCCTGCCAATCTCGGATTAAAGCGCTCATTGGTTACATTAATCCCTTCCCCTGTCGTAAAGCCCGTAGATATTCTCGATTCTGAAGTATACTTTACGGGTAGGTTTCTGGTCAAAAAAAACGCTAAGACTGTCGATACAACAGAAGTGACAATAATTAACCACTTCTTTCTCCACAATACTTGTAATAAATACAGTATATCCATGCTTTTAAGTAAAAATCTATGTTCTTCGCAGGTGCAAAGATATAGGCAATTTTAATTTTATGAGTTAACCTACTCCATTATATTATGAATATGTAAAACGAATAGAGAAATATATCTGGTGTTTTACTTTTTGAGTTTATTATTTTTGAGATAAATACTACTTACAAACTATTGAAAATTCTAGGGATTTCTGCCTTCTATCATGATTCTGCTGCCGCTTTAATTAGTGACAGCAAAATACTATCTGCTGCTCAGGAAGAAAGGTTCACACGGAAAAAACATGACCCTTCGTTTCCTACAAATGCTGTAAGATTCTGTCTGGAATCCAATGGTGTAACTATTGATGAATTGGATGCTGTGGTGTTTTATGATAAACCATTACTCAAGTTTGAAAGGCTAATAGAAACATACTATGCTTTTGCACCTAAAGGTATAAGTTCATTCATTACCTCAATACCAGTTTGGATAAACGAGAAAATGTTTTTGAAGAAGGTGATTAGAGAATCTTTAAAGGAGATTCAACCATTTGACAAAAAACAATTAAAACTCCTTTTTCCGGAGCATCATCTTTCGCATAGCGCAAGTGCTTTTTTTCCTAGTCCTTTTGAAAAAGCGGCCATTATAACCATAGATGGCGTTGGAGAATGGGCTACGGCTTCTATTTCGCTGGGTTATAAAAGTGAAATTAAGATACTTGAAGAAATGAGATTTCCTCACTCTTTAGGGCTTTTGTATTCAGCGTTTACTTATTATTTAGGTTTCAAAGTTAACTCTGGAGAATATAAGCTCATGGGACTTGCCCCTTACGGACGAAGTGAAAGTGAGGAGGTGAAAAAATATATTTCTTTGATAAAGGATAACCTGGTTGATATAAAAGCTGATGGATCAATTTATCTGAGACAGGAGTTTTTCAATTATGCTACTGGCCTACGAATGATCTATGAGAAAAAGTGGGAAAAGACATTGGGTTTAAAGAAACGTGATCCGGAATCAGAAATCGAACAGGATCATTGTGATATGGCGTTGGCCATTCAAATAGTTACGGAGGAAATAGTGCTAAAAATGGCCACACATGCAAAAAAGATCACCAAATGTGATAATCTATGTCTGGCTGGTGGTGTAGCACTTAACTGTGTAGCTAATGGAAAATTAATCAACTCAAATATTTTTGATAATGTTTACATACAGCCTGCCTCTGGAGATGCAGGAGGTGCATTAGGTGCGGCTCTCGCGGCTAATTATCTATATTTCAATAGAGAAAGAGAGGTTTTAGACAACCAGCCCTCTGATCAAATGAAAGGATCATATTTGGGTCCGGATTATACAGATAGAGACATTACTCTAATGTCTAAAAAGTATAAAGCTGACTATACCTATTTTGATAATTTTGATGAATTGGCACATGAGGTTGCTAGTCTAATTAGTCAGAGTAAAGTTGTTGGATGGATGCAAGGTAAAATGGAGTTTGGTCCAAGGGCACTTGGCAACAGAAGTATTTTGGGAGACCCGAGAGACCCTGAAACTCAAAAGAAACTTAATCTAAAAATTAAATACAGAGAGTCTTTTCGTCCTTTTGCTCCTTCGGTGCTTGAAGAGGAAAAAGAAGAGTTCTTTGAAAACAATGCTTCATCACCTTATATGCTTGTTGTTCAACCTGTTAAGAAAGAAAGAAGAAAAGATTTAGTTGAAGGGTATTCAGAATTACCGTTAAAAGAGAAATTGTATCATTTAAGATCCGACGTCCCAGCTATCACACACATCGATTTCTCAGCAAGAATTCAGACCGTTAACAAGGAAACGAATTCCAGATATTGGAATCTGATTAATAACTTTAAAGAGTTAACCGGATATGGAATGCTTGTCAATACAAGTTTCAATGTAAGAGGTGAACCTATTATATGTACGCCTGAAGATGCGTACAAATGCTTTATGAGAACAGAGATGGATTATCTTGTTATCGAAAATTATTTATTCGAAAAAGAGAATCAGCCAAAGTGGTCTGAGATCAATAAATGGGAACAGGAATATACTTTAGATTAGCTTAAATGGAATTTTTAAAAGACTTGTTTCAATTTCTGAAGGAGCGGAAAAAATGGTGGATCACTCCTATCATTTTACTACTCTTAATACTTGGAATCATCATTGTTATAGGTGGTAATTCCGCTATTGCACCTTTTATTTATACTTTGTTTTGAAACTGAACACGACTTATAAAAACATATTAGTAATCATTGCGGGATTACTAATCTTCTTCCAGATTTTCAAACATGAATACTTCTTCTATGCTGCTTTACTGATCTCACTTTTAAGTCTGATAAGTTCCAACCTTGCTAATCTAATTAATACAGGTTGGTTAAAACTAGCCTTAGCATTAGGATGGGTGAATTCCCGAATTCTCCTTTCCATTGTTTTTTATATTTTCCTAACTCCTATTGCTCTCATATCAAGGCTGTTTAATAGAGATATACTGATGCTTAAAAAGAATCAAAATAGTCTTTATGTTAAAAGAGAGCATCAGTATAACAAAAGCGACCTTGAAAATATGTGGTGATGAAACCTTATATTACTCTTTTAAGACCCAGGCATTGGATAAAAAATCTCTTCCTATTTATACCAATCTTCTTTGCTGGACATTTTTTTGATACAGAAAAAATAGTCGAGGTCCTTTTGGGCTTCGTTGCATTCTCTATCATCGCTAGCGGTGTTTATGTATTGAATGACGTAAAAGACTACAAAGAAGATAGACTGCATCAATTCAAGAAATTCAGGCCTATAGCATCGGGGGAGGTGAGTATTTCTAAGGCAGTAGTTCTATGTATTCTTTTATTTGTTACTGGGTCTTTTTTATCATATACGCTTGATTTTCAGTTTTTTATATTCATTGGTTTATATTTTGCAATAAACCTAACTTACAGTTTTGGGCTAAAAAATATACCAATCCTGGATTTGTTCTTCGTAGCATCCGGATTCATTATTCGAGTGCTATCCGGTGGAGAATTAGCTAATGTTGAAATTTCACAATGGCTTATAATAATGGTTATGCTACTCTCCCTTTTTCTAGTTTTAGGAAAAAGAATGGATGACTTAGTACTCTCCGAGAACAAGCTGAATATAAGAAAGTCTTCGTCTAAGTATTCTATAGAATTCGTTCAGTCTTGTCTTACGATGCTATCAGCAATAGCAGTAGTGGCATATCTTATGTATACGCTATCAGATGATGTAACTAATAGATTAGGAACAAATCATTTATATCTCACGAGTGCTTTTGTAATTGCAGGTGTTATGAGGTATTTACAAATCGCTATCGTTGAAAAAGATAGTGGCTCTCCTACTGACACACTATTTAAAGATAAATTTATTATAGTTACACTTACCCTCTGGATCCTTTCATTTTTTCTGATCATTTATTAAAATGAGTCTTGCACTTTTTGATTTTGACGGGACAATAACGAATAAGGATAGTCTATTTGGGTTTACTATTTTCTGTAAGGGAAAACTAGGTTTTTATCTAGGTCTTATCGTTTTATCACCAGTATTAGTTTTATTAAAAATGAAATTGGTATCGGCTAAAAAGGCTAAGGAAGCATTCTTTTCCTATTTTTTTAGAGGTACCGATATAAATGAATTTAAATCTATGTGTAGTGAGTTTTGTAAATCGGTTGTTCCCAGTATTATACGTTCAGATGCTCTTCAAAAAATAGAGTTTCATATTGAAAATGGTCATGAAGTCATTATTGTTACGGCTTCCTCCCCCTACTGGGTTTTGCCTTGGGCTTCTCAGTTTGGTATAAGTGTTATAGGAACCGAATTAGATAGTAATAAAGGTACGATCAGTGGGAAAATTAGAGGGAACAATTGCAATGGTAAAGAAAAACTAGAACGAATAAGAAAGCATGTTAAGCTTGAAGAGTATGAGAAGGTTTATGCTTATGGTGATACTGAGGGAGATAAGGAAATGCTCTCGATAGCTGACGAATCGTATCTTAAATTATTCATCGGTTAGTCTAAACAGATCAATTTTCAGCGTATTTACTTCTTCATCCTTAAGTACTCTTTTTTCTTTTTCGGCTACTATCTTTTTTATATCAATTCCACATTGAATAAATGAGTTTGCAACATTTAAAAGCCTCCAATTTGCAATAAGATCTAAATTAGGATCGCTAGAATCAACATCTAAAAGTGCAATTATCTTAAGGTTAAGATCATCCTTATTACTAATTCTAGCACAAAGTAAATTAAGCTTGGCTTTATCTTCTTCATTCAGATCGTAAGAAAGTTCCTCAAATAAAATGGTTCGATTTTCAATACCTCCCACTATACCCGAAGCCTCTATTTCTGATAAAAAAGATCTTAGTTTTGTATCTCTTTGACTTTTCAGTAAAAGCTCCCTTAGCGTATTTAATGTATATAGTTTTTTTTGCCTTAAGATTTCTCCTTGATAAATATCCGAAAGCCCTCCCTCGCGATTGCTAGATATAAAATAAAGGCTATCATATACCGAAAAGTAAGCGTCGAATTTCTGGGAATTTACTCTTGGTCCGAGATTATCAGGAGTTGACCAAACATCCCATACACCATACTTTCTTTCACTTACAAAAACATCTGCATCTCCATATCCGGTATGAGAATTACTTGAGAAATAGAGTCGTAAGCCATCTTCCGATAAAAAGGGTGATATCTCAAAACCTTCAGTATTAATTGTCGGTCCTAAATTTTTAGGAGCTTGCCATGCTCCATCTTTACCTTTTAACGAAACGTATAGATCTTCTTGTCCATAAGAATCTTTACCTCGCATAGATATCAGAAGTATAGAATAGTCTTGGTTCATATAAAACCCTACAAAATCATCCGTTTTTAATCCGGGTATCGATATTTCCTCTGGCATAGTCCATTTTCCGTTATACATTTTCGAAAATGCTATACCTCCTTTCTTATTATAAGTATTAAGTAGATACAAAATTTCACCATTTTCGTGAACTCCAATAATAGCGTTGTTATCATTAGTGTTGTAACCATTAAAGTCATTAGTTGGAAAAGCCCATTTCGTTGGCCCTTTTTTCGTTGCTACCCAGATATCGCTTCCTGAGAATTTTCCTCCAATATTCTTACTACCAAATGTTTTTACATAAAACAGTTTGTCTCCACTTGGTGATAATAAAGGTGCGATTTCTTCAGCCTCCGTATTTATTCCACTATCTAATTTTTGTGGTTCCGAGAATATTAGCGCCTGGCCAATTATTGACTTTACGTTTATAACTAAGAGCAATAATAAGAGTGCAGTCCTAAACATAGTCACCAGAATCTAGTCGAGCGTGAATACTTATTAAATAATATGAAACTGGCTAAAACCTCATGATTACCGGTATTGAAATTTCTTAAATCAGAGGTGAATTGATCATAAGCATAATTGATGCTAAATCTCCCTTTCCCAGAAAACCCAATTAAAAAGGAGGTTTTAATATCGTATTCATAGGATGCTCCAATATAAAAAGTCTCTTTATAACGAAGTCTCATTCCAACATTCCAATCCACATCCGAAAGTTCACTATAGCCAAACCTGGCATTTGGAAACAATTCGAAATTCTGATTTAACCTGAAATTATTACCTAATATCATACTGAATCTTCTGAAGACATCATTTTCTAGTAACTCATCTCCGGAAATCTGTTCTGTAACTAACCGATCTGTTGAAACACCTAAATAGAAACTTTTAGAATGAATAGATGCTCCAAAATTAATATCAATGGAATTCTGTCTACCTGAATTTGCGTTCATGAGCTCCTGGAAAAACTGATCATTAACTTCGTCTCTAACTTCGAAATCACTAAAATCAATTTCCTGATTATTCAATGCAACAGAAGTTCCAAAGGAGAAATTCAGCCTTTTAGATATAGGAATATGGTAAGCATGATTAAGCGTTATATTGATTGATCTGAAAGGCCCTATCTCTTCCAGACTTATGGAACCTCCGAGACCGTGCTTTCTTCTTATCTTTTTGTTAGTTGATAATTCGTCATACAAACTAGGATCGCTCACTCTTAAAGAGTTCTTCTTAAATGAATCAGGTGCATCGCCCCCTAATTCACCGAACACACTTACAAAAATGACCCTGTTGTCACCTCCGAAATTATTCCATTGCTGTCGAAAGCCCAGTGTTGAATAAAGAGCTTCTTCTACTCCGGTAAATGCAGCGTTCTCTACGGGAAGATTAGTGAAAAATTGAGTAAATGAATTGGTCTGAGCATAAGAAGAGGTACAGTAGAAGCTTCCAAATACTAACAAGAGCAGATAATATGTTTTTATAGCCTTAATCACCTTTTCAAAATTGTAACTGTACCCTCATACGTTCTTCGACCATTATCTAAGTCAATTGTATAAAAATATGGTCCAGCTGGGAGCTCTTCGCCATTACTGGTACCATCCCATAAACAATCAGACGAAGTACAGTCAAATACTCTAAGTCCATTCGTATTATATATCGAAATATCTATGATTGAGTAATTTTCTAAATTGATAATATCCCATTCGTCATTAAAGCCATCTCCGTTTGGCGTAAAAGAGTTTACTAAATCGAGTTCAGGAAATGCTTCTATCTCAATAACCCGATTGATAACGGAACTTGAATCCTCACCATCACTAACTAAAAAAGAAATTTGTTTATTCTGTGAAACTGAGCTTGAATTAACGGGGCTACTATAGGTTATTTGTGCTATTAAGCTAGCATATGCTGAAGTAGACCTAGAACCGAAAATTATTAAAGTTCCTGAATTAAGGTCAAAAGAGGTTTCGAGATCTTGTTCTCCGACTATATCCAGTTCTAGTAAATCTCCCTCAATATAATTTTCGGAGATTGTAACTATTGCAGATTGTATTTGTGTATCGTCAACATCACTTATTGTTATAGAATCAGCTACTGTGATTGGTGCATCTCCTAAACTATAGGCCAAAGGCACATTAGAAATATTTCCTATTAACGGTGGGTCGTTCACGGACTGTACCACAAACTCAATCTGAGTCTCTAATTCAGAAATGGATATACGGTCGCCAACCCTTACCTGAATCTCATCTATTCCATTGAAATTAGATGTAGGAATGAAAACCAGATCGAGGTTTCCAGTTAGATCAATTGTATCGTTTTGAGATAATAATTCAGAAGAAGAAAGTAATTGTCCGTTTGACGGTAAGCTCTCCAGAATAATTCTATCTATCGGATCATTCTCATCATCACTATAATTCTGAATAAAATCATTCAATAAAAATGTATAGATAGAATCCTCAAAAGTCAATATTTCGAAATCATTTAAGGTCGGAGGATTATTTAATTCCAGATTGAAGGAAAGTGTAGCTACGTCTCCTGACTGGTCAGTAGCCCTCAAACTTATCAGGTTATCAGACAATAAATTTTCCGGTATTATACCAGATATTTCACCTGAGCCACCCCCATTATTAGTAAAGCTTAAAAAATTAGGTAAAGACAAAACTTCAATTGAAACCTGATCTCCAAAGATGAGATCATCATCCTCTACCTCAACAAGGTATGAATAGTTTTCTCCAAACGATACCCGGATTTGGGGCTCATTTCCTGAGAATCTTGGAGAATCATTCGTGTTTCTTACTTCGATTACAAATGATTGATCGACCTGTACACCTTCATTATCCTTAACCGATATAGTTACGCCGGCATTTCCTACATTTTCATTCAATGGTGTACCCGAAAGCAAGGCTGAGTCCTGGCCTATTATATCAAGACTTAACCAAGTCGGAAGACTTGAAGAAAAAATCATAAGATTATCCATAAGGTCCACGTCCGAAACTTCCAGAACGTATCTATATTCGGAATCCTCGTCTATCTCAAGAACCGGTGAAGAATCAAACACCGGTGCATCATTAGTGTTGATAATATTTAATCCGAAGGACTGTTCAAATGAAGCTCCATTCTCATCTTCCAGTTCTAAAACAATATTGGTTATACCTACCTCATTGTTTGTTGGTGTGGCGGTCAGTCGTAAAGAATCACTGGAAATATTTGTAGCCTGCAACCAAGAAGGAAGGGTTAAGGGAATAATAGTCGCATTATCGCCCTGATCCATATCATTTGCCCTGACTAAAAACTCATAAGGCACATCTTCAATTCCATCTTGTAATACTGTAGTAAGAAACTCCGGCGGATCATTCGTATTGACTACCTCTATGCTGTATTCCTGAGTAACACTTATTCCTGAAAGGTCGGTAACCTGAATAGTAACGTCATTGGCCCCCACATCTTCATTTTCCGGAACCCAGACGATATCTGCGCTCCCATCATTATTATCGGTGAGCTCTAGCCCGGAAGGTGAGTTAATTAGTGAAAACGTTAACTCATCATTAGCGTCGGGGTCCAGAGCCGAAGCCTGGTAAGCATAAGTCTCATCTTCATTTACTATAAGTACTGGAGTACTCGTAAAAAATGCACTATCATTTGTATTAGCAACTATGATATCAAAACTCTGTATTTGAAAAGCGCCTGCCACATCTTCTATTTGAATTGATACGGCATTCACACCTACATTGCTATTTTCCGGGGATCCGCTCAGCTCACCCGTTCCATCTCCATTATCAAACAATGATAACCAGCTTGGAACATTTACTGATGACAATATCAAATCATCTCCAACATCAATATCTTGTCCTGAAATACTATAAATGTATTCTTCATCTTCCAAAACATTTAAAGGCGGATCAGATATAAAAAACGGTGTGTCATTATTGTTGGAAACCTCAATATCGAAATTCTGCGTAACGGTTTGCCCTACTATATCTGTCACTTGAACACTTACAGAATGGGTACCAACATCACTATTTCCCGGAACACCTGACAATAAAGAGGTGCCATCAGGTAAATTACTAAATGATAACCATGACGGAATATCAATTGTAACAACGGATAGTATATCACCTACATCAGGATCATCTACTTCAATGATGTAGGTGTAAGAAGAGTCTTCAAATATTTCAAGTAAAGGTATCGATGTGAAAAACGGAGGGTCATTGACATTATCGACCGTAATTACAAAGCTTTGGTCAACAAAACTCATAGCCAAATCCTGAGCTCTCAAAGTAATATTAAAGCTTCCCAGATCTAAATTAGTTGGCGTACCGCTTAATAGTGCACCATTGCTATTGTCAGATAAAATTAGCCAGGAAGGTAAGGTCGCTACTGAAGAGATAGTAACTACGTCACCTAAGTCGGGATCATTTGTTGTAATCTCGTAGGCGTAAAGAAGGCCTTGCTGAGCAGTTTGAACGGGTGAAGATGTGAAAGAAGGTTGATCGTTTACATTATTGATGGTTAGCGTAAAGCTTTGATTTGTATTAGCTCCATCCTGGTCTGATACATTAAGTACAATATTTGAAAAGCCAACATCATCGTTGGAAGGTGTTCCAGAAAGTAATGCGGTCCTGTCTCCATTATCTATCAAGGTCAACCAGTTTGGTATCGATAAAGACGAAATAGTCAGATCATCTTCGAGATCGGAATCTTCCACAACTATAGTATAAATATATTCCGTATCCTCATCAACTGATTCAACAGGCTCACTTGAAAAAATAGGGGTATCGTTAAGATTATTTACAAGAAGGCTAAAAACTTGTTGAACTGCTGCCCCCGACTCATCTTCTACTTCTAAGACAATGGAAGCACTACCTATATCATCATTGGTAGGTGTTCCGAATAGTCTGCCATTCCCGGAATTCTGCTCGAAGGAAAGCCAGGTAGGGATAGTGATAGCTCTTAATTCAAGATTATCACCAACATCCGGGTCGCTGGTGATGATGGTATACTCGTAAAAATTGTCTTCACTTGCTTCAAAAACAGGATCAGACTCAAATTGAGGAACATCATTAACATTTATTACTGTGATATTGAAAATTTGATCGGCCGTTAGACCAAGCGCATCTTCAACACGGAGACCTACATTACTTACTCCAACATCCGTATTAGATGGTATGCCCTCCAATGAAGCGGTTCCATCACCATTATCTTCAATCGATAGCCAATCGGGAATTATGAATGCTATAATATCTCTTGTATCCCCAAAATCAGGATCGCTAGTCGTAATATTATAGACGTAGGTTTCATCTTCATTAGTCGTAGTAAGTGGATTACCCTCAAAGGATGGCGGATCATTTGAGTTATCTACATTAATCGTAAAAGCTTGAATAACGGAAGCTCCGAATAAATCCACCACTTGAATTTCAACCTCGTTCGATCCAAGGTCAGCATTTGTAGGTATACCCTGAAGGGTAGCCATTCCATTTGCTTGTTCATTAAAAGATAGCCAGGATGGCCCACTTATCAAGCTTACTGATACTTCGTCTGTAGCATCAACGTCATCAGTAGTTATATTGTAAGTATAACTAACGTTCTGAATTGCACCCGTTACCGGACTTGATGTAAAGAAAGGAGCATCATTTGTATTTTCAACAGTAATATTAAAGCTTTGGTTGGCAGAAGCACCTATCCCATCCGTAACTTCAAGTACAATGCTAAAGCTTCCTACATCTTCATTCTCTGGAATACCAGATAAAACAGCTTCTCCATTTCCCTGGGCTTGTAAACTAAGCCAATCCGGAATAGACAGTGCACTGATGGTTTGGATATCTCCTACATCGTCGTCAGAAGTATTAATAATATAGGAATATAATTGGTCTTCCGTAGCCAAAATTATCGGATTACTCGTGAAAAACGGAGGGTCATTAATGTTATCGACATTAATCACGAAATTCTGTTCAATAGCAGCTCCTGCGACATCTTCAATCAAGAGAGATATATTATGAGGCCCTAGATCAGCATTTGTTGGAATCCCTGTTAACTCACCGTTTCCATTATTGAAATTCGTAAAGGATAACCAATCTGGTATTTCGACCACGCTTAAAGTTCTCTCATCTCCAATATCTGGGTCAGTTGTAACTATAGAATAAATGTAATTGAGGTCTTGGATTGCCACTGGTATTGGCATTGAAGAGAAAGCAGGAGGGTCATTTGTATTCGAAACGCTAATTGTAAAATTCTGATTAACGTTTGCTCCGAGAGCATCTCTTACATTCAAAACCACTGTAAAATTACCAACATCTTCATTTTGCGGAATACCTGAAAGAACTGCGGTTCCATCTTCGTTATCTTCAAGGTCCAGCCAGTCAGGTAATGAAAGTGCTATAATGGTTCTTTGATCACCAATATCCGGGTCGGAAGTATTGATTAGATACTCATAGGTTTGATCTTCCATAACACTAAGCACCGGGCTACTTTCAAATGAAGGCGGGTCGTTAGCGTTATCCACATTTACAATAAAAGATTGATCGACAGCTGCTCCAGCCGCATCGAACACCCTGATAGATACATTATTACCTCCAAGGTCTGAATTACGTGGAATACCAGTGAGTAAAGCTGTACCATTATTATTATCTGTAAGTGAAAGCCAGGATGGAAGCAAAACCGGGATGATAGTGCGATCATCTCCCAAATCTATGTCTGAGGTGAGAACATCATAGGAATACTGTTGATCCTGTATTGCACCAGTGACTGGTGTACTTGAAAAAAATGGAGGGTCATTCTGATTGACTATAGTAATTGTGAAGTTCTGATTAGCACTTAGTCCTTGAACATCCTCTACCTCCAAAACCACATTTGAAGTACCAACATCGGAATTTTCAGGGGTACCGTTCAAGCTTGCTGTTCCATCTTCATTATCCATCAGAATCAGCCATTCAGGCAATACCAAAGACCTGATGACCAATGCATCACCAACATCAGGATCCTGGGTTTCTATAAGGTAATTGTATGCCTCATCTTCCTGAATGGAAGTAATAGGACTACTGATGAAAGATGGCGGGTCATTTGTATTGTTAACCGTAATTATAAAACTCTGAAAAGTTACACCTCCGTTAAGATCAATTGCCCTCAAAGACACATTATTCTGGCCCAGGTTCAGATTAGATGGGGTACCAGATAAGCTGCCATCACCAGAGCCTAAGGATTGGAAGTTGAGCCAAGAAGGCCCGTTAATCAATTCAAGAGTTACTTCATCACCTACATCAGGATCATCCGTGGATATAGAATAAAAATAACTGACTCCCTGAACACCTGAAAGTGGTGGAGCACTTTCAAAAACAGGATCGTCATTTACATTTGCAACCGTAACTGTGAAATTCTGATTCGCATCTAGACCAATAGCATCTCTTACATTTAGAACGATTCCAAAAGATCCTACATCAGAATTCTCAGGAATGCCGCTTAATAGTGCCGTACCATCCTCATTATCGTTTAAAGAAAGCCAGTCTGGTATGGAAAGAGCAGTAATAATTCTGGTATCTCCTAAATCCGGATCGTTGGTAGTGATGGTATAACTATAAAGATTATCCTCAGTAGCATTTGTTAACGGAGTAGAGCTAAAAGAGGGAGGGTCATTCGCATTGTCTACTGTAATCGTAAAACTTTGTAGAACAGACTCCCCTGCTAAATCGATTACTTGTAGTTCCACATTATTAGGGCCTAAATCCAAATTTGATGGTGTGCCAAAAATCCTTGCTGTACCATTACTGAATTCTTCAAACGAAAGCCATAATGGCAGCTCATTAGCTATAATACTTCTTGAATCGGCAAGGTCGGGATCAGTAGTTACTACACTGTATTCATAATCTTCACCTTGAAGGGCAACTAAAACAGGTGAACTCGAAAAAGAAGGTGCGTCGTTCTGATTTAAGACCTCAAGACTAAAATTCTGATTCTCATTTAGTCCCTCTAAATCTTCCACGTTCAATACAATATTAAAGACGCCAACATCGCTGTTACTTGGCAATCCTTGTAAAATAGCTGTTCCATCATTATTGTCTGTGAGCTCAAGCCAATCCGGTATAGATAAAGCCGAAATCGTAAGTTGGTCATTCAAATCTTCATCTGAAGCCTGAATAAGATATTCATAATTTACATCTTCATTGACTTGAAGAACTGGGTCAGAATCAAATCTGGGTGGCTGATTGGCATTTTCAACTACGATTTCGAAGTTCTGCAAGCTGAACGCATCTGAATTATCAGTTACCCGAAGTTCTACAGGATTTGTTCCAACATCATCATTATCTGGTGTTCCTGAAAGAATAGCACTTCCATCCCCATTATCTAATAAATTCAACCAAGCTGGGAGGGTTGGAGCCGTGATATTTAATACATCACCAGGATCATTATCATCTGTTAAAATGAAATAATTATACGCTATACCTTCGGTAGCTGATTCGTTAGCAGTACTTGTAAAGAAAGGGATATCGTTGCTATTGGCAACTTCAATATCAAAAAACTGGTTTTGATCATTTCCCTGAGCATCTTGAAGTCTTATGAAAATTCCGAAAGTACCGATATCAGAATTCGTTGGAGTACCTGAGAGCGTTGCAGTACCATTAGAGTTATCTATCAACTGCAACCATGATGGTAGTGCAATTGGAGAGTTAAAACTAAGTGCAGACAGATCAGCCGCTGTGATTAAATCAGGATCATCAGCTGTGATCAAGTATGAATATAATTGACCTTGTATAGCTCCGGTTACAGGAGTACTGGTAAAAATAGGATCATCCTGCGTAGGGCTAGCTGTAATGCTAAAGTTCTGTATCTCACTAGAGTTATCACTTGGAGAATTTTCTGGGCCATTATCAAAGAGTTGAATGGAAACATTCGCCTCTCCAAAGGCATCAGGGGCAAGTTCAAAACTTAAGTCACCGGCTTCATTAACTTCAGGTGCTTGAGCATAAGAAATGTTACCTGATACAGTACTGCTGATCAATTCGAAAGTAAGAGACTGTGTAGATTCATCACTTCCTCCCCCTCTAAAAATACCGGAAGCCCAGGAGTTTATCGTCTGAATCCCATCGTCTTCGACCAGGTTAATATCTACTCCTTTCACAAATTCAGGAGGATCATTAACTGCAGCCACATTTATGGATAAGGTGACGCTATTTCCCACATTGTTTGAAGGTGATACATCACTCCCGTCATCTACTATGGTGATCTCGAAATTTGCAATACCATTGGTATTAGGGGTAGCATTGTAATTGAGACTACCATTAGGACTTATGGTGGGTGCCGAATCAAAAGTCAGATTACCAACTGTACCTGTAGAATTTACCAAAAATTGAATATTCTGAGCACTTTCATCAACTCCTCCACCCGGAATAATGGCTGTTGCCCAAGGGCTTACGATTACTGGATCACCATCTTCATCTATAAATTCATTGTTACCTCTCGCGAATGAAGGAGGGTCATTAACTGCATTTACAACAATTGAAAAAGTTTGAGTAGGACTTTGATTATTATTAGGTGGTGTGTCATCGCCATTGTCGAGTGCAAAAACCTGAATTACTGCCGTCCCATTTCGATTAGAAGAAGTCAGAAAACTTAAGTCCCCTGAAGCATTAATGGAAGGCTCAACTGCAAACACTAACCCACCTGTAGTTGAGACTACGTTAGTAACAAAACTCACCGACTGACTTCCTTCATTCGGGCCTGCGACAATATCTGAAATCCAATTCTCAAAGGTTTGTGTTCCGGCATCTTCATCAGCGGTAGCTGCTGTTCCCGAAATACTGAATGAAGGACGGTCATTAACCTCTGAGACAGTTAACTGAAATGTAGTCGAAAATTCATTATTAACCCCCTGCTGATCGTTTGCTATGATGGTAAATTTCTGACTACCAGAAACATTGGGAATTGCATTTACCGTAACTTTTCCGGTCGCATTTTCAAATAGGATATCAGCAAAACTGACAGTAGCAGGTGAAAGCTGATACGTAACAATTTGGGATAGCTCATCAAATGGTATTATTTCCGGTATGACATTGATTTCCTGTACTATAGCAAAATCTTCATTTACATTAATTTCACTTCGGTCCAGCATAAATTCCGGAGCATCGTTCACCGGTATAACCTCAAATATGAGGCTTCGGCTAAAGGTATTATTGTCTACCTGCTGATCATTGGCTGTAATAACAAATTCTTGTGTTCCGGAAGAGTCAGTTATTGCTGTAAACTCCACAGTTCCTGTAGATGGATCAAAGTCAAGATTAGCGAAAGCAACTGAAGTTGGACTGATGGAATAAATTACATTCTGGTTCTCTTCATCTAGAGGAACACTACCTGGAACAGTGGTAAAAACTTCAGAGGTCGGAAAGTCTTCATCGACAGTAACTGAACTTCTGCTTAAAGAAAACTCCGGCGGATCATTTACAGGCGTAATGTTTAATGTAAATGTAGTCTCTGCTAAGTTATTTTCACTTTGTTGATCGTTTGCAATTACATTGAACTCCTGTGTCCCGGAAGAATCCTGAACAGCAATAATTTCAATCTCACCAGTACTACTATCGATACTGACATCTACAAAATCAATAGTTGTAGGACTTAGAGAATAAGTGACTATTTGAGAGGATTCGTCCAGAGGAATTGAACTGGGAGTAACACTAATGATTTCTGTACTCGAAAAATCTTCTTCGAGATCCAGAGTCATTCTATCTAGTGTAAAATCAGGTGCATCATTAACAGAGTTTATAGTCAGAGTGAAATCCTGAGTAAAAAGTCTGTTAGTTCCGTTTTGATCATCTGCTGAAACAGTTAAGATTTGGGAACCTGAAACATTCGGCATGGAAGTAATTGAAACTTCTCCTGTGCCTTCGTTAATACCGATGGTTGCAAAAGTAATCGAAGGACCAATGGAATAAACAATATTCTGGCATTCACTGCCAAATGAAGGGACTATTGGTGTTACGCTCACTATTTCAGTTTCCGTAAAGTCTTCATCAACTTCAACAAGATTTCTACTCAAGGTAAATTCCGGAAAAACATCTGGTGCTACCGTTACGGAAATAGTTTCAGCACCTCCTACACAGCCCTCCGCAGATACAGGTTCGATAGTATATTCTACAATGACGGGTATGTCGTTCATTGAGTTAGACCAAACGTCATTTACAATCACATTTGCATCTAGTCCATTACCAGGAGAAGCATTTCCTGGGCCTGCACTCAAACCATTTGAATTTATCGAAATCAGATTGAATTCAGTAGCAGAAACAGAACCTGAGGTTTCGGATAAAACAATTCCTGTCAATTCCTCAGTACATATATTTACGGATTGAATTTCTAATAAAGGTTCCGGCAAAACATCTACTGAAACTATAAATACTTCTCCCGTACAACCATTCGAGGAAACTGCTCTTATTGAGTAATCAACACTTAAGGTAGTTGCGGTCTGATTCCTCCATTCATCATCACTGATTTCTGTATTGGTCAAACCCGAGCCCGTTATAGGATTACCAGCTGTAGCAGTTAAGCCTCCCGGTATATTTATGTTAGTAATTGCATAGCTTGAAGCTGTGGGTGAACCGGTTCCTGTTGTTAAAATCAGACCTGATGCTTCATCACTGCAAACCTCAGCTGTAAGTGTCGGATCCAGAAAAGGAAGTGCATTAACCGTAATCTGAAGATTAAACACTGGGCTACTTTCACCGCTAGCACTAACTGTAATAGGTACAGATAATATACCTGAAAAACCGGAAGCTGGAGTTATGGTATTACCTGATCTCGAATAATTTGTCCCATCCTGAATAAAAAGTGTAAAGTCGTCCGGAAAAACATTATCAGGATCATTAACAGTAAGGTCTGATAAAGTAATTAATAAAGACTCCTCCTCACAAATGCTCAAGGTATTCTGTCCAGTAATCTCAGGCGCAACAAACCCAAAAGCTGTAGAGCTTTTAAATAAGACGCTGAGGATAAATAAGATTGGAGATAAAAACTTCACTTTGATCGATGGATCGTCACGCACAAAATTTCCATAAAGATTCTAAAAAGACGAATTCCATAATTGGACAAACTCAAAATTAATAAAATCTCCTCTGATAAATTGATATTTATTATAAGAATTCTTCAATTCTTAAATATTCGCCTTTATCGCTCTATTTCTAACCATGACTCTCTATTTTAGCGACTCTTTGATAAGAATAGAATGATCTTACAAATAATCTTCTGGATTGCTGTTTTCCTTATACTGTACACCTACATTGGTTATCCTATGGTGCTTTTTACTTTCGTTTTTATAAAACGAAAATTAAAAAAGAGTAAAAAAGAGGTTTTTGAACACCATGAGCTTCCTGAGACCACACTTATTGTACCCTGCTTCAATGAAGCAGATTACATTAGAGATAAAATAGATAATACCTTATTGCTAAAGTACCCTGAAGGCCGTTTGACTATTTTTTTCGTAACTGACGGTTCTACCGATGAGAGTATGGATATCATAAAAGGACATCCAGAAATTATCTTGCATCATAGCGATGAACGCAAAGGTAAAAATGCAGCGGTGAATCGGGTGATGGAGTATGTAAAGACCCCTACTGTAATTTTTTGTGATGCCAATACGCTTTTAAATGAAGATGCAATTGTCAACATAGTAAGGCATTATAAAGATCCTAAAGTCGGTGCAGTTGCTGGTGAAAAAAGAGTGCTCCAAAAAACAGCAGATGGTGCATCCGCTTCAGGTGAAGGGGCCTACTGGAAGTATGAATCACAACTGAAAAAGTGGGATTCTGAGCTTCAAACGGTAGTTGGCGCAGCTGGTGAGCTTTTTTCTGTTAGAGTTGATCTTTACGAAAAAGTACCGGAAAACATCATTATTGAAGATTTTTACCTTTCGATGAGAATTGTGGAACAAGGTTTCAAAACGGTTTACGAGCCAGATTCTTATGCTTCGGAAACCAGCTCTGAGTCCATAAAGGAAGAGAGGAAACGAAAGATCAGAATTTCTGCAGGTGGCATTCAGGCTATAATACTCCTGAAAGGCATGTTGAATATCTTCAAACATGGAATGGCTTCCTTTCAATACATTTCACACCGGGCTTTAAGATGGACCCTCACTCCTCTTGCATTAATTATCGCTTTGTCGCTGAATATAGTATTGGCCTATTCAGGAAATATCATTTATATCATACTGCTTGCCGGGCAGATTGCTTTCTATCTACTCGCCCTTTTAGGATACATATTACAGGAAAAGGAAATCAAGCTTAAAGGGCTTTTCATTCCTTATTATTTCTTCTTTATGAACTGGTCTGTCTATCAGGGTTTTTTTCGGTTTATGAAAGGAAAGCAGTCTGCCGTTTGGGAGAAAGCAAAAAGGGCATCTGCATAGAATCTTTAGCTACTCCCCTGCGTATAAATGAATGATTTTGATTGAACTATTCGAACCAATTTTTACATTAATATTCTATTCTTAAACTCAATAAATTTAAAAGATGTCTACCATAAGATTAGGTGATACCGCACCAAACTTTACTGCACAAACTACAGAAGGAGAAATTAATTTTCATGAATGGCTCGGCGACAGCTGGGGAGTTTTATTCTCCCACCCTGCCGATTATACTCCTGTGTGTACCACTGAGCTGGGTACAGTTGCTAAGTATACGGAAGAGTTCAGCAAAAGAAATGTAAAAGTAGCCGCGCTAAGTGTGGATGGATTGGAATCGCACGGGGGATGGATAAAGGATATTAATGAAACACAAAGTACCACGGTTAACTTTCCGATTATTGCCGATGAGGATAAAAAGGTTTCGGATCTGTATGATATGATCCATCCAAATGCGGATAATACGTTGACTGTCCGCTCTGTATTTATAATTGACCCCGATAAAAAGGTCAAGTTGATTTTAGTATACCCGGCCTCGACAGGAAGAAACTTTGATGAAATCATTCGTGTGATTGACTCCCTGCAATTGACGGCTTATCATAAAGTCGCTACTCCAGCCAACTGGAATAATGGTGAAGATTGCGTAATCATCCCTGCAGTAGCGAATGAAGAGATTCCGGAGTTGTTTCCTAAAGGACATACGGAAGTTAAGCCTTATTTAAGAACGACACCCCAGCCGAATTTGAACTAGGCATAAAAGCTGTTTATTTTTTTCATTGTAAGAGACTGTCTCAAAAAGTCTTATCCCAGTCATCCTGAACTTGTTTCAGGATCTTTAAACTACTGATAAGCCGAAAGTTAGATTCTGAAATAAATTCAGAATGAAAGCTTCAGGGGACTTTTGAGACAGTCTCTTTTTTTGTTTTCTTTAACCTTGCGTAAGAAGCCATCGATTCACATCATATTCTATGAAGCATTTTATTGGTCTTTTACTGTTTTTGTTTCTGTTTGAGCATGATGTTAGATCACAGACAGCTACAATTCCATTTAAAATTGTAAAAGATCATATCTACATCCCTCTAAAAGATAAAAGTGGAACTCAACGAAATTTCATTTTCGATACCGGAGCTGAATCGACTGTATTGAGTATAAAAGTCGCGAAAGAGCTCGAGTTGGAAAAAGATGGAGAGATTCAGGTAACGGGTGCAGGAGCAAGCAAATCGCTGGAGTATGTCAAAAACCAAAGCCTGAATATAACAGATGAGATTCCTCTTAAAAAAGTGACTTTCATCTTAACTGATCTTTCAAAGTTCAGTTGGAATCTTGATGGTATCATCGGAAACGATATTCTAAAAAAGTTCATCGTAAAAATCGATTATACGAACCAGAAACTGGTTTTGTATAGCAAAATGAAAGAAATAGATATTAAGGATTATGAGGCCATTCCATTTCACTTTGGTAACAGTACAAGAATACCTCAGTTTAATGTTGTTCTGACGCTACAGAATGATGAACGCATAGAGGGAAATATCCTTTTCGATACGGGAGCAGGATTAACCATGAGTATTGGTAAACCACACGCAACCGAACATAACTTAATGAATCGTGTTGGAAATACACTTTCAACTTCCGGCCTCGGCTTAAACGAAGAGAGTAGTCATAAACTAGCTCGAATTAAATCTCTGCGTATCGGGAAATATTCGTTGGGCTCCATGATTGTTGAAATATCCGAAGCCAATTCCGGGGTTTTTAGCAAAGGGGATTTTATGGGCTTGATGGGTAATGTAATCAGTTCAAGATTTGACGTCGTTATCAATTACAAGCAAAAGAAGATCTATCTCAAGCCAAATTCCTCTTTTAATGACCCCTTTGAGGCTCCGCTCAGTGGATTTAAATTAAAAGAAAAAGATCAGGGAGTTATCACCGTAAGAAGTATCATTAAAGAATCGCAGGCCTATGCTTTAGGCTTGAGAAAGGGTGATAAAATACTATCCGTTAACGGGAATGAAACATCAGACTTGGAAATATATGAAAACGACTTAAAAAAGAAAGGAGAGTTTGCTTCGATTACTTTCATCGACCAAGAGAGTAACGAGAAGAAAGAGATCAGAATAAAACTTGAAGAGCTTCTGTAGAAATGGCCAACCTATGTTAACATGAGGAGCAGTAAGGCATTACTTATTATTGATATGCAAAAGGGTTCTTTTACAGCAAAAACCCCACGTTTTGATGCCAAAGGAACTGTTTTCAGAATCAATGAACTTTCTTCCACATTTAGAGCATTAAAGCTACCCGTGATATTTATACAGCATGATGGAACAGGTAACGGGGAGTTTGAAAAAAATGCACCTGACTGGGAAAATCTTGATGAGCCGATTACTAAATCTGAAGATGTTTTGATCGATAAGTATGCCAACGATTCATTCTACAGATCAGCTCTTGAATCAAAACTTATAGAAATGGATACCCGGGAGTTGTTTGTTACGGGTTGTGCTACAGATTTCTGTGTCGAATCAACCATTCAGTCAGCTATAACAAAGGATTTCAAGGTGACCGTTGTTTCGGATGCACATACTACAGGAGACAGACCAAAACTAAAAGCTGAACAGGTAATTGAGCATTACAACTGGGTATGGCAGCATATGATTCGAGTCGGTGGAAGTGTAAGTGTTCTAAGTTCAGAACAGGTCAAAGAGATGTTGAATTCAAGTGCTTTATAATCAGATGATGAAATGAACGTACTTGAATTCGATATAAAGTGGGGTATCTTTCATTTTGAGATCGGTGAACTGGAAACTCGCAAACATGCACACCCTGTATTTTAAAATGGAATATATACCTTAAAGTCCGTTGTAACGTATCATAGAAAATATGACACATTCTGGAGATAAGAGCTTTTTAGGATACCTGCACAGTTTCAGAGGATTTGCGATCATTAATATAGTGTACATACACTCCGTGGTTGCTGCGCTGGTAGCTATTGACAGTATGAATATGGGAAACCCGATTGCGCTGGTTAACGAGGTTCTGTTTCATGATAGTACCATATACTTTGCAGTGATTTCAGGAGTTTTGTTCAGCATAATACTAAAAGGAAAGGGCTATTCCAGGTTTTATAAAAGTAAAGTCACCAACGTCATCTTTCCTTACATTTTCATCACCGTCATCGTCACCATATTTAAAGTGACCAACGCTGAGGAAACCGAGCAGTCAGAAGTACTCTCCTATTTTACGGTTTTGGGGAGAGATCTTCTCTATGGAAAAGCAAGTGGAGTATTCTGGTACATGCCCGTCCTGTTTTTCTTATACATTGTCACTCCAGCTGTTAACTTCCTAATTAACTTAAAGAAAGTGGGGCATTTTTTTCTGGTCATTTTGATTGTAGCACCCTTGATTATTTCAAGGGTACAAATGGCGTTTGATTATATTTTAAGTATTCAGACCATGATCTACTTTACCGGAGCTTATACCTTCGGAATGTTCATTGGATCGAATATGGAAGCTACTTTGGCAAAAGTGAAAGATCATTTCCTGCCTCTTGTTATTATCGCATTGGCGACAACATCAATACTAACATATTTGTATGTCTATGATATTGATATGATTGGATTTATTTCCCTGAAAGAAACCTTTTTCTACATCCAGAAGCTGGCTTTAACGCTAATCTTTATTTTCCTGTTCCAGCAATCTCAACACAGGCAGTCCAGATGGCTTTACCGAATTGCCGATGATTCTTTCGCCATTTATTTCATACACTCCTTTTTTGTTTTTGGTGGAATTCCCCTCTTTATGTTTTTGCTGGGTTTCAACGAAATTGCTCCTTTTAATACAATCATAGGGTCAATCGTATTATTCTTGTTTTCAGTAGGGATCAGCATGGGAATAGTTTTCCTGTTCAGAAAGCTGTTGGGCAAGAAATCCCGAATGCTGGTTGGGGCTTAATACTAAAGAATTTTAAGATCATAGCTTTCAACCTTAACATTCCATCAATTCTTACTATTTTGTTCGCCTGCAACAAAACAAAACAGCATGCGAACTTGTACCTCTCTACTAATTATCATCTTTTTTCTTTCATCTTTCTTCTCTTTCGCACAGGAATCCGATAAAAAAGAAAAGTGGGACATCAACAATCCCGTTGGCCCCTTTTCCGAAGTCACCATTGAAACGGACGAGGGTACCTGGATGAACCTGGATGTCAGCCCGGATGGTAAACAGATCGTTTTCGACATGTTGGGTGATATTTACCTTTTGCCTGTTTCTGGAGGAGAAGCCAAAGTGATCAGAGAAGGTCATGCTTATGAAGTTCAGCCACGTTTCAGTCCCGATGGAAAAAAGATAGCCTTTACCAGTGATTCCGGTGGAGCCGATAACATCTGGACCATGAATGCTGATGGTTCGGATGCCAAACAGGTCACCAAAGAAGATTTTCGTCTGCTGAACAACCCGGTATGGACACCCGGCGGACAATACATAGTAGCACGCAAGCACTTTACCTCCCAGCGCTCGCTGGGTGCCGGTGAAATATGGATGTACCACTCCAGCGGTGGTGCAGGAATTCAGCTGACTAAAAGAAAAAACGATCAGCAGGACGTGGGAGAGCCATGGGTAAGCCCTGACGGCAAATACGTTTACTTCAGTGAAGACATGTATTCGGGGGGATACTTTCAGTACAATAAAGATCCCAACAGCCAGATCTACATCATCAGAAGGTACGATATGGAAGATGGGACTGTGGAAAACATCATTCAGGGGCCCGGAGGCGCCATCCGGCCACAGATCTCTCCCGATGGCAAAAAGCTGGCTTTCGTCCGAAGGGTGAGAACAAAATCAGTACTGTACATACACGATCTGGAAACCGGCATTCAAAAACCCGTTTACGATAAACTATCCAAAGACCAGCAGGAAGCATGGGCCATCTTTGGCGTTTATACCAATTACAACTGGCTGCCCGATAACAAACACGTGGTGATCTGGGCCAGGGGAAAACTCTGGAAAGTCGATACGGAAACGGGAGCAGAAACAAACATCCCGTTTACGGCGAAAGCTACCCACAAGATCACAGAGGCTCCGATTTTCGAGCAAAACCCGGCCCCTGAAAAGTTTCAGGCCAAAGTCATTCGAAACCTGAAGACGGCTCCTGACGGAAAATCAGTGGTATTTAATGCTGCCGGATACCTCTATACAAAACAGCTTCCCAATGGAAAGCCAAAACGACTGACCAAAAGTACTGATCTGGAGTTTGAACCCTCCTATTCGCCCGATGGAAAATCCATTGTTTATGTAACGTGGAATGATGAAACCAAAGGATCGATCCAGAAAGTATCCAGCAAAGGAGGAACGTCAATCAAACTAACTTCTGAAAAAGGGATGTACCGAATGCCCTCCTACGCTCCCGATGGTTCCAAAATCGTTTTCGTGAAAGAAAATGGTAATTCTGCCCTGGGCTTCACACACACTACAGGCCCCGGGATCTATTTAATGAGTGCCAATGGAGGCAAGCAAAGCTTCGTCACCAAAGATGGACAGTTCCCGAGCTTTAATAAAAGCGGTGACCGCATCTACTTTATGACCGGAGGATTCCTCTTTGGAGCTTTGGATAAAGGCTATTCTAGTGTAAACCTTCAGGGCGATGACAAAAAAGACCATTTCCATTCAAAATACTCCAACCAGTTTTCCATCAGTCCCGATGGCAAGTGGCTGGTCTTCGGAGAGCTATACGATGTGTACATCACTCCGTTCTCCGATCATGGAAAAACTTTTGAATTGAGCGCTAAAGCTAAAGAGCTACCATTAGCTAACGTAGGAACGGATGCCGGAATCAACTTGCACTGGTCCGCCGATTCCAAAAAAGTACACTGGACATTGGGCTCAGACTATTATTCGGTAGAACTGAAAAATGCCTTTACTTTCCTCGAAGGTTCTCCTGACAGTATATCAGAGGTTAAAAAAGACATAATCGACATCGGGCTGGAACTGGATGCTGATGTACCAGACGGCATGTTAGCATTCACTGGTGCAAAGATCATCACCATGGAGGGTGAAAAGGTGATTGAAGATGGGGTGATCGTTGTAGAAGATAACAGGATCGTTTCCGTGGGGTCAAGCGGCTCGGTAGATATACCCAACAAAGCCAAAGTGATTGATGTCAAGGGGAAAGTGATTATCCCGGGTATCGTAGATACACATGCGCACCTGAATGCCTTCCGATACGGTCTTTCCCCTCAAAAGGAATGGCCCTATTACGCCAATCTGGCCTATGGCATCACGACTACGCATGACCCATCAGCAAATTCTGAAATGGCCTTTTCACAATCAGAAATGGTGAAAGCCGGAAATATGGTTGGGCCACGGATCTTTACTACGGGTACCATTTTGTACGGAGCTGATGGAGATTTTAAGGCGGTAATCAACAATTATGAAGATGCCGTTTCTTCTGTTTCCAGAACCAAAGCATATGGTGCCTTCAGCGTGAAGAGTTATAATCAGCCCCGGAGAAACCAGCGCCAGCAGGTGATCAAGGCGTCTCGTGAGCTGGAGATTATGGTTTATCCCGAAGGTGGTTCGACTTTCTTCCACAATATGAGTATGATCCTCGATGGACATACAAGTGTGGAACACAACATTCCGATTGCACCACTTTACAAAGATGTAATTGATTTGTGGTCAGCCAGTAAAACCTCCAACACCCCTACCCTGATCGTGAACTATGGCGGACTTAATGGTGAGTACTACTGGTACCAGAATACCAACGTCTGGGAGAATAAAAAACTGCTAACCTATACACCCAGAAGCATTATTGACAGTCGATCCCGACACCGTACGATGGCCCCCGCTGAAGAATATGACAATGGACACATTCTCGTATCACAGTCCTGCAAAAAACTGGTGGATGCCGGGGTTAAAGTCTGCGTGGGTGGACATGGTCAGCTGCAGGGACTGGGTGTACACTGGGAAATGTGGAACCTCTCTCAGGGCGGTATGACGAATATGGAAGTGCTGCGTGCTGCTACCATCCATGGAGCCGAATACATCGGTATGGAAAAAAGTATTGGCTCACTGAAAGCTGGTAAACTCGCTGATTTTTTGATTCTCGATGAAGACCCGCTGGAAGATATTCAGAACAGTAATTCCGTGACGCATACCGTAATCAACGGAAGGCTTTACGATACTTCCACTATGGATGAAACCGGAAATTACGACAAAAAGAGAGGCAAATTTTACTGGGAACAGGAAGGCTATAACAACAACTTCGACTGGCATGCTGATAGCCATAACTACACTGGGATTAGATGCGTTTGTGGACATTAAGTTGGATGCTGAAAATTTGAATTCTAGATTTGTCAGAAAAATATAATTAGAAATTGTGCTGTCTTGTTAATAAAGCTGAGTATTTGTTAGCAGGATATCGATATTAACATAGAAAATGAAAAAAGAACAACTTATCAAAATGAGCTCTGAAGAGCTCAAAAAGAAAGTAAAAACTCATAAGTTTCTGACTGGAATATTAATTGGACTTGTTTTAATGATGTGTCTAGTAGTCTTTATTCCAGATTCAGAAGAAGGCTCTATCGCTTTTAAAGTTTTACCTATCGCATTTTTACCTTTGGTTGTAGTGAATATCATGAACTTGCGGAAGTTAAATGAAGAGTTGAAATCACGATAACCCGAGAAGTGAATTCCACTGTGAATATGAAGGCTATAACGATAATTTCGACTGGCATGCGGACAGCCATAATTACACCCGGATAAGATGCGTTTGTGGGCATTAGGTTAAGGATTGGCTGTTTGGCTTTTTAGCTATTGGCCTTCTAGTGAGTTAGAAGTCATACTTTATAAAAAAGCTCCGTGGAATAATTGAGAAGAAACCGTACTAATACATTTATAATACCACTTCAACCCAAGCTTGATTTCAAATAACTGTAAAGAGTGTTTTTTGGATGTTTTTCCTAATTTAAATTTTGAAAGGTAAATAACACATACTAGTACGTGTTATAAGATGTTAGAGAGCACTACCCAGAAGAACCAATGAAGCAGTTTCTATCAGTAATCTTTGCCTTAGTTATAATAGCCGGAACGGGATATCTTGTCTGGCTTGGTGGGAAGGAACTTTTAATTTTTCTGAAAACAGCTGATTCTAAACTTGGTGCTGCAATCGTAACTGCAGCCGCAACCATATTGGTTGGTATATCAGTAGCTATTTATTCCCAGAGCAGAATTAAAACACGCGAACTTCAAGAGGCACATCGAGAATCCAAAATTGAGCTTTATAACAAGTTTATTAACAAACTAATTGAAGTAATGGCTGGCACTAACGAACTAACTTCTACACTTGAACCATCTGAACAAAATCTTATAGATTTTATGGTTGAGTACAAGAGAGACTTGATTTTGAGAGCATCTCCTAGTGTAATAAAAGCACAAATTGAATACGAGAAGACCGCTCAAAAGTCAACTGATGGAAAAACTCTATTTCGAAGTGTTGATAAGCTAATTCTAGAAATGAGAAAAGACATAGGGCTCAGTAACTTTGGATTGAATAGTATGGAAACAATCCAGATTTTCTTGAAAGATAAGTCCGAAATCAACAAACTAAAGTAGCTATCTAACATACGATATGGTCGCATGGACTTTCTTTGCTATCTGCCAAGTACTTTCTACTATCTCTGCTCGTGGGATCTTTTATCTCCATGCAGCAGTGATAGTCTGAGACTTTGTGAACACTGGCAGATAAGCTACTTTTGTCATAATTAAGAAAGCTCGGAGGCCACAGCGCCATATCTGGGTGTTAGCTGGCATGACTGTTCAAGAAAATGAAACTACTAGATAAACTTCCAAGTGAGCTAAACAAACGTAAATGGATTGCAATAGCGATAACCGTGATATTGGCAACTCCACTAACAATTTGGGGGATTTACGGGATTGGCGAATATGGACTAGCTCTATTTATTTTGACTCCTTTATTTATTGGAGTTGTTTCAACGATTCTATTTGGACATGGGAGGATTTTAACAAAAAGAGAAGCAGCTCAAATTAGCCTCTTAACCCTAGGGATATTCATTATTGGATTGATTGTCTTTGCAATCGAGGGATTGATCTGTATTGCAATGGCCGCTCCTGTTGGTATTCTTCTAACTTGGATTGGAAGTCTTATTGGGCAAGTAACTGTAAATAACAATTCTAACAACTCTCTAACTATTATTTTAATAACATTTCTTATTATACCTGTTACAGCATTCACTGAACGAGATAGTGAAACTCAACTTCACAAAGTTTCTACTAGTTTGATAATTGATGCAGATATTGAAACAGTATGGAAAAATGTTATCGAATTTCCAAGAATGGGAGAACCAACCGAATTCATATTCAAAGCTGGTATCTCCTATCCAATTGATTCAGAGATTAAAGAAACGGAAGAAGGATTAGTTCGATACTGCAACTTTAATACCGGAAGTTTTGTAGAACCAATAACAGAATGGAATGAACCAACAACATTGCGATTTGATGTTCATGAGCAACCGGAACCAATGACTGAGTATAGCTTATGGGATATCAACGCCCCACACCTTCATGATTATTTTGTCTCTGAACGAGGCGAATTCAAACTAAAAGAACTTCCAAATGGTCAAACCGAGCTTATAGGAACTACATGGTACAGGCACAACATAAAGCCTGGAGGTTACTGGAAACTTTGGAGCGATTGGATAATTCATAGCATCCACAATAGGGTCCTAAATCATATCAAAATGAATGCTGAAACGACCAGCTAACATCGTGTATGATCTATGTTTACAAGTGGTAGTTTATGGTGTGTCAGAACTTCACCATAAACCTATTAGCCGTACTAGACAGTTTTCTGCAGTTGATGGACAAGAGCAAATTGTTTCCTTTCTGTTTGACAGTTAATAATAAAACCCTCGGGCTTACTTTTCAGAGCCCAGAGATTTGCTTTAGCAAAATTCATATAAGTTGCGATTAATAAATACTTGTATGAGACGATCCAGAACCTAATGCACAGAAAAGTGGATCTGATTAGTAAGTTTAGCCGCAGTACTGAATTTATGCACGCTTTTTGATATTATTTCCAGTGTTTTAAATAATAGATTATCAAACCTTAACTATTCAAATTATGAAAAATATGGATCTTAAATCTTTTTTGATAGGAATGCTTTTGACTGCATGTATTTTTTTGAGCATAAGCTCTTCACAAACTTCCGACAACAGATCAAGATATCAGTTAGTGCCTGATGAGCAGGTTTATGGATTTGCCAATGTCATTGATACATATACCGGTGCAGTGATCCATATTAAAATGAACAAGGCATTGAAAACAGAAAAAGAATATATCACAGCGCAGAAAATTCAGCAGCTATTGGAAAGCAAAAATTAAGTTTAAAGCTTTAGGTTCCAGCTCAATAGTTAAAATGGAAGTCTTTGGCATTCTGGAATCAGAGTTCAAGCCGAAGAAGCAAAAGCAAATTCAGGCAGTAGCACAGTGTCTGGTTGCCGAAAATCAATAAATAAGGTTAATTATTACTATTGCCAACATACTAAACAGGCTGATCGCGCCTGCTGACGCGATCAGCCTGTTTAGTACATGTTAAAGTGTCCAGCTTATGGATGATAGTTGGATGTTAGTAACAAGCTATACCAAAAACCTACTTTGCGTATTTTTCAACCACAAAATCGCCCCAATCCGCAATGGATTGTATTATTGGTATTAAGGTTTTACCGAAATCGGTTAAGGAATACTCAACCTTTAAAGGTGGCTTGGAAGCATAAACTTTTCTCTTAATTAAGCCATCTTCTTCTAATGCTTTTAATTGTAAACTCAAGGTTCTTTCAGTTACGGTGGGCATCGATTTCCTCAATTCGTTATACCTCAAATTTTTATTCATCAGGTAATAAAGAATAACTGTTTTCCATTTACCACCTATTATCCCCATCGTTAAACTTGCACAGCAAGGGTATTCATTGCCCTTGAATTTTAACATCTTCGGCTCCGCTTTTTCCATAAATGCAAACTATCATTTTTGACCGTTATTGTAAAGATAATAAACTATAATTAGGTTTGTAACTATAAATTTTATAGTTAAAAATCGAAGAGTTATGAATGCAATCGTGATCAATAAATATGGGGAAAATGCAAAATTTGAATCCATTGAGGTGGAAAAGCCGACGCCGGTTATCGGACAGGTATTAATAAAAGTTTCTGCTTCAAGCGTTAATACGGTTGATACAATGATTCGAAACATGGGAAAGGACTTGTCGTTCTCGCCTGATAATCCAGCTATTTTAGGGATGGACCTTGCCGGTACAATTGAAGAAGTCGGAGAAGGTGTTGCCGGTTTTTCTGTAGGAGATGAAGTTTACGGTTGCGTTGGAGGTTTGGCAGGTTTACAAGGAACACTTGCTGAATATGTTGCTGCTGATAGCAAACTAATTGCACACAAACCTTCCAATCTAACCATGAGAGAAGCAGCTGCCCTTCCCTTAGTTGGAATAACCGCCTATGAGGGTTTAAAACGTGCAGGTGTTAAAAGTGGTCAGAAAGTTTTAGTCCACGGTGGCACCGGTGGGGTTGGACATGTAGCCTTACAGCTGGCCAAACATTTTGGAGCAGACGTTTACTCAACAGGTGGTGGAGAACAGCAAATGGAAATTATTGAAAGCCTGGGGGCCAGGTCCATTAACTATAAGGAAGAACAAGTTGAGGATTATGTAAATAAATACACGAATGGGGCCGGTTTTGATGTTGTATTTGATTCTGTAGGTGGAGAAAACATGCTCAACTCTTTTGAAGCGGCGGCGCTTAACGGTCAAATAGCTACCACAGTTTCATTGTGTGAACTTGATTTAAGTACAATGCACTTTAAAGGATTATCGCTACACGTAGTATTCATGTTGATACCTATGCTTCATGATTTTAAGAGAGAACAATATCATGAAATCTTACAGGATATTGCTCAAATCGTTGAAGCAGGAGGTCTAAAGCCTTTATTGGACGAACAGCAGTTTTCATTAGAAAATGTAAGAGAAGCTTATGCAAGACTTGAAAGCAGAAAGGCAATAGGAAAAGTTGTATTAGAACATTAAAATTCTGTGCTGTGCATTTAAGAGTGGAATACTTATATCTCTTGGCTTTCCTTGCGTTTACTGCATCTTGCGTACAAAATACACAGACAGAGAGTACAACTGAAGACAGTACTCTGGCACAAATTTAGAACCCAACAAACAAGCTTGTATTGAGTTCTGAATTTGTCTGGGAGAAATTGAATCCGGCAAGAGGTGACCAAAGTCCTCAGGCGGGTACTCTCTGGGGAGATCGAAAAAGAGGTGTGTCTACAGGTTTTTTAGCAAAATTTATAGATGGCTTTTCATCGCCACCCCATGTTCATAATGTTACTTACAGAGCCGTAGTAATGAAAGGCTTCATCCATAACGATGACCCAAAAGCTTCTGCCATGTGGATGAAACCAGGTAGTTTTTGGACACAGCCAGCAGGAGAACCTCATGTTACTTCTGCCAAAGGTGAAGAAAACATAGCTTTGGTTGAAATAGACAAAGGACCTTATCTGGTTAAGCAGATTAAAGAATCATTTGACAATGGAGAGCGACCAATAAACATAGATGCGTCAAACATTGTGTGGTTAAATAATGAAAGTACCAATTGGATCAGTAAGGACACTAAAGCAGAAATCAGTTTTCTTCTGAATAATGATGAAAAGAATAAGCTCAAAAGTCTTTTTATTAAAATTTCGAAAGCATACAAGGGAGAAATAGAGAGTAATGGCAGTACTTTTCACGCCGTTGTTATACAAGGAAATCTGAACTACACACTACCGCAGGATAAACAGCAGAAGATGCTGGATCAGGGAAGTTACTTCGGGGCAACAGATACAGCTATACATACAATTTCAAACACCTCAGAAAATGAAACCATCATCTATATCCGAACAAACGGGGATATAAAAATCAATTGATTATGAAAACAATCTTAATCACAGGAAGTACAGACGGTATAGGAAGATTAGCGGCAATTAAGCTGGCTAAAGATGGACACCATGTAATCGTGCATGGCAGAAGTTCTGAAAAATTGGAAAACACAATTGCGGAAATCAAAGACAGCACAAACAATCAAAAAATAGATGGTTTTATCTCGGATCTATCTGACTTTGAGAGTATCAAAAAAATGATCACAAGACTGTCCGATACAATTTCAAAAATTGATGTTCTAATTAACAACGCTGGGGTATTTAAAAGCAGTGTTCAGTCAAATCAAGATGGTATAGATTTACGATTTACAGTCAATTACTTAGCACCTTATGAGTTGACTAACGGATTAGTTCCGTTATTAAAAAATAGTAATGCACCACGGGTTATAAATTTGAGTTCGGCAGCACAGTCATCAGTGAACTTTGAGGCATTATGGGGAGAAGCAATGATCTGTAATCAAGAAGCATATGCCCAAAGTAAACTGGCGTTGACTATGTGGAGTTTCGCTTTTGCAAAATCGCATCCGGAGATAATAATTATTGCCGTAAATCCGGGTTCTTTATTGAATACGAATATGGTTAAAGAAGCCTATGGCCATCATTGGTCTTCTGCGGATAAAGGCGCTAATATCTTATATGACCTGGCCGTTTTGGATAAATACGCGAACAGTAGTGGGAAATATTTCGATAATGACAAAGGTGTTTTTTCAAACGCTCATAGCGATGCTTACAATGAAGAAAAGATTAACGGCTTGATTTCTGAAACTGAAAAAATACTCAAAGGGTAAATGACTGCATTTTCAGGAATAGCTACTAAAGACAAGTTGACCCTTGGTTTAGTATTTCCATTAGAAGCATACAGTGGCTCTATTGCAAAAATGGAAAATCAGGAGCAGCTGGCTAAGCGAGCGGAAGAACTTGGTTTTAAAGCACTTTGGTTTAGAGATGTCCCCTTTAATGACCCTAATTTTGGAGATGCCGGACAGCTTTATGATCCCTGGATTTATATGACACATATAATGAATCAAACCAAGGATATTGCTTTAGCCACTGGAAGTATTATTCTTCCCTTACGACATCCTGTGCATACCGCGAAATCAGTTAATAGCCTTCAATTACTTTCAAATGAGAGATTGATTCTAGGTGTTGCTTCCGGAGACAGGGCCATTGAATACCCTGCATTTAATAAAGATCTAATGAACAAGTCTGGCTTGTTCAGGGATAGTTTTTTTTATATTAAAGCGTTACAGGGAGATTATCCAAGTTATACCTCAAAGTTTTATGGCAATACCAACGGAGCGATTGATCTACTTCCAAAGTATTACCAAAAAACTCCAATGCTTGTGACCGGATACTCGGGGCAAGCACTAGACTGGATAGCCGAGTATTCCGATGGCTGGTTATATTATCCAAGAGATTTTAACACTCTGCAAATGGTAATGCAACAATGGCAGTTAGCTCTGGAAAATGTTGAAAGCAACTGGAAACCTTTTATGCAATCCTTGTACCTCGATTTAACGCTAGATTTAAAAACAAAGCCTACACCAATTCATTTGGGGTTCAAATCAGGAACGGAATACCTTAATGCCCATTTAAAACTATTAGAGTCTTATGGTGTAAATCACGTTATTCTGAATTTAAAGTATGGCTCAAGGTCTGCCGAAGAAATGATAGAAGAAATAGGAGAAAAGGTAATTCCGAGCTTTTCTTGAATTAGCAGAAAATAATCTAAAGTACTGGTTTTCGATAATGAACTAAAAAACCTATTTAACTGGAATTGTAGACGATCATGGGATTATAAAATGAGCTATCATAAGGTAGATAGTTGCGAAGGAATAGAAACATTTGAAAAGCAGGATATTGATGAGGCCGAATCCTTAACAATTATCAAAAATTTGCAAGATTAAGCTATTTGTAAATGTAGAAAAGAGTACAACGCTCATTATGACGAGGTGATCCTTTAAGTACATATTCCATTTAGACCCTCAGCGTAAAGTTCCATTATGCTTAATAGTAGGTAATCAAATTCCTACTTTGCTAGAATGAATTATTTGAATTTCATAATTTTATTAAATGAAACTCAAAGAAACGGTATCTGATTTTTACAAAAGCCACGGTCAGGAGAAAAGATCAAAAGGACAGTTCAATATATATAAGCGCGAGGAGTTTGCCTGCGATTCGACCTTACTACCTACAAACCGGAGGGATTTTTATAAAATTTCTCTGGTAACGGATGGGGAAGGCATAATGTACTCTGATGGTAGCTTAAACAACATAAAGGCTAATGCCTTAATATTTATGAATCCTCTTATCCCCTATTCATGGAAACCGACATCAGAAAATCAGACCGGATACTTTTGTCTTTTTACGGAGGATTTCGTTAACCAAAACCTTAAAAATGATAGCTTGTCCCAATCCCCATTATTCAAAGTGGGTGGAAATCATATAGTTTTCGTCCGTGATGAAAATATAAAAACCTTAGTCGGAGTTTTTGAAAGAATTTCCAGGGAAATACAATCGGACTATCCGAATAAATACGACCTCATTAGAAGCTACGTGCAAATCGTAATGCACGAAGCATTAAAAATGCAGCCCACAGAAACACTTCATAAACCTGTTAATGCTTCAGAAAGGATCAGTTCTTTGTTTATAGAGCTGTTAGAAAGGCAGTTCCCGATCGATTCCCCTCGTCAAATCATAAGACTTAAGAATGCCAGTGAATTTGCTATAGAATTAAACGTTCATACCAATCATCTTAACCGGGTATTAAAAGAAGTAACAGGCAAAACTACCACAGAATGGATTATTGAGCGTATTAGCAAAGAAGCAAAAGCACTATTGCAGCACAGTAGCTGGAACATTGCCGAAATTGGTTACTGTCTTGGTTTCGAACATGCTTCCAACTTCATCATTTTCTTCAAAAAACAAACAGGAAAAACACCAAAGCAGTATAGAAAAGAGTACGTTTCTATTTCATAAGCATTCGTTTGATTTGAATAATTTTTTCAGTTAGGCCGTAGTAAACTTTGTAGCATAAAAAACAAATTATGGTACAGGAAATATTAAACGATAAAGTCGCTCTGATTACCGGCGGCACTACAGGTATTGGATTAGCAACCGCACAATTGTTTCTAAAAAATAAAGCCAAAGTGGTCATTGCGGGACGTAGGCAGGAACAGGGTGAAATGGCACTCAAGGCGCTAAAAGAAATAAGTCTCAATGTTCAATTTATACAGACCGATGTTTCGAAAAGTAAGGAGATAAAACACCTGATCAGCGAAACGGTAAAAATCTATGACAGATTGGATATTGCCTTCAATAATGCAGGTATTGAAGGTAATTTCGCACCCATTGACGAAATGATTGAAGATGAGTTTGATAACGTCTTCAACGTCAATGTTAAAGGAGTCTGGCTCTCCTGTAAGTACGAAATTGAGCAGTTTAAAAAACAAGGTACTGGAGGAGCAATCGTTAACACATCCTCATGGCTAGCTAAAGGTGCATTTGGAGGTTCAGGCGTATACTCAGCAAGCAAAGGTGCATTGGACAGCTTGGTTCGTGCTTTGGCTGTCGAAACGGCACCGGAAGGAATTCGCCTGAACAATATCCAGCCGGGTTACATCCAGACACCGATGTTTGACCGTTTTTTTCCCGGTGAAGATGCAGAAGAGCAAAAAGAGCCTTTAAAGAGACATGCGCCGATTGGTCGCTTTGGTACTCCTAAAGAAGTAGCTGAATTAGTACTGTGGCTAAGCAGCCCGGCCGCTTCTTTCGTAACAGGGGAATGCATTTTGGTAGATGGAGGATTAGCTATTGGTGGACAGCGATAAATCTATCACAAATGAAAGGAGCATTTCTAATGATTTGCTGTGTGTTAGGTTGGAAGCTTAATGCGCAGCAGACTGAGCATAACGCAGCCATCACTAAACACACAGCATTCAATGAAAAAGGTGCTTTAAGCTCAGATCAAAAGAAGGACAATATTAACAACCTTTATAACTATGGTGTCATTGATGCTTTTGTAGGTGGCCTATACCGGGGGACACTTCCCATCGAAAAATTAAAGCTAAAGGGAGACTTTGGGCTTGGAGCACCTGATATGTTAGATGGAGAATTAACGTTAGTTGACGGAAAGGCATACCAAACTAAAGCAACAGGTCAAACCATAGAGGTTGAGAACAATCATTTAACTTCATTTGCTTCAGTTACGTTTTTTAAAACCGACACTGCCTTTATTCAGACTACGCCTTTAGATAAAGACAGATTGTTTTATGCCATTGAAAAATTACTCCCCGCTAAAAACAAGATGTACGCTATTAAAATTTCAGGTAGGTTCGATCATTTGAAAACGCGAGCGTTTCCACCCGTAAAAAACGAACCATTTCCGAAACTGGCTGATATACTTGACCGGCAACACTTCTTCGAATATAAAAACATGAGTGGAACGCTGGTTGGTTTTTTCCTACCGGATTATCTAAA
Source organism: Bacteroidota bacterium (assembly GCA_039030555.1). Classification (GTDB taxonomy): domain Bacteria; phylum Bacteroidota; class Bacteroidia; order Cytophagales; family Cyclobacteriaceae; genus JBCCDY01. Next base: position 67,096 of record JBCCDY010000012.1, read on the forward strand.
TGGCATCAATGCAAGTGGTTTTCATTTTCACTTTTTATCTGATGATAGAAAGTGGGGCGGGCACCTTTTGGAATTAAATGGAAAGCACCTGAAAATTGAAATTGCAAGGCTGAAAACCTTTGAAATGGAGACACCAAATGATAAAGCATTTCGGGAATTTGAGTTCACTAAAATGAAAAATGAATCTTTGAAGAGGGTTGAGCAAGGCAAGTAATGGAAGAAGGTATTAGCAATTGCAATAAGCCAGACCTTTGGTGAAGAAAACACCCTGAAAGTAATACTCAGAAGGAAAAATTAATTTCCTTGTTATTAATATTCTGCTGACTCATTTAAGTTTATTTGAAAATTTTAATCGAGCTTAGATAACATTCATGAATAACTATAATAACAAAAAGTTCAGGGTCATTGGTAATTCTGAAAATGGTGAAACTTCAGAAGAAACCATTTTTGAATATCATCAAACTGGAAATATCCTGACTTCCGAATATTCCGGTGGAAAGATTAGAAAAGGTCACTTAATCGGGATTGTAGATAGCCATGGGAATATCGAAATGAGATATCATCAGGTAAATATTCACAACGAATTAATGACCGGGATATGTAGATCAAGTCCTGAAATACAATCCAATGGTAAAATCAGATTATATGAAAAATGGGAATGGACTTCCGGAGATCAATCGAAAGGTGAATCTGTTCTAGAAGAAATTTATGAAAATGATTTATAGAAAAGCCACAAAACAAGATCTGGAACAACTTACTGGGTTATTCGATTCTTATAGAGTGTTCTATCGGAAATCATCGGATATAGAAAGCGCTAAAACTTTTCTTTCCGAAAGGGTGAAGTATAATGATTCCGAAATCTATGTAGCAGAAAACCCTGAAAGGAAGCTGGTAGGTTTCGTTCAGTTGTACCCCTTGTTTTCATCGACCAGAATGAAAAAACTATGGCTTTTAAATGATTTATTCGTCGATCCAGACGCCAGAGGTCAAGGTGTTTCCGTAAGCCTGATCGAAAAAGCAAAAGCATTGGTGAGAGAATCGAATGCATGTGGAATGTTCCTGGAAACCGAAAAAACCAATCTCATAGGAAATAATTTGTATCCCAGAACCGGTTTTGAATTGAATGAAGGCTCCAACTATTACGAGTGGAATAACGAATGAGAAAATAATCCATCAAAAGCCTGATGGAACTTCTTGCAACTTTTTTCCTTTTTACGAATTTCAGTTCTGAGTATTAATTATGTTTTGAAGTAAACGGTATTTATTACGTTTCTAAACGTTTATCTATACGTAACATACGCTTTAAAAAATGATTATAATTTAAAAGATAAATAGCATGCACAAGTGCGCGTTGCAAAGATGTTAGCGATAATCCCTGAAGAATGAGAACATTTTTTTTTCTACTTCTGATTCTGTCATTGACTTGTACAAACGCTCACTCTAACAAACAAAAAGTTGTTAGAACTAATTGAGAAAAGTATAAAAGTGCAATACTGGAAAAAAGAGGCATTGAGGCTGCAGAATTCGTTAGCAGTTCAACGATTGAATATTACAACACATTACTAAAACTAGCCTTCTACGGTGATAGTATATACGTTGATACACTTCAAATATTAGATAAAGTAGCTGTATTCACCTTTCGAATTAAAATTCCTCTTGGAGAAGTAGCTAATTTAGACGGAAGGGGATTCTTTGCCTATGGTACTAACAAAGGACTGATTAACAATGACAATGTTACCAACCTAGAGATTGGAGATATTGAAATCAATAAGAAAGAAGCTAAAGCAAGGGTTATTAGTAATGGAACTGAAATCAAAGAATATTTGACTTTTCATAAGGAAGGAAGAACTTGGAAAGTTGATTTTACATCTCAATTAGCGGCTGCCAATCAACAAATTAGTCAGAAAGTGGCGAGAATGAATGTTGAACCTAACAGATTTATTTATGCACTTCTAGAAAGAATGCATGGAGAACACTCCATAAAAGATATATGGCAACCAATGAGATAGAAAAATCGCTAACAGTTGCTAAAGTTAGATATGCAACAGTGCTTCTAGCCTACTTCAATGCACTCCAACCACCAATCTGCGCCTTCTGCGAGCGATTGTTCTTTCTGTGAGTTTGTTGGTTCTGAATTTTATTCTTCTCACCGCACTGGAATCCAATGGACGGTTGTGCGTGTGGCGCAGATCAGCTGGTTTAGTGCTAACAGTAAAATGTGGGTATACGCACTTTAGCTTGGCATTAGCAATTCGAAATCACTCCGCACTCTTCAATAAATTGGCCCCCGTAACACCTAAGTGCTTGCTGAGTATTTTCTTATAGGCTATGCTTTCCGTATACCCCCCATTAGCCGCAAAGAATTCTTCCATGATGGGTTGCCAGTCGCTATTCAGAGGCATGGTAAAACCGAACTTTTCAGTAGATTGATCTCCTATCGGATGTCTTTTCAAAGGCTTCTTTCGTTTAACAGCATCCAGATAAAAAGCCAGGTCTAGATAAGAAAAAGAAGATTTATCGGATAACACTTTTTCAAGTGCTTCAGGGCTGGAAGAAGCATAAGACACCTTCATACCTGGATAGTGCTTTTTCTTTATGTCCAGAAGACGTTTTGCATTAGTTGTTCCTTTTGCCGTATAAGCAGTCATACCTCCAAAAGTTGTAGAGATATCTTCCATTTTACTTAATGTTGGGACATTATTTTGGGTAACTAGAATGGCAAAGTTCGTAATAAAGGGAGGGCTGAATTTCACCTCTTTCTTTCTTGATTCCCTTATGGTGATGTTGCCCAGTCCAAATACACCCCCACTACTCCCCTTAACACTATTGTACATGGTACTAAAGCTTGCACCATCTCCAACAAATCTCATTTCAAGGTCAACTCCTTTATTCTCCTTTACATAGTTTGTAAAGTCTTTCATAATATCAATACAGATACCAGTCAGTTGACCATTCCCATCTTTATATACAAACCCCGGTGTTTCAACATAAGCCATAGAAATTGTAGCCTTACCACTGGCCTGCGCACTCTTCCAGCTATCCCCTTTGTATTGAGCCATTAAAGGCATCATCCCGGAAAGAAAAAACAGAACTATCAATACGTTCAAGCACCTAAAAATTGATCTTTTCATGGATTTAAAATTTTCTCAACTTCATAATTACCCAATTATTGTTTTACAAACAACGATATGGAATATGAAAGTTAAATAGACCCTATCGAAAAATTCAAGTTATATCTCACCAGTTAATATGTTTATATGTTTCAGGAAAAGTAATGCGATGTGTACAGTTTGAAATTGTGAAAAAACTTTTAGACTAAAAAACAATGAATTAAAGTATAATCAGTAACTATAAATTTCAATCGATATGAGAAAATATATTAAATTTTACTACTAGTGGCTATTTTAGGTTTTTCAAAACACTTAGCTACTGCAAAATCAGGAGTTCCAATTGGTAAAGTTGAAAAAATAGAAGTAGTAGCCGAGCTCCCTAACACCGAGGATTATGCCTTTGATGAAGCTGACAAAACATACCTGGATCTGGCAAGATTACACGAAGAGTTTAACATCGCATGGGTTATCCCTGTATGGATTATACGCGAGCCAATACTGGTTTTAGCCAAAAAAGACTCAGATGTATATTATGAATTGACTGAAGAACAGCTTGAAGGAGTCCTGATAGCAAATCAGTTAGATAAGGAAGCATCACTGAAATTAGGCTTCTACACGAGCTATGGTGGTAAACTTATTTTATTACTTATTCTCGGAATAGCTTTATATGGTATCTTCTCGAAGGATGAAGAAGAAGACGTAAAACCTCAAAATATATAATATATTGCACTTCAATATTCACAGCTATGAATCCCTTATTTTTCATTCCAGTTATTGTGATCGGCGTCGGTGTCGCCTTTATGATCTACATGAACAAAAAACATCAATCTGCAAAAGAAGAAATAGATATTGATCAGGAGCGCCTAAAATACGAGCGATACAAATCTGAACTATTAGAGCATGATTTTTCAAAAATCGTAAGATGGCTTAAGGGCAAGCCTGTGGATGCATTTACTTCAGCATCTGTATCACAGTCTACTTTAGATAAAGTCGTAAACCTAATTGGAGATGGATTTGAAGATTTGGCTTTATCTGCTTTCAAAGTAAAAGTAACTCGAGTAGATGCAGACTGCTTTTGGGTGTTGAGTGGTACGGATTTACACTTTCTCAGTACAGATACCGATGGGAAACTGGAAGACCATATTATTTTTGATAATTTCAGACTGGAAGAGGCCTCACTACATTATAAAGGTATTTTAAAGGAGGGTCTAGGTGCTTACTCTAAACAGGCAGATAAGTATTTACCAAAGGCTCATACCATTGTATTTAATATCAATGGTAACCAGTTACCTCTGGAGATCCACGATAGACTAAAATACATACCGAGTCCAACAGATCTAATGGATGGCAATAAGTCTTTTTTTTACAAAACAAAATATCAGGTCGTTGGAGAAAGACTTATAGAGATCCTCAAATCAAAATATTCGAATCTATAGTTTGAACCTATGAATTTTTTCTCAAAAATATTTAAAGCTTTTTCAGGTCTGCAGCTCGATACCAAAAACCCTTTAAGCGGGGAACAATTGAACCATGTTTTGGTAAGTTCCATGTACGCAGAACAGCAGTCTGCTTATCTGAATGCTTATGCAACTGGAATTAACTCATCGGATAGAAAGAAGATGGTGCATGAATATTGGGATGTCTATGATCGTGAGAATGCCATTAAAATACTGGATGACTTAATTTTTCGTAACCATGATGAAAATCTAAATGTGGTATTTGCTGCCTTTGAGCAACAGGAAAACTATTCCGATATACTTAAGTCAGGTTTACCTGATGACCAGGATGCATTTAACTATTATCTGGATTATTTCAGACAGCTTAGGGATATTGTTCCTGAATTAATTGAAGGCGATGTGATTAAAGACTTTTCAGAGCTAAATCAGTGTAAAAGTAGTGGTTGGAATCTCGGTAGAGGGGCTTTTTTAGCGCGTTGTGTATATGAAATGGAATACATCACAGAAGCTGAATTAAAAGAGTATTTAGCAAAGTGTTATTCCGAACTAAAACAATTCTGCACTACCTGGAAAGAATATACCAAAAGTTATCTTTTCGGGAGGGCCATGTGGCAAGGTTCTCATGATGACGGTATGACTTACATTGCTGAAGACTTACTAACAAAAGATAAGAGTCCATTGAAAAATAAGACCAATATATAGCATACCTAAAGTGTTAAGTCTATAGTAAGACTATGTTGGAAAATTTAGAACCCTATGGAAGAATTAGGTAAATCTTCATGATAAGAAGTGACTAAGATGATCAAAATAAAAGGGCTGAAATTTGTATTCATACTGATCCCTCTTGGGCTTTATAACTGCTCTAAAACAAGCAATAATCATTTGGATAGTGATGATTTCGACTCTAAAGAAAAGCGAATCGAAGTTCTGAAAAAAGAGATAAAAGTATTCAGTGCTATACGAGATACAGAGTTCGAGTTATTCAATGTTAATGGGTTTTCGAATAGTCGACCTGGTGTTCCGGGAGCCTCATCCTGGGATTACAAAGTGGTCGTTAAAGTCGATTCAGCGGATTTAAGCAACTGGATAAACGGAATGATAAGAACTGATGGTTCTGATTACGATAATGAGTGGACAACAAAGATCATTAAAAGTAATGCAAATGAATGGGCAACCGATAGTCCAGCTGAATTTTATATCAGAAGTGGGCAAAACGTAACGTTGATTGTATATCGGAAGGAAGGAATAATCTTTAAGAGGATGATTAATTTGTAAGCTTTGATCGTGTAAAGATTAAAACCTGAATTACGGAATAGCTTTATGACCTATTAATACTTAAGACAACAAATAGCTAAAATTGTAAAACCTTTATTTTCTCCTATTACCCCAATAGATAACAACCACACTTGTTGCAAACATCACTAAGCCATATACGGCAGGAGCAATAGCATAAGTGGAGTTCTGAAGCAGAACCGTAGCTATGGATATAGCCAGTGTTCCGTTCTGAATACCGCTTTCGATTGAAATGGATATGCGTTGAGCTTTATTAAGCCTGAAAAGACTTGCACTGGCATACCCTGTTACCATAGTTGCAATATTCAGAATAACCGTTAGCCAGCCAGCCTGCTGAAAATAAGGAACGATATTGTTACTTTCTTTAATCAATAAGCCTATGACCACCAATACAAACACAACTCCGGAAGCGACCTTAACAGGCCGATCCATTTTATCCGCAAACTTTGTTTTGAAACGTCGGATCAGCATTCCAATACTTATTGGAATCAGAACAATAATGAAGACCTGTCCGATCGTCTGAATGACATCCAGTTGAAAAGCGGTTCCACTCCCCTGCACAAAGACAAATCCCAGGTTTACAATGATAGGAATCGTAATAACCGTTATCGCGCTACTAACAGCTGTTAAGCTTACGGAAAGTGCTGTGTCTCCTCTTGCCAAATGAGCGATTAAATTAGAAGTTGCCCCTCCAGGACAGGCGGCTAGCAAAATAAGTCCAATGGCTACGGCCTCGCTAACCGGAAAGATAAATATGATCAGGAAGCCGATGGCTGGCAAAAAGATCATTTGATTAACCAAACCAATTAATACCGCCTTCGGATTTACAATAACCCTTTTAAAGTCATCTAAAGTTAACGTAAGCCCCATCCCAAACATGATGATGATCAGGGAGATGCCTAGGACAATAGCCGGGGTTGTAGTCATTGAGTTGATGAATAAGTTTGTAAGATAATCTTAACCATTTCCCCAGCAAAAAATGTATTTTATTATGTAATGGGATATCACGTTTATGGGCTAATCAAAGAACTCTATACACGAAAGCCAAAAAGTCTTTTAAAAAAATGAAAGAACGGTATGGTGAGAAAATCGAAGATGGTCCGTCAAACGCGGGAGCTAAGGAGAAAAACACCACCAATTATGATGAGCTCAATGATTACAGAAATAGAATCAGATCAAAAGGGAAGTTTTACAAAATTATTTCAAGTATTTTCATGCTAGCAGGCCTTGTCCTTCTTGTTTATATGATATTCAAATGGATTGGAGAGAAACTTCTTTAAGGGAGTAAAATTCTTCTCAGTTATTGTATGAGCTCATCTTTATGAAAGACTTACTTTGAAATAATTTTAAACGTTAACAGTATAAATTATCAAAAGAGAGAAATATACTTTAGGAGGTACTATTATGGTCTAATAAAGCCTTTTAAATTTAGAAGTAAGTACCAAGCAACATTTCATTATGAAAAGCATTCTTTCAGTTGTATTTCTTTTTATCAACTTTTCAGCCTTTAGTCAGTCATTCACTGGTGAACAAAAACTACAGGGATATGCCATTTTCGGTGATAAGCTTACATTCATTTTTGACGAAGAATTATATGGTGTGAGTCCAAAAAATGTGTTTGTCACAGGTGAATTTAGAAATTGGGATGCCAAAGTAGGCGTAAAAGAATGGGAGCTGAAAAAAACGGGTGTACAATGGTTGTTAACCGTTGATAATACGGACTTTTCTCTGATAAAGCCTAACACCAAGTTTAAATACAGGATAGATGAAGGAGAATGGTTAAGCCCCCCTGCCGAAGCCGAAAACCAGAGGGGTGATGATTTGGTATTTATGAAAGAAGATGATACCATCCCATTGAAGGCTGAGCTAATAAATGAGTATTCAATATGGGCTGAAATCAATGTTGAAAGGCCATTAATACCCTCAGACTACAGAATTACAGATGCAAAAGGAAATGAAATTGAAGTAGCAGGAGTTTTACCAAATGGGTCAAAAACAACACTCATAACACCGGCTGAACCACTTAATAAGAAAAGAGTCTATTTTCTGGAGATACCAGGTCAAAACCTCAAAACTCACTGCTCATTTGACGGCTGGTTTCGTAAAACCTATTCTACTAAAGAGCTAGGCGCTAACATAAAAGATGGGGAAACCATCATTCGACTATTCGCCCCCCGAGCTGAACTTGTAAAAGTATATCTGTATAAAGGAAAAGATGATAAAGAAGCCTATAAGGTGGAAGAAATGAAGGAAGACAGCCAGGGAGTTTGGGAGGCTAACTTTCCAGAGGACTTACATGGAATTTACTATGACTTTACAATTCATGGAGCCGATGATCCTGGAAACTTCTTTTATGAAACCAATCCTGTTCATATTAACGACCCTTATGCGAGAGTCAGTGATGATACTTGGGGGAAATGTCGTATCTGGAGAAAAACAGAGCCAGCTACACCACTAAAAAATGGAATTCCAAAAATGGAAGATGTAATAGCCTACGAAGTTCACATACAGGATTTCACGGACAGACTTCCCTTAGAAGATAAATACAAAGGAACGTTTCAGGGGATGATCAAAGAAGGGCTTAAAAATAGCAGAGGTGAAAAAATAGGCTTCGATTATATATTAGACTTGGGAATAAATGTAGTACACTTAATGCCCGTACAGGAATATGTCCATTTCCCTACTGACGACTGGGAAGCCTCGTTTAAGGATGATCCGTATATGATTGAGCAGGGAGTTAGCCTTGAAAACTATCAGTGGGGTTATCGTACTTCTTTTGCTACGGCCGTAGAGTCCAGGTATCGCACAAAAGGTAAAGAACCAGGAGAAGAAAGAGAAGAGTTTAGGGATTTGGTTCAGGCCTTCCATGATGAAGGAATTGCCGTGATTATAGATATTGTTCCCAATCATACTGCCGAAAATATGGATGGTAATAAATGGTTTTTCAATTTTAATGGAATCGATAAACAATACTATTACAGGACTAAAGATTTTGAACATATTGGAGCCTATGGTAACGAAGTAAAAACAGAGAATCGTCCAATGACCCAAAGGTGGTTAATCGATCAATGCCAACATTATATTGAGGAATTCGGAATTGATGGGTTTAGAATAGACTTAGCTGGACAAATTGATCAACAAACCCTTATTGCCCTAAAAGAAGCCCTTGGTGAAGGTAAAATAGTTTACGGAGAAGCATGGATCGGTTCGAACGATCCAGATTATGAGAGTAACCCCGATTGGGATTGGTATAAAGAAGATTCACCGATAACGTTTTTTCAAGACGATTCCAGAGGAGCTTATAAAGGACCAGTATTTGAATTGATAGATAAACTGAAAGATCGCGGATGGCCGGGAGGAAAATTTGATGAACGCGATAACGTTATGAAAGGTCTGGCGAATAAATTCAAGGATGATAAGACTCCCCTTAGTGGCATTAGCTATCTCGATATTCACGACAATTTCGCTCTGGCCGATCAATTTGGAACAAATAATTTTGATGGAAGATATTCTGTAGATCAGGATGAATACAAAATTGCTGTCGCCTTGCTTTACACTACAGTAGGACCTATTGTAACTCACGGAGGTTCTGAAATTATGCGTAGTAAAGCTCACGCACCTTTAGGGGAAGTAGTTAAAGAAACTAAAGCGGGGTACAAAGTGTATATGCATGGGTATAGAGATACCTACAATCATCGAACCGCTAACCAGTTTATATGGGAAACCGTCGGTCAGACTCCTAATGAACAAAACCTAAACGATTACCAGAACATGCATGCTTTCTGGCGGAATCTAAACAAATTCCGACTTTCAGAATATGGAAAAGTATTTCGGGTAAGTGAATCTGTGCCCGAAAATTATTATCAATGGATAACACCAGAGGATGAAAGTATGCTGGGATATATAGTAAACAACAAGGTTTTTGTATTGCTCAATGCAGGTCAGAACAAAAGTACATTTAAAGAGGTCAGCCTGCCTGAAGGTAACTGGAAACTTATAGCCACTACAAATGAAGTTGATCACGAAAAAGGAGTAGTAGATGCTCCAAAAAAACTAGACAAATTAAAGGGTGGAAGAAAAATGGACTTTGAGATGGAAGAAACCTCTCTTATGATTTGGGTTAATGAATAAAGAAGCAGTTAGAATTCATAATGAAAGTCTAGGTTATCCAACTTCATCAAGAATAGATTACTCTTTTGGCCTCACCGAATCAGGTATAGGTTTTTTGGTCTCTTTTTAGCTAATTCCTAAGGTTCAGCGACCATTTATGTCTAACAGATAGGTAACGAATAATACTGACCATAAACATGGAAAAGGTAATGTTCAGGTTTTCATAGGGACTAATGCGATCAAGGAGAATATAAATTAACCCTCCTGCAAAACAGGCCGATGCATAGATTTCCCTTCTGAAAATCAGTGGAATTTCATTGCACAGCACATCTCGGATCAATCCTCCGAAACAAGCGGAGATGACACCCATTAGTAAACTACTTTCAATACTAAGTGACTGTTGTAAAGCGATCTTTATACCCAGCACCGTAAAAAGTCCGATCCCGATGGTATCGAAAAGGAACATGCTTCTTTTAAAGCGAATAATTCTGTCCTTGAACAAATATGCAATCAAGTAACCGATTATAATGACCGTGAAATAACCCCTGTCATTCAACCAGCCCACAGGAGAGCGACCTATCAGTAGATCTCTTAGAGTCCCCCCACCAATTGCTGTTACAAACCCGATAATGAGCGTACCTACGAGATCAAACTTCTTCTGTATAGCAGTAAGTACACCAGAAATGGCAAAAATAGAGGTTCCAAAAAGGTCAACAAAATAAGTCCAGCTCATCAAGAAATTAGAAGTGTCATTCTAAAGGTTAAATGTAGACAATCCCCTAAAATTTTAAATAGTCTGACTACATTGATAAGCAAAGGTGTCTTTTCTCTTTTGTGCATATCTTATTTCTATTTTTATTGAACCAATAATCCAATTTGACTATGAACTCCAAAAGTATCCCCATCAATTACATTGAATTCAAATCCAAGGATCTTGAAATCACTAAAGAATTCTATCATAAAGCATTTGGTTGGAAGTTTACTGACTACGGTCCAACTTATACCGCCTTTAATGAAAGTGGATTGGAAGGGGGCTTCGAGAAAACAGATGGCGAAATTATAAATGGAGTATTGGTGGTCCTGCATCATCAGGATCTTGATCAAATTAAGTCTAAAATCAAGGAATTAGGAGGGAAAATCACTGTTGATACCTTCTCATTTCCTGGAGGAAAACGATTTCAATTCGTAGACCCTTCCGGAAATGAACTCGCCGTATGGTGCACTGATTAATGCAGGTCGTTGATTCTAATGACTTCAATCTGAGAATAATTTCTTAAAATACTAAACCTAAGTTACCAAACAGATACATTGGATATGCGGCTAGGTGGCTGAAAACAGCATTAAAAACTTCCATTCTGACTTATTCATAAAATAGTGTATAATTGCCTAAACGTATGACTTCAAAGGCATTCCTTAAACCAGCTAAATCTCCATTCTATGAACCTTAAAAAATTCTTTATTGGGCTCTTTTTGGGCTGTGTACTCGGCTTAGGAAGCGTATTTTTTTACTACATGATTTTCATAAAATGAAAGGTAGAGAAACACTTATTGGGCTAATCATAGGGTTTGTATTGACTTCCAGCCTATCGTACTACAAGGCAAATGATTTTTTTACAGCTCCGAAAATTGATGTTTTCGAAGTCCCCACTGTCGATCTGAACAATACCCCAGTCAAGATTTCGGAGATTCCAGACAAAAATCTCATTGTAAATATCTGGGCTACCTGGTGTAGACCGTGCATAAAAGAAATGCCCTATTTAAGTTCTCTGAGAGATCGCTTAGATTCTGAAAACTGGCAAATTATACTCATTTCAGATGAAGAAATAGATAAAATCAAATCGTTTAAAGATAAGTTCAAGGTAGACCTTGAATTAATTAAAGCACAGGAAAAGCTAAAAGACTACGGAATAAAAGGGTATCCAACAACCTATGTCATTAATAAAGATAGAGTAGTTGAATTCAGTAGAAATGGTGAACTCCTCTTATTTCAAACTGAGTTTGAGAATTCTTTAAAAAAGCTTGATGCCACTTTCGTAAGTGAACAATGATTTCAGTAGACAAGCTTATAGATTAAACCGTTTACAAAAATCAGTTTTTAGAACTTATAAGAGACAATCGAAACTTCCACCTGAATCAATACCAGAAATTTCACAAGCATGAATAAGATACTCGCAATAGTTTTAATTGTATTCTTTGCCTCCTGTCAAACTAAAACAAAACAGGATTCTAATGCTTCAACTAATCTAGTAAAAGACTCTTTGTTTGCTGAACTATCGATTTTACACCAAAAAGGAAATATTAACGGTTTCGGGCTTACTATAGTAAATGAAGAGGGTGCTCTTTATTCGAAGGGAATAGGATATTCTGATATAGAATCTAATTCTGAATATACGGTAAACACCCTTCAGAATATTGGATCGGTCTCAAAGACCTTTATCGGAATATCATTGCTCAAAGCACAAGAGTTAGGAAAACTCAAACTAGATGATCCCATTAATAATTACCTGCCATTTAAAGTTGAGAACCCAAACCATCCTGAGGAAGAAATCACGATCAGACATCTTGCTACACACACATCGACGATTCTGGACACCGACTATTATGATGAGAAATCATACATACTAAAAGATAAAACTGCGAGTACTGATTCAATAAAAAGTGTTAATGAAACGTTCAATGATCCGGATTCAAAAACAACACTAGAAGTCTTTCTGAAAAAAATACTTTCAAAGGATGGGGAATGGTACCAGGAAGATGGATTCATGGCGAACAAGCCCGGAGAAATTTTCGAATACAGCAATATAGGTGCTACCCTGGCTGCACTAGTCTTAGAAATAGCAACTGAACAGTCTTTCAATGAGTTTGCTACTAAAAACATACTGGAACCCCTGGATATGAAATCCTCAGGTTGGTCTTTCGAGAATATTGATCTATCCCAACACTCAAAACTATATGCAGACCCAAAAACGGAACTACCTTTCTACTCACTGATAACCTACCCTGACGGAGGTCTAATCACCAATATTTCAGATTTTAGTAAATATCTGACCGAATTGATCAAGGGCTATTCGGGAGAAGGTAAACTACTAAATAAGAATTCTTACCAGGAACTGTTTAGGGAGCAACTAACTGCTGAAAGCTTCCCGGAACGAGATGAAGAAGATGATTTTGATGATGAATACAATACCGGAATTTTCATGGGTTTTACGCCCAAAGGATTTATTGGCCATACTGGTGGTGACCCGGGGATAGCAACATTTATGTTTTTCGATCCAGGTACAAAAACGGGACGAGTTATGATGATCAATACCTCTATTATTAACCAGGAAGGGGTGGACCAGTTCTATGATACCTGGAACACATTAGGTCGATATGAAAAGAAATTGACGAGCTATAGCGACTAAAAAAATTAGCCGTTGATTTCCCGGAAGCTAAAATTACTAAGCTTTCTTCAACTCTATCACCGTGATTTCCGGCCATATCCCTACCCTGCCGGGAAAACCTATAAAACCGAAACCCCGATTAACATATAAGTATTGCTGAGCCTTTTCATAAAGTCCTGCCCAGCGAGGATATTTCCATTTTACCGGGCTCCATTTAATTCCGGGAATTTCAACACCGAACTGCATTCCATGTGTATGTCCGCTTAAAGTTAAGTGAACCTGTTTCGGAAAATCCAGTACTTGCGCATCCCAATGACTAGGGTCATGTGACATTAAAATGGAGAATTCAGAGTTATCGATTCCCTCGAATGCCTTTTTCAAGTCACCTTTCTGAGGAAAAGGTGGCTTCCCCCAGTTCTCCACTCCTACCAAACGAATGGATTCACCATTCTTTTCAATTCGATCATTCGCATTGTTCATCAAATTGAATCCCATATCAGCGTGATGCTGCTTCAACTGATTCAGGTTTTCTTCTTTGGCTTCCGGGCTAGGCCACCATAAGTAATCACCATAATCATGATTTCCCAGAACAGAATATTTTCCGTGTGGTGCAGAAAGCTTTTCAAACAGGTCTTTATATGGTTCCACCTCATTGGCCCTATTATTGACCATATCCCCGGTAAAAAGGATTAAATCAGCCTCCTGCTCTTGTATGAGGTCAAGTCCTTTTGCAACTTTTGATTTATTATCGAAGCTTCCCGAATGCACATCTGATATTTGAAGTATCCTGAATCCATCAAAAGACTTTGGAAGGTCATAAAAGGAAAGATTTATGTTTCTTACCGTATAATCATAACGTCCTTTCAGTACCCCATACAAAAATGCCAAAAAGGGCACTGCAGCTACCGCCAATCCAACCTGTGTGACAAACTTCCTTCTCGAATCAATAGAAATATTATCACTGTTGGTTTGGAAAAAGCTACTTACTTTCCCGACTGTATATTTTAATGCCCTGAATACATCTTCAAAAAGAGGGAACGTGAGAAAAACAAGCTTGGTAGCGAATAGGGTGATCATCAATCCAAAAACAAGATTTGTCCAGTGGTTGACACCATAGGCAGCTCTGTTGGCAATGAGAAAGAAAGCCAGAAAAGTGACTAAAACAGAACCGGTCTGAAAAACCAGGAGGAACCTGGACCAAAATGAGCTTTTGAGTGTTGCTCCTATGGAGCGATAAATGTAGTATTCAAGCCCCAGATAAATCAGGATAAAAAGAAAAAAGAAAATTGATCGTCCCATTAGAAAGTTTTGACTTCATGATGGAACGATCAGCTTCTAAAGAAGTTCTAAAAATCGTATATAATTAGTTTTGTATTCTTTAAGCAGTTTTAACATCCTTTAACAGTTTAATTATTTCCTGATCATCTTTTTGCTCAGCAAGCATAAATGGAGTATTACCCCCACCATCTTTCTCGCTTAAGGAAACCCCTGCATTCAATAACAACTCTACTACTTTAGGGTGTCCGTATGATATGGCAAAAGAAAGAGTGGTATCTCCCCTATTATTTTTAACATGAACATCTGCACCTTTATCGATCAGCATTTGAACCAAATCGGCCGAGCCCTTGAAACACACTCCTAGAAGAGCTGTATTACCTGAGGCATCTCTCCCATTGATCTCTGCTCCCTTTTCTATTAAAAGTTCTGCTATTTCATTTTTACCAAAATAAGTTGACCAGATCAGAGGTGTAAATCCTTTTGAATCCGTTGCATTGATTGAGTTCGGATGTTCTTCAATAAATTTCTTGACTTTCTCGATCTCACCGGCCTGAATAAAAGTTGATAATTGTTCCATATTACCTATTATTAAAAAAGCCCATTCGCTGAATGGGCTTTTAACTATTGATTAAAATTCAGTCTGAAGTGTTAAGGGATTACTTCAGATCGAACCTGTCGAGATTCATTACTTTAGTCCATGCAGCTACGAAATCGTTCACGAATTTCTCACCGGCATCTTCACAAGCATAAACTTCAGAAAGAGCACGTAATTCAGAATTTGAACCGAAAACGAGATCCGCTCTTGTTCCAGTCCATTTCAATTCACCGGAGCTTCTGTCTTTTCCTTCAAAAGTTGCTTCATCCTCTGATGTCGCTTTCCATATGGTATCCATATCCAAGAGATTCACGAAGAAATCGTTTGTTAACGAACCTGGCTTATCTGTAAACATTCCGTGATTTGAACCATTCCAATTCGTTCCAAGAACTCGCATTCCTCCAACCAGCACAGTCATTTCAGGTGCAGTAAGAGTCATTAACTGAGCTTTATCCACGAGAAGTTCCTCGGCAGAAACAGAATACTTTCCTTTCAGATAGTTTCGAAAGCCATCAGCAACCGGTTCTAATACTCCGAATGATTCCACATCAGTTTCTTCGATCGAAGAATCGCCACGTCCCGGAGTAAATGGAACAGTAACATCATGCCCTGCGTTTTTCGCAGCCTGCTCTATTCCAACACAGCCTCCAAGTACTATTAGATCAGCTATTGAAACCGCCTTATCTCCACTATTGAATTCATCCTGAATACTCTCCAATCGATCCAGTACTTTAGTTAACTGCGCAGGATTGTTTACCGCCCAGTTATTCTGGGGAGCAAGCCTAATTCTGCCTCCATTTGCACCACCTCGCTTATCTGAGCCTCTGAATGTAGAAGCGGAAGCCCAGGCTGTAGAAACCAGTTCAGACAATGAAAGCCCTGAATCCGCAATCTTTTGTTTTAAAGACGATACATCGCTTTCGCTGATCTTACCCGGGGCAGCCGGAATTGGATCCTGCCAGATTAAATCTTCAGCAGGAACTTCAGGACCGACATATCTGGACTTGGGGCCCATGTCCCTGTGCGTCAGTTTAAACCATGCTCTTGCGAATGCATCGGCTAATTCTTCGGGATTTTCGTGGAATCTTTTTGAGATCGGTCCGTAGATTGGGTCCATACGCATGGCCATATCAGCAGTCGTCATCATGATAGTGACTTTTTCTTCGGAACCATCCACTTGAGGCGCGTGATCTTTATCAGCTAAACCTTTTGGATGCCATTGATGTGCACCTGCCGGACTTTTAGCCAGTTCCCAGTCATATCCAAACAATACGTCGAAGTAACTATTATCCCATTGCGTCGGAGTTGGAGTCCACGCTCCTTCTATACCACTTGTGATGGTATCAATTCCACTACCGCTACCCATCGTATTTTTCCATCCCAGTCCCTGCTCTTCCATTGTCGCTCCTTCAGGTTCTCTGCCTACATACTGTCCTGGATCGCCTGCGCCATGCGCTTTTCCGAATGTATGACCACCAGCAACTAGTGCTACCGTCTCTTCATCGTTCATAGCCATCCGACCGAAAGTCTCACGGATATCTCTTCCGGATGCTACCGGATCTGGAGTTCCATTAGGACCTTCAGGATTTACATAGATCAAACCCATTTGAACGGCTCCCAGAGGATCTTCAAGCTCTCTGTCTCCTTCGTAACGCTCATCCCCTAACCAGGTAGTTTCCGGACCCCAGTAAACATCTTCCTCTGGTTCCCAAACATCTTCTCTACCTCCCGAAAAACCAAATGTTTTAAATCCCATAGTTTCAAGAGCACGATTACCTGCCAAAATCATTAAATCTGCCCAGGAAAGACTACGTCCATATTTTTGCTTTACAGGCCATAGCAACCGCCTTGCTTTGTCAAGATTTCCATTATCGGGCCAGCTGTTCAGAGGAGCAAAGCGTTGTGTACCTGATCCTGCTCCTCCTCTTCCATCATGAATTCTGTAGGTTCCTGCGCTGTGCCATGCCATTCGAATAAAGAAAGGTCCGTAATGACCGTAGTCAGCTGGCCACCATTCTTTAGAATCGGTCATAACGGCATCAACGTCCTTGATCAATTCATCCATATCGATACTATTGAATGCCTCAGCATAGTTAAAGTCATCACCCATGGGATTTGAAAGTGCTGAATGCTGTCTGAGGATATTTAGTTTCAGTTGATTAGGCCACCAGTCGCGATTGCTGGTTCCTGAACCAGCACCCTGATGCAATGTTCCACTCATGAAAGGACACTTGCTGGAATCATTAATATCAAATGATGCTGAATCTGAATGAGGATTGTTTTCCATTTTTTAGGGGTTAAGATTTGTTTAAATTTTTAATTAGTCTCTAATTTCTATTTTATCTGAGTAGTATAAAAGCTGTCTTTAACTCTTCTGACATTGTTATTACTTATTGCTTTGTTCTTATTAAAATACTCAATATTTCTTTAATCTTATTCTCGAATTTAGTTAAGTTTAACCTATAGTTATAATTGATTTTTTATATATAGTTATAGTTTAAAGCTATATGAATTTTAATAGGGCGCAGATACAGTATCTTTTAGCAATTGACCGGTTTAGAAGTATCATGAAAGCTTCGGAACACTGCCACATTAGCCAGCCAAGTCTTAGCATGCAACTCAAAAATATTGAAGAGTCGTTAGGATTGATTTTGTTCGATCGGACCAAGCAGCCATTAAAAGTTACGGAAGCCGGACAACGTATACTCGATCAGGCCAAACAAGTACTTTCTGAAATGGAAAAAATTGAATCCATAGCGCAGGAAGAAAAGGGGAAAATTGAAGGTTCTTTAAGTATCGGAATTATACCAACTCTGGCCCCTTATCTTCTTCCTTTATTCGCAGGGGAGTTCATCATAAAATATCCTGATGTGGAGATTCGTATCCATGAAGATTTTACAGAGAACATTTGTCAACAGATCAGCCTTGGAAATCTAGATGTAGGTATACTTGTAACGCCTGTTAGAGTAGAAGGTATTGAAGAACGACCTATATTCTACGAGGAATTTTATGCCTATGCAGGAAAAGATATACATGAAAAGCACCCGAGTAATACAATTAGCCTTCAAAGTTTATTAATCAATCATATCTGGCTGCTGGAGGAAGGTAACTGTTTTAGAAACCAGACCTTTAATTTATGTGGCTCGAATATGATCAAGGAGAAGTATAATAACTTAAAGTATCAGAGCGGCAGTCTTCAGACCTTAATTAATATGGTAGACGTACAGGGAGGCTTTACGCTTATACCACAACTGGCCTCCAATTATCTAAGTGAAAATCAGGCTGAGCGACTAAAATTTATAGATGATAAAAAAGCAGTAAGGGAAGTATCAGTCATTCATCCGAAACGTTTTGCAAAGACGAATCTTATTGAAAAACTTATAAAGGAGATCGAAATTGGTGTTCCTGACGAACTAATGGCCAATAAAGCTCAAAACCTCATTGAGATCTACTGATCTTTTAATTAGATTCTGTCTATAAAGTCGTGAGTCTGATTCAGAATGTTCGAGATCGAGGCTTGTGAAGTCAAAAAAACGGAGTTTACTCAGGTGATCGAGCATTTTTTTTGACAAGCGTAACGATGAGATTGGACATTATGGACAGACTCCACTTAGTGTTTGAGTATCTCAACTTCTACACGCACATTTTTGATCGCATGAACCAGATCGTCTTCTTCGTAAAGGGTAAATTTACCACCAGCTCCGTCGATCTCCATTCTGTTTTCTTCTATACCTTTCATTATGAGCCACTTCTTAATGGTTTCTGCTCTTTCTCTTGAAAGCTTTTTAGCACTCCCAAAAGACTCTGCTCCTGTTTGAATCGAAAAAAAATCCTTTGAACCTTCAATTGGTTTAATAATTTTCCCCATCCCATTGCCATTAGTATGACCAATAAGTCGAATATGATAATTTTCGTTTGAACGTAGCAACTTCAAAAGCTGGTCAAGCTCGTATCTTGAATCTGGCTTCATGATCGCAGCATCACGATGAAAGAATACTTTATACATTGTAAACCGGTCGCCTTCCTCATGAGGTTCAAGCTCGAACTTTACAATAATAGAGTCTCCAATCTGCTCTATCACGTCTGAAGTATTCTCATTTACCGGGTTCGCCAAATCCACATAAAGTAACTTTCTTCTATAGCCGAACACATCGGTTTCAAACTCAACAGCCTGGCTTGTTCTTTTATTAATACCGAGATATTGTACCTTGTTAGACTTCAGGTTATGAAGTAAACGATGGATCCTCGGGTCAATCGCTTCAACTATTCCATTAATAGGCTCTCCTGTATTCTTATCTTTGACTTCGAGAAAAAGCTTATACTCTTTATATCGTTTTTCATCCCAGCGTTCTAAACTTTCATCAGTCACCTCGCTAATATGAATTTCTTCGTCGGTCACCTCATCTTCATTTCTTAGCTCTTCTTCTTCGACTATAAGTTGCGGCTCCGTGCTTGCAATACCTCCAAGATTCTCTGAAACTTCTTTGTTATCAATGGCTTCTTTATCCGATAATCTATACAACCAAGCGTCATGATAGTTTTCAGTAGACCTAAGCTTTTGTACTTGCTTAACATTGTTCTCCTGATCCAAATCGCCGTTATAGTAAACATAGAATAGGTTATATTTGGTACTATAACCTACTTTTGTTTCTATCCCATCCTCGTTTACATCCGAATTGTAACGATCAGCCTGATTATAATTGTCATATGCGCCTAGAACAATATAATCACCCGGTGAAGTCATAGCTAATTTTGCTCTATAAGGATCATCTTGGTGGGTATCTTCCTGTGCATTTACAATACTGCCAAGAAAAAGGAATTGGAGAATAAAAAATTTTAAGGTTCTCATATCTTTCAAATAGCAATTTGGGCTTTACAACCTCAAATCAAACAATTTCTTTAAAAAAATTCCAGTTTTATTGGAGGTTTTATTTAAAAAACAACTCCGGTTTATTGCTCGCTCTCAATGAGTTATAAAAAATGATTTTGGTTCATCGTTTAAGTATCAAAATTGAGAACCATCATTTTTTTTGGTATGAGAACTCTTTATATTCAGTAAAAATATAAATACTTCTGAAATGAATAAAACCATATACCTATTCATTGTACTTACCGTCTGCATATTAGACTCTTTTGGACAGAAAGGAAAAACGTTTCCAACTTTAGATGGTGAGGTCATAACCAAGGAAGAAATTACGTTTCCTGATGACGTTAAAGGTAAAGTTACCTTGATTGGTATGGCATATTCTAAAAAGTCAGATGAGCTTTTAAAAGAGTGGTTTAACCCTGTTTATACCACTTTCGTAGAGCCCCCCAGCGTAGGTTTTTTACCCCCTGATCCTTACGATATTAATATATATTTCATAGGACTATTGAAAGGTATCGCAAAGGCAGCAAGCGGGAAAGTAGAAGCTAAAATGACAAAAAACCTGGATCCAAAACTTCATAAGCATACGGTAATCTCACAGGGCAACTTAAAGGATTACAAAAAAGTACTGGGTTTAGGCAGGAAAGACTTTCCTTATTTCTTTATTTTGGATCAGAACGGGAAAATTATTCATCATACAGAAGGTGCGTATACAGAAAGTAAAATGAGCCAGATCAAAGATTTGGTTGATGACCTGGCATATTAGACTCGTATTCGGTGATTGAAGTGTTCGTTTTGAAAGAAGCCTATCTTCTTCTACCCCCTCTTCCGGATGGACCTCCTTTTTTTCTTTTGGTAGATGGTCCTCCGTTATCTCGATTAACCCTCAACTCCCTTCCATCATGCATCGCGTCTTTGAAAGCAGTATTGACCTGGGAAGAAAACCTCTTGTCGATCTCAAAATAAGAATGACGATCGCTCATATCTACTGATAAAATGTCTTCTGCTTTTACCTTGCTTTTGCCAGCAACAAATTCAGCTACCTCATTCGGTTCAAAAGCATCGATCTTTCCGAGGTTGATAAAAAATCTAACTGTATTGGAATTTTTGGAACCCTTTCGACCAGAAGGCATACTATCTTCCTTCGACTTAGACCTAGATGCCTTTGGTTTGGGTTCATCTTCCTTTAATCCCATTTTTTCTATCTCATAACTTATTAGTTTTTCCAGTAATTGTTCTTTAGATAAATCCTCGAAAAACATGCTGATTTCGCTTACTAAGTCTGATTGCTTATGTAAAGCAGAGTTGGTCAAAATATCATTACTCCACCTGGAAAGCCTGGTTCTGGCAATATCTTTGGCTTTAGGTAAGGAAGTCCTGTTAATTGTGATCTTTAATTTCCTTTGAAGAGACTCTATTTTTCTGACATCTCCCTTTGTAGCTAATGCTATAGATAATCCTTTTTTGCCTGCCCTGGCAGTTCTCCCACTTCTATGGGTGTAATACTCCATATCATCGGGAAGGGCAAAATGGATCACATGAGTAAGGTCGTTGACATCAATACCTCTGGCAGCCACGTCCGTAGCGGCCAAGAGTCGTACTGAATGCGATTTGAAACGCTTCATTACACGATCCCTTTGCGCCTGCGTCAAATCGCCATGTATGGCTTCCATGGCATAGCCTTTTTGGCTTAATTCCGATGAGAGGTTCTGGGCGTCCATTTTTGTACGACAAAAGATAATCCCAAGCATATCCGGGTTACTATCAATGATTCGCATTAATGCCTCCGTTTTTTCGTCTCGACGAAGCATGACATAACAATGCTCAATATTCGTATTAACAACATTGGCCATGTTAATTTTAACTTCCTCAGGATCGGTCATATACTCTTTAATGATCCTTCTAATCTCACCAGGCATAGTAGCTGAGAAAAGCCAAATGGATTTTTCACCTTGAGTATGTGTTAGAATTTCATCGATGGCTTCTTTAAAACCCATATTCAGCATTTCATCAGCTTCATCAAGTATGAAATGATTAATAGATTCCAGATTGATCGCCCGACGTTTCACAAGGTCGATTAATCTTCCCGGAGTCGCGACAATAATGTGAGGAGTAGTTCTTCGAAGATCGGAAAGGTGTTTTGTGATGGATGTTCCTCCATATACGACCTGAATATTAACTTTTGGTAAATACTTACCAAAATCCTCGAATTGTTTAGCTATTTGTTGCCCCAACTCTCTGGTTGGAGCCAGAACTAAGGCTTGTGTTTTCTTTATGTTCGTATCGATCAGGTCTAATAGTGGCAGACCAAAAGCTGCTGTTTTACCCGTTCCGGTTTGAGCAAGTCCTATAAAATCTACTTTACCTTTTGATAGAATTGGAATGGATCGTTCCTGAATATCTGAAGGTTTTTCAAAACCCAATTCCTGAACAGCTTGAATAATTGATGGGGATAATCCCAGGGAAGAAAAATTTGACAAGAATGAAATGATTTAAAATGAACTACAAAGTTACTGTAAATCAATGGATTTCCTCTGAATGTTTGGTTTTATTAATTAGCAGGGAAAATATATTAAAGTATTCTTTTCTGAAGGTACATATTACTCTTTCCCAGTCTGTTTTTGAATTCAGAATATTCCGGGCTTTCGGAAAAACTTAGCAAAGCGTCTTTCGATTTAGACTCCCAGACGACTACACCCTCAATTGGAAAAGGAGCGTTTTGAACATCCTCATTTCCTTTTTGGCGTCCGATATCTGCAGTTTTTTCACCGTGAAACAGACATGTTATTCCGTCCGAAAGACTTGGTAATTCAATAGCGGTGTCCACACTTCCTTTATGGAAAACGTGCGCCATATAGAAGCAGTCACCTTTATAAAGACCTGAAGTTTTAGGCTTTTCTCCCTTATCGAACCTTTTGGAAAATGCAATACAAAAGTCTTTGACAGAGTTTATCCTGAATACGCTTTTAAGCAGAAATAATCTATTAGAAACCAGTTTCAAAAATGCATCTGCCGATGGATAGTAAACAACGAGGAGCATTCTTCTATCTAACTCGGGATCCTCTTCTAAAATACGTTTAATGCCTATGCCTTTATAAAGCGCTTTACCATTTACTTTTTTGAGATGGGAAGCTACCAAAAGGTTGTATAGGTTATACATCCAAAGGCGCTTCAGATTGAACCAGTTTATAGCGTATAGAGGGCGGTCAAGCTCAGTGCTTTCATTTGCTGGAGAAACAACTACCTTACTATCTCCAATGATTTTAATAGATTTAGATCTTTCCATAGCTAACGATATTAACTTCTACGAACAGTAAATCCCAGAAAACCGCTTAATTTTATTTAATTTGAATAGCTGCCTAGTAAACAACCAGAAAAATGAGCGAGAAAGATCAAGTACATTACCGAACGTGTAACCTTTGTGAAGCCATGTGCGGAATCGAGATCCGTTACAAGGGCAATGAGGTGATCAATATTAAAGGCGACAAAGAAGACCCATTTAGCAAGGGCTATATCTGTCCGAAAGCTGTAGCACTTCAAGATATTTATAATGATCCGGATAGGCTAAAAAAACCGATGAAGAAAGAAAATGGGGAATGGAAAACGATAGAATGGAAAGAAGCTTTCGCCTTAGTCTCCGATAAATTAAATGCAATTAGAAATGAGTACGGGAAGAATGCTATCGGGATTTATCAAGGTAATCCAAGTGTCCATAATACAGGGACAATGCTTTTCTCGACATTTTTCACGAGAGCTTTAGAAACTAAAAATAAGTTTTCAGCGACTTCAGTAGATCAATTACCCCATCATCTTGCAGCACAGCTCATGTTCGGACATCTGTTGTTGCTTCCCATTCCAGATATCAATAGAACAGATTTCTTTCTTGTTCTAGGAGGAAACCCAATTGCCTCTAATGGCAGTATTATGACTGCGGCTGGTATGCCCAATAAGATTAAAGAACTAAATGCCAGGGGTGGTAAAATGGTGGTAGTTGACCCCAGGAAAACCGAAACTGCGGAAAAAGCGGACTGGCATTTATTCATAAAACCGGGAAAGGATGTATATCTACTTGCTGCTATGGTGCAGGAAATGATCTCATCCAAATTAGTGGACTTATCGAAGTTACCGGAATGGGTCAAGCTCAATAAAGATGAATTTGAGATTTTCGATAGATTTAAACCAAATGCAGTCGAAGATATTACCGGAATAAAAGCAGAGGACATCAAAAAATTAACTCATGAGTTCATAAAGGCTGATAAAGCTGTTTGTTATGGCAGAATGGGCGTTTCTGTTCAGGAGCATGGTACTTTATGTCAATGGTTGACCAACCTAATTAATATCATTTCCGGTAATTTCGATCGTCCCGGAGGGGCAATGTTTCCTACTCCGGCTATTGATGTAGTGAAAACACTCTCTAAAAAAGGAACCTTAAAGCATTTCGGGAGATGGAAAAGTAGAGTTAGAGAGCTTCCTGAAGTGGGCGGCGAGTTACCAGTATCCGTTTTAGCTGAAGAAATCGAAACTCCAGGAGATGGTCAAATAAGAGCTATGGTCACTTCCGCTGGAAACCCTGTTCTATCCACACCAAATGGTACAGAGCTTGAAAAGTCTTTAGAAAAACTGGACTTCATGGTCTCAATTGATATTTATTTAAACGAGACCACCAAACATGCTGACGTTATTCTCCCACCTGCAACTGGATTAGAAAATGACCATTACGATCTTATTTTCAGCACATTCGCCGTTCACGACACGGCCAAGTATTCAAAAGCACTTTTTCCTAAAGCAGACTATGCTAAATATGATTGGGAAATACTAAAAGAACTCACCAAACGATTGGATAGAAAAAGCGGATTCTTTCAGAAACTGATTTTTAGGTTTCTCAAACCAGAGTTTCTGCTAAATATGGGATTAAAAAGAGGTCCGTATGATTTGAATCTCAAGAAGTTGAAGAAAAGTGTACATGGTGTAGACCTGGGGCCTTTAAAATCTTCGATGCCTGAACGCCTTTTTACTCCTGATAAAACAATAAATCTCATACCAGATATGTTTGCTAAGGGCTTAGAAGATTTGAATTTAACATTTCCAGACCAAAATGGACATTTGAGCTTGATTGGAAGAAGGCACCTGCGAAGCAATAACTCCTGGCTTCATAATAGCCATCGATTAGTTAAAGGGAAAAACAGATGCACAGCTATGATACATCCGGATGATGCTCAAAAAAATAAGGTTGAGCATGGAGAAGAGATCACCATTTCTTCAAGGGTTGGGAAGATCAAGCTTGAAGCAGAAGTAACGGAAAGTATCATGCCAGGAGTAATTAGTATACCACATGGCTGGGGGCATAACAGAAAAGGAACTGACTGGAAAATAGCGGAAGCACATGCCGGAGAATCAATAAATGATCTTACCGATAATCAGTCTCTGGATCATATAAGTGGTAACGCTGCTCTTTCCGGTGTTCCTGTGGAAATAGAGAAAGGCTGATAAACAGCCTTTTTTATTCAACAATTCGAACTAACTCAATATCGAAAATCAAGATCTCATCAGGGCCAATTATACTCCCAAAAAGGCCGTTAGGACCATATGCTAGATTAGATGGTATAAATAGAGTTGATTTTCCTCCAACGCCATTAAGCCCTAGGCCGATCTGCCACCCCTCTATTACTCCAAGAAGAGGAAGTGCAACTTCTTCACCTTCGTCAAAAACAGTTCCGTTCAATAAGCGTCCCTCGTAAGTCACAACCACATTGTCCGTAACTACAGGTCTGGTACCTGAAGAGGACTCATTAAGCAAATACCTTAAACCCGACGGATGCCTTAACACCTGCCCGATGGAATCGTTACTCTCTAAAAAATCATCAATAATCTCATCATCAATAGTTCTTTGAGCATTGATCACGGATTTTATATCTAAATCTATAATCAGATTAGCGTTTGCAGGAAGGTCCAATGGCTCTTGAGGCTGGCTTCCAAAAGCCAACCCAGAAGGCACGTACATGGTGACACTACCACCTTCTTCAACTAACCTAAGTCCAAACCTCACAGCTGCTAACGCTTGTTCGCGTACGATAAGAAGATCATCATTAAACTCAAGAACCCTTTCTCCATCAGTTAGTCTATCAAAGCTCATATCTATCAAAACAGTATCAAAGCCAGCGGCAAGTCTTCCTGACCCTTGATTTTCAACTACATATCTAAAACCAGTAATATGAGTTTGAGCGTTAATATCATTATCTGCGAGAAATTCATCAATGACCATAAGATCCTCAATGAGTTGGTCATTAGAATCAAAAACATCATCTCTGTTATCTAAACAACCACTAAAAGTCAGTAATGAACCGACTATAATTAAAAATAAAAGAACTCTCATATCAAAAAATTTATTTCAAAGTTAACTGATTTTCCTCATTCGAATGCTTTGAGGTGTTACTTCCAAGTATTCATCCTCTTTTATATATTCCATAGCTTCTTCCAGAGAGAATTTAATCTTAGGAGCGATTTTAGCATTATCATCTGAACCCGAAGCTCTCATATTCGTCATTTTCTTACCCTTGATAACGTTTACATCCAAATCATTATTACGGGAATGCTCTCCTACCACCTGCCCTTTGTAGACATTTTCATTAGGATCAATAAAAAACTTGCCTCTATCTTGAAGACGATCTATTGCATAAGCCAGTGCCTGACCGGATTCCATAGAAACTAAAGAACCATTAAACCTTCCATTTATCTCTCCTTTCATAGGTTCGTAGGACTTGAAGCGGTGGTTCATAACGGCTTCGCCTCCCGTGGCTGTCAATATGTTATTTCTTAAACCAATTAACCCCCTGGAAGGAATATCGAATTCTAAATGCTGAATGTTACCTTTTGGCTCCATAATCTTTAGTTCACCTTTTCGTTGGGTAACTAACTCTATTGCTTTTCCCGATATCTCGTCAGGAACATCAATGACCAAATTTTCTATAGGTTCATGTTTCTGTCCGTCGATTTCTTTGATCAAAACCTGAGGTTTGCCTACTTGTAACTCATAACCTTCCCTTCGCATGGTTTCTATCAGAACCGATAAGTGAAGTATTCCACGCCCAAATACATTGAATTTATCCTCTGAATCAGTCTGCTCAACTTTCAACGCGAGGTTTTTCTCTGTTTCTTTAAACAAACGATCCCTTAAATGCCTTGAGGTTACATATTTTCCCTCTTTACCAAAAAAGGGAGAATTGTTTATGGTGAAAAGCATACTCATGGTAGGCTCGTCAATTTCTATCCTGGGAAGTGCGTCCGGGTTTTCCAGATCTGCTATCGTATCTCCAATATCAAATTCATCCAAGCCAACGACAGCACAAAGGTCACCACTTCTTACCGATTCTACCCTACGCCTGCCCAGGCCTTCAAATTCATAAAGCTCTTTGATCCTAATCTTTTTTGTTGATCCATCTTTACGGCATATCGAATAATCCTTATTTTCCAATAAATCTCCACGATAAACCCTTCCTATGGCAATTCTTCCAACAAAGCTTGAAAAGTCCAATGAAGTAATCTGCATTTGTGGGGTACCTTCTTTGTAAGGTGCCTCAGGTATTTTTTCAATAATGGTATCGAGCAGTGGAACAATATTATTCGTTGGTTCTTTCCAATCATGTCCCATCCAGCCTTGTTTCGAAGATCCATAGACGGTTTCAAAATCCAGTTGTTCTTCGGTGGCATCAAGGCTAAACATCAGGTCAAAGACCTTCTCATGCACTTCATCCGGCCTGCAGTTCTCCTTATCCACTTTATTAATGACAACTATAGGGGTCAAACCCAATTCAATTGCTTTTCCAAGAACGAACCTGGTTTGTGGCATAGGTCCTTCAAAAGCATCTACCAAAAGCAAAACACCATCAGCCATTTTCAAAACACGCTCTACTTCTCCACCGAAGTCAGCGTGACCAGGGGTGTCGATGATATTTATTTTAACATCTTTATAATTAACCGCAACGTTCTTCGAAAGAATCGTAATCCCTCTCTCACGCTCTAAGTCATTATTGTCCAACAACAATTCAGTATGTTCCTTCCGATCATCCAGTATTTTACACTCTTGAATGATTTTATCAACCAGAGTGGTCTTACCGTGATCGACGTGGGCAATAATTGCAATATTTCTTATTTCTCTCATCAGGGAATTTTCAAGGCGCAAAATTAACACCTTATAATTCAAAAAGAACTAGCTTGATGATATTTAGAAGAATAAAATGAAAGGTTTGAATTCCATTTCAAATGAAGTATTTTCAAAATCTTATTTGGTAGCAGGTAAAAATTTTATAAATAGGCTTATTAGGAGCAGATTTACCTTGAAAAGCGAATGGATATAGTCACCAGAAACCACATTGATCTATTGATTCAACTGGCAAAAGTTGATCAGAATTTATGTGAAAAGGAGCGAAAAGTAATTAATAGAATTGCGGTGGCAAACAATTTTCCACAATCAGAAGTAGAATTGATGATCGAAAACCCTAGACCTATGTTTTCGCTAGGAGCGCTTTCAATCAATAAAAAGCTGGATTATATAATTTCACTTGTAGAACTTATGCTGGCCGATGAAAAAATACTTCAAAGTGAAATGCTCTTCTGCACAGATATAGCGATTAAGCTAGGGTTCAAAAAAGATGTTATTGATTATCTGAAAACTAATGTAGAGTTCACTCCCGAAGAAGAATTGAAGAACAGTATCAGAGAGCAATACCTCTAACTCCAAAAAAACTTTAAATAGCATACAATACATTTTGCTATCTCTTATTCAAGTGTATATTTGTAATTATTTATAATCAATCTAAATAAGGGAAACTTTTTATATATTGTGTACGCTCGATAATTTTAAGATCAATACGCACGGCCAAATTAAATCGGTTAAAACCAGTCCCCTGGCTTCCAAGCTTATTGAAATGGGACTTTACCCCGGAAAACAAGTAAGGGTTTTGTTTAAAGCCCCATTCGGAGACCCATTGGCTGTGGAAGTAGGTGATTACACCATTTCCCTAAGAAAAAAAGAGGCTTCATTAATCGAGATCGATTCCTAAAAACAATTTAATGAGCATTAAAAAAATAGCTCTAATAGGGAATCCCAATTCCGGGAAAACCAGCCTATTTAATCACTTAACGGGATTGAATCAGCATGTGGGCAATTATCCGGGGGTTACAGTAGATAAAAAAATTGGTTATTATTTATCGCCTGAACAGGAAAAGATAGAAGTCTTAGACCTCCCTGGGGTCTACAGTGTTTTTCCCAAATCTGAAGACGAAAAAGTGGTCTACGATGTGCTAGAAAATCAGGAACATGAAGATTATCCTGATTTAGTCATTGTAATTGTCGATGCTTCAAACCTTGAACGGAACTTACTACTATTCTCCCAGGTATATGACTTAAAAGTACCTGTACTGCTAGCTGTTAACATGGTTGATATTTCTGAAGCAGAAGGCAGGGTAATCGATTATAAAAAACTTAGCGAATTACTTTCAGGAGTACCTATTGTACCCATCAATGCCCTCAAGGGTAAAGGGTTAGAAGATCTTAAAAAAGCAGTTTTCAAATACGAGAACGGAAAAGAAAACTGGAAACCTTTTTTGGAAGATTCCTTTATTTTAAATGGCAAAGGAAAGCACCATTTGAATGGCCATTACGCTAACGGACATTCAAATGACCAGATAAAAGATACTCAAACAAGATATAAAAGAATTGACCAGATCTTAAGCTTCGTAATCAATAAGGATAAGATCAACTCCGATCGAAAAAAGCTTACTAGGAAGATTGATTCCATTGTAACACATCCTATTTGGGGATTTGGCATCTTTCTTTTTATTCTTTTTATCATTTTTCAAATGATCTACTCCGTTGCTGAAATTCCAATGGACCTCATAGATGGTTTTTTTGGGAATCTTAGTAGCTTAACTTTAAGCTTATTACCATCAGGCTCTTTAACCAGGCTTTTTGCTGAAGGAATCATACCTGGCATTGGTGGTATTGTCGTTTTTATTCCACAAATACTTTTACTGTTCTTGTTCATCGCGATTTTAGAAGAGAGTGGATATATGTCAAGGGTAGTTTTCATTATGGATCGAATTATGAGACCTTTCGGCCTGAATGGAAAAAGCGTGGTACCTCTCATTTCTGGAGTTGCTTG
This sequence comes from Bacteroidota bacterium, assembly GCA_039030555.1. Classification (GTDB taxonomy): domain Bacteria; phylum Bacteroidota; class Bacteroidia; order Cytophagales; family Cyclobacteriaceae; genus JBCCDY01. The sequence goes on from JBCCDY010000012.1 coordinate 97,349, forward strand.
CGCTATTCCAGCCATTATGGCTACGAGAACGATTAATCAATGGAAGGATAGACTTGTGACCATTATGGTTACTCCTTTGATGAGTTGTTCGGCAAGGCTTCCGGTCTATTCCCTTTTAATTGCCCTGGTTGTTCCCGATACTGAGTTTGCAGGCATCATCAATATGAAAGGCCTGGCTTTATTGGGTATGTATTTATTGGGGGTTGTAGCTGCCTTAGGTGCAGCAGTCATTTTCAAATGGATATTAAAGGCAAAAGAGAAAAGCTTTTTAGTGATGGAGCTCCCACTTTATCGTACCCCTAGGTGGAAAAACATGATGTTAACCCTCGTTGAAAAAATCAAAATCTTTGTATTTGAAGCGGGCAAAGTAATACTTGCAATCTCCATTGTCCTTTGGGTACTTGCTTCTTATGGCCCAAGGGAACAGATATCCAAAGCCGTTCAGGAAGTTTCCAAAACAGGTTTAGGAAAAGAAGAGTACGAACAGAAAATAGCAACTGTAAAATTAGAGAATTCCTGGATTGGTATCCTTGGAAAAAAGATAGAACCAACCATTAAACCTTTAGGTTTTAATTGGCAGATAGGGATTGCCTTAATTACTTCTTTCGCCGCAAGGGAAGTATTTGTAGGGTCTATGGCCACTATTTACAGCGTTGGACAAGACCTGGAAGACGAGGAGTCGCTCATTCAAAGAATGAGTTCACAGAAAGATCCAGACACAGGAGAACGTGTCTATAATTTAGCTTCTGGTTTTTCATTAATGGTATTTTATGCTTTTGCTATGCAATGTATGAGTACCATAGCCATTGTGTACCGGGAAACTAAAAGTTGGAAATGGCCGTTAATCCAATTATTCTATATGACAGGATTGGCCTATATAGGGTCCCTCATAACTTATAATCTTCTAAGTTAATGCAGATATTTCTAGTGGTAGTACTTTTTGCGTTGGCAGCCTTCTATTTAGGTAAAATACTCTATAAAGAGTTTTCAGGAAAAGGAAGTCATTGTGGGGATTGTGATGTTCCCCATATCCTAAATAATAATACTAAAGAGTAATTTTATTTTCTTGCTCCGGGAAATTGGTAAAAAGTATTTCATAACTACCTGAAATGTTCTTTTTGAAACTTTCAGGAAGCTTATCCCAAATCAGAACATCAACCAAAATTGGGATATTTGATTCTTGAATAGCCGTTTTAAAGTCTATAAATTCTTCTTGGTCAATATCATTTTCAGACTTAACTACTAAGTCAAGGTCACTGGCCTTATGGGCATCACCTTTAACCCTACTGCCGTAAGCTATTAATTGCACTTTTGAAGTAAAGTACTTATTAGCCAAACTAGCGAGTAAATCTTTGTCACAAGCCCTGATTATCATTTAGTCTTTTTATATGAATGATCAACTGATTGGCGTCCAGAATGAACTGCGGCAGCAATTTCAAAGTTTGTTCGGCAAATTCAATTCCATAGTCATGAGAGGTTTGGTTTCGATTATCACGATAGTTTAACCACCTCTCACATTCTTCTAGGGAAATAATGCTATGCTTAGCGGAATGTCTAAAAATATCTTTGAAGAATAATTGATCGGCCTTCTTAGTTGAAGAAAAATATGGTTTTAAACATTTTTTCAAAAGCTTACCCGCTTGCTCAATAATAATCTCAAATTCTTTGATACATGCTGAGCGATATAAATCATAGTGAATATCGTCTTTTTTGGATTGAAGTAAATACTCTAAAGCCTTTTCAAGTGCCTGGATACATCTTTTTAGATAAGCAATATCAATTACTTCCATTCAAATAACAGCTTATTTTATCTAAGAAAATAAAAAAGGTGAACAGTTAAAACCATCCACCTCTTCTTCGCTTAAATATTATTGTTTGTTAAGCAGCGTGGTCTCCACCCTCGTATTTCACGTCAAGAACCCTCTCTTCTACCATACCCAAACCTATTTTATCTTCTCCAAGAAGATCGAAAAGTTCTAAGGTTCTTCTGGCCACATACTCTTCTTCTATTTGTTCCTGAACGAACCATCTCATGAATTCTTCAGTTGCAATATCTCCTTCATTACGGCAAACCCTTACTACTTCGTGGATGGCGTCCGTTACAGATATTTCCATCTCCAGTGATTTTTCAAATACACTTCTCAAAGTTTCAAATTCATGTAGAGAATCGGAAACAGCGGGTGAAACTGCATTACATTCCATATCCGTTAAATAATGGAATAATTTAAGCTGGTGATCACGCTCTCCATTAGATTGCCTAAAAAAGAATTCCGCTGAATTGTCATAACCATTTATATCACACCAGGCAGCCATAGCGAGATAAGCAGCAGATGATTGAGCCTCAATTTTCACTTGCTTATTAAGTATATCTACAACGTTTTCTTTCAAAACGCTATGTCTTCTCAGTATATCTTTCATAATTATAATTTTAGTGAAGATAACACCACACCCATTATTTAGGTTTACAAATGACCTGAAGAACAGTAATTTGTATTTGGTCTAAATTGACTTAGTCAATATTTCGTACAAGAGTCTTATGAATCAGACTATTAAGCTCGAGCATGGTAAAACTACCGTAAAGCAATTCTCTGAGTTCAAGAATTTCATGAATTGAAAAGGCAAAAAAACGATCGCAATGTGGCATATTGATCAATTCAATATCTGGTGATTTACTGGAAAGTAAAGAAACAATATTGATTTGGTTCAACTTACGCTTGAAAGCCATTAACTGACATAATCTGAAGAAAATCTCATCTCCGTCAAAATTCAGGATAAAAAGTTCGGACCTATCATCTTGTATAAGCTTTGCATGCTCTGTTTCAAAAACGATATGTTGATCTGATAAGCTGTTTATCACAGTTTTGGGCATTTCTTACAGTGTCTTTTCCCTTTCTTAGTATACTTTTTACAGCATTTCTTAAAAACGCATTCATCTAACGAAAACATGGTGTCTCTGGTATCTTGAACTGATGATTCCGTTTCCTCTTCGAGACTAAAAAATTGTTCATTCATTGTCTTTATTTAGATTAATTCTAAACAGTACAAATATGGGATGTGCAAGGGCTTTTAGCAATACCTATATTGGTGATTTTTATATCCCTATAGTTAGGGTTGATATCACTATAAATAGTGATATCAGTATTAAATATTCCTCGACAAATCAAATCAGAATAAGACTAATAATATGTACGCTAAAAGGTCATATCCAAAGTAATATTCCACGTTCTTCCGAGGGCTGGGATAATTCCTGGCCCCGGATAGCCAGTGGCCCTCCTTGTAAAATAAGCTTCATCAAGAAGGTTATTAAGGCTAGAATGTATTTCGATGAATTTATTCACTTTGTAGTTTACAGAGAAGTCTAGTACAAAGTAGGCAGGAATAGTGCCTACTACCCCAATGATATCTATGGATGGATCTTGATTGGCTGCATCTGAAAACTGCTCTGATACATATGTGGCTTGCAAAGAACTTGAAAACTTCTTGTATCCATAACTTAATCCGCTTTTGATGTTAAGGGTTGGCAATTCCTCTATTCGATTACCAGAACTTACAACAGCTCCCACTGCTTCATTAATGCGCTGATACCTACCAAAATTTAGCGATCCATTATAAAAAACGGAAACCTTATAATCAGATCCAGGTGAAAGAATATCTGCTAAATCTACTTCACCAAATAGTTCAAAACCAGCAATTGTGGCATCTCCAATATTGGTTCTAAATCGTCCCAGTATGCCAATTTCATCATCACCAAGAATTTCCCTGTCCCTATTTAGCCTCACCTGGGTCTCTCCTATTCGATCATTGTATCGTATTAAAAACACATTGGCTTCATAATGAAAAGGACTTCCATCTTTCAGTTTACGAAAACCAATATCAAAACTTTGCCCCTGCTCATCTTTAATATCAGAGTCCACTAGCTGTGCAGGAGCTTCAATCTGTACATCAGTAAAATTAATAGCCCTATAGTTTGCAGTAGCATTGAGATAAATTTCAAAACTATTGTTGAACTTCTTAGAAACTCCCAGCCCCCATAAAAAGACCTGTCGCCTATTTTCTATATTGCTTTCTTCACTTTCAAGCTCTACATCAAAGAGAGTGCGTTGTACTGCTCTATTTGAAATTCCATTGGCCTCCGTGCTAATGTATTCATAACGAAATCCGGGCACAATACTCAGACTTTCAGAAAGCCTGAAAATGGTTTCGCCAAATAGTGCAAAATTCAAATTAGGAAAATCAAAATTAGAAGTGGTCCTACCTGCTATCAATGTATCAATAGCATTAAAGTTTGCATCTGAACCCTCAGAACCAATGGCCTGAATAAAAGTGGTAGTCCCACGATAAATCCGTGTACCTAACAGAACCTCACTCTTCTGCCCATTAAATCCATTGAAGTCAAAAGTAACTCTGGTTTCATTACCAATATTTAAAAAATCTCCATCCTGAAGGTCTCTGTTAGGTTCCTCAAGATCAATATTGGGGGTTTCGAGGGATCCTAAAGAAGTTCGTCGCGCATCTAGTCCAAATGTGCGGCTGTAAAGTTTAAGCTTTTGTGTGATTTCATACTCTAAAAGAACGGCTGCCAAGTTCCATCTTACGCGAAAATATCCTCTATCTCTATTAGAAAATCTTGGATTTTCTTCGAATTGACTGATATTGAGTCCCCCAGGCTGTTCAGAGAGGTAGGAAGACCTGGTATATTCAAGTCTTATATTAAACTTTGGGTTTAATTCATATTCCAGTCCTAGAAATGCATTGTGAAAATCAAATCCTGTATTTTGCCTCCAGCCATCTCCTCGCTTATAATTATAATAGGAGTAATAATTTAGCTTTCCAACTTGGCCACCAATGCTATTGAACGTACTGAAAAAGTTGAATGCCCCGTAGGTATTTTGAGTGTTAAATTCAAAGGGTTTTTCTCTATTACCCTCTTTCAATTTAAAATTAACAAGTCCCCCAAACTGGGTACCATACTGTAATGCACCGGCACCTCGTACAATTTCTATTTCGTCAACGGCCTGTAGAGAAGGTGAATAATAGCTTTCCGGATAACCTAAGGCATCAGCACTAATGTCATATCCGTTTTGTCGTACATTAAAATTGGTAGAACGGCGAGGGCTAAGACCTCTTCCGCCTATATCGAGTTGAATACCTGCATCATCACTTTCCCAGATATTCAGACTGGGTACTCTCGCATAAGCCTGACGAGCATTGTTTGCAGCCTTATTGCCAACTAGTTGGGAGATGTTGATAATTTCATTTTTCTTGGCTTCATACAATACCCCATCCTGTATTCCTTTGAGGGATTTTATGCCAAGTACCTCTTCTTCTCCTTCGACAACGACTTGATCAAGTTCAACTATCTTTTCCTTAACAGAAATGATTCGGGGAGAGGTTTGTCCAGCTTTTACGGCAATTTTTTCCGAATAAGTTTCATAATTCAGGGTCTGTACAAATAACGTATAAGTCCCTTCAGTTTTTAGTTCAAATGTAAAAATTCCATTTTCGTCGGTTAGAGTCAGTTTTTTTAGTTCCAACAGCTGAACCGGTACTTCTACAGCAGGTTTTCCTTTGAAATCTTCAAGTTTACCTTGAAAAACGAACTTTTCCTGCGCCCTAACCAGGTGAATGGTAAGGAAAAAAATAAGCATTGATATGATTGTAGAGAACTTATTCATTGGTCGAATGATAGAATCCAGTTTTTATTTCGAAAAGGATCGTCCAGCAAATATGCATTGATCTCAGGATCTGTGAAAGGTTTGCTTCTCCTTCCATTTAAAGATACTCTACTGTATACATATACTTCAGGTTCGTAATGCTTTTGGTTTTTGAACTCATCGCCTACATGATGCACAAACTGTAAAATCATATCCGGTTGAGTGCTCATTTCCTTTTGTTGAAATCTGGTAAGATACTGATCCTGGTCGACTTCATACTGAAGCTGAGTTTTAGGGTCGCGAACGACGATATGTGTCAACCCGCTTTTTTCCATGAGCATTACTCTCCAGGAGAATCGATAACCTCTTTCATGCCAAAATAGATGACCTCCATATTGAAGATATCTCAAAGGCAGATACAATTGAATGAGTAGATAACCAATTAAAAAGAGCTCTGCTACTGTTTTTCCTGTGCCTGCGGGTTGGGTAAAACCTACATTTTTCTGCTCCTTAAAGACCATATTTCTTCCTCCCCATTTTTTAAGCGCACCAATCAATTTTTCATGCCAGCTTGCTGAAAAAAAGATCAGTGTAGAGGTCATCATGATGTAGGGAAACATACCTATCCTTGGAAACAGGATATAAGTAAGTACATGGAAAATAATTACGGCTATGTACGCTAAAGACCTTGTCTTTTTGATCCAAAGAAAAATCCATATGGTAAGGTCGTATAAACACCCCAGCCAGCTAAACAAAAATGCCAGCCATGAAAGGTGCAGCCATCTTCCGATGATGGGTAGTGAGTAACGGCCTGGAAGCCAGGTAGCCATAGGTTGGGCATGAAAAAGCCAGTCTGAGTTGACCTTAGCCAGTCCCGCAAAAAAGTAGACAATGGACAATTGAAGTTTGAAAATTTGGATCTGCCAGGCTGGACAAGTAAGGCGTTTGAGCTTCGGCCTAAAATATACATCCAATGAAAAATAGCGATTGGCCGAAGTGAAGCAAAGGAGAAAAGACAGGAGACAAACCAGATAATAATGATTCAAATAGAAGGTTTTGTCAAGAAGTTCAAAATAAGTGAATATCAAAAAAAATAAAACAGTGCTAACCCTAAAAAACAGTCCCAGCATGATCCCTAGTGTACTTAAGACCATGATCATGAATAGCGTATATATCCCTGTGCTTCCTATGGGCGCTATTCCTTGGACAAAAGGAAAATAAAAATCCGGATCCAGGTAGAGCGTATCAATCCAGCCGTAGTACGCGTAGCGTAGCGACGCATAAAACATCAAAATGCCAAAGACAACCCGAAAGGTCACCAATGGCATTATGGAATGTTCTTCGAAGAAGAACTTTGATATGGTTTTTATCAAGGCAAAGTAGCGATATCAATCCCCATCATTCATCATATCTTCGTCTTGCACATTAAGTAGCGCAAATATATCTCCTTTGAACAAGGTTACCATTGCCTGAACAGCGTCGAATAACTCGGCGTCTCGCGGACTACCAGACAGCTCTGTATCGCCCAAAATTGTATTTCTACTGGACAGCTCCGACAAAATCAATTCAAATTGATCATCGATAAGATCATCCACAGCCTGGTCTCTGGTCGCCAGGAGGTCATCATAACCCTGACCGTTTCCTCCAGTATATAAACGCTGCAACTCTTCTACGGACGCCTGTGCTAAAGATAAGGTAAAACTTTCATTTCCATCAAAAGCCGCCCGGTTTACTGCTTCGATTAACTCGGGATTGACATCTCCGGGCGAATCAAATGGGCCAGAAAGACCAATTGGAAACCCTACTTTAGCCTCCCGTACATTTTCTTCCCAGTATAGAATACTCGCATTCAACTGAGTACTTATGGAAGAGCCTTGTGCAGTACCTGCATTAATAATAAAAACATCACGAAAGTCATTCCAGTCTACTAACAAATCAGAAGCTTCAGAAGAAAGAAAATTCACCAAAGCAACCAGGAATGATAAACGATTCTCATCTTCCGTGAAATAACCTAACCCATCTTCCGGGCCATACAGCATAAAATCCAATGCCGGAAAACCGGTAGCTCTTATTTGATTTGTAGATGTAAAATCAAAAGACTGATTAGCAATAAACGTCTCTAGTAGTGCTTCGTCAACTGGGAATTGATTGGATCGAAAAACCAGCAAAGTATTCGCCGTTTCGAAATAGTCGTGTAAGGCAATACGCTGATATGCCAAATAAGCATTGCTAAAGCCATCTCTGACGGCATCCAGGTTCTCTTGCGTTGTTGAACCATTGAAAGCATTCACTGCTGATAAAAATGCTGTCATTTGTACCTGATAATTTTCAGAAGCAGGGATGATGATACTATCAATTTGATTGACCAGTAGTAAATCAAATTCATTAGCCGGAGGTGTCGTCGAAGTAGTATCTTCGTCGTCCATCATATCGTTCGGTTCTACAGGAAGTGGTTCTTCACTGCTTCCGCAAGCGTTTATCAATACTATACAAACCACTAAGGCGAACAGTGATGTTCGCCTTAGTCTATAATAAATTTCTGATGCTCTAAACATCTTTATAAATCATTTAAATTATTAGTTATTCATCTGGAAATCGATGTCTGCAAAACCCGGGAAGTACTGATCCAAGGCATTTTCTGCATCACTGATTTGATCATCAGTGATCTCCCAAAGGTTGATATCATAAATTTCATCCAGCAATCCACCTGGCGCCCATCCAAATTCTACCAGCACAAGATCAATAACGTCATTAGATGCTAACTGCCTCGGTTGTGGATTTTCCTGCAATCCGTTATCAGGATCAGTATAGGAAAGTGCATATATCCAACTTAGTGCCTGAGATAAGTTATGCACTCGATCTACACTACCTTCAGGAGAAGCTGCTGCCGCATCCAGGAAGTGAAATATGGTTGCTGCTAACGTAGCCTGCGCATATAAAATCACGTCACGACGTGCTGTAAAATACACTTCATTATTGGTAATGGTATCCTGAGGCAGGACATCCACCTCTCCGGCTTTTAATGCTGATCTTCCGATAATAAAGGCATTGATCATTCGCTCTGCAAGGTTCACACCAAACGCAGCTTCTACCTCGTCTCCAAATTGAAAGGCTAATTCTGCAATGAATTCCCCACCACCATCTGGTAAAGACGCATTGGGGTAAGAATCATCAGTAATACCGAAGTAACCGAAAGATTCATCAAAACCATGCTGTCGTTCTGTTCCCTCCTCTTCAAAAGGATTATCGTCATTACTTGCCTGTCTTGCGTTTCCACCATTTGTGAGTGGACCCGATAGTTGAGGGCGTAAGTAATCATCTGTTATTTGATCGTAGAACACACCTCCTATCACAAGATTGACCAGTGCCGTATTCAACTCTAAACCATTTGCCGTAAAATGTCCCTGACCACCGGTGTAGGTCGCAAAGCCTGCAGTACCGTTACTAGGCGTCACAGCGAAATTTTCACTTGTTTCTTCCAGAGAGTCTGCCAATGCTACAACCAAGTCTGATTGTATGGTGTTTCCTTCGTCGAATCTAACCTCGTCAATTTTGGTTTCAAAATCAGGGCTGCCTTCCGTCACTAAGTTCACAACAAATCCATCAGCAAATGCTTCTTCTGCTTCTATCTGAGGTATCATCGCGTTTAGTTGTGCCCTTCTAGAAATCTGACCGCTAAAAGCGATAGGAGCAAAAACATCCGCTGTATCATAAAAATCAGGGATCTCAAAGACCTCACCATTTTCATCGATCAAATCCGGAATGACGATGAGAGATAGCGGACTTTGTAAGAAACCTGTACCAATTGGAGTTGCGGTTACTGGATTCGGGTCGCCTTCTTCTACGTTAATGGTTACTGAAGCTTCTGCTGTATCGCCGTTGTTATCGGTACCCATGAAAGTAAGTGTTACCTGCCCTTCCAAAGAAGGTGTAAAAGTAACAGTTGCTGCACCTCCGGGGCTGCCCACACCAATACTTGTTACTGTAGATGTTCCTGCATTATCGGGTGAAACACTTACGGAGTTAGAAGCATAACCCGCTGGCGATGCCACAGAAAATGTTATTGCTATTGGTTCATTGAGGGTAGCTGTTATTGTATTACTCCCAACAAGAGTAATATTTATTGAATCAAATGATATGGAATCATCGTCACTACAAGAAAGTGCTATTCCAAGAAATGCCAGACAGGTTAAAAATCGTTTCATATTAGTTTGAAATATTATACTCGTGAGTGCTTTAATTTTACTCAATTGTTATTTTGTTTTTATTTAGACTTATTCTAAACGTTGGCAAATATAGATTCTACATTAGGCTGTATACAATCGCCATATTGGTGAATTTAATATCCCTATAGTTAGGGGGTAATCACTACTACTAGTGATTTCAAAATAGCTCAACTTCTATAAGTTTAAGCAGTGCGAAAAAGACTATAAAAGAAATTGCGAATGAAGTAGAGTAAGCAAAATATCGATTTAGCAGAGTACTGCCCTTTCCAAATAAAGACAGAAAAGATTTAGAAATCTGACTGGAACAGCATTTATAAAACACTTCCGAAAAAAACATTGAGCTGCAACCAGGCCTGAAAATGTTTTAAGCTTAAATTCCCTGGCTTGAACGCGCCACTAAAATGGGTTCTTTTACACGTTCTTTAGACATAACCGGGATTTTGGATTTCTGACCACGCTCCACTGAATGTTCTTTTCCAACCGGTTTTTCCTTTTTATGAGTTGGTTTGGATTTGTATGCTGCTATTAGCGTAATAACTCCCATAACCAGCCATGAAACATCAATGAAGAATGAATCCATATATCCCAGCGGCAGAGATTTCCAAAACCAGAGACCCGAGTGTATCCCGTTCAGTACCGGAATAATAATACCAAGTATGCCAGCCGCAATAAGAGCATTTTTAGTAATTCTGAAATAATTTTTCGAAAAGTAAGCATACACGGTATAACCAAACCAGAATGAATAAAACATCGCGGTCATTATATCGAAACGGTTAGCCATTTCCGCTGGAAGAATTTTAGTCAGGCAGAAAAAGAAAGCTATGGCCAGATACAGTCCAAGACAGAGCCCAAGATATATGGCGCCAACATAAGTGTTAAACTTCTTCCTGTGCTCATACATTTTCTTTTCTCTGGCAGCAAGCCAGATCATCACTCCAGAAATTATTACAAAACAGGTGATCATGGCAAGAAGGAAATAGATTCCTTTTATAAAGTACCCACCGTATTGCGCAAAGTGCAGGTTTCTGACTACGGAAAGTACACTACCCTCATACGCATTTTCACTTAATGGTTTCTGTTTAACCAGAGTACCATCGGATAATCTGTAGATGCTGAAAGTCGAATTGAAAAAATGTGACTCAGTATCAATATTGGCAGTAAATGTTATATGCGCATTGCTGTTATTGTAATTGATGACATTCAGAAAAACATTCTCAACTTCGAGATCATCCAGTTCTTTCAGATAACTTTCTGTCAGTTTATTAATGTCTGCCCGTTCAACAAGCTGCTCACCGGACTTCTCAAGATTGATAATATTGGGAAAGACACTCGAAATCATTTTATCTGTATCACCATCAAAAACAAATAGCAGGGTCGGTAGATAAACCAGTAAGGATAAGCCATAAAACGCACCAGTAACCGCATACATAAACTGAAAAGGAATACCAATAACACCTAAAGCTGTGTGTGCATCCGTCCAGAGGTTTTTAATGGTCGCTTTAAGACGAAATGTGAAAAAGTTGCTGATTATCTTTTGCCAGTGAACTATGATTCCGGTTATTATGGCAAAAAGAAAAAACAGAGCTACAAAGCCAGCAATATATATACCTACCACCGGGATCGGTTCAAAGTAATGCAAGGCATATAAATAACTGCCCAGATGCTCTCTGTCCCGAATGAATTCCTTTGATCTTACCTCATAGGTATCTGGGCCAATCATAAAATAGAATCCACTTTTTGAAATGGAATCCCGCTCCGAGCTGTATTTTTTTCCAGTTATACTATCGGCTTCGACTTTCAAGGCTCCGGAACTTACATAAATGAATGGGTTGGCACCTTCACGGTAACCCATATTTATCGTTCGGTCATTAAGATTATACCCATCGGCCTTTACGAGTGCCAGTGCCCTTTCGAAATCAATATCCTCACGATACTCTCCCTTAATGGTATTGTTCTCCCAGCGATTAATATTATCGAGGAAAAGAGCAAATGAGCCTGCAAAGAAACATACAAACAGACCAACACTTATTACAATACCGCTAACGGTATGAGTATTAAAGAATACATTATAATTTCGATTATTCTTTTGCTTCTCCTCCATTTCTTAAGATTTAAATCATTCCCGTTTTACCTGCATAAATTACGATGCTCGATACGGCGATGGTCAGTGCCAGTATAGCCCACGATTTCCATGCTTTCTTAATCCAATAGACCATCATCATAAAAGCCACCCATACAATGAAGATGGAATAGATCGATGTATTCAGGATTACGCTAATATCCAGTAAGTAACCAAGGGCTATGTGTAGTGCATAGGTTGCCAGCAAAGAACCCAGAATGGCTGCCATTACCTTACTAAACCTTGTCCAGCCCGATTGAATAAGATATTTCCTGTTTGCTGGCATACTAAAGCAGATTTACAATTAACTCAAAGAAAATTGCGCCTACTGAAAGCGCGACCAGATGAATTCCTGAAATGGTTTTAAAAGGGGCGAACAGCAGCATCAGGCTGGCTCCTATCATCCATAGGACCGAGCTGGCCAGAATGCCGTTTGCAACACCCAGTTTTGTACAAACCAGAAAACAGGCAATCAGAAAACTCAGCACAGATAGTGCTCTGGAAAATACTACTCTATCGGAAAGCCATTTTAAAGCGCCTTCTTTTTCAATTTCAACTTTGTCGGAGATGGCATACAATGCAACTACAGAAAAAAGCGTGGAAACTATGCTAAAAGAGTAGTTAATCATAGTCTAAAATATATTTGAGATCATTTTTCTTAATTAGCAATTCATTCAAAAGTCATCGGATAACCTAAATATGTCAGCTAACTGCACACCAGTTGCATCAAAGACCTTTGTCGCAGTGTTGGTTGTCTCATCATATGAATACAAAGCATTTTCAGTTGGTGTTACAATTCCAAAGAATGGTTCATCATCAATAAAGTAGGTTGTAGCGCCCTGAGCAAATACACTTACTGCTGGCAATCCATTCACCCTCGTCACCTGCTGGGTTTCCACATTTACCAATACGAAAGCTCCTGTAGGAGAATTGAATAAAAGCGCAAGAGCAAGATTAAGGTCATCTTCAGTGAAATTTTGAATACCTCCTCTGTCATTAATAAGTTCGAGTAAAGCAGGATCAAGCGCCTCATTCACCAAAGCAAATGCCTCATTGTCTTTCCAGTAATTGAAACCAGTCATGAAAGTACCTAGTCCCTGAAGATTAGGATTGTTAATCTCTGGAATTTTAAAGTTGTACTCAGGATCATAATCTGTTGTTCCGGCAGGTATTTTCAGAACCGAGCCTGATATGGTAGGTACACTAAGGTTACCTGCATGCCAAAAATATAAGTTGCCATCTTCATCGATAAGTCTTCTTGATCCGTTAAAATAGATAACCTCACCCAAGCCTTCAAACATGGCAACATCTTGAACACCGCCTTGTGATATACTTACTACAGGTAGAGCAGCATCAACTACATTACCACCATCTTCTGTACGCATTGGTGCAAAGAATTCATCATCATTTCTGAAAATAAATTGCTGATATCTTACAGGTTCATCTGGTATGGCTGCGTTGGCAAGAGACATATCCAATGTACCCGTCACTGTCATGGTTGAGGGATCGAATGTCTGAATGATATCGGCACTGTTACGATCGTGGAATACACCAATATTATTATTTCTTGCAGCAATCTGGAAAGATTCCACATTAATTGTAGCAATAAATCCATCCTGTATAAATTCCCCATTACCATTTACGAATAGGCGTTCGAATCCAGAAGAACCGTCCGTACGTGCTGCGAATATGGCCCCATCGATAAGTGATAAAGGGAAAAAACGCTGAAAAGAAACTCCTTGGTTCAAATTAACCGTTCCTGTTGGTAATTCGTCAAAATGATTGCCAAATCTAGCAGAACCGTCTTCAGTTACTCCAAGAATTACAAAGCCTGAAATCAAACGTTCATTCTCTGGTGCAATTGCTACCTCAAGAGACTCCTCAAAAGAACCATTTAAATCTCCGTTCAATGCAGTTAAAACCACCTCGTAGGTCGCCGATTCACGATAATTATGTGTTGGAACTAATTCATTTGAAGTAGTTCCATCTCCGAAATCCCACCTAAAAGCTGTTCCATTTACCGACTCATTAATAAATGTTATTTCTCCCTCACTAACGATTTCGAATGTGAATGAAGTGGTTGGGGTGACACCTTCGAGAGCAGCATTAACAAATTGTTGAATGGTATCCGATAAGTTACTTATCGAGGCTATTAAAGTCACTTGATAAATACCTGCTGAAGCATAAGTGTGCATCGGATCACTATCATTAGAGGTATTACCGTCACCAAAATCCCAAACAAAATTATTCGCATTAATAGAGGTATTTGTAAAAGACACATTAAGCTCATTTGCTATTGACGTAAAATCTGCTTCAGGCTCTGGAATTGGGCCGTCATCATCCCTACACGATATCAAAAAAAGCATTGAGCAGGACAACAGAAGGCAGGAAAACACTGCCTTGAAAGTAACCTTTGCAAAAGGATTCTTTAAATAGATCATTTTTCTAGAATTTATGTAATTCATACCTAAGTTTTACTGAATAATTGATACCCGGTCTGGGCACACGGAAATTGTCAAATATTTCTTCATTAGCAACATTATTGACCTGCATGGATATGCTGTATCCTTTCTCTGTCGCATAGGTCAATCCTAAATCTATTGCATGTTGAGTAGGTATTATATTATCCTCATTACGCTGGTTTCCCTGCAAGATGACATCAAACTCGTCAACAAAATTATAGTAACTGAATAGTGTAAAATTATGATCTGACCTCCACGGAGTCTTACGTGTGTATCGAGCGGAGATATTGTAAAACAGTACTGGGATATTAGGAACCGGGCTCCCGATCAGATTGGTATTCGTAGTATTTATGTCTCCATCTGTCACAATATCCTGATGAGTGAAGTTGGCATCAATCTGCAATCCCTTTAATGGTGCAGAACTAAGTGACACCTCCACCCCATTTCCATCCACCTCAGCTTCATTAATAAACCTTCCAAGGTCATTTTCATTTCGGCCGGGAGCCAGTCTTATAAGATCTTCCTGATCCCTTATAAAATAACTGGCCTCCAGAGAAATGTATCTGAAATCATTAAAATCATGTTTGAAATAGCCTCCAAAATTAAGGTTGTTACTCAATTCAGGTCTCAAACTGAAATTGGCACCTATGGTAATAAAATCACCAAAAACCTCGGAGCCGTCAGGTATCCTGAGCGCACGCTCATAACTTGCTCTTAAAAATATATTATCGGTAAAACTGTATTTCAGTCCGGCTCCATATCCCTGATCATTACCTGAAACACGACTATCAAAAATAAAGTCTCCACCTACCTGTGTTACCTGAATAGCCTGATTGTCGAAATAGTAGATTTTACCAAAAATGATAGTTTCCAGTTTTTTATTAAACCATTTCCCCTCATATGAAAACCCCGAAATAAGTCTGTTTAATAGGGAAGGTACAGTATTTGGGTCAATGTTCTCTTCAGTAATTCGAAAACCCAAAGGATCATTACCTACGATTTTCTGATAGGCATAGAAATTACTGAACTTTAAGATATGATTGGGAGTAATTCTATAGGAGAATGTAAGCCTTTGCGTAGATGATCTGTCGTTTCCCTCTCTCCTTGTCGGCCTGCCAGCAATTTCGTTTCCTCCACCCAGAGGAATCATCGGATTAATTTCACCAAACCAATTGTAAAGGTTTGTAGTAGAATCATCTACCGAATTATTTAGCCAAGCATAATTAACATAATAATCAATATCAAGCTTTTCATTAGCCAGCACCTTTTTATACTTCAAAGATTGCAGGAATGCAGATCTAGTCCTTTCCGCCTCACCAATTGGTCTGTTACCAAGTCGAATACCATGCTGTATCTCATCGAAACGTTGATTGTAACTTATAGAATATATCAACTGATCTGCCCATGATTTTCCAGAGGTCCCCACCTGAATATTCGCCATGGAAGACTGGTGCTGATTGTGGAATCTTCGTACCCGGACTTCTTCCTCTGTTGATGTTTCAACGACAAGATTCCGAACATCATTCCGATAATCGTTATCAGAAAAGTTGTAAAAGCCGGAGAAACTAGTAAACCAGTCCTTACCCCAGACTTTTGTTGCACTTAAAGCTCCAATATGAGTATTGAAAGAACCAAACTGATAGGAAGCGTCAAGGTAGTCTGTTTGAACAAGTTTAGGTACAACATTAATACCACCTGCCAGTGCATCGGTCCCTACATCTACTGGCATAACCCCTTTGTAGACATCTATACGCTCTATGGTGTTAACAGGTAAGTTGTTAACCTGTATACCTCCCCCTAATAGCTCTAAGGGTATTCCATCGTAGTAAATTCGGACTGACCTACCAGTAAATCCATTTAGTTGTATGTTGGCATCACTTCCTAATCCACCTGACTGACGGACTCTGACTCCTGCTGATCGGTCCAGCACATCAATAACATCGGCAGATTCAAACTGAAATTCCTTAAGCTCAATGGACTTGACTTGAATAGGCTGCTCTGAAATTTCCCTACCGTAAGATTTCCCTTTGACAACAATCTCATCCATCTCCACCATATCTTCGCTGAGTCGAATACTGAGTTGTAACGCTCTTCCTTCTTGTAGGGTAAGGGTCTTTTCTTGAGTTTCATACCCAACCCCTGATATAACTATAGTATAGTTGCCCTGATCTAATCCTATCAATTCAAACTCACCATTAGAATCGGTGGCTGCTCCCTGAGTAGTACCTTTAATAACTACTGTGATACCGGGAAGTGCTTCATTATTTTCATCAGTGATTTTACCTCTGATGATTTCGCTTCCAGTCTCAAAAGCCGATGCAAAACTAAGTGTAGCTAATGTTATGCAAATATTAAGTAAAAATGATCTCATCTTTATTTAGACTAATTCTAAACAGAGGCAAAGTAAGAGCCTCATAATGCGAGATGCAATCGCTATATTGGTGAAATTTATATCGCTATAGTTAGGTGAAGATTACTACAACTAGTGATAGTTTACTTCGTGGTAGCTTGTATTAAAAGTGCAGGCTCTTGAATTTCTTCTCTCTTAATATCAAACATATCAGGAGTCAGATTTGTATCTTTTCTTCTCAAAATCTCTTTTTGCTTTTTAACCTTTGGCCTTGTGCTAAAGGCAACAATCAGCGTAACAGTACTCAGCACTAACCATGAGACATCAATAAAGAAGGAATCGACGTAGCCTAGCGGTAGAGATTTCCAGAACCACAAACCAGATTGAATTCCGTTGGCAAGAGGTACTAAGATTCCAATAAGGCCAGCCAGTAACAGCGCATGCCTAGTTATTTTCGAATAGTTTTTAATCACTGCCGCATAAATCGTATATGCCAGCCATGCTGCTCCAAAAAACCAGGCAACTACCGTAAAAGGTTCATAAAACCCAGAAGGTACAGCTTTGACTAAAACAAACATTAGCGCAAGAGCCTGGTATAATCCCATGCTTAGCCCTAGATAAGATGCACCAACGTATGTATTGAACGTTTTCTTATGTTCGTATATCTTTTTATCGCATGCCTTAAGCCAGATCATCACGCCTGAAGTGATCATAAAACAGGTCATTAGTGCCATGAGGAAATACAGCAGTTTGACGAAATAATTTCCGTAATCGGCAAAATGGATTTTGTGAATGAATTCAACCACTGCTACCGAGTAAGCCGGAGAAGCTGAAGCCTCCTTATGGTGAAGCAGTTCTCCATCCCTCACTCTGTAGACATCCTGAACCGTATTAAAAAAGCCGCTTTTTAGGTCGGCTTGTACACTGATTACAAAGTGGGCATTCTTGTCTTTGAAATTGGAAACAGTAGTAAAAACATTATTTATTTCTTTATTGGGGATGTTTCCTAAGGTTAGCTCAGCCAGTTCGTTTAGGTTTGGGTTTTCGTTGATAAAACCCTTCTGCTCATACTGTTTGAATGCGGGATCAGGATAAACAGTTTCAAACATGGACGCCTGATCTCCGCCAAAAAAAATCATCATATAAGGCATGAAGATCAGTATGGTCAGTCCGAATATGGCTCCTGTGACCGCATACATAAGCTGGAAAGGTAGTCCAATAACTCCAAGGGCGGTATGTGCATCGGTCCAAAGGTTTTTTAAAGAGCTTTTTAACCGGAACGTGAAAAAGTTTGAACGAATCTTTTCCCAGTGAATGATGATGCCCGTAATAATGGCGAATAGAAAAAACACGGCCACCAGACCTGACAAATACTGACCAATAATGGGAATGGGTCTGAAATAATGCAGTCCATAAATGTAATCGCCAAGATGTGCTTCTACCTCTTTGGTATCATCGTAGTCTTCTAGCGTTTCTACATGAAATTCCAGCAAAATATTTCCTTTTGCTACAGAATCCGGAAGGATATCCAAAGATGATTTAACAAGAGTTGAATCTGTCAATGGCTGTGAGAAAATATTGATATGATTATCGTGGCTACTGATGCTGAATGTTCTACCATGCATATCGTAGCCTTTCTCTTCAACTTTCTTTAGCGCACCCTCGTAGTCGATAGCGGCTCTTGATATTTCGTTTTTTTTGTTTATTTCCCAGTGATCTATATTCTTCATAAATAGAGCAAAAGCCCCACAAAAGAAGATTACAAACAAACCAAGACTTATAACAATTCCAGTTACTGTGTGGGTGTTAAAAAAAATGTTATAGCTCCTGTTTTTTCTGTTTTCCATAATACTAACTATTGACAGTGTTTGATAGATATATTATCGCAGCGCTTGCCATAGTTACGATCGTACAGAAAAGCCATGCCTTCCAAGCCACCCGTATCCAGTAAACAAAAAGGATAATTCCCGCCCACAGTAGAAAAGTGGTGAAAATGGCTGTTCCCCAGACTATCATGGTATTAAACTGGCTAGCCAAAGCCAGGTGAAAGGCGGTAGATGTAACCAGCCCCCCAATGATGGCTGCAGTAATCTTTCCAAACTTTGCCCAGAAAGATGTGGTCAGGTATCTTTTGTTAGCTGGCATGGATATTCAGCATATTTACGACAGTTCAATCACAATTATTAATACAAACACAATGAGTGTATGTGATACTTTAAGCCTTTGAAAAGGTGCAAAAATCAGTATTGTGCTCGCTAAGAGGGTCCAAAGTACAATACTGCAGAAAATACCAGAAGCCAGTCCCATACCTTCTGCGAGTATAAAGGTACTGATTGCAAGCATTGTAAAAGAAAGTACTCTTGTTACAATTTTATGAGCGCACAATACCTCAGTCATTCTTAGTATAGTTTTCCTTGAAGGGACAAACTCAGTCTTCATTGCCATCAAGTAAAGGGCAAATACCGAGAGAAACGAAAGTAGTATGCTCATGCTATACATAAAATGATCAGGATTTACTCCGTTACGTTAAACTGAACAATATGCTGTGGTGTTCCTGCTGTAAAGGTTATGGCTTTTACAACCTCCTCATTTTGAGGATTATAGGTGTAATAGGCTTGCTCTGTATTGTTACTAACCACGGAATAAACAAGTTCATTAATAATAAAAGGCCCGCTTATGCTGTTAAATGAACTCCCCGGGATACCTGGAATCCTAGTTATAGAACCTGTATTCACATCAATTTCATGCAAATAAATATCCTCTTCTTCGAGATTGCTAAAGTCCGGGGTTGTTGGGTTTGCTTTAAGCCTTACAAATAACTTATCGTCAACAGCAATAGGTCCACCTACCAAAAAAGCTCCACCTCCAACAAATTCATTAACATTGATATCGAAATTTTCATCTAAATTAATCTCCCCACTATTAAATCTTAATATCCTTCCATTCAATTCGTCTCCTACAAATCCCCAAAAAGTGGAGATATAAAGTGCATCATTAGGAGCTATATGTGCCATATTCAAGTTTTTTATGTCGAATCCATACGTTCCGAATTTGGGATAAATGCTAAAGTTTTCAATTTCTTGAGTATCAAGGTCAATAACAGCAAAAAATGCGGAATCATAAACATGGATTCCATTCACATCATTATAAAATACTTGTGTATAAAGCTTCCTTTCCCGCTCTACCATAAAACCACCTATCCGAACGCTTTCAACTTCATCATTATCGAAAAGGTCAATTTCTTCTGAAAGATCGATCGCTCCAGTCCGCTGCATGGTTTCAGGGTTGAAGGTTTGAAGAGATTTCTCGCCAAGTTCTCCGTCCCAGTAATAGCCCTCGTTTTCGTTCACGATTTCGAACATCATTCGAAATATACCGGTGAAAATAAATCCCTCATCTCTAGTAGATCCATCGGCATTCAGAGAGAATTTTTGTATTCCACCATCTCCGGCGGAGTTAAATACGTGATAGAATGAATTGCCAAAACCAGTACCAGCCTCCCTAATCTGAGACACCTGCCTTGCATTGGTAAAGGAGCCTGGATCAATAGTCCCGCTCGGAACAGAATCAAACGGTATGATCAGTCCGGCACTTGTAGCAGGATCAGTAGTTATAAACAGTGCAAAATTGGAAGCAACATCGTCGGAAAGAGGGCCTGGTGTATCATCACTGCTGCATGAGAAAAAGAGGCCAAACCCCAAAATAGGGATTAAAACAAAAAGTATATAGTGTAATCTGTTTGTCATCGTAGTAGAATTGAATTAGTTTAATTGATATCTTATTTTAAATCTGTAGTTAGTTCCTGGTCTTTGTACTCTGAACCGATCGAAAACCTCCGAATTCAGAACATTATTTAACTCTGCATTTAGCCAGATGGGTAATTTCTCAAAACGATAGGTAATCCCTGCGTCAACCACATGTTGTGAAGGAATAATTAAATCTGTTATGTTTCCTACCGATCCGAAAATTGATGGCTCCTGCGATTGACTTACGCTCTCCAGAAGATATTTTTCCGTAAAACCGTAATTCGTATAGAACTGCCATTCTCCAGAGAGATCAAGAAGGTTTTTCTTCCGATATCTCAAATGGAAATTGGTGAAGAAATAAGGTGTATTTGGTTGACGGGCACCGTCCAAAAGCAAATTGGATACATCCTGAATGTTCACCCTTCTAATATCCTGATAGGTGATTGCTGAAGTAAAGTTCAGATTTTTAACGATTTCGCCGTTTATGCCAAACTCTGCACCAATAGATCTGGCGTCATCCTGATTTCTGTACTGGGAAGTAACCAAACCAGGAATAAGAAAAATGTTATCATTGATATAGCGGTAAAATGTATTTAAATCCAGCCAGTACCTGTTTGATTTACCCAGATTAGCGTATAGTCCGAGATTGATGTTGTGGCTCGTTTCAGGGGTAAGCTCAGGGTTAGCAAGAATAAACTCACTTGGATTTCCTAAGTACTCTTCAGAATCGGGAATACGAGTGGCAAGTTCATAAGACAGTCTTAAATATCTCCTATCGTTAAAGCTGTACTTGAATGAAGACGCGGCGCCATAATTTACATTAGAAAAATCGAGTACTTCTCCGTCAAAAGAAAACGGTATTACTGAAGAAGTAAACAGCTCATATCTTTTCACAGCTATTTCACTTCTAAGACGATCTCCTAAAAAAGACGATGACACACCAAAGCCGCTTATATTTCTTCTATAAGTAGCTGTTAGGGAAAGCGGATCAACATCAGAATTTGGTAAGGTTGGGGCTCTCGGATCACTTCCATTTCTTTTTTCAGATATAATATTATGATTGAAATAAATCTGGTGTTTTTCGTTCAAATCATAAGTCAGATACATACGACCAGTCCACGTTTTAAAAATCAAGTCTTGATTACTACCTGTCTCCGATATTTCACCGCCAATACCCTCAAATTCCCTTTCCCGTTCCCCAAACCAATTGTAGCGAACATTTACAGTATCTATAAATTGAGTATTTCTATTACTGTAAGCTCCGAATAAATCAACCGAGATTCGATCGAAACTTTTCTGGTATCGGCTTGAGCCTATATAGGTCCTTTCGGTACTGAATGCTTCTCCATAAGGTATGGAAAGCAATATATTATTTTGATTATCCTGTTCGAGATCAAAAAATGAACCATTAACGTACCACGAATCAGCGAATTTAGTATCTACAATTCCCAGCTTCAATTCGGAATATATTGTTGAAATTTCATCATGAAACCGCTCTACTTCTCTTAAAACCTGATTACGATTTTCATCAACCACAGGTACTTCCAGCCTGTAGTTATTGTCAGAAGAAACATAATAAGAAGAAACACTTGCAAAAAGAGGTGTTTTAGGAATAACAAAAGTGCCGTTCAGATTGAACTGATGCGTATTGAAGGAGCCAAAACTATACGAAGCCCCAAGGTTGTTACGAATATTCTGATCTGTAATAAAATTGACTCCCCCACCCAACGCATCCGCTCCCAGTTTAACAGGTAATACTCCTTTATAAATTTCAATATTGGAAAGCTGGTCAACAGGAATGAGACTAAGATCAAATGCTCTTCCAAGATAATCGAGTGGTATACCGTCTTTGAAGAAACGAATGGCATTACCTTGTAAACCATTAATATTTATAGTGGTGGCACTGCCGACTCCTCCCGCCTGGCGTACCTTTACCCCGGAAGTTTGATTAATAATCTGCGGAAGGCTGATGGATTGGGCCTGAAGTTTCTTTGTATTGATCACTTCAACTTTTATAGGTTGCTCTCTTTTTTCCTGTTCGATTGATTTCCCTATAACAAGAACTTCCTCTAAATGAGTATTCTCCTCTTCCATTTCTATGTTCATATCATAAAGCTCACCTCTCTTGATAGAGATGGAATGCTCAATGGTAGAATAGCCAACACCAGATATTACCAAGACAAAAGTACCTTCATCAAGTCCACCCAATTCAAATTCACCATTGAAATCTGTAGCAACACCTTTTGAAGTACCTTTTAGCATGATTGTAATTCCTGGAAGTACATCTCCATCTTCATTACTGACGCGTCCTTTTATAATTTCATTTCCAGTTTCAACACCTAGCACAAAACTAAGTGTAGCTAATGTTATGCAAATATTAAGTAAAAATGATCCCATCTTTATTTAGACTAATTCTAAACAGCGACAAAGTAAGTGTTGAAAAATATGTGATCCAATCACCATATTGGTGAAATTTATACTCCTATAGTTAGGTATAATTCCCTATCTCTAGTGATCAAATTTTTTCTCCTTTTTAGGTAATAAACGGTTCGATATCTGTTTAGCTAAATGGGGACATCCTGTTTGCTCTATCCATTTTTTATATAACTCCGGCTTTACTTCCTGTGTATTCTGTAGTTCGAATTTTGCTAAGGGCAGCAGTAAGTGGTCAAAATCTTTAGTACTAACCATAATCACTGCTTTACAATTTGATATGCTTCTGACATGACAAGTGCCTGACCAATAAGATCCGTTAGTTTCGTTGCGTCATCCTGAGTTAAACAAAAGCCGACATTTACTTTTGGATTCTTGAGTAATGCATGCCCTTTCCCTAATAGGTCATAATGGAAGTCAGCCGTTTTAAGATTGTCCAAAATACACTTGTATTGTTTGAACTCTGGCTCTGTAAAGGAAGCGCAGCAATTATTAAATATCAAAGAGTATGTTCTACACCCGGAGCACCAGGTAATTTGGCAGTTATCTGTTTCGCTCAATATAAGGTGATTACTTATGTCGCACATATTCGTTATTTAAGTGATCATTTATTCATTTTGGTACCCCACTGAGTCCCGACAATAGCCGGAACTCATGAGGATTTAAAGGTGACCTAATTGTTTAAAGTATGAGGTCGTTCCAGCATCAGCTAAATATTCAATTCAACAAAAACTAATTATTTATTTAGACTGATTCTAAACAGTTGTAAAGTAAAGCGATCAATCTAATTCGGTCAATCGCTATTCTGGTGATTTTTGGTGTACTCTATTGGTAAGTATTCAATCACTATTTCTAGTGATTGAATACTTACCAGCCCAGATTTTAGGCCTAGTGAGTTTCAGAAACTAATTCAATGGAATTTATTAGGAGTACATCTTTTCGTAATACTCTTTAGCCATACGCTTCGCCACATAAGCTTTATCGACGTCCTTGGCTGCTCTCCAGGACATTTTTACCCAATCTTCAGGACGATCATAATACAATGGCATAGCTTCTTCTTTCAAGAGCCTTAGTAGATGCTTTCTATCGTGTTCATCTACTTCATGATCAGGAGCAGAAGGATCTGGTTCAGGCACATAAAAGCCGTTCTTTCCATCCTTGGCAAATTCTTTAATCCAGCCATCATTGGTAGACACATTAATGGAACCATTCATACTGGCGGTCATTCCACTGGTACCACTGGCTTCCAATGGTATCCGTGGATTATTTAGCCATACGTCACTACCTTTTTTCAGCAAGGCTGACAAGCCTAATTCATAGCCTGTAAGTACAGCCACTTTAGCCCATGGACGTGTCAAATGAACCAAATGGTTGAACATATTGATGGCCTTATAGTCAAATGGATAAGGTTTCCCTGCCCAAATAAACTGGATTGGATAATACTCATTTTGCAGGATTTCCATGAACTCCTGGTTGTTTCGTAAGATCAAGTCAACCCTTTTATAATCTGCAAATCTCCTGGCCCAAACCACGGTCAGCACGTCCGGATCGAAATGCTTACCGCATTGGTCAGCCACCACGTCGAACAGTTGTTTTTTCAGACCTTTCTTCCTGGAGACGTAGGTCTCTACATCTTTTGCCTGAGCGGCTGTATCCAGAACTTCATCCGTCCAATACTTTCTATTTTGAGCATTTGTAATTCCTTCAATCTCAGAAACATTTTCAAACTCCCCCCACATCTCATTGGCTACCTCCTGGTGTTTGGATGAAACTGCATTGGCCTTTTTTGATATCCTCAATAAGGCCAGCGTATGGTTAAGCCTTCCGTTTAAATTTCCAACTAGTTTTTCAACTTCAGTAATCTCCAAGCCACTAAAAAAGCTCATGTCTTGAAGAAGTTTAAGATCGTTCTCCTCATTTCCTGCTTTTACCGGAGTATGTGTTGTGAAAACAGTTTTCTCTTTAAGCTTTTTAAGGTCCTTTTCTTTTGAATGCAAGTAAAAGGCCGCCGGTAGTGCATGCGCTTCATTGAAATGATGGATATCTACTTCATGGTTTAAAGCTTCCAATAACTTCACCCCTCCTACTCCCAAAATAATGTACTGCGCGATCCGGGCTGAAAGGTTATTGTCGTATAAACGTTCGGTGATCGTATGTGCTAAATGATCATTTTCAGGATGGTTCGTAGAAAGAAGATAAATGGGTGCTGTTCCAAATACTTCAGGTGCCAAGTAAAAAGCTTTCACTTTCACCGGGCTATTATGAACGGTCACTTCAAATTCAATATCCGTTTCTTGCAAAAAGGAATAGTGCTTTTCCTGGAATAGCGTACCCATATTACCATTCGGCTCCCGAACCTGATCGTAGTATCCGTATTTCCATAACATCCCAATACCGATCACATTTTGCTTCAATTCATAAGCACTTCGCATATGCGAACCAGCCAAAAAACCTAAACCTCCGGAGTAGATCTTTAGTGACTGGTCAATAGCAAACTCCATAGAAAAATAGGCTACTGACTTACTATAACTTTTGCTGACCGGGTAAGGATGTTTGAAACTCATTTTTTAGAAATTTGCACGAAATTAGGAAAAGAGTCATGACCTACAAGCCTGGTTTTACATCATCACGGTTTGCATACGTTTTCGGAGAATTAATACTTGAACTAATTTTAAAATATGGAGGTCTACAAAGGTTTTGGAACTACAAAAGCTTCTAGCAAAGAAGTGTGAAGATTATGGTTAGAAACCAATCATCAACAATCCGGTTCAATCTGGTTAATTATCTATAAAAAGGACTCCGGAGTCACTTCCGTGACCTATGACGAAGCTGTAGACGAAGCGCTTTGTTTCGGCTGGGTGGATAGCAAGCCCAATAAAAGGGATTATGAGAGTTATTACCAGTTTTTCTCACCACGAAACCCAAAAAGTAATTGGAGTAGAGTGAACAAAGAAAAAGTCGAAAGGCTTTTGAGTGAAAACAGGATGGCTCCTTCAGGCTTGAAAATGGTTGAAAAAGCTAAAGAAAATGGCTCTTGGGATGCTTTAAATGATGTGGAAAATCTCATCCCTCCAAAAGAAATGGAGAAACTGTTAAAGCAGAACCCTAAAGCTGAAAACCATTGGAATGCTTTTCCTAAATCGGTAAAAAGAGGAATTCTAGAATGGATATTCAATGCCAAAAGGCAGGAAACCAAAATGAAGCGGATTGAAGAAACCGTAAGACTAGCCAAAGATAATAAAAGGGCTAACCGGTATAGGAAGTGAGTAAGTTTCTTATGAATAAGAATTAAGAGATTCCGGTATATTTTCTTCCTTTTCTAAAGATCAAAAGAAAATAACCGGAATGACGGTCATAATTAAACTCATGCGTCATTCCTGCACAGGCAGGAATCCCTGAAATTGCCGGTAATTAGCGCTTTGCTAACTGAATATCACTTTTAAGGTGCAATTGGATTATATCTTTGATCTTGCCTTTAGTCTCTTCACTGTTATAGTTTTCAGCTCCTGCAACTTCATCTCCTAAAGCAAATAATCTCTGGAACATGATTTTTTCATCTACCTTGATATTAAAAGCAATGGTCTCTTTCATAGCGAACAATTCATCCCAAACGGCACGAACGTCAGCCCAGTAGACTTCGTTATCAGACCACCAGGTTTTAGCTAACTGACATTTAGATTCATCAATTTTCTCATACGTATTCCAGCCTTTTTCGCTAGCTAACAACTCGTCATCACTTCCTTCTCTAACGATCTTATCATTGTCTTGCTCATGGACCCAGCCATTATCTGTCAACTCCTGACGATTTCTTCTTTTCATGACATTGTAGTCACTCCTTTTGCTGAATTCCCTTCTTGGAAGCGGCGCATCCACTGTACTTTCCCAATAATGGCGACCATCAACATGCACCCAGGAAGCAGAACCTTCATATCTAGGACTATCATCTACCTGGTAAACTTTTTGAGTCCATTGACCAGTTACATCTGACTTATTAAGGCTCTCGTATTTCCACGTAGCTTCTTTATCGAACGCATAGATATCGGTGTTTTCATACAGCCAATCTTGTCTCCAGTGCTTAATGATCATAGAGTCGCCAATAATCAACAAATGCTGCAAAACGATCTTGTCCTTCTCTTGAACAACGGGATGAACATACTCAATACCCCCGGAACGATAGTTTTTATGAAATTCATAATCCTTATCCGGCGCAAAGGTCTCTGCAAAATTAAAGGTCACTTCATAACAACCTGTTTGGCTCAAAATAGCCTCTACATCCTGCTTTTTCTTTTTTTGTCCATAAGCCAGCCCTGAAACCAGGATCAAGCTCATTAATGTGATTTTTCTCATAAGTATCATTAGTATATGGTTTTAAAGTTTAGGAATACAGTTTTAAGTTTTTGATAATTGAAGCCGATCAGCACGAGGTTTCCGGCAAGGCATAATCCCGTCATAAGTAGTTCCCCAACATCGTGAGGTTCCAGAAAAACATGGAACAGGAAAATATTCAGGGTGATCGGTACCTGGATCACGGCACCGAGTAAAGCCAGATATTGACTGACCAACATCACTCCGCAAGCAATCTCTGCGATACCAAGCATAGGCCAGAAATACTCCGTCTGTTTCATTCCACCGATAAACGCCCTGATCTTAAGCACATGAGCAGGAACCTCTACCGATGGATCACTTTTCGGTCTTTCTTTCGGGATAAATTTTTGAATACCACCGTAGATAAAAAGACCACCCAAAGCTATTCGAAGAACAACTATGCCTATTTTAAGTGCACTCATAATAGTTGATACTCTATTCTTGGGAATCCCCTTTCTTCTGTTACCGGATCAAATAATCGTGTGAATCTGAGTTTATACAGGTTTCCCTCCGTATCGTTGACGACATAAAAACGATCTGAGGAAACAGCTGTAACCGATCCCGGGGTTGGTGAAGCTACTGTTCTCCAACTGGTCCCGATGGTATTGATTTCAGCTGAAAGCAGATTACTATCTACATCAGTGATTGAAAATGACTCAAAAGTGACTTCATCTTCTACCGGTACTTCGGCGATTGAAACATTATTACGGTTTTGAATGACAACATCTCTTAACGAATAGGGTATCGTGATGACTGGACCAAGTCCGAGAAGTCCAGTATTTGTTGTAAAGGCGATATCCCAGTTGCTGCTTTCCGGTTGAACAGAAACCAATCCATTTTCCACTTCTACAAACTGGAAGTTGAAGTTATTATCCTTCTGAATAGTGATTTCGTTAAATGAAATGGCATTGATTTCAGCGAATTGTAAAGTATATCCACTACCACTCTGAAGCACTCGAATTTTCAACCACCCTCTATTATTTCCTTCAACATCCGACCCTCTATTGACGATATAAACAGGGTTTTCAGCAGCTATGGATGAAATGGCACCTATCGCATTCCCATTCAAGTTGCCTTCCGGGTTATCTGTCCAAGAAGCTGATTCCGAAAGGAAAATAGGTGGTGGTGGAGGGACGATTGCAGCGCCAAATATGGCATCAAGATCAAGCTGAGCACCAAATCCAACCGTATCTTCACTAGTCACATCATTCAGATCATTTTTATCCAATGGCCTTGCCAAGGCTCCTACTGTCGTATTTAAAATCACTCTGAAATCAGTTCCGCTGTAAAAGCCGAAATCCCAGGTATCACGCTGAACGACTGTTTCTGAATTTGTGCTTAGGTCAACAAAAACCTGGTTTGGTTGAGCTTCACCTCCTACACTTGGCTCCAATACTGCTCCCATGGAAACCGGATTTTCTTCAAAGGTCACAGAAAGAGCATTGGTTGTACCTATTTCTCCGTCCGCCCCTACCGCTTGAAGCGTAAAGGTCATCGATTTTACTTCGTCAAAATCAGGGTTTTGAAGTTTATTGATGATGAAACTAGCCGAAGATGAGCCATTCGGCACACTAAGCATCAACTGACCATCAACTATGCCTGGCTCCGTGGTATAGTCAACACCATTTTCCGTGCCTTGTCCATCAGTAACATCAATTTGAACCTCCGTATCCTGATTGACCGCTGTTGAAAGGACAATATTTACAGTAAGCTCATTTTGATCGAGTCCCAGTGAAAGTGACGTATTTTCAAAGCCTGCAACAACAGGAGTAGGTTTAACATCATCGCTCTCACAAGACGAAAAGAGAATTGATATAAAAAATAAGTTGATTAAATAATATCGCATGATTAAAAAATAGATTTAGAAATTGAATTGAACATTTAGAAAATAAGACCTTCCGAAACCGATGGGTAATGAATCACCTCCGGAATGGGCACCTCCAGAATTGGTGGTATTCCCCACCCGTTGAACATCCAGTAGGTTTTTTACCCCAAGAGTAGCTTTTAAGTATTTGGTTACTGGCCTGCTTAGCGTCAGGTTCATCCAGGAAAAGCCTTCGATCTCTCCGAGTGTTAATTCTTCTTCACCTGTTTCCTCATTAGCTACGAAAACATAATTGGGAACGGCTCCAGTGTATTTATAATTTAAGTTGACTGAGGTATTTAAAGGCTTAATTCGATAAGATAAAGAAGCATTGAATTCAGGGCTGAATAGAAAAGTTTCTAAACCAGGTTCATCGCTTTCTGAAAGCTGATTAAACCGCCCGATGTACGAAAAACCAGTACTCAACGAAAGTTCACCTTTAATGTAGTCCTGACTGATGGTAAATCCTGTAGTCTGAAATTCGGAAATGTTTACAAAACTCGCAGCCGTAGGATCTTCTGCAGACTGTCCGATGGTAATGAGATTATCCAAATCATTATAAAAACCACTCAGATTAAATTTGATAAGGCTATTGTTTCGCCAGGAGAACCGTTTACTGAAACCCGCTTCGAGATGGTGCGCTCGTTCTGGCTCAAGCGATTCATTACCAATGATCCGGTGATTGGAATCGATAAATTCAAAATACAATTCCCGGATGCTGGGAGCCCTGAAACCCCTGGCATAGGCAAAACGGACCTGAGTGTTTTCATTGAAATCGTATTTCAAATTTACAGAAGGAGTTACAGGAGCTGAAAACTGGGTATTTATGGAAGCTCTAATACCAGGGCGCACACTTAAGTTACCCAGCTTTGCCTCAACCGATCCATAAAATCCATAGTCTTGAAGGGAACGCTCACCTTGGGAAATCCGTCCGCCACCTGCTTCTTCCAGATTGAAATCATATCCGAGTTCAGCACTTAATCTTCCCTCTAAAAATGACCTTTGAACGCTTCCTCTTAAAACCCATACCGTGTAGGTACTGGTATCCTGATCGCCCTCTCCTGTCGTTAAATTGGTTTCTCCTGAAGTAAAATCCCTGGAAAACCTGGTTTTCTCACGTTCAAAATCACTGTAGGAAATAACCGTGTTGAAAGAAGTATTCCTGGAAAGTCGGCCATCTGCATGGAGCTGATGGAATATCCTTTTCGACCTGAACTCCTCATCAATTGCAAAAGGGAAATTCACACCTGTACCTTGCTGAATGTTATCTTGGCTGGCCCCGAGGTTATCTATCGTTTCATCCAGAAAGTCCAGAGTGTAGGATACATTGAATTGGTCAAAGCTGTAACCCAGTTTTCCATTCAGAAAGTACTGAGTCTTTGGGTCCCATTCAAACGCCCTTCCTACTCCACCAAACCCGTTGAATTCATCCCTCGTGGCACTGATACTGGAATAGAGACGATCTGTAATTTGATAACCAAGCGATACATTTTGATTTCGTCTTCCGCTGTTGATGCCATAATTATTTCCAACGGTCTCTTCCTGAATACTTACTCCAACATCTACTTTTTCTCCCGAACTTTTCTTAGTGATGAGATTAATTACGCCGGCTAAAGCATTAGCTCCATAGTTAACTGCCATGGGGCCTTCTACAATTTCAATGCGATCAATATTCGATAGATTCACCTGGCTTAAATCGGTATTCGAACCATTTCCATTCCGACCCACCAGCGGAACACCATCGACCAAAACTTTGACGTTTAAACCAGATATCCCTTGCATGGTTAAGCCAGATGAACCGATAGCGATATCAGGATTGACGGTTAACTTAAGTTGGGTTTGAAGTACTTCCTGTAACTGAATGGCTCCTTGTCCTTCAATCTGTTCCCGATCTATCGTCTGTACATTGTACATGGAATTCCATGCTGATTGAGGATGGTGTTGACCGGTAACAACGACATCTTCTAAAATCTGGGACTTTGCTTTTAAAGGGATGTTTTCTGAATCTATATTCAAGGTTCCCGAAGCCGACTCGTAAGAAATATGAGACATTTCGAAAGTAACCGGAGGGTTGAAATCAGAAAAAGCCAAGCCCGATTCGTTGGTTAATACGAGTTCTGTTCGACTACTTGATGAAACCTCCTTCAACAGGATTTGTACTCCTTCAATAGGGGTATGACTCTCGGTATCAACCACCTGTAATTTTATCTGACCCCAGGTCACTAAAGGCAAAAGAGTAAGAAATTTAAAAGCTGTTTTTAGGTATTGCATTTATTTAGACTAATTCTAAACAGCGGCAAATTAAAGGCGTACCCTCCTACTTTTCAATCGCCATATTGGTGATTTTTATATCCCTACAATTAATGGTAGTATTACTATTTTTAGTGATAGTGTACATAATAATTAGTTAATATTAGAGCTCTATTCCAATGTCATAAAAGAATTAAAACACTGTTTATTGATCAGAAAATAAGATTATGAGGTTAAGATTTTGCGAAATCAGAATACTAGTGAATCAGAAGGGGTGACTTATAGTAGGTAGCTAAGGCTAGGAAATGAATTGAGAAGAATGTACAAACACAAAAGATCAATAACAGTTATTATCTCATTAGATAAACGTTTTTAAGCATAAGTACTTATAAGAGCTTTCGGAACATGAGTAGACCCAACTTTGAAGATATAAAGACTGGAAAAGAATTTAATCGATGGTATTGGTTAAAAGAGGAAATGGTTGAAATATGCAAAAACTCTGGGTTACCTATTAGCGGTAGAAAGTTTGACCTACGGGATCGTATTATGTATGCATTAGATAATAAAGGAGAAGTCAAACCAGCAAGGAAAAAAACGAGGAAAAAATCGAAATTTAATTGGGCTAGAGAGGAACTAACGAGAGAGACCGTTATTACTGATAATGTTTCTTTCGGACCCAATTTTAGAAGGTTCATGCAAAATCAAATAGGTGTTAAATTCAGCTGCCACAGCGATTTTATGGATTGGGTAAAAGTAAATGAAGGAAAAACTTTAGATGATGCTATACAAGCATGGAATGATCTTGAATCAAGAAAAATTAATCCTGAATTCAAAAGAGAAATAGCCGATAACAATATGTACAGTCAGTACATACGAGATTTCACTGAAGATAATCCCAATTGTACATTCAAAGAGGTGAGGAAGTATTGGCTCATAAAAAAAGAGCTTCCTACTAACAATGGATTTGTCAGATATGAAAGATCTGACCTAAAGCTAGAGGAAAGAAATATGCACGAAGTTGAATAAAATTTATAGGAGTGCTTAAATGGAAGCTTAACTAAAATTTGCTCTTAATTCATATCGGAAACCAAGCCCTGGTTCATTGCAAAAAGTATGAGGTCTCTAGGTTTTTTGAGCTTGAGCTTTTTGTAAATATTCTTACGATGGGAGTTAATGGTATGAATGCTCACATGAAGTTCTTCTGAAATTTGCTGAGTAGAATAGCCTTCTGCAATTAGCTTCAGAACCTCACTCTCCCTTTGTGATAAATTTGCGATAGAGCTCTCTTGATTTTCTTCTACATCGGGCTTTCGAACAATAATGTCTAAAACTGTTGGACAAAAAAATCGATTGCCATCAGTCACTGCCCGAATACTACTTAAAATCTCTTCGCCACTGCACGATTTAGTTAAAAAGCCTCTGGCTCCTCTGCTGATCAATCCATGAATTTGTTTCTCACTTGAATCAGCTGTAACAATAATAATGTAAGAGTTCGGGCTTACCTTTTTTATCCTTTCCAGGAAGTCGGTTGGAAAGCTTTCATTTTCGAAATAATCGCAAATAATAAGATTAGGCTGAGTCTGTTCTAAGGTGCTAATAAAACTGGTCCAGTCCGACTCATTTCCTACGAGTGATAAATCCTTTTCTTTCCTGATTAGATTGACTAAACCTACGTTAGTCAATTCCTGGTGGTCTGAAAGAAAGATATCTGTCGATTTCAATTTATTTAGACTAATTATAAATAATGATCAAACATAGCACTTGCACACGTTTGGCACAAGGATTTTAATAATTAAAGTTGAACCCTTAGGGATTAGAATTGTTGGAATTTTCTTCCAGATACTCCCTTAAATCCCCAATCGTTTTCAGGCTCAACGATTGGGTATCTTTTTTTCTCATCATTAAAACGTGGGTATTGTTAAAACCCAGTTCGTCAAGCCATTCGAAGCCAAACTCCTTTAAAGAAGACTCTTTAACGTAATTGAAAACTTTTGCACGGTCTTTAATAATGTCTTCCAGTTTGTCCTCATCTGGCTTAAGAAGCACCAGTAATGCTGTACCGGTGTATTCGGGATACAAGTCTACCTCTCCTATTTTCATAGCATCCATAATTAATTTCGTGCCTCCAAAACCTAATTTCAACTCTGTATTGATCCCTGAATAATTCTCAATGATTATAGAGAAAATATGAGCCAGAATATAATTTTCAGTGAATGCTTTAGATCCAATTACTACATCTACCGAACCTTCATTTATTCGATCCACCTTAAAACCCTGAGCTCTCAAAAATGACTTGGCTACCTCTTCGGGTTGCTTTTTCAACTCGTCTACTTCATAATTCATTTTGATCATAGCTGAATCACTTATTTGGCCAGCAATCTTATCCAATGCTGACCTTAGTCCGGGGTACTCTTCCAATGCCTGCTGCCGTACCATCGGAGCTGCGAAATAAGGTGGAAAAAAATTTCTATTGTCTTCTAACACAGCCAGATTGTAGGCTTGTATCCTACCATCAGTTGAAAAACCACCGACTACATCCACATCGCCATTCTGAAGGGATTTGTACATCAGTCCAATCTCCAACTCTACATAATCCATTTCCATATTATATTCTTTCAAAAGGCCTTTAAGTCCATCCTCCCTTTCAATGAATTCAATAGGAAATCCCCCTCTGAAGCTTCGTTCTTCATCGGCTATCTGAAAATCTCTGCCCGCATAAAACAAGAGAATGATGCCTATAAACACCAAAAAAGGTTTCACAGCCCTTTTCGAGTTTCTCTGGATTATACCTAAAACTGAATCAAAAAATACGGCGAGCAAAGAAGCTGGAATAGCTCCTGCAAAGATCATATAGGTATTGTTTAACTGGATTCCGCGAAAAATAAACTCTCCTAATCCTCCGGCAGCAATGAATGCACTAAGTGTTGCCACTCCTACGTTGATCACGGAAGCTGTGCGTAATCCTGCAAAAATCATTGGTAGGGCTAAAGGTATCTCCACCCTGGAAAGTATCTGGCTGTTCGTCATCCCCATACCTTTAGCCGCCTCTATTATGGCTCCGTCAATTTCCGAGATTCCAGTAAAGGTATTTCTAACGATTGGAAGTAATGCATACAAAAATAAAGCAATAATAGCTGGCACTACACCTATACCAAATAGAGGAATCAAAAAACCAAGTAATGCGATACTTGGAATGGTTTGAATAATGTTGACAAAACCAATCACCGGCCTTGAAAGCTTTTGGCTTCTGGTAAGGAGGATTCCGGTTGAAATTCCTACCAGTGAAGCAAAAAACAGCGAAATAAGTGTTAGCTCAATATGCTCGAAAGTCTGAGAAAGTACCTCGGAAAAGTTCTTTATAAAAAACTCAAAAAAGCTCAATGGGCTATAAAATTCGTTTTGTACTCATAAAAACTATCCATCACGGTCGATTGATCGACCCCTGCTTCTTTAAGGTATTCAAGAACTGATGATGTTTGTTCAACCTCCTTTTGGATTTCGTTGATCTTTATTGCAGTCAACTCGGCTTGAAATCGATCGCTCTGAAAAAAATCGTTTACAAATTCATTTCCAGGGTGGAACAAGAGTTCTTTTGAAGTTCCTATTTGTTGAATTCGACCGAAATCTAATAAGCAAATTCGGTCCGCTAATTCTATAGCCTCCAAAACATCATGAGTGACTATAATAGTTGTTGTCTTTTGATCCTTTAATAATTCTTTGAAATCATTCCTGACTTCTTTTCTCGTGATCGGGTCAAGTGCACCGAATGGTTCATCCATTAAAAGTGCAACAGGATCGCCAGCCAAACCCCGGGCAATACCGATTCTCTGTTGCTGTCCACCACTTAGTTCATGAGGGAATCTATGTAAAACCTCTTGTGGCTCCAGCTTCAAAAGAGAAAGTAGCGTATTGATTTTTTTATTTGTTTCAGCAGGCTCTTTTTTCAACAGTCTTGGAACTACAGAAACGTTCTCTTTTATAGTCATGTGTGGAAACAGACCCGAATTCTGGATCACATAACCAATGCTTCTTCTGTGCTGAACCGCATCTACATCTTTAATATCAAGTTGATCGAAGTGAATACTTCCTTCTTCGTATTCTACTAATCGATTGATCATTTTCAGTAAAGTCGTTTTCCCACTACCACTCGTTCCCAGAAGTACTAATGTTTCACCAGCTTCAATACGCAAAGAAACATCATCTACCACTTTAGCATCGCCATAATACTTGGAAACCCCTCTTAAATCAATCATTTACCTTACAGATGAGATCTTCAAAGTACAGGATACTTTCACTTTTCACAAATATCAAGAAGCTATTCATCCTTTTCAATTTCTTTATTTACTTCGGATGAGTATTTAAAAAAAGACACTATGCTACCTAAAATAGATCCTACTTCAACAGATTCGTGGAAAAGACTGCAAGAACATTTCGAAGAGATCAAAGATGTTCATCTAAGAGACCTATTTTCTGATGATCTAAACCGATTTGATCACTTTTCGAAAAGGTTCGAATCGATTCTTTTTGATTACTCTAAGAACAGGATTTCCGGAAAAACACTAGAGCTTTTAATAGCACTTGCCACGGAATGTAAGGTTCCGGAGGCTATCAAAGCCATGTATTCCGGAGAACCCATTAATGAAACGGAAAATAGAGCTGTTCTACATACTGCGTTAAGAGCTCCAGCTAATTCCAGCTTCTCTGTAGATGGAAAGAACGTAATGCCTGATGTGAATCGGGTTCGGAAGAAAATGCAGTTCTTTTCTGATGAAATTATTAGTGGGAGAAAGAAAGGATATACTGGTGAAAGCTTTACCGATATCGTAAACATTGGTATTGGCGGATCTGATCTTGGCCCATTGATGGTCACTGAGGCTTTGAAAGCCTATAAAAAGGATCATATCGATGTTCATTTTGTATCGAATGTGGATGGCACTCATATCGCTGAAACCTTGAAAGATCTGGACCCGGAATCGACTTTATTCATTATCGCTTCAAAAACATTCACTACCCAGGAAACCATGACTAATGCAATTTCTGCACGGGACTGGTTTCTTCAGTTAGCTAAAGATCAGGAACATGTCGCCAAGCACTTTGTAGCTTTATCCACCAATATTTCTAAAGTCGTTGAATTCGGAATTGATGAAGATAATATCTTTGAGTTCTGGGACTGGGTTGGTGGCCGTTATTCCCTGTGGTCAGCCATTGGTTTATCCATCGCTTGCTCTGTAGGATATGAAAACTTTGAGGAACTCCTCGATGGTGCCCACACTATGGATGAGCACTTCAGAAATGAACCTTTAGAAGAAAACATACCGACAATTTTAGCTTTAATTGGTATCTGGTATGGAAATTTCTTCAAAACGGAGTCCGAAGCCATCTTACCTTACGATCAATATATGCATCGTTTTGCTGCCTATTTCCAGCAAGGCAATATGGAGAGCAATGGTAAATATGTCAGCAGAGCTGGAAAGCCTGTAGGTTATCAATCCGGCCCGATCATTTGGGGTGAACCAGGAACAAACGGACAACATGCATTCTATCAACTGATCCATCAGGGAACCAAGTTGATTCCATGTGATTTTTTAGCTCCTGCTGTTTCTCACAACCCGCTAGGTAATCATCACCCTAAACTTCTTGCGAACTTCTTTGCACAAACAGAAGCTCTAATGATGGGAAAAACGGAGGATCAAGCTAAAAAGGAGTTAGAAGAATCAGGAATGGATCACAAAGAAATTGAGAAGCTTCTCCCCTTCAAAGTTTTTGAAGGAAATAGGCCAAGCAATTCAGTACTTTTTAAAAAACTTGACCCAAGAACATTAGGTAGCCTCATAGCACTTTATGAACATAAAATATTTGTTCAGGGTGTTATATGGAATATTTTCAGTTTTGACCAATGGGGAGTAGAGTTAGGTAAGCAATTGGCAAAAAGTATTCTTCCCGAGCTAAGCTCTACGGTGGCGGTGGATTCTCATGATAGTTCTACAAATGGACTCATTAACGAGTACAAATCAATGGCTAGATCTTGATAAGAATCTAAAATATTTTTGATTTAAAATCGTTACTCAATATTCATATTCCGTCATATCATAACATACTTTTTGAAAATTTTTAATAAAACACTATGCTCCAGAAAAGATTTGAACAAGCTGTTATTCGAGAATACCCGGATGCCCTTGCTTCCAGAGATACATCCATTCGTTATTTAGGGTTATTACAAAACGGGCATGATATTGATATTTCCCGTATGCTGATGGCTACCAGTTTATGCTCCGATGACATTAACATACCTTCTACCTCTTTCTTCAACGTGGTTCTTGGTCCGTTTTTTCTCGGAGGTTTGGGAGGTTTACCATTCACAGGAATCACAGGTCTAACGGCTTTTGCTCATCATGTTCCTGACGATGGAACAGCATTCATTTTTTATGGACCCCATATCGGAGTTACACTTGATGGTGAGCTTGGTAAAATGTACCGCCCGAGACAGGAAAAAGCAGGGGCTTGCTGCGGTGCTTTGATGGCGGCAATGGAACATTTTAAAGATGAAAAGTTTAAACCGGAAATCAACAAAAACGATTTTCAACAAAGCTTACTTGAAACGCTTCTATTCCCTCATAAAGAAGAGATTTTAAATGATGATAATCCTCAGAAAAAGATCACAGAAGTATGTTATGGTCTGATCGATACCATGCTGCATGAATACCTAAAAACTATGAAAGATGAGTTTTCTGTTGATAAAATAGCACTTCTTGGTGGCATCGTAATCAATACGGATTACGGTATTGACGATTACTTTTCCGTACGGAATTTTGAGGTGCTCAGAGTTCAATACCTCTAAGGTCAACATACTCCTTTAGTTAGCATTGCCGAGCTTAATCGAGCGGTATAAGAGTTATCTCTAAAACATTATCAGCGTACTGAATTAGCCTAATCGTTTTAGAGATAACCTTTTTTTATTAAAGCATAATCTTAGTTAGGAGACCAAATGCTATAACTTTTTGGCGGACACTGAATCTTGACCCACTGGTTACTCTGTGTGGTAGGATACCAGCTTGAATGGCCTGTATAATCCTTTAATTGAGTCCCTGACCAATTCGTGAGTACCCACCTTTCTTTCCAGCTATTCGAGTTGTTGATGTATACCACTAATCCAGGATTTCCGGAATAACCATTTCTCCGAGCAACGTACTCATCATTATCTACATGAAGTATACTGGTATTGCCTGTAGCTTTTTGATTATGAATCCAAATAAGATTATTTAGTTTACCCTTATCTAACCAAGACTCATAATCCTGATAAAAAATGCATGGATAACCTTCATGGGTCAATATGTAAGCATAAGCCAACATTTTGTTCCAGATTTCATCTGTATCGTGGTTCGTAACAAAAGTCACTGCTTTATATGGATTTCTTTTCCACATCATATCCTCGTTAAGCTTGTTTAGGTTATTGCCATCAAAAGCGTCGTTCATTTTGTAATAGCAGGCAAAATCAAATACAGTACTATTGGCGTTATTAGCCCACCAATTGAGGTAGTCGACATTGGAATCCCAGAGTTCTCCGACGGAAAAACCTCCGACAGCACTATTCCAGGAACTTATAACCCAGGGTTCAAACCCCTTAACATAGTCAAATCTCCAACCATCAAACCCCATTACGTTTTTATAATATTTAGCAACAGCATCGGAGCGCCCCCATAGCCAATCCTGAACATAAGGTACACTATGGGACAAATCGGGAAATCCACCAAAGATGCCTGGATCGCTATTTTGTACCCAATTAGGATGGAAATCGTGCTGTGATCTTGGAAATTTACCTGATGCTACATTGGTAAAATCAGTGTATGTATTTGTTCCTGTATATTGGTTTGACTCCAGTTGCCCGCCACTGTTGTGGTTTAATACAATATCAGCGTATACATCCATATTCTCGTTGTGCGCCTTACTAATCAAAGATTGAAGCTCCGATTTAGAGCCAAAACGAGTCTCTACAGTGCCATTCTGATTATAGTTACCAAAATCGTAATAGTCTGTGGGGTCATAACCCATAGAAAAAGGCCCGTTTTGCGCCTTGGAAGCTGGTGGGAGCCATATGGATTCTACACCAGCAGATGACCAGCTTGCGACCTTGCCCTTAACGGTATTCCACCAATTACCTCCGGCAGGAACATCCCAATAGAATGCCTGCATCATTACACCGCCTCCGGGTCCAGCCGTATATCGTGCATCTATAGAAGCACGTTCACTTCCTGTAGAAAATGGTTTACCATCATGGGTAGTTACGTCAATAATTTCAGAGGTTTCACCGTCAACGGCAGGCTCTTCAAGAGCTGCCTCGTCTTGACAGGAAGTCATCCAAATCCAAAGGATGACCCCCAAATAAATGTTTAATCGATTCTTCATAGTTTTTTATGTTTTACAGAAGTTAGGAAGAATCAATTACAAGAATTGAAAAATAGAAGTTGAAAATGGCTCTAAAATGATAATATTTTAAATATTAAGTCATTTCTTATTAAAAATTCCAATAAAATTAAATTTGGACTATAATTTATGAATCTGTTTTCTCAAAGATCCCATCTCTTTTTTAGCGATTCACAGTTTTTCTAATCAATACTTTTTAATAATTCTATTAAA
Organism: Bacteroidota bacterium; assembly: GCA_039030555.1. Classification (GTDB taxonomy): domain Bacteria; phylum Bacteroidota; class Bacteroidia; order Cytophagales; family Cyclobacteriaceae; genus JBCCDY01. The sequence goes on from JBCCDY010000012.1 coordinate 137,452, forward strand.
ATCCTTGAAATCCTATTTATCCTGTTGTAACTAGAAATTTGGTCTTAATGTACAGACACCTATGACCTTTGGAGAACTTTTAGAAGAGAGCAAAAATCTAGTAGAGCAACTTTCAGATACTGTAAAAGAAGAATTCAGGCCTTTGAGTATAGACCAACTCAATTGGAAGCCTTCAGCGAAAAAATGGAGCGTTATTGAATGCCTTGACCATATAAATACGGCAGGACGTCATTACATCAAGCACATTTCTAAAAATTTAGATTTAGGGCAAAACACCAATTCCGATCTGAATAGAGAATATCACGCGGGTTTTTGGGGTAAAAAAGCGGCGGAGTCGATGAAACCGGCGGAGGGCGGTGTTATTAAGAATAAAATGAGTACGTTCCCTTCCATGATGCCAGATTATAGTAATCTGAATACTGAAATGGTTATAGACGAGACCGATTATCAATTTGAAACCTTTTTGAATCTCATCAAGAGGTCTGAAAACTATGACCTGGAAAAGGTAAAGATCAAATCCCTCCTCGGTGGATTATTAATGTTCAAGCTAGGCGATGCTTACTCTTTTTCTCTTAATCATGCACATCGCCATATTGTTCAGGCTAAAAATGTGATGAAACATCAATATTTCCCACGTTGATTAAAATTACATCAGCCTAATTTTTATGATCTTATCAACCTGGGATTACCTCATCATAGTTTCGTTTATAAGTCTGATCGTATTCGTAGGCCTTCGATTTAAAAATAAGGCTTCAAAAGATACCAATAGCTTTTTCTTAGGGGGCCGGAATCTTCCTTGGTGGATTGCGGGTACTTCTATGGTTGCGACCACTTTTGCTGCAGATACTCCATTGGCGGTAACGGAATTGGTTGCACAAAGTGGAATATCTGGAAACTGGCTGTGGTGGAATATGATGATCGGTGGTATGTTCACCACCTTTTTCTTTGCTAAGTATTGGAGAAGGGCACAAATACTGACCGACGTTGAATTCCTGGAGCTAAGATATTCAGGAACTTCAGCCTCTTTCTTGCGTGGGTTCAGGGCAGTCTATTTAGGTTTGTTTTTAAATGCCATCATCATCGGCTGGGTTAACCTGGCCATGATGTCCCTTCTGGAAGTATTTTTTGAATTAAGCAAAATCGAGGCTTTAGCGGCAACTGCTTTTCTCATGCTTTTAGTGGCCATATACAGTGGCCTTTCAGGCTTATTAGGTGTAGTTTATACCGATGTAATCCAGTTTATAGCTGCAATGGCTGGAAGTATTATTCTAGCTGTGATCGTACTCAATTCAAATGAAATAAATGGAATATCGAATTTAAAAGCTGCTTTACCTGATGGTACTTTAAGTTTTGTTCCCACCATAGATTTCAATAACTCCCTTTCTGAAAATTCAGAGATACTAACATTGAGTCTGGGAAGCTTCCTCGCTTTTATTGGTTTTCAATGGTGGGCCAGTTGGTACCCCGGAAATGAACCTGGTGGTGGAGGATATATAGCCCAACGTATGATGAGCACCAAAAATGAAAAACATGCTATATATTCCTCCCTCTTTTTTCAGATTGCGCATTATTGCCTGAGGCCCTGGCCGTGGATCATTGTGGCCTTATGTGCAGTGGTTCTTTACCCTGAATTACCGGAAGCGGATTATAAACTAGGCTACGCCATGGCCATGAAAGACTTTTTGCCCAATGGTTTAAGAGGCCTGCTATTAGCAGCTTTTCTCGCTGCTTATATGAGTACTATTTCAACACAATTAAACTGGGGATCGAGCTATCTTCTAAACGATTTTTATAGGCGGTTTATAAAGCCTGAATCTTCGGAGCAACATTATATTTTCGCTTCCCGAATGATCAACCTTTTTCTAATGGTGTTTGCAATTTTCATCACTTCGCAAATAGAGTCTATTTCTAACGTCTGGAAATTCTTAATTGAAGCGGGTGCCGGTTTAGGGTTGGTTTTAATTGTTCGTTGGTTTTGGTGGAGGGTGAATGCCTGGAGTGAGATCGCTGCCACCGTAATACCTTTAATTTGTTATGCCCTTTCGCGATACGGATTAAATATGGAGTTTCCTGAGACCTTTTTCATAACAGTAGGTGGAACCACAATCGGATGGATCATCATAACGTTGGTAACTCCCAAAGTTGACCATCGTCACTTAAAAAACTTTTACGATAAAATAAAGCCTGCAGGAAACTGGAAGCCATTCTCTGAAGGTAAAAATCCTGAAAATAAGAAGGTTATCTCGCTGATACTGAGTTGGCTGATTTCTGTTGTTTTAGGCTATTCGCTTTTATTCTCTTTAGGGCATATCGTATTGGAAAACTGGGATCAATTACCTTTGAGTTTAGGGTTATTTTTAATGAGCACTTTGCTGTTGAATAAAATCACCTCAAAAATTGAGCTGTTTAAATGATTGACATAAAAGAGAATATCTCACTTAAACTTTTCAATACATTCGGCATTGATGTCAAATGCAGATACTTCACGGCAGTCAAGACATATGAATCTCTAATTGAACTTGGAAAGCAATTCAAGCTGAGTACTGAATCGACTTTTATTCTCGGAGGAGGTAGTAACATTCTACTTACCAAAGATCTGGATCAACTTGTTTTAAAAATCAATATTCAAGGGATTGAAAAAATAGATGAAGATGATGAACAGGTCAAATTCAAAGTGGGTTCCGGGGTATCCTGGAATGATTTCGTACAGTTCTGTGTAGGTGCTAAGCTTGGTGGATTGGAAAATTTATCACTTATACCGGGCTTAGTTGGAGCAGCCCCAATGCAGAATATTGGGGCTTATGGAGTAGAACAAAACGGATGTTTCGTTGAATTAGAAGCCATCGACAGGACTACGAATTCAGTAAGAACTTTCAATAAGTCTGAATGTGACTTCGGATACCGAAGTAGTTACTTCAAAAAGGAAGGCAAAGGGAAATTCATTATTACTTCAGTAACCTATTCACTAAAAAAGAAGCCTGTTTTAAATACCTCATACGGAGCCATTCAAGAAACACTTTATGAAGCTGGAATAGCAAATCCTACTATTGAAGATGTAAGCAAAGCTGTAGTCAAAATTCGAAAAAGTAAGTTACCGGATCCTGCTGAAATTGGTAATGCAGGAAGCTTCTTTAAAAATCCAGTTATCGATAAAATTGACTATGAGGGTTTGAAAGCCGAATTTCCTAATATTCCATCTTATGAAGTTTCCAAACAACTCGTTAAGATTCCCGCAGCATGGCTAATCGATCAAAACGGATGGAAAGGATATCGGGATGGAGATATAGGTGTTCATAAAAACCAAGCATTAGTCTTGGTAAATCATGGGAATGGGAATGGGCAGAAAATTAGAGACCTAGCTTTTGAAATCAAGGAAAAAGTAGCTCAGACTTACGGTATTGAACTAGAGCCGGAAGTAAATATCATCTGACTATTTCTTTTTAAATAGTCTTATTTTATCCAGACCTACTTGATAATTAAAGCTCCAATTCTGATCGTCGAAATCTTCATAGCCTATGTATTTGCTACAAGCAGAGCATTGAATCAGTGGTTTGTTCTCTTGTGGTAGTTCACCTTTCTTAAACCCTGAGGGTAAACGGTCTTTAAATGCAAGATCGAGATTTAAGTTATCGCTATTTTGAACCAAATGCTCATGATCTTCCGATAGTAATCCACCACAACCGTTGCAGACCACATTACCAGTTTCCTGATCCAATTCAACCAGTTGGTTTTCGAGTCTTACAAAGAAGTCGTGGTTATCAAGCTTTTTCTTATTGAATTTACCAATACTGTGTTTACATGCGCCACAAAAAAGCTCATCTCCTTCTTCATCGATGTACACATGGCTCTTATCAAAATGGCTGTGTAAGGTTAAGCTGCCATCTTCCTCTGTATGTATTTCCTTTGTATAAAATAACTTGTTGCCGCAAGAAATACAGAGATAGTAATTATCCTCAAGTTCAACTTGATTGATTAAAACTTGCTCTTGAGCAAAGCTTAAATCTATAATGAAAAATGAAAGAACAATAATTAGATATCTCATAAGAATCAAAACGGAGCTGAAGGTTTAACGATGCTTTTTTTAAAGACTATAGCATCATTAGTCTTACACAATACATAAAGTATAGATTGTTTCAAGCTAGATCATGTGAGTGACGTTAGCTAGTGATCCCTTATACTTCTCCACTTTTACCCCAAACTGATTCAAAAATTCCACGCCCTCGTCAAATTCCAGGCCTTTATATTCCGCATAAGAATTTAAGTAAATAACTTTTTCAATTTCTGAAGTGTAAATCATCCTCGCGCAATCCAGGCATGGAGATAAGGTGACATATAAAGTGGATCCTTGAACCTGTGATTTATTCTTAACTGCGTACAATATGGCGTTCTGCTCGGCATGGATTGCAAGGTAACACCCCCCCTTTCTATCTCTGGAACAACCTATCTCAGGCCATTCTTCATCACAATTGTGGGTTCCAGCCGGTGGGCCATTATAACCTATGGAGATGATCCGAGTATCTCTGACAAGTACTGCACCCACGTGTCTTTTGATACAATGCGAACGTTTGGCCAGGTTTACTGCCAATTCCATAAAAATGTCGTCAAACTGAGGCTTGTTTTGATTCATTCCAACTAAAAGGAAGCGTTTACGTATATTGTTCGAGTTAAAGCAATCTAAATAAAATTCAAAAAGATTATGAAAAAACTAAGCTATGTCGCTTTTGTGATTTTACTGGCTGTGATGTTCACTACTCAGGGTTTTGCTCAGGAAGCGTTAAAACCAAGACCGAGCCCTATGTCTGTAGCCACACTCAAAAATGGCGATACTTACGTTAAAGTTACCTATGGACGACCTCATAAGAAGCAAAGAGAGGTTTTTGGCAAACTCGTTCAATACGGAAAAGTATGGAGAACCGGAGCAAATGAAGCTACGGAAATCACGACTACTGAAGATATCAAGTTTGGAGAAAACACTTTAAAAGCTGGTACCTATACCTTATTTACTGTTCCAAATGAAGATAAATGGACGATAGTAATCAATAAGGATTTAGGTCAATGGGGAGCTTATCGACATAATCCTGATAATGATCTTTTTAAGTTTGATGTGCCTGTAAAATCCGTAGATACAGCTTATGAAGCTTTTACTATAGAGTTTGAAGACAATAAAGCTTCTAAAACCAATTTGAATATGATCTGGGATAAAACGAAAGTTTCTATTCCTGTTGAGGTTTTATAATCGAAAAATATAAGTCATCCCGGCCTTGTGCCGGGATTTATATTCTGAATAGTGTAGATTCCTGACTCCGAAGTATTGGAATGCAGGAATGACGAAACGAAATAGTTTAGAATATGGCATCTGATAAAAAATACCGATCCTTAAAGGAGTTCTACCCTTTCTACCTTTCTGAGCATCAGAATCCTACTTGCAGAACGCTTCATTTTATCGGAACATTCATCCTTTTCATTGTATTATTCTGGGTGTTTTTTACCCAAAATTGGTGGGGATTAGCCTTAATTCCGGTTATTGGTTATGGCTTTGCTTGGGTAGGTCATTTCTTTTTCGAGAAGAATAAGCCTGCCACCTTTCAATACCCAGGGTATAGCCTTGCTTCCGATTTTATTTTATTCTGGGATATGGTAAGGGGAAAGGAAAAATTTAATCCTTCTAAATAAGCTCTCCCTCCAACTCATCAATTTCTTCAGCTTTTTTATCCCAATCTTCTTGAACAGACTCTAGTTCCGCCTTAATCTTTTCGTACTTCTGGTTCGTTTCAAGAAGCTTATCAGGGTTTCCATAAACCTCCGGGTTCGACATATCACTTTCTAACTTGGTCTCCTTGTCTTCCAGTTTCTGAATATGCTGTTCAATTTCACTGAGTTCCTTTTTAAGGTTTCGGAGTTTATTCTGAATTTCAATTTCTTCAGACTTGTCTTTTGGCTTCTTTTCGCTCTTTGGTTTTTCCTTTTTAACTTCTTTCTGAGTGTTACCATTTGGCTGCCTTTCACTCATAAAAAGTTCATATTCTTCATAAGTTCCGGGATATTCTTTCAACTCTCTATCTTCAATATACCAGATCTTATTAGCCACTTTGGTTACAAAATGGCGATCATGCGATACGACTAGATATGTTCCTTCATACTGGTTTAAAGCCTGAATCAGTATTTCAACTGACTGAATATCGAGATGGTTGGTAGGCTCATCCAGGAGTAAAAAGTTTGACTCCGAAATAAGCGTTTTAGCCAGAGCTACCCTTGATTTCTCCCCTCCTGATAAAACCTTAATTCTCTTAAATACCTGCTCTCCCGTAAAAAGGAAACTACCCAGAATTCCTCTAAGTTCTAACTCGGTTTTTCCGCTTCCCGATTGTTTTAATTCTTCCAGCAGGTCATTATTAACATTAAGTGCTTCCAGCTGATGCTGTGCATAAAAGCCCATCAGTACATTATGCCCCAGTTTTCGATCACCCTGGTGAGGTTCCGTTCCGGCAACGATTCTAAGCAGGGTTGACTTGCCTTTTCCATTAGCTCCAATCAAGGCTATTTTATCACCTCTATTGATATAGGCATTGGAGTTTTTTAAGATCTCTGCGCTACCATACGATTTCTCAACATCATTTAATTCACTGACCAGCTTTCCGGATTTCTGGTTGAAACTAAATTTGAAGTTGATCTCTCCTACCTCATCTTCTACCCTTTCAATCTTATCGAGTTTATCAAGCATCTTCACCTTCGACTGAACTTGTCTGGCTTTGGAGGCTTTGGCTCGAAATCGTTCTACAAAACGTTCCGTCTGTTTTATCTTCTGCTGCTGATTTTCATAAGCATTATTCTGAATCTCTGCCCGCAATTCCTTTTCCTGTAAATAGAAGGTGTAATTACCCGGATACAGATTTAAGCTTGCATTGCTGACTTCTACAATTGTTTCGATGGTTCTATTCAGAAAATATCGATCGTGAGACACAACGATTACGGCCCCCTCATAGCTTTTCAGATAGTTTTCAATCCATTTGATCGATGGAAGATCAAGGTGGTTAGTAGGCTCATCGAGCATAAGTAAGGAAGGTTTCTCGAGGAGTAACTTGGCCAGCATAACCCGCATTCGCCACCCTCCTGAAAACTCTTTCAGAGGACGATTAAGGTCGTCCGTCTTAAATCCAATTCCTTCTAGTATTTCTTCCGCTTTAGATTGTAATGTATAGCCTTCATGAGCTTCAAAACGTTCCTGCAATTTTGTAAGCTTTTCAACTAAACCATCGCTATAGTCGGTTTCAAGCTTTTTAATGATATCATCAATTTGATGCTGTAAGTCTATAACATCACTGAAAGCCATTAAGGCTACATTCAGAATACTTTCTTCCGATTCGTAAGAAAGAAGATCCTGGTTCAGAAAACCGATGGTACAGTCTTTTGCTTTGGAAACTTCGCCTGTATAATTGGTAATATCTCCATTTATAATTCTCAGAAGGGTTGATTTACCAGTACCATTAAGGCCGATCAACCCAATTTTGTCCTTATCTTTAATATGGAGTGAGGCTTTATCATAAATAGGCCGGTCTCCAATAAAATAACTCAATTCGCTTATACCCAACATAATTGCAAAAATAGGGTTTGCTGCCTATTATCTGTCAATGGATTTCTTTAGTTTGAAAAAAAGATCAAGACATGCTTAAAAAAATCAATATTCTCGCTCTGCTCCTGCTTTTAACTTACGCTTGTGGAAATAGTAATCCTCCAGAAGAAGATACCGAATCCGATGAAACGGATACGGAGAATAGTGAAGAAACGGTAGAGGCGACTGGTGAAAGTAATTTGCCTTTAAGTGCTATACAACTTCCTGACGGTTTTAAAATTGATATTTTTGCAGAGGTGGAAAACGCACGGTCAATGGCTATGTCGCCCAACGGAACTATTTTCGTTGGAAACCGCCAGTCCGATAAGGTTTATGCCTTGCAAGACACCGATCAGGATGGTAAAGCAGACCAGAAATTTATAATTGATGAAGGTTTGCGCTCTCCAAATGGAGTAGCCTTCCGAAATGGAGATTTATATGTAGCTGAAATCAGCAGAATTCTAAAATATCCGGCTATAGAAGAAAACCTGGATACTCCTCCGGAACCTGTAGTTATCAAGGATGACTATCCGAAAGACGGCCATCATGGATGGAAATTCATTGCTTTTGGCCCCGATGATCGACTTTATGTTCCAGTTGGAGCGCCTTGCAACATTTGTGAATCAGCAAATGAAGTTTATGCAAGTATTACCAGTATAAAACCGGATGGCAGCGACATGAAAGTCTTTGCCGAAGGTGTTCGAAATACCGTTGGTTTCACCTGGCATCCTGAAACCGGTGATATGTGGTTTACCGATAATGGAAGGGACTGGTTAGGCAATGACTTCCCTCCTTGTGAACTTAATATAGCAAGCAAAGCTGGAAACCATTATGGCTATCCATATTGCCATGGTGGTGATATTGCCGACCCTGAATTTGGTGGGAAGTTTCCTTGTTCAGATTTCCAAAAGCCTGCAAGAAATCTTGGGCCTCATGTGGCACCTTTAGGTTTGAGATTCTATACAGGTAATATGTTCCCTTCAGAATATTCTGGTGATCTTATTATTGCGGAACATGGTTCATGGAATAGGGACTCTAAAATAGGCTATCGCCTGATGCATGTGAATGTTGAAAATGGAAAAGCCACTAGTTATGAACCTTTTGCAGAAGGCTGGTTAAATGACAAAACCCAGGATAGCTGGGGACGGCCGGTTGATGTTCTTATGCTACCCGATGGTTCTATGCTCGTTTCCGATGACTTCGCTGATGTGGTGTATCGAATTACTTATGAAAGCTAATAGAAAATGGACATAAATACTTCATTAACTTTGTGGCAGATACTTAACTTTATTTTGTTGATGTCATTTTTTTTAAGTCTCTTTTTAGTCACAAAGTATGTGATTAAAAAATTGAATAAAAACCAGTAAAGGATTAATAGCTTTATTTTTTATGCTACGCCTAGAGATATTCGATGTTTTGAAAACATCGGATATCTAACTTTTCCATTTTCAGGGGTTATTATGCTCTATTAGTAGCTAAAGGTGGTTTAAATCGTGTATTGACCTAACAAATATCATGTAAAAATGGCTGATCATACTTTTACTTTGATCATGATAAAGCTTAATAAGCTGTAATCACTACGAATGAAATCTAAAGTAAATAAAAATGACAGCATTAGAACAAATCAGTGAAAGTGAAGCGAAACGCGTAATTAAAAAATTAGGATGTGATTTTCACCTATTCACTGTAGATGAATTTAAAGATGCTTTTAATAGAGAATTAAAAGCAGAAATAAAGGAAGGCGAGTTAAACCCAAATCAAAATCTTAGCAAAAAAGCCCTAGAGGACATAGGCAGAATTAGCATGTGTCATATCAATACGTTCGATGACTGAAATCGAAACAAGGCAAAGGTAGAAAGCGTTTTTTTAAGCTATCTATCAGAATTCAAAAAACATCCGGTATCTGATCAGTTTTGCCATTGAGATTACGTCCCGGATGTCCGGGATTCTTTTTAGAAAAGAAATGAATCCCGATAGTATCGATTCGGGACGTAATGACATCTCATTTAGGGTTTTGACACCGATTATTAATCGAACTCAGGTTCCTGGTTTATCGGTTATTCTCTAAACTATCAACTAAGGGTTGAACGCCCATATCGTACATAGCCAACATCATTTTATAAACATCAGGCTTGGTTTTCTCAGGGCTTCCACCAATAATTGGTGGAGCAGGGTCATATTCCATATCCAGCATTACACCTTGTGCATAATCTTCTCCCATAATATCGATCATTATTGCTAAGGACATATCCATTCCTGCTGTTACACCAGCAGAGGTCCAATACTTTCCATCATTGGTAAATCTGGAGTCCACAAAATTAGCTCCGTATTTAGTAAGCTTTTCTTCAGCCCGGTACCAATTGGTAGTCGCATTTCTTCCTTCAAGTAGTCCTGTCGCTCCAAGTATCCAACCGCCGGTACATACCGCAGCAGTATATTTAGTCGTACTATCAATCTTTCGGATCCAATTTAGTAAACGATCATCATAAGCTCCGAGGATCGTTCCTCTAAAACCTCCAGGTATCACTAGAATATCCAGTTGATCTACTGAATCGATGACTGTATTAGGGACAATCTCAGTCCCCATAACCGTAGTAATATTTCCTGGATTTAAGGCAACCAACTTCGTATTGATACCCCAGAGTTGTCCCAAAACATATCTGGGACCCATCATATCCAGATCATTAACTCCATCATAAACCAGTATTCCCAGTGTGTTGACCTCAACTTTGGGTTGGCCAACCATTTCATCCATTAGCTCATCGTGATTTTCAGCTGTGATCTCAATCTCATCAGCTTTGTTTTCCGATCCACCGACTTGCGATGTAGTCTCAACTTTATGATTACAAGCGTTAATCCCTATGATCAGTACTATCAAATACAATTTTATCCATTTCATATCTTTAAAATTAAAATTCAGCTCTAAGTGTAAATCCGTACGTTCTGGGTGGAGAAATTCTTGTCGATCGGCTAAAACTGGTATCAGCGGATCCAAAAGCGATAAAACGCTCATCATTCAAATTCTGTCCCCAGAAATAGAAAGAGGCTTTTGGGAAATTGAACCCAGCTCTACAGCTAACCAAGCTATAACTGTCTTGCTCCAGATCATTCTGAATATCAGTAAAATAGCTACCAATATTTCTGAACTCCCCTCTAAGTGAAAAACTTATGTTCTCGGAAATTGGATAATCATATTGGCCTGCTAAATAAAGCGTAGTCCTTGGAGCATTTGAAAGCCTATTCCCTCCGATTTCTGTTTCGAACTGACCTATGGGAAAGAAGGTCTCGGAATCAAAAATAGCTCTGCTTAAAGAGAAAGTTTCATACTCTGTTTCATTGTAGCCAAAACTACCATCAAACTGGAGATTCTTTACAGGGACTGCCGAAACTTCTAATTCAAAACCATAAGAAGTAGCGTCGCCTACGTTTTCTCTGGCAAAAGTAGAAGGAGCAGCTACCAGATTAAAAAACTGTAAATCATCCCATTGAATGTAAAAAGCAGACGCAGCCAGATAAACCTTATTATTTAGCAAATTAGACTTATAACCAAGTTCAAAATTATCTGAAAACTCAGGGTCAAAAGTTTGATCCAGACCCTCAGGTAATCTTTGAGGGTTTATTCCCCCTGCCCTAAATCCTCTGGTGTAGGTGAAATAAGCGTTGGACTGATTGTTGATCTCATAAGATAAAGAGGCCTTTGGCGATAGTGCACTATAATCTCCACTCACAGTAGTATCGGGCATTACTTCGCTAAGTTGACCGTCATTAAGGAGTAAATCAAAGAAACCATTAAAGGTAGCCTCACGATTTTCATAATCGTACCTCAACCCTCCCGTAAGTTCAATGCGCTCTGTCAATTCATAACCTATTTGCCCGAAGAGGGCTACGCCATTATTACTTCCTTCATTTCTGAAGATCACAAAACTTGAAGGGGTTAACTCTTGGGCCAGATTGGTCGATGGCTCAAAAGCGTCCTGAAAATAGGCAAATGCACCTGCAGTATAATTTAAGCGGCTTGCAGGGTTCGACTGTATCTTAAATTCCTGGCTATAGACTTCTTGTGGTGCTGGTGTCCCACCTATTTCAATACCATCTATGGAATGAAAAATACCACCGGACTCAATGTTTTCATAAGCAATACCTATACGCTGATAAGTAGTGGTAGAACTCAAGTTAAAGCGAGGACTTCTATACTTTAATGAAAGTGCAGAATTTAATACGTTACGCTCATGCGTTCCGATACGGCTTAAAAAAAGGGTATTCGGATTAGCCAAAGCGACTTCTTCGTTAAAAGTCGATATAAAGAATGAGCTGGCGTCCGATATGTCTGTCTGTACTTTCACATTGAGCTTCGCATCAAATCGTTCGTTTAATAACCACTTGAAGTACAGGTTTCCATAATATGAATCCTGATCGCCTACCCGCTTTCCCTGAATATCAAAATCGGGATTGATTGTGCCCGTTGTATCTACCTTTTGGAATCCCTCTCTTCGTTGAAACAGTCCGTTAGCTCCAAAGAATAATTTGTCCTCAATGATGGGTCCCCGCACGCCAACAGCATACCTTTGAAGGCCCAAATTACCCAGATTAGCTTCAAAAAAGCCTGATTTTTCATTAGTCGGCTCTTTCGTGATGATGTTCACAACGCCTCCCATTGCATTTCTACCAAACAAGGTGCCCTGCGGCCCTCTTAAGACTTCTATCCGCTCTACGTCGATCAACTGAAATCCATTAGCCAGAATATCCAACTGATTAACACCATCCACATAAGTGGCAATAGCTGGGTTTTCACTGAATACTTGTATCCCTCTAATCACCTGGACTTGTTGAAAGCCTACTCCCAACTCCTGATGTACATAATTAGGGACCAGACCATTTAGGGTGTTGAGGTCCCAGGTCCTCGTTGACTCCACTTTTTTCGAAGAAATAGATGTTACTGAAATCGGTGCCTCTATAATGTTTTGTTCTATGCGCTGAGCCGTAACCAGGATTTCATCCAGGTTTATGGTGTTTTTTCTAAGTTCAATCTCGACTGAAGCTGTACTCTCACTAAAATTGATCGTTTTAATCTGAGTGGCAAAGCCTACAGCCCTGATCTCCAGTTGAAGTGTACCATAGTTTAGAGGTAAATTGAATTGACCAGATAAGTCTGTTGCCGTCCCAATATTGGTATTTAAGACGTTGACCGTCACTAACTCCAAAGGCTCGCCTTTTTCATTCTTAATAGTACCATTTAACGTATACTGCTGAGCGTAGAGTTGAGCAGAAAGTATGAATGCGATCAAAAAAATGATCTTATGTATGTTCATTATTGATTTTATTTAAATAATTGACTGGGTAAATAGATTTTAGCGCCTTCAGCTAAAAACAATTGATCGATATGCCCAGACGTACTCTTCTCTTCGTTGACGAAATGCAAATGAATACGCTTACCCTTATGAGTGAAAATTCCCTCTTTAGTGGATTCCACGTAAAAGCCTATGATCTTAAGCCTTTCACTTTTCAGTACGAAGCGTTTTTTAGACTTATGATGCTCTTTTCTATTATGAGGTTCATCACCTTCTTTGAAAATGACATGATAAACCAGGGAATCTGCCTCCCCTTCTATTCTAAAGGGGAAACTAGCCTTAGAAGAAATACCAGCTTTTTCAGCCTCCTTAGTCAAAAAAGACTCGATATCATCCTGGCTTATAATCCCTGAATTTGCTTCCCTGGTTATCCATTTATTAACATTACTATAGGCTAAAAAAATAGCTGATTTGTTAGATACATCATGATCTAAAAAAGGTTCTTCATCAACTAGGCTTGCAATATGAGCTTCTCCATTATAAATAGTCACTTCTCCCTTAAGCCCTTTTAGAGGGCCGATGGCATATAAATCAGAGTACGGTTTTAAACTGTCTAGTAAAATAGTCCCGGATAAATCTCCATCATCAAGTATTTGAAGTCGACTCCCTTCACTGCGGAACAGAAAAACATTTTCATCTGATTTAGATGATACTGATTTTTGATTACTTTCTTTTCGTTGTCCGCAAGAGAGGAAAAGAAAAAGCATTGCTAAGCATGAAAAAAGATGCGTTTTCATATACCTAATCCTGATCAAGTCTAAAGTGAGTATTGAATTCCAACAGTGACCATTTGGTCTGTTTCCATCTGGATGCCATTGAGGTCCCGCATTAATGGGAATTCATATTCAGCTCCTATCCTTACGTTTTTCAGAATTCCTTCCGGTACATAAAAATTGAATCCTACTCCGGCATGAATGATCTCTCCTCCAAAATTCTCAGGGAAAACGGTCGGAACGGTCGATAGCTCTGTATTCATCATATTAACCAGGCCTAATTCCGGATCGGCCCCATCGATTTGCCCAATAGTTAAAAAAGAAAGTCTCCCTGAAAAACTAAAGAGTTTGTTTAATCGATAAGCTGACCAATAGGTAAGTTTCAGTTGATCTCCCAACCGGTAGTCGCGATCATTTTCCCCTGTTCTAATAGTAGCCATAATTTGAGCGCCCATGGAGTAATCGCCAAGTTGATTCAGATAAGTTACTCCAGGCATGATATCAAAAGTACCTGAACCAATCTGCATGGGATAAGGTAATTGCCTCACGGCTGGCATGGGAAGTGGGGTTTCATCTCGTTCATCAATACTTCCTGTTGGAATGCTGAATCCTAAATTAGCATGGACCCTCTGGTGCTTTTTATCAAAGAATTTATATAGTCCTGATATTTTAATATCGCCAAATCCTCCGGACTCTGTGGTAAAAATACCACCCATTCTGGTCACATGATCCATTTCTCTATCATGAAAGCTAACCATTCCCATTAGGGTCAAACGGTCTGATACGGCATACATTAAACCAAGCATATGCATATGCATGGGCATGCGTTCAGGGGTCACTGTGAAATTATTGTCAAAAATTACCTCATCATTAGTCAGGGTGTTGGTCCCACTACGCATCTCTTCCATATCCATGTACATGTATCGGTAGGAGAACATCCACTCTCCCTTATTGTGTGTGTGGTCGCCCATTACACCCATGGGCGCATGTCCATCCGGGCGGCCGGAAGTCCATAAAATTTCTTCTTGCTCTTGTGTCTGCGCCAATAAATTAAACGAGCATATTGATAAAAATACAGTTGTTAGTATAGTTTTCATTTGAATTGAAAGTTTGCACAGACTGAGTGGCATACTTCACATGAAATGAAGAATATTAATCCAATCCGTGTTAATAAAAAATTTTGAAATTAAAGCTATAACGTGAGTTTGGGACAAGGAAAGTCTTAGTCTCTTGATTACGTCATGCCAGATGAAAGACTATACCAGGCTTGGCGGCTTGTTTACAGCTTCCTGAAAGGAAAATGAATAAGAGATCAAATAGGGTTTAAAAGAAAGATCGGTTTCAGACTTATGATTGGCTTCTATTTGAAAACCAGAGAGTTTATCCTGAAAAAGATTAAAACTGATGCCGGGAGGAAAATTAGTTTCAGCTTCGGAAGATTCCTCTTCGAATAAAAGTATGTTTTTTGTGACGTAGCATTTACCAGCACATACGGTGACGGTATTTACCCTATCCTTATTCACACAAAGGTATTCGGCTATGTAATCTTTCCTGATCTCATAATCGAGCACAAGAAGTGGCGTCATGAAGGTCATCATGATGGATTGCCCGATTAAAAACCAGATAATAATTTGCCTTACTACTACCACACTATAAATGTATAGTCTCAAATTGTCGGCACCAAAACAAAAATTGATAATTTTATTTTCTGTCCTGTTTTAAGGGATACTTACATAAGGATGTTCCCGTTAGCATCATAATCGATCAGTCCTACGCCATAGGGGTTGTTGGTTGGGATGTAGACTCCTGTGTTTCCTTGTAAGTAATCTGCCTGGGTCAGGCGGTTCAGGGCATCGTATTCGTAGGCATAGGCACTTCCGCTTGCTGATAGGATATTCTTCCAGCTGATGCCGGATATATTG
>JBCCDY010000013.1:0-147941 GCA_039030555.1 Bacteroidota bacterium
GAACCATGGCACTTGGGTGAGGAGGTGGTTAGCGTTTTCAGGAAAATGGTAGAGATACGATACCGGTTGATTCCCTTCCTCTACACCCAAGCCGTGTTGAGTAGCAGACGGGGGCTACCTATGATTCGACCGATCTTCATGCATTTCCCGGAAGATCCTACAAGCTGGTGCATAGAAGATCAATATCTGCTTGGAGAGCATTTGTTAGTCGCGCCTCTCTTTGATTCGAAAACAGAACGAAAGGTGTATTTGCCCGAAAATTCATATTGGATCAATTACCTGACTGGTACAGTGCACAAAGGCGGAAAATGGCATAATATTACTGCAAATGAGATTCCTGGTATTTTATTGGTGAAAAGCGGAGTGATTATTCCACATGCTGCATTGGCGCAACATACGAGAGACATTGACTGGTCAAAACTCTATTTAAAACGATATACTCACGAAGAAAGCGAAGCAGCTGGAAATCTGGCCCTACCATCAACGAAAAAGGAGATTTTTCTACAAGCCGTCAAACATGGTCAGGGGGGCTGGAAAATGAAGACAGACACATCAGGTATGGAATTCATTTTTATGGATGATGGAGACCGGTTAAATGATGAATTATGAAACAATAAAACTATTTTGATATGGAACGAATTACAAACCCGGAATCTGGTCGGCACAGAAGAGCAGGAGAAAACTACCAACTTACTCCAGAGGAAATTCAGCAATACAAAGATCAGGGCTATTTGACCTTGCATGATGTATTGACAGAAGAAGAATTGGAACCTTTGGAATACTGGTTTGACCACTTTGTGGCAGGAAAAGAAATGCGTCAAATGGGTCGCGACTTCTGTGATATGTCGCAACCTTATGGTACACCGGTAGAGGAATTTCAACTGGTCAATGCCATGTTACCGGGCAAATATCGTTCTGAACTGGCGAACAATTTGTATCATAGAATTGCCCAGAATATTACAAACCAGCTTTATACCACTGGCGAAGCGTCAATGGACTATGAACAGTTTCTGGCAAAGAAACCGACAAAGAAAGGAGCTGAATTTGCCATGCACCAGGATCTGGGTTACTGGCCCAAAACGGATAAGACCTGGACGGCTACTTTTTCGCTGGCATTAAGTAATTCAGATCTGGTCAATGGGTGCCTGCAGGTTATTCCCGGAACGAACAATGAACCTGAATTAAGGAAACATATGCCGAAAGCCTATGCCGGTTCTGCAGATGACGGAAAGATCAATCGGAATGATTCACATACCCTGGTGATTGAAGAAAATAAGAATGACAAGATCGTTTACCTGCCGGTGAAAAAGGGAAGTATTACTATTCATGATGAACGGATCATCCACGGTTCTGGGGGCAACCATTCCGAAGTATGGCGAAAAACATATGTCATGGCATTTCGGGATGTAGACACGATCAGAGAAGAACGCGCGATGGGATTCACTCATTCTCACAATGACAAGGTGGATTGGGATAAAATCGTAAAGTAATTGCAAAAATGAAACTCCCACCAACAAACCCTAAAATGAATATGTGATCTGAGCATTTCGTATAGTACTTAAACGCATTCGCTTCTGGTAACTGGAACATATACTTATTTTAGCTGGTCGCTATGTGTAAATAACAATGACTTTTAAAGAGTACTTCCTGATTACTATTCGACCTAACATGGTCAAAATTGAAAATATTAAAACTCGAGAAACACTAGAGTCTGACAGCAATTTGACATTTGGAAATGATCGTCTTCTAATTACTGATACTAATGAACAAGAAAGCACTTTAAATGATCTCCTAAATCGACTTTCAAAAAATAGTTTCTTTCAACCATTACGAACATTGATTTTAAATCCATATCATCCCAATATTCCCGAATTCATTGATGTAGAAAAAATGGCATTTCGAGATATGGCAGAACGCCTGGGGGCAAGAGAGGTGCGATTTAAATTTGGAGAATCGGTGACTGCCAGCCAACTTAATATCAACTCACTTAACTATCAGACAGAAGTTTAAAGAAATAAGAAACACATAACATTGTATAAAGTATGTTTGTAGGCGGTAATCTTGCCTTATCTACAAGAGTTAATCGAATAAATGTTCTAATGTGTTTTGTGAAACCTTTATAATTAATTTGCCAAGAAGCTTTAAAAATTAGCAAAGAAAAATGCAATCTTTAAAAACGATTAAGCAGAAACGCAATGAAGAACAGATTTCTCATTTTAACCAGCATCTGTATATCTCTAATATGCTCATGTACCAATGAAGCAAAAAAAGAAACCACATTTACTCCACCAGTCAAAAACACAAAAACGATAGAACTGGACATTAAAGAAGCTAACCGGCTCAGTGAATTACCGCTAGGCTGTATTCAAAATCCACTTCCATATAAATCGGGATTAGTCATAGCAAAGGAAAGTGATCTGGTGATGCCTGTAGAGCACCACCCAGCTTTTTATGGCTGCTTTGACTGGCATTCGGCCGTACATGGTCACTGGTCACTGGTTTATTTGTTAAAAAACTTCCCCGACCTGGATAGAAAAGAGGAAGCTATCCGAATGCTCGATGAAAATCTTACAACCGAAAACATTGAAAAAGAGGTGGCTTATTTTTCACTAAATAAAGAAAGCGAGTCTTTCGAAAGACTTTACGGATGGGCGTGGTTGCTGAAACTTCAGGAGGAGCTCTTCACCTGGAATGACCCGCTGGCTCAAAAGTGGTACAACAACCTGAAACCACTAGCAGGTTATATTTCGAACGCATACATGGAATACCTTCCAAAACTGGTTTATCCTATAAGGGTAGGCACGCATACCAATACCGCTTTCGGGGTCAGTTTCGCGTACGATTATGCACAAGCTGTTGGAGATGGAGCTTTATCCGATGCGATCAAAGAAGCAGCTATCCGTTTTTACAGTACCGACAAAGACTGTCCGATCACTTGGGAACCCAGTGGGCACGATTTTCTTTCCCCATGTCTGCAGGAGATTGACATAATGCGAAAAGTACTCTCTGAGGAAGAATTTAAAACATGGTCAGCGGAGTTTTTACCTGCTTTGTTCAAGCAAAATTTATCCCTCGAACCGGGACAGGTAAGAGATCGTTCTGATGGACATCTGGTTCATTTGGATGGAGTAAATTTCTCAAGGGCATGGTGCCTGTATCCATTGGAGGATAATGTCAATGCCTATAATTTGGCGACCGAGCATTTGGATTACTCACTTTCCAAAATCACGGATGGAGACTATGCCGGGCAGCACTGGCTGGGTTCTTTCGCCCTGTATGCTTTCAAAGCTAAAATTGAAGCACAGCAATGAGCTCATCGACCAAAGTTCCTGTAGTAATCCTGAGCAGTTTTCTGGGTTCTGGTAAAATCAAACTCTTCAGAAAACTGCTTTCTCAATCGAAGAATAGAAATGTTTTTTGCTTAGGAAAAAAGTAACCAGACTGCATCAAAGGCTAAAAATGAATACATCGATAAAAGTATTAACAGGATCTTGGAAAACAGATTTATAATCTTTTCAAGTGAATAAGTTACATTTTCATTTTAGTTGAACTTTATGAGTAATTAAGTGAACCATGGAATACTCAATACTCGAAGAAGCATTTAAAGGTGCTGCTTTTTCCAGGAAAGAACTTGTGACTATTGGAGACTCATTAAAAAGAATTGACCTGAAAAAAGGAGATTTTGTTTTAAGTAAAGAGCAAACCGTTTTGCATACCCATTATGTATACAACGGCTGCCTGAGAAGCTATTTTATCGATGAATCCGGAAAAGATCATACCCTGCAATTCGCCATTAAAGACTGGTGGATAAGTGATTATACCGCCCTTTTTTCAGAAGGCAAGGCTTTGGTAAATATTGAGTGCATTCAGGATACAACCCTGTATAGGTTATCCAGAAAAAAAATGGAACAACTATATCTTGATATTCCCACCTTTGAGACTTTTTTCAGAAAAAAACTGGAGAAGAGAGTTGCTGCATTTCACAAAAGAACACTCGATAATATTTCCCTAACGGCAAAAGAAAGATACCTCTCTTTCGTCAGGACTTATCCTAATATAGAACGGCAAGTAAAAAACTACCACATTGCCTCTTATTTAGGAATTGCAACGGAAAGTCTAAGTAGAGTTAGAAAGGAAATTGCCCGCTAAGCTTTCTTAACATTTGTCAATTTTTAGGGTGAGTTTGTGGTATAGGTTTGTTCCTGAAACTAAACCTATATATATGAATAGACTAATAGTAACCCTTTTGAGCGCCTTGTTTTTACTCTCCTGTGTGAGCACTACAAAAGAAAACAATGCCTCCAAACAAAAATCAAATCCTAAGCAAGAAAATGAGAACACAATGAGAATTTTATTAGTAATTACAAGCCATGAAGAGCTTGGTAACACTGGAAAGAAAACAGGTGTATGGTTAGAGGAATTTGCCGCCCCTTACTATTTTTTCAGGGATAAAGAGGTTAAAGTTACTTTAACCTCACCTAAAGGAGGACGACCTCCTATTGATCCGAAAAGTGAGTTGCCCGATTTTCAAACAGATGCTACGCGCAAGTTTGAAAAAGATGTGGAAACACAGGCAATTTTCTCCGAAACTATTCCTTTAGCTAATGTAGATCATAACGACTATGATGCGATTTTTTACTCAGGTGGATATGGCCCTATGTGGGATTTAGCTGATAACGAGATTTCTATATCTTTAATAGAATCATTCTACAACAGCAATAAGCCAGTAGCATCTGTATGCCATGCTCCGGCTATTTTCAAAAACACGAAAGACTCAGAAGGCAATTCGCTTATACAGGGAAAAAAGGTAACTGCTTACTCAAATTCCGAGGAAGAGGCTGTTCAGTTTACAGATATCGTTCCGTTTTTGGTGGAAGATATGTTAAAGGAAAAGGGTGGAATTTACTCCAAGGGCCCTGACTGGGGAGCTTATGCCCTGGAAGACGGGTTATTAATAACCGGACAAAACCCGGCGTCTGCCGAACTGGTTGCAGACCTACTGTTAAAACAGTTAAATTAAAAAGCCTCCTAACAAACAACAGGAATGATAGTCTCCTAATTTGGGGCTATCATTTTTTGTTTAAACAACCCTTGGAAGTGCAAAATCAATTTACAGTCGTTGTTTCTCATTTTGTGAAACAGGGTAAGGAGAAAGTGTTTGAAAATGCTTTAAAGCAGGTCATTCAAAAAGCTAAGGATTACAAAGGATATGAAGGAATTCAGATCATTAATGTTAGCAAAAACACGGATAGTGAATACATCCTGCTGATCCGTTTTGATAAGGAAGCGAATTACAAAATTTGGGAGCAATCAACCCCTCGCAATACATGGTTTAAAGAACTTGAAGAATACATCACTAAAGAAAGTGAAATCCGACATCAGGAAGGATTGGAATTTTGGTTTTCACTACCTCAAATGACGGCTTCAGTACCACCCAGAAAATGGAAAATGGCGCTGTTGACCTGGATGGTCATTTACCCATCCGTTTTGACCTTAAGTACCGTAGCTGGTATCTACCTGGATTTTATGCCTCTATTTATCCGTATGCTGATTGTCTCAATGATTTTAGTGTCGTTAATGACCTATATCATCATGCCTAAAATAACCACAGTTTTTGCGTCCTGGATTTTCAAAAAAGAGTAGAATGAACTTCCTGCTATACGGTAATAAAAAGAAACCTTAAAACTACTCGTCAGGAACCTTGCAAAAGGTGCTATAACTTATCTGCATCAGGTGAAATTTTAACGGGAAAATTTGCGATATTCAGAAGACTTAAGGGACATATTTTAATCTGTACGATCTGGACAATTAAGATCAATAAAATATACAAAACCATGACAAAAAGAATTTTCATCACAGGAGCATCTTCAGGCTTGGGGAAATCCACTGCCGAACTCTTTGCAGGCAAAGGCTGGGAAGTGCTGGCAACTATGCGAAAACCTGAAAATGAGTTGGAATTAAATAAACTGGATAATGTAAAACTCCTTCCCCTGGATGTAACAGATACCGCTCAAATAAAATCGACCGTTGAAAAGGCCATATCACTGGGTTCCATTGATGTTGTATTCAATAACGCCGGATATGGTTTAGCAGGACCTTTTGAAGGTGCCACAGACGAGCAAATGGTTCGGCAGCTTAACACTAATCTTTTGGGAGTTATGAGAGTCACACAACTTTTCATTCCTCATTTTAGGGAAAGAAAAAGTGGTTTATTCATTACCACTACCTCAATCGGAGGCTTAATAACTTTGCCATTCAATTCAGTTTATCATGCTACTAAGTGGGCCTTAGAGGGATGGAGTGAAAGCCTGGCGTTCGAGCTTAATCCACTTGGTATAAACGTTAAAACGGTTTCTCCCGGAGGTATTGCGACAGATTTTGCAAGCCGATCGCTAGATTTAACTTCTCATAAAGCATATGATGAGTCGATGCAAAAAGTGATGTCAGTCTTTATGAACCCTGAACGTCAAAAGAATTATTCTACACCTGAACAGATCGCAGAAGTGGTATTTGAAGCCGCTACTGATGGAAAACAAAAATTAAGATATCCGGCTGGCGCTGATGCTATAGCCATGTATGAACAAAGGAATACTGTCGGGGATGAAAAATTTAGAGCAGGTATTAAAGAATTGTTTTTTGTTTAGACAAAAAATAGAGTAGAAAACTAAACCTAATTAGGAGCTGGCGTATCTCACAATCAATTTAACTGCGTTACTGTTGAACTAAAAAATCAATGTGTACATAACCCTAGAAACAAAAAGGTTAGTAATAAGGCCAATAAGTTTATTAGATGCTGAATTCTTAATTGATTTAGTTAATTCTAAAGAGTGGCTGAAATTCATTGGAAATAGAAATATTTCTAATAAAAAGGACGCAGATAACTACATTGAAAACATTCTTAATAATAAAAATTTCTTCTACAGTATTTTTGAACTAAAAGAATCAAATAGAGCTATTGGGATAGTAACTTTTTTAAAGCGAAAAGAAGAGGAGTTTCCTGATTTAGGGTTTGCTTTACTTCCAGGGTTCGAAAAAAAGGGGTATGCTTTTGAGGCGTGTAAAAAATACCTCCACGCTATTAAAAATTTAAAAGAGCATAAAAATATAATTGCGATTACGATGCCCGGTAATCAAAAGTCCATCGTTTTACTGAAAAAACTTGGGTTTAATTATGTAGGTGATCATACGAAAAACGAAGAGATTTTATCTTACTATGGTTTAGAAAGGGTGAGGTAAATTGGATCAAGAAAAATTATATTCTTTAAACTAAATAAAGGGTATATAAAATAGAGGCCAGTTGTAGCTAGACATTAGTATCAATTCTAAAAACATGAAAGAGATCATAAACAAATTAGAACAGCTTCTGGAGTCAGGATCAAAATATATTTCTGAAGCACCTGAACCAAAATTAGCTCAAAAGCCGGATCCTGAAAAATAGTCGAAAAAGAAATATTGGCATATCTGATAGATTCTGCAATTAATAATCTCCAAAGGTTCACGGAAATTCAGTTTCAGAATAAACCTTATAAAATTAGTAAGTACAATCAAGATGAACTTGTGAAAGCCTATGACTATCAGAATGCTGAAACTGAAGAGATCCTGAAATGCTGGTTAGCACTCAACAAACGGATCAAGATTTTAATAAAACAGCAAACGGAAGAGAAACATTGAACTGGACAACCATAAACCCTCAGACTTAAGATTTTTGATGACTGACTATGTAAATCATTTGGAGCATCATATAAATCGCATTAATCAGTAGCCAATTTTTTGAGGCATATACAAGTTTTACGTTCATTGATAAGCAATACTCTCTAAACGAGTCATTTTGAAATGATAGTATTTAAGTTGTTATGATTGATTATTTTGATAAAAAACTCCTGGCACAAGCTTTAACCTATCAGCTTAAATACAAAAACTAATGGCTTTAACCAACCCTGAAAACTACTCATCTGATTTATCAAAAAATGATACCTTCCGATTTGGCCCGCCTCAATATTTTAGCTTTGAGCCTGCTGGCTTTGATAGAAAAGCATTTACCATTTCATTTTGGTGTAACCCCGCCCGCGGTGGAACTGTTTTTTTTTATGGTGACCCAAATGAAGGAAATTCTTACAACTCACTTACTACTTATTTCTCTATAGAGGTTGGTGGTCGTGTTCAGGTTGGCTTTCAAACAGGAAATGATTATGGTTTTTCGGCACCGCTTCCGGAGGAAAAGGGTCCCTATTATGTAGCCGTCAGTTTTAAGCAAACAGACGCTAGCGTTGTAATCGGCATTTACGTTCAGGGGGCCACTAAAGAAGTTTATGCTGATAACTCGTCAGAGCCATTTACTTTTAAAAACAGTGAGGACATACCGAAAGTGATGACGTTATCGAAAGGTAGCCCTGTTCTGTTGGGTACAGTCCCTCCTGATTCATCAAGTGACAACCCCATCAACATTTCTAATTTGTTTGAAGGTTCCATTTCTGATGTACGGGTTTGGTCGTATGTGATGAAAAAATACGAAATGGAAGAAGACGCAGCAAGGAGGATAACCGGAACGGAAGAGAAACTTTCGACAGCACATCCTCTCGACACGCTCAATTTTGATTTTCAAAAACAGATCCATAAAGACATAGTACCACGAGAGGAGTCGGCACAAAAACATCATGCCGAAGCAACCTCAATACCCGATTCTCAAACCTATGGTTATTCAATAGGGTTCAATGATTTCCCTGTTGATAGCAGATGCGTGGCTATGTGGATCCGCTCCGGGAATAATGACTCTGGCAACATCATCCTTAGTTATTCTGATTATACCGGATCTGATATTGATAACGACCGGTCTAACCCATGGTACCTGTCAGACCCTTCAAGTTTAAAAATAGGAAATTACGACACCCGGGTTAATATCAATGATGGGAAATGGCATCATCTAGTAACCATTGAAGATCCTCAATTGGGCTTAAAAGTTTACGTGGACGGTACTTCTGTAAAGTCCATTTCTGGTTTTGAGATGCCTGTCTTAAAAGGCGGTTATCAGTTCAGCATTGCAACTAAAAACCCGAATACACTGGATGAATACATGTTTAATGGAAGTATCAAAGGTCTCTGTTTCTTCAATACACCTTTAACCGATGCTCAGGTAAAGGAAGTTATGGATTCTACCAGCGATGATGGAGGAGGTGATGTAAATACGACCAATACAGGCTTGGTTGCATTTCTATCCATGAGACCCAAAGTAGCAGATAAAGGTAATTCAAGAATCTCCATTAATTTTTCAGCTTTTACCCCATCCCATAGTCCTGCGATTTCGGCTAATGAAATGGTGAAACGAAATGCGGCTATTACAAGCCGCTCCTACCTTACACAGGACTATGATTCCACCAATTTAAGTAATGGTAAAAATGTCTATAGATCTACAATTTCAGTCAGGCCAGGAACAAAGAAAATATATGTGAGATGCGATGAACCCGTTAGTTTCACTGTTAACGACACTCCTTATAGTACTGGTCCTGGTTTAAATCAGGTTGAACTAACACCCTCAATATTCAATAAGGTTTCTATTTCCATAAGCCCTAATGGCCTGCATTGTCCCGTACTTAAAGTTCGTACCAGTGAAATGCAAGAAACCCATTGGCATAATATTCATCCATCGGTTGAAGTCCACAAGCGGTTAGTGGATTTAGATGACAATGCTTTTGTCAATGCAAAAACTGCCATTGGATTCAAATCTACCCTTTCGGATGATAGTATCAGGAGTATTCAAAAACTAGCTCAGAATATCAGCAAATCAGTAAAACATACTTATCATAAGCGACCACATGGGGTTCATAGAAAGCAACACTTTGTTACTTCTAATATGACCGATCCTCATTTTTCATTAACCTACAGCAATTCCGGTATTAGTTATAAGGCATTAACTTTCGAAGAGTCGAAGCAAAAATTCAAACCTCAGAGTCCTATTCCCCATACCCGATCAGGAGATTTTTGGTCAATAATCGAAAACGGCCTGAAAAATACTTCCAATGT
The DNA here is from genome assembly GCA_039030555.1 of Bacteroidota bacterium. GTDB lineage: Bacteria > Bacteroidota > Bacteroidia > Cytophagales > Cyclobacteriaceae > JBCCDY01. The sequence goes on from JBCCDY010000013.1 coordinate 10,018, forward strand.
ATTTATTCATAGCCTGAAAAAAGAAGCTCAAGATGTAAAGGAAACGGTGGAAAATGTAGCTCACGAAGCAGAGAATACCTTTCACAAAGTGGGTGAAGATATTGTTCATGGAGATTTGAAATTTGCCTCTAGCGATTTAATTGGTGGAGTCAGTCAAATTGAAGGCGAAACTGTTCATGGGTTCATTCAACTGGCGGAAGATGTTGTTTCCGCAGATGTTCGTATGATTGGGGTCACCTTCGAAACCGGAGGCTCATTGGTCTCTTATGTACTAGACCATTCAGGTTCTATAGGCCGGTTACTCAATATGCTCATAAAAAAAGCAGGAATAGAGGTAGTTAAGCTCATTGCATGGATGACATCAAAAATAGACTGGGGTGAGGTAAAAAATGAACATGATAAAATTTATGCTCACATAGGTTCAGGCATTGACGAGATAAAAGAAATGTCAAAAACGGCTGAGGGAAAATCCGATACATTTTTTAATAACCTTATAGCAAATATCCAAGCTGGCATTCAAAAACCATCAGGAACTACACTAACTAAACCTGCCAGAACAAGGCCTCATAAAAGTCAATCGGGAGCACATGAAAAAGCAGAATGGCTATTAAACAGGTATGCACATGTTGCTCAATCATCCAATCAGACCTTTACCGAAGAACAACTAAAAAAGCTGGATGGACTGACCAATAGCTGGGCAAGCATAGAAGAGAAACTTAAAAGTAAAGCGGAAAGTGCCTCTGTACTTCTAAAAGATGACCTTGAAAGACAAATGCATTTAATTGCTGCCCACCCTTTGCACGCTCCTCTCTACTTGTTTGATTTTTTTAAGGATTTAGTAGAAAACATAGCGGTCATTGGTCTTGAAGCAGTCAAATTAACCATGGACTTAATGTTCAAAGCCTCAATTGCTGTACTCGATGACTTTGACAACATGATCAGCAGTCAAATTTATAAAGATAGCTGGCTTGAAAAGCTTTATAAAGAAGCTGTAGGTAACGATAAAGTCTTGACAGTAAAGGGGTTAATGTCATTAATCGTTTCGATTCCAATTAGTATTATAGACAATGAAACAAAAAAACCTGCTACCAGAAGCTTACCTGATCTTTCTGGCGATGCAAGGAAAAACGGTTTGTCATATGGTGCTATTCATATTGTTCTTAGTATTTTTTCAGGTACTACTGATGCGATTCTTACTGCCACTAATATTGATGGTATAAAAAAAGAGAATGCTGCTGCCGGCGATCCAATTGAATCGGAGTGGCTAAGTTCAACATGGTATGTAAATGATAGAAAACCAGGCTTTGTAAATGTCCTTGGTTTGTTACTTGTTTCAGGCAGTGTTGCTTTAAGTTTTGCAGCCCAAATGGTAAGCAGGCCCGCAACACTGGTTGATACGAATGCTCGAGACGATACTTTAGGAGCACCTGATTATTGGTCCTTTTCCATTTGGTCATTACAATGGGTAAGCGTACTGATCGGTGCTTTTGATACCATTGTTGCCTTCAAAGGGCTCAGAAAAAACTTTAAACTCCCCGATCTGATCAATGTAGGTTTACCTTATCTGAACTACTTCTATGGTGCTGCACATATTTCGCTTATGGCTGTTCTGCATTTAACGGATAAATCAAAGGCCAACTTATTAAAAGCAATGGCAAATCAAATCCCTCAGCAACAAATGCCTGCTTTTGGCCTGGGAAGTAATACACTTACTTGGAGGGATGGAATTAGGAACTTAAAAAACAATAACGTAGACCTAAACGGTAATCAGACACTTAAAACCTATTTGGTTAACTTTTACAAGGGGCTTAGGGGCACACAGAAATACTGGAATTTTGACACTGACAGAATTGAGGTTCATGGAGTAAATCTTCTGGACTGGTTAGTTGCCGCTTCTTACTATGAAGAATGGGCAGATGAGAATAGTAATTTAGCAATAAAAACTACTGGTAATATGATGGATTCTGTTCCTTCAATCGGGAAAATTTTCAGTGACCCAGCATTAATTAAGAAAACCAAAGGTTATTCTGTATTTGGAACATTGGCCCTTGACTTTTCAGGACATTTAATTGAAGGAAGCATCTACGTAAACCGAACGCTCAAAAATGAACTCTATTAAATAAATAAGTTAAAAAGGAATTGGAGCAAGGGATTTTATCCTATGAACTAAGCCCGATTGGACTAAACATATCGATTTGGTCATAATCTTAATTCATGTAAGAACCATTTAATGAATATCATCCACTCTCATTTCACTATTTATTAAAATTCTTTATCTTACATACCAAACGTTTAGTATAAATGCCTTTACAGAAAACTACCCCCGATGAGATCATCAAACACAGTATACAGGTGTTCCGGGAAAAGGGCTATTACAGAACGTCCATGAGTGATCTGGCCAGGTCTACCGGGTTAACAAAAGGTGTGTTCTATCATCATTTCCAGAGCAAAGAAGAGGTCATGATCAAATCACTGAATGCTACACGCCAGTGGTTTGACCATAAGATCTTCAGTATTTCCTACGATGAGTCGATCTTACCCGAACAGCGATTAAACGATATGATGGAAGTACTTTATACAGGCTTCACCAGATATTCAGGAGGGTGTTTTTTTGCGAATACCGTACTTGAAACCGCTCATGTAGAAGATACTTTCATGGATGAGATCAATGGTTTCTTCAAAAGTTTTGAAAACGCATTAAGGAACATTTATAAATCAGCTTACATGGAAAAGGAACTCGATAATGTAATTCAACAGATCATTGCCGATATCGAAGGAACCATAATTCTAATGCAACTCAGGAAGGATCCAGGCCTGCTTAAAACATCTTTGAAACGGGCTATTAAACTACTTTGACTTTTTGTTCATATTAAATACTAAACGTTCAGTATAAAAAGCTATGGAAAAAGTATCAACCAAACTTAAAAAAGAACGATTTACCGCTGTATGCGAAGATGGAGTAGAGCTTAAAGGCTTACTTCTTATCCCCGATCGGCCCAAAGCAGTCGTTCAGTTCAATGGGGGAACGGCTGCCAAAAAAGAATTTTATTTACCCTTTCTGGAGTATCTGGCCGAACATGGTTTCATTTGCTGCCTTTGGGATTATCGGGATAGCGGTGAGTCTGCTCCGGAAGACCTTGGAAAATGCGATTATCAATTTAGTGATTATGGGATCAAGGATATGCCGGCTATTAAAGATTTCTTGGCCCAAAAGTTTCCGGAATATCCTTTCCTGTTTTTCGGCCACAGTGCCGGCGGACAGCAAATCGGTTTTATGAACAACCTGGATGATGTAAAAGGAATGGTCGCCTTTGCTGTGTCTACAGGATACATGCCTAATATGCCGTTCAGCTACAGGCTCTTATCTTACTTTTTCTTCTACATCTTCTCTCCAATCAGCATTGCATTAACAGGCTACGTCAATGCAAAAAGATTCGGCATTATGGAAGATCTTGCAAAAAATGTGGTCAGGCAATGGAGGGATTGGTGTATCAAAAAAGATTACTTCTTTGACAATAAATTTTATTGTAAGTCAGTTCCTGAAGGGCATTTCAAAAATTATCAGTTTCCCATACATACTTTCTGGACTGTAGACGACACGATTTCAAACGAAAGAAACACCCACAATTACTGGAAGAACGTTCAGGGGGAAAAGCCCATTACTTTCACCAAAATTGTTCCTTCCGAATATGGATTAAAATCAATCGGTCATTTTGGTTTTTTCAAGAAACGAATGAAAGATATCTTCTGGCCTATGGCTGTAGAGAAGCTAGACTCATTTATTGACTAAAAATGAGTCCAGCTTATTTCAATTTTCAATCAAAACTCCTTCACAAACTCCAACTCAAGTCCTTTAACGTAGTCAGTATAAGCTTTCCAATCCGTATCAAAAAAGCTTTCTACTTTACTTAGAGCCTCATTTAACTCCTTTTCCATGAATTCAACTTGTTTCTTATTGGCTTCAGACGGAGCGTAGAATACCGGATCAGGAGTCCCGAAAGTAGAGAACACAGAGCCTGTTCCTTGTACATAAGCGGCAGCACTCCCAATTTTATAATTCAATAAGGCTGGATCTCTGAATATGCCTTGAACATCTTCTCCGGGAACAAATAAACCTTCAAGGTCTTCCATTTTTTCTTTTAAAGCTTTATGTTTTTCCTTCATTTCTTCTTTAACGGACTCCGTTTTATCAGAAGCTTTTCCACTGATCTCTTTCAGAAAACTCTTCGCTTCTCTCAGATTGTCTACGACTTCCGTAGCTTTTGTGACATCTTCCATTAATCGAACAACCAGTTTCTCTGCTTCCAGAAGGTCTTGATCTTTGATATCCAGTCGTGGATCATTTTTTACTTTTACAGAAGTTGATGATGAATCTCCTTCGTAGTATACCGTTACGGTATACGTTCCCGGTAATACATTTGGTCCTCCGGCTTGTGGCACATCTGGTTTTGGTTTCTTACTTCCGGGATTCCTTACCCCTGCCCTATCCAATGCCCAGCTAAAACGGTTAATCCCTTTTTTTGCTGGCACCTTCAGCTCCCTAATCTCTTTTCCTGAAGCATTAAAAACCTTTGCTATCAAAGTATCCGCTTTTTGAGCAGGTTTGTCTTTATCTTCCTGTGCTTTCAAGTCTTTAAGGTAAAAGCTGATCATCGCACCATAAGGTCTATTTTCTCCTAAGAACATAGCATCGGCATGGAACCTCGTTCCTGCAGCTTGTTTATAATGTGCTAAGACTGCATCCGGGGCTTCGAAAGTATACAGCTTTTTCGACCAAATATTTTTCCCGTCTTTAGCTAATGCCCTCAATGGACGAATATCATCAATCACCCAAGCAGAGCGACCGAAAGTACCTATCACAAGGTCATGTTCTCTCGGATGAATTCTCATATCCATGGTGGAAACGGTTGGGTATCCTTTCTCCCATTCGTTCCAGCTTTGTCCACCATCGAAACTTACATTTAATCCAAACTCGGTTCCCAAAAACATCAAATTGGACTCAACCGGATCCTGCACAAAGGATAATGCATAACCCCAAACTTTATTTTCATCAACTAGATTTGTCCAAGTTTTACCATAATCTTTAGTATGGTATAGGTAAGGCGACCAATTCCCTCTCCGATAATCGTTCAGGACTGCAAAAGCTTCTCCTTTATTGAATGTTGAAGGGTTGATCTGTGCAACCCAAGCCCCTTTGGGAAAGCCTTTCAATTTGGCCACTGTATTGGTCCAGCTTTTTCCTCCATCTTTTGTGATCTGAATATTTCCGTCATCTGTTCCAGCCCAAATCACTCCTTTTTCAACCGGACTCGGAGCTATGGAAATAATAGTGGTATAATTTTCTGCTCCTGTTACATCATAGGTCAGTCCTCCACTGATCGCCTGCTTCTGCTTCTCAGGATCGTTGGTGGTCAAATCGGGTGAGATGATCTCCCAATTGGCTCCTTCATCCGTGCTTTTGTGTACGTACTGACTTCCATAATAAATAATTGAGCTATCAAAAGGGTCTTGAGCAATAGCTGCATTCCAGTTAAATCTCAAAAATTCTCCATCGGGATGAGTTGGCTTTACTAACCTTGAAGCTCCTGTTTTGAAATCAAGCCTGCGAACATTTCCTCCCTGTGACATACCATATCCATAACGGTCACTTTTATGATCGACGATCACATCAAAACCATCACCGAAAGCAATCTCTTCCCAGTATCCATTTCGAATTCCTCCTTTTCTCCAGACATAGGCAGGGCCTCTCCAAGAACCGTTATCCTGCATTCCTCCAAGAATATTATAGGGTTGTTCCAGGTCAACTTCAATATGGTAAAATTGGGCTACAGGTAGGTTTTCAACAAATCTCCAGGTCTTTCCACGATCCCTTGAAATAGCCATTCCTCCATCATTTCCATCAATAATAAGACTTCCATCCGTAGGATGAACATACCAGTAGTGATGATCGCCATGCACCCTGTCCCAGCCCAACAGCATTTCGAAAGTCTTACCGCCATCATTACTGACTTTTACATTTGAAAACACATTGTATAATCGATGCTCATTTTCTGAATCGACCCCCAGGTCGGCATAGTAAAAAGGTCTTCCTCCTATGTCTTTATCCTGGACTTTAGACCATTTGAAACCTCCGTCTTCAGATTTATAAAGCGCATTCTTTTTCGATTCGATCAGGGCATAAACCACATCGGTATTGGAAGGAGCTATAGCCAGTCCAATCTTTCCGATCTCACCATAAGGAAGCCCATCTTCGTATGTTCTTTTCTCCCAATTTTTTCCGCCATCATAGGTTACGTACATTCCTGAACCAGCGCCACCCGATTTAAAGAACCATGGCCATCTTCTGAATTCCCACATACCTACGATCAGTTTGTTTGGATTCTCAGGATCAATAACCATATCCGCCACTCCGGTTCTATTATTTACAAAGAGCAGCTTTTCCCAGTTTTTTCCTCCGTCAGTTGTTTTGTACACTCCCCTATGTTCACTATCACTCCATGCCGAACCTTGAACTCCAACGTAAACCACATCCGAATTATCTGGGTGGATGAATATTCTATGTATGTTCCGAGTCTCTTTTAGACCAAGGCTAATCCAGTTTTTACCTCCATCAATACTCTTGTAAATCCCGTATCCACTGGTTTGAGAATTACGCGGATTACCTTCTCCGGTACCCACCCAGATTTCATCGGGATTATTTTGATTGATAGCCAATGCGCCAATTGAAGCAACTTTTTCATTATCGAAAATAGGTTCCCATACTACTCCCCCTCCTTCAGATTTCCACAACCCTCCCGAAGCCGTCCCTACATACATGATGTCAGGATTTTCGTGTACGACATCAATCGCCGTTACCCTTCCACTCATTCCTCCGGGCCCTACATTTCTGGGCTTTATTCCCTCGAAGAGATTCATATCGTACTTCTGGGAATGAGCACTGATGGCAATTAAAAATAGTAGAGACAGGAGCAGTAATCGTTTGAACATGGTATGTAATTAAATAACTATCTAAATGATGGGCTAAAATCTATTTCAATGAAATAGGAACCAACTGAAATTGGATGAACGGCATTGATATGCATTTCTAATTGCAATCTCAAAATAGGCATTGATAAACCTTTTTCACATTTTCAATGTAAATTTGTTCACTTTGAAGCTTACGTTTCAATAGATAAGGTATCAAAATTTAAAGGTTATCAACTTTGAACATTGTTCAATCACTTATACAATTCTTTCAATACGACCTCTGGAAACTAAACCTCAAGAAGCTTCCCGTTTTCAAAAAATACATATACCAACAACTGAGGGTAATTGTACTGGTTATCAAAGGTTTTGATAAAGACCAGGGTGCCCTTCACGCCAGTGCTCTAACCTTTTTCTCCGTTTTAGCCATTGTACCTTTTTTAGCTGTGATCTTTGGAATTGCCCAGGTCTTTGGGTTTCAATCGGTCCTTGAAGAAGAGCTAAGTAGAAACCTCGCAGCCCAAAAAGATGTACTCGACTATCTTTTAAAATTCACTGAATCCCTGCTGGTCAATACTAAAGGAGGAACGGTGGCTATCGTAGGTTTTGTAATCGTACTGTTCACCATATTAAGGCTACTTAGTAACATTGAAGCATCCTTTAATGTGATCTGGGGAATAAAAAAACAAAGACCGTTAATCAGAAAGCTCACCGACTATATTTCAATTTTATTGATTGCCCCAATCATTGTCGCTGTTTCCAGTAGCGCAACTTTTATTATACGCTCTCAGGTAACTCAAATAGTGGAAAGTATCGCCTTTCTAGAGTTTTTTAGTAGTGCCATCGTAACGCTTTTAAAATTAAGTCCTTTTGTTCTTATCATCATTTTACTGACTTTGATTTACATGGTGATGCCCAATACCAAAGTCAAATTTAAAAGTGCTTTGATTGCGGGAATAATCGCTGGAACGGCCTATGAACTGATCCAGGTTTTATATGTAACATTTCAGTTTGGGGTATCCAGGTATAACGCGATATACGGAGCCTTCTCTTTATTGCCACTATTCATTATTTGGATGCAGCTTAGTTGGATCGTAATCTTAATGGGTGCCGAACTTTCATTTGCCATTCAGAACGTAGAAAAATACGACTTTTTAAATGAAAGCACTTCCTTAAGCTATACAACCAAAAAGAAGCTTTACATCTATATCATTTTTTCAATTGTTAAAGACTTCAAAGAAGATACTCCTCCAATAGATTCAAGCAGAATTTCAAACCAATTGAGATTACCGGGTAACCTCATTGCCAAACTGTTAGTGGATTTAGAAGAAGCTGGACTGATCAAACACGTTGAGGTAAATGAAGATGGAGACCTGGGCTATGTACCCGCCGTTGATACTGACTTGTTGGACATCAAATTTATTATTGATAAGCTCGAAAACTACGGATTAAACCACGAAGAAATGATGACAGGAAGGGAACAGGAAGATCTGGAAAAGGCAATTTCAAAACTAGAAGAAGAACGCATGAAATCTAAATACAACATAAAATTGAAGGAAATTAAGTACGAAACCGAAGTCTGAAAATTGTACTGCAAGCGATATTTCCTTTCAAAAATTACCTAAACAATACCGTTTAAGTATTAGCTTTGTAACTCAATCAGCTAAACCTCAGATTGTTTTTTAATATTAACAGAACATGAAAACCCCCACTCAAGAGCTGGATACTGGTCTGGTTCAAGAATACGACAAGTACACTCAAGAAGATCAAACTGTTTGGACAACTTTGTTCACCAGGCAAATTGTAAGCCTGCCAGATACGGCAACCAGTGAGTATTTGGCTGGAATTGAGCGCATTAACTTTACAGCCAATTCAATACCTAATTTTGAGGCTACCAATGAAAAACTAAAAGAAATAACAGGATGGGAGTTAGTAGCCGTACCTGGTATCGTTGACGATGAATTGTTCTTCAATCTATTAGTGAACAAGAAATTTCCGGCTACAACCTGGCTGAGGAAAATGAGTGAGATTGATTATCTGGAAGAACCGGATATGTTCCACGACGTTTTTGGACACGTTCCTATTCTAACCAATCATTCCTTCTCAGATTTTCTTGTGGAGTTGGGAAAAGTAGGTCTTGAGTATATTGGAAATGATCAGGCTATACACCTATTATCTCGTATTTATTGGTTCACCGTTGAATTTGGACTGATCAAAGAGAAAGACGAATTAAAAATATACGGAGCTGGAATACTTTCTTCCGCGGGAGAAACAAAATACTCTTTAAGCTCACGACCAGAGCATTTCGATTACAACGTAGAAGACATCCTGGATTCTACATATCGAAAAGATGCTTTTCAAACGAAATACTTTATCATACACAGCTACAAGGAATTGTATGATTCGATAAATGATATTAAAGAGGGAATTAAGAAAAGGATCTAATTCTCACATACATTGAAAAGTATAACTTTTTGATATTGAGAAGCTTTTAACCTGATTATTCATTATGAATATTTCAGGTTTAAGCACCTCCAATGTGCCCATTTGTTTCGATCCCATCGCATGGGCTATTCTACATCTTTAAACCGCTAAAAAGCCCTGAAGTCCACTAACATCTTCAGGGCTTTTTCTTTTTATAAATTTCGTAGATTCGAAATCCTAAAATTCAAATCATAATGAAGAAGTATACCTTTTTAGTCTTATCCTTTCTATTCATTTCATCTTCCTACGCACAAAAAGAACTTACCTTGAAAGCATGGCTTGAGGACGGAGAGTTCAGCCAGAGTTCAGTAAGAAATGTGAACTGGATGAATGATGGAGGATATTATAGTGCATTGGAAAATAATAATATCCTGAAGTATAACTTGGCCACAGGAAAAGCCGAAGAAACAATTTTAGATGGCAGTAGCCTTGATGAAGAGATCAAAATTGATCAGTACTCTTTCAGTGCCAGTGAGGAAAAGCTACTCCTGCAAACAGAAAGGACATCTATTTATAGAAGATCATTTACAGCGGAATATTATGTATACAATCTTAGCGATGAATCGTTAGTGAAATTATCAAATGGCGGCAAGCAGTCGTATGCGACTTTTTCTCCCGATGGTAGCAAAGTAGCCTTCGTCAGAGACAATAATCTCTTTTATGTTGAATTGGACGGCATGTCTGAAAAACAACTTACTTCAGATGGAGCATTCAATTCTATCATCAACGGAAGTACCGATTGGGTTTACGAAGAAGAACTTTATCTAACGAAAGCTTTCGAGTGGTCGCCGGAAGGAGACAAAATAGCCTACTATAAGTTTGATGAAAGCGGGGTGAAGGAATACAATATGCAGGTTTGGAGCCCCAATGACCTTTACCCTACCGATTACAGGTATAAATATCCAAAAGCTGGAGAAAGCAATTCTACCGTAGATATTTTCATTTACAACCTCAATGACGAAAAAACAATTAAGGCAGATATAGGTAATGGGACCGATATCTACATTCCGAAAATTAAATGGACTGGGGACAATAATATTCTTTCCATCCGAAGATTGAACAGACTTCAAAATGAAATGGACATCCTGCATTGCGATGCGCAGTCTGGATCTACCGAACTAATTTTAAAAGAAAAAGCGAAGGAATACATCGAATCACACGAAGAGGAAAACCTCATCTATCTAAAAGACGGAAAACACTTTATTTTCACAAGTGATCGTGATGGATACAACCATGTTTATCTTTATACCAATGAAGGAGAACTCGTCCGCCAGATCACAAAAGGCGAATGGGAGATAGCCACTTTCTTAGGAGTTGATCAAAAAGGTAAAAAGGCAACGATTTATTTCGTTTCTACGGAAGGATCTCCTCTGGAACGCTATTTCTTTTCAATAGATATCAGTGGGAAAAACAAAATTCAGCTCACCAAAGAACAGGGAACGCATCGAATAGACATCAGTGATGATTTTAGTTATTATATAGATTACTATAGCTCTGCAACTCAACCGTTGAAAGTAAGCCTATATAAGACCAAAGGAAATAAGCTGGTTGAAGTCTTAAAGGATAATTCAGCTTTAATAGAGAAAAGCAAAGAATATGATCTGGTTGAAAAAGAATTCTTTTCTTTTGAAACCAGTGAAGGCATTCAATTAAATGGATATTTCTTAAAGCCTTCGGATTTTGATCCTTCAAAAAAATATCCCGTTTTGATTTATCAATATAGTGGACCAGGTTCTCAGCAAGTGCTCAACAATTGGACTGGAGGACACTATTATTACCACCAGCTCTTAACCAAAAAAGGATACATTGTAGCAACAGTCGATCCCAGAGGAACAGGAGGAAGAGGATCTGAATTTACAAAAGTTACCTATCAGCAGCTTGGTAAGTACGAAAGTAACGACCACATCGAAACAGCTAAATATTTAGGATCACTCGACTTCATAGACGCTGGTAGAATTGGAATATGGGGATGGAGTTACGGGGGGTATATCTCCTCACTTTCCATGTTTAAAGGTGAAGGTATTTTTAAAACGGCAGTTGCTGTCGCCCCGGTCACCACCTGGAGGTTTTACGACACCATCTACACAGAACGGTATTTAAGAAAGCCTCAAGATAACCCATCAGGTTATGATGATAACTCACCCATTAACCATGTAGATAAATTGAAAGGTAATTATCTTTTGATCCATGGAACTGGCGATGACAACGTTCATTTTCAAAATGCTGTAGCGTTAGAGAATGCGTTGATCAATGAAGGGAAGCAATTCGAAACTTTTTACTATCCAGACCGTGCACATTCTTTATGGGGACCTGATCGTAGGATGCACCTCTATGAAATGATGACAAATTATATTGTTGAAAATCTATAAACGTATCCAAATCCCGCTGTTAGCGGGATTTTTTATTCTAATAGGCTCTTTAAGCTGTACCAAAGAGACTTATCAGGCAACATCCACCAACATAGCCATTCCTTTTCAAAAGGAGGATATAGAGTTCTTTGACCGAAGACAGCAAATAGCGGATAAAAACAGGTTCCTAAAGAAGAGGGAAGGCATAGCTTACATAGAGCCTCCTTTAACGATAGAATTGATGAATTCTATTGATGAGCAGATTAAAGGCTATATGAAAGAAGATGGTGCTCCTCTAAAGGTCAATTATTATGTGGAGTTTGCTTATCAAAGTTATAGCGGCTACGTAAAAGATAAACCCTATTCTACAGGTGTTCAAATACGAATCGAATTGATCAATAATCAAACCGGCGATGCTGTGACAACTTGTACAACAACCTTGCTTTCGGAAGAGGATACCAAAAAATCGAACTACAAAAAGGCCTTACAGGAAGCTTATGAAAACGTAACACGGGAGTGTTTTCGGAAAATGGAGAAGGAGCTCAAAAGAGCTTTAAAGTTTACTTAAAATTCGTCATTCTCGAAAATAATGACCTTATCTTTTAAAAGGCCATTATTTATCGAGAATCTCAAAAAACTTTGATGAGATTACGGATATTTTTATTCTTCTTTTTAAAATTTAAGAATAAAAGTTCCGCAATGACGCCTAAGTTCAGATTTTCATGTCAGTTAGATTGAGTTCAGTCTAAAATCAAGTTGAATCAATCTACCAAATCTTAACCCTTAAACTATCAGGTCGCCACATTGGGTCACCCTCTTGCACATTAAAAGCGGTATAGAATTCAGGCATATTCGACAAAGGTCCCATCGCTCTGTACATTCCCGGAGAGTGTGGGTCTGTAAGAATCTGCGTTCTTAGAGTTTCATCCCTATACTTAATTCTCCAGATCGTAGCCCACGACATAAAGAAACGTTGCTCGGGTGTAAGACCATCTATTTCTCCAGGTCTTTCCGTTTGTTCAAAATGTTTCTGAAGACCACTATAAGCGGAATTTATTCCACCTAGATCTCCGATGTTTTCACCCAACGTAAAAGCACCGTTAACATTTACGCTATCTAAAGGCTCGTATTCGTCGTACTGCTCCACTAAAAGACCTGTTCTTTCTTTGAAGTTTGTCAGATCTTCTTCACCCCACCAGTTTTTCAAGTTTCCTTCCTTATCAAAACGACTTCCCTGATCGTCGAAACCATGCGAGATCTCATGACCAATTACAGCTCCGATACCACCATAATTAACAGCTTCATCGGCTTTATAATTATAGAATGGAGGTTGTAAGATTGCTGCCGGAAATACGATTTCATTGAATAATGGATTATAATAAGCATTAACCGTTTGAGGAGACATTCCCCATTCCGTTTTATCAACAGGTTTACCTAATTTATCCAGGTCGCGCTCAAAGTTGAATTTTCGTCCGTTATAAACATTCCCCATGTACGAAGTAGTCTCTGTACCTTCTTCAACGTTTAAGTTCGAGTAATCTCTCCACTCATCAGGATACCCTATTTTTACGGTCAGCGATTTCAGTTTTCCAATAGCAACTTCTTTGGTTGAATCCGTCATCCAGTCTAATCCATTGATTCTATCTTCATACGCAAGCATGATGTTATCGACCATGGCCTTAGCTTTGGCTTTCGCCTCCGGAGGAAATACAGCATCTACATACAATTTACCTATAGCCTCACCTAAGGTTCCATTGGTTACTCCTAGAACGCGTTTCCACCTTGGTCTCATTTCCTCAGTTCCTCGAAGTTCTTTGCCATAAAAGTCAAAGTTTGCAGCAACGAATTCATTACTTAAGAAGCCAGCAGCATCATTCAAGACATTCCACTTCAAATAAGCCTGTATATCTTCAATCGGATAATTATTCACTACTGAATCGAATCTCGCGATAGACTTTGGCTCCAGAACAATCACAGAATCCAAACCGGTTACTCCAACACCAGACAAATACCCTTCCCAATTGATTGTAGGACTGTATTCTCCTACAGCACTCACCGACATTTTATTATAGAGTAAATTAGGATTACGTCTTTCTACTTTGGTTAATCTAGCCTCTGCTAAATCTGTTTCTATTTTCAGAATACTGGCTGCTTTTTCACCTGCATATTCTGCACTTTCGCCAGCCAGTTGAAACATTCTTGAAACGTGTTTTACATATTTCTCACGGATCTCTTTAGATTTTTCATCATCCTTTAAGTAGTAATCCCGATCAGGAAGTCCTAAGCCCGCAAGTGTAATATAACTTCCCATCTCATCACTCTTTTTAAGATCAGGGAATACTGAAAAGCCAAAAAAACTAGAACGCCCATAAGGCTCGTTTTTTACCAGAAAAGCTTGAATTTCATCAACTGAAGAAATTGAACCTGCTTCATCATAATAATCTTTAAGAGGTTGTATACCGGCTTTTTCTGCCAATAGAGAATCCATCCCAACACTAAAAAAATCAGCAGCTTTGTCCTGATCGGAACCTTCAGGATAAGAATTTGATTCTGCAGCTTCCTTCAAAACGGCAAGAACATCATCGTTAGTGGCTTCTCTTAATTCATTAAAACTCCCCCATCGACCCTGATCCCCGGGGATTTCAGTTGATTCTATCCACTTACCATTTACAAAACGGAAAAAATCGTCCGAAGGGCTTACTGTGCTATCAACATAAGAAAGGTTAAGTCCTTTTTCTTCCACCTCAGAGCTTTCTGTTCCTCCTTCATTTCCACAACTGGAAATGAATAGTGTTAGTAAGAGACTATAAATCACTAAGTTTAAATACTTCATCATAAACTATAATATTATTGATTTAGAAAGTTAGCGATTCTTAAGCTTCAAAGCGGATACAATTTGATGACTGGAAGTTTTTGCCTTTTTAGCTTATTAAAATTAATTTAAACAAACATTTAACCTCCACGGTTTTTATACTTAAAAATAGATCGATATGGCAAAGGCAACACCCGAATTAATAAATGGATTAAGAGAAACCGCCCAACGTCTAAGCTCAGGAGCTAAATATGAATGGGGTCACATGGGTAGTTGTAATTGTGGAAACCTCGCACAGCATCTCACGGATCTCTCCAGGGATGAAATCCACAACTATGCTATGAGAAAATATGGGGATTGGACAGAGCAAGCTTTTGACTATTGCGATAAAAGTGGAATGACGTTGGATTTTGTGATTTCAACCATGATCCAAAGTGGACTGGAATTAGAAGATATTAAACATCTTGAAAATCTTTCTGACCGGGACGTACTTAGAAGAATGCCACTTGAAGAAAGAAACCTAAAGCACAACCATAGGGACGATGTGGTCAAATACATGTTGTGCTGGGCTGATTTACTTGAAGAACAATTACTAAGCAAAATCAGTATTAAATCTATTAAAGAGTCACCTAAAAAGGTAGAAACGGAAAAGCCCGTAGTTCTGGTTTAAGCCCATGAAAGACATTATTCATGAGTATTACAAAAAAGACCTGGAAGAAGGCAAAATCATTATCCAAATAGACCCAAAGGGATTGAAAGGAACTGAATTGTTAGTTTCTGAAAATGGTCAGGTAAAAAAGACCAGGAGGACTTTCGATGAAGAAATATTTGACGACCTGGTTGAGGATGAGTTCCTGGAATCCAGTCCTTTAGAATTCAATCTCTATTTAAAAGGCCTTCATAATTCAGAATAAGTTGTTTGGAAGCTTAATAAATCCTTAACTTTGCACCGGCAAATCGGTACGACCAGCTCCTGCTGAATCCCCCCAGGTCCGGAAGGAAGCAAGGGTAAGCGGTTGTAGCGGTGCGATACTCGGTTTGCCTTTTTTATTTTTCACCCTTCTACTAACTTCAAAACGTTAAATAAGACTTCGATTTTATGAAATTCTTTATTGATACTGCTAATCTGAACGAGATAAAAGAAGCCTACGACCTTGGTGTACTTGATGGCGTCACGACCAACCCTTCTTTGATGGCCAAGGAAGGCATCACTGGTGATGAGCGTGTCAGAACTCATTACAAAGACATTTGTAATATCGTAGATGATAATGTTAGTGCTGAAGTAATTGCCACTGACTTTGATAACATCATTAAAGAAGGAAAAGAACTTGCTAAAATCGATGATAAAATCGTTGTGAAGGTTCCCATGATCAAAGATGGTGTAAAAGCCATTAAAAAGTTTAGCAGTGAGGGTATCAGAACGAATTGTACTTTGATCTTTTCTGCTGGTCAATCCATTTTGGCTGCAAAAGCAGGTGCTAGTTATGTATCTCCATTTATTGGAAGAATAGACGACATCAGCCATGATGGTCTTTTACTAATAGAGCAGATCAGAAGAATATTTGATAATTACGGCTTTGAAACTGAAATACTTGCTGCTTCTGTAAGACATACCATGCATTTAATTCACTGCGCAGAAATCGGGGCTGATGTGGCAACTTGTCCCTTGAAAGTGATCACTGGATTATTAAACCATCCACTGACAGACTCTGGCCTTGCTAAATTTCTCGCAGACCATAAAAAAGCAAATGGATAATGTTTGTGATCAAAGTAAAGGGTAAAAACAAAATACCAGACTACATTCAATTAAGGGATGAGGGAATGGCTCTGGTAGCTTATTTTAGTATAAGGCCGAACAGATCTATCAAAAACCTTGATAAATACGGTCTGAAAGGCAAAGAAGATCAGTTTTTACAGTTGATCAGTGAGCTTCCTTATGGTAAACTAAAAAAGTTAGAGCTTTAATGAGTTTTTCCAACGACCCGGTTGTAAGGATAGAAGGTGCTACCATCTTCCAGGATAACTTCGCTGTATTAAGTGATGTTAACCTGGAAATAGAAAAGGGTGAATTTACCTTTTTGGTAGGACGAACCGGTAGTGGTAAGTCGTCTTTACTAAAAACCCTTTACGCCGATCTAGAACTTCGACTGGGTGAAATAGAGATTGCGGGCTTCAATCTAAAATCCATAAAACGATCTGAAATACCGTTCCTCAGAAGAAAGCTTGGGATCATATTTCAGGATTTCCAGCTTTTCGAAGATCGTACTGTAGCGGAAAATCTTTTTTTTGTAATGCAGGCAACAGGTTGGAAAGATCGGTCCAAAATGAAAACCAGGATGGCCGAAGTTTTAATGAGGGTTGGGCTAGGATCTGTACAGGATAAAATGCCATATCAGCTTTCAGGTGGGGAACAGCAACGTATCGTTATAGCCAGATCGATCCTGAATGAACCTTTGGTTTTAATAGCTGACGAGCCTACTGGTAATCTTGATCCAGAAGTTTCAGATGGTATTTTCAAGATCTTTCAGGAAATAAACAGAAGTGGAACAGCTATTTTAATGGCTACGCACGACCATAGGCTGATTGAACGTTTTCCATCAAGGGTTTTTAAATGTTCCAAAGGGAAGCTATATGATTCCAAAAAGAAGGATTTTACTTTAACTGACGACGAATAGCATCCTCAAGTTATTGCTGAAGAGCATATTAAATGCTCTCACTTCAGAATTCAAAAGATTTACGAAACTTTAATGATCACAGGTTAATATCAGCTTAGGCAAATCGAACTACTTACCGAAAGCCTCTTGGGTGTTCTTCAATTGAGTTGAATATACTGGGAAGCTCAATTTTAATAGAAAATAAAATCCTCTTGAGCTTACTCCGGGCCTCACTCCTACTTCTGCATTATAGGCCCAAGACCATTCTCTATTAAATTTACCTTCCATACCTGCTCTAAAACCAATGGAACTTGTGCTTATTTCATCGAGATTATAGGTTAATATTTCTCCCGCATCATCGGGAATCCCGTCGTTATCGAAGTCAGCTCTAATCTCGACATCGTCAAGATCAACAGTGGGTGCGAAGATTAGGTCAAGGTAGGTTGTAAATATTAAATCATTTACCAGAGTACCGAAAGTTTTGTCTGGCTTTACTGCAAAGTTTTTAATCTTAGTGTACTGTCCCCCTAGATAAATCCCTACTGTATTTACATTGGTAAAAAGCTCCTGGTTCGGGTCAAGAGGAATTTCATTTCCTTCAAGGCTGGTGGTGGTGATAACCAAATTATCATCTCTAATAACCCGGTCGATATCAGTTGTGGTATTGTAAGCAAGAGCTCCAAGTCTGGCACCGTAGATCGTCCTCTTTTTCGAAGGTATTTTTATTTGATCGGGAACACTCGCTTTTAACTTATTGAGATTCTCTTTACTCCTCAATAAAATCATTTTTGTTTCTGCCTCTCCTTCAAAGTCTTTGATGTGATAAGTTCCTCCAACCTCGTAATAGGTGAAGGGTCTGGTATCGTTGATCTGAAAAACATTATTTTCAGCTATATCACGTTCAAAATCCGTAGCAATAGCATAGGCAGTTCTTCCGGCTATTCTGAACTCGGCTTTATCGTCCCACATATATTGGGCTTCCAGCCCATACCCAAGCGTTAGGTTCGATACAAACAGTTCTCCGTAAACGGGTTGAAAAAGGATCCAAAGTTTGTTCAAATCATAGGGCTCGTCGTATAATTCCTCGTAAACAACAGTCTTATCCCGTCCTCTTTGTGCTTTCGAGAATGGTATGGAAAGGAAAAATAAAGCAACTAAGAGTAAAAAAAATATTCTCATGTTCTCCTGGTCTCGGGACTAAAGATACAATTTATATACAAATATTCATCGTCCTGATTATTAGTGTGTTATAAGTTGCTGAAAGACAGCTAATTTAATGTAAATCTTAGGTATCCAGCTAATAGAAAAGACATCACAGAAATAATAAGTCCGAACATAAACATCAGGTAAGAAATCCTTAACAATTTATACTTTCTTCCCAGTACTCTTCCAATGAAATAAATATCTTTTATCAGACTAGAGTAGAGATACTCGCCACTTTTCATCATTTCTTTCATACCCCATAAGTAATCTTCCATGCTGGTTCCATGAAAGTTCCCAAAAAAAAGCAGGTTGGTTTTCCTGTTTTCAATATCATGACGAGTGAATTTTCCTCTTGAAACATTTGGCCTTGTTGACAGAACCGCGAATACAATAGCAATAAGGCAGGTTATAACCAGAATAATGGTCGGAATGATCAAATGAGGTGATTCTTCAAATTTCCTCACCAATACAGAAACAATTACGGAAAGGATAATAGCATTTACAGATATCAAGATATTAGCCTTATTATCCGCCATCTGGCTTAGTTTGATATGATTTTTTGAGGTAACCCTGATCATGGTTTCAATTCCCTTATCTGGTTTAGCACTCTTCTCACTTTTCAAACGCTTTTTCAGTGTTTTTTCTTTTTCTTCAAGAGCTTCAATGTATTCTCCATCTTCCCTGGCTTGTGCTATTTCCTTCTGAAGTTTAACCAGGTTTTGTTCTTTTCTGGATAAGAAATGATTATTGGCAAAATCGGTAAAGTATTGATGTTCTTTAAAAAAAATCTCATTTGTTAGAAGCCATTCTCGCTTAGAAACATGAATTTCATCTACAGAACATACCTCTTGTCTTAAGGACTCTGTTATTTCAGGAAAATTTGGATAAGATAAATGGGCCAGATCTGCATCACAGAGTACTTTTTCCATATCACTCTTCGGCTTTTGAGGTATTTTTGTTGACCTAATACACTGAACAACCTGAGTTATTCGATCTGCAGGATAACCATTCTGATAAAGGAATAAACGAGCCTTTTGGATACTCATTTCCTTATGGTATGCAATGGATTCAGCAAAGCCGATATTGTGCATCCAAGCCGATATTACGACCACTTCCTTTTGCGCTTCTTCCAATTTGATTGAATCTGCAATTTTACTGGCTGATTCAACCACATTCCTGGTATGTGAATAAGTATGGAAATGTATTTCTTCAGGTAGCTCTTCCTTTAAGATCCGTGTTGCAAATGATTGAACTTTATCGACGATATTACTCACAGAAAATTGATCTAGTTTTGATCCACTGAAAAACGCTCATCATATTTAATACCTCCGAACCAGTGCAAATACATCGTTCTGGAATATCGAAAGATCAAAGGAAATAGCAGAAGAATAGAAACCGTTACTGTTAGTATATAAATCCAAACCTCCGCATCTTCTAAAAAAATGTTTAAAGCCACTCCTACTGCAATAACCAAGGCTACGTTGAACCCATAACTTATATACATGGCTCCATAGTAAAAGCCGGGTTCCACTTTAAAACCTGTTTTACAAACAGGACACGATTCGTTCATTTCCATCATTTTGGTTCCGGCGTATGATGGATATGCGAATAATTTACCTTCCCTGCATTTAGGGCATTTCATGGAAAGAATAGCTTTGAAACTGGACATTACTTTTTTTATCTGCTTTAATTTAGCAGATAAAAGATACTTATACCATA
The DNA here is from genome assembly GCA_039030555.1 of Bacteroidota bacterium. Taxonomy (GTDB): domain Bacteria; phylum Bacteroidota; class Bacteroidia; order Cytophagales; family Cyclobacteriaceae; genus JBCCDY01. The sequence continues at coordinate 30,201 of JBCCDY010000013.1, forward strand.
TTGGGGATTTTTTTAAGTGTTAAAGAAATGGCCTTTTCAGGTGCAGAGTTTTTAAAGTCGTGTATTACATCCAAAACGTCATGCGAAATGTATTGTGAATTTTCTCCATTAATTTCTACAATGGAATTATCAGGAATATCATTTAGCCTTTTGGCAAGACTAGCTTTATTGATGAAAGTTACCTGCTCACTAAGGTAAATCTTAATCGTCTTTTGATCATTATTCTCTTCAGATCTATAAGAGTATGGGTTTTCATAATTGACTTTTAATATATAGAATATACCTACCGCCATTCCTATGATAATACCTATTAACAAGTCCGTAAAAAGAATAGCAACTATGGTCACTAAAAACGGGACAAACTGCTCCCCTCCCAACCTAAGCTGGGCTCGATATAAAGAGGGCTTAGTCAATTTGAAGCCCACCATAAGCAAAATAGCTGCAAGAGAAGATAGTGGGATCAGATTTAATAAATCCGTTAAAAAAATGACGGAAAGCAAAAGAAAAAGCCCGTGAATAAAGGCTGAGAATTTAGTTTTTGCACCTGAATCGATGTTCGCCGAGCTTCTAACGATAACAGCGGTCATAGGTAAGCCTCCAATCAATCCACAAATTATGTTACCCACGCCCTGTGCCCTAAGTTCTCTACTTGTAGGTGTAATTCTTTTCTGAGGATCTAATTTATCTGTTGCTTCAATACTCAAAAGAGTTTCCAGGCTAGCAACAATTGAAATAGTGAGTCCAACGATAAAAACATCGAGAGTAGCAATCTGGCTAAAATCAGGATAAATCAAATTATTTACGATGTCTCCCCTATTACCGAAGTTTGGTATGCTAACCAGGTGTTCACCACCAACAATTAGAGAAGTCGCATAATCTTGAAAGAATAAATTAAGGGAAATCGCTACGATTACAGCTACTAATGCCCCAGGTACTACAGATGACCAATTCTGTTTCTGGATAAATGGAAATTGCCATAAGATCAAGATTGCTAATGAAATGATACCTATAATCACCGGGCCTGGATCTACATGAGAGATGGCAAAAGCAATTTCACTAAACGTATTGTATCCATCAGCTTGAAAAAATTCAACATCTCCGAACGTATCCCTATCGACACCCAGAAAATGCGGTATTTGCTTTAAGATTAAAATTAGACCAATAGCCGCTAGCATTCCTTTGATTACCGAAACCGGAAAGTAGTAGGCTACGATGCCCGCATTTAAAAAGCCAAGAATGAGTTGAATAATACCAGAAATAAGTACGGCGAGAACAAATGCCTCGTAAGAACCCAGTTGCTCAATCCCATTTAAAACAATGATTGTCAAACCCGCAGCTGGCCCACTAACCGCCAGGGAAGATCCACTTAACAATGAAACCACTAAACCTCCAATAATTCCTGAGATCAGACCCGCCATTAATGGTGCCCCGGAAGCCAGTGAAATTCCAAGGCACAGCGGTAGCGCAACAAGAAAAACAACTAATCCAGCTGGGGCATCATATCGGAGATCCTTAACCGATATCATAAAATAGGTTTGATGTTGTAGGTTTCATGGTATTAAAGACTAATATATTTAACTTTTTTACTTAACGCAGGGTTGCGTTCGGCTTGCTGGTTCAAGGTAGTTATAAATAGTCGCCTTAAAATAAGCCCTTCTTTAAAGTTTTGAAACGTATCTTTGACGTACGTAAAAACGAATAGATTGAAAAGGGATGTAATTATTGTGGGTGCAGGTATTGTTGGTCTGGCCTCGGCACTTAAAATATTATCGAAAAAGCCAGGAGCTAAAATCCTGATCCTGGAAAAAGAACAAAAAGTAGCCACACACCAAACAGGACATAATAGTGGTGTTATACACTCCGGGCTCTATTACAAGCCTGGAAGCTTAAAAGCCAAGAATTGTATTGAAGGTTATCGTCAGCTAGTTGAGTTCTGCCAAGCGGAGCAAATTAAACATGAAATTTGCGGAAAAGTGGTGGTCGCAACAAGCAAAGAGCAATTACCAACACTTGATGTACTTTTTGATCGAGGTCGAGAGAATGGACTGGATGGTCTGATCAAACTGGATTCTAAAGAAGCCTTACAAGCTTATGAGCCTCATGTTAATGGGATAGCAGGAATATTTGTCCCTCAAACGGGTATTGTTGATTATAAGGAAGTAGCTGAAGCATACGCAAGAAAAATCAAAGACCTGGGAGGCGAAATCGTCTTCGGCAGGAAAGTGATTTCTATTGATGCTAATAGGAATTGGTCATACAAAGAAGTTATTGTAAAAACCGATCATGAAGAATATCAGTCTGATATCTTAGTGAATTGTGCAGGATTGTTTTCGGACCGAGTAGCTCAATTAACCAATATGTCCCCTAATCTGAGAATTATTCCTTTTAGGGGGGAGTACTATAAAATCAAGCCAGAAAAGCATCACCTGGTCAAAAACCTGATCTATCCTGTGCCTGATCCTAATTTCCCTTTCCTGGGTGTGCACTTCACAAGAATGATCCATGGCGGAATAGAAGCAGGTCCCAATGCCGTATTGGCTTATGCTCGCGAAGGCTACAGCAAATCCGATATAAACTTCACAGAGTTTTTGCAAAGTATTTCATGGCCTGGCTTCTTAAAAGTTGCCTCTAAATACTGGAAGACGGGGCTAGGAGAGTTTCATCGTTCATACTCAAAGAAGGCTTTCACCAAAGCTTTGCAGGAACTTCTTCCTGAAATCAGCGAAGACGATTTAATGGATGGAGGAGCGGGAGTTAGAGCCCAGGCTTGTGATAAAAACGGAGGCTTACTCGATGATTTTATGATCATGGAATCGGAAAATGTAATCAACGTATGCAATGCTCCGAGTCCGGCAGCTACAGCATCTTTATCAATCGGAGATCATATTTCAGAAAAAGTACTTACGAGAAAGATATTCGCATAGTTTGATCTTTTAATCCAAGAAATTAACTACCCGCTATTGTATTATAGCCTGGACCATACTTTATTTGTCACTGCGAAAACATGTTGAGCATTTCTTTAGTAATAGAGAAAACGCTTTATTCAGGTTTTCGTTCTATCTGATGATTATGAATTTAAGAAATATATGCCTTGCCTGTTGCTGTTGTCAGTTTTCGAAAGAAAATAGGAAAGGGATGTATTGAATAACAAAATATAAGCTTTTAAAAAAAGGCCCTTTCTGATTAAACGGAAAGGGCCTTTTTAGTTTTTACAAAATATGATCGAAGCACCAGCAAAAGAATCACTTAAAGAAAAAGTTAATCGTTTAGAAAGGTTTATAGGGAATACACCCTTACTGCCTATTCAAAATTTGGTTGGTAATGAAAGGGTAAAGCTTTACGCCAAACTGGAATGGTATCAACTTGGATCAAGTGTAAAGTCAAGACCTGCCTTTAATATATTTAAAACCGCCATTGAAAGTGATGATTTAGTAGAAGGTAAAACGCTACTGGATGCTTCCAGTGGAAATACGGCCATAGCCTATGCTACGATTGGTGCATCTCTGGGTATTCCTGTGACGATATGCCTTCCTGAAAACGCCTCTGATGAACGAAAAAAAATACTGAATGCTCTTGGGGCTAAAGTAGTGTACACTTCGAAATTTGGAAGTACTGATGAAGCACAGGAAAAGGCGCAGGAACTGGTTGAAAAACATCCGGACGAATATTTCTACGCTGACCAGTACAATAACGAAAGCAATTGGAAGGCACACTATCATGGTACGGCTCAGGAAATTATAAAGGAAGTTGGGAATGAACTTACCCATTTTATAGCGGGCTTGGGAACGACGGGAACATTCACAGGAACCGGAAGAGGACTCAAAGACTTTAATGAAAATATTAAACTGGTCGGTCTTCAGCCTGATAATGCCATGCATGGCTTGGAGGGTTGGAAGCACTTGGAAACTGCTAAAGTACCTGGGATTTATGATCAACAACTTGCTGATGAGATTCATGAAGTAGATTCTTTTGAAGCTTTTGAATACCTAAAAAGAGCCGCAAAAGAAGAAGGTTTGATGCTAAGTCCCTCATCTGCCGCAAATCTTATGGGCGCTATTAAAGTAGCTGAACAAATCGATGAAGGGACCATTGTCACGGTCTTTCCGGATAATATGGATAAGTACAGTGAGTTACTAAAAATGCTTTTTTAAAATGAGCATATTAAAAATAGATCAAATAGCTGAAAAAGAAATCGTTCGACATTCAGAAGAAACCTATCCTGAAGAATGTTGTGGGTTTCTTTTCGGGAAAGATAATGGTGAAGAGCGAAAAATAATAGAGGCTATACCCGCAGAGAACATTAAGAATGAAAATCGAAAAAAACGTTTCGAAATTTCTCCCGAAGAATATATGGGTGCTGAAAAATATGCCCTTAAAAATGATTTAGACCTATTGGGAATATATCATTCACACCCGGATCATCCTGCCATCCCTTCAAAGCATGATTACAGGCAAGCATCTCCTTTTTTCTCGTACGTCATCAGTTCGATCAGAAAAGGTAAATATGTGAAAATGACCTCCTGGCAATTGGATGAGGATAGAAGATTTCAAAGCGAAACGATTGAGACAATAGATCAAAAACAATTAAGAGAACAATAAATCAATTATGGCAAAGATTATCATACCTACACCTTTAAGAAAATTCACTGAAAATCAGTCGAATGTTGAATTGAACGGAGAAACCATTCAAGGTAGCATCCAGGAGCTCGCTGGAAAGTTTCCAGCTATTGAAAAACACCTTTTTGACGATGACGGAAAAATCAGAAGTTTCGTTAGAATCTATCTGGGAGATGAAGACATCAAACAACTGGATAATGAAAATACCAAAGTAGAGAATGATTCAGTCATCAGTATTATTCCAGCGATTGCAGGAGGAATATTATAATTAAAAATTAACATAGAAAGGTTTTATCTCATGGCATTCAGCCAATGAGCAAAAAAGCCAAATAGCTAAAAACTAAATTTTATGTCAGATTCAAATGGAGTAAGTTTTTCCAAGGAAGAGCTTGAACGTTATAGCAGGCACTTGATCATCCCTGATTTTAATATTGAAGGACAGAGAAAGCTAAAGTCTGCAAAAGTCTTAGTGGTCGGGACTGGTGGATTAGGAAGTCCGCTACTATTGTATCTAACTGCTGCAGGAGTCGGAACCATCGGAATTGTAGACTTTGATGTAGTAGACGAAACTAACCTTCAAAGGCAAGTTCTTTTTACAGTTGATGATGTCGGAAAACCCAAGTCGGAAGTTGCTAAACGAAGATTATCAGCACTTAACCCAAATGTAAACCTAATTGTCCATAACACTCAGCTTACAAGCGAAAATGCACTGGATATCATTAAAGATTATGATGTCGTCGCCGATGGAACTGATAATTTCCCAACCCGATACCTGGTTAATGACGCCTGCGTATTACTTGATAAAGTAAATGTTTACGCTTCTATATTCAGGTTTGAGGGACAGGCTTCGGTTTTCAATTATAAAGATAAAGAAGGAAAGCTCGGTCCTAACTATAGAGACCTTTTCCCAACTCCTCCTCCTCCGGGTTTGGTCCCGAGTTGTGCAGAAGGCGGTGTAATTGGAGTACTTCCGGGAATTTTAGGAAGTCTTCAAGCCAACGAAGTTATAAAAGTCATTGCGGGTGTTGGCGAGCCACTTTCAGGAAGATTGTTTCTGTTTGATGCTTTGACTTTTGAAACAAGGACATTAAAAGTTCATAGAGATCCTGAAAATCCTTTAAATGGTAAGAATCCATCGCAAACTGGATTGATTGATTACGATCAATTTTGTGGAATTGAAAATGGAAACAAATCTGGAATAAAAACGAAGGAAATATCTGTAGGGGAACTTCAGGAACTTCGTCAGAATGATGCGGATTTTCAACTGATCGACGTTCGGGAACCTTACGAATACGAGATTGCCAAAATAGATGGTAAGCTGATCCCCTTAGGAGAAATAGAAGGACATGTGAATGAGATTGCAAGTGATAAGCAAGTTGTTGTTCATTGTCGCAGTGGGGTGAGAAGTGCAAAAGCCATTAAGCTTTTAGAGAAAAAATATGGTTTCACTAATCTTTACAATTTGAAAGGTGGGATTCTAGCTTATGCGGATGAAGTGGATACTTCATTGGCAAAGTATTAATTCCTTACCTTAATTTGTATAAAACGAAGCCCAAATGGAAATCCGTTTGGGCTTTTTCAATTCAGTAATGGGGCTAAACTTTTACAAACAAAACAATCTACTTTCCAAGGCGCCGCTTTCAATGTGGGTTAAAGATGCCCAGCATAAATTCCAATGCATTTCTCCCTACCTTAAAAAGTCAGATAGAATTCTTGAGATCGGAACCGGGCTTGGAACTGTTTCCAAAACTTTAATTGATCATGGGTTTTCTTTTGAAGGAGTTGACATAGCCGATTACTCCATTTACGAAGAAGTAAAGCCAACCGTATACGACGGAAAAAAGCTGCCATTTAAAAAAAATGAGTTTGACTCTACCTTGATACTTACGGTTCTGCATCATACTAAAAACCCTATTCAGATCATATCCGAAGCAGCGAGAGTCTCAAAAAAGGTGATCATCATTGAGGATATTTACAGCAATAAGCTTCAGAAATACCTGACCTTTTTTACAGACAGCCTGACCAATTTTGAATTCAAAGGACATCCCCACACGAATAAAACAGATGCTGAGTGGAAATTGGTTTTCAAAAAGCTTGATTTGAAATTAATAAATGATTTCAGTTATCGATATTTTTTACTGTACCGGCAGGTTGTTTATATGCTGGAAAGGAAATAAAAATCAATTTATAAGATTTTATCCTCTAACCGTTTAAGTCGGGCATCAAACTCATCTACTTTATCGATCTTGTGAATCAGGCGCTCCATCACTCCTGCCAATTGCATATTGGACTGCCGCAACTCGCTCATAGCGAGATTAGTTTTTTTCTGTGTACTTATAATCTGTTTATGAGAAGAAACTAAATCATTTAGAGTCTGATCATATTTATCCTGTCTTTGAACTAATCTATCGACAGTTGGTACAAAATCAACCATTAAGTCGGTAAGTTGATTAAGTTTTGATTCGATATCCATAAAAAAATATACGTAAATTTTACATCATAGGCTTATATAATCTACCTAAATCCTTAAAAAAAACTAACTTTCCGCAAAAGCTAAAGCCCTTTTCTCTGCCCAACTGTATTCCGATTTCCTTTCTAAAAACCCAACATGACCTCCTTTAATCGGGGTTTCAAAAAAGACGTTATCCAAACCCTTGAAATCTTCGTAAGGGTAGCACTCTTCAGGAAGAAAAGGATCGTTGAGTGCATTCACAATCAATGCTTTGGTTCGAATATGCTTAATAAAAGGGCCAGAGCTAGCCTTCTCGTAAAAATCACTGGCACCTCCATATCCATGAAGTGGTGCCGTAAAAAATTCATCGAAATCTCTAAGTAGCTTAATATCATCAAGCTTTTCCACCCCCACTTTTCCAGGAAACTGCTCATCTTTTAGCCTGATCTTTTCAGCTAGCTTTTTCAGGAATTTCCTTTTGTATAGAATATTAGAAGGCTTGTCTAACTCAGCAGAACAACCGGCAAGGTCAGTTGGAACAGAGAAAGCAATTACCTTCTTAATTCTTGGGTCAATATTTTCTCCATATTCACCTGCAAATCGAACCGTAAGGCTCCCTCCCATACTGAAGCCCGCCATTACGACTTCGTCATAATTGTCAGAGTCCAATACCCACTGAACAACCATTTTCAAATCTTCAATATCTCCGTGATGATACAAGCGAAGTTGACGATTCATTTCTCCACTGCAACTCCTGCAATTCCAGGCAAAAACATCCCATCCATGCTCATAGAATATTTTAGCCATCCCCATAATGTACTGCCTATCCGAACCACCTTCAAGACCATGAGAAAGAATCACTGCTTTGCGATTGGAATTCTTCAAAGTATCAACATCGACGAAGTCCTCATCGGGAGTCTCCAGTCGTATTCTATTGTAGTCTACCCCTTTCACTTTTCGGAAAATACTAGGTACTATGGTCTCTAAATGTCCGTTAATGAGATATTTAGGAGGATAAAGAGGTTCGCTTTGTACGAAAGGCATAGAGTGGTTTTTATATTTTAAAGATAAACGTTCTTTAAAACATCCGGGATACAGGAAAATTATTTTTTGATAAGGATATCTCGTAGTTTTAAAATTGGTTTCAGACGAAGCATATAGAATCATCCCTATATGATCTATTTTTTACATTGAAAACAAGAATGAAAACCTTCTCTACAATTTTATTATGGTTGTTTGTACTGAGAATTGGAGCATCCCAGGAAATAAAGGTTTTAAATGAAAAAGGCTTTCCAATAAGTCAGGTATACATCTACAACGATTCTCTAAATATTTCTATTGAGACCAATGAACGAGGAATAGGAGCATTTAAAAGCTTAAAAGTAGGATTAGAATTAACACTTCAACATCCTTCATTTCACACCAAGGTCATAACTTTTTCAGACAGAGCACCTAATCCCTTAATCATTGTTCTGGAAGAAAAGATGCTAAAAATGGATGAAGTCATCATCTCCGCAAATAAATGGGAACAAGACGCTAGTGAGATCCCGAATGAGATTTTAAATATTACTTCGAAAGAAATTGAATATCAACAGCCTCAAACATCAGCGGATCTTTTAAAAAGCTCAGGGCAGGTTTTCGTGCAAAAAAGTCAACTGGGTGGCGGAAGCCCGTTTCTAAGAGGTTTTGCAGCAAACAGAGTACTTCTTGTTGTAGATGGCGTTCGACTTAACAATGCTATTTACCGGAGCGGAAACCTACAAAATGTGATCAATATTGATCCCAATGCATTAGAAAGTGCTGAAGTGATATTCGGGCCCGGATCAGTAATTTACGGTAGTGATGCCTTAGGTGGTGTAATGGATTTCCATACCATTAACCCTAAACTGAAAAAAGAAATGCAGCAAGCGTTTCATGGAAAGGCATTCACCAGGTACTCTTCCGCTAACCATGAGAAAACCGGACATATCCAATTAGGTGTTTCGGGAAATAAACTCGCAGCCTGGACCTCTTTCACTTATAGTGATTACGATGATTTAAGAGCGGGAGGTAATAGAAACAGTGACTATCCGGGCTTTGGGGAACGGAGATTCTTTGTTCAAAGGGTCAACGGGGAAGATCAGCTGATAGAGAATAATGATGTAGAAGTACAACGGTTTTCAGGTTTTGAACAGTGGAATTCAATCAGTAAGCTTCGTTATAAACCTTCAGAAAACGTTGACCTCTCCTACGGCTTTTATTTTAGTAATACTTCAAATATTCCGAGATACGACAGACTTACTGTCGGATTGAATAATTCCATAGACTCGCTCGAAAATGCGGAATGGTTTTACGGCCCTCAACGATGGTTAATGCATGCTTTAAAAGTTCGGATAAATACGAAAAACAATTTTTTTGACTACGCCAAATTTACACTGGCCTATCAGGATTATACCGAAAGCAGAAACGATAGAGGTTTTGGAGACAATCGTTTAAGAATCCGAACCGAGCAGGTTGATATTTACAGTTTCAATGCTGATTTTGATAAAACAGTGGGGAACCAGGAGTTTTTCTATGGAACTGAAATGGTTTTTAATGATGTAGAGTCTGATGGGTTTAGAAGAAATATTGAAACTGGAGAAATCTCACCAACTTCTACTCGCTTCCCGGATGGAGGTAGTGATTATCTCGCACTCTCTACTTATTTGAGTTATAAGAACAAGCTGAGTGAAAAATGGATATTGAATGCCGGTATCCGTTATAATTTCGTTCTAATTACTGCGGAAACACAAGACCCGGAAGCGGCCTTGCTAAACTCCAATAATCTCGAATTAGAAAATGGAGCCATAAATGGAAGTCTTGGTGCCGTATTTAAACCAAATCGGAATACGCGACTAAACGCTTTGTTTTCCTCAGGCTTTCGATCTCCCAATATTGATGACGTGGGAAAAGTATTTGAACTCGATAATGAACTCATTATTGTTCCAAATGAAAACCTGAAACCGGAGTTTGCCTATAATTTTGAATTGGGAGTAGAGCACTTTTTTACAGACAACTTAAAGGTTGAACTGATTGGGTTTTATACTTTACTCCGTGATGCCATTACTCGCGGGCCATTCACTATCGATGGATCAAATACACAACTAATTGATGGAGAATTAAGGCAACTTCGGGCGCAAATTAATACAGACGAAGCCCGAATCTTCGGTGGTTCGTTCCAATTGGATTACGAAATTAGCAAAACGTTCTTTCTTAGATCATCTTTAACGATTACAGAAGGGGAAGATATTTCCAATAGTGAACCCCTTCGTCATGCACCTCCACTTTTTGGAAGAACAGAATTTATGTACCGAAATAGAAAGCTAACAGCTTCCATATTTTCGGAATATAATGGAAACCAGTTCAGAAGTGATATTCCAATTACAGAAATTGATGATAAACCAAACCTTTATGCTTTCCATATTTCTGATCCTTCCAGGGACGGCTCTCCGGCCTGGGCTACACTTAACATCAATTCAGCTTATGATTTCAATGATCATTTTACACTTTCTTTTGGAATTGAAAACATATTGGATCAACATTATCGACCTTATTCATCCGGAATTAGTGCTCCGGGAAGAAACTTTGTTGTGAGTCTCATCGCAGATTTTTAAACAGATGCATTTTAGATGGCGCGTACTGTATAATTTAACATTAGATATCATTTTCATCTTGAACGGTTACCAAAGATTCTAAATTTTGGAAGTAGCATTTCGGAACTAATTACAAATGCTCTTTATCTTCGAAAAGTCATTTGAACCATATGAATCACAAATCAAAAGATAAGACCTTCAAACATCTGGCTATCGCAGGAAATATTGGTTCCGGAAAAACCACCCTGGCAACAATGCTTTCCAAACATTTTCATTGGGATCTGCAACTGGAAGCTGTTGATGAAAATCCTTATCTCGAAGATTTCTATGATGATATGAAGGCTTGGTCGTTTCATCTTCAGGTCTACTTTCTGAATAGCCGATTCAAGCAGATCAAAAAAATAAAGCTCAATAAGAAACCTGTTATTCAAGATAGAACCATTTATGAGGATGCGCACATTTTTGCTAAAAATCTTCATCATTCTAAGTTGATGTCGGATAGAGAGTATCAGAATTATCTTGACCTTTTCGATTCCATGACATCAATTATTACTCCGCCTGATCTCCTAATTTATCTAAGAGCTAATATTGGCACCTTAGTTTCTCAGATAGAAGAACGTGGAAGAAAATACGAGGAAAAAATCCAGATAGAGTACCTCAAGAATTTGAATGATCATTATAGAGAATGGATCACGGGATATTCAAAAGGCCCGATGATCATAATAGATATTGATAACAAAGACTTCGTGAAAAACCCAGAGGACTTCTCAGATATCGTTAATAAAATTGACCTGGAGATGAATGGATTGTTTACTTTTTGACTATCCTATTAATAGTAATTGTAACACAAAACTTTATATTGGGTACATTTATTTGTAAACCGTAACTTTACACTGTACAGTAACGTTATTCAATTATGATTGAAAGTTTTAGAAGTAAATCTCTTAAACTTTTGTTTGAAAAAGATGACCCTTCAAGAATCAAGTCAGATCATGTCGATAAAGTGAGAAGAGTATTATCAAGGTTACATAGAGCAGTTAAGATTAAAGATATGAATGCCCCTGGTCTTGGACTCCATCAGTTAAAAGGTGACCTACAAGGATATTGGAGTGTAACTGTTAAGAAAAACTGGAGAATTACGTTTAGATTGGTTGATGGAAATGCATTTGATGTTGACTATATAGATTATCATTGATATGGAAATGAATATGAGACCGGTACATCCAGGGGAAATTATTAGATACGATTACTTAATACCATTGAATTTAACAGTTAGTGAAATGGCGGCCTCATTGGGCATTACACGTCCTATGCTGTCCTCAGTTATTAATGGTAGATCTTCCGTTAGTCCGGAAATGGCTATTCGTTTATCAAAAGCATTCGATACGACACCTGATCTATGGTTAGGAATGCAACGAAGCTATGATTTATATAAAGCGAAAAAAAAGTTTGACCCTGAAGGGATAGTAAGACAATTGTATTCTAACGAATCGATTTCAACTAGTTAACCCTCTTCAGCTTACCATACCTTCTTGCCGCAAAAAAACCTACGCCCGCACCAAATAAATGCGACTCCCAGGAAACCCCTGAGCTGGAAGGCAATACACCTATAAAAAGTCCGTCGTACAATACTAAGATCAGAATAGAAAGGATGAGTGATTTGAAATCCTTTCTGAAAAAACCAAAAAAGATCAGAAAAAAAGCCAATCCGTAAATAACTCCGCTAGCACCAATGTGAATGGAATTACGAGCAAAAAGCCATACCAGTATTCCAGTAAAAAAATAGCACTGTAGAAAAACTGCCCTTGCAACTCTTTTATAAAAGAGATACAAAATGGTTCCCAACATAAGCAGTGGAATGGTATTGGAAACAATGTGAGGAATGCTTCCATGTATTAATGGCGCCGTAAGAATACCAACCAAACCCTGACTTGTTCTTGGAACAATACCCAAAAATGACCAATTGACTCCAAATGACGCCTCGACAAAGAAAAAAAGCCACATTAAGAATACCATGCGGCTGGGTACTATTATGCTTTCAAAAACATCATCGAAGGAAAGTGCCAGAGTGCTTTATTTTAATAATTACTAAAAATCAGCCGGATCCATGATCATCTTCAAGCTAACTAATTTAGCCTCCTCATAACTAACAGACATAAACCCTAATACCCCACCGGAAGACTCTGCGACTTTCTTAGCAACATCCTTCAAACTCTGGTAAAACTTTATGGCAAACGGTTGGTCTAACTTTGGTAAGATCCGGTTCAACTTCTCAAGTTCAGCGATTAAAGAATGCCCTCTTTGCTGAGTATCGCCCGGTAAGTTTACAATTTGTTCTCTCAGTGTCTTTTCAAAACCCTGGCCTACAACTTTATAATATTCAATCAGTGCTTGTCTGGCACGGCTTTGCTTTAATTTTGAAATAGATACGGCACTTTCAATTTCATTATTATCAATTTTTCCATCCGCTCCAGCAATTAATAAAGTAACGTATACAGGAGCTTTAAGGAGTGTGTTTACTTCAGCTTCTGAAAGGTTGTCGAATTCAGGTATCATAAATCAGTTTAGTCTTTAAAAGGTATTATCAAATTTGCTCCAATTTTAGAGGATGTAATCCTTTTTTGGAATTTTTATTTCACAAAAGTGAATTCCATCATAACAGGTAAGTGATCAGATATTTCACCTGCTTCCTTAATTACATCTGAACTGAGCAGTTTTAATGTTTTTTTGGTGTAGAAAATATAATCAAGTTTTTCATAAGGTTCTCCGCTACTAAAAGTGAAATAAGCTTGTTCGTTTTTTAAATACCTATCTTTTGTGACTGCAACTTCCAGATATGGATTTTCTAAAAATAGTGAAATTGTTTTTTCATTATTAAGCTGTTCCGTAGCAAATGGAGGTCGGCTATTAAAATCGCCCATCAGTATAACCGGATAATTTTTTGTGTAATCGTTTACAACTTCCAAAAGATACTCCGCTTGACTTTCACGAGTCTCCTGATCAAACGCTTCCAAATGTACATTAATAAGAATAAGTGGTCTTCCGACGTCTACCTGTACAATTTGAATTAATCGATCCAGGTAAAAAGCATTATAGTAGAATGGAGCACTCTTTGGCTTCTCCAATGTTATTCGGCGATTGTTAACAAAGGAATATTTACTCAAAATAGCTTGTCCACTGAGCATTTTTCCATAATGGATAGCCGGAGGCCAATAAGGGAAAGGTACATAATTCTTATCCCAGTTTACAGATACTGCACCGTAAGGATAAGCAGCCCCAATCCCTATTTTATCTAATTGATTGACTCCTAAAGAACGCTTTGAATCGAAATCGATTTCCTGAAACCCTACGAAATCAGGACTTTTGGTCGAAATCAATTCTATTGCCTTTTCAAGGTTCGACTGATACAAATCAGGTTCGCTTTCAACTGGAAGATTATTGGTCATTCCGGAGAGAAAACCAATATTATAGGTCATCACTGAAAATGTATCGTTCGGATAAAACTTCTTATACTCGTAGCTCTCAATCCTTGTATAGTAATCCTTATCTGAATGACTTGAGCTACCCCATATGTAGAAAATGGCAAATACCAATAATATGGGAAGGAGAATAAACTTGAATAAGAAGCCTAGTATCTTTTTAAGCATGATCTTATCAATCTTCGAGTGCTGCTATTCCAGGGAGCACTTTACCTTCCATATACTCAAGTAGTGCACCTCCTCCGGTAGAAACGTACGATACTTTATCAGAGTACCCAAGTTTGTTAACTGCAGCAGCAGAATCTCCACCGCCTATCAAAGAGAATGCACCGTTTTCGGTGGCCTCTGCAACAGCTTTTGCTATTTCATTCGTTCCTGCCGAAAAATTACTCATTTCAAATACGCCCATTGGGCCGTTCCACAAAATAGTCTTAGAAGATTTAATAGTCTTAGAGAATACTTCACGCGCTTCCGGACCTATATCAAGCCCCATCCAACCGTCTGGAATAGAATGATTCGAAGAGACATTTGTTTTTGCGTCATTATCGAACTCATCAGCAATAACCGAATCTATCGGTAAAATTAAATCAACCCCCTTTTCTTTCGCTTTAGAAATCAATTCTTTGGCTAAATCAATCTTATCTTCCTCAACCAACGATTTACCGACCGAACCACCTATTGCTTTAAAGAAGGTATAGCACATTCCTCCACCAACAATTAGGTTATCTACCTTATCGAGTAAACGTTCTATAATCAAAATCTTATCGGAGATCTTAGCTCCACCCATGATGGCCGTATAAGGCTTCTCGAAAGAATCCATCACTTTTTGGGCATTCGTTACTTCAGAACCTAAAAGATAGCCTGCTGCTTTATCCTTGAAGAATTTAGCTGCTATAGTTGTTGAGGCATGCGCTCTATGAGCACTTCCAAATGCATCATTCACATAGACATCTCCATGTTTAGCCAACTTTTCGGCAAAGGCTTCATCTCCTTTGGTTTCTTCTGTATAAAATCGAGTGTTTTCCAAAAGAAGAACTTCTCCAGGTTTCAATTTTTTGGACATTTCAAAGGCATTTTCACCTACACAATCATCAGCAAACTTAATAACCTTTGAAAGCTTATCCCCCAGATAACTTGTAACATGTTTTAAAGAGAACTTGTCTTCCGGACCATTTTTCGGTCTTCCCAAATGAGACATTAGCACAACACTTCCATTCGAATCAAGGATTTTTCTTATTGTAGGAAGTGCTGCATCTATTCTTGTTCCGTCTACTACATTAAATTCCTTATCTAAGGGCACATTAAAATCGACTCTTACCAGAACCTTTTTACCTGATAGATCTAATGATTCAATATTTTTCATAACAAGCTTATTCTCTAATAAAATTGGTATAATTCTTCTTTACTAAGTATCTCATCCTTTAACAGAAGCCCTCCTCAAACGATCATTGATGGCTAATCCTAAACCGTTTTCAGGTACCTCCTCTGCTAAAATTACATCACAATCAGATTCGTCGGCTTCACGCATAATCTTAAAAAGATTTCTGGCAGCTTCTTTCATATCTCCTAAAGGTGATAGAACGAAATTATAACTATTTTGATGTTCTTCAATAGAATCTTCAAAAGTTATGTATGCAGCTTTTTTTCCATCAAAAGAAGTTGAGAATAATTTATAATCTGAATACAAAAAAAATGGCTTTGAAGGTGCGTAATGAGATTTCAACATTCCCGGAGCTACAGGATCAGAACTTTTATTAAGCTCAATTTTTAGATTATCCGTTTTTAAGTAATGTTTTAGTTTTTCGATATCCATACCGCCCAGACGGTATACTCTTGGTTCTTCATCTTCAAAGCCCATAATGGTCGATTCAATACCTACTTTACATGGACCGCCATCTAATATATAATCTATTTTATCACCTAGATATTGATTTACGTGCTGAGCAGTAGTGGGGCTTACATAACCAAATGGATTTGCGCTTGGTGCAGCTAAAGGAAAACGGATTGAATTTAGTAATTCAAGAGTAAGTGGATGATCTGGCATACGAATTCCAACCGTACTCAAACCGGAAGTTACAAGATGTGGGATCAACGTTTTTTTGTCAAAAATAACGGTAAGCGACCCAGGCCAGGCCAAATTCAAAAAGTCAAGATCAAGTCCTGGTTTGATTATGTATTTGTCTAGATCATACAGATTTCCGACATGTACAATCAACGGATCGAAGGAAGGTCTATTTTTAGCCTCAAAGATCTTTAAAACTGCATCTTCGTTTAGGGCATTTCCTGCCAGACCATAGACTGTTTCTGTTGGAATAGCTACTAATTTACCTTCTTGTAGCAGTTCAACTGCCTTATTGATATCTGTTCCAATTAATGCCATAAATACATTAATGCCTTTTTTTAATTGTCATCTGAATGACAATATAATTACTTAGAAAAGTACTAAACGAAATAAACCTTACATAAATAAGATTTATTGCTGTTTTCAAAAATGCGGAAAAACTTTGGCACTATATTAGCGTCGTAATCTACGGAAGGATGACCGTTCGGAAGTCCTTTCGATAGGTTTATTTTAAGGTTGGTTTTTGCCCCGGTGCTAATTTTTTCACCGGGGTTTTTTATTTCACCCTCCTACAAAAACTATTCTACCAATTTCGGAAAAAGATTGGTACTCTACCCGATAAAAATATACCCCTGCATTAACAAATCCTCCTGAAGTTGAACCATCCCATGAGATCTCGTTATTACCTGCAAATTGAAATCCATCAAATATTCTTCTTACTTCTTTCCCAGTCTGGTCAAAAACTGTTACTCTAACCCTTCCATCCTCAGGTACAAAATATTGAATTCTGGTTGTTTCAATAAATGGATTAGGAAATGGATTTGAAACCCGGAAACCTTGATCTATATCCGATTGGCCTATTACAATGTCTTCTGCATTCGGAATATTAGCTGCAAAAACACCATTACCATGGGTGCCAATGACTACTTTCCCATCTGCTCCTCTGCTCTTGATCATGGTTACAACTGAAGTTCCAAGAACTTGGGGGTCTTCTTTCTCCCAGACGGTTCCCATCCCTTGAAGTTCTGTTGTAGAGAATAAACCAGAACTGGTTCCGGAAAAATAAAGCGTACCGTTATTTTGAAGGGGCGTTGTCTCAAGCCAGCGAACCGAAGGACCATTGCCTGAACCATCTGCGTTTTCTTCTAAATTTCCACTTACAGCAATAAAGGTCTCTCCCCCATCTTCGGAAGAAAAAATACTCTGGACGTTGTAGTTAGAAAAAGCTACCAGAATCTTATCTGAATCCCTCGGATCAATAGATATACTCGTTACGTAACCCCCAACAGGGAATTCAGAGCTATTGATATTAGTTACCGTATAATCTGAACCTAAAGCAGCATCAATTCTATTCAGGGTGCCCGCTATGGTTCCATAGATAACTCTACCTCTCGGGTTTTTCGAAGCAGCTATTGCAGTAATGGTTTCTTGCGCTACTTCTGTATCATCTAAGCGTTCCCAGTTTACAGAGGTTGGATCGTTATCTCGTCTTGGAATTTGACTGAGATTATTATTTCTCCATACCACCGTTCCGGCTGGCAGGAACATTATATTGTTGTTTAGTGGTTCAATAACAAAAGGATTAATAAATAGGTACCCCGAACCCCCAATAGGATCTACTCTGGCAAAATCGGCTAGACCGAAATCTTCATTGAAATTGATTTGAAATATTTGACCATTTTGAAACGACAAATAGTAAAAAATATTTCCACGACTTACATCTGCGAAAGAACCATCTCCTCCCAATACCCTAATCCAATCCGTCACATTTCCGTTTTCCGGTAGCAAAAGCGTTCCGTTATCCTGCAATCCTCCAAGCACCACTCCATCTTCTTCAAACGAGTTAAGGGCAATTGTATAGTATTGAGTAGTTACAAAACCATTGTTTATGAAATTCCAGATGATTGAGTCTGCCGTACTGTTCTCTGTTACACTAAGCCCTCCGTCATGTGCTGCAATCATTCTTTCAGGGTTGGAAGGAAAGAATGTAACTGAGTGTTGGTCAGGATGTGAACCCGGATAAAGAGAAATATCATTGATCGGGTCATAGCCACCAATCCATCGGGCATCGCTTTGTGTAAAGCCAGAACTCGAAGCATATAGATTAGCAGCGCCTATAAATACAAGGTCGGGATCCAAAGGATGAACTTCAACGAGCATATTATAACCGTTTTGAATATCGAAATCACCAACAGGCTCTCCGAAATCAGGAATGTTTGCCGTGAGATCTGTCCAAGGGCTGTCTGAATTATGATTGTATCTCCAAAGCTGGGGAAGATTTGCGCCCGTCTCACCTATTCCAGTGGTCAAAAAGAAGACCCTATCAGAATCTTGTGGATCAATTCCGATAACTACACGCCTTGTTGCAAATGGAAAAGGTGCTACAGAGATAGTATCCCAAACTACTCCATTAGTACTCCTGTATACTCCACCGCTTCTGGATAATAGTAAGGTATTATCAACTACGTTTTCCGTAGAGCTACTAAGAAAAGCATAAAAAACCCCATCGTCGCTTACCTGTATATCACTATAAAAAGGAGTGTTAAATTGGTTTAGATCTACAAGTTCCTCAAAATTATTAAGGGTATCACCCAGAACGATATTCCAGGTTTCACCTCCATCATTTGACTTGGCTATACCTCCAAAAACAGCTGCATAAACTTCGTTAGCTACATTTGGATTAACGACCATATTCCATACGTATTGAAACTGGTCATTAAAGCTACTTTCTATTCCGCTGGCTGTAAATTCTAGCTGAGACCAACTTTGACCTCCATCAACTGACTTGAAAATTCCGTCTCCTCTAAAAGGAGCCGCCCCACCTCTTGCCGTATTACCTACCAACTCACCGGTTCCATAATACCAAACGTTTGTATTTCCATCATTGATATCTTGAGCTATTGCAGTTACACTTTGAATGCTGGTAATCGGGCTTGTTCTTACCCAATTTTGTCCTTGGTCGGTTGATCTGAAAACACCTCCGGAAACACTTCCTGAGATTAACACATTTTCATCTGTAGCATCTACTACAATTGCTCTTGACCTTCCTCCGAAGTTTTCAGGTCCTAATGATTCCCAGGAGAGTGCATTTTGTCTTGAATTCTTAGAAACTCCCTTAACTGGTAGTTCTTCAGAGAACTTAATTTCTTTAATATGAATGTCTTCTGGTATTGATCCCGTTTTAGGATCAATAAGCATCCTTCGCTCATAGTTCTGTCTGGCTTCCAGATCTTCTTCGGAATAAATCGCAGATTTTCTTTCCGGTATTTTCAATTCCTGAAAAACCGTCGGCTGCGATGTAATTTGCTTATGAGATTCTTGATCAAGAGAAAAAGCGTAATACCATAGCAACAAAAAAATTGCAGATAAAAGGCCAATAAAAGATCCGACTTTAATCAACCTCATCATAATTTCTCAAGTCGCTGGCGTGATGTTCGGGAATGTGGATAGCTTTACCGGATTCTCCATCTACGGCTACCAAAACACTTTGTGCAATATTATAAACGGTACCTGTATTAATGTCTCGTATTACGTTTTCCAGATTAAAGCTTTTGTTACCAATTCTGGTACACCTAAGTAATGCCTCGGGTTTCGCTTTCATTTCGATCGGAGCCAGGAAATCCATTGACATATTAGCAATGACCATTTTATAATTCTCCCAGTCCCATTTACAAGATTCTTGCAGATAGTGAATTCTGGCGTTCTCTAAATAGGAAAAATAGACCGCATTGTTTACGTGTCGAAGCATATCATAATCTCCCCAACGAACATCAATGGGCCTTCTAAATTTGAATTTTGATAAATCTACTTCCTTCTTCATATAAATTCTATCTTTCCTCTTAATTGTCTGGTTTTCTCTATCATCCTTTTTATCGAACGATCTATTTCCGGAGATTTGCTTATTACCTCTAAAGGTTTCCAGCTTATATCCTTCGATTCATTATTCCTTTGAACTGAAGTATCTTTGGAAACGGCCATTAAAAATCGAACATCATAATGATCGTGTTTTGGAATACCTTTATGTTCCGGAATTGTATGAATATCAATATCAAAAATACTCTTCAACTTTGGTCTATAATCAATTCCTGTTTCTTCAATAACTTCTTTTTTAGCAACAGAAAACAAATCTTCGTTTCCATCAGCATGACCGCCAGGTTGTAACCATCGGTTTAGCTTCGAATGGTAGATAAGCAATGCATTTTCCAACTCTTCATCAACGATCCAAGCAGAGGCTGTTATATGTCTCTCTAATGATTTTCTATAAAAACAGTTTTGATTGGTTTGTAAAAGTTCTAAAAACCGACTTTTGAATCGCTCTTCTTCCTCAAAACCTGATTCTAGTTCTAATATTAGCTTTATTAAGTTAGTCCTATTCAATTAGTCGATTACTATGGTTGCTTTATTCAAACGACCTTCTTTTAAAGTGTCGATTCGTATTCCTCCGGCAATGTTATTGAGATCACCTTTTTCAACATTAACAAAATAAGGCTGTGCCCCAACCTCTTTAAAGGTTACCCGACCTTTAGAATCTGTGACTTGAGTTGGTTCAACCGGATTCGATTCGTTTCTATAATCTTCATCAGATGTGTATAATGTAACTTCAGCTCCCTCTACTAAATTACCTAAATCGTTTCTAACAAATACTCTCAACTTAGTGGGAAGAATTTGTGAGCTATTAGTCCAAGAAGAAACGGTCGACAATAAAAACACCAGAATAAGCAACGGAGCTACTCTTTTCATTAGTTTATTTTTTGGAGTCATTCGAATTATAAATTTTAGGTGAATATAGCTTTAAGAACCTTTTTATTGATTGTTTAGATGACTAATTGTTTCAAATCAATTTTTATTCCCTTTATGAAAGGATATTAGCTTTTGAAAATAAAAAAGTTGTCATACTTTTGTACTCCCAAATTAAGAAATGGGTAATTGTCCGATGGTGTAACTGGCAACACGTCTGGTTTTGGTCCAGAAGAGTCTAGGTTCGAGCCCTAGTCGGACAACTTTCATCCCGCAGAGGCGGGATTTGTTTTTTATGCTGGTCAAACTTTAGAAGGATGTCGGTTAAAATATTCGCTTGTTCAGAATCCAGGTATCTTGGAGAAAAAATCGCGCAACACTACGGCACTCCTTTAGGAAGTTTGGTTGTTGATCGTTTTAGTGATGGAGAAATTTCCACTTTCTTTAGCGAATCAGTTCGAGGGTGCGAAGTATTCATCATTCAATCTACTTGCCCTCCTGCAGATAATATTATGGAATTCTTGTTAGCCATCGATGCTGCAAAGAGGGCTAGTGCTAGTTACGTTACTGCTGTGGTTCCTTACTTTGGTTATGCAAGGCAGGACAGAAAGGATAAACCAAGGGTTTCAATTGGCGCCAAACTCAAAGCAAATCTTTTTATTGCAGCTGGTGTTGATCGCCTGATGACCTACGATCTGCATGCCGGACAAATACAGGGGTTTTTCGACATACCGGTGGATCACTTGGACGGAACAGCCATCTTTATTCCTTATCTCAAAACTTTAAATTCTGATCAGCTTACTTTCGCTGCACCCGATGTAGGTGGAGTAGCCAGGGCAAGGATCTATTCAAAATATTTTGGTGCTGATCTAGTGGTTTGTGATAAGCATCGTGCAAGAGCAAATCAAATTGCCTCGATGCAGCTTATTGGTGATGTAAAAGGAAGAGATATTGTTTTAGTAGACGATCTGGTCGATACCGCAGGAACAATATCGAGAGCAGCTACTTTAATTAAGGAGAACGGAGCAAATTCAGTAAGGGCGATTTGTACTCACCCTGTTTTAAGTGGTAACGCTTATGAAAATATAGAGAATTCCGCACTGGAAGAATTGGTGGTATCGGATACCATACCATTAAAAAAGAAATCAGAAAAAATAAGAGTTTTATCTACGGCTGAGCTATTCGCACAGGCTATCAGAAAAATTCATGATAAAGAATCAATTAGTTCACTTTTTATTTAAATAAACAATTATGAAAACAGTTGAGATTATAGGGTTTAAAAGAGCAAATCTCGGCAAATCCGAAGTTAAAAAGCTCAGGTCACAGGGAAATGTACCTTGCGTTATTTACGGAGGTGACGAGCAAATCCATTTCTATGTTCCGATGATTTTATTCAGAGAGCTTCTTTATACTTCTGAAGCACACTTTGTAAATCTGGATATTGAAGGAGAAGAAAAATGGTGTATTATTCAGGATGCACAATTCCACCCGGTTAGCGAAATAATATTACATGCAGATTTTCTTGAATTACATGAAGGAAGACCTGTAAAAATGGATATTCCTATATCGCTTGAAGGTCAGGCAAAAGGGGTATTAGATGGTGGTACTTTAATGCATAAGAGAAGATCACTTTCTGTAAAGGCAAAGCCTAAGAATATGCCTGAAAAGATTGTAGTTGATGTCACTGATTTAGATTTCAACAGTGCTATTAAAGTTTCTGACATTGAGGAAAAAGATTTTACTATTCTTGATCCAAAACAGGCTTCTATTGCTGTAATTGAGATCCCTCGTGCGTTAAGAGGAAAAACAGATGAGGATGAAGAATTAGAAGAAGGAGCTGAAGCTGCCGCTGAAGGAGCTGAAGCTTAATCAACTTCTTTAACTTGATTTGGAAAATCCTGTCTGAAAAGGCAGGATTTTTTTGTTTGTTGAAATGATAGGTATCCTTAAGTAGCTTTTTGAGTACAAGAAGAGTTCCAGAGATAATTATCTAAGAGTATAAGCCTAAACATACGCGGCATTTATATGAAGTATTTAATTACAGGATTAGGAAATATTGGTAATGAATATGAGTTAACCAGACACAATATTGGTTTTATGATTCTCGACAGCATGGCTGTGGATCAGGGTGAAGAGTTTAAAACTGAAAAGCTGGCTTCAAAACTCGAATTAAAGCACAGAGGACGGACTCTTATTTTAATAAAACCATCCACTTACATGAACCTCAGCGGAAAGGCTGTAAAGTATTGGATGGAAAAAGAGCATATTCCTAAAGAACGGATTTTGGTGATTACCGATGATCTTGCACTGCCCTTTGGTAAATTGAGGATGAGGGCCAAAGGGTCAAATGCAGGCCATAACGGGCTAGGTAGTATCGATTCCCTTACGGGTGGTAACAACTACGCCAGATTAAAATGTGGTATTGGCGATAACTTTTCAAAAGGGCAACAAGTAGATTATGTCTTGAGTAAATTCTCAAATGAAGAATTCAAAACCATAGATCCATTTATCGAAAAAGCCAAAAAGATGATCCTTTCATTTGCTGCAATTGGCATAGAAAGAACCATGAATGAGTTCAACGACTAATTTATCCCAAGCAATACTGATATAAAGACTATAATATAAATCTAGCTAACTACCGAACCGTTCTTAACTACTTCAGAAGGTTGTAAAAAACGAAGTTTACCGTCGTGATCTTCAGCCATCAGGATCATTCCCTGAGATTCAATACCCATCATCATTCTAGGGGCAAGGTTTACCAAGACAGTCACCTGCTCACCTATAATCTCCTGGGGATCGAAATGAAGGGCAATTCCACTCAGTACAGTTCTTTTATCAATGCCTGTATCTAACTCTATTTTCAGTAGTTTTTTTGACTTTTTTACTTTTTCAGCCGAAACTATAGTAGCAATCCTGATATCGTTTTTTATAAAATCATCAAATACAATTTCATCTTTCAGAGAATCTGCTCCTGATTCTTCAGTATTCATTTCTTTCACTTTTTTTAATTTCTCTATTTGAGCCTCAATAAGTTCATCTTCAAGCTTTCCGAACATCAAATCTGGTTTTTTTACGGTGTGACCATTTGCTAACAGTTTTGTTGACCCAAGTTTATTCCATCCGGGTCTTTCAAAATCCAAGATCCCTGCAAGCTTTTCAGAAGAAAACGGGAGGAAAGGCTCCATTACAATAGCCAGATTAGCCAAAACCTGGTTCCCCAAGTTGAGAATGGTTTCTACACGATCGGGATCAGTCTTAATCAGCTTCCAAGGCTCTGTATCTGCCAAATATTTGTTTCCAGCTCTGGCCAGGTCCATTACTCTGGATAGAGCTTCTCTAAATCTAAATTGATCCAGGCTTTCTTCAACTAGTTTAGGCGTTTCATTAATGACTTCTATCAGATCATCTTCGTAACTATAAAATTCACCTTTCTCCGGTATTTTACCATCGAAATATTTATGTGTTAAGACAACAACTCTGTTAACCAGGTTGCCTAGAATTGCAACCAGTTCATTGTTATTTCTAGCCTGAAAGTCTTTCCATGTAAAGTCGTTATCTTTTGTTTCAGGGGCATTAGAAGTTAGTGTATAACGTAATACATCTTCCTTACCTGAAAAATCCTCCAGATATTCGTGTAGCCATACTGCCCAATTTCTTGAAGTAGATATTTTATTTCCTTCTAGATTTAGGAACTCATTTGCAGGCACATTATCAGGTAAGATAAATTCTTTATGAGCCTTTAGAATCGATGGAAATATGATACAGTGAAATACAATATTGTCTTTACCAATAAAGTGCAACAGTCGTGTCTTCTTATCTTTCCAATAGGGCTCCCAGTCAACTCCTTTCTCTTTTGCCCATTCTTTAGTAGCAGAAATATATCCAATTGGAGCGTCGAACCATACGTATAAGACTTTCCCGTCAGCACCCTCAACTGGAACTTTCACACCCCAATCTAAATCTCTTGTCATCGCCCTTGGCTGAAGGCCACTGTCTAACCAAGATTTACATTGTCCATAAACATTCTGCTTCCATTCTTTATGACCTTCCAATATCCATTTCTTCAACCAGGGTTCATACTTATCCATGGGGAAGTACCAGTGCCTGGTGGGTTTCATCACTGGCTTTTTATTACTTATTGTCGATACTGGATTAATCAGTTCAGTTGGGCTTAGGGAACTACCACAGTTCTCACATTGATCTCCATAAGCCTCTCCAAATCCACATCTGGGACATTCACCTTTGATGTACCGATCGGCCAGGAATTGTTTAGCTTCTTCATCGTAAAACTGCTCCGAATCTTTTTCCAGGAACTCCCCTTGATCATAAAGGTGTTTAAACATCTCAGATGCAGTATCATGATGGGTTTGATTGGAAGTTCTTGAATATATACTAAAGCTGATACCCAGCTTATCAAGGCTCTCTTTTATTTGAAAATGATACTGATCAATGATTTCCTGGGGCTGCTTTCCTTCCTTCCTGGCACGAAGCGTAATAGCCATACCATGCTCATCGGAGCCGCAAACAAAAACAACATCTTCTCCTTTACTTCTCAGATAGCGAACATAGATATCCGCAGGGATGTACACTCCTGCCAAATGACCAATATGAATAGGGCCGTTTGCATAGGGCAAAGCGGCAGTAATCAAATGCCTGTCAAAATCCATTTACAATGATTTTACTTTAAGTGCCCAAAGGTAAAAGAAGATTGATACTAAGCTTTTATAAAATCAATATGCTGGAAGAATTATTTCAAAAACAGTATCATTTTTCGGGTGAACCAATCTAATATTTCCTCCTAATTTCTCCATTGCCTTTTTCACGAGATAAAGCCCCATACCGTCACTTAAGGTATCGGAAGAGGTATGGTAGAACATATCGAAGATCCGACCTTCCGTACCTGCTACTATTCCTTTTCCGTTATCAGAAAAGATGATCTTTAAGATACCTTCATTGATCAGCTGTGCTTTAATACTGACCTTAGGGCTGTACGAGTTTCGGTGTGCTATTGCATTTTCGAGCAGATTGTCAATTACCGTTTGAAAAAGAAAAATATCGCCTTGCCAATTCGTTGTTTCCTCGACTTGAATTTCACTGATCAGATTTAGATTTCGATTCGATACAGTAATTTCATTGATGCGTGATTCAATAAATGATCTCAGATTAAATGTTTTTAGTTCAGGGGAACAATCGAATACTTCATGCGCTTTTTGTAATTTGGTTAGCAGCTGACTCATTTCGCAAGTAACATTATTCAGCATCTCAAAGTATCTTCTGGATATGTCATCTTTACCCTCCAAAATACCCAGGTTGATCACTCCTTTCATTCGGGCTATAGGGCCCTGGAGATCGTGTGAAGCTTTATAAATAAAATTATCTAATTCGAGATTGCTCTGCTGTAAACTGCTGAGCGCTTGTTCTCTGGAACTTACGTTGTTTGCTATACAAAGTAGAGTCTCCGGATTATCTTCATCATCATAAAGCAAAGTATTACTCCACTCTATGTGTAGAACCTCATTTTTCTTATTGAAATTTTTATTTTTTAGAAAGAATCGAGGTTGAGCGTTTTTATCAAGTTTATTTAGTGATTCTTCTAATAACAAATGATCTTCTCTTTGCATCAGGCTTATTTCATCAAACCTTTTCCCTAACACTTCATTTTCTTCCCACCCAAATAAGTCTTTTGCTTGTCTAGGCCATCTTGTTAAACGGCCTTCCATATCAAGTTCTAAGAAAGCTAGGGGGGTATTATCCACATGAATAGATAATCTTTTCATGACACTGATCAACTCATTACTTCGCTCTTCGACCATACACTCCAGTTGTTCATTATGTTTTTTCAAACTTCTATTTTGAACTTCAATAGTGGCTTTTGCCTCCTTTAAGCTATCCAAATGAGTCTCTATCTCTTCATTTTTACCTTGTATAATCCTGTTTTTAGACATGATCTGATCATACTGCCTTTCCATAACTCGATTAGCTCTCTTTTTTGCCAGGTATTGCTTTCTTAAAAGCAAACTGAGAATTGTTGCTTTTATCAGGAAAAGAGTAAAAAGGGATATAAGATTTTGGCTCGATCGCAGTTTGAGTTCCTGATATTTTGTATTTGCCTTAAGTAATTCGTTTTGATGAAAAAGTAATTCCAACTCCAGTTCCTTTAGAAAAGACTGGGCTTTTATGAGTCTTCCCATTTTAATATTTGCTCTTGATTTTAAGAGGGAAATACTCGCTTTTCTATTTTTTAAAAATGATTCTGATCCCCTTTTCTCCAGGGAATCGATATAAACTAGGGACTGTTCTGGGTTATGGGCTAAGCTCTGCTTTGCTTTCCTCAGGTAGCCATAAAGGTCTTTTTCAATTGGAGTTTCCTGAGCCAAAGAAAGTACTGGGAGCACGAATACAGCAAAAAAGAGTAGTCTGTTCAAACTGATTTTATTTTTTGTTCAACGGTCGGTGGTGAAAAGGCCGTTAGAGAACAAAAAATTCACTTGAACCTACAAATAATCTTCATCTGTCGGATGTCTTACTCTTCAAGAACTATTCTGTAATCTTATTTGCCAAGCATACTGATCTTTCCTTTCACATAAGAAACTGCAGTCTTTATACCTTTGCCCTTATTTTTTCGAGCTACTTCAAACGCATCCCACATTTCTTCTGTAATGAGATCAAGATTGTTGAACTCGCCAGCGCCTTGGAGCCATTCGCCTCCATCTATAGTTACAACTTCACCATTGACGTAAGCTGAAAAATCCGACATGAGATAAGCTGCAAGGTTAGCCAACTCTTGATGCTCTCCT
Source organism: Bacteroidota bacterium (assembly GCA_039030555.1). Classification (GTDB taxonomy): domain Bacteria; phylum Bacteroidota; class Bacteroidia; order Cytophagales; family Cyclobacteriaceae; genus JBCCDY01. The sequence continues at coordinate 57,956 of JBCCDY010000013.1, forward strand.
ACCCTTCCTACAGGTACTTTTTTGGATGGATCAAACTTCTTCACTAAATCTCCGGGTAGAAGTCTGCTCCATGCACCTTCAGTAGGGAACGGTCCGGGAGCAATTGCATTACTTCGAATATCATATTTGGCCCACTCTACTGCCAGGGAACGAGTCATGGCCAGAACGCCTGCCTTTGCTGCAGCTGAAGGAACTACATAACCTGATCCGGTCCAGGCATAAGTCGTAACGATATTGAGTATGGTAGAAGGAATTTTTTGTTCAATCCAGTATTTTCCTGAGGCAAGTGTGAAGTTACTGGTGCCTTTCAATACAATATCAATAACTGTATTGAATGCGTTGTTAGAAAGCCTTTCCGTTGGACTAATAAAGTTTCCAGCAGCATTATTTAATAAGCCGTTAAATGAACCGAAATGCTCTACCGTTTTTTTGATTACGTTTTCTACGCTTTCAAGATCACGAACATCACATTCCATCGGCAGTACTTCACCACCTGTCTCCTCCGACATTTCCTGGGCTGCCTTAGTGAGCACATCAATCTTTCTACTCGTAATGACGAGTTTAGCACCTAATTTTAATAAATAAGTACCCATCGACCTGCCCAGGCCTGTACCACCACCTGTTACGATAATTGTTTTCCCAGTCATGGAACCATCTCGCAGCATTCCCTCTTTATAATTCATATTCAACTCTTATTGTTAATCCTCTATTTCAATAATAGAATAAAACGATATAGCTTAATAACTTTACCGATATAAATATCAATCTTTAAAATGCTTAAAAGTTTCTTTTATTTCTTAATCATCTCTGTTTTTATCCTTCAATCCTGTATCGTTTCTAAAAAAGTATACGATGAGACTTTAGCCGATAAAATAGCTACTGAAGCCGAGCTTCAGGAAAAATCGGAAGCTTTGGAAGAAAGTAAAGATCGCATAGCCTCCTTAAATAAACGGGTAGAGGATTTGCTTGCGGATTCAACTACGACGCATCAGGAGTTAGCAAAAGTTAAAAGTGAATTAGAAGAAAATAAGCAACGTTTAGGTCAGCTTCAAAAGTACTATGATGACCTAATAGATAATAAGGCTAACCTGGACAAAGACCTAGAAAAACAGCAAAGAGAATTACTCGATATCCGGAAGTCCCTGGAAGTTCAGCGTTTAAAAAACGAGGAACTTTTAGCTGAAGTAAACGAGCGTAGCAAACGGGTTGATGAACTAGAGAATATTATCGCCCAGGAAAAAGAAGCTATTAATCGCTTGAAGAAGAGGGTTTCCGACGCGCTCCTTAGTTTTAAAAGTGACGAGCTTCAAGTTGAGGTAAAAAACGGTAAGGTATATGTATCGCTCTCCGAGCAATTACTTTTTAAATCGGGGAGCATCAATATTGATGCAAAAGGTAAGGATGCCATTCAAAAACTGGCAGCAGTTTTAAAAGATAATCCTGATATTGGTATCCTGGTGGAAGGACATACAGATAATGTTCCAATCTCTGTCCCTTCAAGGTATTTCAGAAATAACTGGGATTTGAGTGTATTGAGAGCAACTACCATTTCAAATATCCTTGTGGAATCGGGCGTACCTGCCGAGCAGGTAACAGCTTCGGGTAAGGGGGAAAGTAGCCCGGTAGAAAGCAATGAAACAGCTGAAGGGAGGCAAAAGAATAGAAGGACTGAGATTATCCTTTCGCCTAACCTGGATGAGCTATTCGAGATTTTGGGTGCTGAATAATAATTGTATTTTGCCAAAAAATCTATAAATGAGAAAGATTATTTCCTTTTTAGGTCTTGTCCTTGGTTTGATTTTTATATCAAGCTGCAGTGATGACGAAGGCCCACAACAAATAATAATAAATGATATATCTGGAATAAGAATTGATTTGGATTGGAGTACTGGAGAAAACGCATCACAAGCTGTAATTGATGCCAATCTAGACCTAACTATAGTTGTTGCAGATGATGGAAGTCAGGCTGTAGGTATAAGTGAGAATAATGGTCTTTTTGAATTTGTAAGTTTATCAAGTGCAAATGTTGATGGTGATTATGCGACTCTAGTTTTTTATAGGACTGGAACTGTTGAGGTTACCTATAAAATTATTATAAGTGGTATAAGAAGTACAGATAACCCATTTGAAATAACAGGAACCTTTAGTTCTGATCAATCAGGAAGTATTTTTTCGGTAGCTGATATAACAAAGAAAGGAAACCAATTTATTATTAATTTACCTTGATTTCAATGTATTTGTGATTTGGTCTCTGAATATTCAATGGCCAGATTGATCATAGACATTAACCCTGTTTTCATTCCGGCATCATCCACATAAAAATCAGGAGTATGATGTGGAGCTGCTTCTGCTGGATTTACATCTTTGGGACATCCGCCTATAAAATAATAAAACCCGGGAATTTCGTTAGCGAAAAATGCGAAGTCCTCAGCGCCCGTTATGGCTTTAATTTCATTTAGATTAGATGAACCTATAGTATTTTTCAAAACCGGAACAGCCCATTCCGTAAGCTCAGGATCATTATAAGTTACGGGGACACCTTTATTAATATCGATCTCAGCCTCTGCTCCGAAACTCTCTGCCACTAACGGAACCATGTGTTTCATTTTCTCGTGAATAAGATCCTGCATCTGTACATCCAGTGTTCTGATCGTGCCGATCATCTTAACTTCCTCAGGAATAATATTATTTCGAACTCCACCCTGGATCATCCCAACAGAAATCACGGCAGCCTCTTTTGTCAAATCCGTCTGACGGCTAACGATGGTTTGCAATGAGTTGATTATTTGTGCCGACGCAACAACCGGGTCAACACCTCCCCATGGCCTGGAACCATGCGTTTGCTTTCCTTTCACCGTGATGTAGAATTGATCAGCCGCTGCCATAATGCCTTCAGGGCGGTAGTTTATTTGTCCTATGGTGGTCTGAGCGCTGATGTGAAGTCCGAAAATTACATCCACATCAGGGTTCTTGAGTACACCTTCTTTAACCATAAGTTCTGCCCCGCCTTCTTCACCTCTTGGAGCACCTTCTTCCGCAGGTTGAAAAATGAACTTATACGTTCCTTTGAGGTCTGATTTCATCTTAGTAAGTACCTCTGCCACACCCATCATAATCGCGATATGTGTATCATGTCCACAGGCGTGCATTACTCCGGTTTCAACATTATTATACTCGCTTTTAACTTTCGAAGCATAAGGGAGCTCAACCCTTTCGGTAACGGGTAAGGCATCAATATCGGCCCTAAGCCCAACAACAGGCCCTGGCTTCCCTGTTTCCAATATTCCTACAACGCCTGTATGTGCAACTTTCGTTTGAACTTTCAGGCCAAGCTCCTTCAGATGTGTTTCAATTTTCTTTGCTGTTTCAAACTCTCGATTAGAAAGCTCGGGGTTCTGGTGAAAATCATGCCTCCATTCGATCACCTTACTTTCAACATCTTCTGCAAGCTTTGAAGCTTTTTTTACTTTGGAGCTTTGTGAAATTAAAACATAGGGCATCAACAAAGCCAGAAGGGTAAAAATCCTTATCATTCTTATATACTTATCGTTTGAAAAATTCGTGTTTATCGCCCTCAAGATATAGAAAATATTTCCCCTTTTTCAGGGGGAAAACCACGATCTCTTTAGCAGTTCCTTTCATAATTTGATTTCCTTCTGAGTCATGTACCTCATAAAACGCTTCTTTGGAAAAAGTGATTTTATCAGATGAGTTTACTGGTGAAAAGGTAATAGGCTCGTCCAATATTACATATTCCAAAGGCTTAGACTCAAATTCTTCCTCTCCTATAACATAAAGGATCTTGTACATATTCTCTTTATCAGAATGTTGAATTGGAAGCTCGTAGTTTTTCGTTCCTCTCCCTGGTTTGGGTTCTAAGCGTTCCAGATTTGACCATTCACTATCTTTAAATTTCTGAGTCTGATAATAACCACCCTCCTTCTCATTCTTAGATCTCCAAAATAACGCTTTCGATGAGGCCCTCGCAGAAACAAAACCAAACTCCTGGGTAAAGATGATATCGCCTGGGTTGAGTATATCCGGGAGGCAACTTTCTTCATGAATGATCTGTATTTTGATTTTATCATTCATATTGAACCTGGAAAGATCCAACTTAATAGCCGCAACCCTCGGTTTTTTGATAATCTCTACATCATTCAAAATAATCGACTGAATACAAAACTCCCCTCCGGAAGCATAAGGGTTCCTTATGTACAGGTCTTTTCCTTTATACAGACCGGTAATCAGAATTTCAGAAGCCTGAGTAGCAAACTGTAAGACGATGAAAAAGAAAAGTATAAGTAATCGTATAGCCAAGCTTTAGAATGTCACTATAAAGTTAAAAATACCAAAATGTATATTCTGGTTTAATAATTGACCCAATTCAAAGGAATATCCTCATTTTTGACGTTAAGATTAGAATAAAGAGAAACTTTTATTGTTTTCTGAGGGTATTACACATAAAATTAGCTTGCCTTTTCTTAAAGTAGAAAAAGGCACCAGCGCAATATCTAAAATAACAGTACTGTTATGAAATTTTTCTTAGCCTCACTTCTCTCTCTGCTGATCACAAGTCAATCTTTCGCCGCATATTTACTTATCCCCATGGATGAATCCCAGAAAAATCATCTCAAGGCTTATGGGATTGCTTATTGGGTGCTTCAAAATGAAATAGAAGTCGACTGGCTTCTGAACTACAGAGGCGGGAGCTTTATGATCAAACATTATCAGAAATTTGAAAATGAATTAGTTATTAGAGGAGTCAGCTATGAGGTCATTTCTGACGCACAGTCCAATGCTATTGTATCTGCAATTGCCAGCCCCGCATCCAATCAGGACGTAATGAGGCTTGAAAAATATCCTGAAATCGCTGTGTATTCCCCAAAAAGCAAACAGCCCTGGGACGATGCCGTAACCCTGGCCCTTACTTACGCTGAAATACCCTATGATGTGGTTTTTGATACAGAAGTATTAGAATCCAAATTACCGGAGTACGACTGGCTTCACCTACACCACGAAGATTTTACCGGGCAGTATGGAAAGTTCTATCGCTCTTTCAGGAACTTCCCTTGGTATATTGAGCAACAAAGAGCCTATGAAGCCTCTGCAAGAGAACATGGTTACACCAAGGTTTCACATTTAAAGCTTGGAGTAGCGCATAAGATTAGGGATTTCGTACTAGGGGGAGGCTTCTTATTTGCTATGTGCTCCGCAACCGACACATATGACATTGCGCTGGCTGCGGAAGGTATTGACATTTGCGAGCATATGTTTGACGGTGATCCTTCAGATCCACATGCACAAGGAAAATTAGTTTACGAAAATACTTTTGCGTTTGAGAACTTTGAAATCATAAAAGACCCTTATCAATATGAATTTTCCAATATTGACAATCAACCGGCGGAGAGGGGATTGACCGAAAAGAATGATTATTTCACACTTTTTGAGTTTTCAGCAAAATGGGATCCCATCCCAACCATGCTAACTCAAAATCACGAGCAAGTGGTTAAAGGGTTTATGGGGCAAACGACCGCCTTCAAAAAATCGCTTGTAAAACCGGACGTATTAGTGATGGGCGAGAATAAAGCAATTCAGGAAGCCCGTTATATACATGGGGTGATCGGTAAAGGTTTCTGGACGTTTTATGGAGGGCACGACCCGGAGGACTATCAGCATTTAGTTGGTGAAGAGCCTACTGACCTTAACCTTCATCCGAACAGTCCGGGTTATCGGCTTATTTTGAATAATATCTTATTTCCTGCGGCAAAAAAGAAGAAGCAAAAGACTTAATTAGAATACTATTTTAATACTTTATATAAAAGTCTGTCCTATCATTCAGAATTTTATCGTTCTTTTATATGAGCGAAACGTATAATAAATTATGGGAGCGGCCCAAATACGAAAGGAATTACACAATTTCATTGATAACGGAGATACTAAGCTAATTAAGCTTCTTTATGCAGTAGCAAAGGAATATACAGATGATGAAAGAATTAGCTTGGAGCAATACAACAAAGAATTGGATGAAGCAGAAGCGGAAATAGATAGGGGTGAATTTTTGACTCATGAAGAAGCTGTTAAAGAGGTTCGTTCGTGGCGCTAAAACTAGTCTGGAATAAGCGTCCTTCCAGCTATTTAAAAAAAGAACTCAAGCGAATCAGCCGAGAATCATTTCAAGGTGCGGAATCTGTAGAAACAGGAATTCTTTCTAACCTTGATAAGGCTCTGGATGAACCAGAAAGATATCCGAGTGATAAATACAAGAAAAACAATGATGGTACTTATCGAGCATTTGAAACTTATAGCTACAGGGTTGCTTACCGTTTCTCCAAATCTGAAATCAAGATTTTAAGGATCAGACACATAAAACAAGAGCCGAAGAATTATTAAAACAGTTGCCTCGCTACACTCGTCATGAAGTGGTAATGCTAAAGTGAAGCTATCTTAGGATAAACGGTGTGCCTGTGGTGTGTTGGTCGAGTTACCTTCCAGAAAAATGCAAGTGTTAAGTACCCCATAAAGTAGGGCAGTTACTACCAATACAAATTGAAGTACTTACGCTATCAAATTTCATTCTTAATAAAAAATCACAAAAAAGTTTCTAAAAGTAAACGGATATTTCCAATATAATTGGAGATTAGGTTGATTTTAAGCCGTAGTATTCATATCCAAAAAAGGTTTCTTTACTTTTATTTCATGTTGAATTTAAAAATCTATTAAACATGAAAACGTTCAAAAAAATCTTTGTAATGATCTCATTTTCAATACTTACTGTTTCTTGCTCTATCGGAGAAGATGCTGATGATATTCAAATTGAGATTGATAACATTGAAAATGGCACGGGATCAACCGGTGAGAAAGTTAAAGCTAGTGATCCAGATAGAAATTAATTAATTATTATTAAAAATAACAATGTAATGTGTGTGAATTATTTTGCCACATTGCATTTTCTGGTTTATCTTTATGTTCAACCAGAATACAATTATCTTGAATATTTCTATAGTTCATGTTATCATACTACTCGCATCTAACGGATGGCTCAGCATTTTTCAATTAGATGAAGACATCTCAAAGGAATTGTATAGAAATGCAGCCGATTTCTATTATGATCATAACCAATTAGATTCCGCTTACTACTATACGAGTAAGATTTTTGAGCTCGATAAAAACAATCTCTATATAGGAAAAGCTTATTATTTAAATGCATTTATGTTTGAAAAGAATGGGGATCATTTAAATGCAATCGAAAATTCTCTAAATGCGGTCAAATATTTTAGAATAGCTGACGATTCAAAAAGAGAGGCAAAGTCTCGCCACCTTCTGGGAAATATTTATTACGATAATTACCACTATGAAGGGGCTATTAAAAATTACCAGATTTCTGCTAAATTGTTTAATTCCATTGGTGACCAGGAAAGTAAAGGTCTAATCTTGAGAAGTCTAGGACTCGTTTTAAGAGACTCTAAGGGCTATTTAGCTGCCCAAGAGTCTTTCATTAAGAGCCTTAAAATTTTCGAAAGTCTTAATGATCAGGAGTTGGTTGCCACTTTGCTAAATGATTTGGGGCTGATTGAACTGGATAGAAATAACTATAATGATGCTAAGAAGTACTTTATACGCTCACTAAATTTGAGCAGCTCTACATCACTTGCCCAAGTGAATGAGGCTTGGTTTAACCATAATATGGGGGTTTTAAATCTTCAGCAATCAAAACTCTCAGAAGCAAAATTGTTTTTCGAAAAATCAATCTTTCTGATGCAGGAGCTTGAAATGAATAAATATCTACCAAGTATTTATAATGATTTAGCCTCTTTAAATCTGAAAGAAAAAGATACGATAGATGCCAGTGAATTATTTGAGCTTTCAAAAAATGTTAGCTTAGAATATGGTAATAGTACTGAGCTTATCGAAGCAACATCAAATCTCAAAAACATATATAAATCAAGAAGTAATTATGATTTAGCATTTGCTAATGTTGATCTCATGGAATTAGAGATGAAAAAGAGACTTGAGATGACAGATAAACTAGAACGGCTTAATGCCAAATATGAAATTGTTCTGGCTAATTCCAGAAAAGAAGTATTCGCCATCAAACAAGAAGCACTCTACAATAAAAGAGTCCTTATCATCTCATTTACTGTGCTCTTTTTTATGGTAGCACTTTACAGCGTTCAAATACGCTTTAAGCATAAGAAAATGCGATTTTTTCTTTCCGAGATAGATACTGAGGTAAGGGGTGAGCAAAATCCTTAAGGTTTTACATCTTTCGTGATCCACTTCGATGAATCTTTGTATTTATAAGCCCTAATCTTTTCAAACATAGCCTCAATACTCGTTTCTACTATAATCATATCTAAGTGGTTCTGAGTAATAAAACCTTCTTCAAAAGAGTAATGGAATTGATCGATTAAGCGATCGAAGTATCCCTCCACATTTAGAAAAGCTATAGGCTTATGGTGGTATCCCAGCTGGCTCCAGGTTAGTACTTCGCAGAATTCATCTAATGTTCCATATCCTCCTGGCATTGCTACGAAGGCGTCGGAGAGATCGTACATGAGTTTCTTTCGCTCATGCATGGTTTCAACAACCTTTAATTCCTGGATTCCAGTATGTGCTACTTCTTTCTCATAAAGACTTTGAGGTATTACTCCAATAGCCTGCCCACCTTTATTTAAGCATCCTTCAGCTGTAGCTCCCATAAGGCCAACCTTTCCTCCTCCAAAGACTAATTTCATACCCTTTTCAGCCAAAACCTCACCTAGTTTATGGGCTGTTTCAGCATAGACAGGTTTTTTGCCTACAGATGAACCACAGAATACACACACAGATTTGATCATTATTATAGTTTTTCAGATTTTAATGCATTCTATCTCCTCTCACTTCCATATTCGCCAAAATTTCAGCTTCTGTCTTCAAAAGCTCTTTCCATCTTGTCCAAACTACGTCTTCAGGTAGATATTCTTTCGCTAGCCTAATGAAGTTTTTATAATGTCCGGCTTCAGAAATCATTAATTCGTAGTAAAACTTTTTCAGGTCTTCATCCTCAATATTTTCAGATAATAAGCGAAAACGCTCACAGCTCCTTGCCTCAATTAATGCGTTGATCAGCAGCTTTTCGACCAATTGCGCCTCACGGCTTCCTCCTTTTTTGATCTGCTTGTTCAGCTCTGAAACATAAAGATCTTTTCTCTGAACGCCCAGCTTTAGATTCCGATTTCTCAACTCTTCGATCACCCGTTCGAAGTGACTCCATTCTTCCGCTACAACTGGAGTTAAGCAATCAACTAATTCATCTTTTTCAGGAAATTGAACGATCAGCGATATACAAGATGAGGCGGCCTTTTGCTCACAGTATGCATGGTCTGTGAGAATATCTTCAATATTCTTTTCCGCGATATCTACCCATCTGGGATCGGTAGGAAGTTCGAGACCAAGTATATTCTTGGTATTAATGTCTTTGGTTTCCATATTAATCGAAAAATGGCCAGGTGATCAATAAATCGAAGGTTGAAGGTGTCCCTATGTAAGAAGGCGTAACCAGGTAACCCGGATCAATCAACCCTTGTGATATCTGTTTGATTTTGAAAGTAAATCTTGTTCTATTCACTTTGAAATTTATGAACAAATCTACAAGCAGGTACGCAGGAATTTCAAATCGTTCTTGAAGAAAGAATTGCTGTATAACCGGATCATAGTCCAAAGCGAAGTAATCTGACTTCCAATGTGTATCAACCCCAATTTCAAAGTCAAGACGTTTTTTAAACAGTAAATTTCTGTATGATAGAGTCCCAACGTAAAAAAGCTCAGGAATTGGATATACTTCCGATGCTGATCCACTAACGGATGTGTAATTAGCTTCTCCGGTGAAATATACATTCTTTAAAAAATTGGCCGATAACTTAAGACCCGTCGTTGTAATTGCTGCTGAGTTGACAGATTGTTCCGGATTAGCCTCCAAATCAAAGAAAATGGGATTAGTTATATCCTGATATTTGGCAAAAGGAGTGATCTTTACGTCTTCACCTATTGGTATACCCACTTCAGCAGAAATGAATTGCTGCTCCGGCCCAGTAAAGTTATTGTCCCATTCATCGTGGTTTCCAAAATAACGTTGAACCAGGAAAGAAGGTGTGATTTTGTTGGCTCCAGCTTGTATCTGTGCCGTTTTATAGCGAAATGTTGCTTCAAGGGAGTAAAATCCTCCCTGTAAAAACTCACCTTCAAAATCAGTTGATACTTTTGGACTGAATTCATATCTGATTTTTCCTCCACCGTAGTTCTCTGTCTGTGGTCCGACCGATGGTAAAAACTCATAAATCAGCTTGAGCTCTCTTCTTTTGTAATAGAACCTATAAAAAAGACGTGGTAGATTTCCTTTGATCCCAATTTCATTACTTAACGATCTCAGTGAAGTGATATCCCTGGTCGTATCTTCATCAATAAGTGGGGGGGCAAAAAAATCTCCTTCAATGTCTAAACGAGAGTCGACAAATGAGTTTTCCTGAACGGTAAAATCCAATAGATGATAAAACTGTACATAATCAGAGTAAGTGTATTGCTGGTATAAGTTGTATTGCGTACGATCATCACCACTAACTGCATTCCGAAGATTGATATCGTTGTCTTCATCAAAAAAATCTTCAAAATCCGCCGTATCAGGTACTACGACACCCCCGCTTTCAATAACATCATGGTTCATCGTTGAAAAGGAGGCCAGAAGTTGGTATACTGAGTCTTTGGTATGATAACCAGTAAAGAATGAAAACTGGTTGGATTCGGCGTTTCGATCTCCCCTGGTTTGTTCCTCTCCTATTTGTTTGTCGATCCGATACAATGAAAGGTCAAACCCCACATTCCAGTTTGGTTTTACATTCCTCGAAAATTCAACGTTAATGATGGATCGTCCATTACCTCCAAAGTTTAGGTCAAGTCCTAAAAATGGAGATCTAGTATTAAAATATCTGATTACAGAGGCATCCCTGAATAGGTAATCATAAGCATGAAAACCTGAATAAGCACCTATTTTTTTATTGAATGGGGCGTAGATCGGATTTACAGCCGTACCAATATTACCCAGGTTTTGATATTTGAAGTCTTGCTCAGCGACGTAACCAAACCGATGGTGCCCTACCAATGCCGTATCAATTGGTCTAAATGTTCCAGTGTTGTTTAAAAGATCACTTTCATAGATGAAAAGTGTAGTTTCAGGTCCATAGACAAGCTTTGTACTATCATCCAGAATCTGGCCTAAGGCAATTTCTGAAAAACCTATAACTGCTAATATGATTAGTGCAAGCCTCAACCTAATTCTTTGGAGTTTTATAGTACGTGTTGATCAAATCCAAAAGCGACTTATCAAATTTCTCACCAGAATGATTGAATTCGAATTCAATGGGTAAGTACAAAAGTTGAGATTCTTCAAAATAAGGATGCAAGTTCAGGTTTTTGAGCTTAACTACATCTTTCTCCGTCGTTAAAATTTTCACTTCTCCAGACTGCTCTTTCAAATAAGCATGTATCTTCTTCAGATCCACCTCTTTATAATCGTGATGATCTTCAAATTTAAAATGATTTAATACCTCAAAGTTAGAATTAGCATAGTTCTCAAAAAGACCTGAAGAAGCAAGACCAGAAACCAAAATTACTTTTTCTACGCCTTCATTGTATGGCCCTTTTATTTGCCTTGCCTGTCCGTATTTGATTTTGCTAAAATATATGGGAGTTTCCTGCTTTGAGTAGGTTTTGATTTTAGAAATGAACTCATTTTGATCCTCAATACTCAAATTTTCAGGACATTTAGTAACCAGTATTATATCTGCTCTTTGAGCCCCCTTCCTTGATTCTCTCAGCCGGCCCATGGGTAGTAAAAAATCTTTAAAAAAGGGTCTATTATAATCACAAAGTAGAATATTTACATGAGGGTCGACCGAGCGATGTTGGAATATGTCATCCAATAAAACCAAGTCCGTTTTGGGCAAAGCATTAATAATTTCAGGAATGGCCAAGACCCGTTCTTCACCCACTGCGACCTTCACTTCATCCTTGAATTTATGATAGAACTGAAAAGGTTCATCCCCTAGCGTAGTTGCATTGTCATGTTCCGAAGCAAGAATAAAACCTTTTGTAGAGCGTCCATATCCTCGGCTTAAAGTCACAATATTGTAGCTTTCCTTCAATAACCGAATGAGATACTCAACCATCGGTGTTTTACCTGTTCCACCTACGGTCAAATTTCCAACTCCGATAGTAAATACTTCAAACCGGAATGATTTTTTATGCCCGATATTATATAAATGATTCCTAAATGAAGTCCCGGTTTTGTAAAGAAAAGCGAATGGAGATAATATGATTTCCCAGCCCATCTAGCTCAAAAAACTTATAATTATATTGAAGCCTGCAAATATCTTTAAAAATGACCAAAATAAAAGATGTCATAAATCATTTGGAATACATAGCTCCAAAAGCATACCAGAAAAGCTATGATAATTCCGGTTTACTTGTGGGAGATGCTTCTGAGGAAGTCACTGGAATTATAATTTCTTTAGACTGTATTGAAGCGGTTGTTGATGAGGCCATAGAAAATGGGTGCAACCTTATAGTTTCACACCACCCCATCATATTTAAAGGCTTGAAACAACTAACTGGAGCCAATTACATAGAAAGAACAGTTTTAAAGGCTATTAAAAATGGAATCTCCCTTTACGCTATTCATACCAATTTAGATAGCGTAATGAACGGTGTAAATTTCAAAATATCTGAAAAAATAGGTTTGAATAAGCTCAAAATGCTTGGTTCAAAAGAGGGTTCCTTATCTAAGATAGTCACATTTGTTCCGAAGGATCACTTAGATGGCGTTTTAGAAAGCATGTCTGAAGTGGGAGCTGGTAAAATCAGCAACTACGATTTTTGCAGTTTTCAAACGGAAGGTGATGGAACGTTCAGACCGAATGAGCGTTCAAAACCTTTCATTGGAAACGCCGGGGAAATAGAAAAAACATCTGAGGTAAAATTAGAAATGGTATTTCCAAGCTACCGTCAAAGTGCAATTATCAATGCACTTAGGGCTTCTCACCCATATGAAGAAGTTGCTTTTGACATCATTAAGCTTGAAAACACCAATCCCGATGTTGGAATTGGAATGGTCGGTGAGTTAGATAAACCCATGAAAACCCAGGATTTTCTTAAGCATTTAAAAGAGAGTATGGATCTGAATGTTATTAAGTATACCAATCTTCAAAAAGATATCATAAAACGAGTTGCTGTTTGCGGCGGGTCTGGAAGCTTCCTACTTCAAAAAGCCAGAGCGGCCGAAGCCGATGCTTTCGTAAGCTCAGACTTCAAATATCATGAGTTCTTTGACGGCGAGAATGAAATACTAATCGCAGATATCGGACATTATGAAAGCGAAGTGTTTACAAAAGACCTATTACAGCAACATTTGTCTGAAAAATTTCCTAATATTGCACTCCGTTTAACGGGGGTAGATACCAATCCGGTTAATTATTTCAAATAACTACATGGAAAAAACGATAGCACAAAAACTTGAAGCCCTTTTAAAACTTCAATCCATTGATTCCAAAAGAGATGAGATCATAAAAGTAAGGGGAGCACTTCCTGACGAGGTAAGTGACTTAGAAGATGAGATAGAGGGCTACAAAACAAGGATAGAGAACTATCAAAAAGATATTGATACTACTGAGGCCGATATAGAAAGTCACAGGACAGGTATTAAAAATTCAGAAGCTCTTGCAAAGAAGTACGAAGAGCAGCAAATGAATGTTAGAAATAATCGTGAATACGATGCTATAACGAAGGAAATAGAACTTCAGCAGCTCGAAGTTCAAATTCATGAGAAGAAGATCAAGGAGTCTTACGAAAAAATTGAAGCCAAAAAAGGTGAAATCGAAAATACTCAAGGTATTTTAGATGAAAGACAAAAGGATTTAGATTCGAAGAAAAACGAACTCGATTCAATTGTAGCTGAAAGTGAAGAAGAAGAGAAAAAGCTTCAAAAAGACTTTGACAAGGCTTTAAAAAGTGTTGAAGATCGATTAGCTAATTCTTATCAGCGTATTCGAAACAATGCCCGAAACGGACTGGCAGTAGTTACTGTTAAAAGAGGTGCATGTGGCGGATGTTTCAATATGGTTCCTCCACAAAGGCAAGTTGATATCCGGGAAAAGAAGAAAATTATTGTGTGTGAGCACTGTGGACGAATTTTAGCTGGTGTTGATGATGAGATAGAGGAAGAGAAGCCAAAAAGAAAGACTACAAGAAAGAAAAAGGCTACAACCTAAGCTTGTAACATAAATTTGATTAAAGTCCCACCTCAACATATTGAGGCGGGACTTTTTTGTGTCTAATAAATAGGGTGTCCTTGTTAATTCATTTTTTGTCCTCTAACCGGACTGCTCTTCATTTTTGGCTTGACCCAAAAACGAAGCAAAAAAATCAAGGCTGTTCTCGAACCTCGATATCAGCCCTTTCCCTTTAATTTTGAGGTTTTGTGATTTGTATATTCAATACCAAATAAGTCATCAGGCAGCGTGAAACGCATTTTTGGATACAAATCGATTGTCAAGGATGCCTTAAATACCACTTGGGTTCTAATTTCCTAATAAAAATTCCAGAATCCATTATCTTTTATGATGTTTAGTGCCGTCGTCAACTATAGACGAATCAAAAGATATTTCTTCCTTTGAGTGTGATCAAAACATTGATATTAAATATAAACTAAGAAGGCAAATTCTTTTTTTATATAATCGTAGTTCGCATAAGGTTGGGACAGTGGGTCTTGACTTCTGTTTACTTTAAATGGGCAATATCATCAAACTTCTTAACCTGATAAACGGACCCCGTATATACAAGGTGGTACAAACATAGATTATGATGGCTGAAAACATCCATTACGCTTAACTCATAATTCAACAGATAACTCAGCAAAATTCTCATAGCCCTACCGTGCATACAAACCAATACTTTATTTGAAGGGTCTTCCAGAATAATATTCCACGCTTCCTTTTGACGTTCTAAAACATCAAGTGGGCTTTCTCCACCTTCTATTCTATGCTCCAGATTACCATTCTTCCACGATTCTACCATCGTGAGATAGTCATTATGGTCCTCCAGAGAAAATGACTTTCCCTCTTTATTACCCCAATCGATTTCGTCTAACCCCTCCAGAGCCGTATGCTCTAAACCTTTGTTCAGGAAGCCTTCCACAGATTGATGCGTTCGTTGTAAAGCACTGGTGTACACTTTATCAAAATTTTCATGCTCATAGTATGCAAAGAATTTAGCCGCCTGGCTTCTTCCCGTTTTATTCAGTGGAGCATCAATTCCCCTACCTTGAACTTTTCCGTTCTTATTATAGTCGGTTTCTCCATGCCTGGTGAGGTATATCTCTTTCTTTTTAACCATTTGTTTCGTTACTTCCTCTGCCTCTAAAAGTATTACTAAGTTTTTTTCTATCCATGTTTAACACTGAAATTCCTTTAGATAAAGTAAACGCCATGAACAAAAATACCATCATGGAACAGATCGGTATTGAGTTCACTGAAATTAGTAAAGATTACCTCACTGCCAGGATGCCTGTCGACCACAGGACCCACCAACCTTTTGGTATTTTGCATGGTGGTGCTTCGGTAGTTCTAGCAGAAAGTCTGGGAAGTGTCGCCTCGACTTTAGTGACTAATCCTAAGGAAGAAGCCTGCGTCGGCCTTGAAATCAACGCAAACCACATTAGGAGTGTAAAAGAAGGCTATGTGACCGGGAAAGTGCAAGCACTACACGTTGGGCGAAGGACTCACATCTGGGAGATCAAGATCTATAATGAAGAAGATAAGTTGGTTTGCGTAAGCAGAATTACGATTGCTGTTATCAAAAAATAGATCCAGCAGTTCTATCTATTCACAAAATCCTGACTTTTTAATGTTTTTCTAAATTCTCCAGGCTTTTTATCATTCATTAATTGAAGCGGGCCTTTAATACTGATAAGTTCTTCAAAATGCTTTTCCCGCTTTGAGAATTGAACACTATCCCCGAACGTAGTAATGAGAATGATATCAGTAGAATCCGTAGAGTTATTGGCATCGGTGTTTTCTAAAAACTGAAAAGAATCAATGTAATCTTTTTCCAAAGCCATTTCTCGTAAAACCTTCCAGTTGTTCTGATAGTAGTAAACCGCTTCTTCCAGATTATTATTCAGAACTTGGACATGATCTATCGATGATATCTTTACATTCTGAGCCAAAGAAAAAGTACTCACCCAAAATAGGAGAGCACTTAAAATGATCGTTTTCATAAGTTGATGTATGGCTTAAGTTTCTTCCAGGTTGTCCAAAACCTTCAAAGCCTCGTCCACATAAATATCACGCTTAAGCGCTCTATGAAGACGTTCCGCTCGCTCTAACTTCACGGAATCTTTTTCTTCCTCCATACGGTCTACTTCTAAAGAAAACACTTCAATGCCTTCAATCTCTTCACTGAGGGCTTTGAATTTCTCATTCTCTTTTTTCAGTCTTTCCCTTTCTGCTTTGTAGTCATTATAGTTCAAAGTATATTCTGTTTTGTCGCGCTGAACTTTCAGATTTTCAGCATTCTCATAAACCAATTGAAACTTAGGATTGCTTTCTACCCTACTCATACTCAACTCCTTCACAGCCGCAATTTCTTCGGGTGATAATTCTGACTTGTTAAAGTCAGCAGGTCTTATCTCATCCCATGGAATTGGATAGTCAAGATCTTTTTCACCATAGTCAATAAAAGTATAGCGATCAGGCAGAGCGATATCCGGTTTCACACCTTTCAATTGGTTGGTACTTCCGTCGATGCGATAAAATTTCTGGGTCGTTAAGAAAATTGAACCGAATGGTTTTATTTCATTATATCCTCTCAACACATCATCAAAATTGATCTGTCTTTGAACCGTACCTTTACCGAAGGTATGATTACCACTACCAATGATTACCGCCCGACCGTAATCCTGCATGGCAGCAGCCATAATTTCAGACGCAGATGCACTGAAAGAGTTTACCAAGATGATCAAGGGGCCATCATAATAAACCGTAGGATCTTCGTCTTCTAAAACCAAGGGAGCAGCTCCTCTTGATTTTACCTGGACGACTGGCCCTTGTTCTATAAATAAACCTGCCATTTCCACGACATCAGCTAGCGAGCCCCCTCCATTATTTCTAAGATCCAGTATAAGGGACTCCGCACCCTCACCTTTGAGCTTTATGATCTCTTTACGTACATCAACGGCACATCTCCTTCCCTCTCCCTCAGAGGCATTGAAATCAGCATAGAAAGAAGGTAATTTTATGTAGCCCACACGATCATCTCCTTCCTCAATCAGAGCAGATTTAGCATAAGTCTGCTCAAATATTACAATATCCCTTACGATTGGGATATCCTGAATAAGTCCATCAATCTTCATTACATTTAGGATGACCTTGGTGTCCTTTTTTCCTCTGATCAACTGTACGGCATCGTCGATACGCATACCCACGATATCCACTGGCTCCTCGCCGTCCTGTGCAACTTTCAGTATACGGTCACCTGTTTCAAGGTCTCCCTGTCTCCATGAAGCGCTACCAGGGACTATGCTTTCTACCGTGATATAACCATCTTTTTCCTGAAGCCTGGCTCCTATGCCTTCCAGTTTCCCTGAGAATTCAATATCGAAATCCTGCTTTGCTTTTGGTGCATAATAAACCGTATGGGGATCAAAAACACCGGTGATTGCATTAAGGTAGTCCGACAGACGATCCCTTTTTTCAAGTTTCTCCAAACGACTAAACCAATCATCGAAATTCTCTTTGACTTTTTCTCTGGCAACGGCTTCATTCTCTTTAAAAGAATTTTTCTTTTTCTCATTGCTCAGATCTGAGCTGGTAACGTTCAGATCGTAAAGCCTACTTAGTGTGTAGTATTTTGAAAATTTTCTCCATCGATCTTTCAGAGCTTCTTCGTCTTCGGCATAAGGGATTTTTTCGAAATCAAATTCCATAGACTCATTTTCTTTGAAATCGAAAGGGTCAGCAAGGGCTTCATTATAAAAGGTTTTAACCTGACTGATCCTATTGGATAGAATTTCATAGGAAAGATCCAGAAACTGGAAAGTTCCTCCGTTAACCTGGTCATCAATTAAATACTGATACGACTTTAGTTTTTCATAATCCTTCTTAGTTAAAAAAAGCTTATTGACATCTACTTTTTTTAAGTAGAGCTCGAATACACTCTTCGAAAAGTCATTATCGATCTCTTTAGGTTCAAAATGTGCCTGTTGTAAGCCTTGAACTAATATCCTTAATAAAATGGCATTCTTTTCATCACTATTTTCCTGTGAACCCAGACAGCCAAAAAAGAACATAAAAACAAGGGCCAAAATGGAAGTTCTCAATCTCATAAATCTCATATTAACATCTGATAATTAGATAACGCATGAACCCTACGAAGTGTTAATTATTTACACGAAGAACCCATAGCGGTTATGAACGAAATTATGCTTTTTCGGAAGTTCGTTCGGCTTCCTGAACGTTCATCGTAAATTTCACCAATTTACCAATAGTCAAACCTTGTACCAAAATAGAGAATACAACTACGCTGTAGGTCAAAGCAATGATCAATCCAGTTACATCGTAGCCATTCACCTCATACTCCGGAAGGGAAAGTGCCAGCGCCACAGAAATCCCTCCTCGCAATCCCCCCCAGGTCAAAATGGAAATGGTAAATTTTTCAAATTTTCGCTTAATGGACAAAAACATAATCGGAAGCCATACCCCGATTAAACGTCCTAAAAGAACTACACCGATGCCAATCATCCCTACCGTAAAGTAATCCACCCGGAATTTGGTGGAGATGTAAATCATTTCCAGGCCTATCAAAATGAAAAGTATCGCATTTAGTGCTTCATCAACTAAATGCCAGAATTTATATACATATTCACCTGTCACTTTTTCCTCCTTCTGAACACTGCCTTTTTGGCTCAAAAACAGTCCCATGACCACCATAGCCAATGGTCCTGAAACGTGAATAAGCTCCGCTGTTTTCGTACCGGCCATAACTAGGGAAAGTGTGATCAGGACTTCTAATTCAACATGATCATTGGAAATAATCTTTAACAGTTGGAAACCTACCCAGCCTAGAGCCAGCCCCAGGGAAAGGCCTCCTCCTACTTCAACCAAAAAAAGTGTTAATACGCTTAACGGATTTATACCTTCATCATGGCCACCGCCGTGACCGCTCAATTCAGGGAAGGCAATTCCGAAAATCGTAAGAAATACCACCACACCGATACCATCATTAAATAGAGACTCTCCTGCTATTTTAATCTCCATGTTCTTTGAGACTCCGAGTTTTTTCACAAGCGATAAAACAGCGATTGGATCTGTTGGGGAGATTAAGGCCCCGAATAGTAAACAAATGATGAACTCAACGGGCAGTTCCATTAAGGAGAACACATAGTACATCAGCGAGCCCACAATGAAGGTTGAGATCAGTACACCAGCAGTAGCTAACAATAATATCGTCCACTTTTCTTCTCTAAGTGTCTTCAAATCAACCTCCAAAGCGCCTGCAAAGAGTAGAAAACTCAACATCACATTCAAAAGGACCTCTGTAAACTCAAACTTGGTCATAATGTCAATGGCTGCCTGTTGCAGTTCCGGGATGAAATAGCCTGCTATGATTATGGTAACAGACATCGTCATAGCCAAAATCATTAGACCAATGGTGGAAGGAAGCTTGAGAAAATGAATATTCAAATAGGTGAAAGCAGCTGCAAGCACCACCAAAAGGGTGATCAGGTCTAAAGCACTCATAATGAAGAGTTTATTTTAAGGGTGCTCTGAAATTATCAATAAATCAGCGAATACAAAACTTGTGGTCTATAAGCAGGACGTATTATTCAGATTAAATAAAGAATGTTCGCTGAACATAGAAAAAATCAGACTTCTTTATTAATTAGATTCAATGCTACTTAATTCAAGTTTGATCAGGCTAGGCTTCTAAAAGCATAGCTCCATAAGAATACCCTCCACCGAAAACTGTCATGACAATGATGTCATCTTTTTTAATGGAATCCCACTTCTCTGCTAAACCGATACCACAGCCTGCACAGCCTGTATTTCCTAGATAGGTTACATTAGTCACTGCCTTGCTTTCGTCTATCCCCAGATTTTGAGCTACGTTCTTCGTAATTCTCAGATTGGCCTGATGCGGAATTAAGTAGGTTAGATCGTCAACGGAATATCCATTTTCATCCAGGATTTCCTTGGTGGATTTAGCCATATAATTGCAGGCATGTAAAAACACATCCCTTCCACCCGGCATTTGAATGCCCCCGTCGAATGGTTTCAAAGAAACTCCGTTCATGGCTTGCCCAACATTTCCGGCGCCCGCTGTCGTTATCTTTTTAATCTTTAGACTCTTTTCTCCAGAGCGTTCCTTAGAGATTAAAAGTGCAGCAGCTCCATCACCCCAAAGGTGACCAGATTTGGGGTCTTGAGCATTGTAATAAGCTGAATTGTGATCGGAAACGACAACCAAGGCAGTGCTGGCTTTGCCCATCGCAAAATAACCTTCTACAATTTCGACTGCGTTAAGCAAGGTCGAGCAAGCTGAAGAAATGGTGACGACGGGTATTTCGGAACAATCCAAAAAATTCTGGATCGCATGACCCATCGTGGTTACCGTATCATAGGCGGTATAGGTGCCCGCAACAACGAGATCAATTTCCTGTGCTGACAGTTTTGGTTCCTGTTCGATAAGGGATCTGGTCGCCTCTACCGACATAGTGTGAGAGTTTTCTCCCTCCTTAGCTTTACGTCGTTCTTTAATCCCTGTACGTTCCAAAATCCAATCTTCCGTAAGGCCGTTGAGTGGCTCAAAAAATGCATTTGGAATCCTTAATTCAGGAACATAATAGGAAACCCGGTTGATAAACATATAGGCGTAAATTACACTTGAATAATAATGAAGAGCAAATTTAAGGAAACCCAATAATTAAAAAACAGATTAGGTGTTTTATTAACATTAAATTAATGAAGAGTTGTTTTTCGGAATCAGAAGGGAACTATCACCATAACTTAGGAATCTATAATCAGAATTTAAAGCCTCTTCATATACCTTTTCCCAATCCTCACCGATGAATGAAGCGATCAGAAGTATGAGTGTCGATCCTGGTAAATGAAAATTAGTCACTAATGCTTTGACAATCCTGAATGTATAACCCGGCATCAGGAATATTTCCGTTACGCCGTGTATCGAATCAACTTCTAGCTCGTCCATCTTTTTTAAAACGGCCTTGATGGAATCTTCTACGGAAACATTCTTCTGAGTTTCTTGATAAGGATACAGTTTTTCAATGAAGAATTCAGCGCCTGGATCGTTCAGCAGTTTTACTCCGTACCAGTACGTACTTTCCAGCGTTCGAACTGAAGTGGTTCCCACAGCAACCAACAGCTTTTCTCCCGTTAGAATATCTTTCAGATTTTTTCTTGATATGATTACCCTCTCCGAATGCATGGGATGCTCCGTAACCTCATTGGTACTGATGGGCTGAAAAGTTCCGGCACTCACGTGAAGCGTCAACTCTGATATTGTGGTGTTTTTATCTTTGAGGTTCTGAATAACTTCTTCCGTAAAATGAAGTCCTGCGGTTGGGGCCGCTACGGCTCCATCGTTCTTTGAATAAACCGTTTGATAAGTCTTACGATCCTCTTCCTCCGCCGCTCTGTGGATGTAAGGGGGCAAAGGGGTTTTACCTAAAGCTTCCAATACTTCAGAGAAACTAAATTGTTCAGCATCCCAGGAAATAATCACTTCCTGCTTCGCCCGGTCTTTGAGATCCGCTTTCACTTTGACTGCGATCCCATCTATCGAAACTTCTGAAAATAAAGGCTCTTCCTTCCATTTTTTCAGGTTTCCAATCATGCACTTCCAGATCACCTGTCCCTTTTCTAGCATGACTTTCGATATTTCCCGAAGCTCACCCATCGGTTCGGTCAGAAAGATCTCTATTCTGGCACCTGTCGTTTTATAGAATTCAATTCTTGCGGGAATTACTTTGGTATCATTGAAAAATAAGGTGCAGCCCTTAGGAAGTAAATCTGGAAGGTCATAAAAGTGCTTATGATTGATCGTGCCTTTGCTATAAACCAATAATTTGGAATGATCCCGCTTTTCGGCCGGATATTCAGCGATGCGATCTTTAGGAAGATCGTAATTATAATCTTCGAGTTTAATATCTGAAATCTGCATAGTAGAATTCTTAAAACAAACTTATATCAATTCGATTACTTGCTGTAGATAATTTCAAAAACTTAATCAACTTAGCGGAACCATGAACGCTACATTTAAAAAACATAAGCTTCAGTTCAAATTCAATGCTGGAACCAGCAGAGGTGTATTAAAAGAAAAAAATACCTGTTTTTTGAAGTTGCTCAATCCCAAAAATGAAATCTCCGGATTCGGTGAATGTGGGCCATTGGTTGGTTTAAGCATCGACGATATTGACTACGGTGATGAGTTACAAGCTTTTTGCAAGTCTATTGAGGCAAATAAAGACTTCAATTTCGAAGCAATTTTAGGATCAATCCCGGTGAATCGACCGGCACTCAAATTTGCCTTTGAAACGGCCTGGTATGATCTTAAAAATGGAGGAACAAAAACCATATTTAGAAATGATTTTTCTTCCGGAAAAGAAAAGATCTCGATCAACGGACTGGTGTGGATGGGGAAACCTGATTTTATGAAACAACAGATCAGGGCTAAGATTGAAGAGGGATACAACTGCATCAAGATCAAGATTGGGGCAATTGATTTCGAAGAAGAACTTAAGCTTTTGAAAATGATCCGTTCGGAATTCTCCAAAGATCAAATGATCATCAGGGTGGATGCCAATGAAGCATTCACCCCTAAAGAAGCTTTTGAAAAGCTTTCCAGAATGAAAGATCTAGATATCCATTCCATTGAACAACCCATCAAAAGGAATCAGTGGGTAAAAATGAACGAGCTAGTAGCCTCTGATCTCATTCCAATAGCTTTGGATGAAGAACTCATCCAACCCAGGACATTTGAAGAAAAAAATGAGCTATTAAGAAGCATGCAACCACAGTACATCATTTTGAAGCCTACCCTTTTGGGAGGTTTTAACTCCTGCGATGAATGGATAAAAGCCGCTGAAGAAAACAATATTAGTTGGTGGATCACCTCTGCTTTAGAATCTAACATTGGCTTGAATGCTATTTGTCAATATACTTATGAAAAAGGAGCTACTGGCCATCAAGGGCTGGGAACAGGGCAGCTTTATCATAATAATATTGATTCGCCATTGACCATTGAACGAGGTCATATTTTTATAGATCAAACGAAAGCATGGGATGCTTCTGTCTTCGATCATTAGCATACTTCCGTGCTTGTTTTATTCGTGTCATGAACATTTATAAGACTTTTGTAAACAGATGATTTTTACACGTACAAGAAAAAAAGGATTTTTTATCTAGAGTGGCTTGTGCCTATCTTATACTTTGAATGTACCGGCAGATAAGCTACTTTTATTGCAATCAATTAAGCTCAGAGGCCACAGCGCCATATCTGGACATTACAAAACCACTCCTCTCTACAAATCCACATTAATAATTCTATTTAGTTGGTTAATAGATTTCTGATGGATCAAATTCAATAAGCCAACTGATGAATACTAGAAAGAGCTTATGTGGTACAATCGAATCGCTATAAGTTAGAAATTTATCTAATAATTGTAGAGTGTGTGTTACTCCACTTGTTTGGAGATAAACGTATACTTATTGTAATTTGAAAGGTAAATAACAAGTACTGTGCTCGTTATAAAGGTGTTATGTACAATCATTGCCTAGGTTAATTAGTATTGATTTAAAATAAAAACTCTGTGAATTGGGAAATAACAATAGCAATCTTATCAATACTTAGTGGCCTTGGAATATTAGTAGATAGATTTCTAAATGAAGAGGATGTTAAAAAAATCAAAAATCAGATTCTGACGGTCTGGGTTAAACTATCTGATGAGCAGTTTAACTTAAAAAAGACAGTTTCACTTTCTCTTGAAAATTTCAACCTTTTCTTTGATAAAGTTTATGGCTCAAAACATTTAAGCATTCGTTGCTTTTTCCGATCTACAATATTCAGTACGTTTTCAGTATTGATCATGTACCTTTTAACTAGAATGTTTTTTCCTTTTAACCATGAATGGTTATCATTCGAAAGATGGATTAAATCAAGCGATTCCTCTATTTTTTATCTTATAATAATTAACATAATTATAGACTATCTCTCACTTATTGAAACGCGATATATTCTTAAGAGATCCAAAGGAAAAAGCTTACCTATGTTATCAATATTATTGTTGACAGATATTACTCTAACCGGGTTACTAATTATTATACCCTTATATCCTCTGCTAGCAATGAGTATGAATCCAGCGTTCCCTGATCCAGCGGATGATTATATTTTTCAATTCTTTATAACTTTGTTCATATCAACTTTCTTTACTAGTATATTATTTTATTTGTTTTTTGGATTTACAGCTTTTGCTAACGTGTTAAATTTCACTCGCTCGCCCATTAGAAGATTTCTTGAAAGACTTGAAAGCTTGAAAAACCCCATAACTTCTCTTGTCGGAGCAATTGGGGCAATTATTATAATAACAAAAGGAGTAATTGAACTTTTTGGAAAATAATTCCCGTTTAATAACAATATGTAAAGCATATAATAAAAATAAATGCCATTAAAACAGGTATTTATTAAAACGTCACACAGCCACCTCACTTCTGCCCCACTAAATCCTCATTCATAACTTTATTCTGTCGATTGATGGACTCCTTGTGAATCAATTCGAGTAACTTTTCGATAAACTCTTCGGATAGGCCTAACGCTTTTCCCATACTGGTACGTTCTTCCAGAATTTCCTTCCAACGGTTCACCTGTAAAACAGTCACTTTATTCTCCTTTTTGTAGATACCGATCTGCTCTGCGATACCCATTCGGGTTCCAAACTGGTGGATGATGTCATCATCAATTTTATCGATCTGTTCGCGAAGCTCCTCAAGCTTATTATTAAACAATTCATTTTTAACATCACTTTTACGGAAAACCAGATTATCGATAATCTGTCCGAAGGCTGCGGGTTTCATTTGCTGTTGAGCATCTGAAAGTGCTGTGCTAGGGTGGATGTGTGATTCTATCATCAACCCATCCATATCAAGGTCCAAGGCTTTTTGAGAAACCAATGGGATTAGTTCCCGATTACCGGAAATATGACTGGGGTCGCAGATAATCTCCAGATCAGGAACGATCGTCTTTAACTTAATGGCAATCTCCCATTTGGGTACGTTTCGAAATGGAGTTGCTTCGCTTGTCGCAAATCCTCTATGAATGGCTGCCAGCTTTGTGATTCCCACTTTGTTTAATCGTTCCAGGGCACCAATCCAAAGGGCGAGATCCGGATTGATCGGGTTTTTCACCATCACCGGAACATCAACACCTTTAAGTGCATCAGCTACTTCCTGAACAGAAAATGGATTTACGGTTGTCCTAGCGCCAATCCATAGAACATCGATTCCATTTTTTAAAGCCTTCTCCACATGCTCTGCTTTAGCGACCTCCGTAGTGGTTTTTAGACCAGTCGCTTTTCCGGCATTCACCAGCCATTCAAGACCAACCTCTCCCACTCCCTCAAAAGAATTTGGACGGGTTCTAGGCTTCCAAATACCTGCCCTCAGCATATTGACTTTTCCTGTAGCATTCAGTCGTTCGCAAGTGGACATAACCTGATCTTCGGTTTCGGCACTGCAGGGTCCTGAGATGATCAAATGCTTGTCGACACCTATAAATTTCTTAATCGATTCAAGTGTTAAATTTGTATTCATATTTTTAGTATTTAGTATCTAGATGTGGTTCAATGTCTTTAAGATAAGCGCCATACTCCAGCTTGACCGGGGTATCTCATGATTGCGTTTTTTCAAAAAGAACGAGATTCCCATAACAAGTAAGAGAATGACGGTACTGTTTGTTCTTATCTTAAAGGCATTGAATTTGTGATCATTTTATTATTTTTTTAAATCTTTTATCTAACGTCTTTCCTCTTTGATCTCTTTAAATTTTCCATCCAGAATATCCCTGATCTCATTGGCTTCCGTCATGCAATTCAGTAAACCTTCTCTGTTTTCATTCCTGATGTTATTTCTGAAGGCTTCTAGTTTCTCAATATACTGATCGAGTACTGACAAAATTGGTTCTTTATTCTCCAGAAACACCGGCGACCACATCTCCGGTGAGCTCTTGGCCAAACGAGCCGTAGAGGCAAACCCACTACCAGAGAACTGAAAGATCTGCTTTTCATCCTTTTCGGCCTCCAGTACAGAAAGTGCCAGTGAAAAAGACGTGATATGCGACAGATGTGAAATATACGCCAAATGCATATCGTGTTCCACAGGATTCATATAAACGAGTTCTGCTCCCAGTACTTTGTATAAAGAAACTACCTTTCGTACAGCTTCCGGGCCTGAAAGATCCTGCTCACAAATCACCACTTTTTTATCGTTAAACAAATCCGCGATCCCAGCCTCAGGCCCAAACTTCTCCGTTCCGGCAATAGGGTGCGTAGATACATATTTTCGTCGATTTGGATGACTGTGGACAGCTTCACAAATCTTTTGTTTGGTCGATCCCACATCAATCACCAACTGCCCATCTGTTAGCAGGTCCAGTATGGTGGGCAGTAGCTCTTTCGTAGCATCCACTGGAATAGAAAGCACGATTACATCACTCTTTTCAATAGCTGCTCGGAGTTCAAGTACTTCATCTACAGTACCCACTTCCAGAGCTTTTTCCTGATGTTCAACATTTCTATCCACGCCGACTACATACTCAGCTACACCTCTTTTTCTCAAGCCCTGAGCTATTGAACTCCCAATATGACCCAAACCGATTATTGCAACCTTCATATACCTTCAATTCTTTCTCTGGCCTCCATGATTCTTTCTTCGGGCACACACAGTGACAACCTCAAAAACCCTTTACCCGCTGAGCCGAAAATATCTCCCGGAGGCGTAAATACTTTTGCTTCCTGTAGCAAATATTCGCTAAAGCTGATGGAGTCTTTTTCAGATTCAGGGATTCGTGCCCATACGAACATACCATTTTGGTCGTGACTAAAACTGCATCCCAGATTCTCCAAAAGTCCCCATACCAATGACCTTCGTTTTTTATATACTTCATTTTGATCTTTGTGCCAGTCAGATTCTGTCTGCAATGCCTGTACTGCTGCCAGCTGGGTTGCCTTGAACATACCGGAATCTATATTGCTCTTGACCTTAAGAACGGTATTGATATAAGCTTCAGATCCTGTAAGCCAACCTATTCTCCAGCCCGGCATATGATGGGATTTGCTCAAAGAGTTTAACTCTAACAAGACCTCTGGGGCACTTTCAATACTCAATAGGCTTTGAGGGCTATCGTTGAGAATGAAGCTGTATGGATTATCATTGACAATCAAAAACCGATGTTTTTGTGCCAGCTCAATTAAACGAACCACATCCTCTCTATGATACTCCGTACCGGTTGGCATGTGTGGAGAGTTCAGCCACATCAATTTTATTTTATCCAAAGGAAGCTGTTCCAGTGATTCGAAATTTATGTTCCAGTTTTGACTGGAATCCAGATTATAATGAAAGACCTGAGCACCGATTAGTTCAGAAACCGAACCATAAGTTGGATAACCCGGATTGGGAACCAAAACAGCATCACCCGGATTCAGAAAGGCCATTGAAATGTGAAAAATACCTTCCTTTGAACCAATAAGTGGTAAAACCTCTTTTTCCGGATCGGACTTGATATCATAGACTTTTTTCATCCATTTCGATATCGCATCTCGAAGCTCTGGTATACCTTTATAAGATTGATAGCCGTGTACATCCGGCTCTTCCAAGTGAGTTTTAAGGGCATTAACAACCGGATCAGGAGGTAATAGATCAGGATTTCCAATACCCAGATTAATTACATCAGCTCCATTAGCATTCATTGCTCTAATCTCTGCCAGCTTCGTCGAGAAGTAATATTCTCTAACAGAATCAAGTCTTTTTGCTGCTTCAACAATCATATATAGTCAAAAAAAAACGCCCGGCTCTTCTTCGAACCGGGCGTTTTATTAATTGCACTAATTAAACTACCAACTCGAAGTCGTTGACCCACTAAAGTAGTAGTAATAATAAGTGCTGAATATTTTCATATGAGCTAAAGTAAGAAAAGCTTCTAAAACCACAAACATTTTTTAGTCCAGGTGAAGATAATCTATTTAAAAATTCACAGTCCATAGATCATAAACTCCACCTTAAAACTTTTTCCAAAAAGCCTCTATTTCGTTTAACTCGTTGAAATCATAAATTTTATGAGCCGAATAAATCTCTTAATCGGCTCATTATGTACAATTGGGAGCTAAAAAACTGGCCAAATTTCATTTACAACGAATCGGATTATGAGTCTGATCTCACCAACTATTTAGCCAAGACTTCCATCGTTTCAACGCTATTGGAAGGCATTCCTGAAAATCTTAAACCCGACCTGGTCATTCAATCCATGCTTGTACAAGCCCTCAAAACCTCAGAAATTGAAGGTGAGCTACTAAGCCGGGAGGATGTGTTTTCATCGATCCGAAAAAACCTTGGTTTTCCTTCTCCTAAAAAAAATGTGAAAGATCAGCGTGCTTTAGGCATCTCCGAACTCGTAGCTGAAAACTACAGGACCTTCAATCGGTCGCTCAGCAAGAAAATGCTTTTCAACTGGCATGCAATATTGATGAAGGGAAATAGTAAGATCAATAAAGGGAAGTGGCGATTTCATTGTGAACCCATGCAGGTGGTTTCCGGAACCATTGGAAAAGAAAAGGTGCATTTTGAAGCTCCACCTTCAAAACAGGTTCCGGATGAGATGAACCGCTATATTCAGTGGTTTAACTATACTGCGCCAAAATCGAAAGGATGTATTGATAATATCGTGGTACGTTCGGCCATAGCGCATGTCTATTTTGAATCCATTCACCCTTTTGAAGATGGAAATGGCCGTATAGGTCGATTTTCATCTGAAAAAGCATTATTATTGAACAGCACACTTCCGGAGGCACTAATTGCACGAGGGCTTTATTATATGCAAACGAGCAGGTATGAAGAGGCAAGAGAATACTTCGAAAAGGTGCTTGAGTACAACCCAAATTCTGCCTGGACACATAATTTTCTGTCGGAGATTTATCATTTATACCTACCCAATATCGAAAAGTACTTAATCCATACCTTATCGGCACTACGACTGGATTTAACGAAATCTGACTCGGGAGATGTTAGCATTACCCACCTCATTTTAGCCAATGCGCTCAGTCAATCGGGAATTATGGATAAAGCCAAGAAACACGTCCGGATCTCGCTTGAGTACGACCCAAAGAACACCTTTTCCAGGTACCTGGAAGTATTTATTGATTTGGTTAATGGTACTGATATGAATGAGGCAATTGGTAGAATGAAGGGCGTTTATAACGATGATACTACAAGGCTAGACGTTATAAAAGAACTGGCAACACTTTATTACGGTAAACAGGATTATGAGAAAGCGTACGAGTATTTCGATAAGTTCATAAAGTTAAAAGAGTTATATGGTTTAAATCTATTTCCTGATACAGACATCACCATTGCTTACGTTTTGAGGGCGGTTGGGAACACGACTAGAGCAAGTACCTATAGGATTTTTGTTGATGAGAATACTACGACGGTTTATAAGCCATTGTTGGAAACTCTGAGTTTGTTGTATGATGGTAAGAAAAAAAAGGCATTGGATTCATTTGAAGAATTCTCAAAAGCAGATGATTATGTGTACTGGCTATTGCTGCTACGTGATGACCCGATATTTAAAGCCGTGAAAGATGATCCACGTTTCCTATCCATATATAATTCAATGAAGTCCAATTTCGAAGTCCGAAAAAAAGAAAGGATCAAAAGACTAAAAGATCTTGGTCTTTGGGATTGATTTTTAAGGATGCTTTAGTTATTGTAAAAATAGTACTACGAAATCAATCCTATGTTTTTCTAACTTTTTCACCAAAACCCTTATAAAACTATGAGGGCTTACTGACGCTTGCACTGACTCAAAGAATTTTGACTAGTGAAAATATCTGTAAATTACTGTATAACAGTGATTTAATAAAGTCAGGATGGCAGGATTTCCCGAATCAATTTCGGGGTAGGATTCTCATCCTATGCCACTACCAAAATGCTTTAAACAAAAAAGCCCAGTCTTTCAACCAGGCTTTTAAAAGTCGGGGTGGCAGGATTCGAATTCGCCACTTAGCTTATAAAATTGCCTATATGCCATTTAAACAAAGTTTTTAATGTATAAAAAGGCTATAATTTGCGTCAGTAGTGACGCTTCTCCTGACGCTTTTATCATCTTAAAAAAAACGTGCAATACAGCGATGAGAAGAATTATAGCGTGTTACTTTAAGCTTTAAGTTAGTATAATAATCTATACACTCTATTTATTCATCTTTTAAAGGTTAATTAAACGCCCTAAAGGTGATAATTGGTAAGATGTATTGACATTTACCCCAATCCGTACCTCCTTACGGTTTTATCAAACTAAAATTTTCAGTTATGAAAAAATTAAGGATTATGATCATGATGGGAATTATCGTGTTCGCGGTAAGCAGCTGTAGTTTCAATGGAGAAAATGAAGTTGTTCCGGAGTTAAAACAACAATCAGAAGAAAATGTGACTCAAGGAAATGGTGGTGAAGAGCCACCCCCTCCAGGTGGTTGATGATTTTTTATAAATTATTATATAAAAACAGCATGTAATTTGTATGCTGTTTTTATATTGCAAAAAATGATCGGTACAAAAAAGGCTTACATATCCCTCCTTTTTAGTGTTTTCAGCCTTATTATCGTTACGTCATGTTCCAATTTAAATGGAAATAAAGCTTTTGATAACATCTATTTAAAGGCAAGAAATAGTTATAGGTCTAATCCTGATTCTTCTAGAATACACTTAATTGAAGCTTTATCATTAGCAAGTTCCGATAGTGAAAAGGGAAAAGCTAATTATCTTCTTGGAGTCATTTTCAGAGAAAACAATCAGTTTCAGGATGCTTTGAGTTACTACTTAATAGCAAAGGAATTTTACTCGAGAACAGACAATGATCGAATTATAGCCGATTTGAATACCCGAATTGGCTGGATCTACAACCATTTTGGTATGCACCAAGAAGCCATTCACTTTTATGAATTGGCAATGGCTCAATACTTCAAAGAGAAAGATTATACCTGGATGGGTAAAATTCATTACAACTTAGCCATTGCTTACGATGCCATGGATCGTCCGGAAGCTGGTGATCATTATCTCAAGGCACTGGATTTTAGTTGGGAAGTAGCTGATTACTATCAGCTGGCTAACATTCATAATTATTTCGGTGGATACCTGCTGAAAGACAGCTTGTACGAAGGAGCACTTAAAAGCTTTCATTTTGCCCTCGAGCATAAAAAAGATGCCCTTCAAAAAAGTTACGTTTATTACAACCTGGCCGATACCTATTTGAGAATGAATAATTTAGATAGCGCATCCTTTTATTGGGAAGAATGCTATTGGATCCAGAAAGATTTCGCAACGGAGGCTACAAAAAATTGGACCAATACACTTTTAGCTAAGCTATACAAGGCCAAAGGGCTTCATGATGATTATAAAACTACACTTGAGGCAATTATCCGTAAAAGCGCAGATACAGATTATAATAAAGAGGTGAAGTCTGCTTTGTACCAAGCTTGGGGTGATTACTTAGAGGCTGACCCGAAATTATCACGTGAAATATATGCTAGCATCGGTCGTATGGATTCTATGCATAATAAGGATGTTGAAAAGCTTAAAGGACAGTATAATCGACATTTGGTAAAGCAAGCCGAAAACCAAGTAGCATGGAATAGGCAAAAGGAAGAATTAGTCGCTAAACAGAGAAATTGGGCTTGGTTGTTAATTATTCCTTTGGGTACACTACTGTTTTTTATTTGGAGGGGAAACAGAAGAAAGAAATTGGCTGTATCAGACAGCTTTGACTTTCAATAGTTTGTTTTCAAAGCTTTTTTTGATCAAAATGCATGTGACTTTCGTTATATAGTTATGATACTAACTCCATACATTGGCATGATTGGATCGAACGCCGACACCGATTGGCTCATTAAAAATGATGAGATACTTAAAGAGATATTTGATCTTTACGATGCTATCGTTATTAATGTAACAAAGTACGGAATCAATAATGCTGTTACTCATTTGTATGCTGTACTATCAAGGCACAAAGAGCTTCTTCTTAAAATTCAACCCCCAAGCAAAAGCAAGAAAAAGATAAATACGGGTATTGAAGTAAGGGCTAAAGAGGTGATAGAAAGTGGGGTGAATGATGAACTTGCTAATACGTTCTTAACAATGTGTGAAGCTCTGCACCAATTACTCAAAACTTACAAGTTCGAAAAACGACTGTCTGATCAGGAAACAAGCTATACTAATTTAAACGAAAAACTAAATTCGAATTTAGAAGGACAGGAATTACTGATATATAAGCTTATCGAAGCTTCCCTTTCATTCGAATATTCAATTTTGTTACATAGCATGTGGCAACATGGTAAAATTGAATTTATTGAAAAAGAGAAGGCTGAGTTGGCAACCTATATAAAAGAAAGCTTTGAACGATTTGGCGCTTATACCTTACTATCTGAACTTTGGGAATACGATATTGATGCTGAAAACCATCCTTGGATTAATAACATAGGATTGTTATGTCGTTGCTATGAAATGGAGATTTTCCCAGAAAGGAGTATTTCTTTCGATACTGGAGAAGAAGCTCTAGCCTACCTTAAGGATCTTATGAATAAATGATCCAAGCTGATTACAACAAAAAATTTAATAAAGATTTAAGTTATTTCATGCGTTATGAACCGGAAAATGCATCGGTCTTATTTGGATTAGTAGATTACATATTGAAGTCTAAACCTTTGACGCTTGAAGGCCCTGGAAATCCTGAATTTCTTAAAGGAAACTGGTCTGGATATATGTCTAGGTCAATTACCTCCAAGCATCGTTTGGTATATCGCTATAAAAGTAAAAAAGTTTACTTTATTCAAGCCAGAGGGCACTATTCAGATAAGTAGCTATCCGTAGTTTTTTATAAATCTTTCCGAAACAGCTTTTTTATAACGCTTAATTTCCTCAAATAAATCCTTAGAAGCGGAAATTTGGTCTTTTACGATTTGCCTTAAAACTTTTTCGTCATCAATGCCTTCCGAATACCGATCGTTAACCTCCTTAAGTTTGTTTACAAAGTAATCGACCTTTTGGCCATGGGTTAATTTTTCATACCCCCCCATAGGCTCACTAACCATACTAGGGCTTTCTTCTTTGGCTAATTCCTCTTCTGGATGTATGCCATAAAGCTTTTTATAGGCTTCATAGTACTCAGCATATTCCAAAATTTCCTTATTAAAACGCTTTTTCGCCCTCTCATAATTCAAATCAGCTTCTCTGCAGAATTTTGCAAGGTTACTATTTCTTCTAGCTAAGAGAAATTTAAAAGATTGAGTTTCAATCATTTATAATATTTTAAGGGAATTTTTTCCCTTTTTATTTGTATTCAAGGGAATAAATTCCCGTAATTGGCATCATTATTACTTCTTTCAATAGAAAGATTAATCGCTATAAATATGCCAATTGTAAACAACAGTTCAAAAAAAGTCGGTACAACCCAATCAGTCGCCGTAATTAATGGGGTTGATATCAGCATTATAGAAAACGGCGATCGCTACGTGCCGATTAAGCCAATTTGCCAGGCACTTGGAGTTGATGAAGACGGTCAACTTAGAAAGATAAAAGCGGATCCAATTTTAGCTCCAACTGCCAACCTGAGGTTGGTAGTTGCTGAAGATGGAAAAGAGAGGCAAATGGTATGCCTACCACTTTTGGTAGTTTTCGGTTGGTTGTTCACCATAAACCCTAAAAACGTAAAAGAAGAAGCTCGCGAAGTGGTCATTGCTTATAAGAGTGAGTGCTACTACGCACTTGGTAACTACTTCTTCGAAAAATCGAACTACATCGAAGAGAAGCAATTGCAAATTGAAGCTCAGATGGAAGAAGTAGATCGTATCCGCAAAAACTTTAAGGATACGAAGTACAAGCTCGATGAAGCCAATCGGGAATTAAAGGAAATACGTGAACTGAGTTTTACAGATTGGAAGTCTAAGAAAGCTCAGATTTCCATTGAATTTGAAGGTTACAAACATTAATCGCTATAAATATGCCGAAACTAAGAAAAGATGTCGATTTGGACATTTACAAGTATCCCCTTCGTAAATGGATAAACGAATCGCTAAAAGTACATCCCGAAATACGGGTTCATAATTTCCTTATAGAGAAAGGGTTTGAAGATGGCCTGGAAAATAAAACTTTAAAATTCCATAGGAACATCAAAAAAGAGCAAAGCCATACCATGCACATCAATATTGCAGCGAACTATTGCGAGGTATTTGGTGAACTACTCAGCACTGAGTTCGATCTTAAAGAATCGTTCGTAGAAGGTACTTCGTCTATCGATACCGATCCCAGCCACTACGGACTTAAGCAAGGGTAGTATGCAATCGCTATTTCAAAAACTGAAAGGCAAGCTTTTCCCTCATATCGAAAAAGCCAGCTACGATTCTGAAGATATGCTCATGACTACCTATTGGTCAGATGGGAAAATGGTATTGTATTCCGGCAGCTTCTACAGCTGGAAGGAGTTGCCCACCAAACAGCATTGCAACCTCAGTAGATGCGAAACGCTGGAGGCCATATTCCATTACATAAACGACCATGGAAATCCGTACCCGAACGCACACACTTTAAATTCTTAAGACTATGCAACAGACTGCTAAAAACATAAAAACATTGCCCTACAAGTACATTAGGGCGTACGATCCCATGACGCAAAGCGTACGGGATATCAGCATAAAGTCAATTTTCCTACCTAAAGGAGAAGAAAAAGTAGTCCAAAACTACAAGGAGCTAAAGGACTTAAAAGACCAGCTCGACGCCCGATGGATCGATCTTGAATTGGAAGTAGAGAAGATCCGGAGTAAGAGTTCATGAGCGTCTTCAAACCATCTACAAAGGACCTTATACCGGCCAATCAATTCGATATCTGGTATTTCGATAATGGCAAAACAAGTTTTACCGTTCGGGTCCTCGATGGTTTGGTGATCGACCATGAAAATGAAAGCCTGGAGAGCTTCATCAAACGGCACAAGAAAAAAGGATTCAACTGCGAACACGTAAATAAGTAATTATGAAACTAGAGATTAAAGGAATAATCGATTCTGTACATCCTGCACGCAAAGCAGGAAAAGGCTTTCGTCAAATGATCGTAGTTCGTCAGCCGCCTAAGACAGATGAGTTTGGTGATCCAATTATGTCGGAACAGTACTTTCCAATTTCCATTTATAGCCAAAGTGAGTCAAGCAGTCGGTTTGTCGCCAAGGAACTTTTAGGGGAAAAGGTAAATGCAAAAGTCTACCTAAACGGGCGAAAGTGGGTTGGGAATCGAGGTGCCGAATATGCCATTAATGCCAACCTAAAAGAGTTGGAACGCATCAAAATAGATTCATAACAAAACTTAAAGGTTAATCATGAAAAAGAGATATTCATTAGGCTTGATAATCATTATCGCTTTTGCTCTTAGCTACTTTGTAAAGCTTGGAGGCTATACCGATAATCATGTTATTCTATCTACTCTATTAGCTGTTTTACTAGGCTTTTACTTTCGCAAAATTTCCTCAAAAGAATGGTAAGGCATTTCGGAAATTTTGCTACCAAATTAGGTGTAATCGTCTTACCGATGGTTATGGTGCAGCTGGCCATTTGGCTGGAAAGTTCGGTACTGTTTTTCGTAAGTTTTCCCGATTCCATGCCCTACGGAATGAAGCTCTTCGCTGCCGGATTTATGGGCCTTTCAGTAGCATTAACCTTATTGGCCGTTTCGGTAAATTCAGATTTTTTTAAAGGAGCCTGGTTAAGCTTCCCGAAGCTGTTTGCTGCTTGTACTTTCGTAATGGCTGTATTCTTCTTTCAAGTATTTGAACCCGGGCAAAATTGGAATGACCGATCAGTAAAGCTATTCCTAAGCCTTCTAATCGCACTGATTGAGTACGTTTTCGCTACGCTCTTCGTGAAAAAATGGGGTGAAATGAAATCGAATCATAGTGAATTGGAATCGATTCGAAATGAATTAAAAGTGACTCAAAGTGAATTGAAATCGATTCAACATGATGTCACTTGTAAACACTGTGGTACGATCCACCCTACCCGGCGAATGGTATACCACGAAAACACTTGTAAGTCTAATCCCAAAAATCAGAAATGATGGAAAATTTTAAACTCAAAGCTAAGCACAAAGAGCTTATTGAAGCTTTAGCTACATATTTTAATTCTTGTGATCTTTTTAGAGAAAACCTTAATGAGTGTTATGATTTTGAAGAATTAGTTGATGAACTGAAAAGTTATTCTGAGGATATTATTGATAAGGTGGCTATAAAATTTAGAGTCAAACTTTATGATGAACCTGAGCTTACTAGTCTTGAGGATGTTATTGATTTTATTGAGAAGTCAACATCGATTTATGATAAAGAGCGCATAAGGGAGTCTCTTAAAGAGTGTCATCATTTTGGAGAAATACCCATTGAATCCTACAATGACGAAATCAAAGTCCAGTACCTAAAACAGCACTGGGATACTCTATCTCCTGAAGAACTCAAACGAAGGCTTAGCGCTTCTTTTTCTCCAATCACTAGCCACCTTGTTCATTCTTAATTACTCATTCATCATTG
Source organism: Bacteroidota bacterium (assembly GCA_039030555.1). GTDB lineage: Bacteria > Bacteroidota > Bacteroidia > Cytophagales > Cyclobacteriaceae > JBCCDY01. Next base: position 94,875 of record JBCCDY010000013.1, read on the forward strand.
AAACCCCTTTAAATCAAAAATCATGAACAAAGTACTCATTTACCTCACTGTTGTTCGTCAAAACCTCATAAGCTCAATTGATAGCAATGACTTTGAGGTTTGGAAATACGATGATGGCGAAAAAAGGAATGTCTCGGAATCAAAAGCGATAGCTCGCAGCATTATCGATGATCATATTCTAGGCTTGCAACAGCTAAAAGAAAAGATCAATAAAAACTCCTTTGAGTCCATACAAGAAATGATCTATTAATCCATCATTCACAAAACCCAAATAGCCAACATCCCAATAACCTAAAAAATTGAAACCCCTAACCGCCATATCACTTTGTTCCGGAGCCGATGGCTTTAGCCTCGCAGCTTCCCTTTTAGGAATTGAAGTATTGGCACATGTAGAATCCGAATCCATATTTTATGACCATTATAAAAGACACTGGCCTAAAAGCCTCATATTCTCAGATCTCAAAACCGTCGATCCTGACGACTTACCAGACGCCGACATTATTTTCGGAGGAGAGCCTTGCCAGGGTAACAGTGTTGCCGGGCAGCGCAAAGGCAAGTCAGATGACCGTTACCTCTGGCCGGACTATTTCAGAATTTGTAAAGCCAAACGACCCTCTTGGATTATTAACGAAAATGTTACTGGAAGCATCTCAAACGTGGTACTCGACACAAAGATTACTGATTTGGAAAACGAGGGTTACACCGGGATCCCGTTTAATATACCTGCTGTCGCCGTCAACGCATGTCACGAAAGGCAAAGGATTTGGCTTGTTGCTAACCTTAACAGCAAGCGACGCAATGATGATGAAAATTGCGCACGAGTCGAAGAATCCATTACAAACAATAATCAATTATGCTACGAAACAAGATTCCATTCGCGAAAAACTTCCTACACAAATAGCGACCCAATTCGAGAAATTATTGACAAGCGCTTTTTGTGGGGAATTAATGATGTACCCCAGGAACTGGCTGAAATTAAAGCCTACGGAAATGCCGTAGTGCCCTGGATTCCCTACGTGCTCCTCAAATTCATTCAGGAAATAGAAACTTATTATTAATCGATCATTGATTTCTCCTCACACCATAGAAAAGGTTAAGGAACTGGACCTTGTAACGGTTATCCAGGATTACGGTGTTTCACTAAAGAAAACCGGAAGCTCCTGGACGGCCAAAAGTCCATTCAATCCCGAAGAAAAAACGGCTTCGTTTTCCGTTCATCGTACGCGAAATGTATGGAAATGCTTTTCTACCGGCATCGGTGGCCATGGACCCATCAACTTTGTGATGGAATACCAGAAAATGGATTTCGTGAGCGCCATAAAAGACCTTTGCGATAAATTCGGTATTCCGTTTGAACAGGAAAAAGAGACTAAGGAGCAAATCCAAACGCGGGAAAGTAAAGAATCGCTTTACCGATTGAACAAAGCAGCCGCAAAGCGATATTATGAGCAGCTGGTTTCCGAAAAGATCGAAGTAAACCACCCGGCCTTCAAGGAAATCGTTGATAAACGGAAGTACACCGCCGATACCGTCACACAATGGCAGTTGGGTTATGCTCCGGATGAATGGCAGTTCATTAGCGAACCCATTTTAGAATCAAAATTCTTCCAGGAAGCCAAAAAGCTTGGGTTAATCAAGGAAAAGAACGATCGATCGTACGACGCTTTCAGAAATCGCTTAATGTTTCCCATTCACGATGATCGTGGAAACATTGTCGCCTTCGGTGGCCGTGATCTTTCGGGATTAACAGGCAAAGAGAAGCCACCTAAGTACATCAATTCCCCGGAGTCCGATATCTTCAGTAAAAGTGAAATCCTTTACGGCCTTTATTATGCACAAAACCACATCCGAACGGCCGGATATGCCTATTTAACTGAGGGTTATACCGATGTAATCAGCTTTCATGAGCGTGGTTTCTGCAATACGGTTGGTACCTGTGGCACTTCATTGACCGAAGAACACCTCAAACGGCTTAAGCTATATACCGATAAGGTTGTGGTGCTTTTCGATGCCGATAAAGCCGGATTGAAAGCAGCTGTTCGCGCTATTGAAATGGTCTTACAAGCAGGCTTGAACGTAGCTGCCGTAAAGCTACCGGAAAAGCTGGATCCCGATGAATTTATCCGGGTGCATGAAAACCCGGAAGATTACCTTTTGAAGTACCAACGCGACGGGATCTATTTCTATGCTGAATGTATTAAGCCCGAAGAGTTCACCCCTATCCACAAAGCCGAATTCTTCGATCAGCTTTCAGGGTTATTGGTCCACATCGATAATGCTATTATTCGCGAAGAATACATTCGGAACCTGGCCAAGACCTATGAAAACCGTTTTGTTACACTCAATAAGCTGGTAGAAGATAAACTGGCCAGGAAAGAACAGGAAGATGAGAAAAAAGAGGTCGCACGGAAGAACAAAGTGCTTTCACTGAATGGAAATGCCTCTATCTGGCCATTCTTTCACGAAACGCTCGATAAGAAAGGTACGCTTCAGAAAATCACAGTCGATAAACTCAAGTTCGTCCAGCTGCTGGCCCACTTTGGTTATACACGCTACGACATAGCCGAAAACTCCGAGAATTTCACCTTCATCAAGATTGAAAAGAACATTATTCGGGAAGTCAATAAAGAGGAGATCATCGACCATGTAGAGCATTTCATTAAAAACGATTATGATTTTGAAGGGGCCAATGTGGAAATCGTCGATTCCGAAAGGCTCATCAATAAATTGTACGATGGCATTAAGGTTTACTTTAGCCGTGACCTGTTCAACCGTGTTCGCCTGGAGCGACCGGTCATCATCAACCGCGATACCAAAGACACTACCTTCTTCTATTTCAACAATGGATTTGTAGAGGTCAACGACAAAGGATGGGAACTGAAGCCCTACGAGAAAATGAACGGTTCGGTGTGGGCCAACCAGATGTTCGAACGAGATTTTGCTTACAGAAAGGTGAAAGAAGGTTTAAAACCAATTGAAAACGGCGTGTTTGCCGACTTCGTTTGGAAGCTCTCCGACGAAAACGAAGAACGCTTTGCCAACCTATGCCAGATCATTGGCTATATGATCCATGATTTTTACGATTACAAGCTTAAAGCCATCCTTCTGACCGACTCCAGCCTTTCCGAAAACAGTGATGGACGATCGGGAAAAACGCTTTTAGGCAAGTTGATCGGTCAGGTTCGGGGATATACAGAAATTAATGGAAAAGACTTCAATACCGGAGAAAAAACGAAGTATCAAGATGTTGAAATGGGTACCCAAATCATCCATTTGAACGACGTTAAGACCAAAGGCCGTAACCGCTTTTATTTTGAAGATGTATTCAACGACGTCACCGAAGGGATCACCGTCGATGCGAAGTACATGGTACCGTTTCGGAAGCAATGCAAAATGATGATTTCTACGAACCGAACGTTGGAGATCAAAGGCGGTTCGCAGCGTGATCGGATCATTGAATTTGATGTGAGTACCTACTTCAGCGAAAAGCATTCACCGCTCGATGAGTATAAACACTGGCTCATGAAAGATTGGGACCAGGAAGAATGGAACAACTTTTACAATTTCATGGCTTACTGTGCCCATAAATTCCATGTGGCAAAGCAAAGCTTACCATCACCAAAGGGAATTAACCTCGATCAACGGAAGCTGAGAGAGCAAACCGCTCCGGAGTTCTTGGAATTCGTTAGAGAAGTAAACCAGAATTTGCACAAAAACGGTATTCCGTACGATGGATATGAAATACTTCCAAGGGTCCATGGTGACTTCCCTCCTAACAATATACCTCTGGAATATTTTCCATTCGATCGCAAGCAGTTTTATGAGCAGTTCAAAAAGAATTATCCTGATTTTGAACAGCGCTGGTTTACCAATAGAAAGTTTAAGGAGTGGTTAGAAGCATATGCCCGGTATCAGCTTAAGATTCGGGAAGTAGATACGATTTTTCGCCGATCGAACAATGTCGATTGGGTTCAATTCAAACATCCAAAGCAATGATATATAAAAAAAATATAGGTAATGGTCACTTTTATAGAAAAGTACTGACTATTCGACTATTCAGGTCTAACTAATTGATTATCAATGCATATGAACAGTCAAAAAACAGTCATGAACAGTCGAAAAGTCAAAAACGAATTTCGAACGATCGGTTATAACGTTCTCGAACAGTCGAATAGTCAAAAACGGAAATCGGTTTTGACTGAAAAATGACTGCTTAATGTATCTGATTATCAAGAACTTAAAGGCGAATAGTCGAAAAGTCACCCTTTTTACCTAAAAAACTGTATTACCGGAAAAAATTAAGACATGAAAAATTTAGAGTTAAGTATTCAAACCCTTTCAGTTGAAATCAAAGTCTTATCTATTGATCAAAAACGGATGACAGCTTCCGTGTTTAACCAGATTCGTAAAGAACCTTTTTTCACGAAAGATTTTCAGAAGCGTGGTCAGGAATTTGGCTATGTAAATAAGGATGGTTACTGGTTAGTATGGAGTAATGGAAGTGAATTAAGAAAAACTGAACGTGAGTTTTTAGAGCTAAGAAGTCCAAGCAAATGGTACTTTAGTTATTACCTGAATGCTCTTGTAAAATCAGCTTATGATTTTTCTATAGACAAAGGAATATTAAGTAAATATCATCAGAACGATACTGTATCTGATTCCGATCGTTACGAACTGCTAAAATCTCTTCATCCCGAATTTGAAGACTTGTATTACGACTTCTGGGAAGATTTACTAGGAGGAAATAAGCAATTGTACATCTCCATTTAGTCGAAGACTATGGCCAACACCCTTACCAAATCGCCGATTGTTTATTATGGAGGTAAAACCGCTATCCTGAATCATATTCTACCATTGATTCCGGAGCATGAGGTATATACCGAAGTGTTTTTCGGTGGTGGTACGGTGTTTTTCGCGAAGAAGCCAGCCAAAAACGAAACCATTAACGACCGGTTGGATATCGTCATTAATTTTTATGAGCAGCTGCAGAACAACTATCAAGATCTTCTATTCCTGATCAACCAATCTTTAGTAAGCAGAACTCTACATAATGAGGCTTTAAAATATGTTAGAGGGTTCAAATCCGATTGCTACGAAATAACCGATAAGCTCCACTGTGCTTGGGCCTTCTGGTATCTTACGCAAGTTGGATTCATGAATAAGCTACAATCGGGCTTAGGTTTTAACAATGCTTCGCATTCAGAAGCAGATCGGTTTCAGAGAAAAAAAGACGCCTATAAAAATGGTTTTTATCATTCCCGAATACAGCATGCATATATAGAGAATAAGGACGGACTATCGGTTTTAAAATCCCGAAACGTCAAAAAAGCCTTTCATTACCTCGATCCTCCATATCCCGGGGCTGACCAGGGCCACTACGCCGGCTATACCTGGGATGATTTTGAAAAGCTACTGGAATGGTGCCAGAACGAATGCAAGGGCAAGTTCTTACTCTCCAATTACAATTCCGAAATGCTTGATCGATACATCGAGAGGAACGGTTGGATTAAAAAAGAGATCGTTCACCGGTTGAAAGCCCCTCGAAAATCCGGAGATAATAAAGTAGAAGTACTGGTAAGGAACTATAAAAACGTATGTGGAACGCTAGATCTTTTCAATGAACAATGAGCAATTAACAATTAACAATATGAGTCAACTAATTATTCAAAACTACAACGAACAGGAAATTGAGTTTGAAATGAACCTCAATAAAGACCTGATGGTAAACGCTACTGAAATGGCAAAGATTTTCGATAAGAAAGTCGAAAATTTTACCCGAATTGAACCTACAAAAGAGTTCATTGATGAGTGCTTAAAAAACGCTAATAAGCGTTATTTACAAGTCGAAGGAATAGAAGATATTATCATATCCCGACAGAAATCCGGTACCTGGATGTACCGGGTTTTGGCTCTCAAATTTGCAGCCTGGTTATCTCCAGCTTTTGAACTTTGGGTTTACCGAACTATTGACCAGATCCTTTTTGGAAAATACCGCGAATTGGAAGCTGAAATAAAGCAAAGTGCCGATCGGAAAAATCGTATTGATGAACTTAAAAAGGAGCTCAGTGAAGATGAACGCTACATTGAACTGGAACAATTGGAATTAGGTGAACGCCAGGCAGCTTACCGAAGGGGAAAACACAACAGAAGCCAGTTAGACCTATTCAGAAATTCGAAATAATTATGGAAGACCTCTCAAAACTAGTCGAACTTATAAAAAAAGAAGCGCCTCAAGCCCGTGTGAAAGTTGATGATCTAATGGTCACTCATTACTTCACTTTGGAGGAACTACTAAATATTTGTAACAGCTACGCTGAATACAAATCAAAGTCGAACTCAGAAACCGAACTCAACTTTAACAATCAATTGAAAAATTAATGTATGGAAAAAATATTTTGGAAATGGCATGAACACCGAAGTACAGTAAGCTTCATATGCTTGGTAATAATATTTACACTTGGAATGATATTCAATTTATGGACTGAAAGCGATAAGCACCCGATACCATTTTATACATGTATGTTGCTGTTTATCGTTCATAGCATTCCTTATTGTGTAAAGAGAAAAAGTTAGTAGGCTTATTACCTACAACACCGAAATAAAACCCAGCTTGAGCGACCCGCAGGGTAAGTATTATTGAATATTAGCGACACAAACAAACCGAACTCAACATTAAAAATTCACTGAAACAATTATGGAACTTCCATTTGCTGAAAACATGCCTTACTGGAAAACCAGCTCAAGCGGCATTGAAAACTGGCTTGATAAAACCGAAAAGCTTATCACAGAATATGGAGGGGATGTTAATACTCGAATTGCGGGTAAATCCAATGGGAAAGAGGCAATTATGTTCGGATTTACACTTGAATCTGATCGTTATAAAATTCTTTGGCCTATACTTCCAACAAAAAAGGATTCTGATCGAAATGCTGCGGCAAGACAGGCTGCAACTATGATTTATCATGATACAAAAGCAAGGGTAAACCGATTAAAGATTTTTACACCAAGAGTCGTTTTTTCTGATTGGCTACTCTTGAATAATGGTAAAACATTAGCCGAAACGAATACCATAGGAATTCCTGATGCTCTAAAATTGATTGAATAATTTTTCCCTACATTTGTAATGCCACATAAATCATATTCTAATGGAGCATTTACAAATGCATAGACTTATCAAGATACGGGGGCGGAGATGCGGACTTGTTCCGTTTGTCTGGTCATGGCTCCGCTATGATTTGTGTGGCGCACCGCCCCTCTTTTTAAACCATTTAATTCTTTTATTATGCCACACTTCACAGACAAAAAGAGTGAAAACCATGAGAGCATCGACCAGAAGCTTGAGAAGTACGAATATCTGGTCAAAACCCTTCCTTCCGTGTTTAACACCGTAGGCGACATTGTAGATTACATGGAGCTCAAAGACCATTTGCACGAAATGTACCGATGTGCCCTTAATTCCAGCGCTTCCGGCGATTGGGATTCCGAAAAACGCGAACAGATGTACGTTATTAAAGAGCGTACGGTAGAGTTGTTCGATCAACTGGAAGGCGTGGTAGAAGTAGTAACCTGTACTACCTATCCACTGGGCTTTTTTGAGAAAGCAGGCTAAACAATGAGCAATGAGCAGTGAGCAATTAACAATTGTTCACTGTTCATTCTTCATTACTAATTGTCACTTCATTGCTTCCCTCTCCTTCTTATAGCTTTCCGACCAGTTCTCCAGTTCGCTTTCATAAAACCAACTGATTTCCCGGTGTTTAAGCAAGTGCGCTGCAACGCTAAAAACTGCATTATCAATTTGCATGTATAAAGCGATTTGCCCTGCGTTTTCCCGAATGTCGTAATCGGTTAGCAATGCAATTTCCTTAAGCATTTTAAGGGTTTTACGAATAGAAGTAGTGACTTCCAGGCAATTAACGAAGATGGGCTTTATTCCGAGGTTTTGCATGGATCAATTTACAGTTAACAATGAACAATTACCTGATGTGATTTAAATTTGTCTATGAATAAAAATTTAAAAACTATTCTTGATGAAGAATTAGACAACAGATGGGAGGAAATCAGTGTAAAGCCGTTCCGAAATATATTTGGAGAAATTATTGAATCGGCTTACCATATTTACGATTCTACAAAAACAAACAATAAAAACCCTGATTATGCCGACGAAGTTTCCGTCTTAAAAAACGGCCTTATCTTGATCCTAAAGAATGGAAATATTGTCCATTTTTATGGAGAAGGTCAATTCCAAATCGACTTTGTTGGTAATAAGACTTAAAACTGTTCATTGCTAATTGTCAATTATTAACTGATAACTGAGTTCAGTTGCTTTCAGCGCCAGGTCTTTCCAATAGTCCCTTTCACGCTCAAGTTCATTAAGTTTAGCCTTGTGTGATTTGGCTTCTTCTTTTAGGCTCTTAATGTAATTGTTTTTCACTTTGATGATTAATCTGTAGGTTCTTGTTATTATGTCTTCACTCATGGCATTAGTTTAACGGGTCTTCTCTACGATCCAATAACTTTTCAAGTGCTAAGATGTGCGCATCTTTCATTTTCAGAAGTCTCTTATGATCTTTTTTAGTCTCTTTAGCAAAAACCTGCCAAAAATCAAGATCGCTTTCTAATTCGATAATTCTACGGTCTTTTTGGCGCATCATGACACGGTTAAACCAAAACTGAAAAAGAGGAATAAACGAAACTACGCAACATACTGCTATTAAAATTTCCATAATTGATAATTGTTAATTACTAATTGTTAACTGAACACAAGTTCCCAATCGTAGTACAGGTAATATACCACGAGCGCTAACCAAAACTTAGCGAAGTAAACGTAGAAAGTAGGCCACTTCTTAAACCATCGGTCCCACCCTTTGGTAGTGCCAAGGTAAAAGAAACCCTTACCCAATGAAAGTGCTATGGCAGGATCGAACGTTAGGAAAAAGAACATCAGTGAGAAAGCCAGGCTATTAATGAAATTATGATCGGTCATATACGAATTGATCCAGGCAATACCCACAAAGGCTATTGCCCTTCTAATATTGTCCAAGTACTGATCATCGTCCTGGTTGAGCTTACGGCGCTGGTACCAATCAGAATGGACTTCTTCAGCCACTAGTAGAGTATTCGCAATCCAGATAAAAAACTGTTCCATGGTTTATTTAATTGTTGGTTAATTACTTATTAATCAAAATTGACTCCTACTCTTTTATGGAATAGCCTGATCTCATCATCTTTCACGCCTAACTCTTCCTGGATCTTGTCGTTTTCGCTGGTGGAAATGATTCTTTTCATCAATCTCTGAGAAGGGTCAATCACTTCTTTTATTTTCTGAGATACCCACTTCCGATCGGTTGTTCCCAACAGCTTTGCCCATCCATTTATAAACTTTGGCCTTCCCTTATGATCAAAATTTTTCGAATCCATTTGAGTCAGTTAGTGATAAATACTGTATAAAAATAGCATATAAATATAATTAATGAGACATAATTGATTAAAGGGTAGTAGGTTTTTCAAAACAATTACACTCATTCGTTCAACGAAAAAAATTCGAACAGAAAAAAATGTGACCAGTGTGTTGAAAACCTTTTTGAAGATCTTACTCATAGGCGGTACCATTTACTTAGGAAGTCAAATCCTTTCCGGAGGTGGCGCCATTCGAAAGCTTTCCAATAACCTCGAATACAAAGTAGAATCCATCGGCTTGCCTTCCCTTAGATCGGGAATGCTAGAATTGCCGGTAAACGTCCGGTTTAACAACAAAAGCAATGTAAGTTTAACTGTAGAAAACATTCAGCTTCAAGCCTTCCTGGTAAGGCGCAACGGTGAGCAGGAATACGGAGGTCAGGCCCTTAAGCCGGTATTGCAACTAAACCCGGGTGTAACTACCGAAACCATCTTCACCCAAATAAACCTCAGTAGTCTTAACCCATTCAAAAGTTTTAATGCAGGAAGCTTTATCGAGAACTTCTTCCGGGGCCAATCGAAAGGGTTCGAAAGCATACAAAATTCTATTGGCGATGCCGGAAAACAATTACTGGTTAACGCCTATCAGCAAATCATTATAAGAGTAGAAGGGCGCTTCCTAAACGCTCCTTTCTCCCATGTCGATCGCATTCAAACCCAAAACTTAATTGCTTAAGCTCGCTACCATACCAGATCTGGGGTTAGTGGCCTCGCACAAACGGCCCATTCAAGACGGTTCGCAGTACGATAAGCTCATTGACTTAGCCGAAGTCGATGGAATGTACGAACTGAAGAAAAAGAACTACGATACTACCGATACGGTCAAACTCATGGCCGATATCGTCAATAAGCACTATAAGCAAGTAGCCAGGCTAGCCGATCATCTCAAAAAACCAACCTTAAAACAAAGCCTTCGAAACCTTTGGGATTTTGCGTATACCCACATACAGTTTACCGAAGACCCTAAAACAAAAGAAAGTGTACGTCGCCCGGCAACGACTTGGGCCGACCGTAAAGAAGGGGTCGATTGTGATTGCTACGGTGTATTCGTCGGTTCCATTCTCAAAAACTGGAAAGTGCCTTTTGCCTTCCGACGTGCAGACTATGGAAATGGAGGCTATCAGCATGTGTACGTCGTGGCTCCGATGAACGGGAAAAAGGGACAGCTCGATAACGGCGCATACTACACCATCGACCCCGTATTGAATGCCTTTGACCTTGAAAAAAAACCTATCGTGAGAAAATCAGACACCTATTTAAGCGGATCCGGATTGTATGAACTCTCCGGATTTGGCAAAGCTCCTGGTATGCTAAACGGAGGCGGTTGCTGCTGCGACGGCAAGTCCGGGAAACAAATGCCGGTCTTCAAGCGGCACCGCTATTTAACGCGAGATGAAATTAAGATCAGGGGTTTACTCCTGGTTTCGGAATGGTTGGAAAAAGAGGGTATCCCTTATGAAAAAACCATGGACGAAAACACCGGAACGGAAGGGAATATGGTGGCCCTTCCCACTGGAGAACCGGTAACGCTTCCCAATGTATCGGATTTGGAAGATTTGAGCGATTTCAAAATCGTATTCAACAGCCTTTTACAGAGAGCAGAAACGGGGATTGAATCAGTAGTAGAACCTGTTTCTGATCGCCGATTGGCGAAATGGGCACTGATTGCCGGGGGTGTAGCCATAGCAGTAGCAATCATCACTTAATAACAAACAATCAAAAATAAATTTCAGATGAAACCAACAACTAAAAGAACTACCAGCAAAGCCAAGGAAGTTGCAGTCGGAATTGGCGGTACTGGTTTAGCGGTAGCTGGATATAAGTTTTTAGGAAGTAAAGTACCTGCAAACATTCCAGCTTTTGTTTTGCCCACGGTTATGACCCTTGCGGGTTTAGTGGCCCTGGCATCAACAAGCAACAACCTAGTGAAAAATGGGGCCTTCGGTTTTTCCATCGCTTCGGGCTTATTGACAGCCAACCAATTCACTACCGGGACAGGCGCAGCACAATTTATCCCTACCCTTTCGGGTGCCGGTGATGAAGGTGTTCCGATGGCGTTGCCTTCTTCCAATGAAGAGCAAATAAAAGGTGCTTTAGAAGCTGGGTTTGACGACTTGGGAAGTACCGGTTCAATGGATGCTGCGAGAATGTTTGACGGTATTTAAAGCATTCCCTTTGTAGAAAAATCAATCAAAGAATAATTAGCAATTCAAAATTTTAAAAAAGTGAGAAAGTCAAGAGAAATACTATTAGACTATTTTATGTCGAGCAAAAGGGTTTCACCTGATAACAGGGAAGCTGCCCAAAAAAGGTTATTAAACTTTAGGGATAAAACCCACTTGGTACGTGCCGAAATAGTCGGTAAGTCCGGTCAAATCTTTTTGATCAGCAAGGATACTAAAATCGAAAGTGGGGTCAACACTTTCAGGTTTGGCGAGCTACCTAAAGGTGAAATCTTTGCGTGCGACAAAATCACGGTAGCCCAGGCATTGGCACCAACCGCCGATAATGAGACTCCTTTAACAGCAGGTCATTATTCTCCGGATGGTTCTCTTTTTGCCGTTGGTTTAGACTCTGCTGATGTAATCGTTCGTCAGAACAATAAGGAGTTGTTCAACCAACCGGTAAAGGTGTGTGCTCCTTCAGCAAAAGGCGAGCTTGCACATGGTTATGCCAATGGGTTCGACCTTCAAAATGTGCTTCTTCTCGAAGACCAATCTGAAATAGAAATAGGTCTGGATATCCATACTGCCGTGACCAGTGCGAACAACGATGTATTTGTTGAGATCATGCTGCAAGGAACGCAGACAATGAAGTAAAAATCAATCGAGAAAACATATTATAAAGGCCGGCTATGGTCGGCCTTTTTCACTTAAAAACAATTCCGGTGAAAAGATTTAGAACGAAAAAACAAACTATAACAGTTGCTAACGGTGGTAGTGTCGATCTATCCGGCAATAGTGTTTCACTTGGTAAAAATTTTAATACGATTGAAGGTGTAGCTGTGATCACTAAATCGCTAGGAGGTGTTGGTGATTATGATATAGGGTTTGAATATGGTACAGATCAATTCATGCAACCTATTTCCTCTAAAATGCTGGAACCCAATCAAGCCGTACCTCCAAATGAGCGTTACACGAAAGTTAACCTTAAAGGGAATGATGGTACTGATTTCAAAATTGTAGGAACGCTAGATGCAGTCCCAAATTCCGAATTTAAGATACAGGTCATTGTATTGGTTTCAGAAGATATTATTCAAGCGTAGGTAATGGATACTTTTGTTACCAAAGAAGAAATAACCGTTTTAACCGAAAAGACTTCAATCAAAGAAATACTTTTCGGTAAAAATGTTTGTGGTTACTCCATTGAAAATAATGGAAGTAAATCCGTAAAGGTCGGAATTAATAAAGAAGGATCATCGGGCTTAATGATAGCTCAAAACGAATCCAGGTCATCGGGATCTTTTGACCAATTGTTTGATGAAAACTCCTTCCTGAATTTCGAATTCCAGGATGATGGCACAGACTCAAACGTAACAGTGACCCTTTATCGCGTTCAAGGCTGGTCAAATGTGTGTGAAAAATTTGGAAAGATTAGCTAATGACGGTTGGATTAGGTACCATAAAACGCCCGGCTACAGGCTCTAAATTTTTAGGGCTATATGCCTCACTGGCCGAACTTCAAACGGAACACCCAACCGCAGAAGCCGGGAACTATGCCGATGTGGATGCAGGATCCGAAAGTGATGTTCAGCGTTACATTTGGGATTTAAGCGATAGCAAGTGGGTTCTTCAAGAAGGCAATGGAGGTTCGGGAACTCCTGGTAACGCCATCCTTAGTTCAGGTAATACAACGCTTGGAGGTAACGTAAACATTCTTGGTGAGTTTGTTAGAAGCTTAGGTTTAGGAACATCAGAAAGTCCGTTACAAGACCTTGTTATAAACCTTATTGGAAAATTCAGAATAGAAAATGATTCCAGAGATGACTATTTCGAGTTTGATTACGGAACTGGGATCATTGAATTTTTGGTGGGTCAATTTATAGGAAAGGATGTATTTGGGAACAATATAATACAAATAAACCCTAATCTATTTAAGGTTCAAGTAACAGGCCAACATGAGTTAGATAATACCCAAGGCAATTTTAAATTTGGAGGGGGAGAAGCCAGTTATACCGATAAAGCATTAGGCGAAGGGTTATTACTAAAAGGTTTTGGGGAGACTAATGCTAATGGAGACGGTGCGGACTACAGTACTATTCCAGGAATTGGGCTTGTAAACAGAAAGTTTGTAGAGGATTTTGTCAATCCTATTATCATAGCTATTCAAAATAATAATATTGACTATCCTAACCTTCAGGCTATTGCCAATTTCATAAGTACTATTGATGAAGATGGTGAAATATTAGCTTATATCGATCAAGCTGTTGGAAATACAACTTGGAGGCAACCAGTCGTTCTTAGCCCCAATTTAGGTCAAAGTCAAACGGAAGGAATAACTCAAAAAGGCATTACAGATGAGTTTAATTCAAGGACAGATCTATCTAATCAGCAATTAGCTGAGATAGGCTATATGAGGTTAGAATTGCCTCCCGAATTTAACTTACAGGTCCATCCCTTTGGTTTCAACCATTTAGGTAATACTGACCCAGGCCGACATTATATATCAATTACTTGGAAAGAATCGGGTCAAGATGAAGCTTACTTGGTCATTGGAGATGATCGTTTTCTGATAAACGAAACAGGTCAGGCTAACTACGCGCATACTGAATCAAATACTAAAGACCCTGTTCGATACTTCACTTTAGTCAAAGTAGGTGGAAATGCTTCGTCAGTTGGTTTTGGATTGGCTGTAAACACAGGTTTTGTACCTAATGCATTAGATCTAAATATTGAAGATCCATCAAGGGCTTCAATACCTTTTTTAGTTTGGAACCGTGCAACTAGAAAATTCACATCTCCTTTCCCACAGCTTCAAAAAGAAATTGATAAAGCATACTATCTTTTAACTTATGCTTCTTCAGTTGCCTTAAATTTAAATGTTGCTTATGAAAGTATAGAACTAACAGGTGATATTAACTTTGCTAGCACAATCAACCGTGGCCGTGGTACCCGCAAATCAAAAACCTTACTAATCAAGGCAGATGAAACCGAACGTACACTGGCGTTCAATGCCGATTGGGGATGGTTGGGTACGAAACCAACCTCTTTGGCTGCAAATGGAAAAGCTTATTTAATATTGGAGAGTTGGGGCCCAGATGAAACAGAGGTAATTGCTGCATACGAAGTTATTGGTAATGGTAGTTAAGCATGAGAGACGGATTAAACACCATATTGCTCTCAAAGCTTGGAAATCAATCTTTAGCTGAAGTAGACCTAACAAACCTAGCTACCATTGTTCTTGAGCCTGAAAAATTTAGTAGTTCCAACTCAAGTTATGTTCCGGTGCAACCCGGGGATGAGGTTGCAATGTTAATTGAATCAAAACAAGCTGCATTAGCTAGTGTCTCCGGCCAGTATAATCAAATATATAATGGGACTTCTCCACAAACATTATTTGGTGGCCTTCCTTCTTCACATCCTGATTACGAACCTATTCCACGGTTTCAAAAACTTCCATTTGAAGCTTACGGATACGTTAATATGAGCAATGTAAATAACCAGAGATATGTAACTACATCCCCCTTTAGTTCAATAGCTCAACCAGTTAGGGTAATGGAGGTTATTAGAAGGCTAGACACACTCCACCGAGAATATTTTTCTAATAATGGAAACGCGCACACCTTAAGAGATGCTAACGGGGATTCTGATCAGCAATCCATGAGAATGGGGGTTGGTGAGGATAGTGAACTTTCGAGTTATTACAGATTTCCATTAAATGAATGGGCTGTTATTGAAACCGTCCATGATGGTGCAAACTCTTTCATGAAAGTAAATGGTATTCAGGTGGGTACATTTACTTCATCTGGTAGCATTACAAGAATTATATGGGGGGCTAATAATAACTCTACCTATCATCATAAAGGAGCTCAATTGATAGGAGTTCCCGATAATCATGTCGATATGATTTATAACGAGCTTGTAAGAAGATATGGTATCAACAAAGTAATTCAAGGGCCACACGCCACAAACATTTCTATAGTATTTAATTCAGGTGTTTGGACGCTTGACTATGATTATCAAAACCCAACGGGATTAGCTGAAGATACTACGGCAACAGAAGTATACTATGCTTCTATGGGTAACGGATCTGGTCCAAACCTAGCTGGTCAAACTATTTTCGCCCAAATCACAGACGGAAATAAAAACCTAATAAGGTCGGATTACCCGTCTGTTTTTCCTTCCCCTGGAGGGTCGGGTGTGGGGACTATATTTAGACCCTTTGTAAGGGTACATGATGAAAATGGAAACAAGACTATTTTCAACACAATGAATGATGTTTTACGCGACAATATAGCATGATGAGGACTTGTAAAACGTGCGGAACGGATATCTCACATAAATCAAAGAAGGCCATTTACTGTAGTGACCGTTGCAGGGCTAAAGGAGGCCGTGAGGCTAAAAAGACAAATGAAATGCAAGGTGTAGTCGCTGAAGATGCCCCGGAAATATACTCTTATATGGAAAATCAAAATCAACCTTCTTCATTTACCCAGAATGGTATTGTGCCAAAATTAGAGGGTGTTATTTATTCTCTCAAGCTCAAATTGGACCAAACAGAAAGGGAGAAATCCGAGGTAGAGAAACGTTTACAATCCGAAGTTGATAGGCTTAAAGAGCAAATTAAAGAAGACAAGCATTCCAGGGAGATAAAGGAGCTTCAAGGGATAGCAGAGCGAAAAAGCAGGGTGGACCAGATATACGATGGTATAGCTGAAAACCCTCAGAAAGCTTTGGAAAATGGGGTTCAGATAATTAATGGAGTGTTTTCCATCTTCAAAAACCAAATGCAAAACCAATTATCGGGGGTTCAGGACGAAAGCACACAACAGGTCTTAGCGGTATACGAACAATTAAGCCCTGAAGCTAAGGTATACTTCGTTTGGGCTTTGATGAATGAAGAAGAGCGCTTGCGCATCATCAATAAAGGAAAATCGATTTACGAACTAAACAATCAAAACCATGGGGATGAGTTTGCCCAAGCTTCCAACGGATGATAACATCCGGACAAAAGAACAAAGCCTTGAGATCCTAAAAGAAAACTTAGATGCCAAAGCCCTGGATCTTCTGGCCGATCTCAGTAAAAGACCAAATGCGGGTCAAAAGCTTCTTGGTAAAAAGCAACTCTTGAAAATGTATATATGAGTCACTCCAACTTCCATATTGCAAGCATAAATGGCAAAAATGAATTATTGGCTTTTCCTGGTAACCAGCTTGGAAAGGCTATAGGTACAATCACTGCCGATAGCGAACCGGTTTACGATAAAAACATTATCCCTGGAGCATTAGGAATTAATCCATTTGTAAACGAAGGGGTATGGGAAGAAGAAGATTGGATTGATTACGCTAGAGTCTTACAAAGAAGATATGGAAGGAAAGAAGGAAACAGAAAGTGGTCTATAAAATGGGCTGCGCAACCCTCTTGGGCTGATCCTTTCAATTTCTACAAGTACAATTCAGAGTTTAAGCAACAAATGGCTGACTTAGGTATCGATGTAGGAAATGTACTTAGTAAAATATTTGATGCTGGAGAGGCAGTAGTAGAAAATGCTGCAGAAGCAACTGAAAACATAAGCAAAGGAGTTGGTAATTTCTCAAAACTACTCCCATTGGGCGTCTCAATACTGGTTATAGGAGTAGGAATTTTAGCATACCAAAACCGAAAAGAATTGTTCAACCTTGTTCCGTCAGTGGCGGCTACTAAAGCTTTAAAAAGGTAATGGCAGTATTTGAAAAAGCTATAGGACATGTAAAGAAGTGGGAAGGAGGATTGGCAAACCATCCTAACGACAGAGGCGGTCTAACCAATTTTGGGATTACCATAGGCACCTTTAAAAGGTACGCCCAGCCCGTATTGGGTATTCAGCCCACAGAGACAAATCTTCGAAACTTAACTTGGAACCAAGCTAAATGGATTTATCTCCAGGTATTCTGGAAAGGAATGCGAGGTGACCAGATCAATGATCAGGACATTGCAAACATCTTGTTCGATGCCTATGTCAACAAGCCTGGTAATGCCATTCGCTTAATGCAGGAAAGTCTAAACCGGGTAGGACAAAAGGTTGTAGTCGATAATTTAATAGGCCCTCAAACCATTGCGGCTATAAACCGAGCTGATCCTAAAAGGCTATTTAATGAATACAAACGCGCTAGAGCAAACTATTATAAGGCCCGTGCTGCAAATATTCCTGATCAGCAAGTTTTCCTAGACGGATGGCTAGCAAGGATCAACGATTTTGATTCATTCCCAAATACGGCCGTTACTGGCGTTGCTGTGGGGGCTGGATTGTTAATAGCGGGCGTATGGTGGCATCAAAGCAGGCAAGCAGCATGAATTGGATAAACATTTAAATTTTAAACACATCAATAATCTATCATGGAAACTGATTTCAAGAAAAAAATACAGCGTTGGATACGCATTTACAATGAGCGTATTGGGGTTCTCATCTCGATAGCATTGTTCTTTTTTATCCAACCCATTTTAAGGGCATTCGATCCAACGGCAGGTTTTTTTGATGCTGGCATACTTCAGGTAATCATTTTAGTGATCATCTTTTTGAACGTCGGATCTTCATTGTGTTGGTATTTGCTCAAATGGAATTTCAGGCCATTTTTCGATAGTCTTAACGATATAATTGATAAGGACAACGGGACGCTTTACGGGGCTAATCAAAAGAAAGTAGTCCTAGCCCTTATCATTTACGCATTTTATATGATCTCCTTCATTTTAATTATACACGCAATCCTATGAAAAACTTACTGATCTCAATAATTCTTATAACTGCGCATTTCTTTTGCCAAGCAAATTGCCTTCAGAATACTTACCAAAAGGAAGTAGGAGTCCGGGAAGCGACCGGCCGTAATGATGGCTATGATGTTGAAAAATACCTGGCTAGTACCGGCTTTGGTAAGGGTTATGCCTGGTGTGCTGCAATGGTTAATTGGGTGCATCAACAATGTGGTTTTGAAACTCCTGAAAGTGCTGCATGGTCTCCCAGCTGGTTTCCTACTTCCAAAGTCATATACCATCGAGGAAAATTAACTTTTGGAATGCCTGGATACCAAATTCCATCTTCTGGAGATGTCTTCGGTATCTATTTTCGAAATAAAGGGCGCATTGCGCACGTAGGTTTTATCCACCAATGGATCAAAGGACCTTTCGTAAAAACATTCGAAGGAAATACTAATGAAGCCGGATCCCGGGAAGGTGATGGAAATTATTATAAGAGACGCTTAAAATCACAAATCTATAAAATTAGCCGATGGCGAGAACAAGCTTAGTTTTAGTTTTCCTTTGGGTTATGGGGTGCCGAACGGTCGTTCCGGTGAGTACAACATCGGAGCGTACCGATTCGGTAATTATTCGCGAAGTAGCCGTACCGGTTAAAATTGAAAGCTCTGAAGTCGTCCAGAGTATCAATTACGATAGCATAAAATCGCTATTGAAATCTATTCCGCATTACAAGGAAAAGGTCATCTATTTGACCGACCCAAATCAGCAAACAAAACTGACCTTCTTCCTGGATAGCTTAAGCGGTGAAGTGGTGGCACAGTGCGAAACCCTCGAGCGCGAGCACTTAGCCAATGTAAAGCAGATTGAACGTATTTATAAAGAAAGAATATCAAAGATTGAACGTGAAAAGCAGACCTGGTTTAGCAGCATACAAAAAAGTATTGGTAACCTCGTAATGATCATCTGCGCAGGTTTCATATTGATTTTACTAGGACAATTTTTAATAAAACGATTTGCATAAATGACAGCAAAAAATTCAGCAATGATAAAAGATTGGGCTTCAACAATCATAGCTAGTTTTATAGCTGTTTTTGTAGTGTTCTATGAAGTAAGCCATTCAGACCAAAGGGATTACGAAAAAGAGGCTAAGGAACAAAGGGAATTAGAAGCGACAAGAAATACAGAACAGAAACTAACCCGAATGAAGGTTCAAACAATGGTTGAATCGATGAATGAATTAAAAAAGGAATTTAAAGATTTTAAAGCAACCGCTTCTAAGCAGTGGGATGATCGGTACACAAACAGCCAGGCACAGCGAGATAAAAGTTTGGTAAACAACCGAATGGATAGAATAGAAATTTCTGTAGACAAGCAATCTGAAAAGTTACATCAAATACAAGGGGTGTTAGATAGAAATAATTTAAGGTGAAGAATTTAACTAACATATCGATTCAGAATGGTGTAACGACTGTTGTAGTCTCTTCTGTAGGCACCTTGGTTGGTTATCATTTAGCCAAAAAGCTAGACAATGATAAAACCATCCTTTATACCACTCTTGGGGGTGCTATTGGCTCAATCATCGGTTTAATTATTGAAAGCGAATGAGTAATACAAGGAAATACGATCCGGATTTGGAAATGATGTTAGCGGGCTTGAATCCCTACGTAAATCCTCATGATTTTCACCCTGATATCTCTAAAAACAGCAATCAAAGTGTTTTGGAGAACGCATCAAATCAAATACCTTCAAAACCATCTAAGCACCAACACTTTTCAGAATTAGATAATGACTTAAATGGAGTTGACGATTATACCTTGTTTCAATCCGGTGAAGTGAAGATCAATCCGAGCGATCTTTATACCCTTCCCGGAGAAATAGGAAAATTCATTGGTACCCAACAAAAGTTTAGAAGCGCCTATGCTATTGATGGTGAAGCCGGTGCAGGTAAATCTGAATTAGTGATGCAAATGGCGAACGGTTTCGCTTCTATAAATAAGACAGTCGCCTATTTCGATCTGGAGAAAGGCGGTTTAGAGTCAAAAGATACTATTGAGTCCAGGAACAGAAATGTAGAAAGCAGAAATAATACATCAATAAAGTTTGCCGGTTATGCCCCAAATGGCATTTCTACAATTCTAAAACATAAGGATTCCTTCGACGTGATCATTATTGATAGCTGGCAAAAGCTCGGTGAGCGAACAGCAGATCTATTTGACTCCCTTAGACAAAATTTTCCGGACAAAATTTGGATAGTAATCTTTCAACAGACTACCACAGGCAGGGCCAAAGGTGGTACAGGAAGCACTTTCGATGCTCCAGTCGTTATAAAAGTCTTTCGTCCGAACAAATCTACCCATTTGACTAACTATTGTGTTTTGGAAAAAAACAGGGGTAACGATACGGCAAAAGTCTATTCTCAAATTCAAAAGAAAGTGTTTTCAGATTACCAATCATTTGAAGATCAAGTTTTAAATCAACCTTAACATATAAATCATGAGTGCAATAGCAGCAGTAAAATATCGAGACATGAATGGCCTTTTCAGTGCGGGAGGCTTTTTTGGAAGTGGTGGCACCGTAGACAACTTTTTTAAGTCTGACTTTGGACAAAAAGCTACTAATTTAGGGGTTGATGCTTTAGGCAATAAGATTAACAACAATCGTAACCCTAATTTTCCTCAGTTTCCTTCACAAGCAAATCAGCAATTCTTCAATAGTAGCCCTCGGGTCGATTTGAATAGGACACTAAAAATTGTAGGAGTAGGACTTCTTGGAATAGGCGTTATTGGAGGAACTATCTATTTCATTAATAAATCTTCTCAAAAGAAATAAGACGTGATTGAAACCCAGGAATTTCAACAATGCTACAGGATTTTTCAAAGTAGCATAGCTGACCCCAAAAAAAGGCGGGATTGGTCGGAATTCCATCGTATTTACTGTATTGCAGTTGTTAAAGCGCTTCGTATCTATTATCAAAACAGGTTTGGGCGCCTCCCTGATTCAAAGGATCTAATTGGATTCGTAGCAAATGAGCTTAACCGTGATGTAAACCTTACTTATGGACGGCAAGGAACTAACCTGGAGTATGCTGATGGGATTAACCGTTTTATTGATAAGTTAATTGCTTCTTTTACCGGCAGGAAAGCCACAGTAAATGAAAAAGTAAATTTTATAATCACTCGCGTTCCTGAGTCACAAGGGCAAAGGATACTGGTCGATAATTTTTTGACGATTCAAGACTTAGAGCGTAAAATAAGAGACCTTCAATTCTGGATCTTAAAATACTCTAAACCTGAATTTGCTAACCAACTTGCTGCCGTAGCAAATATCGATCGAGTAACAGGATTAAGGCAACTAAACGGTAGAGTAAAAACGGAAATACATGAGCCTGTTCAGGGTATTATGTGGCTTTATTTTACTGGTAAAAGATTAGTCCTTGATAGCAAGAAACTAGATAATAATAGATACTGGACTAACTATTACAATGCTATTGTCAATAAGTTCCCTGAGCTTAATAACAACCCAGCTATGACGTTTATGCTCGAGGTCAGGAATGAAGACGCCAAAGCAGACAAAAAGGCTAGAATGGCAAAGTTTATGAAAATAGGCGTTGGTATTTTAGCGGTTGCAACTGCGGCTATAGGCGTTGGTGCAGCCATAGGGGCAGCTGGAGCAACGACATCCAGCACAGTGACAGCGGTTGCAGCAGGGGTAGCTTCAGCATCCGGAGGAATTAAAAAGGGCATTTCTCAGATAGACGGTCAGATACAGTCCATGTACAATCAGCTAAAGGGGCAATTAGCAGTTTCCCTAAAAGAGCTGAGTGTTAACGTAGCAGGGCAGGCAAGTTTAGACCAACAAAGGTCTCAAAACCAGTTAGTTCAAGAAAACAAGGAAAATGTCGACCTACTAAATCAAAGGCGTCAATTACTAGACAAAGAATATTTAGGGATCCCTGTTAGACATTGGGCTATAGGTGGACTTGGACTATTTGGATTTGGAGTAGCAGTAAACGAAATATCATAAATTAAAAATATCATGAAAAAATCAACCAAAACATTATTGATAGCAGGATCCGGAGTAGCTGCTATAGCTGCCATATATGCTTATTCTCGTAGAAATAATTCTTTTGCCTCAATTGATCCTGTGTTAGTGGATCAGCCAGGAACACCAGGCGCAATGCCAGTAGAGAATATTATTAAATTAAATCCTTTACCTGTACCTGAAGGTTCAGGGCCAGGAGGGAATTTTGACTTAGGGCCTAATGGGGATATTGTTTTAAAAACACCTCCAATTACAAAGGTACCTGTGAATAATCAGCCCTCAAATAGTCTAAGACATACTTCAATAATAGTGAGTAACTCTAAAGCTGAAGAAATTAAAAGAAGGTTTGGGAATTCAACATTTGGTAGGAAAGTCTTACTAAACTTTGCCAATACCAATCAAATTAAGAATACGCTTCTTAGGTCTGTATTCATGGATTCAAGAGGAAACTTGTTCTTTATGAAGGATAACCAAAAAGTTCAGGTACCCAACTCGGTCAAGAAATTTCTTTTGGCACCTGAACAAGCTGTCCAGCCTATATCGAGCTTTAGCGGATCGTCCGGAGGGAATAGCTTATTTGATTCCCGGCTACAATTCATTTAGAACTCTTTAACATTATCGAAGTGGTCAGACAATCGCAGTACATTAAGAGACCGTAAATAGATTTCGGTCTCTTTTTCTGACCCGTGCCCGCATTGATTTTTAACAATCCTTATCGCTTTAGACGCGTTTTGCTTTGATTGAATGGAAGTATATAGATTAATTGCACCAGAGTGCTTATATCCGTAAAGCGTGTATTCCATCATTAAATCAGAAAGTCCTGTATAGTCAAGTATCTTCTTATTCTTTTTATAAAAATAGTTGATGCCTGTAGGCTTAAGTCCTGGCTTCTGATCTATAGAAAATAGATAGTAATCTCCTGGATACTGGGAAAGATTCCACTTAATAAGTACTTTCTTAAGCGGTGGATAAATATCAATCCACCTACCTTTTTTATTTTTTGCAGATCCAGAAGGAATAAATATCCGGTTATCATTCAAATCAACCTGTTCAACCTTCATTAGACGAAGTTCGGTTTTTGGTCGTGCTAGTGTATAAAAAACAGTAGTGATATAATCTAGTAGATATTGATTATCAGTTTCCAAACATGCTTTCTTGATCAACTGCATTTGCTCGGAATTGTATGCAGCATGTAAGCGTTGTTCAGTTGAAAAAGTGGGAAGCGGAATTTCATGGATTTTAAGGCTTAAGTCCTTTTTTTTCATTTGGCTTTCGACCAGGTGCTTGATATCGCCGACATAGTTTTTGATGGTTCGATTGGACCGGACTCCTAGCTTTAATTCATCTTCCCAAAATTCTTGTACAATGATTGGCGAAAACTTTGACATCTTTGCATTTGCATAGTTTTTAGAAGTTAACCAAGGGATCCAGATCTTTTTAAGCGCATTGAAATTCTTAGCGCTGGATCTTTTTAGTGTAGCACTTTTTAACTCTATGGCTTCTAAAAAAGCCTTCTCTATCGTTAAATTCCTATAGTTATAATTAGGTAGTTTGGGCTTTTTGATTTTGCGCTCAACCACATAACCGTCGTGAAGCATTTTTGAAATTTCGATCACGGCCCTTCTCGCTCTTTTCATTCGATCTTGAAAGCTTAGCCAACGGTTACCCTCTTTATTTATGGCATAGAACCTAAGTAATCGAAGCTTTTGTAAGTCCAGATCCCAGGCATAGTATTTAATTAACCACCGGTATTCAATGTCTCCATGCCGGGGATGAATCTTATCAAGATTGTGAACTATTCTAGGCGGGATATAGGGATATCCTTTGACTGATTTTTGTAGTTTTTTCGCCAATAGTCTCTTAAAACTTTGAGGACTTACTGACGCTTTCACTGACTCAAAAAATTTTGAGTAGTGAAAATCGTCTGTAAAATACTGAATATCAGCACTTTATTTGTGTCGGGGTGGCAGGATTCGAACCTGCGACCTCCGCGTCCCAAACGCGGCGCGCTAACCGGACTACGCTACACCCCGAGATTTTTATGGTGACCGGGCAGGGACTCGAACCCCGAACCTACAGCTTAGAAGGCTGTTGCTCTATCCAGTTGAGCTAACCGGCCAATCACCAGCGGAGAGGGGGGGATTCGAACCCCCGGTACGTTCGCACGCACGCATGTTTAGCAAACATGTGGTTTCAGCCACTCACCCACCTCTCCGAAATGGGTTGCAAATATAATATTCTTCTTCTTTTAAAAAGAAGGCTAATCGAAGTTTTCTTAAAATATTTTTAACCTGGATTATTCATTAGGGATCGTGATGAAGTTATAAATCGCGAAGAAACAGGTGCTTATGTCAAAGAAGCATAGTATCGCTATGGTGATTTAACAAATATGTGTTAGGTGACTGTTTCAAAGTGATTTATGAATGTAATAGATCTTCTAATGAATATTTCAGGTTTAAATGTGCCCTACTCCCTAAATTTAACCCTTCATCAAAATATACTTGTCCAGGCAAACCTCGTTTTTATATTTGCGTTCCAATAGCGTTATGCAATTACATTATTCATTAAGCATTACAGAAATAATCTTCATAATCGTATTCGCTTCGGCCTATCTGGTCTATAGCATACGAATGTATTGGATTGGAAAACAGTTATGCACAGGTACATCCCGAATAATCCTCAAACTGCTTATCAGAGGCATTTATTTCAGTTTATTTATAGTCGCTCTTCTCGGCCCTACCTTTGGAACGGCTAAAAGAGAGGTTCAATCAAAAGGTAAAGATATTTATGTAGCGGTAGATCTTTCGGAATCTATGAATGCTTTTGATGTTCAGCCCACCCGGTTGGAGAAAATAAAATTTGAGTTAAAGAAAATTGTTGAAGCCTTCAATTCTGACCGAATAGGCTTGATCATATTTTCTTCAGAGGCATTTGTGCAATGTCCACTGACTTATGATCAAAGTGCATTAAACTTATTTATCGATGGACTCAATACCGGGCTTGTCCCCAGGGCAGGAACTGATTTCGGCCCTCCTCTACAAATGGCTTTGAACAAAATAAATGATGATGAATCACCTGTTAACCAGCAAAATTCAAAAATCATTATTTTAATTAGCGATGGTGAAGATTTTGGTGATAACACCTCCGGTATTTCAGCAGAAATAGAAGAATCAGGCATTAAACTTTTTACGCTGGGAATTGGAACAGATAAAGGGAGTAAGATCTTAACAAGGAAAGGGTTTAAGAAAGATAATTCAGGAGGAGAAGTAATAACCCAGTTAAACCCAAAGTCTCTCAAAAAATTGGCCGTTCAAACTGGCGGTAAATATTTTGAAATCAGCAATGAATCCAATGATGTCTCCCGTTTAATCAATACCATTAATGACATAGAGGGAGAATTAAGAGAGTCTAAGAAATTGGATGTAGCCGAAAATAAATATTTTTATTTTTTACTTATCGCAGCTGGATTATTGGCACTTGATATGCTTCTTACTGTGAAAGTTTTAAAGGTTTAATACTTATGATGAAGTACTTACTAGTTCTTGCATTATTACTATTTACTGGTACTGATAAACTTACTAGGATTGCTAAAACGAATGAGTTAAAAAAACTAGCCAAAGAAGCATTCGAGAAAGGTAATTATGAATCTGCCATAAAAAACTATGAAATACTGGTAGACTCTTTCGATATCTCGGATGATAACATCATGCTTAACCTCGGCAATGCGTATTATCAAACTAACGATACCATCAAAGCCCTGGATTCGTATAAATCAATCATTGCCGGGGAAAATAAAAGTGCTAAGTCACTAGCTTATCAACAGCTTGGAGTAATCTCTGGGAAAGAGAATGAATTGAAACAGGCTTTAGATTTTTTTAAAGAAGCTTTACGAAACAATCCTTTAAATGAAGAGGCCAGATATAATTATGAGCTGACAAAAAAGAAGCTAAAAGAACTAGATCAGCAAAACCAGGAGAATCAAGATCAGCAAGATCAAAATCAGGAGAACGAAGAGAATAAGGAAGACCAGCAGAATAAAGATCAACAAAACCAGGATCAGAATCAACAGGACGAAAACGGAGAGAATAAAGAGGGTGAACAAAACGAACAAGAGCAGAAACAAGAAGAAGGGGAACAAAACCAGGATCAACAGAATCAAGAAGGGGAGGGAGAAGAGAGTAAAAAAGAGCAACAACCTCAGCCACAAAATGAAGAGGGAGAGGAGCAGGAAGAAAGAGAGCAAGCAGAACAGCAGGAAGGAGAAGAAGGTGATAACGGCGAAGAAAAAGCTACACCTCAATCCATAGAGCAAAAACTACAAGAAATGAACCTTACACCTGAAAAGGCGAAAATGATCCTCGAAGCCATGAGAAATGGTGAAGTCCAGTATATTCAACAGAATAAGAGAAAGCCTACAAAACGTAAGGATTCCAGTAAACCAGACTGGTAAAATCAATTAAGAATTGACAATGAGCAATTATCAATTACTAGTATTATTAACTTTAGTCGCACAAGATGAATGTTTTTCCTCTTCCAATTGTCTTTAATCTAATATCTCAATACTAATAACTAACAACTAAAATCTAGAAAATGAAAGATGTGTATATAGTCTCCGCTGTTCGAACTCCTATCGGAAGTTTTGGCGGAATGCTCTCCGGTCATACTGCAGTACAACTAGGTTCAACCGCTATTAAAGGAGCGTTGGAAAAAGCTGGTGTTGATGCTTCCGAAGTTCAGGAAGTATTAATGGGAAACGTAGTTTCAGCCAATTTAGGTCAGGCACCAGCCAGACAAGCTGCTATCGGGGCTGGAATTGGACATAACGTTCCATGCACGCTAATTAATAAGGTATGTGCTTCAGGAATGAAGTCTGTAATGCTAGGAGCCCAGTCCATCATGCTGGGAATGAACGATGTGGTGATGACTGGTGGAATGGAAAACATGTCAAACATTCCTTTTTACATTCCAAAGGCTCGTTTTGGATATAAATATGGAAATGGAGAGTTATTGGACGGTCTTCAAAAAGATGGACTGTGGGAGGTCTATCACCAATTTCCAATGGGAAGTTGCGCCGATAACACCGCTAAAGAAATGAACATTTCCAGAGAAGAGCAGGATGAGTATGCCATCAACTCATATAAAAGATCAGCTGCCTCAACGGAAGCTGGTAAATTCAAAGAAGAAATAGTTCCTGTTGAAATACCACAGCGAAAAGGTGATCCTGTTTTTATGACTGAAGATGAAGAATTCAAAAATGTAAAATTTGAGAAGATACCTTCATTAAGGCCCGTTTTCAATAAAGATGGATCGGTAACAGCTGCAAATGCTTCAACGATCAACGATGGAGCTTCTGCCATTTTATTGGTTAGCGAAGAAAAATTAAAAGAACTGAACTTAACACCAATTGCTAAAATCAGAGGTTTTGCTGATGCTGCACAGGAGCCAATCTGGTTCACCACTTCTCCTTCTTTAGCGATTCCAAAAGCTTTAAAAAATGCAGGAGTAGAAAAATCTGATGTTGATTATTTCGAGATCAATGAAGCTTTTTCAGCAGTAGCGATAGCTAATAACAGACTTTTGGAACTTGATCCGGAAAAAGTAAATGTCAATGGAGGTGCAGTTGCTTTAGGCCATCCACTTGGAGCTTCGGGCGCAAGAATTACAACTACCTTATTGAATGTTTTAAAACAAAACGATTCAAAGATCGGGTGCGCAGGCATCTGTAATGGTGGTGGCGGTGCATCAGCCATTGTTCTTGAAAATATGAATTAGGAATTGATGCCATGAAAATAAGAGGATCAAATAGTACTTTTTCTCTTACGATGGGTTTAAACCCATCGCTATTGATGATGATCTTTACTGAAAAATCTTAACTACATGGCATTAAATTAAGAATTAATCAAAGCCTATTTTAAAAGCCATCTTCTGTAAGCAGAGGATGGCTTTTATTATATACTGAATCAAAGTAATTTTGCGTTAGCATAAAAACCATAGTTTTTTGAAAGCTTTTCTATTTTTATTCTTTTTTGGTTCTATAAGCTCGTTGAAATCCCAGACGATTATCAACACCTTTTATGATCGGGAGAATACCATCTTGAAAGAAGAGTATGCCATTCTTGATAACGATAGTTCTAAAATTGATGGTGAGTATAAAATGTATTTTCCATCCGGAGAACTGAAAGCCCATGTAGAGTTCGATGCAGGAAAACAGGAAGGAATTTTTCGTGAATATTATGAAAGTGGCTTCGTAAGAAGAAAACTAAATTATGAAAACGGTCTTCGTCACGGAGAATTTAATGTTTATGACGAAAAAGGAAATATCATTCAGACGGCTTTCTTTGAGAACGATACGCTTTCCAATAAAGTAATCTTATATCACGAAGGAGGCACCTTAAAAAGTGAAACGATCTTTAAGAATGGTCAGCCCGACGGACTGGTTAAAGAATACTATCCATCCGGAGATATCAAGAGCCAGGTTATTTATTTGAACGGAAAAGAAAATGGCTTGGCACGTTTCTACAAACCTAATGAGCAGCTCACTTCAGAGTCAGAATATGAAAATGGATTACTCGCAGGTTTTGCTAAAAACTATTACGACAACGGACAACTCCAAATGGAGAGCTACTATCAAAAGGGGGAGAAAACAGGTGAGTTCAAAGAGTATTATTCCAACGGGCAATTAAAAAACACAGGAAACTATAAAAACGGAAAACCTGATGGGCTAGCGAAAGGATATTATGAAAACGGTGATCTGAAGCACGAAATATTATATGACGAAGGTAAAAAAACTGGACAATCTACTTTTTACTATCCCGGAAGTAAAGTCAAAGAAAAAAGGACTTACCAGAATGAAGGGCTGACTGAAAAAATCGAAGGCTTTTCTGAAGAAGGAAATAAAACTTACAGAAAACAGTTCGAGGATGGGAAAAAAGACGGGACATGGAACTATTACTATCCCTCCGGGGAAATAGAGAAAATTGAAACGTACCGAAAAAATCGATTGCATGGCGAATCAAAGTCGTATCTTGAAAACAGCACCTTGACGCTGGAAGAGTCTTACCAATTCGGCCTTAAAGTGGGGATGGCAATAGATTATTATGAAAATGGAAAAGTGAAGTCCAAAACAAACTACATCCGGGGAAGAAAAGATGGCCTTTTTGAGTCGTATTATGAAGAAGGGGGAATGAAAGAAAAAGGCCAGTATAAAAGAAATTATCCAGTCGGAGAGTGGAAATACTATGATGAAAATGGTCAGGAGGTTCAAAAATCCAATACAAAAGATCCCGGCTGATCTCTTATTTCAAATCCCTTATTTTTATATTCAAGAATTAACTAGCACGTGGTCATAAAGGAAACCAATTTTAAATTCGAAGGGCAAACGGCATTTTATCGAGGTAAAGTGAGAGATGTGTATAGCCTTGATGATAAAATCATAATTGTAGCATCCGATAGAATATCCGCTTTCGATGTGATACTACCTGAAGCTATTCCGTTCAAAGGGCAGGTTTTGAATCAAATTGCAGCAGAATTCCTGCAAATGACAAAAGATATAGTCCCTAACTGGATGATTGACTCTCCCGATCCAAACGTCACTATCGGATTAAAATGCGAGCCTTATCCTATTGAAATGGTGATTAGGGGATACCTCGCCGGACATGCCTGGAGGGAATATAGATCTGGGAAAAGAGAAATTTGTGGAGTGCCGCTTCCAGAAGGTTTGAAAGAGAATGATAAGCTCCCTGAACCCATTATCACACCGACAACCAAAGCCGCCTTCGGTCATGATGAAGATATTTCGAAGGAAGAAATACTGAGAAAAGGATTGGTTTCAGAATCAGAATATTCAGTCCTTGAAGATTATACGCATAAGCTATTTGATTTCGGGACCCGATTCGCGAAAGAGCAAGGCCTTATTTTGGTGGATACCAAATACGAATTTGGTAAAAAGGATCATGAAATACTTTTAATTGACGAAGTCCATACACCAGACTCATCCAGGTATTTTTACACTGAGGGTTACGAGGAGCGCCAAAATAAAGGAGAGAAGCAAAAGCAGCTTTCCAAAGAATTTGTACGAGAGTGGCTTATTGGAAATGGGTTTCAGGGAAAAGAAGGACAACAAATTCCTGAGATGAACGAAGCCTTTGTGTCAAGTGTTTCGGAAAGGTATATTGAGTTATTTGAAAAGGTAACGGGTAAAAATTTTCAAAAAGCCAAATCACATGATATATTCGAACGCGTTAAGAAAAATACTGAAGCATATCTGGACCGATCATAAAATAGAACATTGAAAAGCCAGTTAGTTATTAACGAACATTAACCATAGAAAAAACTGATTATGAAATACTCTGTCGATAAGCAAGAAAAATATACACTCATTAAACTTGATGAAGAAAAACTCGATAGCACACTCTCTCCTACTTTAAAAACTGATCTTCTAACACAGCATGCGGAAGGTATAAATAATTTAATTTTAGATCTTTCCAGCGTCAGATACATTGATTCTTCAGGTTTAAGCGCATTATTAGTAGGTAATCGTGTTTTTACTGAAGGTGGAGGCATGTTCATTTTATGTGGAATTACGGAGCACGTAATGAAGCTTATTAAAATCTCCCAACTGGATAACGTATTGAACATCTTACCAAAGGTTGAAGAAGGTATTGATGCCGTTTTCATGAATGAAATAGAACGAGATCTCAAAAAAGAAGGCGGAGAAGAGTAGAACAGACCTGTATTGTCGCTAGAAATAACGGTTTTAGGTTCCAACTCAGCACTCTTTGCGTATGGAAGGCACCTGACTTCCCAGCTTATAACTTGTGGGAAGTCTCATTTTCTTGTTGACTGCGGTGAGGGTACCCAATTGCAGATAGCGAAGTTCGGCATAAAACCTTCGAAAATCTCCCACATTCTGATCAGCCATTTGCACGGAGATCATTATTTCGGCTTGATCGGTTTACTCTCTTCGATGCACTTACTTGGTAGAGATAAAGAACTGAACATCTACGCACCTGTTGGTCTTTCCGAGATCATCACAACACAGTTTAGATACTCTCAAACGGCTTTAAAATTCAAAGTGAATTTTATCGAACTGACTTCTGAGGACTCTGAAGTGATTTTCGAAAACAAAAGCCTTTCCGTATTTACCATCCCTCTGAAGCATAGGCTTTATACCAACGGATTTCTTTTCAAAGAAAAGCCTAAAGAAAGAAGGGTCAATAAAGAAAAATTGAGACCTGACTTCACAATCGAACAAATAAAAAGTTTAAAAAAAGGTCAGGATATTGAAGGTGAAAGTGGAGAAGTCCTTTTTAAGAATGATGATTACACCTTAGACCCTAAGAAAGCCTGGTCTTACGCTTTTTGCTCCGATACAGCTTACACCAAAGAAACCTCCACATACGTCAAAGGTGTAGACCTATTATATCATGAATCTACTTTTGGTAGTAATGAACAAGATAGAGCAGAAATAACTTTACATTCAACAGCTCAACAAGCCGCGCAGGTGGCTAAAGACGCTGAAGTAGGAATGCTAATGTTGGGACATTACTCTACACGTTATGAATCCATCGAATACTTGCTTGAAGAAGCAAGGGAAGTTTTTGAAAACACCATTCCTTCTGTAGAGGGAGAGAAAATAATTTTAGATGATTAACTGGATAAATTGAGTAGCATAGATCAGAATAAAAGGACAAACCTCTTTATAGTGCTGTCAGGTATCTTTCTGACGAACGCGATTCTAGCCGAAATGATTGGCGTTAAAATATTTTCGGCGGAGCAAACCGTCGGTCTGTCTCCTGCCCAAATACCACTGCTCGGTGATTTTATCCTGGACTTTAATCTAACGGCTGGAGTCGTGATCTGGCCAGTCGTTTTCATCACCACCGATATCATCAATGAGTACTTCGGAAAAAAAGGGGTACGAAAGATCAGTTTCCTAACCGTCTATTTTATCGGCTACATATTTCTGGTGATCTGGGTAGTTACATTGCTTCCTCCCGCTCAATTCTGGCTTGATGTGAATGCGTCAGACGCAGAAGGAAATGTCTTTAACATCGATTATGCTTTTAACACGATTTTCAGACAAGGCGCGGGGATAATTATAGGGTCATTAGTCGCTTTTTTGATTGGGCAGTTGGTTGATGTTTTTGTTTTTCAAAAGCTTAGAAAGATCACTGGATCAAAAAAAATCTGGCTTCGGGCTACGGGCTCAACACTGGTCAGTCAGTTGATTGATAGCTTCGTCGTCCTAGGTGTTGCCTTTTACATTTTCGGAAACTGGAGTCTTGCCCAGTTTATCTCTGTGGGAATAATCAACTACATCTATAAATTCGGGGTGGCCATTTTGATTACTCCCCTACTTTACGTTGCTCATTACCTGATCGATAATTACTTAGGTAAAGAACTGTCGGAGAAAATGATGGAAGAGGCGTCTGAAGACACGTCTTTACTTTAACCTAATCTGAACTTAATGCCTTTTAATTTACAGGTATTTACCTCATAAAATTAATATCCTCGCTAATCTTAGATAAATTTTCAGGCTGTGAGGACACAGCCTACGGCGAGAGGAAACCGGAGTCTGATCCAGTTTATTTCAGTAGGGATCATCAACTACATTTATAAGTTTGGAATAACAATCCTAATAACTCCTTTACTTTAATCTCATCAAATTATCCGTAGCTACTGCTGTAGAAACAGCAACGTTTAAAGACTCGGCTCCTCCAAACTTTGGGATAGAAAGTTTCCTCCTTATAAGGTTGTCATATCCCCCATCTATTCCCTTAGATTCATTTCCAAACAAAAGTATCCCGGGTTCTAATTTAGTAAGCTCATGAATATTATCACCTTCCAGATAAAAACCGTAAACAGGAGCTTTGGTCTCTTCTAAAAATGATTTCAGATTAGCTTGAATAACGTTCACTCTCAAAAAAGACCCCATCGAAGAATTGATGACCTTCGGGTTATACATATCCACGGAGTTCTCAGAACAAATAATCTGCTTCAAACCATACCAATCGGCTATTCTAATAATCGTTCCTAAATTTCCCGGGTCTTTGATCTCGTCATAAGCCAAGATGAATTCTTTTTCATCAATAGCTATTTTGTGGTCTCTGAACTCAAGTACAGCGATAGCCGAATCATTGGACTGAAAGCTTCCAATTCCTTCCAGTTCTTTTGGTTTTACCTGTTCAACTTTGAAGTCACCTGATAAATCGGACTTGTTTTCATTCACAAAATCATCTGTCGCCAATAAAAGGCGTACCTTCCAATCCGATTGGATGACCTCTAGTACATTTTTTGCACCCTCCACGATAAAACATTGTTCTAAGCTTCGGTATTTTTTTATTTGCAAGGATTTTACAAATTTTTTCGTTTTTATAGACAGCATAGAAGGGTAATGGGGTTCAAACGCTTATTCGGTTTTCTTTTAATATATCTATTGGTTTTATCCTGCTCTTCGGTAAAATACCTAAATGAAAATCAGCTTCTTCTCAAAAAAAACAAAATAAACGGAAATAAAGCAGTCTCTGCTGCCAAGCTTCAGAATTATATCCAGCAAGAGCCAAACAGAAAGTTCTTGATATTCCCTTTATACGAGTGGTTATACCATACCGGAGAAAAGAAATATGATAAAGAGGGGCTCGAAAGCAAAAGGGAGAATATAAATGAAAGCTTCACGAATAGAATCAATAAAGTAAAAAGGAAAGGAAAGGATAAAAAAGCGGTACGACTGGAGAGAAAAAGGGATAACAGAATTGAAAAAGTAGATAAGACTTTAAGGGAGGGCACCCTTTTTATGAGGTGGGGTGAACCTGTTGAAATATATGATAGTGCTTTAACAGATAGGTCTGTTATTCAACTACAAAGGTATCTTGAGTCCATCGGTTATTTATCTTCTGAAGTTTATGCCAGACAAAAAGTTGAAAAAAGAAAAGTAACGGTCATTTATCAAATTACAGAAGGTAAGCCACATAAGGTAGATACGATCTATTACGAAACCAACGAAGACGAAAATATTGAACGGCTAATCGTCAACAAAAAAAGTCTAAGGAAAGCTGAGATTAAAAGCGATGTAAATTTCAACGAAGAAAAAATCGAAGCCGAAATCAGTAGGATTGATGAGGTTCTTAAGGACAATGGATACTTTGATTTTAGTAAGCAGTACGTTCAGGCTAATGTTGATACTGCATGGGGAGACCACGAAGTAGCTATTCAATTCAACATATTACCTCTGGAAAAGAATAAAAAACACAAAGTCTTCAAAATCGACTCCGTAAACTTCATCACTGATGCGCAAATTCAAAATATTCCAACATCGCGTAGTAATGTTGTTTACAATAAAGTCAAATACAAATTTTATAAGGAGACCTATTCCAAGAAAATTCTTGATCAGAGGATATTTTTCTACCCGGATAGTCTTTACAGTAAATCACAAACCGAGCAAACTCAAAGGCAGATTGCCAACCTCGATATTTTTAAATTCATCAATATCAATTACGATACGACCGGTGGTCAGTTTATCGCCAACATTTTCACCAGTCCATTCGATAAATTCACTTCGTCCAATGAGTTAGGCATAAATGTAAGTCAGGGTTTACCCGGCCCCTTTTTTCAGTTTTCATTCAAAAACAGAAATGCGTTTGGTGGCTTAGAAATTCTCCAATTCGATATCGGAGGAGGTTGGGAAGGAGTTCCGGCTGCAACTGACGAAGGAGATGTCTTCCAAAGCCAGGAATTCAATAGCGGGGTTTCAATTTCGTTCCCACAGTTTCTTATTCCATTCGTTAACGTAACCAAACCGTCTTCTCAATACTCAAACCCTCGTTCGATACTCCAATTGAATTATACATTCACCAACAGGCCCGAGTATATTCGAAACAATATAAATGCCTCCTTCGCCTATTCGTGGGAAAACCAGAAGCGCACCCAATTTAACTTTACGGTTACTGATCTCTCTTTCATCGATTCCAGAATTCAATCCGCCGAGTTCGACGAACGTCTTGATGAACTCGATAGCCTGGGTAATAATCTGGCTAGTACATTCAGGCCTTCCTACGTCTCCAGCATCTCTTTTACAGCGACCTTTAACAGCAACAACTATGGTTCATTTTCCCGAAATGCTTCCTTTTTGCGCTTATTTGTAGAGAGCGGGGGTACACTCTTAAATCTTACCGGTACTTCCTTCATAGAAGATGCTGGGCTTGAAACCTTCAAGTTTCTAAAGTTCAATTCTGACTTTAGAAGACATATCA
Source organism: Bacteroidota bacterium (assembly GCA_039030555.1). Lineage (GTDB taxonomy): Bacteria > Bacteroidota > Bacteroidia > Cytophagales > Cyclobacteriaceae > JBCCDY01. Next base: position 130,517 of record JBCCDY010000013.1, read on the forward strand.
TTATTGATCGATTTACACTGTTTGCATTCAGAGCAAATTTTGGAATAGCAATTCCTTATGGAAATAATGAAATATTACCCTATGAAAAGTATTTTTTTGCCGGAGGTAGTAACAGCATAAGGGCCTGGAGGCCAAGACGTCTAGGTCCGGGGGAATTCACTCCAATTAATGAAAATGGTTTTTTTGATGATAGCATCGAGCAAAATGGGGAAATTCTCTTCGAGTCCAGTGTGGAAATCCGAAGAAATATTTTCGGATTCCTGAATGGCGCTGTTTACCTCGATTTCGGGAACAGCTGGACATTGAGGGATGAAGCTTCCAGACCGGGGGCCGTCTTTGAGTCTGGAGACTTTTTCGAAGAAATAGCGATTGGAACAGGTTTTGGGCTTCGTTTTGACTTTTCTTTCCTCATACTACGATTAGATACAGGAATTAAACTGTATGATCCAATAAGACCTGCCGGAAGTCGCTTTCTATGGAATTCAGGGTTTTATGAAGGTGCTTTTGAAAATGATGAAAGGGTAATCTATAATATTGGTATTGGTTATCCTTTTTAGGCTAATAATTCAGTAACTCGCCTAATTTCTCCTTTACTTTATCTGCATTTGGGAGCATCGCCTTTTCAAGGTCAACATTCAAAGGTATTGCAGGTAAATTTGCTGCACCTAAAGTTGCGACCGGGGCATCCAGATATTCAAAAAGATTTGTGGCAATTCGTCCCGCTATAGACTCTGCAAAAGAATTCATTAATGGTTCTTCTGTAAGTACAAAAGCCTTTCCGTATTTCATAACCGAGTTTTCTATGGCTTCCCAGTCCAATGGATTGAGCGTCCGAAGATCTATTATTTCAACTCTTCCATCAAAGTCTTTCGAAGCTTCTCGAGCCCAGTAGACTCCCATTCCGTAAGTGATGATTACACAAGACTCTTCTTGACTGGAAGCCTCCTGAACAGTAAGTGCTTTTCCCAAGGGAATAACGTAATCCTCGTCGGGTTCAAAAGTCTTAGCCTCCTCTGTTCCGGGCACTTTGGACCAATAAATTCCTTTATGTTCAAGCATAACAACCGGATTAGGGTCATAATAGGCTGCTTTCATAAGGCCTTTCATATCAGCGGCATTAGATGGATAAACGATCTTGATTCCCCTAATCGTAAGCAAGGTCGATTCAACACTACCGGAGTGATAAGGCCCACCTCCTCCATAGGCTCCGATCGGTACTCGAATAACCGACTGAATCGGAAATTTTCCTTCCGAGAGATAACAGCTTTTCGAAAGCTCTTCAACCAACTGGTTCATTCCTGGCCAGATGTAATCTGCGAACTGGATCTCTACGATGGGCTTACAACCTACCGTTGACATTCCGGCAGTTGAACCTACGATATAAGCCTCCTGAATGGGTGTGTTGAACACACGCTCGTCGCCAAATTTTTGAGCAAGTGTAGCTGCCTCACGGAATACTCCCCCTAGCCTCCCTCCTACGTCTTGCCCATAAAGCAAGGCTTCAGGATGTTTTTTCAATATCTCTTCTACTGCATGCAAGGCAGCGTCAACCATGACGGTTTTCTCTGATTTTGCTGGCTTTCTTTCCCCTTCCTCATGGATTATAGGTGATTCCGCAAATTCGTGATCCATGAAATGCTCCACAAAAGGATCTTTTGCCTCCAAAGCAACTTTGAAATCCTTATCAGCATCTTCAAAACCTGCTTCGATAATGCTGTTTAACTCACCATTTGAAACACCATATTTTAAAAGTCTATCTTTTAAAATGGGAAAAGGATCCGTTTTCTCATGTAACTCAAGATCGCTATCACCCCTATACCATTCTTTTCGAACACCTGAAGTGTGATGTCCCAATAGAGGGCATTTAGCATGTACTAAAACTGGTTTTCTATTCTTCCGAACGTAATCGTACGCTTTTTTTAATCCGAGAAAAGAGTCTTCAAAATCAGAACCATCAACGCGATCCCTTTTCAGTCCAACGAAGCCTGCCGCAAATTCATAGGCATCCATCCTTCGCATTTCGTCACCAGTAGCCGAAATACCCCAGTCATTATCCTGGATCAGGTAAACAATAGGCAGATCTTTTAAAACGGCCATTTGAAAAGCTTCCGATACTTCCCCTTCAGTAACTGAACCGTCACCCAGAGAGCAAAGCACAATGGGTTTATCATCACCTTCCAGCAAACCCTGGCTCTCTTTGTATTTTAAGCCATGCGCCATTCCCGTAGCTGGAATGGCTTGCATACCGGTAGCAGAGCTTTGATGAGGAATAGTCGGAAATCCATCTCTTCTCAGTGACGGATGATTATAATAGGTTCTGCCTCCTGAAAACGGATCATCTGCTTTAGCCATCAGCTGGCACATCAGCTCGTAGGGTGTCATCCCGATGCCGAGCAAGATCGATTCATCACGGTAGTAAGGTGCTGCAAAATCAGTAGGTTTTAAGTGAAAAGCAGCAGCCAGTTGAATGGCTTCGTGACCTTTTGAAGTACTGTGCACATATTTACTGCATATTTTATTTTCATCATAGATATCAGCCATTCTCCTGGCCGTAGCCATGAGTTTAAAGGCTTTTTTCAGGATATCAATTTTGACTTTGGGACTGCTTTCAACTTTTTTTCTTTCTACTGTTTTAGGCATATTGCAGCTTTTGATTCTGGGACTCTAAGATAACAATCATTGGAATATGAATTCTAACCATTCATGAAGTATTCAAACCTAAAAAATGACTTATTGATTCGATTTAAATCGATTTCGTTCCAATTTTATTTTTAAAATTCATTCATGGATAAAACGTTTATTTCAGAAAGGTTTCAGGAGCTACAAGACGAGATTTGTAGTACGCTTCAGGAGGCTGATGGGAAGTTGATTTTTAAAGAAGATCTATGGGAAAGACCTAATGGTGGAGGAGGGAAAACCCGCATTGGGAAAGAAGGAAGTGTAATCGAAAAAGGAGGTGTGAACTTTTCTGCCGTTCATGGCAAAACCCCTGAAAAAATACTGAAAGCCTTAAAGTTAGAAGAAGCTGATTTCTTCGCGACGGGTGTTTCTATTGTACTTCATCCGTTCAATCCATTTGTCCCGATCATCCATATGAATATTCGTTACTTCGAGATGAGTAATGGAACCTATTGGTTTGGAGGCGGAATCGACCTGACTCCACACTACATTATTGAAAAAGATGCTGTTTTTTTCCATGCAATGTTAAAGAGGGTCTGCGATGAAGCCGACAATAGCTTTTATCCAAAATTCAAAACCTGGGCCGATGATTATTTCTTCATCAAGCACCGAAATGAAACCAGGGGTATCGGTGGAATATTCTTCGACCGTCTAAATGAAAACTCTACCAGGAAAAATAAAAGTGAACTATTTGATTTCGTCTTTAATGTCGGAAAGACGTTTTGCCCCATCTATGTGGAACTCATGAAGAGAAACCGGGACAGCAGTTTCGAAGATCATCATAAAAAATGGCAGAAATTAAGGAGAGGCCGATACGTTGAGTTTAATCTGGTTTTAGATAAAGGAACCAAGTTTGGGCTGGACACCAATGGGCGTACGGAGTCCATTTTAATGAGTCTCCCGCCTCAGGCACATTGGGATTACGATCATATTCCGGAAGAGAACAGTAAGGAAGAGAAATCCCTAAAACTATTGAAAAAAGGAATAGACTGGGTTAATTTCGAAGTTAATGCTTGAGTTTCTGGACGAGATCGATAGGGCTGTTTTTTTAGTGCTAAACAGTTGGCATTCCAATACGATGGATCACATCATGTATTGGATTACCAACAGACCAATATGGACTCCATTTTACATTGCTATAGCTCTTTTTATCATTTATAAATATAAAGGCAAAGCGCTCTATCCGATTGCTACTTTATTGCTTGCTATTCTCCTCATCGATCAGGTCACCTCCGGTTTTATGAAACCTTTTTTTGGAAGGTTAAGGCCTTGCTACCATCCTGAAATTGCACATCTGGTGCACTTGGTCAAAGGCTGTAAAGCACAATTTGGCTTTGTTTCCTCACATGCAGCCAACACTTTTGGTTTGGCTTATTTCTTCTTTAAGTTATTTAAAGGAAAACTGAAGTACCCTGGAATTCTTTTCATTTGGTCAACTATAATTACGTACAGCCGAATTTACGTCGGGGTTCACTACCCCGGAGATGTGATATTTGGAGCTTTAACCGGGGTCTTAATAGCTCATTTAATGTTCATGCTCTACAAACTGATCGATCAGAAATATCCGCTGAACCTCATGCCTTCTGCTAAAGGAAGTTAAGCTTTTGAAAGAAGCTCTCTTTGTAAGAGGCTCCAATAGGAATGATCTTATCTTCGATGACCACGGTAATATCTTCCAGAACATCAATTTGATTGATGTTCACTATAAAAGACCTGTGTACCCTTGAAAACTGACTGGAGGGAAGCCTCTTCTCAATGCCTTTCATCGTATAGTGAACGATGAGTTTTCCTTTAGAAACCGTATTGAAGATCACATAATCAGCAAGTGCCTCTACGTATTTGATATCGCTGAAAGGAATGCGGTGAATTTTATTGTTACTCTTTATGAATACGTCGTTAAAGCGCTCGTTTCGCTTTTGGAGTAGTTCGATATTGTCTTTTGCCCTTATACTAGCTTTCAGAAACCGGCTGTAGTCATAAGGTTTAACGATGTAATCCGTGACCTTGGCCTCGAAAGCCTCTACCGCTTTTTCCTGTGATGAAGTCGTCATGATGATCTCCGGCCGGTATTCCAGTGCATTGAGTATTTCCATGCCCGTCATTTCCGGCATTTCTTCATCCAGATAAACAATATCTACCTCACTATCTTTTTTCTGAAGGAAATTGGCTGCCTTTATACCGTTTTCACATTCGTTAGTCAGCGTGAGGAAGTCCGTTTTTTGAATAAAGTGTTTAAGTAACTCCCTCGATAAAGGCTCATCATCCACAATCATGCAATTCAATTCCATACTTTTCTTTTAAGAAGTCTTACTTAATAAGCGCTCCACATACTTTCCGATAATATCAAACTCCAGGTTCACTTTATCGCCCTCCCGAAGCGTTTGGAATACCGTATTTTCATAAGTATAAGGAATTATCGCAACTGTAAATTTTCCCGGTTCCGAATTAAAGCAAGTCAGGCTTACCCCATTTATGCATATACTACCTTTTTCGACCGTAACATTTCTGGAATAATCCTCATCAAATTCGAAATGAAAAAGCCAGCTTCCGTCCTTCTCTTCCCTTCCTACACAAGTTCCAGTTTGGTCTACGTGACCTTGAACTACATGGCCATCAAAACGTCCATTGGCTGGCATACAACGTTCCAGATTAACCAAACTTCCGGGCTTTAAATCACCTAAGTTCGATTTAGACAAAGATTCTTCGATAATGGTGACCTGATGTTCCTTTCCCTGAACGCTGGTGACCGTGAGGCATACACCATTATGAGATAAACTTTGATCGACTTTGAGGTCGAGATCTACCGGACTTTCAACAAATAAATTAATGTTAGAGCCATCGTGCTCCAGTTTATTTATCTTTCCAACAGTTTCTATAATTCCGGTAAACATATTTAGTTATAATTCTTACTAAGAATAACAGTATTTAAACTTAAAATTAATAATTCTTCGAAGATTAATATGCCTGTAGACAGCTATAAACACAAAGGACAACGCAGGGCACTCGTCCAAATACTGAAGGAAAAGGGCATAAAAGATGAAAATGTATTAAATGCTATTTTAAAAGTACCCCGCCATTTCTTCTTTGAAAAAGCTTTTGAAGAGCACGCATACCAAGATAAAGCTTTCCCTATTGGAGAAGGACAAACCATCTCCCAACCTTATACGGTCGCTTTTCAATCGGAATTACTGGAAGTTGAGCCAGGGCATAAAGTACTTGAGATCGGAACAGGTTCCGGCTATCAGGCTTGTGTTTTATGTGAGCTTCAGGCGAAGGTATATACCATAGAATACAATAAAATACTTTACAAAAAGACGAAAAGCTTCTTACCTCAAATGGGTTATTACCCGCTCTTCTTTCAGGGGGATGGTTCCAGAGGTTTGCCAAAGCTGGCTCCTTTCGACCGAATTATTGTTACTGCAGGAGCACCAAGCCTTCCAAATGCACTCATTGGACAACTGGCTGAACAGGGAAAGCTGGTTATTCCTGTTGGCGATGGGAAAAGGCAGAATATGATCCGCATCACAAAAGAAAAGGGAAACCGAATAGTAAAAGAAGCTTTTGATTATTTTAGCTTCGTGCCTTTAAAAGGAGAATTTGGCTGGCAATAATATGACAAAAAGAATAAAAAAACCGGAAGACTCATTGGTGACCATGACTGAATTGGTTTTACCAAATGATACCAATCCATTAAACAACCTGATGGGTGGCCGATTGATGCACTGGATGGATATCGTATCTGCAATTTCAGCACAACGACATTCGAATCGTGTAGTCGTTACGGCATCCGTCGATAACATCTCTTTTGGGAATCCAATTGCCTTAGGCGATGTAGTGACTTTGGAAGCAAAGGTAAGCAGGGCTTTCAGTTCCTCGATGGAAGTCTACATAGAAGTTACTGCCGAAAATGTACCTTCCGGAAAGAAGTTTATGAGCAATACGGCTTTTTTCACTTTCGTTGCAGTAGATCAAACTGGTAGACCGATTGATATTCCCGGGATCGAACCTCAAACGGATCAGGAATGCGAACTTTATGAAGGTGCCTTAAGAAGAAGGCAACTCCGATTGGTGCTTGGAAAGCGTATGAAACCGGAAGATGCCACAGAATTGAAATCAATCTTTAAACTGGATGAGCAAGGATAGTTTTGACCTTAACTTTTATAAAACCTTCCTCACCGAAGATCTTTACTTAATTCCTGAAAAAGAGGTTGAATCCGCATCAGATGATATAGAGAAACCGTCTGAATCCATTGAGGAATTACAGGAAGAAGCTGCCCCTGAACCACCGAAAGAGTTTTTGGTAGTCCATGAAAGTAACGGCAAGATCTCCAATGAAGAATACGATCTGCTTAAGAATATTCTGAACGCCGTCAATATTTCACTGAAAGATGATGTGGAGTTGGTTGAACTGGATACTTCAAAAAGTATTGACTACACACTAGAATACCATAACCCCACCCTATTGATCTTTTCGGAGAAATCCCTATTTGGTGACCAGACCTACTACGAAGAATTTTTACTGAATGAAAAGCAGGTGCTCCTTAGTAAAAAACTAACTACGCTGCTATCCGACAGGAGTGAAAAAGCCAACCTCTGGAAGGCTTTGAAGAAGATGTTTGAGGTTTGAAACCTCTCCATTTTAAGGATTTAATAAGCCCATACTCTAATTGATTAAGGATGGAGAGCTTACGTAAGTGATTATTAATAAATTCTTGTGCTCATTAGATTAATCGTGATAATGAGATGTAACAAGTACGCGGTATTTGGTAGCCGGGTGTTGAAGAGTGTAATCTCTTAACAAGGAGCAGCGAATTATCGTATCTTTCAGTATGATAAAATCGGCGTATCTGAATACATCTGTTTTTGGAGGATATTTTGATGAAGAGTTTTCTGAAGATACTATTCCGTTGTTTGAACGTATCGTTGAGGAACAAATAATTGTAATCGTTTCGGAATTACTCGAAGACGAACTTTCAGGGGCACCTGTTTTTGTAAGTGAGCTCTTTGAGGAAATTTTAAATCAACGAGCTCAATATGTGAATGTTAATGAAGAAGTTGAGCAATTGGCCAGTAATTATATAGAAGAAAAGGTTGTATGACAAACCAGCTATGCGGATTGTACTCATATTGCGCTGCAAATATCAATAAAGCAGATATTTTAGCTAGTTGGAACTTCAAACATGTTGTGAATATTGACAGAATAAGGGGATATAATTCTGTCAATTTAAAACTTGGTTATCTCATTTTAGAGATACGGACGCCCAAAGAAATTTTCAAGTATGATTAGCAAAAAAGTAAAAACAGCAAGGGCTTGGTGAAACAGTTGCGATCGATCAGGGACAAGATAAATGCTGATTTAGAGGACATGTCTCCCGAACGACGAACAGAGTATTTCAAGAAAATGAGGGAAAGGAGTCACTCTCCACGACAAGCGCTAAAATGAGTATACGAATTGGTTGTGCAACAAGCACAAACCTTACACCTACATGAATGGATAAGCTACTTCATCGACGTGATTCTTCAGGCACAGGACGATACTAAAGAGCAGATTCTATTCACTATCAAAAAAGCACACTTTTTCGGCAGTTTCAAAAGTGAACTGAACGAACGGCAACTCAAGGTCATCCGAAAAATGACTGATCAGGGTACAGAAGGTTTTGAAGGCGGCATGACGGCAAAAAAGTATATTTCCATAACCAAAGTCTCGAAAGCTACAGCCACTCGCGACCTTCAGGCATTGGCTGAACTGAACATTTTCCTGCCCAGTGGTGTGGTGGAAGAAGTATAAGTTATGCGTTGAACATTTCGGCTGGAAAAACTGAAGGCTTGCCTCTTTTAGGAATAGAAAATTAGTCTCTATTATTCTTCAAGCATGGAATCAAGGTTATTGAGATAAGGCACAATTAGTCGTTAGTCGCGTCTTCACAACTTAAAAAATTAGTTATGGAAGTGAGTGAGAACACTCACCTCGGCAAAAATCTTATTCCGTGAACCGGATTTTAAGGCATCTATTAATTAAACCTGAAATATTCATTAGGAGATCTATTACATTCATAAATCACTTTGAAACAGTCACTTAACACGTATTTGTTGAATCACCATAGCGATGCTATGCTTCTTCAACATAAGCACCTGTTTCTTTGCGATTTATAACTTCATTACAATCCCTAATGAATAATCCAAGTTAAAGGTTAGATTCTGAAACATATACAGACTATAATGAAATTTCATCTAGCTTCCTTATCCAATAAATATGCCTCCTGTAGAAAGCTGGATACCAGCTCAGTATCAATTTCTGAAATGCTTCTAAAGGTTCTTTGTGCGATAACTTTCTTATCTCCTTTTTTGAGATAGTTTCCGTTATCCATCAACAGGTTTCCTTTACAGAAACCCAGTGCAACTCCTGCTTTGATACCGCCCCATGGAACACTTGATGGCCAGATATAACAAATCCTGGAATGGCGATAGTAAAAGGGAACATTATAGGCCAGTTTCTCTTTACAGTCTGGAATGTTTTCAAATATGATTTCCCTTAGTTTTTCGACTATGATTAATTCATGTTTCGGAAGGTAGTCCAGAAAATCTTCAACCGATCTGAATTTGATATATTCTTGAGGATTACCCACTTAACTAATTACTTAAGTTTCGAAATTAGAAGATCTTCAATATTAAAAAACTTCAACACTCAGACAACTACATGCTCAAATTAAGCATTAAATAAAAAAGAGTTTGTTATGATGAAAGATATTGTAATTTTTCTATTAGCTACTATAGCTGGTAATTGTCTATTCAGTCAAAATTATTCTGCGGGTTTCAAAAGTATTAGGCTAACAGATAGCACTCGAATGTATAAACCCAATACTGGTGAAACAGACCCGCTTCATTACAGATTCATTGACCTAGATATTTGGTATCCCTCAAAAAAAATAGCTGACATTGCTTTGCTGTTTGAAGACTTATTTGAGCTATTGGAAGAAAGAGCGAATATGTATCAAACGGAAACAGATTATTCAGGCCTCACCGAGGAATTGGCACAATTGTATGTAGCTGAATTAGGTATCGGAATTGATGGAAGAAATTTACTTGATATTAAAACTAATACCCATGAAAATATCGAGTCATCAAATGAAATACATCCAATAGTGCTGTATATATCAGGTTTTAATGGGATGGGATTTGAAAACTTTAAAATACTGGAAAGCTTGGCGCAACATGGGTTTATCGTTGCATCTATTTCCTCAATAGGGCGTTACCCAGGTGATATGTCTAACAAAAAAGAGGATATGATGGAACAGGTATGGGATGCTGAATTTGCACTCAACCACATTCTTAATAATAATCTTTTCAAAGTAGATACTCTTAATATTGGTATTCTTGGTTGTAGTTGGGGCGGTTTAGGTGGTGCTGTGTTAAGCAATAGAATTCCAGAAATAAAGGCTATGGTATCTCTCGACGGCTCAGAAACGCATTATTTCGGAAACGATATTAACGATCCACTACTTTCCGAAATACATAACTCGCAATTACTAAAATCTGAAAAACAGGGCTTTGTATACCTATATTTTGAAAGCGATAATAAACTGGATGAGTTTACACCCACGAGTAAGTATAGTTTTTATGAAAAATTACATTCGGATAAATTCTACCTAAGATTTATCAACAGCCGCCATGAAGATTACCTGGTATTCCCATCATTATTAAACTCATCAGACTTATCCAAACAGGTTTATGAAGAAGTAACATCGCTAACGACAAGTTTTTTTAAAACATATCTGAAAGGGGAAGACATTTTTGTCCAAGTTTGGCAAGATCAAAAAAACAGCGATAGAGTTACCGATGTACCTCCCTCTATATCCGGGAATTCTGCTGTGGAATCGGTCTTTCTCGAAGGAAAAGTTACAGATAGGGAAACAAATGAACCCCTTCAATTTGTCAATATTGGAATTTTGAACCGTGAAGTTGGAACGGTATCAGATTCTGAAGGGAATTTCAGCTTGGAGCTAGATAAGAGTTTTACCCTTAATACGATCAGGTTATCAATGATAGGTTACATCCCACTAGAATTAATAGTAAAAGATGTTATCGGAAAATCTTCTCCTGTTATGATCGAGATGGAGGAAAAAACTGAAGAGCTTGAGGAAGTGGTAGTGGTTGACAAAGCCTTGAAAAGAAAAAAAATAGGTAATACGACTCAATCAAAATTTCTGAGTACCGGATTTGGCTATGAGCAACTGGGAGCGGAAATGGGAATTAAAGTCAAAGTCAGAAAACCTACATTGGTAGATTCATTCAACTTCCACATATCTTATAATAGATTGAATTCAGAAGCTATTTTTAGATTGAATATTTGCACAGTCAAAAAAGGAAAGCCGAACCAAAATGTTTTAAAGGATAATGTTTTAATAAAAGTTGATCCTAAACAAACAGGTCTTCAGACCATAGATCTTACAGGCTATAATGTTACGCTGACGGAAGATGCATTGGTGACATTGGAATGGGTAGACTTTGTTGGAGAAGAAAGTAAAGATGAAGCCATTTATTTTTCCCTAGCTCTTTTTGGAAACTCGACCTATATTAAAAAAACAAGTCAGGCCAACTTTAGAAAACATAGTAGTTTGGGGATAGGGTTTTATCTGGATGTCTATCGTTAAAAATGCGAAAAAATAGCAGGTGAAACTAAATCATCCGATTTGATCTTAAAATAAACTAAGAATATGAAATAGTATTCACAAAATCGTTTTGAAAGGATAATTCATATCCCCTAATTTAATATGATATCCTTGTAGAAATGAAAAAAATAGCCATCGTAGAATTACATCAGGAAACCAATTCCTTTTCTCAGGTTTTAACCAAAAGAATAAATTTCGATTCTCTGGTTCATCACTACGATGAGAATGTCTATGAAATCATCAAAAAGTATCCTTTCCAGATTGCGGGTTTCCTTAAATACATTAAGAAACACCATAAAAATGAGGTGGAAGCCGTCCCGATCATGACGGCCTGGTCCAATTCCGGAGGGCCGATTGAGAAAGAGTTGTTCGATTATTTTCAGACTTATATTCTTGAAAAACTCAGAGAGCAACAATGGGATGGTATTTATCTTTCCATGCATGGAGCTATGGGTGTAGAAGGAATTCAGGATCCGGAAAGTCACCTATTAGGCGCCGTAAGAGATCTGGTAGGCTATGAAATTCCGATTGCAGTATCTCTGGATCTGCATGCGAATGTTACTCAAAAGCTGGTGGATCAGGCTACTTTTATCACGGCCTATCGCACGAATCCGCATCGTGACCATTTTAAAGTAGGTTTTAAGACTTCTAAAATACTGGTGAATACCGTGCTTGGAAATATTAAACCGGTTATGGCTTTTCGAAAAATGAAATTGCTGAAAGGCGGTGGTTTTAACATAGACTTTTTAAAGCCTATGCGTTCCATTTTCAGGGCAATGAGCAGGATGGAGAAAAACAAGAAGGTACTAAGTGTTGGGAATTTTATGGTTCACTTGTGGATCGATGAACCGGAAATGGGCTGGAGCTGCATTGTTGTGACTGATGATGATAAAGAACTTGCTGAAGACCTTTGCGAGCAGTTAGCCAACCGAAACTGGGAGGTTCGTGATCACAAACACCCTGAACTGGATACTCCGACTCAAGCGATTCAAAAAGTGAAAAGATCATGGTTAAAAAGGCTATTCGGAACCGCCATCATCTGTGATGTTTCAGACCTCGTCGCTGCCGGGGCACCCGGTGAAAACACGCACATTCTTCGAACACTTCAACAGGAAGCCAATGGTCTTACTGTTTATATTCCTTTACGTGATGAAGAAGAAGTAAACCGTTTGTACGACCGTAGTGAGTTGGAGATGGTTGAGGTAAAGGTGGGCCGTAAACTGGATTCCGTCTATAATGAAGAGGTCCAGCTAAAAGGTCAAATCCTCAAAAAAGGAGAAACCGAATTTGGGAGGACTGTAGTTATAAAATCGCGGGGCATACACCTAATATTGACCCAACTGCCATGCCCTATTTTCAGACCTTCCTTTTTTAAAGAACTGGGGCTAAGCTTATGGAAAGCTGATATCACTGTGGTCAAAAACCTCTTCCCGTTCAGGCTGTTCTTTTTTCTTTACAACCGGCTCACAGTCAATGTAGCTACGGCAGGAATTACCAATGTGAACGTCTTTGAATTGGAGTACAAACACATACCCAGACCCATATATCCTTTGGATGACATAAGTGATTGGAAATAGATATATACGCAACTTATTGATTCACAATACGATTGAGTTTTGTATCTTATACTGATTTCAACCAAACTCAAACACTTATGTCACTTACTACAATTGCTCTATTGATCTTTGTTGCCACTGCTATGGGTGGTGTTGTAGCACTCTTACCAATCCTTAAAGGAGGAAAGCCAGCCAGGATCGTTGTTGTCGCTCATGGTCTTTTTGCAGCTATCGGTGTAATCGTATTAATTTATGCTTACCTCAACAACTCTCCGGCTGTTTTATACAGTCTGATTGCTTATGTCGTTGCGGCATTGGGTGGTTATTACCTGCTGTATAAAGATCTGACTGGAAAAGAAATTCCAAAAAGCCTTTCATTTATCCATGCAGGAACAGCCGCTATCGGAACAGTACTTCTTCTATTCGTTGTATTGGGGCTTTAATTTTAAATTCTGAACGGATTATTCTTTGACCGGATTGATCCGTTCTGTTTAAAGCTGAAATATGCATTAAGAAACCCGTTTCAGGTTAAAGTTACAATATGGGCGACTCTTCAAGTATAGGGAAATTCTTTGGGCATCCTATTCATATCATGCTTATTCACTTTCCATCTGCATTGTTTCCTTTTGCTCTATTTTTCGATATTCTTTACCTCTTTGATGGTGAATCGGTATATCTGGAAATTTCAAAGTATTCGATCTGGTGTGGAGTGACCATCGGTAGTTTTGCCTCCATTTTTGGTGTGATGGACCTCCTGAAAATCAAGAGTGATTCTAAAGCCAACTCCATCGCTATCACTCATGCTATCACCAACTTTTCCGTAGTTTTTGTATATCTAATCATTGGTATGGTTAAACTGAAACCCGAATTTCTGGAATATCATCTCTGGGTCACCGCATCCAGCTTTGTTACATTTACTTTTATGGTTTACGGAAACTTCCTCGGCGGACAATTAGTCTTGAAATACCGAATCGGCACCGAGAAAAATTAAGCTCTCTCACTCAACTCCATCCACCTCAGGGTCTTCTCATCAATTTGTTCGATGACAAGAGCGATATCTTTTGATAGCTTTTCAATTTCTTCAAAACTCTTCGAAGCATCTGATAAGTCATTTTCTATGCTGGACTTTTCTGTTTCCAGTTTTTCTATTTCTGATTCCAGCTTTTCATACTCCTTCTTTTCATGGTAGCTGAGTTTCCTTTTTTCAGAATTCTCTTTAGCCTTTTCTTTGACAGGCTCCATAGTTACTTTTTCTATCTTTTTGGTTTCTTCCAGCTGTTCCTGTTCGTTACGATAGTCGGTATAGGTTCCATTGAAGTCCCTTATTTTTCCTTCTCCTTCAAATATGAATAAATGATCAACCAGCTTATCCATGAAATAACGGTCGTGCGTAACCATGATCAGACAGCCTTTAAAAGCTTCCAGAAATTCTTCGAGTCGGTTCAGGGTAAGCAGGTCAAGGTCATTGGTAGGCTCATCCAGAATTAAGAAGTTTGGATTTTTCATCAATATCGTGAGAAGATATAACCTGCGCTTCTCTCCTCCACTAAGTTTTTCCACATGGGTATAATGCATGTCTCTGGGAAACATAAACTGTTCCAACAATTGACTGGCAGAAAGCTTGCTCCCATTACCCATTTCGATGACTTCTGCAATTTCCTTCAGAATATCGATCACCCTTTGTCCATCTTTAAACGTAATTCCAGCCTGAGAGTAATATCCGTAAACGATGGTTTCGCCCGTATTTACTTTACCGGAATCAGCTTCTTCTTTACCGGTAATTATATTCAGGAAACTGGTTTTTCCAACTCCATTCTTTCCTATGATCCCAATTCGCTCTCCCCTTTTAAACGTATAATCGAATCCATCCAGAATTTGAATGTCGTCATAGGATTTACGGAGTTTTTTCAGCTCGAGTATCTTCCCTCCCATCCGCGACATTCGGGTTTGAAGCTTAAGTTCTTGTTCCTGCTTTCCACTTTTGGCTTTCTTCTCCGTATCGTAAAAGGCACCAATCCTTGATTTTGATTTCGTCGTCCTCGCTTTTGGCATCCTCCTCATCCATTCCAGTTCCTTTTTGAGAAGCTGGCCTGCTTTGTCGACCTCTGTCTGTCTTACGGCTTCTCGCTCGGCCCTTTTCTGAAGGAAATAGGAGTAATTACCCTTGTGATGAAATATCTCTCCATCACTTAACTCAAGGATGTGGTCGCAAACCCGATCCAGAAAGTAACGGTCGTGCGTAACCATAAGTAAGGTTACGGATTGCCGAATGAGGTAATCTTCGATCCACTCGATCATATCGATATCGAGGTGGTTAGTGGGCTCATCCAGAATGATGAGATCGGGATGATCCATCAGCACAAGGGCAAGTGCCAACCGCTTTTTTTGCCCTCCGGATAGTGAATCTATTGATTGGTCCAGATTGGTGATCTTAAAAAGCGTTAGTGTTTCAGTTAGTTTTCGATCATAATCCCATGCATCGTACATCTCCATGGCGTTTGTGGCTTCTTCCAGACGATTCATAATGGAAGGAGAAGAATCCTCAGCCTGTAATTCTAACACTCTATGATATTCATCGATGATGCCCTGAACACGGGACTGGCTATTTTGAACAAGATCGTTAATGGTGGTAAACTCACCGAAATCGGGTTCCTGAAGTAAAAAGCCTATTCTGGCATCGTTCCTAACCGCAACTTCACCAGTATCGGAAGTATCCAGTCCAGCAAGGATTTTTAATAAAGTTGATTTACCAGACCCATTGTTGGCGATAAGAGCTGTCTTATCGCCTTTATTCAACCCAAAACTGATGCCTTCAAAAAGAACCCTTTCTCCAAAACTTTTGAAGAGATTCTCTGCCGATAGATAATTCATGTCGCGAAGATAATGGAATATCAATTTGGAAGAATGAATCAGAAAAGTCAGTGATTTCTGGAATACTAAATCTTTATAACACCATTCTGGTGGTTATAAAACGAACCTTCAAGTTCAATTCAGAAGGATTAACTTTTCAATCATCAAAAATTGATTGATACCATTTAACTGCCTGGTCTGCGGTACTATCTAATGTTTTTGAATCTTCATAATACTGAAAATGTCCTGTTTCACCCTCCCAAGACAACTTCTTTTTTTCTGAGGGAACTGCTTCAAATTGTCTTCTTGCTGCATCCGGCAAAAAGCTGTTATCACTATGTATCATTAGAAATGGCTTGTCCAGTTTTCTAGCTGCTGACAATGATTCATACTCTAAAAGATAGGCATCGCTCATTTTTGGATAATTATTAGTCCATATCCCTTTTTTAGTCCATTTTATGTACCAGTCATAGACAAATTTTCCTGGCATTCCTACATCCATCCTTGTTTCATCCACTGCTGGTACGTTTATTACTTCACCAGTCGACTCGAACTTTTGTCTTGCTTCCTGTCCTGCAGCAATTCTGGCATCTAAAGCTTCTTCTGTACCCATCCACTGAATATCGGCAACTCTATCACGGTAATGACCAGCCACTGTTACAATACTGTTAAAAATATCGTCTTCAGCTACAGCACGTAGCATGATCGAACTTCCCTGGCAGACGGCAAATCCTACAATTTCCTTCTTATTAACCATCGGTAATGTGGAAAGAAAATTTGCTGCAGCTTTTGTATCAGAAACCTTTGACATAGGATCTTCCAACTCACGTGGTGTACCTGAACTTTCTCCTCTAAACCTAGGGTCGAATGCCAGGGCGACATAACCTCTCTCCGCAAATCTTCTTGCATATTCTGTAGGTGCTTGTTCTTTTGCAAATGTCATAGGTCCTAGGATTGGCACTGCAGGATACATTTTCCCGGCTGAATAGTCATCCGGCAGATACAAATCTCCAACTAGTGTATCACCCTCATTTTCAAAGGTTACTTTGTTCTTTCCTTGTTTAAACTTCGATTCCATTTTAGCGTTTTTTTCCGTTTTTAATGAACTTTCCTTTGTTTGACAACCAAAAATCAAGATTGCCAGCGTAAGGAGTGTGATTTGCTTGATTGTTCTCATTTTGGTTCCTGTTTTAATTTTTACAAATCAGAAAAATTTGATGTTAGCGTTATTCTAACAATCAAATTAGTTATTGATTCAATCAATTAACTGACATAGGCATTTTTGTATTTGACAAAACAAGACAACCAGTTGATGAAATAAGACTTTAAGAAGTCTTATCGATAGACTTGCGAAATTCTGAGGGCGTCAACCCTGTATCACTTTTAAAAATCCTGGCAAATTGAGGAGAATTCGTAAAGCCCAGACCGTAGGCAATTTGAGCTATATCAAGTTCGGAATTAAGGAGGCGTTCCTTTGCAACATCTATTATTTTTTTTTGAATCATTTGCTTTGCACTCATTCCGGTAATCTTTTTTATCTGACGAGTGAAGTGTCTTGGCGAGATGTTTAAAGCATCGGCGTAGAAACTAACCGAATGCTCGTTTTCGACATTGAAATTTAGTAATTCCTGGAACTTATACTTGAGTTTCAACTCATAATTATGATCAGTC
>JBCCDY010000014.1:0-125321 GCA_039030555.1 Bacteroidota bacterium
ATGAAAAATACTTACATTTCATGGTTGTAAGGATTAATGCTATTCTAATGTATTGATGACTGAGAATATTGTTACCTTTGCATCATTTTTGATAGTACTCACATAAAACAGCAACAAAAGTACAGAACTTTTATCAATGGCACGGATAAAATATTACTATGACACTGAGACTTGCAAATACGAGAGAATACGGGTTTCCAGCTGGGACGTAGTTCTCAATTTGCTCGGTTTTTTTTCAGTGGCACTAATTATGGCAGCAGGGATTGTAATAGCATACAACGCCTATTTTGAGTCGCCTAAGGAAGCTCTTTTAAAGAAAGAGGTTCAAGAACTGGAGTTTCACTACAATGTTCTTGATAAAGAAATGGAAAACGCTAACGCCATGCTTAACAACCTCCAGGAGAGGGATGACAATGTTTATAGGGTGATTTATGAAGCGGAGCCCATTCCTAACTCTGTTAGAGAAGCTGGTGTTGGAGGTGCAGAACGATACAGAGAGATGCTCGACGAAGGACTAGAGCAAGAAGAACTTGTGTTAGCTTCTTACCAAAAGGTCGATCAGATCAAAAAGAAGATGTACATCCAGACCAAATCGTATGATGAAATTCTTGAGCTGGCCAGAGACCAGGATAAGTTACTGGCTTCCATACCAGCCATTCAACCTGTAGCTAACAAAGAGTTAAAAAGGCTTGCTTCTGGCTTTGGGGTTCGATACCACCCTATTTATAAAGTAAGAAAAATGCATTGGGGTTGTGATTTTTCAGCTCCCAGAGGAACTCCCATTTACGCAACCGGAGATGGCACCATTCAAAAAACTCAAAAAAGTAATAGTGCATTAGGTCTTGGGAACTATGTTAAGATCGATCATGGTTACGGATATGTGACTGTTTATGGTCATATGCACTCTTTCACTGTTCAAAAAGGGGAGAAGGTTAAACGAGGACAAATCATAGGTTATGTTGGAAATACTGGAGGTTCAACAGCACCTCATTGTCATTACGAAGTGATTAAAGATGGTAAGAAGATCAATCCGGTGAAATATTTCTTCCACGATATCAATGACGAAGAATATGAACGATTGCTGGAATTAGCGGCAGTTGAAAACCAATCGCTTGGATAATCATTTTCAAGAAACTAAGTTTAGAAGGCATCAATTAATGATGCCTTTTTTGTTTCTAATCAGTTACCAATGCTTTATAGATCGCTCAAGATTACGCTTATTTCTTTAATCATCTTCTTTTCCTGTAAGACTTCTAAAAACCTTACTCAAAGTACCACGCAAAATGTCTCTGATACCGTTCCCTCTGTTGATTCCTTAATTCAAAATATTGATTTCTATATCACGCAGAAAGGAGATACGCTGTACGAGCTAGGAAAAGAGTTTAAAATTGAAGTATTCCCTTATGATCAGGATACATTCAGTTTCATCGCTGTTGGCGACATCATGACTGGCACTAACTTTCCATCTACTCAATATTTACCGCCCAATAATGCATTCGAATTATGGGATGAAGTAAAAGATACACTTCGTAATGCCGATGTCACCTTCGGTAATTTGGAAGGCGTGATCTTAAACGAAGGTGGAACTCGGAAATATTGTAAGGATACGACCATTTGCTATTTGTTCAGAATGCCTGAAATACTGGCTTCAAACTTTACCGACTCGGGTTTCGATCTTTTAAGCACGGCCAATAACCATGCAGGAGACTTTGGTGATGAAGGGCGTACCAATACAATGAATGCGCTCGATAGTCTTGGAATAGAGCATGCAGGCTTATTGCAAAAACCTTTTGCAGAAATCAAAAAGCCAGGCATAAGAGTTGGTTTTGCAGCGTTTTCACCGAATACCGGAACCCATAGTATAAATGATTATGAGAAGGCGGTTGAATTAGTTTCAGGACTAGATTCTCTAAATGATGTGGTTATAGTGTCTTTTCATGGAGGAGCAGAGGGGTCTAAATATGAGCACGTTAATAGGAAGAGGGAAATTTTTTATGGAGAAAACAGAGGTAATGTTTATGAGTTTGCTCACACGATGATCGACGCAGGCGCTGATCTTATCTTCGGACACGGCCCTCATGTCACACGTACTTTGGAATTATATAAAGACAGGTTGATCAGCTATAGCCTTGGTAATTTTCTGACTTATGGAAGATTCAATCTAAGGGGCGTAAACGGAATTGCCCCGATCTTAAAAGTATATACCGATAAAGAGGGGAAATTTCTTCACGGTGTCATTATACCCATAAAACAGATTGGAAGAGGAGAACCCGTAATTGACCCTGATAAAAGAGTGATCTTTAAACTTCAGGATTTAATGAAAGAAGATTTCCCGGAAACACCTTTGATCATATCAGATGAGGGTTTGGTCAGAAAAACGACTGATCAATAGTTTTTAAATACTAGTTTTTACAGCTATATTCAATTGAAAATTATAGCTTTACATAATAATATCTAATTTCTTAGTTTAAGACTAATTCAATTGCCGTACAAAGAGAAGGAAATAGTAAAGAAGTATTACAGCATAGGTGAAGTTGCTGATATGTTGGGAGTAGCTACTTCATTAATACGTTTCTGGGAAAGCGAATTCGATATTATCAAACCAAAGAAAAACCGGAAAGGTAACAGGCAATTTACCGGTGAGGATATTGAAAATGTAAAACTCATTTACCATCTCGTAAAAGAGAAAGGTTATACTTTACAGGGAGCAAAAGACCTTTTAAAGAAAAAACCCAATGAGATAAAAGAGAGTGTATCCATCCTGGATTCTCTAAAAAAAGTAAGGTCTTTCCTTGTTGAACTAAAAGGACAACTTCCTGGCTAATTTCCTTTATGGATGAAGAACGGCTTTATCAGGTAGCCTTAACCAAAATTCCTGGCTTAGGGGATACACTCATTAAAAACCTCATTGCTTATAGTGGTTCTGCGTCACAGGTATTCAAACTGAACAAAGGAAAACTGTTAAAGTGCCCTGGCATCGGACAAAAAGTAGCTTCTGAAGTTCTTGATCCTAGTTATATTAAAATAAGCGAGGAAGAACTGATTAAATGTGATAAGCACCACGTCAGAACTCTTTTTTATACAGATGAAGACTTTCCTGAAAATTTAAGACATGCTCAGGACTCTCCTTCCTTATTATATATAAAAGGAAAAGGAACATTTGAGCATACTAAAAGAGTCGCTATTGTAGGAACTCGGAAGGCAACTTCTTACGGAAAAGAGATCACAGAAGAGATAGTCAAAGGACTCCAATCCTATCATCCAGTGATTATTAGTGGGCTTGCATTCGGAATTGATATAGAAGCTCATCGTGCAGCTTTGTCTCAAAAACTCGAAAACATATCCGTATTAGCTCACGGGCTTGACATCATTTACCCTTCACAGCATAGATCCGTGGCTGAAAATATTACTGAAAATGGCCTGATCGTATCGGAGTATGGAGTAGGCGTTAAACCTGAAACCTATCATTTTCCTGCCAGAAACAGGATTATAGCAGGCCTTACCGATCTCGTTATTGTGGTGGAGGCGGCAGAAAAAGGTGGTGCGCTAATCACCGCAGAAATTGCTAGCAGTTACGATAGAGAAGTTTTTGCTGTGCCGGGAAGTTTGAAAATGAAATATTCCAGAGGGTGCAATCGACTGATAAAGCAACAAATCGCACATATTTATTCCGGCATTCCAGATCTACTGAAGGTAATGAACTGGGATACTCGTTCAGCTGTTAAAAATAAAGTGGTAAAACCTGTACTAGAACCACAGGAAGAAATCGTTTATGATGTACTGAATATGAATTCTAATGGTGTCGCTTTGGACGACCTGAGCTGGAAATCGCAAATTGGTTTAAATAAACTAGCATCTATACTGCTCTCTATGGAATTCAAAGGCATTGTGAGATCGTTACCTGGAAAAAAGTATAAAATTATAGCTTAAGCATTGTCCTTAGAGCCCGATCACTATTCAACTCTTGGAATTGATGGTAATGCCACTGATTCCGAAATAAAAGAAGCTTACCGGGAGCTTGCTAAAAAGTATCATCCTGATAAGTCTGGAGGAGATTTAGCGAAAGAAGAGGTTTTTAAGCGTATAACTAATGCCTATAATGTACTTTCCGATCAGCGTAAACGCTCTAATTACGATTACCGAAGGTCTTATCAGCAACTTGTTAAAAAGCAACAAGAAGAGGAACAAGCCAGGGCCAGAACATTTTATAAAAAGCTATCAAAGCCAATATATTTCTTCAGCATCCGAACGAAAATACTGGGGGCATTCTTTGTTCTCATGCTCATAGCTGCTGCTGTAGCTATACCGTTTGGGCTTGAAATATATTCTTCTGAGAAGTACTACGACCAGGGAATAAAAGCCTTAAAAGCCGGTAATTATGAACTGGCCTCTAAAAATTTCAAATACTCTTTAAAAGAAATGGGGCTTCGAAATAAGGAGTTGGCAAAGCGAATCAGTATTATTTCGATCTATGAGTTACATGAACATTCAACCGCTTTAAACTTCACACAGATAGGATTAAATGAATCTCATAAAGCAAGCGACCTTTACCAGTTTCATTTTCTGAGGGGTTTAGCCTTAAAAAAACTGAAGAACTACGATGTCTCAATGAAGCATTTTCAGAAAAGCATTTTTTATAATCCGCAATGCGATTCCGCTATTTATCATATTGCTGAGATGCAATTATATCACTTTCGTGATTACGATAAAGCACAGGATTATTTCAGACAATTATTTCAGATTAATAAGGATTTCAGCGATGCTTACTACGGACTTGCCTATACGCATTACGTAAAAGAAGAGTATTATCAATCCTTATATTTCGTAAAGAAGTTTTTAAAAGAGTACCCCAATGAAGGTGCGGCCTTGCATCTCCGGGGCATGTGCAATCTTCATTTAAAGAATAACGACGAAGCTTGTGTTTTTTTGAGGAAGGCTTCTGAGAAAGGGTATTCTTCAGGTAATCCAATCGTTAATCTCTACTGCGGAATAAAATGAATAGTAATTATTCATCTTCGAATCTTCTATTGCACCTTTCCCTAATGACTTCGTAAGCCTTGAAGTCTCCAAGCTCACCTGCCTTACTTAAGTCTAAGCAACCTTCTTTCAATTGACCATGCTCAAGCCTCAAGACGCCTCTTAAATAGTATGCATCTACATTTTTTTGGTTGATCTCCAGGATTTTAGTACAATCACTTATAGCATCCTCATAAGCCTGGATCTGCTGTTGTGCCTGTCCTCTTTTGTAATAGGCAGTGACGTGGTTGGGATTAATTTCTATAACCTTTGTATAGTCAGCTATTGCCCCATAATAATCCTGCAGTTGAAATTTTATATTTCCTCTTTCGAAATAGGCTTCAAAAAAATTCTTTCTAAGCTCAACTGCGACATTATAGTCTTGCATTGCTCCGAGGTAATCTTCAAATATTTCCTTTACGTTTCCTCGCATATAATAAGCTTGTGAATCTTTGTTATCTGATTCAATGGCTTTATTGAATTGCATTTGAGCTTCTTTGTAGTTGCCGTTACTAAATAACTCAAGACCATCCTGAGTGTAATCCTGAGCATAGGAGGAACTTAAAAAAAAGAAAAGACTGGTGATGAAAATAGTTGTTCTCATTAGGATAAATATTTAAAAGAGAGTTCTATTTGAACTCTTAAACCAATAAAATGAAAATTAATCTAATTAAAAACAGAAATAGAATCTTGAAGTGCTTGTTTCAGCTGGTTTTCGTTTATATCTAGCTTTTCTTCTTTTAATCTTAGAAACTCAATAATTTTTTCAGTAGCTAAATTTCCAACCAGATCATCTTCTGCCATAGGGCAGCCTCCGAATCCACGAATTGCTCCATCAAATCGTTTGCAACCTGCTGAATATGCGGCCTCAATTTTTTCATTAGCAGTTTCTGGAGTGGAATGTAAATGAACTCCTATTTCGAGCTTTGGATAAGATGAGGAGAGTGAACCAAATATATTAGATATGACATCGGGCTGGGAAACTCCAATGGTATCTGCCAGAGATATGATCTCAACGTTCAATGGAGTAAGTTTATCTATAAATTCTGAGAGAATGCTTTCGTCGTAAGGATCACCATAAGGATTTCCAAAACCCATGGATAAATAGGTCACCAGTGTTTTATCATGCTTAACACACAATTCCTGTATCTCTGATAAATGATTTAAAGCCTCTTCAATGCTTTTATTGGTATTCCTTTGTTGGAATGTCTCCGAAACAGATAATGGAAAACCTAAATACTTGATCTCATCAAATTCACAAGCTTGTTGTGCGCCTCTGATGTTTGCAATAATAGCTAGTAAATGAGTGGAAGAGTCCAAGTTCAGTTTAGAAAGAACCTCGCTAGTATCTTTCAGTTGTGGAATGGCTTTGGATGATACGAAACTTCCGAAGTCCAAAGTATCGAATCCTACTTTTAATAGTTGGTTGAGGTAATCTGCTTTTAGTTGAGTGGGAATAAAGTGTTCTATTCCCTGCATGGCATCTCTTGGGCATTCAACAATTTTCATGAAACTTATGTATCAATTTAAAAGTGAAAAGATAGTAATTCTAGTAACACTTTCTTTTCAGAATTAAGATACGCCCACTGATTTTCAGAACAGATGCTTTCTTCGGATATAGTCAGTCTTTGAAAATTTCAATGCTTTGTGAATAGCCTGATTCTAATTCGTTGAAGGGAATCAGAATTGTTAAAACTCCGTTTCTATCAAAAGCAGAAATCGATTTATAATCTGCATCCATGGGTATCTGGAAAGAAGCAATCAGTCTGGGAAGACTAACACGCTCCTGATGAATTCCAATAGATTGAAAAACACTGATAAAATTATTTCGAACCTCTACGTTAAAATCATCTGGGTTAACACCAGGAACCTTAACCGTTATCCGGTAGTTCTCCTTGGTCTTTTTGATATTGGTATTTATTGGTGAGGTGCCACCATTAACTGTATTAAAAAAGTCGATGCTTTGAAGTATCTCCTGAGGTATTTTATTTTCTAATCTCATAGCTAAAAAATTTGATTAGGGAATTTCAATCTCCATACCAAACACTGGAATGATCATTTCAGAATAGAATACGTAAGCCAAAATGACGTGAGTAAGAATTTATAAATTAAAATACTGCCATTAAGTCAGTTAGAAGATCGATTTAGCGATAGCATGTACGGAATCCGACTTACCCATGGAGTAATAATGGAGAACAGGTACTCCAGCTTCAATCAATTCTTTAGATTGATTGATCCCCCATTCAATTCCAACCTGTTTTACTTCTTTGGAATCATTGCATTTCTCAACCTCGGAAACAAGCTCTTCAGGCAGGTCGATATTGAAAATTGTGGGTAGAATATTGAGTTGCTTCTTAGTCGTGATCGGCTTTAATCCTGGAATGATCGGTACATCAATACCTTCGTTTTTACACTCTTCGACAAAGCTGAAAAACTTTTTATTGTCAAAAAACATCTGGGTTACAATATACTCCGCTCCCAACTCCACTTTTTTCTTTAAGTATTTGAGATCGGTTTTTAGGTTTGGGGCGGCGAAGTGTTTTTCAGGATAGCCGGCAACTCCAATACAAAAATCGGTTGGTCGGGCATTTTCAAGATCTTCGTCCAAATAACTTCCATTATTCATACTCATCACTTGCTCTACCAAATCGCTGGCAAACTGATTTCCATCCGTATCTTGTTGATAGACACCGTCATTTTTTAGGGCATCTCCTTTTAAAAGAAGCACATTATCGATACCCAGAAAGTGTAGGTCGATTAATGCATTTTCTGTTTCTTCCTTGCTAAAACCTCCACAGATAATATGAGGTACAGGGTCTACATTGTATCGGTGTTTTATGGCAGCACAAATCCCTACAGTTCCCGGTCTTTTTCTTACGGCCACCCTATCAAAACCACCTCCTGACCGCTTTCGCAATACATATTCCTCCCTATGATAGGTGACATCAATAAAAGGAGGATTAAACTCCATTAAGGGATCAATATGTTTGAATAATCCCTCTATACCCTGACCTTTTAATGGAGGGATGATCTCGAAGGAAAAAAGTGGGCTTTTGGAATTCTTTATATGTTGGCAGACTTTCATTCTTTGGTTGTTGGGTTATTGGGTCTCTAGGTTGTTTGAGTTTTGGGTATTCAGGGTTTTGGATTATTGGTTTTTCAGAAATTAGATAATAAAGAAGTTTCAATTATGCATTAAAGACACCTAATCATGTTTCTAATTGTTTAGTTAGTCTATTTCATAGTTTAAAACCGGGGAGAGCCACTTTTCTATTTCTTCTATTTTCATGCTTTTTCTCTGAGCGTAGTTTTCTACCTGATCCTTTCCAATTTTCCCAAGTCCGAAGTATTTAGATTCAGGATTTGAAAAATAGAACCCACTTACGGATGAAGCTGGATACATTGCAAAAGACTCCGTTAGTTTAATACCCGTATTGGATTCTGCATTCAGCAGATCGAATAATAATCTTTTCTCTGTATGATCGGGGCATGCCGGATAGCCGGGTGCAGGTCTGATTCCTTGATACTTTTCTGCAATAAGTTCTTCATTACTTAGTTGCTCCAAATTCTGATAGCCCCACAATTCTTTTCGGACGTGTTCATGCATATATTCGGCGAAAGCTTCTGCAAAACGATCTGCGATGGCTTTGATCATAATCACTTTATAATCGTCGTTTTCAGCTTCATATTTCTCTACCAATGACTCCAGACCCGTTCCGGCAGTGACAGCAAAGAACCCCAAATAGTCTTTTTTACCAATTTCTTTTGGCGCGACAAAATCAGAAAGGCAAAAGTTAGGTAACTGTTTTGCCTTCTTATTCTGCTGTCGTAAAAAGTGGAAGGTTTCTAAAAGTCTATTATCATCCTCTGGAGCATAGATTTCTACGTCATCTCCAATGGAATTAGCTGGGAAAAGTCCAACAACACCATTGCCTGAAATTTTGTGATCCAGTAAAACTTCATCAATCAAATCATTCGCATCATCAAAAAGTTGCTTCGCTTCCTTTCCGATGGTTCGATCTTCAAAAATTACAGGATATTTTCCTTTTAGCATCCAGGTTTGAAAGAAAGGTGTCCAATCTATATAATCTCTCAGTTCGGACAGATCGAAATCTTTAAATACGGATACTCCTAACTTATTTGGTTTTATTTCAGAAAAATCGTCCCACCCTACTGGTACTTTATTATCAATGGCTTCTTTATAGCTGATGTAGTTTTTGTTTTCCTTCTTATTCTTATGATTAAGCCTTAGTCCATTTAATTCCTCCTTAGTGGCCTCGTGAAATTGATCTCTACTGTTTTCATTAATAAGCTGACCTACCACTGGTACACTTCTGGAAGCATCTAAAACATGTACCACGGTACTGTCATAATGAGGATCTATTTTGACGGCTGTATGGATCTTAGAAGTGGTAGCTCCTCCGATCAATAATGGAGTTTTTAAATTCAAGCGTTGCATTTCTTTCGCCACATGAACCATTTCATCAAGAGAAGGAGTAATTAGTCCACTTAATCCAATAGCGTCTACTTGCTCTTCTTGCGCTTTCGCCAGGATTTTTTCAGCAGGCACCATAACACCCATATCGATGATATCGAAGTTATTGCAGGCTAATACGACTCCTACTATGTTTTTCCCTATATCGTGAACATCTCCTTTTACGGTAGCCAATAGAATTTTCGCATTCGACTTTTTGGACTTATTTCTCTTTTTCTCCTCTTCTAAAAACGGAATGAGATAAGCCACAGACTTCTTCATTACCCTGGCACTTTTGACCACTTGGGGTAAGAACATTTTTCCTGATCCAAACAAGTCTCCAACCACATTCATCCCATCCATTAATGGGCCTTCTATTACTTCTAATGGGCTGGAATACTTTTGCCTGGCTTCTTCTGTATCGTCTTCTATAAAATCAGTTATCCCTTTGATTAAAGCATGCTTTAGGCGCTCTTCAATAACATCCGACCGCCATTCTTCAACTACCTTTTCTTTTTGAGAATTATCTTTTACACTCTCAGCATACTCTAATAAAACCTCTGTGGCATCTTCTTTCCGATCTAAAAGGACATCTTCCACTCTTTCCAAAAGGTCTTTTGGTATATCATCGTATACTTCCAACAAGCTCGGGTTTACAATTCCCATATCCATTCCATGGTTAATCGCATGGAAAAGGAATGAAGAATGCATTGCTTCACGCACTTTGTTATTTCCTCGAAATGAAAATGAAACATTACTTACCCCTCCACTTACTTTGGCTCCTGGTAAGTTTTTCTTTATCCATTCTGTCGCTCTGAAGAAGTCGATAGCATTTTGTTTATGCTCATCCATTCCAGTGGCCACTGGAAAGATATTTGGGTCGAAAATGATATCTTCCTTGGGAAAATGAAGCTTTTCGGTAAGAACGCGATATGCCCGTTCGCAGATCTCGATGCGCCTCTCGAAGTTATCAGCCTGTCCCTTTTCATCGAAAGCCATGATGATTACAGCAGCACCAAATCTTTTGATTTTAGTAGCCTGTTCTATGAACTCTTCTTCTCCGTTTTTGAGGCTTATAGAATTAACTATCGCTTTTCCCTGAACACATTTTAACCCAGCCTCAATGATCTCCCACTTTGAAGAATCGATCATTATAGGAACCTTCGATATTTCCGGTTCGGAAGCGATTAGATGAAGGAAATTTACCATGGCTTCTTTGCCATCGATCATCCCTTCGTCCATATTCACATCGATGACCTGTGCTCCTCCTCTTACCTGGTCTAAAGCAACATCCAAAGCTTCTTCAAACTTTTCCTCTTTAATTAGTCTAAGGAATTTTCGCGAACCTGTAACATTGGTTCGTTCTCCCACATTCACAAAGTTCGAGGCGGATGTTACAACTAAGGGTTCAAGACCAGAAAGACGTAAAGGTGTGGAGTGGAGGTTATTGGGCATTACTATAGTTATCCGTTAACAGTTCACAGTTTATCAGACGTGGTAAGAGATTTTCTTAATGCTTGAGTCATTTTTACAATCGCGTTCAATTCCTTGTAGAGAATTTCAAATTGTTCGTTGTTGATTAAGTTTCGCTTTTTACCAATGTATAAACACGTGACTACCTCAATGGCTGAACGAATAGCAATCCCTAAAAATCGACCAAACTCTTTTTTAGTTTGTCCAGTAGACCCCTCTGCAATATTTAATGCAACTGAATCTGATGCTCTTTTTATCTGGGAGGTTAAAATGAAAAGCTCGTCTTTAGGAAAACTTAATGTGAGTTTATGTATATCAGCTGTTAAATCAACAGCTCTCTGCCATACCTTCAATTGTTCAAAATGAAATCCCATCAATCTCTTTAATAAGCAGTTTCACTGTTAACTGTGATCCGCGAACTGGATAATGCCTTCCTTGGCTCATACTTTTTCGCTAAATCAGCCATTACTCTTATGTGATCTGGAGTAGTTCCGCAACATCCCCCAATGATATTTACTAAGCTTTCCTTTAAAAATTCTTCTACCTGACTTCCCATCATCTCCGGGCTTTCATCGTACTCTCCAAATTCATTTGGCAAACCTGCATTTGGATGCGTACTCACATTAAAATCGGATTTCGTGGATAAGGTTTGAAGGTAAGGTCTTAACTCTTTAGCTCCCAGAGCACAGTTTAAACCTATACTTAACAACGGAAAATGAGATATGGAGATTAAAAATGCCTCTGTGGTCTGACCGGACAAGGTTCTTCCACTGGCATCCGTAATCGTTCCCGATACCATAACGGGTGTATTTTTTCCACGCTCTTCAAATAACTCACTTAATGCATATAAGGCCGCCTTCGCGTTAAGGGTATCGAAGACCGTTTCTACCAAAAGGATATCTGCCCCTCCATCGAGTAAAGCACCGGCCTGGTGTTTATAAGCTTCCGCCAATTGATCAAAGCTAATTGCCCTAAAACCAGGATTATTTACGTCTGGCGATAAAGATGCTGTCTTATTCGTTGGACCTAAAGAGCCTGCTACAAAACGAGGTTTATCGGGTTCTTTTTCAGTGAATTCTTCTGCAACTTCTTTAGCGATCTTTGCCGATTGATAATTGATATCATAAACATACTCTTCCGTAGAATAATCGGCTTGTGCTATAGTTGTAGAACTAAATGTATTTGTTTCCGCTATGTCAGCTCCTGCTTCAAAATACGCTGCATGAATTTCTTTTATAATATCAGGCCTGGTTAGAGAAAGAATATCATTGTTTCCTTTAAGACTCTCAGGATGATCTTTCAAAAATTCTCCTCGGAAGTCTTCCTCTTCCAACTTATGGCGTTGGATCATTGTCCCCATGGCACCATCCAAAACTAAAATCCGACGTTCTAATAATTCTTCTATACTCATAATTGCAATAAAAATGCTCAAGAAATACAGGAGGATATTAGGAACTGATCACCTCATCTTTCCTGAAGGTTTTGATGCCTTCGGGCTGGGAGTTAGCACCAAGTTTGCCAAGGTTGCTAAGACGTCAAAGGGCCCATTCCCTCTGTCTTTCTTGATAAGCAAGTGTGAAGGTAATTAATTTCCTTCAAACACTTAACGATTTAATACCAAGTTTCATAAAAACGCTCCTTCGATGATTGGAATTTATAACTTTACCTTAAACACCAACTGTGAAATTAGCAGGAATCGATATAGGCTCAAATGCTATCCGTCTGAAGATTGTCAATGTCATTGAACAAGGTGAATTTGATTTCTTTATCAAAAAACTGGAGTACATCCGGTTTCCACTGAGGCTTGGGCACGATGTTTTTCAAAATGGCTTCATCTCAGAACCTAAACAGGAGAAGTTTATTTCACTAATGCACAGTTTCAAGAATTTTGTAGACTTATATGAGACTAACGATTATTTTGCTGTAGCGACCTCAGCTTTTCGAGAAGCTGGAAATGGAAAAGAAATTAAGGAAAGAGTATTTAAAGATTGTGACCTCAGCATTCAAATCATTGATGGTGATCGAGAGGCTGAACTTTTAAGCTCAGCTATTCTGCCTTTTTTAGACAACCAGGTTTTCCTTCATATAGACGTGGGAGGGGGTAGCACAGAATTAAATCTATACCATCAAAAAACGAAGGTGAGATCAAGGTCATTTAAGATTGGCTCCGTCAGGCTTTTGGAAAATAAAACAGACCCTTCCGAGTGGAAGCTTATGAAAGACTGGATCAATAAAGAAGTTATTCGTCCATTCGGAAGTGCTCAATCTATTGGTACAGGTGGAAATATCAATAAAGTCTTTGAGCTGAGTAGAGCAATAGGATCAAATAGTATTCCTCTTGAAAAAGTCATCGAAATTCAGGATATGCTAAATAGCTATAGTCCTCAGGAGCGTATTTTTCAGCTTCGATTAAATCCAGACCGAGCTGACGTGATCTTACCCGCATCAGATATTTACATTAATGTGATGAGGTGGTGCAACTCCTCAAACATACTGGTTCCCCAGGTTGGACTTATGGATGGGGTGATCAACCATTTATATCATCGGATTAAAGAACCAGTCTAATCTATGGAGAAGCCTTCTAAAGATGAGTTTATTTCGTTTATGCAAGCTTGTATTGGCACTGAGCTTAAGAAAGACATAGATGAAATTAAGATAAATACTTCTTTTCATAATCTCGGACTCGACTCTATCACTTCTGTTTTGGTCATGGAAAAAATAGAAAACCACTTTAACGTAGAGCTCAATCCTATCTATTTTTGGGATTATCCTACTATTGCCGAATTCGTTGATTTTATCTTTCAGGAAATCATGGATCATGAAAAGGCCTAAGCACTTATGGGCGCCAATTGCAGAAGAAAACCTTCGGAACCCCTATCCTATGTATAAAAGATTGAGGGAAACAGAACCAGTTCATCGTGCGCAAACCGGAGAGTGGATCATTACTGATTTTGAAACTACCCAGTCCATATTGCGGGATAAACGTTTTCTTTCCGGGAATAGACTTAAGTGGTTGCAAAGAAGCATTCGACTCATGAAAACGAAAGATATTGATCTAAGCGAAATCTCTGATGCTATGGTTTCTTTTTTACTAATGATGAACCCTCCTGAACATACAGAACTCAGAAATGTCATTATTAAAGCCTGGAATAAAACCAATATCAATCAATTCATCGAAAGCTCCGTAGATAAGGCGCTCAATGATTTGGATGGGCTTAAGGAATTTGATTTGGTCAAAGACTATGCTCAGGTTATTCCGGTAAAAACCATGTGCCATGTTTTAGGCCTTAAAGACAATGATCACCAATACCTTAAAGAACTAGGCAATGAAATTTTAAAAACGCTTGATCTGTATATTTCTTATAAAGATCTAATGCGCATGAATTCCGGTGCCAAAGCATTTTCTACTTTTTTTAAGAATCGTATCGAAAGTCTGAAAAGGGATAAAAGTTCTATACTCTATGAAATTGTTAAGCATTGCAATGAAAATAAAATAGAGCTTTCGGAGAAAGAGCTCATTTCCATTGCCATTTTTTTGTTTGTAGCGGGTGTTGAAACCTCATCCAGTCTTATCGGAACAGGACTATTAAACTTATGCTTATATAAGGATCAATTAAAAATTTTAAAAGAGAGCAAAGAGACTTTTGAAAATGCAATTAATGAACTTCTGAGGTATGATGCATCCGTTCAAATTGTTGGAAGAATTGCTTCAGAGGACGTAGAAATTAAAGGAAAAAGAATAACTAAAGGAAGTTATTTGACCTTATGCCTGGGCGCTGCCAATCGTGACCCTAATCAATTCGAAAAGCCTGATTCATTGATGTTAAGTCGTCAGAAAAATAAACACTTAGCTTTCGGATACGGCATCCATTACTGCCTGGGTGATTGGCTTGGACAGCTTCAGGGAGAAATAGCGATTCAAAAATTCATTGAAAAATTTCCTGATTACTCCATACCGCAACAAGAAGTTAGGTGGAATAAAAATTTAGCAGTCAGAAGTTTAGCTTCTCTCAAAGTTCACCCATCCTGAAGCCGAGCTCCTTTAAAATACCTCAATCGAATATGATGTCCCTGCTTGGTCTTTCCCACGAAGATCATTTTAGATGCAGGCCATTCAGCTTCTCTTCGATACTCTTTTAGACGCTCATTTTCTACAATTGCTATAACGCCTCCTGGTGAATTTGGGTCTTTAGAGTCGAATTGACCTTCAAAGAAGTCAATAGATTCTGTAAACAGCTTGGAGAGTAGTCCAGGAATTCTGTGTTCTTTATCAATAAAACACCTGATTCCGTATAGTTTGGATTTAAATCTTGGAATGAATCTTTCTTTCGCAGTAGAAATACCCAATAACTCGCCATTATTATTTCTTGCTACAACTAACACCTGTTTAGCCCGCTCCTCAAATACTTCTGGTTCAAAACGGATTCCATGACCAGTCCAAAGCTCACGAATATCCTTTTTTAAGCTATCAGAGACACCCTGCCAATGATTTTCAAACTTAATAGACTTATTTTGCAATTGACTTCTCAGTATTTTATGAAAGATATTAGCAAAGAACAGATAATTGATTTTTTCAAAGAAAGAATTGCAGAAGAAAGTAATCTACCGAAAGATAGTATTGACCCGGAAGCTGAATTTGTAACATTCGGATTGGATTCTATAAAAGCCTTTTCGGTTATGGGGGAATTAGAAATTGACCTGGATATAGAGTTAAACCCACTTCATTTCTGGGAGTATCCGACTATAAGTGATTATTCGGATTTTTTAATTAACAAACTTGAATCTGATCACTAAATTTTTATTCCTTCGAAATAACAGATTCGAATGTGATTACCCTTTTCATCACTTCCAATAAAGGTTAAGTCAACTCCCGGCCAAACAGCATAGTTCCACTTCTTATTAATCTCCTCATTTTGAACGATTACCACTAAACCAACACAAAGAGGCTCTTTTCCCTCTTTATGTTTACTTTCTAATAGCTCCTTTGATTTAATCAGCAATTGTGTATCAACTGCTGGTCCTCGAAAATCCGGATGAATATGACATCGGAACGAATAAAAGTGGTGTCCTATAAAATTCAGATAAAGTTTACTTGCTGTACTAACACCAACAACTTCGTGAGACGAATTTCTCAAAACGTAAATAACTTCCTGAACTCTACGCTCAGGTGAATCTGTTTGAGGGATCAACCTATTATTGACCCAGTACCTTATAACCTCCTCACGAGTTTCTTCAGAAGCTGACTTCCAAACTGCTTCGAATTGAAGCTCTGAAATAGATCTCATATTCATAGTCCGTTTTTAACGGTCTTGTACTTGACTGTCGGAAGACCAGGAATTTGAAAAACAACACTCTTTCTTGATTGATATGCTTTAGTACCAATACTCATTTCATATTTTTCTATAGATTCGTTATCATGAAATTAAGCTATTATGGCTAAACCACTACCACCTTTCTCTTGTACCTTTAGTCCAAATATCCCTGAGTTATTGTATGACCTCAAATGTTCTGTTTCCGTTTCAACCTATCAGGCTGGTAAGCTTGTCTTAATAAGTCCTAAAAACAGAGAGGAGCTTATCCAACTCCCGAGAAATTTTCCAAGGCCTATGGGTATTGCCGTAAAAGGAAATAAAATGGCTATTGCCTCGCATGATGAAGTCACGGTACTCACTAATGATCCCAAACTGGGTAAGAATTACCCAAAACAACCCAACGTATATGATTCCTTCTATACTCCGAGAGCCAGTTTTTATACCGGACAATTGGATATGCATGATATCCAATATGGAAGTGAAGGACTTTGGGGTGTTAATACACGCTTTTCTTGCTTATCGTTAGTGAATGATGATTATAGTTTCTCTCCTAAATGGAAACCAAACTTTATTTCAGATTTAATGCCAGAGGATCGTTGCCATTTAAATGGCCTGGCCTTAAAAAACGGATCGCCCAAATATGTCACCGCACTTGGCCAATCAAACGAAAAATCCGGATGGAGGACCAATAAACTTCAAGGAGGTATTTTAATGGATGTTGAAGATGATACCATAATAACTGATGGTTTACCTATGCCGCACTCCCCAAGGGTTTATAACAACGAATTATACGTGCTTTTATCAGCTACCGGTCAGCTATCAAAAATCAACTTACAAACAAATACAGTAGAGCATTTAAAAGATTTTAGTGGGTTCGCCAGGGGTATGGATCTTTATGAGGATTATTTATTCATCGGCCTTTCCAAACTCAGAGAGAAAAGCTCTTCTTTCCGTGACCTTCCCATCGCCAAAAAATCCGTTTTTGCAGGTATTGTAGTCGTTTATCTACCACAAATGAGTGTGGTCGGTTATATTAAATACGAAACTAGCGTAGAAGAAATCTACGACGTCAGGATCGTTCCAAATACAATTCGGCCAGGCCTTTTAGGCATTATGAGACCCGACCATAAGCTGGGAATTTCTTCTCCAGATCGATCTTTTTGGATTAAACCACCGGAAAACAAAAAAAGTGTTGAAGAGTCCGATCAAAATGTAACTAGCTAAATAACTGGCCAATAGATGTTTAGACATCTATTTATTCAAGTGTTAAGTCATATAATTTCTTTGAATCTTACTAAAATTTATTTTAGATTTATAGGGTATCTGCGAAAACCATGACCAACACTTTATTACAGATCTATCAGCATACTTCGAAGAATTACAGGAAGTTCAGCAATAGGTTAAACAAAAAGATTAGAAATGGTAGCTTTTCAGAGCTTTCTAAATACAAACAGTATCAATTAAGAAAGCGGGTCTCAAAACTCAGGGAAAAGCTGATTCAATTGGAGCGACAGATTAAACTCGCTGTTGCCGCAGGAACAATTACGCTAGCGTTAAGTATTTCATCGGTTTCGGGGCAGACTACACTTGGCCCTTTCATAAATGCCCCTCGATCGGAGAACCCGCTTAGACCTCCGATTGATGACAATGGGATTAATCATGAGCTGGTTGATATTGATGGAGATGGAGATGTTGATCTGTTTTTCGGTAACAGCACTTATGGAGATAACAGAATAAGATTTTTTGAAAATGTTCAGATAAATGATGGTCAAGTTCAATTTAATGAACCCAGATTTGATGAACGCGAAGGTTCCGACAACCCATACAGCATGTTTAATGCTACTGGTTTTGGATTAGATAGAGGTGAAATAACTTTCGCCGACCTTGATGGGGACGGTGACTTGGATGCTATAACCAAATTTCGGTATCCTTCTACAAGTAGAAGCCTGTATTTTTTTGAAAATGACGGCAGAACTTTTGTTGATCGTACTGGGTACGATAACGATCCTTTGAGTGACCTTAGTTATGGTGAAATAGGATATGGAGATAATATAGCCATAGCAAATATCGATAATGATGCTGACCCTGAGTTAATCGTTTCAGAACGATTTAATCTAGGGATCACAGTATTTGAATTGAACGCCGCAGGAAAATTTGAAGATCAGGGCCAAATAATTGGCAATAGTGATTTTGAATATCGCAATATCAACCCAACCTTAATAGACATTGATACAGATGGTGATCTGGATGTTATAGCTGGTATTTTCAATTATGGTGGCTACAATTATGAAAGGGGTACACTTGCTCTCTACTTAAATGATGGGAGCGGAATTTTTTCTGAGGCAGATGACCCTTTGGAAGCCCTAACTTTCTATGAGATACCTTTTGTTGATGCGATAGATATAGATATGGATGGGGACGAAGACCTAATCATTGCTTTGGACCCTAAGTATAGCGATGAGTCTCCTATTCTTTTTTATGAAAATGTTGGTTCCCCTACCCTTTCTAATTTCGAAGAAAGGTTAGGTCTTGATAATCCTTTTGGTGGAGTAGATCTTGGAGAAGATTCGTCGCCAGCTACAGTTGATTTAGATCAGGATGGTGATCAGGATATTTTAGTAGGTGGTTATATTTATTATGGAGTCCCTCGCTATGAAGCTTATGGAAGGATTCAGTTTTTCGAAAATACTGGCTCTGAGTTTGAAAGAAATGATGATAGATTCTTCGATTATTTAAGTAATGAACTTTCACTTAATACTGAAACAGGACCATTTTTAGTCGATCTCGACAAAGATGGTGATCAAGACTTTTTAATAACTAATGATCAGACCGATATTCTGTTTTTCGAAGGACAAGAAGGTACTTTTGTTGAACAGATTGGTACTGATAACCCATTTAATGACTTAAACCAGGCTAGCTATAATTCTTACCCGACTAAAATAGATATAATTGATATAGATAATGATGGGGACTTAGATTGCTTTGTTGGAAAATATAGGGGTACCCTTTTCCTTAGAAATGAAGCTAATCCTGAACCTTCAGATACAAATCCTCAGACTCCTTCTTTTACACTATTTGGAACCAGCAGTGTAGAAAATCCTCTAAGTGATATGAGTTATTCTTCAAATGGGTATAGAAAGCCTAGTTTTGTGGATGTTGATGGCGACGGTGATTTTGATGTCATCGCGGGATCAGGTGATGGAATTTTCTTTTATGAAAACATTGGAAACCCACAAAGTCCCTCTTTTGAATTGTTTGATGCAAATAATTCTAGTAACCCTTTTAGTACAATAGAAATACAAAGTAGTCCATCCCCAATAACGATCGATATTGATAATGATGGGGATGCTGATTTATTAGTTGGAAATCAAGAAGGGACCATAGAATTCTTGAGAAACGATAATCCGGGTCCTAGATCGTTTATCGGAGGGACTAACCTTTTAATAAATGAAGGTGATGAATCTTTTTTTACTCTAGAGCCTGATTTTGATTTTCAAGATTTTGAAGATGTTTCAAACAGGATTTTAGCTGATCCGATCACCAAAGTAGAAATAACCATCAACAATTTTGCTGAGGGAGAAGAAACCTTGTCAGTAATAAACAATACCCCTACCATAAGTGACAGCCTTTTCGTAGATAACTCTGATCCAAATAATATTCGTCAAGTTCTCTGTTTGGAAATCATTCAAGGAATTGGCACTGAAACAGAGCTTAGAGATTTAGCCAGAACGGTGGAGTATCAATTCAGCGGATCAACTTCCAATCTGAGGCAGGGGAGAAATCAAAGGACTACTATTACAGATAGGGAAATTACCTTTCAAACGTTTGACGTTGAAGGAACCAGAGTAGATGAAAATGGAAATTCAACGGCTGTTTCAAAAACCATCAGCATTGTCAATCCAAACGAAATCCCTAATCTAAATTCTGACAATCCTGAAGTTTCTGCAAGCTTTTCTATTGGTGGAAATCCAGTTCCAGTAGATAATGCTTTAACCGTAATCGATCTTGATGATATTGACTTCGCATCTGTCACCTTTATTTTGGAACCAGATTCCCGACAAGATGGAGATGAACTCCTTTTCGATGGAATTACAAATGATGATGTTATCGGCAGCTTCGATACCGATTTGGGCCAGTTAACCATAACTTCAGCTTCTCAGGAGTTTATTCCGGAGGAAGATATTGAACTAGCCATGCAAGGTGTCCTTTTCAATACTTCCAGCAGCTCTACTCAACAAAGGATCGTTTCCGTAATCATAAATGATGGGGAAGATGATAGTCCAGCGTTTACAAGAATTATTGGCCTGGGTTCTGAGGGAGAAATTCAGATTATTAATGCAGTTGCCCCGGCCGGAACACCTGGAGTAAATGATTTCTTTCAAATTAATTCGCTTCCTGTAAACAGTTCGGTAAGCATATTCAACCGATGGGGAGATCGCGTATTTGAACAGATTGATTATGATGGTACGGGTACTGATCTTGCTCGTACATTTGTTGGAAACCGAAATGTAGATGGTTCAGAAGAACTTACCTCTGGAACTTATTATTATAGAATACTGACCGGAGACGGGCAGGAATTTACCGGATTCTTAGTTTTAAGAAGATGAAAAAAACCAACCTTATACTTTTAGTATTGATGTGCTTGTCTTCCGTTACTTTAGCACAACAAGAACCCATTTATGCTAATTATTTAACCAATCCTATATTGATCAACCCAGCTTATACCGGTTTGAACAATAGGCTCAGTGTAAACGCAAATTATAGAACTCAATGGGCAAGTTTTGACGATGCCCCTGAAACATTTGTGTTTAGTGCACATAGTTCTTTTTTCAACAATCGTGTGAGTGGAGGATTAATTATCTTAAACGATCGCCTGGGCGTAACAAGTAATACAGAAGTTAATTTAAGCTATGGTTATAAGCTTGAGTTAGGTGGGGGCGCCAAAATATCTGCAGGTTTGCAATTCGGGGTACAGAACTATCGGGATGATTATAACGAGCTTGATTTTTTTGGAGGTGAACAGGATGTGCTTTTTCAGGAGAATGAAAGCTTTACTCAATTTAACTTCGGTACCGGTATAATTTTTACCACTCCGAACCTTTTTCTGGGACTTTCTATTCCTCGTTTACTGGAACAAGATGTTGATGCAAGTCAGTTTAGCAGCACAGTTTTTAATCGACATTTTTACGTTTCGGCTGCTTATTTAATTACGAGCCTATATCCGATTGAACTCAAACCTGCAATAGTTTACCGCGGTATAGAAGGAGCACCTGCATCTATCGATTATAGTATTACAGCGATTTATCAAGAGATGTTTCAGTTCGGTATCTTAAGCCGAAATTTCAATACCTACGGAATACAAGCAGGACTTAGATGGAAAGATAATTTCCATTTCACGTATACATTTGAAGTGCCTACTGACGAAAACTCCGTAGGCTCCAATTTCACAACGCATGAGATTTCCGTTCAAGCCAATTTTGCCATTTTCACTTTCCAGGGACTTGAGAGAATAGTATTCTAAACCAAACCTTTGAGCCATGAAAAAGTGCTCGCCTAATCTTCTTATTGCAGCTTTTCTCATTGTTGCAAATCTTGTCGAAGCCCAAAAGCTTTATTTTGTGCAGGGTTCTTCTACTTCCATTATCCAAAGATCAAATCTTGATGGAAGTAATGTAGACCTAAATGAGTCTGGAACGGCTGTTCAGGATTTAGTTGTGGATCCGGTCACTAATCGAATATTTTGGATAGAGAGCCGTGGCGCTGGAATTCCAGATGTTATCCGAGTTGCTGACATAAGCTCATTCGGAGGAACCATATCTTTTGCCAATCAAGCTGATTTTTTATTGTTAGGAAGTAACGCCCAACCCTTTGCGCTGGAGATAGACCTAATCAACAGGCAAATTTACTGGACAGAACGTGGAGACAATGCAATAGCCAGGGCAAATATTGATACAAGCACCCCTGTTCGAGACCCAGTTGCATCTGTCAACTTTTTAAGAGGATTGGGATTAGATCCGGAAAATGGAAAAATGTATTACATACAGGAAATCACCTCTGATCTCATCGTACAGGCAAATCTCGATGGTTCCTCACCCGTCACCGTACTTGATGGTACCGACTTTGGGTTTGCGGCATTTACCGAAGTCGCTGTAGATGAGCTCAATGATATGATATATTTTACCGTCAATAATGAAATATGGGTTTCAGACCTTGATGGCAGTGCAGGCAGCAGACAAATGATACTAAGCGGACTGGAAAGCCCAAGGGGAATTGACATTGATAATGAAGGTGGTTTTCTATTCTATGCAGATTCGGGGCCGACAGGAAATATAGGACGATCAAGCCTAGATGGATCGGGTCAAATTGACATCGTAACCGGACTCGATGCGCCGGCAAATGTTGCTTTGGATCTGAGTACCTTTGACCCTCCAAAACTCTATTGGAGTGAAGAATCAGGAAGCGAAATCAACCGTTCTAACCTGGATGGAACCGAATTTGAAGAGTATTATACCGGTTTTCCAGTATTTCCAACAGGAATCGATATCGATGAACAATCCGGGTTTATTTATTGGACCAATACTGACGGGCAAGTAAGACGTGCTGGCATCGGAGAAACAAGCTTTGAAAGTTCCGAAGCCTTAATTGATGAGTCTTCAGCAGTTCAACGTAATGTGCAAGGCATTGCTATTGATACTCTTAATAGATTGATGTATTGGTGCAGCGAGTGGAACAGTGAAATCAGAAGGGCAAACCTGGATGGCACAGGCTTGGTCACACTAATCGATGCCTCTTCTCCTACCCCAATAACCAACCCTTTTGGAATAGCTCTGGATGTCGCCAACGGGA
This sequence comes from Bacteroidota bacterium, assembly GCA_039030555.1. Taxonomy (GTDB): domain Bacteria; phylum Bacteroidota; class Bacteroidia; order Cytophagales; family Cyclobacteriaceae; genus JBCCDY01. Next base: position 23,122 of record JBCCDY010000014.1, read on the forward strand.
AAATGTATTATACGGATAATAATGGTGCTTCTCCTAACATCGCTACACTTTATGAAGCAGACCTTGATGGAAGCAATGTAGTCCCACTAATTTCCTCTACAGCAAGCCCGGAAACTTTCTTTAGGGACGTTAAACTTGATCTATTTTCCAATACGATTTATTGGTCTTCTGATCTGGGCATTGACTTTGGATTCGGCTTAGATGCCGGACAAATCAACATAGCGGATCTTAACGATGTTGCGGGAACAGCGACTTCATTTATGACCAACGGAGCCCCCGGAGGTATTGACCTGGAGTTTTCAGAAGGAAAAATATATTGGGCAGACCTGGGGATTATTTCAGCCGAAGCACCTGGAATTTGGAGGGCAAATTTTGATGGCAGCAATCCGGAAGAGTTATTGACCGGTCCTACTGATGTTCAAATGCCAAAATTTGTAGCTATTGACGCCAGGAACCTTATTCTTCCTACTTTTCTTAACCTTACAAGCTTTACTCCTACGCACTTTGAAAACACGGTCCCTTTAAGCAGCAATATCACCTTTGAATTTGATCAGGATGTTGATGCATCATCTCTAAACGGGAATATTATTGTTTCAGGAGAACAGACTGGAATTATTGAGGGTGTATTAAGTGGTGGTGGAACCTTATCCATCTCTTTCAACCCAGATGCGGATTTTAGAAGTGGAGAGATCATCAGGGTGACTTTAACAACAGGTATACTTGGAACATCAGGAGATCCATTAAATGAAGACTTCAGTTTCCAGTTCACTGCACAGTCCGGCATTGCGCCCGAGTCACCAGCCTTTTTTGAGGAAAGAGTGATTTCAGACAATTCTTTTGATATCGACGTTTTTCATGTTTTCGCATCAGATATTGATTCTGATTCCGACATGGATTTACTGGCCATTAGTGACAATACCAACGCAGAACTGGCATGGTATGAAAATGACGGTGCTCAAAACTTTACCAGAAATCAGATATTCAGTCCAACATCCAACGGACCTCAAAGTGTTTCAACGGGTGACTATGACATGGATGGCGATCTCGATATTATTTCTACGAGAGCTGGTGTAATAGACATATTTGACAATGATGGCGCTCAGAATTTTACCAGAAACCAGATCAATCTGACTGGGGTTGGTACCGGAATTCCCGAAGCACAGATTATTGATATCGATGCAGATGGCGATATGGACATCATGGCTTCTGTTGGCTTTACATTTCCGGTAAACATTCGCGAAATTCGCTGGCTCGAAAACGATGGCAGTCAAAATTTTACCTTAAACACCATTTCGAGTGTAACCATTGCTGTTCCCAACAGCTTTTATGCATCAGATATTGATGACGATGGAGACCTTGATTTGACAGTATGTTCACTGACTACACCAAACATAGCATGGTATGAAAACGATGGTAATCAGAATTTTACCGAAAACGTATTACCAGTTAGCCTGGTCTCAAATCTTGAGCTTGTTTTTACGGAAGATATTGATGGAGATGGTGATGTTGACCTGATCACATCCTCCTCACAGGGAGTGGTATGGTTTGAAAATGATGGAGAAGAAGTCTTTACAGAAAGAATAATAAACAATACATCAATTGGCTGTGACGATACTTACGCCTCGGATATGGACGGAGATGGTGATATTGACCTGATATGTTCCGGGCGGTTCACCACAACTGCCGGATTCAGGCTATTCTATTTTGAAAATGATGGTACCGGAAGTTTTACAGCTTTCGATTACCCAAGCACCGCAAACAGTATGGAAAATACCTATGTTGCAGATATCGACTCCGACGGTGATCTGGACGTATTTATCGGAGCACAAAACGGTTCAAGACTCGTCTGGTTTGAAAATACATCATCAATCGTGGCCTGTACTGACCCTGTAACAGTAGATGCTGGTCCTGATCAGTCGGTAACCTTCAACTCTTCGGCAAGCCTTTCCGGTATGGCTGGAGGACCAGCCTCAGCTGTACTCTGGGAAACAGATGGAGATGGCACATTTGACGAAGAAACGAACTTGAGTACTATCTATACTCCGGGAGTGTCAGACAGAAATAGTGGATCGGTAACGCTCACTCTAACCGCGATGGACCCGGATGGTAGTGGTCCCTGTACAGAAGAAAGCGATGTGCTTACACTTACGATTCAGCCAAATCAACCTCCAACAGCCCAGCCTCCAACACAGCAGACCTCACCGGGAACTGTTCTGTCATTCGAAATATCCGAGCTTAATTTTGTTGATCCTGAAAACGATCAAATCATCATTGAAGGTATTCAGGGAACTATTCCAGATGCGATCTATGAATTCACTGCAAGCTCCATTACACTCGATTATTCGGCTTCAGATTTTATTGGAACAGACTTGGTGACCATATTTTTTACAGATGGTATTAATACCGGTCTTTCTACCCAGTTCCAGGTTGAAATTGGAGCAGATATTGAAGTGATCAATGCAGTAGCTCCTCAAGGAACTCCCGGGGTAAACGATTTCCTTCAGATCAACTTTCTACCTGATAACAGCATGGTGACTATTTTTAACAGGTGGGGTGATCGGGTGTATGAAATGGAAAATTATGATGGGAATGGGGATGACATCAACAACTCCTTTACGGGTTTAAGGAATGTTAGCGGATCAGGCAGTCTGCCTTCCGGAACGTACTATTACAACATCAGAACAGAAGATGGAAGGGAACTAAATGGTTTTCTTGTTTTGAGAAGGTAAAAAGTAATTTCAACTCCGTTTCAAGCTTACTGAAACAGCCAAAAATTACTCATTGCATATTTATCGAAAGCGATTTTACGAGTCACCCATTACCGTTGTTAGAAAACAGCTACCGAATTCCTATCCTAGGAGTCAGATAATCAAGTACTTGGAATGACAAAATCTTATCGAGTTTGGGGGAGATTTGGACAGGTCACAGGTTCCTTTGGAAGAAAGCCTTTGTATGGTAGATAAACAACTATATACCAGTATATCAATTCATACTGGTGTATCTTGTTTCCGTTAAATTTCCAAACCCATCATTAACATCGCTTTCTTCGCCCAAGAATTTGATTTTCAGCTTTTTCAATTCTCGTTCGATTGCCGGAAAGTCATTAATAAATAGATTCCAGACACTGATTGGTTTTGCCTCGCTTACATATATTACAATAAGTCCTGAGCTGGTCGAATATCCAAAAACTGAATTTACAGGAAACTTGGTTGCTTTTACAGTTAGTAACTTGCGAACTGTTACAACTCCATTATCAATCTCCAAGCCATAAACATGAGATTTTAGTGTCTTCCATACCAGAGCTATTATTACTAAAAAACCAATCTCAAAAAACAGACAGACATAAAACAAGCCCCCATAATCATTCTCCCAATGAGTGACCATATAATATAGTGCCCATGCACCAAATGAAACAATCATTAATAGCATATACCCACCGAAGGCCAGAATAAAGGCTTTTGATTTTTTTACTCCAAGATAAAGGCCCATAGAAAAATAGTAACATTAATATATAACCTAAGCATACTGGAGGTTTTCATCAGTCCAGAGATCGGTGTCTGGATTGATATATCAAATCCTGAAAATCTGAATATTGAATGGGAAAATTATCTAATCCTCGATAATTACTCCAGTAGCTATAAAAGAAAATTCTTCCTGGGGTTCAGTAATCGCAGCGGTATCTTCTTTTGATCTACCCGCATCCTCTGCATAATGCCTTAAGGTTTCAACATCAGTCACATCCTTTTTTAATTCCCCCTGAATAATAGCGGTTTTGCCGCTGACACCCTCCGTAGGAACGAAAAAACCGTAATCTTTGAAAGTAACCCTGATCTCATTGTCATCATCTATTTTCATCGTCATCCAGCACCCCTTTTTAGCACAGGTGGTAATGATTTCACCCTTCAGTTTTACTTCATTGATGTTTTCTTTCGGCAAAGCTTCGTCGATAGATAGAGCACCTTCTTTGTCTATGTTTGCCCCATAACTGGCATCTTGCGCTCTCGACTGTAGAGATATAAAAGCAATACAGATAATTAAGTATTTCATAATCTCTTTTTTCAAAATTGATTAAAAAGCTGCTCAGGTAGATATTCCATCCAAGAGGTCGGTGACACCATCGACCTCTATCAGGATATATCAATTCCTAAACATCTACATTAGCATACTTGGCATGTTTCTCAATAAACTCTCTTCTAGGAGCAACTTCATCGCCCATAAGCATGGAGAATAAATGATTAGCCTCCGCTGCAGATTCTATAGAAACCTGTTTCAGGCTTCTGGTGTCTGGTGACATAGTTGTATCCCAAAGTTGATCCGGGTTCATTTCTCCCAAACCTTTATAACGCTGAACACCCACATTCTCTTCTTTTCCATCTCCTGCCATTTCTTTTATGGCTTCTATACGTTGTTCTTCATTCCAGACGTATTTCTCTTTCTTGCCTTTTTTAATTTGATATAAAGGAGGAAGAGCGATATACAGATAACCACTTTCTATAAGGTCTTTCATGTATCTAAAGAAGAATGTCAGGATCAAGGTTCTTATGTGACTACCATCAATATCAGCATCCGTCATAATGATGATCTTATGATAACGGATCTTATCCATGTTTAGGGCTTTCTCATCATCTTCCTTACCGAACGATACTCCAAGGGCTGTAATGATGTTTTTAATTTCATCATTATCATAGATTTTATGCTCTTGGGCTTTCTCTACGTTGAGAATCTTACCTCTGAGTGGAAGAATAGCCTGAAAATTACGGTCTCTACCCTGCTTGGCTGAGCCACCCGCAGAGTCACCCTCGACCAAATATAACTCACAAATGCTGGCATCTTTACTGGAACAGTCTGCGAGTTTTCCAGGAAGGCCTGAGCCACCCATAGCACTCTTACGCTGTACCATTTCCCGAGCTTTTCTGGCCGCCTGACGAGCCTGGGCAGCAAGTACTACCTTACTAACAATTACCTTTGCCTCTTTTGGATTCTCCTCCAGATAATCAGAGAGCATCTCACTCACAGCCTGATCTACAGGGCCCATAATATCTGAATTACCCAGTTTGGTTTTCGTCTGACCTTCAAACTGTGGCTCTGCTACCTTAACTGAAACAACTGCCGTCAAACCTTCTCTGAAGTCATCTCCTGTTATTTCAACTTTCGCTTTTTCAAGAAGGCCCGATTTATCGGCATAAGCTTTAAGTGTTCTTGTAAGTGCCCTTCTGAATCCGGCTATATGTGTACCACCTTCATGAGTATTGATGTTATTCACATAGGAAACTACATTCTCTGTATAAGAATTATTGTAGCTCATGGCCACTTGAACAGGAACCCCTCCTTTTTCCGATTCTACAAAAATAGGGTTGGGAATCAGGTTTTCTCTTGAAGAATCCAGATACTCTACAAATTCACTTAATCCACCCTCGGAATAAAAGTCTTCGTGGATATCGTTGCCTTCATCATCTTGTTCTCTATGGTCAACCAGTGAAATTTTAATTCCTGCATTTAAAAATGACAACTCTCTCAGTCTTGAGGCTACGGTATCGAACTTATACTCCAGCACTGAAAATATAGAACTATCCGGTTTAAATTGAACCTTTGTTCCTGTTATATCAGTCGTACCAATTTCACGAACATCATAAGCTGGCTTGCCTCGCTCGTATTCCTGTTCGAATAATTTACCTCCACGATGAACGGTAACATGAAGATGGTCGGATAAGGCATTCACACAAGAAACACCTACCCCATGTAACCCTCCTGATACCTTATAAGTGTCTTTATCAAACTTACCACCGGCATGAAGGACCGTCATTACGACTTCTAAGGCAGATTTTTTTTCTTTCTCATGGTAATCGGTTGGAATACCTCTTCCATTATCCGTAACCGTTATAGAGTTATCCGTATTAATCTCTACGTCTATAGTATCGCAGTATCCAGCAAGTGCCTCATCTATGGAGTTATCTACCACTTCCCAAACCAAATGGTGTAATCCTTTAACCCCAACGTCACCAATATACATCGCAGGCCTTTTCCTAACGGCTTCAAGACCTTCTAATACCTGAATATTACCTGCTGAATAATCGCCTTTGTTCTGCTTTTTGTTATCGCTCATTTATAATTGTAGAATTCTAAAAATGTACATACTAAGCCCACCTTTTTCAATTTCTTCATTATGAAAGAATAGGGAAATTAAAGTGATGGACATCAACTCATAAATCCCCTAAATTTAAGCAAAATTTCCCGAATGTTAAGCTAATAATTACCCACACTGAGCATGACCAGAGTACAGGCTTCAATAGTTTCAATTCCATCGCTTTGGGCTAGCTTTTTTAATTCTGGATTCTCAGAGCCAGGATTGAAAATAATCCGCTCAGGCTTCAAAGAAACTATATAATCGTGATAAGCTATAATGTTTCTGTACCCTACGTACATAGTTACCGTATCTACATCATCGATCTCGGGTCGGTCTTGTATATTCAAAATATCTTTTCCAGCTACACTGCCTTTTTTAATGCTAATCGGTACAATCTCATGACCATGATCAGTGAGCGAATGAGAAGCTGCATATGAATATCTTGATGGGTTTGTGCTTGCTCCAATAACTACTGTTTTCTTCATAAGGTAAAGGTAAGGTTAAACCGAAAAATGCTGTTCTATTTGGTTTCCGAAAAAAATCAATACAACAGTTTTTCAACCAATTTGACTAAATTAATGAATACAACAAGCTAAATAGTATGGTCTGGGTAAGTCTGGTTCTATTTTTTAACTATCAAGCTTATAATATAGACCCTGTGCTGTTCCTGCCCGACAGTCTGGAACAAAAAGTAAAATCGGCCAATCATGTTGATCATCTCAACGATTTAAACAAGCAGGCAAAGTTATTGGTCTATAATGATCCTGTGATGGCATATACGCTTTGCCATGAAATCATACAAAAAAGCAATAGCCTAAAAGAAGCAACAGCCTGTGCAAAAGCTCATGATATTATAGGAATTTATTTTCAAAATAAAGGGGTTTACGATTCAGCTGAAATTTATTATCAAAGGGCACTGGATATTAAATCCAAATTAAAACAGCCGAAATTATTAGCTGAGTCATTCAACAATTTTGGCGTTTTAAACCGTAGAAAGGGAAATTTTAATCTAGCCCTTTCTTATTATGAAAAGGCGCTCTCAATTGCCACTAAACAGCATGATAGTATCCTTATCGGGAATTATAACAACAATATTGGCTTGGTACTTGAAAATCAAGGCAAATTGGATGGAGCCCTGGAGCATCATCTTGTAAGCTTAAGTATCAGAGAAAAAATAGGGATCGAACATTGGATAGCGGGTTCATTAAATAATCTAGGAATTGTTTATCAAAGAACGGAAGACTATAGACTTTCTTTGGACTATTTGCAGCGAGCATTAGCGCTAAAAAAAAAGTTAGATAATAGACGATCTTTAGCTAGTACACATTTAAATCTTGGAAACAGTTTCTCTTACCTTAACCAATACGATTCGGCATTCCATCATTATGAATCTGCACTTTCTATTGCTGAAGAACTTGATGATAAAACTGAAATAGCTTCCATATTAAACGATATGGCTTTCACTGCAATGAAGAGAAAAGACTTTGATGAGGCTATTAATTTGTGCAATACTTCTATTCAGATAAATCGTTCGCTAGGTAACCGAACCAAGCTGATCGAATCCATGGATTACCTCGTTTCAACTTACCTTGAAGCAGGCCAATATAAGGCGGCTAAAGAAATCGGTATTGAAGCTTATGAAATTGCACTAAAAACCAAGGAAGCAGAAAACATTAGAAGGTCGGCAAAAGGATTAGCGGAAACATTCGAAAAAACAAATGAAGACGAGAAAGCCTTGAAATACTTCAAAATTTATAGCCAGTACCGAGATAGCTTATTAAATGAGGAAAAGCTACAAAGTATAGCGCAGGCCAAAGAAAAATATGAATCCGATAAAAAAGATCAGGAAATTGTTCTATTACTCAAGGAGTCAGAATTGCAGGAAGCATTAATTTCACAAAGGTCAACTCAGAGGAACTTGCTTTTGGGAAGCCTTATTTCTGTTGCACTTGTGGCATTCTTAATGATCAGGAACTATAGGGTTAAGGTTCGCTCACGCGACGAAATAAATAGAAAGAATAAAGAAATTGAATCTGTTCGATCCCGGTTTTTCGCAAACATTTCGCATGAATTCAGGACACCATTAACACTGATAGCAGGGCCAATCCAAGGATTATTAGAACGAGAAAAACTTGATTCCAATGATCTTGAAAAGCTAAAAATGGTAGAAAGAAATACACAAAGATTAAGAAGACTGATCAATCAGTTACTTGATCTTTCGAAAATAGAAGATGGAAGGCTCGAAGTTCATAAAGAGGAAAAAGAACTATCGTGGTTTATTCAGACTCTTGTGTCATCATTTGGTTCTTTGGCAGAACAGAAACAGATCAACTACAGATATGAAATCATGCCTCCTGGAGTGTTTGCACTAATCGATTCTGATAAACTAGAGAAAATAGTCTACAATTTGCTCTCAAATGCATTCAAATTTACGCCTAAAGGTGGTACAGTCGAGTTTAAAGCGAGTTTTAAGAGTGAAAAAAGCGAAGTGGAATTGCAGGTAAATGATACCGGGTCAGGTATGACTGAGGAACAGAAAGATCATGTTTTTGATCGGTTTTATCAGACGGAAGAAAGTATCAAAAACGAAGTTGAAGGAACGGGAATAGGACTCGCACTAACTAAGGAACTTGTGGATTTTTTGGGTGGGGTAATTACTGTAAGAAGCGAAAAAGGTAGAGGATCCACCTTTATAGTTACGCTTCCAATTGAGATTACGGACAGCCGAAATGATCTGATTCCCAAGGATAATATTGTAACCGAACCTCATCAGTTAGAGCCTGCCCTTGAAGCAGAAGATTTGAAAAAACTCCATCCGCATGAAAATCAGGTTCTTCTGGTAGAAGATAATTATGACCTAAGAATTTATCTGAAAAACTGCCTTGGCGGTAATTATAATTATATAGAAGCAGAAGATGGAAAACAGGGCCTGAAGTTGGCTGTAGAAAATATCCCTGATATAATTATTAGTGACTTAATGATGCCGGAAATGGATGGTATTGAGTTCTGTGAAAGGGTAAAAAACATTGAAGAAACAGGACACATTCCTTTCATTATGCTCACCGCAAAAGCCGGTTACGAAAACAAACTAACAGGTTTAAAAACGGGAGCCGACGATTACCTGACAAAACCTTTTGATAAAGACGAACTAAGACTCAAAGTTTCGAATGCTTTAAAAAAAAGAGGAAAACTACAGAAAAAGTTAAAATTAGAACTTCTGAATGAGCCAAAACATAAGGATGTATTCTCACATGAAGAAAGATTCCTGTTTAAACTGAAAAGTGTTATAAATACGCACCTTGGCAACTCAGATTTTTCGGTTGATTTTTTAAGTAAGGAAATTGGGTTAAGCAGGGTTCAGTTATACCGAAAGGTACAGGCTCTTACCAATCTTTCCGTAAGTGAGTTTATAAGATCCATTCGGCTTCATAAAGCCAAAACCCTTTTGGAAAGAAAGTGGGGGAATGTATCTGACATCGCCTATGAAGTGGGGTATAATAATCTCTCCTATTTTTCTAAAAGCTTCAAAGAAACGTATGGTAAAAGTCCTTCGGAGTGGCTGGAGGATTTTCAAAAAGCCTGATAAAATATCTCTAAATAGATATTTTCTGACGGTGTATCATAACTGTTAGTAATTGAAACATTTGTAACAGTCTCTTTTTTCAAAGCCAGCGAAATTCACTGAAAACTGGATGAAATGAAACAGACTTTAATACTCTTATTTTTTATTATTTGTACAGTTTCCACCTCCTTCGCGCAGGTACAGTGGAATGTTTCTGCTAATGTGTTACTGGAAGCTGAGGAAGTAGCTTATTTTGATCCACCCGATCGGTTCTCCGGACTGGGCTCGGCATTTTTACTACGAGGTGCAGCCCTGTTTCCCTGGGGCAATCGATTTATTGGGGGGCCTTACCTCAAGTTTTCTCCTGGAGTTGAAATATTTCGTTTTGACGAATCACCAACACTAGTTGAATTGGGGCTTTCTATTGGACCTAGATTTGAAATAGTAGAAGAAATTGAAGTAAGGGCTTTGGTTGATATTGGCTACAGGGGATTCTTATCCAGTAGTGATATCGTTAGTGCTGATGCCTTAGCGACAAACCTCAATCTGGAAGTCATATTTTTTAAAGAAAATACCATCTCACCAAAATTTAATCTAGGATTCCTTGCGCAGCCAGCAGGGGGTAATGAAGACGTATTCTTCAGCTTTAGTCCATACTGGTTTATTGGAGGAGGTATAGTAGTCAATTAAAAACAGTGAGATCCATCTCCCACCGTCAAGCCGAAGTATGACGCTTATCTTGATTGCAATGAATTAATATATAACAATAGCTAAAAAGTTTATACTAATGAAAAATATCTGTAGCGTTCTCATATTGATTTTTGTAGCCTTTCAGTCCTGTTCTTCGAAAGATGAGCCCTGCTTTCAATGTAATTATGAAACGAGAAGAAGCTCCTGTTCAAGCTTAAGTTTTGGCCCATGGGAAAGCGAATTCTCTCAACACGATCGTGATAACATAAGGGATGATCTGAACCCGGATAGTTTTTGTGCCCTAATATATCCAAGTAGTGATATAGAGTGTTCTTCGACTTGTTGTATAAATTTCCAATTTCGAAATGTAGAGGCTGTCAATTGTGAATGAGCCATTCTCCGGGATTCTTTAGCTTTAGCTTAATGACCTAAGAATACAAACGAACCAAAGCTCTGGCGAGTTTGGTGTTTGCACCAAACCAGTACTTACTTTTTTCGACCATTTATCTGAAACTGGTCAAATCAACAGATATATACAATTCTTTTGTAATCAAATTTTTTTGATTGAAGAAGAGATCAGGTAAAAGGTTCTATTTCTTTCCTTTTTTATCGACTACACTATAGCGTTCATTAAGCTCATGAATTACACTGTCCAATTTTTTAATAGTATTTTCCATATAGCCAATAACATTTTTTGCTGTTTGAGGATCGAAGTTTTCCTTTTTCAGAATATTTATAAGCCCTAGAATTGTGGCTACCGGACCTCTAACATCATGGGCACTCACGTAGGATATTTTGTCCAGAAAGGAAAGTGCCAACTTTAGCTGCCTTTCAATTTCCATAGATTGAGTGATGTCCAACGTAGCACCGATCAACTGAATGGGCTTTCCTTTTTCATCCCTTTTAAACACGGAGTCCACCAAGTTTATCCAACGGTATTTTCCTTCTTTCAATTTTATTCTAAGAGTGCAGGTTAGCACTTCATTATCTCGAGATTTTTGAAGTTTTAAGGTATGGTTATGTAGCTTCCTTCTATCGGCTTTATGAACAAGTTTCTGAATATCATCAAGGCCCAACCCATATATTTGTTTATCACTCAGCCCAATAATCTCCTTTGTTTTTGAAGTGGCAAAGACTACTTTATGTTTTAGGAAGTCATATACATTATAGCCTACTGGAGAAACGTGCGTTATTCCTTTTATAAGCTCCAATTCAAACTTAGAAGCTTCTAATTGCTCATGCGCTGTTCTTTCAGAAGTGATATCAATGTGGGTACCAACCATTCTTTTGGGCTGACCGTACTCATCTCTAAGTACTACCTTACCTCGCGACCTGACCCATATATAGGCACCTCCATTTTTTCGCATCCTGAAATCTATGCTCCAGGGCTCATCATATCGGGCGTACATTTCCTGAAGCCATATAACCCGATCACGATCTTCCGGATGGAGTTTTTCAGACCAATTCTCAAAAGAAGATTCACTTTGGTATTTGTCTTCTTCATAACCTAGAAGCTTCCACCAAACTTTGCTATGGTATGTTCTATTGGTTTCAACATCCCAATCCCACCAACCTTCATAACTTGAATCCAGAATAAGGTTTAATCTCTCTAATTGATCAATACTTTGCTGCTCTATTTCCTGATCCTTCTTCAAATTCTAGAAATACTTAAACTAAATTAACCAACTAAAATTAGAAGTTAAAGGTAGGCTAGTAAAGAAAAAAGGAATAGTGAAAATGTAATTGTTCACCAAACTTTAACATCTAAGGCCATGCTAAGCTTTACGAATAGAAGAATAAAGTTTAGCCAATGCTGTCGCACACCGTTCTCCATCCATAGCAGCAGAAACGATACCTCCAGCATATCCGGCCCCTTCACCGCAGGGAAACAATCTTTTTATACGAATATGTTCACAAGTTTCCCGATCACGGGGAATTTTTACGGGCGAGGATGTTCTGCTTTCTACACCTACAATGACAGCTTCTTCCGTTAAATAGCCTCTCATTTTTTTACCGAACGATTTGAATCCTTGTTTTAAGCTGTCTGAAATTAGCTTTGGAAACAAAGAGGCGATATCATGATCGATCAAACCCGGTTGGTAGGAGCATTCCGGAAAGCTGGATGATGAACGGTTATGGATAAAATCCGTCAAACGTTGGGCAGGTGCTGTTTGAGAATGGCCAGAAGCTTTTCCAGCCTTTTGTTCTATCTTTTGCTGGTATCTTAAACCTTCTAATGGGCTTTGATCTCCAAAATCAGATTGATCTACAGTAACCACAATTCCTGAGTTGGCGTATTTTGAATCCCTCCGAGAAGGGCTCATTCCATTCACAACGACTTCTCCTTTTGAGGTGGCAGAAGGTACAATGAAACCTCCAGGACACATACAAAAAGAGAAAACGCCCCGTTTCTTTCCTGCTTGTTGTACCTGATCTACGACAGCGTATGAAGCTGCAGGAAGGTATTTCCCCCTGTCCTTTAGTTTGTATTGAAGCCGGTCGATGAGTTGTTGTGGATGTTCCACACGAACTCCAATTGCAAAGGGCTTGCTTTCTATTTCAATTTTTTTTCTGTCTAATAGTTCGAAAACATCTCTAGCTGAATGTCCAGTAGCCAGAATCACACCTATCCCGTTGACTTCGGAACCATCTTCTAAAACTACTCCCGTTAGCTCGCCATTTTTAAGTTTTAGATCGACGACTTTGGTATCGAAATGTACCTCTCCTCCTCTACTAAGGATTGTCTGCCGCATGTCTGCAATAAGCTTTGGAAGTTTATTCGTGCCAATATGTGGATGAGCATCAATAAGTATCTCCGGGTTCGCCCCGTGTGCTACCAAGATTTCTAAAATTCTTTGCAGATCTCCCCTTTTCTTGGAGCGTGTGTATAATTTACCATCAGAATACGTTCCCGCCCCTCCCTCTCCAAAACAATAATTGGATTCCGGGTTTACAATATGTTTTTTATTGATGTTCGCTAAGTCTCTCCTTCTGGCTCTTACATCTCCTCCTCTTTCCAGAATAATGGGCTTAAGCCCTAGTTCAATCAGTTTTAAAGCAGCAAATAAACCAGCAGGCCCACTACCGACAATGATTACCGGGTCTGCTTGTTCTACCTGATTTTCAGGCTTGATATATTCTAATTGGTGAACAGGATCTGTGATTGATTTGATCGAGCCTCTTACCCGCACTTTAATGCCTTTCCTTGCATCAATAGATCGCTTCTGAATTTCAAATCTTTCTTCAGGAGCTAAATGGAGCTTTTTTTGCAAACGATTTTCCCAACCTTCGGAAAAAGCCTCTTCCGGCGTTAAAACCAATTCTTTCAGATCATTCATGCGTAAGGTATTTATCCTTAAAAAGGGGTTTACCTTATTTTAGATCAAAAGGTAAATCCAATTTGCAAAGATAATCTATTTACGGTTCGATCTTCTACAGTTTCGCTACCAAACTCTTCGAGATCGCCAAACACAAGTTCTACGGATTGTCTTTTGTACCCCAAAGAAATACTTACATCAACATTTTGAAGATGAACGTTAAGTCCGGTACCAGTTTCTAGAATCAAGCCTCCCGAACCATCAACCTCTTGCCCAAAACGCATAGCTTCATTAAACGTCCAACCATAACCAGAACCGAAATAGAAAAAAGGTGAAACCTGTGTTTTAGTAAAAAAGCTTTGAACTCTTAAGGTGACAGGAATTATATCGAAGTCATCGTAAAGGTCGATTCCGCTAAACACACCTAAAACAGCATATTGATTTAAACCATAGCTCAGCCCGTAAAAAGCACTGAATGAATGTACCTTTTCAACAGAACGCTCACCTGATAAGAGTCCTATTCCGAACTGTTGAGAAATGCCCTTAAAATGATCCTGACTAAAAGGGATCATTCTTATAACTTCATTTGGTTTAATACTTAAAGTATCGTTTTCATGGTAGAACGCGTAGCTACAGTCGTTCTCCTGAAATTCTGCAGATACACGCTTGAAACGTGTTCCGTCTCTTAATTCAATGAGCTGAAATCTTTCTACCTGACTAAAAAGCTCTACTTGAAGGCATAGACCCAGTACTAGAAGATAAAGAATCCTCATAATTTTTAGATTGAGGGGCCTGTTACATTGATTTGACTAATCAACTCCACAGATTCACCGTTATATCTATACTGGTATATTCCATCGTTACCTGTCAGCATCAAAACCCCATTAAGAGGAATGACATCGAAAGCATGGAAGTTATCGAAATGTTGAAGTAAAGTAATATCGTTTTCGTCAGATGCATCCAATACCTTTAAACCAGATTCCCCTTCGCATAAAAATAATCGGTTTCCGTCGATGCCAAGTCCGTGTGGATTGATCATACCATAAGACTTGATCAAAGAAGGGTTAGATAAATCAGAAACATCTATCACATCTAACTGATTGGTAAAGCCCTGACAAGTGGTGCCAGATCTTAAGGTAACATAAGCTATATCTCCTTGAACAACTACAGGATCACAGCTGGTAATATGCGTATAAGTGGATAGAAACGACGGGCTTGTTGGGTTTGATATATCATATATATGCATACCATTATTAGCTCCTAAAAATAAATTATCATGGTAAGGAAAAATGGTTTCTATTCCCCAGCCCAGATCGGTGGTACTCGAAAGCGTAGGATCTGATCGGTTTTCAATACTGAAATTGAACATTCTCCAGGAATCAACTACATACAATTGATTTTTAGCAATAGCAAACCGGGCAGCCGATCCTCCTACATTTACACCTGAAGTGGCAACACCGATAGCTGCTACTTCTGCAGCACTAGCTACGGAATTTGTTAAGACTCCACCGTCTGTTCTAAAGAATACAGCATCATGATAGTATATTTCAGGGTAAGAAGATCCTCCGCATTCGGATGAAATTTCATTTTCACTGACAGCATCTACCCAATCAACAACTACTCCCTGTTCCGGTGTCGAAAAAAAACCCAGAGTACTCATATTCTGAAAAACATTTTCTAAGCGGTCGACTTCCTTTGGGTTAGACTTATCCGATATGTCAAGTACAACCAGGTCTACATAACTATCTGCATATAGGAAATTGTCAATAGATGCAAGTTCATAGTTACCCGGAATATTTATAAAACCTTCCGCTATAGGATTTTCAGCATTTTGATTGTTTATGATATGAATACCTTTTCCAGGTTCGTTTACATAAAGGTAGCCGCTGTTGAAGTATATTTTTCCGGCTGCTTCTATTTCTTGTGGCGGCAAAACTTCAACAGACGCTCGTAGTTCTTCAAACGGCATATATACCGGTTCAAAATAGCTGTACCGAACTGAACTCGTACATTCATCCGTGCATGACGATAAAAATAGTGTAGCACATATAAAGGCTACAATCATTCCAATAACTTGAAAGATTATAGCTTTCCAAAGATCATTCCTTGTCTTTTCCATGGTTCGATAGTCTTTTTCCTTTTGACATCAGAAAAGACTAAAGGGTTGGAATTGACCACCGAATTCTTTGAGTTTTTTACGAATAAAAAAAGATTGTCGCACAAATGAAGGCAACAATCATCCCAATGGCCTGAAGCACAATTGCTCTAAGTAGCTCTCTTTTTCTTAGCATTATCATAATATCATTTCGTCTTTAGACAATTTCTATTGCAGATGGTTGAATGTGCCTACTCACTTTATTTATAGACACCTATTTAATTCTTAGGCACCACATCTAGTATTTGTAAACGACGTTGTATTATACTCATGTGCTGCAATCTTATAGGATAAGCCATGATATCTATCTAAAGGAGTAGGTGTTGTATGCAGTTAAGTATCTAGTAAAATCTTATTCTCAAGGATTGCATCAAAGCGGGTCTTAAAACATCAATGATTGTTAAAGTTTCAATTTAGATCTCTTTAGCTCTGATCTTATTCGTTAATTTTTAATCAGAGGGTTTCAATTCCCTAAATAGGACGAACAAAAATTTATAAGGAAAAATCATCATCGGTTTTAATGCTAAAATGAGATTCCAATAAATACGGGTTATTATGAAAATGAATTTTAATTTCGTGTATAACATTATGGATAAAAAGCGCTAACTTGCGCCCTAACAATAATATATGGGCAGATCACAAGAGACATTTCACAAGAAAGAAGTAAGAAACAAAAAAGAAAAAAAGCGAAAAGAAAAAGCAGAAAAGAGGCTTGCAAAAAAAGATAAGGAAACCTCAGGAAGCTTAGACGATATGATCGCTTATGTTGATGAAAATGGTGTAATCACATCAACTCCGCCAGATCCCACCAAGAAAAAGGAAGTAAAATCCGAAAACATTGAAATCAGTGTTCCCAAGCAAGTAGCGTCAGAAGATGACGACGGCATTCACATAGGAACCGTAACTTTTTTCAATGACTCTAAAGGATATGGTTTTATCAAAGACTCAGAAACCAAGGAAAGTATTTTCGTTCACGCCAATAACTGTGTTGACGAGATAAAGGATAACAATCAAGTTAGCTTCGAAATTGAAATGGGTCAGAAAGGTCCAACGGCTGTTGAGGTTAAACTGGTTAAGTAATCTTCGAACACCAAAAAATAAAAGTGTTGATCGAACGATCAACACTTCACAAATTCCTCTATTCAACTACAGCTTATAAACTCTGGCCTCCCAAGGTTCCAGATCAGGCTCTGAAGATAGTTTATCTCTATTTTCATAATTCGATAGAAGTAGTCTTGCACTTTCAAGACCGTCGATATTCTTTAGTTCGAAAGTAGAACCCTCGCTTGATAGATTAAGGAGTACCAAAATTCTCTCCTCTTCTAACACTCGCAAGTACGCAAAGACTTTCGGGTTATCCTTATCCAGAACCTCCATCTCACCATACACCAGTACCAAATGTTGTTTACGAAGCCTGATAGCACTTTTATAGTAGCTCAAAACAGATTTCGGATCATTTACCTGCTTCTCGATATTAATATCTTTATAGTTCTGCGATACTCTTATCCAAGGTTGACCTGTTGTAAAGCCTGCACTTTCAGAATCATCCCACTGTACGGGTGTCCTTGCATGATCGCGACTTACCATTTTCTGTGAAGAAAGGAATTCGTCAGCTGTTTTTCCGGAATTAATAGCTTCATCATAAGCGTTTAAAGTCTGAATATCCCTGTATTCTTTAATTCCCTTAAAATCGGTATTGGTCATTCCTATCTCGTCACCCTGATAAATGTAAGGTGTACCTCTTTGTGTGAGTAATAAGGTGGATAATAACTTGGCAGACTCTGTATGATAGTCTGAATCGTTTCCAAACCTGGAAACCATCCTTGGAAAATCATGATTACCGAGGTATATGCTATTCCAACCATCACTAGACAGTACATTATCCCACTCAATAAAAATCCTTTTCATTTCGGTTAAATCCCATGGCTTTATTCCGAAGAAATTATCATCGGGCCTATCGATTTTCATATGATCAAAATGAAAGACCATATCCAATTCGTTCCGCTCCCTACCTATGTATTTAAGTACATTTTCCGGGTATACCCCAACACCTTCTCCAACAGTAGCCACATCATACTGACTGATCACTTCTCTATTCATTTCGTTCAGAAATTCATGTAACCGTGGGCCATTAGCATAAGCATCAACAATATCACCGTTGAAATCTTCAGGAAAACCAGGGAAATCCTGTTCTTTGGAAATGAATGGGATTACGTCCATTCGAAATCCACTCACCCCCTTATCGAGCCAAAATCTCATCATTTTATAGACTTCTTGCCTCATCTGTTGGTTTTCCCAATTCAGATCAGGCTGTTTCTTAGAGAAAAGGTGCAGATAATACTCGTTGGTCAACGGATCCAGCTCCCAGGCCTTACCACCAAAGAAAGCTGTCCAATCATTGGGCTCTTTACCATCTATCGGAGCTTTCCATATGTAAAAATCTCTATAAGGATTGTCTTTCGATTTTCTCGACTCCTGAAACCACTGATGTTCATCAGAGCTATGATTAACGACTAAGTCTAACATTAACCTTAATCCCCTGATCTTCATCTCAGAAAGTAGGAGATCGAAATCATCCATACTCCCGAATTCCTTCATTATGCTATAATAATCCCGGATATCATAGCCATTATCATCATTGGGAGAATCGTACATAGGACTTAACCAAATCATATCAATCCCTAAGTCTTTCAGATGATCCAACTTGGAAATGATTCCTTGTAAATCGCCTACCCCATCTCCATTACTATCCTTGAAGCTTCTAGGGTATATCTGATATATGACACTTTCCTTCCACCATGTTTTGTGTGGTATATTCATAGCTTTGATATTTTATCTTTTAGATAAGGGTTAAATAAATTAAGCTGACAGAGCCAGAATTACAAACTACGATTTTACGGTTATTACTTGGAATCACCAATCGTCGGCAGAATATTTGTTCCATATATTAAAAAGTCAAAAGTGATATGCAAAAGACAATAGAACCAGTCAATTTTAATGCTAGTCAGGACCTCATTCAGCGTATTGATGAAATGTTTGATGGACTGGATAAATACTATGACGAGATCATTAGCGCAGATATTTATCTGAAATCGTTAACAGAAACTCCTAAAAGTGAAAAACTTATGGAAATCAAAGTTTTTCTTCCAGGCAAAGACCTGTTTATTGAAGAACAGGGCTCAGACTTTGTGACGGTAGCTCAGAAAGTATTTGACGTAGCTAAAAGAAAGCTCTCAGAATTAAAAGATAAAGCTAAAGACCGAAGAGAGCCTAGAGTTGATAAGTTTTGATAATGACTTCAATCAAAAAAGTAGTTACGATATATTTTTAATCGTAACTACTCCCCCTGCACGGAAATAATTTCCTCTTTTCTGGTTACTAGATTATTTACAACATATCTGCCCACCGCTTTGCCTTGTGTCACCCCGTTTTCAATAGCAGGCATATAGTGGATTCCTCCATACAAACGGCTAATTGCAGCCTCTGAAGATGCATCAAGGAAAGAGTTGAAACTCCTTGCTGGAAGACCATATTCTAGTTCAACCGTATCAACGAAGAAATATGATTCTCCAAGCAAGTCTGTTAAAACAATCGCCGCCGCAGAAGATATTACGCTATGTCCACTGGTATATTCAGGAAAAGGCGGGGTTTGTAATAATGGTGTCCATTGTTCATCAATGTGTTGATTGATCACCGTCTCCGGTCTTATCACTATACTTCTCCATTTTTCATCCCAGCAACTAATGAAAGCATCGGCCAAGGCTATTGAAACCCTGGTATAAGCTTCCACAGTTTCCATAAATGGAAGGCTATCTTGCCTGGTGACTACCGTTGTAATTCCCATCCAATGTCCCCCTGGAGTGATTTTCTTCGTGGCGAACATGGCGTGCCCTCTATGGGTAGAAACATAAGGGTTACAATCCCAGAACTTTGCTATTTCTTCCTGTTCATCTGATAAATTAACCGCGGTCTCATAAACCTCCAGGGTTTCTTTGTAAAACTGGCTTTCCTTATCAAGATCGAATGGAGTTGGTGGATCGGGGACGAATTGTGTTGCCGAATCTATTACGAAAGGCCTTATTTTATTCCAGTGCGGTTCAATTCCTTCCATATAATCGGGAGGAGTCGGTTTCCACAGATCCGGGTCATCTTGAATAGTATACTTAGGAAAGGTCCTTGTCTGCTTATAATTATCTTTATTAGCCCATGCTAACACATGGTTCGCTACTTCGTTTCCATATGCCAATGAATTATCAAATACTGAAGTGGGTATCCCACTATCAGATTTAATTTTTTTGTAAAGCTCTTCCTTAAAACTATCGATCTTGTTTTCTGAAAAAATTAAAGCTCTCCCAACCACATTAAAGGCATGTATCCCTGCTAAGTTGAAGTCAATCTGCTTAGTAGTATCTGGCCTTGGAACGCCATCAAAACCTGTAAGCTGTCCCTGAAGGCTTTCAAACCCAGGATTATTGTTCATCAACACCTCGTAGGCAGCGATATTTGGATAAGCATAAATCCTACTTGCAACCGGGGGAGAGAAGATATCATGAACGATTACATCTGTAAGCTGTTTTACTGAGTTGTGATAATTAATCGCCTGGATATTATCTCTCTCATAATCAACACTCGCACACGCGAAAAACAATATTGCAAAAATCAGCAATACATAAAGTTTAAAGAGTATTCTTGGAACCTGAAACATTCACAAAATTAATAATTAAAAAAATTTACATAGATAGAATAATAGGAGTATCATCATTCCTTACTACCATATAATGACTTTCTCCATTGATCCTTATCTCTTCTATTCCTCGGACTTGTCCCTTTAAAAGAAGGCCCGTTTTTTTAGGATGTATATTTTTAAAATTACCTTTCCCATCACCTATCAATAAATTACCATAGCTAGCGTCATACCTTCCTCTTTGTAGATTAACATTGAAAAAGTTACCACCCACTATAAGATCTAGGTTACCATCATTATTGATATCGCATTTTTTAAAAGCCATAATAGGAGACCACTGAACTTCAGTAGGAAGGGATTTTAATTCAAAACTAAAATCTCCTTTATTTTCTATATAATAAGATTGAAAGTCGTTTACGTAAAAAGCCTCTGATTCCTTTAGACTAGTTCGATCAACAATTTCATTTAAGGAAGCATTAGCAAAATCAGAGTATTTCAAATATTCCTTATTGAAGCTTTCCATAGCCTTTGTCAGATCATCTTTTTCAGCGTATAAAATTTCTTGGTTATCAACGTAATATGTAATGATTTGGTCAATTCTATCGTTTTTATCAAAATCTGAAACATACATTCTAACAGGTTGATCTTTGGAGGTCTTTAATTTTGAGTTAAGTCCCAAGTTACCAGCAACTAGATCAATATCACCATCATTGTCAAAATCACCTGTCTCAATTGTATTCCACCAACCAAAGGATTCAGCTAAACCAGCTAAGTTTAAATCTAAGAGTTTAAGAGTACCTTGTTCATTATGAAAAATTTTAAGAGGCGCCCATTGGCTCGCTACTATTAGCTCTTCATAATTATCCCCGTTTAAGTCTTCCCACCTTGCGTCTTTAACTAAACCAACATATGATAATTGATCATCATGTGCATTATTATCAATTCTAAAACTTCCATCACCTTGGTTCTTTAATAAATAGCTTTGTGGAATTTTACCATAATTCCATGGTATAGCACTTGCCCCAAGAAAAATATCATTAAACCCATCTCTATCAAAATCGCTAATTGAAATACTCGATCCTGTTAAATAAATATCTGGTAAATTCTTTTCGGATTTATGAAAAAAACCCGTTCCATCATTAAGATAAAGCCTTGGTTTATTCGGTTCAGAACTTAAATCAAACTCATTCCCCCCGCTTAAGACAAGTAAGTCAATATCTCCATCATTGTCACAATCAAAGAGCTTAGAATCTACATCTTCACTCAAAGAATCTGCTCTAAAAATATCTCGATTTGAGATACTAAATTTTCCATCATCATTTTGGATATATAAAGAAGCCGTTTGCCATTTAGCTCCTCCAATAAAAACATCTTCATTACCATCATTATTAACATCTGCAACCGATAAACATGGCCCCTCAGTAGAGTTCATATGTGGCAATAATGGTTCTCGGTTAAACTCTATAAATTTATTTTCATCATGCTTGAAATCAATACCTAATTCAGCAGAACTAGCCTGACTAAATATCGTACTTGAGTCCGTTGAAACTTTATTTGAAATTCTATCATGATCGTACTCCCCTGTGGCATTAGTGTAATTGAGCAACAAAGTTTGGTTCGAAAGAACATTATACAAAGTTTCAAACTTCATGTCTGGCCATACGACTGTTAATGAATCAAGCTTTTTTAAACTATCCAGACCTATAACAAGAGAGTAATCTATTGAAGATAAATAACCCCGAGTTGGAATCATTTCATTTATTTGAATAGTTTCATCGACATAAGAAATGACCTTACTTCCGATTCCAAACTTATTTTTACTACTTCCGAGTAATTTGATTTTAAGATAATGAGGCTGCTTATCACTGATCCTTCCTTTCTCTATAGTTCTATTTTTGTACAAGAAAGCTTCTTGATTAATATTGTTAACTATGATATCTAAATCTCCATCATTATCTAAATCTGAAAGTGTTGAACCATTGGAATATGAAGGCAAATCAAAGCCCCAATCATCAGATACATCTTTAAAAATTAGCCCATCATCATTCTTGAATAAGAAGTTTGTTAATTTATGTTGAGGCATATTATCAATTAGCCCAAGTTCCTGTTCCGTTATTGTCTTATCTAACCTTGCCTGTATTGCGTCATTTGATATGAATTTTATATAATCGAGATCATTTGACCTTCGATATATACCGTTAGAAATAAAAAGGTCTTTAAATCCATCTAAGTCAGCATCAAAAAAAAGTGCTGACCAGCTCCAATCTGTCGCACCAACTCCTGAGAACATACCTATATCACTAAAATATCCATTACCATTATTTAGTTGGAGAGCATTTCTGGAAAATTGATAATGATAACCAAAACCCAATTTAAAATCATACACGGGATAAGGTTCTTCACCTGCAGATGATTTAAGTATTTTGGGGTCTCTTGGTAGCATGTCCAGAGTAATTATTTCCGGATAACCATCATTATTTATATCACCAATATCATTTCCCATCGAATAACGACTGGTATGAGGTATTTTTTCTTCTAAAACATCCGAAAACGTGCCATTCTTATTATTTATATAGAGATAATCGTTCTCGTGAAAATCATTTCCCACATATATATCAGGGTATCCATCTAAGTTGACATCACTTATTGTAATACCTAAACCATACCCGATTGCACTACTGAAGATCCCACTTTCAGAAGTTACATCAACGTATTTACCATCAACATTCTCTAACAATTTATCTCCTGCTAATGGATGTGTTTTTTCTCTTATTTCCGACCTCCCAAAAGTACCATTATCATGAACAGAGTGATTTAACATATACATATCAAGGTCTCCATCAAGGTCGTAATCAAAAAAAGCTGCTTGGTTTGAAAATCCTACTAAATCCAAACCATAAGCTGCTGCTTCCTCTTCGAATATTGGAACACCGTCTTTATTATTTCCTTTATTAATAAATAACTCATTTTTTCCTTTCAAGGATAAAAAGTCACCTACTTGGCTCACATATATATCTAACAACCCGTCTTCGTTAACGTCCGCAAAGGTTACGCCAGTAGTCCATTTTCCATTGCCTGCAACATTTGCTATTTGAGTGATATCAGTAAACTTAAAATCTCCCTGGTTTAGGTATAATTTGTTTGACTCTCTATTTGATGTAAAATATAAATCTGGAAGACTATCATTATTCAAGTCTCCACTTGCAACACCGCCTCCATTATAATAGTAGAGGTAATTGAATATGTTAAGTTCAGGATCATCGTTTATTCTATTCCGAAAATCAATACCGGTTTTTCCTGATTCCAGTAAAACAAATTTCTTTGTGCTTGTATTTGAGGTACAAGAAAATATAAGCGACGTAATTATTGTGAATGCAAAAAATCTATACATAAACAATTAAGTTATTTATTTATTTCATAGAACAATGGCGTGTCATTATTTCTTAATGCCACAATATATTTTTTATTTCCAATGCTGTTTATAACAGACATATTTCGGACTTCTCCGGTATAGAAAAACCCACTTTGTTTGAATGATAGTGGCTCGAAATTTTGAACACCTTCCGCCCTCAATAATAACCCATATAAGGCATCATATCGCCCTGATTCAGGTTTTGTCCCGAAAAAGTTACCTGCTAACAGAATATCTTTACTCTGATCCTGATCAAAATCATAAATAATAGAAGATCTGACTTGAGATATCTGAGCCTCTTTGTTTAAAGGTTTCAAATCAAAATTTCTCTTTTCTAGATCATTCCAAAGAATAGAAGATTCAAATGCAAAAGCTTTTAAAACTATACTCCTACTTAATGTTACACTATCGAAGATATTATGTATCGGTTCATCAGCATAATCTTCAAACCGAACGTATTTTTTTCGAATTTCAGGAATTTGCTTTTCCAAATCCTGCTTTAAAGTAAAAGGATAATCTTTATTATCTTCTTTTCGGAAAGTATAAATGTGATCGATAGTTCTGTTCTGATCAAAATCATTTACATATAAAGAAATGGGTGAATCTTGGGAAGCTTTAAATTTTGAGTTAAGTCCCAAATTACCCAATACGAAATCCGGGTCTCCATCATTATCTAAATCACCGACATCAATACTATTCCACCAGCCATTGGAATTACTTAAGCCAAATTTTTCGTCTCTTTTGAATAATCCCTTCTGATTTTCCAAAACCGTTACGGGCATCCACTCTCCGACTATAACCAAATCAGAATCTCCATCTAGATCATAATCAGCCCATTTAGCATCTGTTACCATCCCCAATCCTGAAACAACTTTACTATTCTTCTCATCCACTTTGAATTTACCATTGCCATCATTAACCAAAAAATAGCTATCTGGTGATAAACCATAAAACCAAGGAATAACTCTCGTACCTATAAAAAGATCAATATCTCCGTCACCATCATAATCTACCGGAATACCAACTGATGAACTATTGTACAAATTGGGGATTGCTTCCATTGATTTTTTAAAAATGATTTTGTCAGAGAATGACTCATTTATATACAACCTGTCCTGTAGTGCAGGAGCATTTCTTGAGTATTCGTACCCCCCGCTTAGAACCAGAAGATCTAAATCCCCATCATTATCTGCATCAAAAAAAGCAGCATCTACATCTTCAGAAACAATATCATCTTTTGCCAAACTAAATTTATTAAACTGACCTTGTTCATCTTGAACGTATAAAAAACTTTCATATCCTTTTGCTCCTCCAACGTAAAAATCATCAAGCCCATCGCCATTCACATCTCCCACAGAAAAAGCAGGCCCCTCTCTAGATATCATATGATATAGTAGCCTTTCTCGGTCAAAATCAACAAAATCATTCTCCTTGTGGCCATAACTTAAATTAATTGAATTAGTCACGTCCGATATTATTGATTTAATATTTTTCTGTTCATCGAAGTTTTTGTAATTAAATACTTCTTTAGAATCTGAATAGTCTATTGTTAAAAAATCATTGACATCAATATTAGTAAGAAGCTGAGTTTTATCATCAGGCCATATAACTCTTAATGAATCCAGCTTATCTGTATCACCCAAACCTAGTACTACTTTGTAATCCATACTAGACTGGAAACCTTTATTCGGAATCAATTCGTGGTATACCTTATTTTCTTCGTTGTAGTAAGCAATAATCTTTGAGCCAATAGCGAATTTATTTCCACTTGCTCCTACTAAGTTGATGCTCAGGAAATTATTCTGATTGTTTGTATTATTTCTGAAGATAAAGCTCGGTTGATTTACATTGTTTACAACCAAATCGAGATCGCCATCATTATCTAAATCCCCATAGGCTGCCCCATTTGAGAAACTAGGATAATTCATTCCCCATTCATTACTTGATTCTTTAAAACTAAAATCACTCGACTGAACAAACATTGAATTAACAATAGGCGTAGATGGAATCATTTCAATCCATTTTGCAAAATCAACTTTTTCACCTCGTTTGGCAGCTACTAAATTTTCATCATTGGCTAGAAAATTTATAAAGTCCTGGTTTGTTACATCTCTATAAATTCCATTAGCAACGTATATATCCTTTAATCCATCATTATTATAATCCTCAATTAATGCTCCCCAACTCCAATCTGAAGCTTCAACATTAGCCATGTTAGCTATTTCACCAAACGAATTATTTCCATTATTAAGTTGCAAGGTATTCTGCATAAGCTGGTGATGGTAATCTTGGCTAAGTTTAAACTTATACAAATCATAAGATTCGAACGTAGATAATAACTTGATCCTTCTATCATCCTTAGGCAACATGTCAGTCACAAAGATGTCGAGAAGACCATCATTATTTAAATCTGAAATATCTGCCCCCATGGAAGATAGACTTATATGTCCAAAAAAACTCTCTAGTTGTTCACTGAAACTACCCTCACCTTTGTTAAGGTATAAGTAATCCCTCTCGTAGAAATCGTTCGAAATATAAATATCAATCAGGCCATCGTTATTGACGTCCCCTGCGGTTATTCCGAGGCCAAAACCTATAACACTACCATAAATACCCGCCTCGGCACTAATATCATTAAATTCACCATCATCATTTCTTAATAATTTATCACCACCTTTATTATCCCTTTCAGATCTCAAGTTTTTGTATCCTAATGTAGAGATTGGTCTGAACGAGTTATTTAATAAATAACAATCTAGATCGTTATCTTTATCAAAATCGATGAACACAGCGTGTGTAGAAAATCCCGAATTATCCAATCCAAATTCTGCAGCTTCTTCTTTAAATGTTAAGTCACCTTTATTTACAAATAATTCGTTTTCTCTGTCATCACCCTTAATACTACCAGAGTTACAAACATAGATATCTAATAGACCATCATTGTTAATATCTACCATACTAACCCCAGTTGACCAAGCCTTAGAACCAGAGACACCAGCGCTATTAGTTATATCCTTGAATTTTAAATTCCCTTCATTCAAATACAATTTATTACTTCCAATATTAGATGTAAAATAAATATCAGATAGGCCATCGTTGTTTATATCACCAATTGCAACACCACCACCATTGTAATAATTTCTGTATCTAAAAACATCGAACTTCTCATCTAATTCGAGACGATTAATAAAGTTAACACCGGTAAAAGAAGCATTCAGCAAAGAAAATTGCATTGAATCAACATGATTCATTTCCGAAAAACTTTCATCTGAATCATCTTGTCTATGACATGAGATAATTATCAAAAGAAAAAGACAACTAAAAAAAGTCCTCATTTACAGATATTAAAAAAAAAACAAGTGACTTTCATCACTTGTTTTCTAGTAAAGTTGGATTAAAAGAACCTTATTCTTGTCCTGGATTCGGTTGTAAATTAGGGTTTACATCTAACGCTACTTGAGGAATTGTAAACACTAATCTATTAGCAGGAGAAACATTAGGTTTTTCTGAATATGAATTCAAGAAAGTCCCAAATCTTATTTGATCCGTTCTTCTATAATTCTCCCAATATAACTCAAAACCTCTCTCTGCAAGAATTTCACTTCCATCTCCTGATATAGATGAAATTGGATTGGCATTTCTGGCTTCACGAAGTTGATTAATCAATACGATCGCATCACCATCATTACCTAGCCTCCACTGAGCTTCGGCTTTCATTAATATAACATCTGCATATCTCATAATAATAAAATCATTATCCGCAAGATCATCTACTGCGGCATCTGGATCAGGTCTATATTTAACAACCCTAACTCCCTGAGATTCATTGGCACCAGCTATAGGAACATCTACTGTATAAATAAGTGGAATACCGTTACGATCATCAACAGGATTTCCATCAGCATCAGTAGCTTGACCAATAAGGAAACCAAGATTACTACCTATTTCGTCTCTTAAACTTTCATCCTGAAATCTGATATCGGTAGTACTTACACCATTTGAGGGATTTCCATCAGCATCCCAAGCATTGTAAAATTCCGCAATAGTAGCAAAACCGTTCCATGGAGCATCCGCTCCAGCATCCATAAGTACCTGCGAACCTAAATCATGATTATAATGCAAAGTCATATTCCAACGACTAGCACTAGGGCCATTATCTAAAGATTCACTATTAGGAAGAACCCAAATAGCTTCAGCACTAGCACTAGCATTTTCACTATTATCAGGGGCAAACATATCGAAATAATTAGATGCTAAACTGAACTCACCGGAATTTATTATTGCATCACAGGCTGCAACTACTGCACTTAAATCCTCATTATTAGTTGGTGCATTATCATAAATATTTCGATTTAATAAAGTTCTCGCTAATAGCACATTTGCAGAAGCAACCGTAGGCCTATTTGTACCAACTTCCGAAGATGCTCTAAGTTGAAGAATAATTTCTTCCAACTCGGAGATCACAAAAGCTGTGGCTTCAGTTCGACTTAAAACAATAGGTTCGTCATCTTCGTTCAAGGAAGGTACTTGACCGAAAAGATCTACCAGTTGATACATAAAAAAGGCTCTTAAATATCTAACTTCTGCGATAAATGGATCCAATACATCACTGCCACTAGTTTCAGCAGCAGTATTAAAGGTGTTTAAAGCATCAAATGATCTTGCTATTCCTGTATTCATAGAATTCCATGCATTTAATACATATGGATGATTTGCATCCCATTCATGTGTATGCATAACTCTCCAAACTCCTCCATCATCCCAATCAGTACCCCGAGTTGGACCTATCATTTCGTCAGAAGTATGTTGTTGGAGTGCCAACAAATTATCCTGATTGTTATAAAAATTAATAACAGCCAGAATATTGTTTAGAACCGGGGTAGCAGCTCCTTCAGGATTATTTACAAGTTCCTCACTAACTTGTTCTATTAAGTCATCACCAGTTGATGAATCGAGTAACTCCTCATCCAAATCACACGACCACAATACAGCTACTAAAAAAAAGCTGTACTTGATTTTAAAAAACTTATTAAAAAAACTATTCATTATTAAACTATTTAAAAGCTAATATTCAATCCTACTAAAACAACCGACGGTCTAGGATATGAAGTTAAATCAATACCCAAAGACGGTACATTTTCTACGTTTTTATCCGTATTAACTTCAGGATCATAACCCGTATAATTTGTAAGTACAACTAGATTTTGTCCAGTTACATAAAGTCTTAAACTACTTATTTCCTCAATGTTACTTACATCAAAATTATAACCTAACGAAACATTTTCTAATCTAACAAACGATCCATCTTCCAAGAATCTAGTTGATGCAGAGAGCGTCGCATTGGTAGCTTCAGGCTCAGAGGCATTGTCTACAGTAGTATTACGTTGCTGAGCCAAAGCATTTCTAGTAAACAAAGCATTTGCAGTATTGTTATAGATTTCATTTCCTTGAACTCCAGAAATTAAGAAATTAAAATCCCATCTTTTATAACTTAATGAATTTGTAATTCCCCAGGTAAAATCTGGAATAGCAGAGCCAGCAATAATTCTATCACTACCATCGTTGGAAGTCGTCACCCCCCCTTCAAGAGTTCTATAAAGAGGTTCACCTGCTTCATTAAATCCAACGAAAGGTGTTAAAAAGAATGATCCTACCGATTCTCCATTAGTTATTATCTGTGAACGCACATTTGATAATCCCTGACCGTTAATATCTCCTGTAAAAATATCTCCTGTAGTTAAATTTTCAACTTCATTATCAATGAAAGTTATATTAAAATCTGTGTTCCACGAAAAGTTCTCGTTATCATAAACAACACCGCCTAAAACTACCTCAATACCTCTGTTAATAAGCTCTGCATCAACATTTTCGAAACCCGTTGCAACTAAGGATGGTGCAGGTTGTGCTATTTGAAGAAGTAAGTCAGTAGTAACCTTTCTAAATGCATCAATAGAACCATTAAGTCGCCCGTTAAACAACCCAAAATCAACACCTATATTGTTTTGAGTTGTAGTTTCCCATTGAATATCTGGGTTAGGTTGCCTTTGTACCTCGAGCGCACCCGTATTAGCATTTAATCTGAAAACTGGTTGTGAAATTCCATTCTCAAATTCTTGATTTCCTGTTTGCCCCCAACCATATCTTAGTTTTAAATTATCAAATATTCCAAGATCAGATATAAATGCTTCGTCACTTAATCTCCATCCTAAAGCGAATGATGGGAATACTGCATATCTATTGTTTTCTCCAAACCTTGTGGAACCATCGACTCTAACATTGGCAGTCACTATATATTTATCTCTGTAAACATAATTAACTCTTCCTAAAAAAGATTGAAGAGAATTAACCTCAGCATCAGAGCCTACTTCTACAACAGTACCTCCTTCTACTGGATTAGGTCCTAATACAGCGTTAGTAGGCAAAACCGTATTTGATGTATTTTGGAAGCCACCTATAGATGCTAGCCTTGATCCTCTATTCAAAAATTCTTGAAAAGTATAACCTACTAGGGCACTAAACTCACCTTCACCAATATCTCGACTATAATTCACAAGATGTTCAATTAAGAAATTTGAATTTTCTCTACTATTAATATCAGCTCTTCCATTAGGTGTAAAAGATAAAGTTGTAGGAAATGATGTCCTTCTTACCGATTGAGATCTATCAAATCCAAAATTAACTTTGTATTTTAAACCTCCTATAAACTCATACTCAAGTGATATGTTTCCTAAAGCTCGATCAGTTAGTGTCCTATCGCTGAAGTTATCTGTAATTTCTCTTGGATTTCTTATCGAGTTATTTAAAGTAAAAAAACTTCCATCTTCATTAAACACGGGTGTAGTAGGATTAGTGACTAAGGCAAGAGCAATAACATCACCTTCGAAACCTGTTCGATCTCCAATAAATGCCCCTTGGTCTTTTAGATGAGAATATGTGACATTAACATTAATATCTAACTTATCATTTAATGCCTTTTGCGAAGCTTTTACCCTGGCTGTGTATCTTTCTTGACCTGTATTTCTAAGAATACCAGCTTGGTCAAATGCACTAACAGAAACACTATATCTTGTATCTTCATCGCCACCACTGTAAGAAAGGGCGTGATTGTGAGAAAGAGCTGTCTCATAAATTTCATCTTGCCAATTTGTGTTTCCTCCTCTAAGACTATTATTAACTAGTTCTTCACTTAACTCACCTGTTGCCTGTAATGAATTTAAAGCCGCTGTATACTGTTCAGCATTTAAAACATCAATCTCTTGTCTTAAAAAGGAAGCACTACCAAACGTAGAGTATGTCACTTTGGGTGCTCCAGCTTTACCACTTTTAGTTGTAATGAGTACAACCCCATTTGATCCTCTGGTACCATATATCGCTGCTGCAGAGGCATCTTTTAGAACGTCAATCTGTTCAATATCATCTGGATTTAGGAAATTCAAAGGACTGTTAGCTTGTCCTCCTCCAGTACCAAAAGCATCAGCACCTCCAGCCTGAATATTTCTACCATCTAAGGGAACACCATCTACTACAATTAAAGGATCATTATTACTTCGAAGTGATGAATTTCCTCTAACCTGAAATTGCAAACCAGCTCCGGGTGCACCACTTGAAGGAGTTACCTGAACTCCAGCAAGCTTACCTCTAATTAAATCGCCAGGATTATTAATTACCCCAGGGTTAAAATCTTCTTCCCCAATTGAAGATAAAGCTCCTGTAACGTCTCTTTTCTCTTGAACTCCGTAACCAACCACCACGACTTCTGAAAGTTGTTTTACATCTGTTGCTAATTGTACATCTATAACTGAACGATTACCAACTTCAATTTCTTGCGCCTCGTAACCCACGAATGAAATAACAATTGTGGCGTTTTCAGAAACAGTAAGTCTGAAATTACCATCAAAATCAGTAACCGTACCATTAGTGGTACCTTTTTCGAGAATGTTTACCCCTGGTAAACCAGTTCCATCAGCACCATCTGTTACGGTTCCTGAAACTGTTTTATCCTGTGCAATGGCTAATTGCGTGCAGGATATAAACACCAGTATTAACAAACATTTTAAAAATTTGTAAAAACTATTCATATAAACTGTTATTAAAAGTTATTCAATACTTTTCAAAGCTATATCAATAATAATAACAATTTCACAAAATACCATGATGTAAATATGTGTTTTTTGGTATTTCAGTAATGCAAACGCAACCACAAACGTTTGCATGAGTTTTGAAATATAACTTGTTGCGACAAATGATTCCATAGAGTTACACCGCTACAAATAAAATATTGTTTGCAATCGTTTGCTTAAAAGTCTATGCTTTTAACATCTAGAATTAGCCGTATCTTTATATGGTAAATCGAAAGAGTTATGGCAGGTACCCAACCAGATGAATCTATTTTTGAAGGCAACTACATGGAAAAATTCGACGATCGAAAGGATTCCGAATTTTATCCTAATCAAGTCATCAATTGGAAAAGAAAGGATTGGAAATTCTATTTTGATTCAAGAGATACCACCCTCGAGGTATCTGTATTAGGTGACTTCATCATAAGATTCAGATATTCTGTTTATGAGAATATGGAAGATGATTTTTCTTATGCTATACCTAATCCGACAATATCTTCAAATGCATCAGAAATCATATTTTCTGAAACCGATGATTTATTCATAATCAGCACCGTACAGATTAAGTGTCTTATACAGAAGTCGGACCTTAGGCACAAAATCGTCAATAACGAAAATCAAACTCTTTTTGAAAATGAGAAGGGCTACCACTGGAGGGAAGAAAAAAACCATGGTGGTTATATTGTTCTGAGTACCAATAAACTTGAAAAAGATGATCAATTTTTTGCTTTGGGCGATAAACCCTGCCGGCTAAACTTAAAAGGTAAAAAACTTCAACTTTGGGGAGTCGATCATTACGGTTATGGTTCAGACTCAGACCCCGTATACAAAAATGTTCCTTTTTTTATTGGTATAAGAAAAAGTAAAGCTTTTGGTGTTTTCTTCGATAACACCTTCAGGTCATTTTTTGATTTTGGTAAGGAACGAGATAATGCCTATAGTTTTTGGGCCCATGGAGGGGAAATGAATTACTATTTCATTTACGGTCCCACTGCTTCAGAAGTAACTGAAAAGTACACTGTTTTAACAGGTAAACCCCAATTACCTCCAATGTGGTCCTTAGGTTATCACCAAAGCAAGTGGAGTTATTATCCTGAAACTGTAGTGCGTGAACTCGCTGAAACGTTTAGATCTAAAAAAATACCATGTGATGTTATCCATCTTGATATCGATTATATGGATGGATATCGGTGTTTTACCTGGGATAACGAACGTTTTCCCAACCCTAAAAGTATGATCTCAGACCTAAATTCCGATGGTTTTAAGATTATAACTATAATTGATCCCGGGATTAAAATTGATAAAGACTATTGGGTTTACAAGCAAGGACTTGACAATCAATACTTCTGTAAGCGGTCGGATGGACCGCTTTTTCGTGGAAGCGTATGGCCTGGATTGTGTTATTTTCCAGACTTCACCAACCCAAAGGTTAGAAACTGGTGGAGTAGTCTGTTTGAGGGATTAATTGACGACGGAGTTGATGGAATATGGAATGACATGAATGAGCCTGCTGTATTCGAAGAAGGCACCTTTCCTTTAGATATACGTCATGATTATGATGGACACCCATGTAGCCATAGAAAAGCTCATAATGTTTATGGTATGCAAATGGCAAGGGCTACAACAGAAGGTCAGAGACGTTTCTTGGATAATAAAAGGCCATTTACAATTACAAGATCAGCTTATGCCGGAGTACAAAGATATTCCTCTGTATGGACTGGGGATAACGTGGCAAGTTGGGAACATCTTCGCATCGCCAACGTTCAATGTCAAAGATTAAGCGCATCCGGAATTTCTTTCGCTGGTTCGGATATAGGGGGCTTTATTGATAGCCCGGATGGTGAACTTTATACACGATGGATACAGCTCGGTGTATTTCATCCATTTTTCAGGACGCATTCTTCTGGCGATCATGGTGATAAAGAGCCATGGACTTTTGGAAGTAGTTATGAAAGGATCATAAGAAGATATATAGAATTGAGGTACGAACTTTTACCTTATATATACTCTACTTTTTGGAAATATGTAACCTATGCTACTCCAATGCTTAAATCCTTATTTATGATCGATGAACAAGATCCGGAATGCATGTTCAGGGAAGATGAGTTTATGCTTGGAGAAGACTTTCTTATCTGCCCCATCACCGAACCAGGTGTAAATGGAAGAAAAATGTACATCCCAAAAGGATCTTGGTTTAACTTCTGGACAGATGAGTTGGTTTCAGGAAGACAAGAAATCTGGGTGGATGCACCTCTAAGCAAAATCCCTGTTTTTGTAAAAAGAGGGGCTGTTATACCTATCTATCCTAAAATGCAGTACGTTGGTGAGAAAGAAATATTTGAATTGACTTTACACATATACACCTGTGAAAGTGAAGTTGAAAATACCATTTATGAAGATAGCGGCGATAGTTATGATTTTCAAAATGGTCAGTACCGGTTAATGAAGCTATTCTCAAAAGGAACTGATAAATCGTTTGAATTAAATCAGGTAGTAGATGGTGAATTTGAAGCTTCTTACCCTCAATACCGACTAGTCTTTCATGGTATAGAGTTCAAACCCTCGGACTTAAAGGTTGACGGTGAAAAAATAGATTATCATTATCATGAAAAGAAAAAAACCTATGAAGCTTGGGTTAATAAAGACTTTAATCAACTTGTTTTTTCCTAATAGTATTTACAATCACACACTTTACAAACAATAAATCATGAGTATCAAAAAACAGTATCTTAAAAGCAAAAACATTTGTAAGGTAACCTTTACTTTACCTAAAAAATCAGCTGATAGCGCTAAAAAAGTTTTTTTAGTTGGGGATTTTAACGATTGGAAGAGTAATTCTGCAGAGATGAACGCTTTAAAAAATGGTAATCATAAAACTACTTTGGAGCTTGAGCCAGGACATGAATATCAATTCAGATATTTCTTAGGAGGTAAAAAATGGGTAAATGACGATTCAGCCGATAAATATGTTCCAAATAAGGTTTCCGGAGAGGATAACTCGGTCGTAGTTGTATAAACTGCTGACTTAATTTGGAGTGCTAAACCAGAAGTGTTAGGTTTGCACTCTTTAAAAAAGGTCGTGTGGCCGAGTGGCTAGGCAGAGCTCTGCAAAAGCTCGTACAGCGGTTCGAATCCGCTCGCGACCTCTTTTTAAACTTATCTCATTGCAGTTAGTGGTTTTTTAACATTTCCTGATTTAAAAACTCTCAGAAAGTCATTATTACTTGCTACTAGAATTACTGGTCTCCCATCAACTGTATTTTTAATTAATGCAATATCCTTTACGTCATAGGGAACATAGAATCCAGACTCATTACTACTTATAGCTTCGAATGTATTGCCGCCTTTATTTTTTAATACTAAGCCAGTGCTTGCATCTAACCTAGTTGTTTCTACTTCCATTTGGAATAGGTTACCTGCAACTATCATATCGTCTAATCCGTCCTGATTGTAATCAAAATAAACCACATCCATAACAGGTGATACCTGAGTAAGAGTAGGTAATTTAATAATATCATTCTTTTCACCGGACAATGCGAAAAGCATAGTCTCAAACGTATTGGCCGAAAGGTGTAAAGATTCACCAAAAGATGGTCCTATAATTTCAGAAACATCTGCTTCTGCAAAGGATTTAAAGGTTTCGAACTTTTTCTTTAACTCAGGTATTTGTTCTGTGGAGCACTCTTTACCTCTTAAGGGTACTTGTCTATCTCCTACATACTTTACCAGGATCGGGTCAACAGTGCTATTTTTATCAAAGTCTGAAGCATAAATATCAAACGTTTTACCTTCCTTCGGTTTATACTTCACGTTCAATCCGAAATTTCCTACGAATAATTCCGGTATACCGTCCTTATTGAAATCATTACTGGAGACATGCTGCCACCATCCTTTACTTTCGGGAAAGTAGTTTTTCTGTAATTCTAAGTCAGTTCCGGAATTCAGAAAGACTGATATCTCCATCCACTCACCAGCAAGGATCAAGTCATCCTTTCCATCTTTGTTTATATCTATCGCTTCTGATGAAGTAACTAACCCTATTCTACCAAGAGATTCCGATACCTCTTCCGTGACATCTTTGAATACACCAGAGCCCTCATTTGACAACAAATAGCTTTGAGGAGTTAATGGGTACTTAGCTGGTTCTATCCGTCCTCCCACAAAAATATCTGGATCCCCATCTGCATCATAATCGAAAATATTTACTTCTGCTGTAGATGTGTTGACTAAATTAAACGAGTCAAGTCTTTTAAAATATGAGTTTCCCAGATTCTCGTAAAGTCTATCTTGAAGGGTTTTCTCATTAAAAAAGTTTTCATATCCTCCGCTAGCGACATATAAATCAAGGTCCCCATCCAAATCAAAATCAATAAACTCCGATCCTAGATCTTCATAATTTTTATCATTGCTAAGATCGGAACTCAGAACAGGATCAAATTTGCCAGCTTTGTTCTGCACATAAATAGTTCCTGCTTGCCCGTAAGCACCACCGATAAAAAAATCATCAAGGCCATCGTTGTTCACATCTCCAACACTAAGTATTGGCCCTAATTGAGAGTACTTATAAGGAATTAATGTTTGTACTTCGTAATCATCGAAAGAGTTTTCCTCATGCTTGAATGGGACTGTTAGTAAGTCATTAACTTCTCTAAAAGGCTTAACTTTTTTATCGCCATCTAATAGATCGTCTTGTTTAAGATGGTCTATGTAATCCAACAGTAAGGTTTGATTAACCTCTACATTTTTCATCTTTGATATTTTTCCATCTGGCCACACCACCTTCACTTCTGATACTTCATCTATATCATTCAAACCAAAATGGGCAATTGGCTCAGAGGCAGATAAATAACCTTTGGTGGAGTACAGTTCTACAAACTGAGTTCCTAAATCCGTTTCAACATATATTTTACTTCCAATGCCATCTTTATTAAACCGATCACCTTTAAGCTTGATCTTTAAAAAGTTTCTTTTCAATTGATCTGTTTTGTTCTCGTATAAAAAAGCAGTATCCATCAAGTTATTAACGATTAGGTCTAAATCTCCATCATTATCGAAATCGGCCATGGCGGACCCATTCGAAAAACTGGAAGTTTCCATACCCCATTCGTCACTCACCTTTTGAAAACGATAACCATTCGTATTCTTAAAAGCATAATTTTGAATTTTATGAGAAGGAAAAGATAGAAGGTGATTATAAACATCTTCCGGAGTTACTTTACCTTTTAATCCGGCATATTCGTCGAACTCCCCTCTGATGTCTCTATCAAGAACATCACGGTAAATACCATTGGTTATATGTAAATCTTTGAATCCATCATTATCAAAATCTCCCATTAGAGATGACCAACTCCAGTCCGTATTTGATATTCCTGAAAGCTGACTAATCTCACTAAAAGAACCTAAACCCGTATTTAAATGAAGCATATTATGCATATAAATATTATTATATCCTGCATCTGAGACTCTCTTAAAAAGATCCCTATCCATCATTTCCATAGTGGTTTTAGAGCGGTAATAGTCTTCGGGGTTCATATCCAAAACCACCAAATCGGGTAAGCCATCATTGTTGATATCTGAAGGGTCTGACCCCATACTGTAAAATGAAGTATGTCTTAGGTACTCCTTACCTCTTTCTGAAAAAGTCCCATCTCCGTTATTTATATAGAGATAGTCAGGAGCTATAAAGTCGTTAGAGACAAAAATATCAGGCCAACCGTCGGTGTTGTAATCCGATATAGAAACGTTGAGCCCAAATCCCAGATCAGGTAAAATTCCAGACTCTTCAGTAACATCAGTAAATTTATCTCCATCATTTCTGTAGAGCTTATCATTACCACCATACTTTCTAAATTCAGGATTGGAATAGATATAGTCCAGAACAATAGCTTGTTGGGAAATGGTAAAATCAACCGGGGTATTGACTAGAAACATATCTAAGTCTCCATCCTTATCGTAATCGAAAAATACAGATTGAACAGATTGATTTGCATCATTGATTCCATACTCAACAGCTCTTTCCGTGAATGTTAAGTCCCCATTATTAACAAACAGTAAGTTTTCCTTTAAACGAGAGTCTTTATACTTTCCCGACTTGCTAACATAAATGTCTAAAAAACCATCATTATTGATATCGACCGTAGTAGCCCCCATGTAGAATCCATTATTCCCATCTACCTTAGCGGTTTTAGTGATATCCTTAAACTTTAAATTCCCCTCATTAAGATAAAGTCTGTTTTTTGAAAAATTCCCTGTAAAATAGACGTCTGATAATCCATCATTGTTGAAGTCAGCTGTAACCACGCCACCTCCAATGTACATATGACGGAAAGTAAAGTAATTGAGGTTAGGAGACTCATTAATCACGTTGATGAAATTAATTCCGGTCTCATTAGACCGATGTTCTTTAAATACCTGGAAGACGGATTCTTTATTTTCAATAGCTCCTCGCTTTATACTATCAGATTTATTACAAGATGCGATAATTATTAAAAGTATAATTGGTAACGACCTTCCTAACATATCCATAAATTATAAGCAAAATAAAATCTTATAAATAAAAAAGCCTGATCCAAAAATGAATCAGGCTTTTTTATTTTTTGATAATTATTATTGAGCAGTAATAGAATATTCCAATGTTTCATCATTAAAAGTGACATCTACTAGCCCCATAGAAATACCAGGCTCAAAATTGACCTCATCATCAACAACACCCGTACCCGTTAAAAGAGACGCATTTCCATCCATAGCACCCCAATCTAAAATAGTAGTATTCTCATCCCCGAATACAGGTTCCTCAACAAATTTAAATATGTAAGCGGGGTCAGTAAATGGATCAACAAAATTCGCAGGATCTATGGTCGCAGCCCAAGTATCTTCATCCTCTAATCTCATTTCAACAGATAAATCGGCATTATCGCCTCCCCATCCAGTAAAGTTTCCAATTATAAACATATCTGGGTTTCTTTCAGTACCGATACTATATTCCAAAGTTTCATCATTAAATCGTAGGAAATATGTTCCTGCAGGAAGACCTGGCTCTATATTAGCTTCTGATCCTGTATCGTCCGCAATAAAATCTTGACCGTCATCGCCAAAATCAGTTCCTCCAAAGTCCGGACCATCAACTATTTTAAATACTATATTGTCAGTGGCTGCATTAAAGGAAATATTACCCATATCATCGGTATTAGTTGCATCCATAGTTGCATTAATAGTTCCTTCCCAAGTGTTATCCGCAACCAGTTGTAATTCAACAGATTGGTCAGAATCCGAACCTCCCCATCCTGTAAAGTTTCCAATAATAAAAAGTTGATCAAAATTCGAATCCGGGCCGGTTGGAGGACCTGGCTCCTCTAACAACAATGTATCAGTAATAACAACTGAATACTGAAGTGTTGTATCGTTAAATGTTAAATCGTATTCTGCCAAGAACGGGAAATTTTCAGGTATTGCGATATTAGAACCAAACTCTTCCGCTGTCCCAACGAGACTATCCATTTCAAACATTCCAGCATCATTATCTCCAAAGTGCATATTAGCAAGAGTCGATGTTGAGCTAAAACGAATTTCATCTCCCGCGTTTAATTCTAAGCCCCTAATTTCGTACTCATTGTTCGCTACAAGAGCCATTGGTGCATCTGTCCCTTGGAAATTATTAAACGTTCCTAAAACAAAAAGCTGTTCTAAATTTCTATCGAAACCGGGGATAAGTTCATATTCTAAAGTCAAATCATTAAATAGGACCGTAAACTCTCCTATGAAACCGCATGATCCTTCCCTGTTAATATCAAAGGTTGTTTGAACACCAGTAGATACTTCAGCTTGATTATCACATGCATCATCTCCCCAATCAACCTGTCCAGCCACATCGAACTCAGACATGTTAGAAAATTTAAATGATGTACCAACTTCATTATTCATAACAACAGCACTGTCAACCCATAAATTATCAGCTACTAGTGTCATTTGATTATCTGTTCCACCCCATCCATTAAACTGTCCTAAAATAAACATCTCACACTGTTCAGAGGCAAACTCAGAATCTGATTCCGGACAAGGATCAGCAGTAAGCATAAATGTAACCGTATCAACGACTGTATTATTTTGTGTGTCCGTTGCCGAAGCAGCAACCCTATACTCTCCTTCCGGTAAAGAGATATCTGTTATTAAAACATTAATCGATGCTGAAGTACTGTTTATCGTATTCAAAGCATTCGAAAATATTTCGTCGTCAAGCTGATTCAAAACACTTACAGATGCTGTAGCAAGTGGGCTCAAAGAAGTCTCTTGAGATAAACCATCACTAAATGCAACAGTAAATTCAATAGTATCACCCAAAACGAAAGATGAACTCACACCATCCAGATCGATTTCAGGAGGAAGACCTCCACCATCTTGAACGAGGTTAAAAACTCTCTCATCATCGCACGACCATATTAAAAAACCGATAAGCGATAAGCTTAATAACTGACGTAAAAATCTATTCATAATAAACTATCTTTCTTTTATCAATAACAAGTCTAACAAACAAAACTTACTAAAACAATACTCTACACATGAAAATCATCATTAAAATCCGTTCTTTTTTGTAAAAAATTCATCGAAAACGTTTGCAGTACTATTGCTTTTATGAATATGTCAATTCTTTCTTCTGCAAATGAGATAAAGCTATTACATTGTACATAAGAATTTATTTTTTAGATATGAATAAAA
The DNA here is from genome assembly GCA_039030555.1 of Bacteroidota bacterium. Lineage (GTDB taxonomy): Bacteria > Bacteroidota > Bacteroidia > Cytophagales > Cyclobacteriaceae > JBCCDY01. The sequence goes on from JBCCDY010000014.1 coordinate 63,895, forward strand.
AGATATACAGCTATTACAGTTTAATATTCGTTTCTCTGTTTACGTTTTCACTCAGAGCGCAAGTTGTGTCAGTAACTCCAAGGTTTCCAATAGTTACTGATGAAATCACACTAACTTTCGATGTATCTCAATCCAATGACGGTCGAGCTCAGGGTTTACTAGGACTTGAAGAAGGTGTTTTCTTATGGTCTGGCGCAGGTGAAAATGCCGGAAGTGGCCCAACAGGTGCCTTTGAGTTTGCACCTGAAGGTCAAACGGACTTCAATTCGCCTTTTACACCTGGAACAATGACTTCAGTTGGTGAAGATCTATGGGAAATAACCCTTACTATCAATGAGTATTACAACATACCAGAAGAAGATCAAAGTAGAATAGGTTTTCTAGGAGTTCTTTTGAAAAATGGTGATGGAAGCGCTCAAACTGAAGATCTTTTTCTTCCTGTATTTCAGGCAGATGAATATGGGGTTATCTTAACTTCTCCAGTGCCAGGAGCGAGTTTAACGGTAGACGAAGGAGAACAAATAAACATAGCGGTATTAACTTCTGAATCCTCAGATGTGGAAATATTCGTTGATGATGTTTTAGAAGAAACTTTCGAGGGTGTTACAGAAGTAGATTTTAACTTAATGGCTGCTTTAGGTGATGAACTTATAAGAAGGGTGAGAGTAGTAGCTACTAACGGTGAAGATGAGGTAATTGAAACTTTTACCTACGCTATTATACCTGAATCGCCTATTGCAGAATTGCCTAGTGGTCTCCAGAATGGACAGAATTTTGACCCAGAAGACGATACACGAGTTACGCTTGTTTTGACAGCCCCTGAAAATGAAGCCGTATTTGTTGTAGGAAGCTTCACCGAATGGGAATTAAGTGAGGAGTTTATCATGAATCGAACGTCTGATGGCAACCAATATTGGTTAGAAGTAACAGGGTTGGAGCCTGGGGTAGAATATCTATACCAGTATTGGGTGAATGGAGCTGTACAAATTAGTGATCCTTATGCAGATAAAGTGTTAAACTCTACCAGAGATGGAGAAATTCCTGAATTGAACTACCCAAACCTTATCGAACATCCATTTCCTAATGACGATGGTTTCCGTGTGCTTACTGTACTAGAGACAGGAAGAGAGCCCTTTCAATGGGCGGAAACTGAAGATACATATGTAAGACCTGACAAAGAAGACCTTATTATTTATGAGCTATATATGGGTGATTTCTTAGGGAATCATTATTTCGGCCAGGAGGGTATGATCGACACCTTAAGTTATTTTAAAAGACTTGGCATTAATGCAATCGAACTGATGCCTATAACGGACCATGAATTTGACCCGGGATGGGGGTATGACCCATTTGCCATGTTTGCACCTGAGAAATATTACGGTACACGTGAGAATCTCAAAGAATTTATCCAGGCAGCTCATGCTATGGGAATAGCTGTTGTTCAAGATATTGTTTTCAATCATCAAACTGGTCTTAACCCTTATAACATCCTATCTAGAGATCCATTAACTGGTCAAATAGAGGAAGGAAACCCATATTTTAATCCAGTTGCAAGACATCCATTTAACGTATTCGAAGACATGAACCACGATAGTCCTTTTGTAAGAGAATATCTTGATTCAATTGCTCAATACTGGATCGCAGAATATCATTTTGATGGTTATCGTTTTGATCTATCGAAAGGTTTTACTCAAAATAACGATGCTACTGATTTCGGGGACCAAGGTCAATGGGACGATTTCGATCAATCTAGAATTGATAATATTACAAGAATTGCCAATAAAATATGGGACGTAGATCCTACTGCGTATGTAATACTTGAACATTTCGCAGCAGGTGATGAAGAGCGAGTGCTTGGTGAATTAGGAATGCTTCTATGGGGAGGATTACACTCTCCTTTCGTTAATAACCTCAACGGTACTAATTTCAATGTGTCATTAGATAGGTTGACTGATAGCATTTATGTAGGGTATATGGAAACTCACGATGAGCAACGAATCATATATGAAATGCTTCAAGAAGGTGAGTCTTCTGCTGTTTATAATATTAGAGATTTAAATACAGCTCTTGACAGATCGAAAATGGCAGCTGCATTTTTCTTTCCTATTTCAGGTCCGAAAATGTTATGGCAATGGCAGGAATATGGTTATGATTTGTTTTTGCCGTTCGATAACCCTGGTCGAACAGATCCAAAACCAAGAATATGGGGTCAAGACGGTTTAGGCTATTTTGGAGATCCAGATCGAGCTAAACTGTTCGATACCTACGCTGCTATTATAAAGCTTACCCAGGAATTTGATGAAGTATTTGACGATGGTAATGTAACCCTTGATTTAGCAGGCAATCTAAAATCAATTAGAATTGATCATGAGACTATGAATGTTAACATTATGGGTAACTTTGATGTTACCGGACAGTTTTTTGAATCAAATTTTGTCAGCACTGGTACTTGGTATGATTTTCTCACTGGAGATTCAATTAATGTGACTAGCGTTAGCGAAACTATGATTCTCGCACCTGGAGAATTTCATATTTTTACTAACCAGCGTTTAGAAGCACCAGGTGTAGATTTAGTTCCTTTTGAAGTAGAGTTTGATGATAATACAGTAACAAGCAATGAGGATTTAATAGAGGCAGGTATTTCAGTGTATCCAAATCCTGTTATCGATTTCCTAACCATTAGATCTGAAGCTATTAATTACAATAATGCGAAGATCATATCATTGACCGGTGCAGAATTATTAAATATTGAAATACCCTCAGGTCAATCAGAATTTAACATACCCACATCATCCTTAAATACTGGGATCTATATAGTAGAATTATATGGTGTAGAACAACCACCTGTAAGATTTAGGGTAGTAAAGTAGTCATAGGAATTGATCTACTTAGATAAAGAAGGCCTTCAAATTGAAGGCCTTCTTTATTTCTATATACTCAAAATCTCCACCATCCTAATTAGGTCCGGATTAAGAGGTTTTTCTTTGGTAATAGCTTCTTCGAAAGAAGTGTATGTCAGTTTATTACTAATGATGCCGGCCATCACATTGGCTTTCCCATTCAAAAGACCTTCAATAGCACCTAATCCTAATCTACTAGCTAGTATTCTATCATAAGCTGTAGGAGCACCACCACGTTGGATATGTCCTAATATGGTTACTCTGATATCTTTGATGTTGGATACGGAAGTTTTTACTTTATCAGCAATTTCAAGGGCATTGCCCTCCTCGTCGCCCTCGGCAACTACCACAATAGAAGAAGTTTTTTGCCTGTTCCAGCCTTTTCTTAAGGTCTCTATGACATCGTCGATAGAAGTTTTGGCCTCAGGAACCATAACTAATTCAGCTCCACCACCAATCCCGGATTGAATAGCAATGTAACCAGAATCCCTTCCCATCACTTCAATAAAGAATACCCTGTCGTGAGAATCTGCTGTATCTCTAATTTTATCCACCGCTTCAAGTGCTGTGTTTACGGCCGTATCGAATCCAATCGTGTTATCAGTGCCATAAATGTCATTATCAATAGTTCCGGGAGCTCCGACGGTTGGAATACCAAATTCCTCAAAGAATATCTTAGCTCCGGTAAAACTTCCATCACCTCCAATTACGATCAATCCTTCAATTCCCAAGAGTTTAAGATTGTCGTGAGCTTTCTTTCTACCCTCCTTAGTGAAAAACTCTTTACTTCTTGCCGTTTTAAGTACCGTTCCAGAGCGTTGAACAATATTACTTACGGAATGCGATTTAAGTAATTTAATATCACCATCAACTAGACCTTTATACCCATACCTAACACCATAGATTTCTACGTCATGGTATATAGCTCCACGTACGACAGCTCTTAAACACGCATTCATTCCTGGAGAATCTCCTCCGGAAGTTAAAACAGCAACTTTTTTCATTCTATGTGATTTACTTTAAACGTACTTACGAATTTGAGAATTTCGATCCGTACAATGATTAAGTAAGTGTTATAATATTTTTTATGTATCCAATTCTTTCTTGACAGCCACTTCGTGAGTATCGTGAACCATAAGCACTAATAAACCTGCCAAAATCATTGAACACCCTCCTATCACTAAAGCAAATATAAACTCTCCGTTCAGAAATGTGCTAACCAGAAACCCAAGTACACTTGCCGCTACAATTTGGGGGATCACAATAAAGAAATTAAATATACCCATATAATAACCCATTTTCTCCTGGGGTATAGAGCCAGAAAGTAGTGCGTATGGTATAGAGAGTATACTTGCCCATGCAAAGCCAACGCCGATCATCGAAACGATCAGGTAGTTAGGATCTTTGATAAAGTAGAATGAAAGCAAACCTATTCCTCCTGAAAAAAGCATAATCAAGTGGGTTACTTTACGACTGGTAATCCTTGCTAAAAAAGGAAGGAAAAGAGCAGCAATAGCCGCAAATCCATTATAATTTCCAAATAATGCACCCACCCAGTCTGCTCCATCATTATACTCTTTGGAAATATACTCTAGTTTATCAGATATCGCTGAGTCTTGTTTAATAGATTCCTTACTCTGTAAAAACGCATTAACTACTTTAATTGAGGTTACTACCTGCTCTTCTCCATTTTGAAATTTGATTTGGTAAGACTCAAACTCCTTTTTAACATCCTCTAATAAAGTTGCCTCTAACATCCCAGCGTTTCTGTCCATTATAGCAGTAAGCTCATTCACCTCTGCTTTAGTCAACTTCATATCGTAAATATGACTGGTAACACCTGTTGTAGAATAGATCCACATAGAGAATAGGGCAAACCAGGAGAAGAACTGCACGAAAGCTAACTGCACCATCGTTTTGGGCATGTTCTGGAAGTCCCTGACGATTTGAACAAATCCGATCCTGTATCTATTCTTCTTCATTAAAGAAGCCGCTCCAACGTATGATAAGCCAAATAAGGAAAACATTCCACTCAGAACATACAACTGCGCACTTAGCTTGTAAGCGTAAAACCAATAAGCTAGTAAAACTCCAACAGCCAATAAAGCTAGGCCAATCTGCATATAAGTATTAGGAGAGTATCTAATCACCAAAGGTTCCTTGGATTCTTCACCTCCGTCTATCTCTTCTTCTGCGGGTGGGTATTCTTTTGTAGTAAAAACAGTCCACATTACAGCGCCGAAAAAAGCAATGGCTCCCAAATAAAATGACCATTTTACAGAAGGGGCTATTCCACCATCAGGACTAGTATTCGGTACCCCAAGCCAGTTAGATAATACATAAGGCAAATAAGAAGCTACTATGGCTCCAATACCAATGAAAAAGCTTTGCATGGCGAAGCCTTTTGTTCGCTGTTCTTCAGGAAGCATATCACCAACAAAAGCCCTGAAAGGCTCCATACTTATATTAATAGAGCCATCCATAATCCAAAGCATTCCAATAGCAATCCATAATGCCGGGGAGTTAGGCATGATGCATAATGCAATGGTTGCTAAAATTGCACCAATAGCGAAATAAGGCCTTCTTCTTCCCCATTTAGGATGCCAGGTTTTATCACTATAGTAACCAATAATAGGCTGAACGATCAGTCCGGTTACCGGAGCAGCAAGCCAGTAAAAAGCCAGATTCTTGGTGTCGGCCCCTAAAGTTTCAAAAATTCTACTGGTGTTTGCATTTTGAAGTGCAAAACCAAATTGTATTCCTAAGAAACCGAAACTCATATTCCAAACCTGCCAAAAGGATAATCTGGGCTTTTCCGATTTGATCGATACTGAACTCATATTATATTATTATCACATTACACTCCTGCATTTTCAAAAAAGCAATTTAAAGCTCTTTTAAGGAGTACTTTTTAGATTTTTTTTAATAAAACGACCCCTAAAATAGAGAGATTTGATTAATTGTAAAGCTTTAAAGACAAGTCTGAACAACACCTAATAGCGTTCAAAAAGGTATTTGCAATTATTGGAGTCTATTCAAACGTTTGAAAGCAACTTAAACACTATTTCCGTTTAGAAGAATCTCTAATAATAAGTTCCGTGCTAAGCACAATTTTTTCAGGAGAAACGTCTTCTTCAGTTTTGCTTTCTTTAATAAAAAGTTCTGCCGCAGCTCGCCCCATTTCATAGCCGGGTTGCATTACAGTCGTTAATGAAGGGTTTAAAAATGCTGAAAACTGCCAATCGGAAAACCCAACTATGCCACAGTCTTCAGGTACTTTCATTCCGCTTTCCTGCACAGCAAGTAGGGCTCCATAAGCGCACATATCGCTATGAGCAAAAACGGCATCCAGTTTCAATCCATTAACTAGTTTAGATTTGATTTTTTCATAAGCTTCCTCTTTTGATCCCATAGAAGCTTCAAAGATCAAATCCTCACGAACATCAATGTTATGTTCTTGAAGTGCTTTCTTATATCCATTCATTCTCATTTTACTAATGAGTAGTCCTGGGGGTCCGCTTACATGAGCAATATCTTGATACCCCATTTCAATTAAATGGCATGTAGCATCGTATGCCCCTTTTTCATCATCGACCACCACCTGACTGGCATCTATTCCTTCAAATACCCGATCGAAAAAAACCAATGGAACCCCTCTATCCTGTATTTCTTTTAGGTGCTCCATGTTAGTTGTTTCTCTGGAAATAGAAACCAGCATACCATCAACTCTACTTGCAAGAAGCGCATAAGTATCTGTTACCTCACGATCGTAGATCTCATTTGACTGGCAAACCATCACATTATATCCCGAAGCATAAGCCACTTCTTCTATGCCACTGATTACTGTTGAAAAGAAAAAATGGACAATCTCAGGTATTATAACCCCTATAGTATTGGTTTTACTTTTCCTCAAGCTTAAAGCAACTGCATTAGGATGGTAGTTTAGCTTTTTGGCTAATTCATTTACCGCCTTTTTGGTATCGGGGCTTATATCAGGATGATCTTTAAGGGCACGAGATACCGTTGAAGGAGAAATATTCAATTCTCTTGCGAGATCTTTTATGGTAACCTGTGTAGACTTCATATAGCTTTCGTTGAGTCTATTTATGCCGTTTTAAGACTGCAATTGATCATTTTCCAGCTTCTAAGGTGCATACGCATATCCTTTCGAAGCTGTAATCGACTTCAATTGCTCGAATCTGTACGAAACTTACGAAAGGAAGATGAATTTTGATCGCTTTATTAGATTTAATAAGCTTTCGTATGAAGTTTTCAATTTTACCTTCACTAAAGTATTGGGTATTATTGATTTCTTAATAACTTAAAAAAGACCTAAAAAGAACCATACATTGGCAACAATAGCATCGAATATTCCAGCACAAAGCAGGATCATTATTGAAGACGTTCAACCGGAAATAGACTCCGGAAAATTTCCTGTAAAAAGAATTACAGGAGAAAACTTTAATGTTAGCTGCGACCTTTTTGCAGATGGCCATGATGTAGTGAGCGGAAGGATACTTTATAAAAAGGTTTCAGCTAAAAAATGGTTAGAGGCTCCTTTGAACCCTGTTATCAATGATCGTTGGCAAGGTTCATTTGAATTATCATCAAGAGGTGAATATGAATATACTATTGAAGGATGGGTTGATTATGCTTTAAACTGGCAACATGGTATTGAAAGAAAAATCAAAGATAATCAGCATGTAAATGTAGAATTGCTGGACGGTATTCAATACCTCGAAAGAATACTCAAAGAAGTTAATAAAGATGACAAGGATTTTTTAACGAATTGTATTGAAAATTTCTCTGATGAAGAGAAGTATTCAGTAGCAGTTGATTATGCCACTTCGGAACGACTCCACATCATCCTGCATAAAAACCCAAAGAAGGATTTTAAGCTGACCTACGAGCGAACACTTAAAATCCTTGTTGAGCGTCAAAAAGCACTATTCAGTAGTTGGTATGAATTCTTCCCACGTTCCTCAGGTAAAAATGGTGAACATGGAAACTTTAAAACATGCCTCGAAGTACTTCCTCATGTGGCAAAAATGGGCTTTGATGTCCTTTATTTTCCTCCCATACATCCAATAGGTGAAAAACACCGAAAAGGAAAAAACAATTCTGTGACCGCTAATGAGGGAGACCCAGGATCACCATGGGCTATCGGTTCTAAAGATGGCGGACATGATGCGATTCATTCAGAATTAGGGGATCTGAAAGACTTTAAAAAACTCATTGATTCCGCAAATGATTTGGGAATTGAAATCGCCATGGATCTTGCCCTTCAATGCGCTCCAGACCATCCTTGGGTTAAAGAGCATCCTGAATGGTTCAAATGGAGGCCTGATGGATCGGTTCAATATGCAGAAAACCCTCCAAAAAAATACCAGGACATCCTTCCGATCTATTTCGAAACAGAGGATTGGAAAAACCTTTGGAATGAAATCCTGAGAATAGTACTCTATTGGAATAAGCAAGGCATAAAGATTTTCAGAGTTGATAATCCTCACACCAAGCCGTTTCGATTTTGGGAATGGTTGATTAAGGAAGCGCAGAAAAAAGATCCTGATCTTATATTTCTTGCCGAAGCTTTCACCAGACCAAAGATTATGCATGAGCTGGCAAAGTGTGGCTTTACCCAGTCATATACATACTTCACCTGGAGAAATAGCAAGCATGAGCTTACGGAATATATAAACGAAATCGCGCATTCTACTTCAAGGGAGTTCTTCAGGCCTAATTTTTGGCCGAATACCCCAGATATTAATCCTTATTTCCTTCAGGATGGAAATGAGTGGGCCTTTTATATTCGGTACTTTTTAGCAGCAACTTTAAGCTCCAATTATGGCATGTATGGGCCTGTATTCGAGTTTATAGTACATAAGCCTATTTTTGGGAAAGAGGAATACCTAGATTCAGAAAAATATGAAGTCAAAAGTTGGGATTGGTCAAATATGACTAATCTGAAAAGGTTAATTACTCAATTGAATGGAATTCGTAAACATGAAAAGGCGCTCCAGGATACCTTCAACTGCAGGGTTTGCGATACAACGAACGATCAAATCTTTGCTTATTATAAGTCTGACGCGGAAGCTAATAATCACCTGCTAATGATCGTTAGTCTCGACCCTTATCAAATGCAGGCTGGTAGGGTAAAAACTCCAATTGGAGAGATACTACAAAATGGTGGGTATGGCCTTCAAATGCAGGATCTCATCACAGGGCAATCATTCCAATGGTATGATGAGTGGAATTACGTGGAAATCGGGCAGCCAAAACTACCATTCCATTTATTCAGAATGACTAAACTTTGATATGAAAGCTGAAACTGACATTATACAAAGCGAAAAAACCTGGCAAAACGCTTTTGATGATCAGGAGTTCAGCCAAAGACTGGTTACAGAATACCTCCCAAAATATCTTAATACATGTCGGTGGTTTGCCAACAAATCAAGTACCATTAAACATTATACCATTGATGATGTGCTTACCATCGACACAGCTGCAGGACCTACACACATTATTGTACTAGAAATAATCACATCCAGGGGTAACTCTGAAAGTTATCTGATACCCATCTACTTTCTTGAGTATGAAAGTAAATATGCTTCCGAAAAATCAGGAGAAGATAGAATTTGTGATCTCAAAATGGGTGGAAAAGAAGGTTGCCTGGTAGAAGCAACTTCATTTGAATTCTTCAGAAAAGCCATTTTCGAACATGTTTTAGAGGGTGCCGTTATTCCTAACCACGACGGGCAACTGGATTTTCACAGGTCTAGAACATTGTCTTATGCCAAAAACTCTATTAAGTATGAAAACTCACGATTATTAGGGTTAGAGCAAAGCAATACTACTATTGTTTACAACGATCAATATTTTTTAAAATTCTACAGAAGACTCTTCATAGACCCGAATCCTGATTATGAGCTTTCCAGGTTTTTAACAGAAGAAGCTAAATTCAATAACTCCCCAAAGTATGCTGGCAGTATCAATTGGAGAAGAGGGCTTCGTTCCGAAGTGACGATAGCCTTAATGCAGGAGAAAGTAGAAAACCAGGGCGACGTATGGAATGAAGCTCTAAAATGGGTTTACACTTACTTTTCCAATTGTGAGCTTGTCAAAAATCCATTTAAAAGCAGAAAGCTTGACCCTTCCCTACCCCTTACGGTTGAAAATATTCCGAAGTCCATGAGGGAACTTGCTACCGATGATATTCTTAATTTAATCTCGCTTTTGGCTTTGAGGACTGCTGAAATGCACATCGCCTTGGCTTCAGGAAAGAAAAATCGAGAATTCTGGCCTCAGCGTTACAACGAAGATTATTCCGTTTGGGTAAAAAACAGGCTTGTTCACCAATTCAACTATCGTTTCAATATGGTTGAAAAGAATATTCATAGGCTAGAGGGAATGGCTGTGGCCTACGGAGAAGAGTTCATGAAGTTGAAGAATTTCATCATAGAAAAAATCGTAGCACTTGATATCTTGAGGTTAAACAGTCATAGGATCAGGATTCATGGCGATTACCATTTAGGTCAAGTGCTTATCTCCGATAACGACTTTTACATCCTTGATTTCGAAGGTGAACCCGAAAGCACCATTCGCGACCGCAAAGTGAAACAGTCGCCTCTGAAAGATGTTGCTGGAATCCTCCGTTCATTCCATTACGCTATTTATGCTGTAATCTTTAATCAAGGCGATGAATTCACTTTTAACCAGGAAGAGCTATTCGAATTAGGAGAGAAGTATTATGCAGCTGCTTCAGCGGTATTCCTGAACTCTTATATTGAAAAAGCAATGGATGGAGGCTTGGATATCGGTTATATGAAAGAAATAAGATATCTGCTTCAATATCATCTTTTGGAAAAAGCCATTTACGAAATTGGCTATGAGCTTAATTCAAGGCCTGGCTGGGCCATTATTCCCCTCAAAGGGATCATGAAAATTTTAAACAAGGAAATTTAAACTCCATGCAAGAGAAAGTAATACCACACAGTTTATTCAGTGATTTTGATGTTGACCTTTTCAGGTCGGGTATGCATTATCGTATCCACGAAAAGCTAGGCTCAAAAGTGGCTAAAGTAGATGGGGTCAAAGGAACTTATTTCGCGGTTTGGGCTCCAAACGCCAAATCGGTCTCCGTCATTGGTAGTTTCAATTTCTGGAATGATCAAGATCACCCTTTAAATGTCAGATGGGATAGTTCCGGTATCTGGGAAGGTTTCATTCCTCACATTGGAGCTGGAGCCGTTTACAAATATAAAATAGTCACCAATCAGGGGCAACACCTTGAAAAGGGTGATCCTTATGCTTTTCTCTGGGAAATCCCTCCTAGCACTGCTTCCGTTGTTTGGGAGCTTGATTATAAGTGGAAGGATGAAAAGTGGATGAAGAAAAGGAAGAAGCACAATTCATTGGAGAGTCCGGTTTCTGTTTACGAAGTCCACATGGGGTCGTGGAAGAAAAAGCATGAGGATGGTAACCGATCCCTGAGTTATGTAGAAATGGCCGATGAGCTGGTTAAGCATGTAAAAGAGCTAGGTTTCACTCATGTGGAGTTTCTTCCAGTCATGGAGCATCCGTTCTATGGATCGTGGGGTTATCAGATCACAGGGTATTTTGCTACTTCCGCGAGATTTGGAACACCTCAGGAATTCATGCTTTTAGTTGATAAATTTCATCAGGCCGATATCGGTATCATACTGGATTGGGTGCCTTCTCACTTCCCGAATGATGCACATGGCTTGGATAAATTTGATGGCACTCATTTATATGAGCACGCTGACCCACGAAAGGGATATCACCCGGATTGGAAGAGTAACATATTCAATTATGGAAGAAATGAGATACGTTCATTTCTAATCAGTAACGCCATATTCTGGTTGGACTATTATCATGCTGATGGACTTAGAGTTGATGCTGTAGCTTCCATGCTCTACCTCGATTACTCCAGGAATGAAGGTGAGTGGGAGCCCAATCATCAAGGTGGTAGGGAAAACCTGGAAGCCATTCATCTTCTGAAAACCTTTAATGAGGAAGTCTATAAGTCGTATGATGATGTCTTAACGATTGCTGAAGAATCGACCTCATGGCCTATGGTTTCAAAGCCAACATTCATGGGAGGGTTGGGCTTTGGTATGAAATGGATGATGGGCTGGATGAACGATACACTTGATTATTTCGCCAAGGATCCTGTTTACCGACAATATCATCAGAACAATATTACGTTCAGTTTGAACTATGCCTTTTCTGAAAATTTCATGCTGCCGCTTTCGCACGATGAAGTGGTTCATGGAAAGGGTTCTTTACTGAATAAAATGCCTGGTGATGCCTGGCAGAAATTTGCCAACCTACGTTTGCTTTATTCTTATATGTATACCCACCCAGGTACAAATCTACTCTTTATGGGAGCTGAGATTGGACAATGGAACGAATGGAACCACGATTGGGGCCTTCAGTGGGAGCTCATGGAACATGAAATGCACAAAGGTGTTTTTAAACTCGTCAAGGACTTGAATAAAGTCTATAAAAAAGAAACTGCCTTATTTGAAAAAGCTTTTGTGCCTGAGGGTTTTGAATGGATATCTTTAGATGATTCTCAAAACTCCATACTCGTTTACATCCGGAAAGGCGAAAATCCTAAAGACAGACTTATAGTGGTATGCAACTTCACTCCTTCTCCCCAGCCAGCTTATCGATTCGGCGTTCCGGAATCCGACCAATGGAAAGAAATATTTAACAGCGATGCCAAAGCTTATGGAGGTTCAGGAATTCATAATAAGGGAAAAATAAAAGTGAAGGAAGCTGTAAGCCACGGCAGAGATCATTCTATTGAAGTAGCAATTCCACCTTTGGCCACCATTATTTTGAAAGAGGCTTAAAGAATCAATATTCCAGGCTTAGGTAGTTTGATTGTTACACTTTTCTATTACTCAAGAATTTTCCTATCACAATCGCCGTAATGAATACTGTATAGAAATTACCTAATAAGCCAACTAAGACCACCAATTTTCTACTCAACTCCATAGTGGGTGTGATATCCCCATAACCGATGGTTAACAAGGTGATGAAGGAGAAATATAAAAAATCAGCGAAGACTATCTCATCTGTAAAACCTTTAAAAGCACCTGGGAATGTGACTTGGAGCGTTAAGAAAACAATACTAAAGAAAACACCCATCAGGATAAAACCTGTAAAAGCGCCTGAAATGGTTTCAATGCCCACTACATTCTGCTTCATTAGATCAGAAAACAGGCGGTAGCTAATGATACCGAAATACATCAGATATACCAATGTGAATAAGTAGGGTATATTCGATTCCATATATTCCTGGTTCAATCGGGATAGGATGCCGAAAAAAATGATCATAATGATGAATGTCTTTTCCCGATTCTTACTCCTTACAAAAAGCAGGTAACTACATACCATATTGAGCAGTAAGAATATAAGCTCTATATCTGCATGAAGCTTAGGTGGAACAGCAATACTTCCGAAGAGCAAAAGAAGAAAGCTGGTTAAGAATAAAGTAAACCTTCGTTTATACAGTAATTCTGACATTCAAGAACTTTTAGATGAATACCTGGAATCAGTCATATTTTATATCCCTGTTGAAACAATCAGATCCTTCCTTCGTCAGGATGACGCACAGAGCCCAATTTAGAACGTCATTCGATCCGCCAGCTGGCGGAGAGGAATCTGATTACTTATTATTTAAGCGTAATCGATGATTAATGGCTTTTACGATCAGTTCAATAACTCGTCATTGAAAGTATAGCTTTTGTAATCAACCTTAAAAAGAACACTGTAAAAAGACGGGATAAACAATAAGGTAATCACCGTTCCAAACAACAGTCCGATCATGATTGTCACCGCCATGGGTTCCCAGATCGCTCCGCCACCCAAATAAAGAGGGATTAACCCTAACACCGTTGTAAAAGTAGCCAATAGAATAGGACGGAAACGTTGCAAACAAGCACCGATCACTGCGTCCTGAGGGCTTCTTTGAAGTTCAGCCTGTTCAATTTCAATTCGATCAAGCAATACAATTGCATTGTTAATCACAATCCCCGCTAAGGAGATCACTCCAAGAAAAGCCATGAAACCGAAGGGAACACCAAATAGAAGTAAACCGATAACCATTCCTATAACTCCAAGAGGAATGGTGCTAACCACCATGGTCATTTTTCTTATGGAATTGAATTGGATAATGAGTAACATCACAATAATGAAAGCTGATACTGGTAAGTACTTTACTACAGCACCCATATTTTCAGAAGTATTCTCTGCATCACCCCCAAACTTAAAAGTATATCCTTCTCCCCACTTTACCGATTCTTCTTCAAGCCAAGGGGTTATTTCCTTTACGATCGCTGAGGCGTTTCCGCCCTCTTTCAATTCACTAGAAATGACCATAGTTCTATTGATATCCAGGCGCTTGATCTTTGAATACTGCCACTCCGGAACTACTTTGGCAACCTGGGAAAGTGGGACGCTTTTTCCGGAATTTTGAGCGTAAACATTCAAGTTTTCCATCGAGGTTAAAGAAGGTTGTTTCGCCTGATTTCCAACCAGTAAAATGGGAATGGTCTTATCTCCCTCACGAAACTCTCCGGCCTGAAACCCATCCAAGACTGTTCTTAAGGAAACCGCTATATCCTGATTGGTGATTCCAGCAGCCTGAGCCTGAGTTTGATTGATATCAATTACAAACTTCTTTCCTTTTGGCCCCCAATCGTCTTTAATGTTTTTGGTACCCTGTATGGAAAATAATTTCGCTTTTACCGACTCCGAGATCTCGGAAAGTCTGTCCGGATCGCCTCCTGAAACTTTAATCTCTATAGGTGTTCCTCCTCCTCCTGAAGCTAGTAAACCCACTTTAATATCCGCATTTGGAAAAGCCTGAAATGAAAATGCATCCAACGCCTCAACCATTTGATTATTTACTTCAAAATTGGTTGTATTCACCAGCATATGCGCATAGTTTGAATTAGGCTCATCCGCACTGTAACCCAAATCATAAGAAGAAGGCCCTTCGCCTACAAAGGCAGCCCAATCGACAATTCCTTCTTTTCGTTCCTCATTTGCAAGGAGGTTCTCTTTAAGATAGTCTTCAATGGCCAGGATCTTTTCTTTAGTCGTCTCAACTTTGGTTCCCTCCGGAAGATTGATATCGACAGTGATCATATTACGATCACTATCGGGGAAGAAGATGAAAGCCAGTTTTGTGAACCCGTAGAGTGAAGCAAAAAACATAACCACGATTCCTACTATGACCATCCGCTTCCAGGCCAGTGCCAGAAGAATCAAATTTTTGTATTGAAGTTTTAGCCAGTTTATCGCTCTATCGATGACTCCAATCTTGTTTTCTTCCTCCTTTTTCTTTGGTTTTAAGAAAAACACACAGAACAAGGTAGTGATGCTCAGCGAGATGAGCCATGAGGAAAGGAGAGCAATACTAATCACCACAAAAAGCGGCCCCATAATATCGCCCATGGTAGACTCGGCCATATAAAAAGCCAGAAATGCTGCTGAAGTAGTTAAGGTTGAGATCAAAAGCGGTACGAAAAGCTCTGAGCAGGAATCAATAGCTGCCTTCTTCACATCAATTCCTTTTTCCATTTTTACCATGATGGCTTCTGCAACCACAATAGCATTATCTACCATCATCCCTAATGCCATGATTAAAGCAGCCAGGGTGATCTGGTTTAAGCCCATATCAATCAATCCCATCACCATAATCGTGGTAACGGTTACAAGCGGTATCAGGCTCGCAATCACCAAACCTGTTCTCAGGCCCAGAAACAAAAGCATAACCGCCAAAACGATGGTGATGGCCTGTATCAGATTACCTATGAAGGATTCGATTTTGAGGCTTATGTATTCATCAATAGAAGAGATTCTTTTGGCCTCTAATCCAAGGGGTAATCGGCTGTTCCAGCCTTCCAAGACCACATCCAGTTCTTCCCCCAGTTTAATGATATTAGCCCCTTCCTTTAAAGAGACATGAAGTGAAATTGCTTCTTTTCCGTTGACCCTTACCACCTGATCTGGTGGATCAACATATCCTTTTTTTACGGTAGTTATATCCTTGAGGGCCAATACCTGGCCGCCCTGACCTACCGGGATCAAGGTATTCTGGATGTCTTCAATATCCACAAAACTTCCTGTCGGTTCCAGGATAAACCGTTGGTCTTCCACATCAATCTCACCACCTGAATTCAGGATATTCGTTGTACTAATGATGTTTTGAAGTTTATTAGATGTTAATCCGTAGGATTTCAGCCTAGCATTATCGAACTCCACAAATACCCGCTCCTCCTGGTCTCCATTCATTTCTACTTTCGCAGCATCTTCTAACTTGATCAAATCGTCTTTAAGATCATCTGCGAATTCTTTCATATCGGCATAGCTAAAGCCATCGCTAATCAAGGCTATAGCGATTCCGAACACTTCCCCTATTCCATCATCATTCAATTGAGGTTTAACATTACTTGGCAGGCCTTCAACCTTATCCAACTTTCGCCTCAATCGATCCCAAACAGCCTGAAGGTCTTCCGGTTTGGTTTCAATCTTCAATTCAACACTAACTACGGATAAGCCTGTTCGAGAAGTACTAGTCACCTCTTTGAGTTCAGGAAGTTCCTGTGCAACTTTTTCAATTTTATCGGTAACAAGTTCCTCTACCCTTTCAGGGCCTGCACCCGGAAAAGAAGAAACTACGGTCGCTACACGAACCGTATAAGGTGGCATGCTATCACGCGACATTGTTTCATAGCCCACTAAACCAAGCACCATAACTACGGTGAGTATACTTAAAACTACCCGGTTTCGCTTGATCGAAAATTCTGCAAAATTCATAGTATGATGCTTTGAAGCTTATGTTAAAGACTTACTTTTTGGCCATCCAGCAAGGTTTGCAAACCGGCCGTCGCCACTTTTTGACCAGAACTTAATCCTTTGACTACTTCAAAGCCATCGGAAGTAAGTTCACCAACTTCAATATGCTGTTTTTTAACGGTACCCGTTTTATCGTCAGAAGTCTCGACTACGAATACAAAATTTCCTTTAGCATCTTCTCCAACAGCCTGAATCGGTATCGTTAGTGCGTCGCTTGTACTTTTCTGCTCTTCTTTGAAATTAAAAGATACTTCAGCAGCCATCCCTACCTTAATATCTTCATTAGGGTCCGTGATCTCCACATCTACCGGATAGGTTGAAGACTCTTCTTCCACCACAGGAGAGATCTCTACTATTTCTCCATTAAAATTTTCCTCTATAGCCGGGAAAGAAATATCTGCATTCATATTCAGCTTTACCTTATTGATGGCACTTTCGGGTAGGTTAATAGTCACTTTCATTCTTCCATCGGATACATTAAGTACTGCGAACTTATGCCCGGCACTGACCCGCTCGTTTACACTTCCATTACTTTCTGCGATTACTCCATCTTTAGGAGCGTATATGTAACCATAATCCAATTGTGTTTTTTGAATGCTTCGATTTCTTTTCGCCGTTTCATATTGAGAAGAAGCGTTTTCATAACCATTTCTGGCATCTTCATATTCACTTAACGATTTCCCTCCTTTTTCATAAAGGGCTTTGATCCTATCGAGATTCGTTTTTGAGGTATTCAGATCTGACTCAGTTCGTTTTACATCAGAAACAGCTTTCTGATAAGCCAGTTCCGCTTCTACATTATCCAGCTTCCCTAAAAGGGTTCCTTTTTTCACCGATTCCCCTTTGGTAGCATTTTTTTCAACGATCACCCCGGAACTTCTAAAACTTAGGGTAATGTCGTTGCCAACTTTAGCCACACCGCTGAAAGACTGAAGATTATTGCCGTCACCTTTTCCAACGGTATGGTACCTAACCGGCCTTAGTGTTTCCTCTTTCGTCTCTTTCTTTGCACCACAATATGTCAATGCGAAAAGAAGAAAAGCATAGGATATAATCTTTAATGATTTCATGATCTGTTATGTTTCTTTATCTGAATTCAGATGTTTTATTTTAGTTTTCGCCCGTAAATTGTCTGAATCGATCTTCAAAATCGGTCAATTCCTCGGCGGTAGCAAATTGAGTAAAAAATCCTACTGAAAACTCAAGCTGTAATTGCGCAATCATATAATCGTAAACCGATATGGCATAATTAAGATTGGCTTCCAGGGCCGCCCTCTGAGCATCGATCAGTTGGGTGATCGTTACATCGCCGGCCTCATAATTTTCCTGTATCAATTCAAAGTTACGTTGTGCATTTTCAGAAGAAATCTTACTGAAATTAATGTTAGTCGTCGTGTTAAGAGCCTGAAGCGCATTGCTTCTCACCGCAAGTTCCAACTGTTGATCAAGGCTTTTGCGCTGCTCTTCCAGTTGTTCCAGTTGAATGGTTGATTGCTGCACGTTTATTCTTCTGCTGTTCCCAAGAAACAGAGGATGAGTAATGGAAAAACCTACCTGCCATAAATTATCATTAAAAGGCGTACCCGGTGTCTCCGTAGAACCTGTTCCACCACGACCAAAAATCTGGCTTACCTGCCCCTGAAGGGCAACCTGAGGAGCATAAATCAACCTTTTATCCTGCGCTAGTTGACGGTCAATAGCTTTGATGTTTTCAAGAAGTAATTCCTTGTTGGGGTTGGAGTTAACGGATTCTGAAACCAGAAAATCAATGGCCTGTCCAAACTCTTTGGGAGTTTGAACAAAGTCGTCTATAGGCCCGTTTCTGAAATCCTCATAAACTTCACCATCAATGGTGATGTCCTGAATTTCAAATTCCTCTTCGAGGGTATTGGCCAAAAACGTATTCAACTGAAGCTTAGCTGTGAGTAATGATGTCTGGGCCTGTACTACGAACTGTTGTGCAGCTGCCACCTCACTTTCAAAACGAAAAACGTCCGTTTCATTGGCTGTTCCAATATCATTTCTCAACCGGGCAAGCTCAAGGTTTACTTGTGAATTAGACAAATTTTCCTGTTGTATCTTCAAGTTTGTTTTACCAACCAGAACCTGGAAGTAAGCAGCGTAAGTATTGATCAGCACTTGCAGAATATCGGCTTCCGTAGTATACTCCTGAAGTTCTTTTTGGATCTGGGCAATTTTTATCGCTGCAATGGCCTGTTCTGAGAAAAGAAGTTGGCTAAAATTCACACTGCCCGATAACTGTCTTTCCGGGGAAATACCAGGTATCGCCTGATCGGGATCTATTTGTGTACCATTTACAGCCAATTCTGCCGAAGGTAAAATAAATGACCTGGCCTGACGAATGGACTGCTCGGCCAGATCGATGTTTTTGTAACTGATTTTGATATCAAAATTTTCTTCTAAAGCCCTTTGGGCAATTTCTTCAAATGAATAAGTAGGAAGCTCTTCGGCTTCACCACTGATCAGGTTAGAAGTAAAAAGGATTTCAAAAGGAGGTGAAAAGTCAATTTTCTTGGCCGTACTTAAGTTTAGAAAAAAGTCTTTTTTATAATTGACCGATACGGGCATGTCTTCCAAAGAGGCCCCTCTTTGAACATCATCCACCATTAGTGATAGTTTTCTAATGACCTGAACCAATCCGTTTTCGTCTGAAACGCAGCTTAAAATACCATTATCTACATGCGATTTTGTCCCTGAAAAAGACGGGAGTTCCCTTTGGATCAATTCATTGGAGACTTCACGAATAAAGTCTTCATCTTTAGAGTAAAAAGTGGAAAGATAGACGGCATCTGTATTATCAGGCATTGCAGCGAGTGAAGCATTAACATTATCAGTCATCGGAATGATGTTGATAGCAATGCTGAAGCTTTCGCTTAGTGAGTCTATGGTGGCTTGCGCCTTACTTAAATCATAGGTTATTGCAGAAGAGGCATCAACCAAAATACTTAAATTCCTGAAGTCGAAAAGCCTTTTGAATTGAGTAAGCTCATAGCTAAAATCTTCTTCAGCCCATATGTAACTAAAATTAGGAGTACCGGACTTACCATCCTGAAATGGTATTTGTTGAAGGTTTGGATCATCGACTCCTAAACCAATCGTTGGTTTTGAAAAACTTCCACCAAATGCTGCTCCTTTTACACTAACTGCCCCAATCAATAAAACAAAATCTACCTTACTGACGATTTGATCGTAGCTAGCTCTTGCTTGCTCCAAGCTTGTATTATCATAAATGATGTCTGAATTATTCAAAGAAGCTTTGACACCGGCACCTGTGGTTTGATCAATCTGGTTAGCCATGATAGAGAAAACGGAATCCAGCCGCTCCGTTTTATTGAAATCTGTAACTATACCTAGTCTAATCTCTTGAGCATTGACAGAAGTAGCTAGCGTCACTACTAAGAAAAATCCGCATATCTTATGAAACATATCAGTTATAAATTCATCTATTTTGTAATAATAAGGAAATCAAAACCTCATTGAATGGTAAAGTAGACCAGGTATTCGATGAGTATCATCTTAAACTCGTTAAAATTTGTGACTATTTCGCTTTTACTATCCCGTTCTTTACGAGGTGATTTACCATCTTTTTAGAGAAACTTTTGGAGCCAGACTCTGGAGAAGATGGGTCGACTAAAGAAGATTGTCCCGTCCATACCAACGTCTGAGAATCTTCTGTTAATTCACCCTTAAGATTATAAAGATTAGCTTCTATGAGATATTCTTTAGTATCAACATAATATCCCGGGCTTCTGACAGTAGCATACCGCTGAACCCAATATCTGCCAAAGCGTGAATAACCTGCCGGAATTGTATAATTCTCTCCCTGTTCATACCGAGAAGATTCCTGAACATCAACCAGGCTCACGGTAATTATGCCGTCCAGATTATTTTCTTTGACGATCTTAAGATAGTTAGCATTATTCTTCTCATTTTCAGGCATATTTGGCTTGAAGATATCCACCCCAACAACAGCATTAATGCCTTCTTTCTGAAATCTTTCTACGGTAACTTCTTCAAATAGCACTTTTGTTTGAAGGTCTTTGCCAATACCTATTACGGCTATTTTTGAATATGTCCTATCGGAATAACTTTTATCAGTCCAATCAACAGCCAGTTGTGATGAACAGGCAGAAAAAATGATAAGGCTAATAATCAGTATGACTCGGTTGGTTTTTTTCATCATGATGATTACTTATTGAAATTGAATTAATTACACCATTTTTACAAAATGATTTTGCAATATAGTTGATAAGTGCAAAAGTAATTTATTGCATATAAAAACTATTAAGCTCTAATTTTAAATGATGAAAAATTTTGCCTTCTCTTTATTTTATATTCTTACCGTTAACATCTATGCGCAAAATCTATCGGCTCTTTACGAACAGGTAAATCCTGCCGTTGTAGTCATCTTTACGGAAGAAAAAGATTTGGTCAATACCGGGTTTTCGGTGGAAACCGTTACTTCTGACGGTTTAGGATCCGGGTTTATGATTTCGGATAAACAGATCATCACCGCATCGCATGTAGTCAATGTTGCTGAAAAAGTTCAGGTACAGTTTCTGGATGGTGAAGTGATTCCTGCCAAAGTAATTTCTTCTTTTAAAACTGCGGATGTGGCATTAATTGAATTAGTATGGCCAAAGAAAGAAGCGAAAACACTAAAGCTGGCTGATTCCGATGCATTAAAAATAGGTGAGCAAGTATTTATAGTTGGAGCCCCTTTTGGTCTCGAGCATTCTTTATCGTCGGGTTATGTTAGCGGAAGAATTAAAGATAGGCCTGGTAAGAATCCGTTTCAAAATCTGGAATATATACAGACCGATGCCTCTATCAATGAAGGGAACTCTGGTGGCCCAATGATGAATTTAAAGGGTGAAGTTGTAGGAATCGTAAGCCATATTCTAACTAAGTCAGGAGGGTTTGAAGGTATTGGATTTGCTACATCCTCTAATCTTGCAAAAGAATTATTGCTGGAAAGACAGATACTTTGGACTGGAATGGATGCTGTTCCGGTGACTGGGAAGTTAGCGGATATGCTTAATGTCCCTCAAAGATCCGGACTGCTGGTTCAGAAAGTGGTTTTTATTTCTCCTCTGGGAACTATGGGGCTTCAGGGAGGGGATACAAAAGCGATCATAAACAATCAAGAACTCATTTTAGGTGGTGATATTATTCTTTCCTTTAATGGGGTACCTTTTGATGTAACCGATGAAGCTCTTCTGAAAATTGCTGAAGTCACAGAAAACAGAGAACAGAATAGCCCATATGAAATTGAGGTATTGCGTGCTGGTAAAGTGATTACTCTTAAAAGAAATTAACTTGTTTTGATTGAGCCTTGAAACTATAAGAAATGTTCAAGCTGAGGCATCATTTCCTCATTCTTTTCAGCGAAGTTCTCCATATCACCCAGGATATTGTTCAGTAAACTGATGGCATCGTTGATGTATAAACCTTTGTTCAGCATCACGCATTCTGCTTTGAGCGATGTGGTAGCGTCTGTTATCTCAGATCTAGATGGAAGGCCTTTTTTGGCGAGGCTTTCCAAAACCTGAGTAGCCCAAACAACGGGGATGTGTGCTGCATTACAGAACGAAAGGATCTCTTTTTGGATTCGGCCTATGTGGCTCCATCCGGTCTCTACCGCCAAATCTCCCCTGGCAATCATAACGCCAACGTATTTCACACGCATAGCTGTTAATAAAATCTCTTTCAGGTTATTAAAAGATTTTCTAGTCTCAATTTTCAAAATGATGCTTAGCTTATTTAGGGCATCCAATTTTCCGAGTTCGGTGAACAGTTCTTCAACATCCTGCTTACTGTTCACAAAAGAAAAATTCACAACATCGGCATGTTCTGCAACAAAGGGTAAATCATCTTTGTCTTTATCGGTCAATCCACTTATACCCAGGTCGGTGAATGGAAAATTAATTCCTTTTTCGGCTTTAAGCCTGGTCCCCAACTCCTTTGCCCTGAGTATTCGTACCTCAAAATGATCTTCTGAAGCCGTTTCTATAATACCTTCAATTTTACCATCGTCAAAAAGCACCTTATCGTTTGGTTTTACATTTTTGTAAATCTCGGGGACAGGGCATGATACATGCGCCTGCTTTAAGATGTTCCCGTCTTCATCAAACTCGGCTGGCTCACCCAATATCTCGTCCCTATTGATTCTGAATAAGTCATCGACCCGAAGTAGAATGGAACGTTCGATGGCTGGAATTTCTCCTACTTCAATAGGTTCCAAACCCGCTCTTTCCGGATTTAATACACTTCCCGTTCCAATGTAAGAAGTGTCGTAGCAGTTTAACCAAACCTGGTCTTCCTGAATGTGGACTACTTTGAGTATCCTTTCCTTATTTCTTGTGTCAACCAGCTTTAAGCGGTCACCAACAACTAATCCTTTTCTCCATTCCAGATCAATAGGCAATGTATTTGGCTCTGACTCTTCGTTTACGGCATCTACCATAACAACTAAAGCCGGTTTTAACACTACTCCACTTTCATCTCGTTCAGGAGAAAATTTCCTGATTTTAGGTCCTGGCTTTATAGCACCTGTCCTAATTTTCGGGCCAGCTAGGTCCATAGTAATCTTTACATTTTTACCCAATGCCTTCGCGGCTTTTTTAACATTTTTAATAATCTTTTCCCATACCTCTGGCCCATCATGTGCACAGTTTACCCTGGCACAGTTCATTCCGTTTTTAACCATGTTAAAGACCATTTCATAGTTATAAGCTGCCTCAGTAGGCTGGGTCACCATAATCCTGACTCTACGTCCTTTGGATCGAAATCCTAGTAATTCCTTGGTGTGCCTTGTTAAATGTCTTTTACTGTTTTTGATAGACAGGCCCGACTTGATCTGCTTTTTGGGCCTGTCGTCCAATAAACTATTCAACACGTAGTTAGCATTCAATAGGCTCGCCATCACGTGTCCATCAGCCCTGGATAGTCTTGATAGGCCAAAGTTTTTCAATTTCTTTTGAATAGGCCTTATATCATGCTTTCGTAAAGCATCATAATGAATCAGGTTTCTAGCACTTTTTTTATAAGTACCTGAAGTCTCTTTGATTATATTTTTATGCGCTGTCTCTTCCTGCTTTATATTTTCAATTACATCCGTAATTTGATCTATTAACTCCTGGATCTTATCCTTTTTTATTTTCATGGATTAGTTCTGAATGACCTTTTTAAAATGTAAAGAAAGTTTCTTAGAGTTCAGTTGAAAAACAAGTGAATAAATTGTTAAGTGGGTTATCGATACTTAAATATCTTTGAAGGTTTTTAAGAATTCTATGGCAAAGTTTTTTATTGAAAAAGATATTCTCATTGTTAAAATAGAGGGCTTTTGGTCTCCGGATAAGCAATTAGATGTACAAAAAGAGGCGATTACAAGACTCCACCTGAATTCCTTAAGCTCGTTTCTGATTGACCTGAGTACAGCTCACCAAGATGAGGAGAGCTCTTCTATTTTTCAT
Source organism: Bacteroidota bacterium (assembly GCA_039030555.1). GTDB lineage: Bacteria > Bacteroidota > Bacteroidia > Cytophagales > Cyclobacteriaceae > JBCCDY01. The sequence continues at coordinate 88,184 of JBCCDY010000014.1, forward strand.
ATATACGATTCCGGCGAGGCATTAAAATCAAACTATCCTTTAGGCACCAAATTCGCAATCGTTTATTCTAAGGAGTATGAAGATGAAGGCAAAGCTAAGTTTTTCAATACTGTTACAGGTAACCGGGCAGTTGCGGCAAAAGCATTTCAAGATTGTGATGAGGCAAAAGCCTGGTTAATTAACTAGCTTCGTCGGACCAAACGACTTTTAAAGCCATTTTTCATACTTCCTTCTTACTTCGCTATGAGGGATTACTTTACCCTCTTCGACTTGTTTCAATGCCTTATCCAAAGAATCGGATAATACTGATTCTCTTTTCTCTTTCAAGAGTTGCTCCACTTTGCCTAATTCTTTTTCATCGAAATACATTATTCGTTCGATTAAACAGTATTTTCTCTTTTCGATATTTATATTCTTGATATAACGATTTATAGGAGTAAGTGATGTGTGGTATTTGAACTTACAAGCTATATAACTCTAGAATTAACCCAGAATTCTGGCTTTAAACCTTCGGGCATTCATTTCAGCGATATTGCTGATTGAAATACCTTCTGGACATTCCACTTCGCAAGCTCCCGTAAAAGTGCAATGTCCAAAACCTTCCTCTTCCATCTGACTGGTCATATCCATTACCCTTTGATGTGCTTCCGGTTTACCCTGTGGTAATGAATTGAGGTGGTTGATTTTTGCTGATGTGAATAAAGCTGCGGATGAGTTTTTACAAGTAGCAACACAAGCTCCACAACCAATACAGGCAGCTGCATCCATTGCGCGATCCGCTATTGGTTTACTGATTGGAATAGCATTGGCCTCCGGGGCTGTACCTGTTTTTGCGCCGATGTATGCTCCCTGCTCAATAATTCGATCGAATGCAGAACGGTCGACCACTAAGTCTTTTACCACTGGAAACGCTTTGGCGCGCCAAGGCTCTACCGTTATCGTTTCTCCATCTTTAAAGCTTCTTAAGTGAAGCTGGCAGGTTGTCATATTTTCATGTGGGCCATGCGCCCTTCCATTGATAAAAACACCACATTGTCCGCAAATGCCTTCACGACAATCGTATTCGTAAGCGATAACCTCCTCTCCTTTTAAGACCAATTGCTCATTCAAATGATCCAATGCTTCCAGAAAGGACATATCATCCATAAGTCCATCCACTTCATAATCCTGTAGCTCTCCTTCTGTATCAGCACTTTTTTGTCTCCAAATTCGAAAGGTTAGTTTCATTTCTTCTTGTTTATAACGCTTTTGTAATTTACAATTGATCTAGCTACAGAGCATAAGTCTGTTTAATCAATCACTCAGAATAATACCCTCGTTACTTAATTCGATAAAATCGCTTCTATCCAAAGCATCTTTTATAAATAAAATATTACTTCTAAATAAATCAAAAAGCTGTCTATTCTTTAAATTCCCAGCTGAAACCAAGAATAATTTTCTTGGTTTATTCAGAGTCTTATGAGCATGATAAAAGTCAAAATCTTTTGCCAGTACCATCAAATTATTTTGATCAGCATATTCAGCGATTTCAACATCAGGCGTTTCATCCCCTTTAAGAAGTTGGTCTACATGAGTGGAATTAATTCCTAGTTGATTTAATATCTCGCAAAGTTTTGGTGGGAGCTGAGCATCAACAATCAGTATCATTTTGATACTCTAGTATAGCTCGAATATTTGGTTATTTTAGTTGCATAAGCTAAGCATGCCAAAATATCATTTTCTTCAAGATTTGGATAATCTTTCAAAATCTCATCATGTGTTGACCCAGCGGAAAGTAGATCAAGAATCAAATCAACCGTATATCTTTTGTTTCGAATAGTAGGCTTTCCATGACAAATATCAGGGTTAATCGTAATTCGTTCTAAAAGTTGTTTATCCATAATTGTAAGTTACGAAATAATGGATAATCCGTTATCAGTGCTGTTTAGATAGGCAAGAAGTACTAATCTTTTCTATTGCAGTGGGTTCAAAACCACAGCTATAGATATTTTTTCAGTTGACGACTGCTAAACTTAACAGCATTGAATCTATTATTTACATTAAAGAAAAATCATAATTATTTATAGCTCCTCACTGTTAATTTTACGTTCTCAAAAGCCAATTCTTCCTTATGGAGTTTAAAATCTCCATGGTTATACTCCCAGGCTGAAATAAAGGTATATTTCTCGTCTACCCTCATGGCTTCGCCTTCTTCCGTTTGAAACTCTTCTCTAAAGTGAGCTCCGCATGATTCTTCGCGATCAAGTGCGTCCGTGCACATTAACAGGGCTAGTTCTATGAAATCAACCAGTCGCAAGGCTTTTTCGAGTTCCGTGTTCATTTCCTGATGCCCACCGGTAACCCTAACATCTTTCCAGAATTCTTCTTTTAATGTTTTGATTTTGGAGATGGCATCTTCCAAACCTTCTTTGTTTCTGCTCATGGCACACTCTTTCCACATCACTTTACCTAACTCTCTATGGAAATCATCAACAGTTCGAGTGCCATTAATAGAAAGGATTTTTTCTATTCGTTCCCTCACCTCTTTTTCAGCTTTTTCAAACTCAGGGTGATCGGTCTGAACATGCTCTTCTTTGAGTGCCGAGGCCAAATAGTTATTGATGGTATTCGGTAGAATAAAATAACCATCGACACTGGCCTGCAATAAAGAGTTGGCGCCTAATCGATTGGCTCCGTGATCAGAAAAATTGCATTCGCCAACTGCATATAAGCCTGGAACGGTGGTCATTAGCTCATAATCAACCCAAAGTCCTCCCATAGAGAAATGCGCTGCTGGTGAAATCTGCATGGGTTCTTTATAAGCATCAATTCCAGTGATCTTTTTGTACATGGTGAATAGGTTTCCATATCGATCTTTGATGGTGTCTAACCCAAACCTTTCAATGGCGTGTTTGAAATCCAGGTAAACTGCATTCTTCAACCTTCCTACCCCGAAGCCTGCATCAATTCTTTCTTTAGCAGCCCGGGAAGAAATATCGCGAGGGGCCAGATTTCCAAAGCTGGGATATCGTCGTTCTAGATAATAGTCCCGCTCTTCTTCAGGAATATCATTTGGAAGCCTCTCATCATCTTGTTTGAGCGGAACCCAGATCCTTCCATCATTCCGAAGTGACTCTGACATTAAAGTGAGTTTTGATTGGGCTTCACTGGATTGGGGAAGTGCTGTCGGATGAATTTGTGTAAAGCTTGGAGCTGCAAAGAATGCTCCTTTCTTATGCGCTTTCCAGATCGCACTGCCGTTACATCCAATGGCCAAAGTAGATAACCGAAATACTCGTGAGTAACCTCCGGTAGCCAATACTACTGCATCGGCTGCAAATCGTTTTATTTCTCCTGAATGAAGGTCCCTGGCGATAATTCCTTTGGCTTTTCCTTCTACAACGACAAGATCCATCATTTCGTGTCGGGTCATCATTTTGACCTTTCCAGCCCTGATCATTTTAGACAATTGAGAGTAGGCCGCCAACAGTAATTGCTGCCCGGTTTGTCCCCTGGCATAAAATGTTCTTTCCACCTGAACTCCCCCAAAACTTCTATTCACCAGCACCCCTCCATACTCTCTGGCAAAAGGAACTCCTTGTTGTGTAAAATGGTCGATCAAAGGAGCAGATAGTTCCGCCAAGCGGTACACATTGGCCTCTCTGGATCGGAAATCCCCACCTTTCAAGGTGTCGTAAAACATTCGCCATACACTATCCCCATCGTGTTGATAGTTCTTTGCAGCGTTTATACCTCCTTGTGCCGCCACTGAGTGTGCTCGTCTTGGGGAGTCCTGATAGCAAAAGCAATTCACTTCATATCCAAGTTCAGCCAGGGTAGCTGCTGCTCCAGCACCTGAAAGGCCTGATCCAACAACAATCACTTGCAGTTTTTTCTTATTCGCAGGGTTAATCAGCTGACTATCCATCTGATAGTTTCTCCACTTATCTTCCAGCTTTCCTTCGGGGATTTTTGAATCTAAAACCATACAAATAATTATTTGAGGTAGACGACGATGGGAATAATACCAAAACCTACTGAAATCACTACCGCGTACACTAATGAAACCTTGGCCAAAAGTGTTAAGCCTTTTTTATGATAAAAGCCCAGGGTTTTAAAACCACTTTTCAAACCATGATTGAGATGATAACCTAATGGAATGGATAAAACCGAATAGAATAAAACGTAATAAGCGTTTTGAAAGAGGCTATAGGTGACTTCATAAACATCAACATTTCCATTACTATCCATTCCGACACTTTCTCCAATGCCCAACTTGATACGTGCCCAAAAATTAGCTAGGTGGACAATTATAAAAATCAAAATCAATACGCCTAACCAACCCATATTCTGAGAGGCGAAAGAACTATTTTCTAAAGATTTATTAGCAACATATTTATCGGGTTTAGCTTTTCTATTTATATAAGTTACGATTGCAGCATAAATCACATGAAGTAAAATGGAAAGGTAGAGCAAATATGCTACAACTTTAATAAGAGGGCTTTCTCGTAAGGTGGTCGAATAGCTGTTGTAAAGGTCTCTTGCGATGCTTTCAGGCAATAACAAAATACAATTAGCCGAAAGGTGAACGACTAAGAAGACGCATAAAAACAACCCACTTCCAGCGATAATACTTTTCCGCAAGAATAAATTCATATTCAATTAGTTATTCTATCTAGTGCTTTTGCATTAAGAATTACTCTAATAACAAAGTATGAAAATACTTGCCATCGGATTATTTCCTAGAGGAAGTGGGAAGAAAATTATCGGCCATCTCCATAAATAGCAATTGAGATACTGGATAAGCAAAGGCTTCAAAAGTATAAAACCTTTATTTTCGATTATGACGTCCACTTTTATAATCGAAATGAGATTATAAAGTATGCAAACAAAGGAGGGCGAAAACAAAAAAAGCTCAGTCAATGACTGAGCTTTCTATTCTATAAATCTGAAACAGCTTATTCTGCTGGTTCTTCTTTTTTATCGTCTTCTTCTGATTGATCAGCTTTAACTTCAGCATCCTCTGCCTTGGCTTTAGTTGCCTTCTTTGCAGCAGGTTTTTTCTCTGTAGCTTTCTCTTCAACTTTAGCCTCTGCTACTTCTTCAGCTTTAGCTTCAGGTGTTTCTTCTACTTCAGCTTTTACTTCCTCTTTGGGTGCCTCCTCAGTCTCCTCAGGTACTTTTTCGGCTTTTTCAGCTTCTGCTTTCTTAGCTCCTTCTTTTATAGCAGCCTTTTGATCGTCTACCATTTTCTCTTTCAAAGCAGAAAGTGCATCTAAGTCCCCTAAAGTTGATTTTTCACCTCCTCCTAAGTTAGCCTTAGAAGCTCCTGTTGAACCGCTACCTTTTTTAGTAGACTTGGCTTTGACAGGTGTAGGTTTCTTCTCTTCTTTATAAGTTGACGTATGAGATAAGTAGATTCTTTTGTCTTCTTTAGAGAATTCTAAAACTTTAAAATCTATAGTTTCTCCAGTTTCTACGTTAGAACCATCTTCTTTCTTCAGTTGACGATTGTTTGCAAATCCTTCAATTCCATAAGGAAGTTCGAGTATTGCTCCTTTATCGTTTTTATCAACTACAGTACACTTGTGAACTGAACCTACAGTAAATACAGTCTCGAAAGTATCCCAAGGATTTTCTTCCAGATGTTTGTGACTTAATGCAAGTCTTCTGTTATCTACATCAAGTTCCATAACAACCACCTCAAGTTCTTCACCTACTTTAATGAATTCAGATGGGTGTTTGATTTTCTTGGTCCATGAAAGGTCAGAAACGTGAACTAGTCCGTCAATACCTTCTTCAAGCTCAATAAATAAACCGAAGTTGGTCAAGTTTCTTACTACACCTTTGTGTCGAGTTCCAACAGCATATTTAGTAAGAACATCCTGCTTAGTCCAAGGATCTTCAGTCAGTTGCTTAATACCGAGTGACATCTTTCTCTCCTCACGATCGATCGTAAGTACAACTGCCTCTAGTTCATCACCTATATTGATGAAATCCTGAGGATTTCTTAGGTGCTGTGACCATGACATTTCAGAAACGTGGATTAGACCTTCAACGCCTGGCATTAACTCCAGGAATGCACCATAATCAGCAACATTAACTATCGTTCCTTTCACCTTAGACCCTACATCAACTGTAGATTCTAATTTATCCCATGGATGCTCAGTCAATTGCTTCATACCTAATGAGATTCTTTGCTTGTCGTCATCGAAATCGAGAACAACAACATTTACTTTCTCATCAAGCTTCAATACTTCTTCAGGGTGGTTAATTCTACCCCATGAAATATCAGTTATGTGTAGAAGGCCATCAACACCACCAAGATCGATGAACACACCGAAGTTGGTCATGTTCTTAATAGTACCTTCAAGTACCTGACCTTTTTCTAGGTTGTTGAGGATCTCCGCTTTCTGAGCTTCAAGATCTTTCTCAATAAGTACTTTATGTGATACGACTACGTTATCGTTCGTGTAGTTGATTTTCACAACTTTCACTTCCATTTTCTTTCCTACGAATACGTCAAAGTCGCGGATAGGCTTCACGTCAATTTGAGAACCTGGTAAGAAAGCTTCAACACCATAAATATCAGTGATTAAACCACCTTTAGTTCTTCTTTTGATCGTTCCTTCTATAACCTTATCGTTATCAAGAGCATCTTGAATGTTCTCCCAGGCCTTAACAATTTTAGCTTTTCTTCTTGAAAGCTTAAGTTGACCTAGTCGATCTTCCTGCTCTTCTATGAATACCTCTACTTCATCTCCGACTTTCATGTCAGGTAAGTCCCTGAATTCGGAAAGGGAAACCAAACCATCAGATTTAGCTCCAATATCGAGTATTACATCTCTTCCGGTAATATCTACTACTTTTCCTTTGATGAGTTCTTTCTCATCAAGCGTAGTTAAAGTATCACCATAAAGAGCTTCAAGTTCTTTTCTTTGAGAGTCAGTATAGTCTTCACCGAAACCAGAATCTTCTAGCTCGTCCCAGTCAAACTCTTTCTTCTCTTCTTCTTTAGGTTCTTCTTTTTTCTCTTCAGCTTTTACTTCGGTTTCTTTCTTATCTTCCACCTTTTCAGCTGCGCTGTTCTCCTCAGCAGATGTTGTTTCCGAAACGGTTTCTTCTACAACTGCTTCTTTCTGTTGCTCTTCAGTCTGAGCATCTTTTTCTTCAGCCATGATATTTAAAACCTCCTTATTTTACGGCTCAGGAAGTATTTGCCGTTAGTTGTTTTACAAAAATCTCAACGAATTGAGATCCGCTCACTCAAGCGGAGCGCAAAGGTACGGAATCAATTAGCAATTAGCAATTAGCAATTAGCAATTAGCAATTAGCTGTTTGGCTTTTGGCTTTTGGGTATTTAGCGGTCAGCACTCAGTTATCGGGAAGAAAAACTGAATGCCAACAGCTGATACGATGTCTCGGATGTTAATTGACTTTCTCATCCCCGACAATCGTGCCGTCTTCTAACTGAATAATTCTTTTTCCTACTTCTGCTTGTTTTTCGGAATGTGTAACCTGAACTATGGTTGTCCCATCTTCATTAAGTTTTCTGAAGATTTCCATAATTTCATCACCCTGCTTTGAATGTAAATTCCCAGTTGGCTCGTCAGCTAATAACAGCTTTGGTTTGCCTATAATAGCTCTAGCCACCCCAACTAGCTGCTGTTGTCCTCCGGAAAGTTGTTCCGGGAAAAGATCTTTTTTAGCAACCATATTGAATCGGTCTAAAATATCCGCAACCATACTCTTTCGCTCCTTACCCTTTACACCTCTGTACAGTAGTGGAGTTTCAATGTTCTCATAAACATTAAGCTCGTCGATCAAGTGATAAGACTGAAATACAAAGCCGACATGGGTTCTATGGAATTCAGTGACTTGTTTTTCCGAAAGCTTATGAACGGGCTGGTCGTTAAAATAGTATTCACCAGCTGACGGCTTATCCAGCAATCCAAGAATATTCAGTAAAGTGGATTTTCCGGAACCGCTTGGCCCCATAATCGTTACAAATTCACCTTCCTGAACCTCAAAGTCTATACTTTTCAGAATGAACGTTTTCGAGAAAGTTGATTTGACGAATTTATCAACGTCATTGAGTTTAATCATTTTAGGTTCTTTAGTATCTAAGTTATCAGTTATAATAGCTGATTCAACATTGTAGTCATTCATTTTTTTGATTTAGGGTGTTGGGTTATTGGTATTTTGGTTTTTAGGTGTCTGGGTTATTGGCTTTTTTTGCAGCTTAGCTTCTTAAAAGATTTATCATTATTTACAATTACGTATTAACTAATCTTCATTTTAATTAATCATTACTAACACTATGCCAGTTCTATAACAAATTGATTACCAATTTTTTAACGGAAAATATCGAGATGATTAACTCAAAATTTGTGCGTGAACGGAGGGTACTGTCTGATTTCGGACAGTCGGCAGTAATAGTTTAAGGCAAGGCTCGCCATCTTCGTATTTTCAAAACTATATTGGGGTAATTATCATTTAAAAAAAGATGTTAGCAAACGAGAGTGTAGAAGCGTTTTTCTCTAATCAAAAGAAATATTTCCAAGAGAATAATCTTCGTTCTGAACTTTTGGAGTACTCTAAAATCATAGAAGCTCCAAAAGATACATTACTTATAGATGATGGTTCTTATTTAAAAATGGTGCCCATCTTACTTTTCGGATGTATAAAGGTAATTAGGATCGAAGATGAAAAAGAAATATTGCTTTATTATATCTACCCTAATGAAAGCTGTATCATGTCAATATCAGTCGTTTTGAATGATCAAAAAACTGGCTTTAAAGCTATTGCAGAAGAAGATTGCAAACTATTAATGATTCCGGCAAGATTTCTCCCCGATTGGCAAAGAAATTATGATTCTTTCAATCTCTTCATTAATGATTTATATAAGAAGCGATTTAATGATCTTCTTTCTGCCTTTAATTCGGTGGCTTTTCAGAAAATGGATAGCCGAATTATTGAGTATTTGAATGGCCGCGCTCAAGCTTCAGAAACAAATAAAATAAAAGCCACTCATCAGGAAATTGCGGACGAATTAGGTGTTGCAAGAGAAACAGTATCAAGGCTTTTAAAGAAGCTTGAACAAGATGGAGTGGTTAAATTATACAGAGGGATTATAGAATTATTAAAATAATTCTTGTTGTGTGATGAAGGTCACTGAACTTGTTCTTAGCACTGACTTTATTTGAATCATTAAACTAAAAAAGTAAGACAATGACGAAAAATATGAGTTCGGCCGATGGGATTATTAGAATAGTTCTGGCATTAGTTATTCTGGCATTATGGTATTTCAACATTGTTTCCGGGATATTATTAACTGTACTTTTGATAGCGAGTGGAATATTTATAATCACCGGATTTATAAATTTTTGCCCACTTTATGCTGCTCTTAAGATTCGTACTCGCTCTACTACTAAGAAAGCATAGTAAACCTCGACAGCAATATGAAAATGTTGAATTGAGTAAGTATTTGAATTAATGGTCGAATAATACAGATTTTGTATTGTTCGACTTGTTTAGAGTAGAAAATCAGATAAGCTAGAGAAGTGCAAAATTATTCTGTTAAGTTTATTCAGGCACCGTTATTTATCCCTCAAATATTCAATCGGACTCACCGCATGGAAGCTTGGGTTATTCTCAAAAATATTTTCTAAAACACCTACATGGGTTTGTCCGATGATCAACACAATTCTTCTACTCCTCTTTTTAAGCTGTGTATTAATGATGTTGGAATATATTTTAAGATTACGCTCATAAAACAAAGAAATGAATTCAGCTCCTGCATAAGCTGTATCAATTTGTTGCTGAAGTCCTTCGTAAGAGGAAAATGATCCGTTCTTGACGTAAGCTGGTATATTAAAGAATAGCCTATGCGACATCTCCACATTATCAGGCTTGTTCAATATTTCTAAAAATTCAGAAATACTAAGCTCTCCTTTTAAAAATCTGGAAGTCACAGATCTTCCTACATTCCTGAAATCTGCCAAAAACTCTTTGAAAAGGTTAATGTTCTCTCCATCACTTAACAAAGACTGTGATACGCTTTCATAATAATCCACTCCATAAACGGTCTCCAATTGATTTCTTTTGGCTAATGGAAACCCAATCTGGTAAACTTCACTTAATCCATCAGATAAGGCTGTAGGGTCAAAACTTTGAAGAGTAAATAAGCTATCTAATGTTGACTGTTTGGATGGTTTGCGTTCTACCAGAACTAGATCTGGTTCAAATAAGGATAATTTGTCTACCACATTTTCAAATTCCTTCTTTCTTCTATCACCTAGAAAGTTCTTTGGCCCTATCTCCGGATCGTGAAATTGACTGAAATGTAGTGTTCCTAAAATAATAATCTCTGCTTTTTCATTCTCTTCCTCTTGAGCATATGAATAACAATCAGTAAACAGTATCAATAAAGAAAACAATAAAACCCGGGTACTAAATTTGAATATCGTATTATTCATACTTTACTCTTCTTTCAGATACTTCAATGGGTTTACTAGAGAAACCTTAATAGACTGATAGCTTATGGTAACAAACGCAACCGTTATTGCTGCTACTCCCGTTAAAATTAATGTTTCAATTCCCGGAGAAATATGGTACTCAAAGCTATTGAGCCAGTCGGTCATAACCCAATAAGCAAGAGGTGCCCCAATAACAAACGCAAGCAGGATTAGCTTCGAGAAATCTTTATAAAAGATCATTACGATTTGAGCTATAGAAGCCCCGAGCACTTTTCTCATTCCAATTTCCTTTAGCCTTCGTTCAGCATTAAATATAGAAAGTCCAAATAGGCCTAAGCAGGCCACAAAAATGGCCACTCCGGAGAAAAAGCTGAATGCACTCAAAAACTGTTCTTCCTGCAAATAAAGTTGATGCAGATCCTCATCTAGAAAACTGTAATTCAGTGTTCTTCGAGGCTCGAACTTTTTCCAGCTACTTTCTAAAGCAGTTATAGCATCTGAAGTATTACCGCTTACTTTTACTGAAGTCCAAAACTGAGGATCGTTGTTTAACAGGAAAAACATAGGTTTGATTTTGTTGTGAATCGTCTCCAGGTGAATGTCATCAATAACCCCTATTACTTCTACCTGAAAGTCAAAACCATTGGCTTTCAGGGTGTTTCCTAAAATTTGGTCATAATCATTTATTTCCAGGGCATGTAAAGCGGATTGATTGAGTATGACGAAGCGCCTATCTGTAGGCAGGTCCTCTGAAAAATCCTTACCAGCAACAACATCAATACCATAAAAATTGAAGAAATCAGGATTGACATTTATAATACTCAACCGGGCATCGGTAAGGCCTTTATCTGTACTAACTTTAAAGAAATTACCACTATTGATATCCGCCCCAAACCTTTTACTGGAAGAAGTGACTTGCTTAATATTCGCATGGCCCAGCAATTCATTTTTGAAGGCTTGAAAGTTTTCCCTTATATCGACTGAACTAGTGACCACCAAAGTATTCTCCACATCTGCTCCCAGACTCTTACTCCTTAGAAACTGGAGTTGATTATTGACAACAAGCGTTCCTAATATTAAGGCAACCGAAAGTGTATATTGAAATACTACCAATCCTTTTCTCACGCCCAGTGCACCTCCTCTCAGACGAGCCGTATCTCCTTTTAAAACTGCTTTGGGATTGAAAGAGGAGAGGTATAGTGCCGGATAACTTCCGGATAAGACTCCAACAACGAGGCTACCAAGAATAAGCAAGGAGATAAATGCCGGGTCATACAACCAGACGTTTGAAACTACGAAGCCAAATAAACTACCAAAAGAGTCTAGTGTGGAGACGGCTAAACCATAGCCTGTAATTACAGCTATTCCGGTAAATACTAGTGCTTCTCCAAAAAATTGAAAAGCCACTTGCGATCGACTTGCACCTACAGATTTACGCACTCCGACTTCTTTTGCTCTGTTAAGTGCTCTTGCAGTAGATAAATTCATATAATTGACTACCGCCAGAACAAGAATAATCAGGGCAATGATGGAAAGAATAGCGACGTTTTGAGCATTCCCATTGGTTTCGATATCCATATTCAAATGGGAATATAGATGAATATCGAGCATGGGTTGTGAAAAGAACTCAATGAACCACTTACCTTCTATGTGCTTTTCCCCAAACGCTATTAAATCCTCATTAAAGGATTCGTTGCTCATATTTTCCCCAAGTTTCACGTAAGTATAGCATGAGGTCCAGCCCCAATTCTCCTTTAAGTTTTGAGGAAATTCAGGAGTTCCGGTATCCATGGAGAATAAAACGTCAAAATGAAAATGGCTGTTGGCGGGCATATCTTCCATCACACCTGAAACCACCACAGGAATATCATGTGGATCAAAATCACTTTGAACCTTAATTTCTTTTCCTAATGCTTCTTCCACACTACCGAAATAATTAAGTGCCATCGTTTCGGTAATCACTACTTTTCCAGGCCCTTTCAATACCTCTTCTTTCGATCCTGCCAGGAGTTCAAAATCATAAAACTGGAAGAAGTTTTCTTCGGCAAATACAATAGCTTCCTCCACATACTTCGTTTCGCCAACCCATACCTCTCCTTCATAAGGAACAGTAAAGTGGGTTACATCTTCCAGATTCGGGAAGTCTTCTTTTAATGTTCTTGCTAGGCGTTCAGGGCTTCCCACTATGACTTTTGTTCCAGTTCCCAGGCTTACTTCATACCCAACCCTGAGGATTCTTTCTGCATCTGTATGAAATGTATCATAGCTTTTTTCATTCTGAACAAAGGCATAAATCAAAAGGAAACAAGTCACTCCGACCGTAAGGCCAAGTATATTGAGCAGACTGTAAAGTCGTTCTTTTCTAAACTTTCTGAAGAGGATGGTTAAGTAGTTTTTTAGCATGGGCTTTTGGGTAGTTGGTTTTTTAGGATGTTAACTTTTTGTCGTTTGGTAATTGACTTTTTAGCAGTTTAGCTTATGATGAGCACCATTCTTCACTCCGTTCAGGATCTAATTTGTTTATTAAAGATCCTTTGTTATCACTCAGGATGACTCTTCGAGTTAACATCATCATATATCTTAATTTTTCATCACTCATTTTTAATCTTTTATACTAAGAGAATGCCAACTTTGTAAGTTTCTTGTTTTCAAATAGTTACCTGCTAAATTCTTAAATTAAGGACTATTAGTTCGTGCGTGAACGGATGGTACTGTCTGATATCGGACGGAGATACGATTAGCAAGTAGCTGTGAATGATTATCAGTATAGATTGTTGGGTTTATTATTTTGGCTAAATAGTAGTGTCATTCTGAACGTAGTTAAGAAACTCAAGTAGTCTATTGAATCCAGGATGATGCTTCGATTCAGTGGTTTATCTTTTTCTGAGTATCACGTTCTTGCTTGATTAGGGCATCTGTTCAATTCAAAGATCCCTTAAACAGCCGTTAGTAAGGGAAAGTTTATATAAGATATTACCGGCCCAATAAATACTCAAATACTCCCTGCATAAATTCCTGACACTGATAGTCATTTACTCCTCTCCATTCTGTCATATAAAGCGTTGACATGGCATCCCCCAGAACTACGAGTTTCCCACCCGATTCTAATTGCTTAAAAACTCCAAAAGGCTCATCATTCTGACTGCTAAAAGCAAAAGGGGTTCCACCTTCTATACTTCTTCCGAACTGATAAGTTACCTTCAACTGCCCTTGAGTTAAGGCACCTGCTTTCGTATATCCTCCAGCCAAGGAGTCAACACTTTGAAGCCCGTAAGCTATTTCATAAGGCTCAAGAATATCATTTAAATTGGTCTTGGTAATGTCTGTCCAATAATCTGCTTCCATAACCAAAAGTGCATTCCCTCCTTTATCCAGATACCTCTTTATATCGCCTATTTCATCTGTTGTGTATCGAGTAGATGGAACATGCAAAATCAGGAGATCACCATTTTTGATGTCTCTGAAAAAAATACCTTCCTTAAGAAAGGAGATTCGTGCATCAAAAGGCTCAAGTGAATTTAAAAGCTCTTGATTTAAATATTCGATTCGTGCAGTATCGCCAATCCCAATATTAGGCAGAAGGTCCATCGGATCGTTCCAAAACCGCTGACCATGTGATAGATCCATATATACTAAAGATTCAGGTTCTTGAGTAAATGTATTTTTTTCTGAAATTATGGATAGAGCTATAATTAATGAAATAGTAAGCGTTTTCATGTATAAACAAATTAAAGTTTTATAGAAGTTGTTTTTTTGAATTTTCTGAACAAGATGGTTAGGTAGTTTTTAGCATGATTCTTTGGGTGTTTGGGTTGTTAGATTGTTGGGTCTTTGGGTTACTGGATGTTTGGGTTGTTGGGTTGTTGGGTGTTTGGCTTTAACACTTCCGTATTTTCAGGGCGTAATTATTCATTACTAATTGATAATTGAATTACTCTTCTTTCAAATGCTTCACCGGATTGACCAATGCAGCTTTTACTGATTGGAGCGAAACGGTTAGTGTCATAAATAACATTAAGCCTCCAAGCACAATTAGAAATAAATCTATTGAAACTGAAACTCGGTTAGGAAATTGGGATAACCATTCATTGCATGCCCACCAGGCAATTGGAGCCGCCAAAAGTAAGGCTATGATGCAAAGACCAATAAAACGTTTGTTCAGGAGTAACAAAATGGAACTTACCGAAGAGCCTAATACCTTTCTAATGCTGATCTCTTTTCTTTTTTGCTCAAGCACGTAAGTAGAAAGCCCAAAAAGTCCCATAAACGAAATGATGACAGCCATGGTCGTTAGTGTTGAAATCAGTTTACCTAATTCAGCTTCGTTTTGATAATTATTTTCGAGATCATCATCCAAAAAACTAAAGCTGAATTGAGCATCTGATTTTTTGGACCATTCCTTCTCGACTTTTGCAACTAATGACTTTAAATCGTCGGCCTGATATTTGGCCGCAACAACTCGTTGATCGCCCCATATTCTAGCATTTAGATTCATTAAGGCTAAAGGCGCTACTTCAAACCTCAGTGTTTGGTAAACAAAGTCTTTGACCACTCCGATTACTTCAAACTCTGTTTCAAAATAGATTAACCTTTTTCCGATAGCTTCATCGGCATTCCATTCGAAAGTCTTTAATGCGGCTTCATTCAAAATGATTTTATCGGCATCGCCTGGATTTTCAATGAAGCTTCTGCCCGAAATCAACTCCATTCCTAGGGTGGAAATGTAGTTTTCATCAATTTTAAGAACAGAAAGAGATACTTCACTTTCAGCTCCTTCTTTTTTAAAGAAGTCCTCATATCCGAATTGGTCGGGGACATCCATTCCAACAGTTACTGCTTTAAACTCCGGTTGTTGCTCGAACCAATTTGTAAAGGCTTCCAGATTATTACCCAAAGTATGTGCTCGATCTACTACAAGAATATTCTCCTTATTGAAACCCAAAGAGCTATTCCTGAAATACTCCAGTTGCTGATAAATCACCAAAGTTCCAATCAATAGAAGGGCTGAAATGGTGAACTGTGTTACAACCAGGCCATTTCTAAATGAAGAACTGCCCGATAGAGCTGCCTGCTTTGTTTTCAGGACTTCTTTTGGATTGAATCTGGTCAGGTAAAAAGCGGGATATATTCCAGCTATAACGCCAAATGCAAAAGGAATAAGTAGTAAGTACCATTCATTGATCAGCAAATTCCAAATATCCAACTCAAACCCTAAGGAAAGTAGTGTTTCAAGCGGGATCTTAATCATCATTAAAAGAAGTATCCCCAAAAAACTTGCAGAAAAGGCGGTAAGTATCGTTTCACTAAGAAATTGAAAGACCAATTCTTTACGGCTCGAACCCAAGGTTTTTCTAACTCCTACTTCTTTGGAACGAACCACAGAACGGGCCGTGGAAAGGTTAATAAAATTAATCCCGGCAATCACCAATAGGAAGATTGCTATGGAAGCGAAAATGTAGATATCATTGATGTTCCCGATTCCGCCAATTCGGTTATAGACACCATGGGAATAAAGCCAAATACTATTTATCGGCTGAATGGCAAATGTATAAGCGCCTTTTTGTTTTTCGAATTCTTCATAACTCATCCCCAATCGTTGAAAAGCGTATCCTGAGTATTTAGGTGCAATGGTATGAAGTCGGTCACTAATTTGAGAAGGATCAGTACCTTCTTTTAATTTGATATAAGTGACGGCCTGTGTCCAAATCCAGCTCCAGTCAAAATCTTTCACATCCTGATTGGTATAAATGGAAACTAGGTAATCGAAATGAAAATGGCTGTTTTCAGGCTGATCGGCGGTTACACCTGTAACAATAGCTGGTGTTTTATCTTCACCAAAATAAAGAGTTTTTCCTAAAGCTGGCTGATCTCCAAAGATACTCCTGGCCGCATCATCTGAAATAACAACAGAACCTGTTTGGTCGAGCGCAGAATTCCTGTCACCTTCTGTCAACTGGAAGCCAAAGAAATCGAAAAAGGTAGAGTCTGCCCCTAATACCTGCTCTTCAGAAAGGTTTTGCCAATTGTTGTTTTCATCTTTATACCAAACCCCTTGTAAACGGTCGGCTGTATTAATTCTTAAAGTTTGTTCAATTTGAGGGAATTCGTTCTCCAAAGCTTCTGCTAAAGGCAAAACCGACGAGCCCATCATCGGACCGCTTGGATACCAAATATTAGTAGAGTTAACTCGATATGTTCTATCCAGATCCGGATGGAAATTATCATACGTAAATTGAAAACGAATATATGATGCAAGGAATAGAAAAGCTGCTACTCCTAAGGAAAGTCCAAAAAGGTTGATCCCGGTATAGAACCGCTCTCTGATCATTACTCGGATGGCTGTTTTGAAGTAGTTTCGTATCATGGATTTATTCAATTAGTAATTAACAATGAGCAATTATTAATTGGGTTTTAGGCTTTGGCTTTTTTGTGATTAGCCCTCATTTTTCAGCATTCAGATAAGGGAACTGATTGCTAATCGATGAAAGATACTTTAAATTCTTAATTGATAATTACTCATTTTTAATTGTCTACTACCAAGAGAATGCCAACTTTATAAGCTTCTTACTATCAATTAGTTACCTTATAAATTTAAGATTTAAGACCCATTAGTTCGTGCGTGGACGGATGGCACTGTCTGATATCGGACGGTGTTAGTCAATGAATAATTAGTCATGTACAATTGGAAGTTTGGCTGTTGGTCTTAAGCTAATCCAGAGCGCCATTCCACGACTTATCTGAAACTTCGGATCGGGGAAACCCTTCAATTAAAAATCCTTCTCCGTCAAAAGACTAATGCATATGACGTATTCATCGGTCCGACCGGTATGTTATCCAGTTTTGTGAATTTTGAAACCAAAATTTTACCTCTCAGGATGACACTTCGAGTTGCTTTATCATTTCTTTTAATTCGTCATTTATCGTTCGTAATTGCTAATTTTCAATTGCCAATTACTCAGATTTCAGGGAGTCGACTGGATTAGAATTAGCAGATCTGATCGCCTGAATACTCATGGTGACGAATGAAATCAAAACGATACCTACCAAAGAATAGAGGTAGAGATCGAAGCCCAGCTCAACTTTATAAGCAAAGTTGTTCATCCATTCGTTCACGACCCAAATCGATATGGGTACAGCTAAAACATAAGCCATAATGATATAAATGGAAAATTGTCTGGTAACCAGGATTACCAAAGAGCTAAGGGTTGCACCCATTACTTTTCTGATACTAAACTCTTTCTTACGCTGACGGGTGGTGTATGTGGTAAGACCATAAAGTCCCAGACAGGCAATCAGAACCGCTAGCCCTGAAAAGATAAATATGATGGATTGAAGTTTGTTTTCGGCTTCATACTGACGCTGAAATTCTTCACTAAGAAAGTAATAACTGAAATCGGATTGCTCATCAAACTGCCTCCACTCCTCTGAAATTTGATTTAGTGTTTGGTCTATGTTGTCGGGTTTAACTTTCACCAAAAGGTAGTTGAATTCGGAAGGTAAAACATGAAATGCCAACGGACTGACTTCGCTTTTTAGAGAACGTACATGAAAATCATTGACAACACCAATAACCTTTCCTTTTTGCGGATCATCATCATGATACCAAATTAGTTCCTCCCCGATAGGATCTTCCCAATCGAAAAGCTTTGCTGTAGCTTCATTGATTATAAAGTTATTTTCCTGATCGTCATTATACGCTTCAGAGAAAGCTCTTCCCTTCAAAATACCAACCTCTAAGGCCGTGAAAAAATCTTCATCAACCCAATACTCGGAAACATCTTCGGTCTCACCCTCCTCGCCTCCTACCCATCGGATTGGGTTTTGATTAAAATTCTTTCCCGGAACATTAGAAACAGCGGTGGCTCTTACTACTCCCGGAATACTGGTTAATTTAGATTTTACAGTTTTGTATTTAGATTGAAGGGATTCTGAATTTAAAGGGAGTACAATCACCTGATCCTGTTGAAATCCTAAAGAATGGTTTTTTATAAAATCAACCTGCTTTACAATGGCAATGGTTCCTATTAAAAGTATGGCCGATACTGAAAACTGAAGAATCAATAATCCTCTAGTAACCGGGGTTTGCTTTGAATTAGCCTTTATTCTATTCTTTAAAGCATTGAGAATTTTGAAGGAAGAAAGATATATGGAAGGATATAAGCCCGCAACAACTCCAATCAAAACAACAGCTGGAATGACTAGCATATACATCCCGTTATTTGCCATAAGGCTAATTGTTTTTCCTGCAATGGAATTGAACCATGGCAAACCGTAACAGACTGCCATCGCCGCTAAAAACCCCGAAAGCAATGCAAATATGATGGACTCTGCAATAATCTGTTTTGCTAAAGCTAATTTTCCAGATCCCAATACTTTACGCACCCCGACTTCCCTGGAACGATCTAAGGCACTAGCTGTAAATAAGTTGGAAAAATTAATAATCGCCACAAGTAGAATGAAAATAGCAGCACCGATCAAAATATTCACGTAGAGCATATTTCCATTTGTTCCGAGTTCCCATCTTAAATCGGAGTTTAAATGGATATCGTGTAAGGCCTGTAGTTCAAATCCCATACTTCCCGCGTGCAATCTTTCCAGACTGCTTTCACTCCAGTCGATGTACTTTCCTGACCAATCAATCATTTCAGATTGAAGTGTTTTAGGATTCGAATTTTCACCTAATACCAGGTAAACGTAATGCCCAAAATCACCCCATTCGAAATAATCGGGGCCACTAATCAATTTCAGTAAATCGTAAGAGACCAAAAAACTAAACTCAAAGTGCGAATTATCAGGGATATCTTTAATCACACCGGAAACAGCTAGTATATTTTCATCATCACCAACTTTAAGGGTTTTGCCAATGGCAGCCTCTTTGTCGAAGAATTTTTTCGCTATGGATTCCGTAATAACTACGGAGTTAATATTCCCAAAAGCTGTTTCAGCATCGCCTTCAATAAATTCAAATGTAAACACCTCAAAAAAACCAGAGTCAGCTGCATAAAAGCCTTTTTCTTCAAAGGTTCTATCATCCGACTGAACTTTATAAGTTGGTATAGTTAAGCCAGGTCCCCACAAAGGTGTAAGGCTCACTGCTTGTTCTATTTGAGTGAAATCTTCCGGAAGAGTTTTGCTCATTAGATATGGCACCCTGGTTTGAGGGTTCTCAGAATTCCAAAATACCCTGTACATGCGTTCGCCTTTCTCATGAAACTTATCGTAGCTGAGTTCATCAATAACGAAAAGCGCAATGAAAAAAACGGCCGTCAAGCTCGTGGCTAATCCGAAGATATTTATAGCACTGAATAAGCTGTTTTTGACTAGGTTCCGAAAGGTGGTTTTAAGATAGTTTTGAAGCATAGATGGGTTATTGGGTTGTTAGGTTGTTGGGTTTTGAGATATTTGAGGTTTAGCTGTTTAGTTTATTGAAGGCGTCATCACCTCTCTTAATTCGTCATTCTTATTTATTTACTACTCGTATCTGATAATATCAGCTGGATTTGTATTTGCCGATTTGAATGTTTTTAGCCCAATGGTGAAAAAAGCTACCAGTGCAGTTAGAGAACCTCCCATTAAAAAAAGGTACCAATGGTCAGAGATTTCTATCCTATAGGCAAAATCTTGGAGCCATTTCCGTATAAAAATCCAAGATGCCGGAATGGCGATAATTACCGCTATTCCAACAAGTAATAGAAACTCCTTAGAAATCAACATTATAATTTGTTCAACCGATGCACCAAGCACCTTTCTGATACCCAATTCTTTTTGGCGTTGTTGTGCAGAAAATGCAGCAAGCCCTAAAACCCCCATACAAGCCAGGCCAATGGATACACCAGAGAATACTGTAAATACTCGAGCCTGTCTATTTTCAGGTTCATATTGTCTACCTAAATCTTCTTCCAAAAACCAACTTTTAAGAGGAAAGCCAGGAGCTAACTCAGCGTATAACTCCTCAAGTTGCTTCATCGTGGAAATAATATTACTATTATCCATTTTTATCGCAATCCTATTCATGTCCTCTCCCATAATTATTGCCTGCGGCTCTACTTTGTCCTTCAACGTTTTATAGTGGTAATCTTTATAAACACCTATGATTGTTCTATCCCATTCTTTGAATGGAATTTTGACTTGCTTTCCGATAATTTCTTCCAAAGGTAACCCTGTCGCTTTCCACGCACTTTCGCTAATCATCATGGCTTCTTCTCTATCTGTCGAAAAATGATCATCGAAACCCCTTCCTGCAAAAACCGGAATACCAAAAGTCTTTAAATAACCAGCGTCTGAGAAAACAGTATGAACTCTTATAGCCTCTTGACCTTCTTTAAAATTAATGCCATAATTATCATGGAAACCACCCGGCACACCGGATGCTATGGTTACTTGCTCAATGGTAGGAAAACGACGAAGCCTCTCCTGAAAGGCGTCATAATTTTCCCTGATCTCGGGATCCGTATCTATAACCAGCACTGAAGAGGAATCATAACCAAGGTCTTTTTCATTCATAAATTTAAGCTGCATATAAATTAGCATGGTGACTACAAGTAGAAAAACGGAAAGTGAGAATTGCGATACAATCAAACCTTTACGTACAAAAATGTTCTTTCCAAGAAGAGGTTTATCCGATTTCAATACGTTTAATGTTTTAAAGGAAGATAAGAGCAAGGCAGGGTATAAGCCTGACGCCAATACGATGGTTATGAATAGAAAACCTGTAAATAGTATTACATTAATATCATTCCAATTATAAAGTACATCTAATTCAAAATAGGTGTTTAAAGTATCTCTGAGTGCTGTACTCAGAATTCCTGAAATTAACAGTGCGGTAAGTAAGAGAACCATCGATTCACCCATGAACTGAAATACAAGTCGTGTCTTATTAACACCCAATACTTTTCGAACACCGATCTCTTTAGCTCTTTTATAAGACTGCGCAATCGAAAGATTTATGTAATTGAAACAGGCAATAAACAGGATCGCTAAAGCCACGCTACCCAAAATGTATAATGATGCTTTGTCACCACTATCGTTGGAATCATAACGAGCGTTATGGAAATAGACATCACTCAACGGTATAAGGGTTAACCCGTTGCTATTGTTGTTAATCTTAAAATCCTCCCCTAGGTATTTTTCCATAAAATCAGGAAATTGTGATACTAGGTAACTTGCCTTATCGGGGTCTATTTTAACATAAGTGGAAGCAAAATTCCTCCACCAGTCCCTAAACCAGTCTGCGGGTTCATATATATCCATTGAAATAACCATATCAAACTCGATGTGTGTTTTATTTTGGGGCTTACTGAATATTCCAGCCACTACAAAAGTTTCATCTTCATTGAGACTTATGGTTTTTCCAATAGGATCTTCATTATTGTAATACTTCTTAGCCAATTCTTCACTTAAGACCACATTATGTATATCATCCAATACGGTTTCAGGATCTCCGTATTTCAATGGGTAAGAAAAGAACTCGAAGAAATTGGTATCGGCTACCATAACATAATCTTCATAGAAACGCTTATCTCCATTTGAAACCACTAAATCCCTGATGCTCGTTCTTACTGTAGACTGAATGATCCCTTGAAAATCATTGATCAAAGCCTCTGCATAAGGAGGCGATGTCTGTCCTATATCATAGGTTTCTCCAGTTTCGTCCTGAGAAGTTCTATAAACTCGGTAAATACTCTCTTTATCACTATGAAAAGCATCATAGTTAAGTTCATTCTCAATATAGAAATAGAGAAATATAACTGAGGTTAGCCCAATAATGAACCCCAATAGGCTAATCACTGAAGTGCCTTTATGCTTGATAAGGTTACGAAGAGCTGTCTTGAAATAATTTTTAAGCATGGAATAAGAGTTATTATGGTTTTCGAGTTATAGGTATTTTAATTAGTCTATAGTACCGTTTGGCATTTCTAATCAAAAATCATTTTCAATAGCGCGTTACTAATAGAATGCCAAAATCATAACTAATTGATTATCATTAATTTATACCTTTTATTTTATAATAAGCTTTGTAACAAGCGACCATCATCGGATAGTGTCGTCTGATTTCGGACGGCTTTTTTTAGTTAGCAATTAGCAGCTAACAATTATTGATGTGGGTGGTTAAATTGTTGGCGATTTGGCCCCTTAGCGTTTAGCTATTTGGTTTGCTCTAAGCGTTATTATCAGTTCTCTTAATTCGTCATTTGCCATTCGTAATTATTCATTGCCCATTGTTCATTCTTAATTGCTAATTGAACTACTCATTCTTTAGTGCCACAACCGGATTAATCGAAGCTGTTTTTAAGGCCTGATAACTGATCGTTAGAAAGGCTATGGTCACGGCAACTATTCCCGTAATTAAGAAAACCGTCGGTGAAATGGATATTCGATAGTGAAAATCCGAAAGCCATTGATCCATAGTATACCAGGCAATAGGCACTGCAATCAGGAAGGCAATCAAAACGAGTTTTACGAAATCGGTAGAGAGCAACCACATAATCCTTGCAACAGAGGCCCCCAACACTTTCCTTACTCCCACTTCTTTACTTCTTTGCTCACCTGCAAAAGCCGATAAACCAAACAATCCAAGGCACGATATCATAATGGCCAAACCGGAAAATATGAATGTAAGCTTTGCTGTTCGTTTCTGGTTTTCGAAACGCTGTGCATAAGCGTCGTCAACAAAGTCATATTCAAAAGGAATGTTCGGATAGTGGGTTGAAAAGACTTTTTCAATGGCTGATAGATTTTCAGCTGCGTTTAATTCATCATTAAGCTTTATATGAAAAATACCAGTCCAGGTATAAGGGCCAAATATGATTATCGGCCTGTCTTTGCCAAATGGCGATCCGTTTAAGAAATTATCAACTACGCCTACTACATGCCAGCTTGTATCATTATCATAAATAAGTTCGCCAATCGGGTTCTCAAAGCCCATCATCTTCATCGCTTCTTTATTCAATAATGCTGCTGTTGAATCCGTGGCGAATTGATCCACATCAATATCCCTTCCTTCAAGCAAGGTTAAGCCAAAAGTTTCTACAGGTCGAATATCCGCTGAATATCTAAACATTAGTTTTTTGGACTCTTCGTCTTTTCCATCCCAACCTATTCCCCAGGAGTTGCTCCAATTTTCAGTTATAGGCGACATATTCTTTGATACGGACTTCGCAAGATCTTCCTTGAACAAATCTCTCTTAAAAGCTTCAAAACCCTTTTCTATCTCTTCGCTTAAAGTATGATAGATCAAATGTGACTTATCATATCCAAGTTTTCTGTTTCGTGCATGTTCAATTTGATTCCTGACAATAATAGTCGAGGCAATCAAGATGATAGCAAACGTAAATTGAGTTACCACCAGAATTTTCCTCGGATTAAATCCACTTCCGATTCGGCTGAACGTACCTTTTAATACTTTTATGGGTTGAAAGGAAGATAAAAAGAAGGCTGGATAACTACCTGCCAGTATTCCCGTCAGTAAAATAAATCCAGTAGCCAACAGCCAAAAAGAGAAGCTTGAAGTGGGGAGGCTCAACTTCAAATTGATTGTATTATTAAAGTAAGGGAGTAGAAGCTGGACTAACCCAAGTGCTATTACTCCACTAATTAAGGAAAGCAGTATAGATTCGATCATAAACTGACCAACCAATGCTCCTTTTTTTGCTCCTGAGACTTTTCTTATACCTACTTCTTTGGAACGCCTTTCGCTCTGAGCGGTACTCAGGTTCATAAAATTGATGCAGGCGATCAGAAGAATAAGCACAGCGATTAATGTGAACATTCGAACACGATCAATATTTCCTCCGATCGGTACGCCATTTTCAAAATCGTTGTAGAGGTATCGGTTTTCTATTGGATATAAAAATACATCTGTAGTTGCTTCTTCGATATGTTCTTTTTTAATGTCCCTAATCTTGTCATTGACTAATGCTAAATCCGCATTCTCATCCAATCTCACAAAAGTCTCCAAGTGGTTGTTAGACCAGTTATCATCATTGAAAAGGTTGTTTTCAAAAACCGGCCAGGTAATCAAGACTTCAAATTCAAAGTCCGTATTGCTTCGTAAATTTTCCATTACTCCGGTTACGATGAGGTCTGCCTTATTATCAAACCGTAACGTTTTGCCGATTGGACTTTCATCTCCAAAAAAATCTTTCGCCACATCTTCGTTAATGACAATTGAGGATGGCTGTTTTAATGCATCGGCAGGATTTCCCTCCTTAAATGAAAAACTAAACATTTCCAGAAAAGTGGAATCGACAAATACGGTTTCCCTATTTAGGTTTTCATCTTCATGGGAGAAAAGCATATCGCCAACGTATTTGTGACGTGCAAATGAAATTATTTCAGGATAACCACTTTCTAAGGCAGGTCCAATAGGTTTAGGGGTAGAGTTCCACGACCATACCTCTCCGTCAACTACATTGTTGTTCCAGACCTCATATAGATATTCCCCATTTTCGTGGAAGCGGTCAACGCTGAGCTCTCTACTGATCCACAAAAAAATCAGTATGGCACCAGCCATGCCTACGACTAGTCCAGATATGTTAAGAAGCGTAAATCCTTTATTTCTGCTCAGGTTTCGAATAGCGACTTTAATGTAGTTTTTTAGCATGATTTTTCAATTAACAGTTAGAAATTGGGTATAGCATTAGGGGTTTTTGGTTTATTAGGAGCGTCATCCTGAGGCAACGAAGGGTCTTTTGATTAATAATGAGATTCTTCTCTTCGTTCAGGACGACGCTTTGAATTGGCTTCATTGTTAATTATTCATTACCAATTGATTGCTACTCATTTTTTAAGGTCTCAGTCGGGTTGGCAAGTATTGCCTTTGTCGTTTGATAGGCTACAGTGAGCAGTGAAACGAAAAGGATAATCAACATTGGAAGAATAAATATTCCAACATTCAAATTAATGGCACTCGCAAAGCTGTTGAGCCAATCATCCACCAGTAGATATCCAGAAGGAATGGC
This sequence comes from Bacteroidota bacterium, assembly GCA_039030555.1. Taxonomy (GTDB): domain Bacteria; phylum Bacteroidota; class Bacteroidia; order Cytophagales; family Cyclobacteriaceae; genus JBCCDY01. Next base: position 113,601 of record JBCCDY010000014.1, read on the forward strand.
CAAAAAACCTGCGATCAATACCAATAATACCACGTCTTTGGTCAATAAAGTGTAGAGGCTTATCAATGGAGCTCCCAAAACTTTACGTATCCCTACTTCTTTCATTTTTTGAGCTACGTGAAATGAAACGAGACCATACAATCCAAGTGCAGCTATAAAAACAGTTAGAACAGTGAACATTAATGCGACTTTTCCTAGACGCTCTTCTGCTCTATATTGTCGATCATATTGATCATCGATGAACTGGTATTTGAAAAGCTTATTAGGAAAATGCTTTTCCCATACCTTTCGAATCGAATTAATGGACGAAGCGGGGTCGTTCATCGCAAGCTTGACAAGAAGGTAATCCGGTTCACGGCTTGGATAAAATACCATCGGTACAATTGGAGCTTTTGGAGAAAATTGATGAAAGTTTTTCACAACTCCGGAAATCGTGAATTTATTATCGGTACTTCCCCAAAAAACCTTTGAACCAACAGCTTCCTCATTATCCTTAAACCCAAGTACTTTAATGGCTTCTTCGTTGAAGATAATCTGATCAGTTCCAACAATTGGTGTTATCGATCCGGATACAGCTTCCGCTCCCATTAGATCAAAAAAGCCTTCACTAACATCGTAGTGATAATAATTAGCACTGCCATCTTTTCGATCCCTTCCCTCTCTTAAAATACCATTTGAAGTGCTAATATCATGTTCTGAAGCTCCCGGAACACCACCTGACCATGCAAAGGAAATTATCTCAGGTAAAGCTTCCAGTTCTGCTTTAATACCTGTGAGCTTTTCCTTAATCTTGAGATCATCCTCATAAATGCTGGTTGCATCCAGATAAACGATCTTTTCAATGCTTACTCCCAGGTCTTTATTTTTAAGATGATTTAATTGATAGTAAACCGTTACTGTGCAAATGGTCAATAGAATTACAGCAGAGAACTGAGCTACTGAAAGGAATTTTCTAAGCAGAATCCCTGAATTACTGGAGTTGAACTTACCTTTTAAGATTAATATAGGTTCAAAACGACTAAGTACAAATGCTGGATATATGCCGGCGGTGAGCGTAATAATCAAAGGAAAAAGAAGTAACCATGGCATACTAACTAAACCCTGAAAAATATCCCGCATCGCATACTGCCCACTTAGCTCTCTGAACGATGGCATTGCCAGTGATGCAATGAGTAGTGACAAAACGAAGGCGAGCGTACTTGTAATCATTGTTTCCGTTAAAAACTGAACGATAAGCTGAGACTTGTTTGAACCTGTTACTTTTCTTACTCCTACTTCCTTAGCTCTTGTAATGGACCTCGCAGTAGTAATGTTTACATAGTTAACCCACGATATAAACAATAATAAAAGCGCTACTCCGAAAAGCAGTTTTACCGTTTTCGCATCTCCGTTTGCTTCAGGCTCAAACGACTTTTTAGAATAAAGATGAATTTCATCAATGGGTTCTATTCCGAACTGATCATCTCCAAGGTGTTTTTTGTGAGTTTTGACCATTTCATCAATCTGAGATTCCAAACGGTTCAAATCAAAGTTCTCCTCAAGGAACAGATAGGTATAAGTATTATTACCAAATCCCCACTCATCAGTAATGTCAAAATTGAGAAGGGTTTCGTGAGAAATCAGTATATCAAATTTAAGATGCGTATTAGACGGAACATTTTTCAAAACGCCTGTTACCTCATAAACGAAAAACTCACTTGAAAACTCAGTTTTTATTTTGATATCCTTACCAAGGGCATTTTGCTCTCCGAAGTATTTTTCGGCAAGCTTTTCGGAAATAACTACTTTATTTTTTCCATAGAGCGCTTCATTCGGATTTCCTGATTTAAGTTCATATCCAAAAACATCAAACACGTTACCATCGACTATATAAAGGAATGGCTCATCAAATTTTCGATTAGCAGCATCAATAATAACATTACCATTATGATAGAACCTTACGAAGTCCTTAACATCAGGTGATTGGTCTTTTAAATATGGGCCAATAGGCTCAAAAGTTTCACAATCTGTTTCTACGAATTCCTTACCATTATAATAATCTGTAGTAATTCTATAAATCCGATCGGATTTGGTATGGAAGTCCTCATAGCTCCACTCAGTTCTTGAGTATTCATAAAGTAGAATGAACGCTGCCATTCCTACCGCCAAACCCAGAATATTGATTATCGACGTTTGTTTATACTTCTTAAGGTTTCGGAGAGAGGTTTTTAAATAGTTTTTAAACATCGGTATTTTACTTTAATTTTTACTCTGACGATTTCTTATTACCAAGATGAATGCCATCTATTTATCCATCTGAAAATCAATATTTTAACTAAAAAGTTTCTTGTATGACTCGACCGTGAACGGATGGAACTGTCTGATATCGGACGGCTATTAGCAGCTAACGATTATTAATACTTGTTGTTGGGTTTGGGCGATTTGGCTTTTTGGCAATCACCTTTCAGCGTTCAGTACTCAGAAAGTAATAACAAGGCTTATTTGAAGCCTTGGATACCGAAAACTGTATGTAATTATTCATTGCTAATTGTTCATCAATTATTACTAATTGAATTTATTCATTTTGCAAGGTATCGGTCGGATTAGCGAGAATCGCTTTAGTTGTTTGAATTCCAATGGTTAATAGGGAAACGAACAGGATAATGAGCACCGGAAGTATAAATACATCTGCGTTTAAAGCTATAGCACTTGCAAAACCTTCGAGCCAATCACTTATCAAAACATACCCTGATGGGATAGCAAGAAGTCCAGATATTAATATCAACACAACTACATCCTTCGTGAGCATGGTATATAGGCTAAAAATTGGAGCCCCTAGAATTTTTCTAATACTTATTTCTTTCATTTTCTGTGCGATATGAAATGATACCAATCCATACAAGCCTAGTACCGCAATAAAGATTGTTAAAATTGTAAAGGTCAGTGCTACTTTCCCCAGGCGTTCATCAGCCCTATACTGCTTATCATATTGATCGTCTATAAACTGATAATTAAAAAGCTTATCAGAAAAATGCTTTTCCCAAACTTTTTCTAAAGAGCTGATAGCACTAGCATGATCAACCGAACCCATTTTTATAACAAAGTACTCCGGATCTCTGCTTGGGTAAAATGCCATTGGAACAAAAGGGGACTTTGGAGAAAACTGATGAAAATTTTTAACAACTCCGGATATTGTATGTATATTTTCTGCACTCCCCCAGTAAACTTTGGATCCTATAGCTTCATCTGCGTTTAAAAATCCAAGTGCTTTTATAGCTTCTTCATTAAAAATAACCTGATCCGTATTTTTAATTGTTTTAATCGATCCGGCGACAGACTCTGCTCCCATCAAATCAAAAAAGTCTTCACTAACATCATAATGATAGTAATTGGAGCTGCCATCTTTAAATTCCTTTCCAGGTCTTAAAATCCTCGAAGTGGTACTTATGTCATGCGATGAAGAGCCTGGAACTGCTCCTGACCAGGCGCATGAAGAAATATTTGGTAATGCTTCTATTTCAGCTTTAAAACCTGAAAGCTTTTCATCGATTTTCAGACCTTCTTCATAAATACTGGTTATGTCCATATATAAGATCTTTTCGATATCAACACCCAAATCTTTGTTTTTAAGATGGTTTAGTTGGTAGTAAACCGTTAGGGTGCAAATCGTCAATAGAATGACGGCTGAAAACTGTGCGACAGAAAGAAACTTTCTTAAAAAAATACCGGAAGAACTAGAGTTGAATTTCCCTTTTAAGATCAATAACGGTTCAAAACGACTTAAAACAAACGCCGGATATGTTCCAGCCATCAAAGTAATCGTTAAGGGCAAGAGCAGTAACCATGGCATGTGAAGAACTCCGGGGAAAATATCCTGCATTCCATCCTGCCCGCTTAACTCCCTAAACCAGGGCATTGCAAAAAGTGCTATGACTAATGCCAAAAAGAAAGCAAGTAAGCTGGTAATCATCGTTTCTGTCAGGAACTGAAAAACAAGTTGTGGTCTTTCAGAACCAGTTACTTTCCTAACCCCAACTTCTTTTGCCCTGGTGATCGATCTGGCCGTTGTAATGTTTACGTAATTAATCCATGATATAAGTAGTAATAGTAGTGCCACTCCGAAAAGTAATTTTACTGTTCTTGCGTCTCCATTTGCCTCTGGCTCAAAAGTTTTTTTGGAATAAAGATGAATATCAGCAATAGGCTCTATCCTAAAACCTCGATTGGTGAGATTGTTTTTGTGTGTTTCAAGCATTTTACTGATCTGGGATTCTATACGCTTTAGATCGAAATTATCTTCCAATAACAGGTAGGTATAAGTGTTATTGCCTCCATCCCACTCATCGGTTATACCAAAGCTTTGTACCGTCTCATGTGAAATGAGCATATCAAACTTCAAATGAGTGTTTAAGGGGATATTTTTTAAGATCCCTGTGACTTCATACTCAAAGAACTCACTTGAAAATTCCGTTTTGATTTGTAAACTTCTGCCCAGTACATCATGCGTTCCAAAATACTTTTCAGCTAGCTTTTCAGATATGACCACTTTATTCTTTCCATGCAGCGCCCTCTTTGGGTCTCCGGATTTAAGCTCATAGCCAAAGACATCGAACATACTACCGTCGGCCAAGTACAAGAAAGGTTCGCCAAACTTCTTGTTGTCTACATCAACTACTACATTTCCATTATGATAAAACCTTACAAAGTCTTTTATATCCGGAGATTGATCTTTTAAGTATGGGCCAACAGGTTCAATTGTTTCGCAATCTGTTAGTAGATATTCTTTCCCATTATAGAAATCAGTGGTAATTCTGTAAATCCTATTGGAGTTCTCATGAAAATCTTCGTAGCTCCATTCCGTTTTTGCATATTCATACAACAGAATGAAGGCGGCCATTCCAACTGCTAACCCAAGAATATTTATGATAGAAGTCTCGTAGTATTTTTTGAGATTTCTGAGGCTGGTTTTTAGATAATTCCTGAACATGGTTTTTCAATTAGTAATGAACAATTAGCAATTGGGCTTTAGGTGTTGGCTATTTAGCTTTTAGTTTTCAGCCATCAGTATTAAGATACGAGAACTGAATGCTGATTGCTGATCGTTATTATTCCTTGACTACTACTTATTCTTAATTATTTGTCTTTCTTCATTCGTAATTTCTAATTCTTCATTGCCAAGAGAATGCCAATCTTACAAAGATCTGTAATTCAGTTAGTTACACTATAAATTATGGATTCTAACTTTTATGATTCGTGCGTTGATGGATGGCAGCGTCTGATTTCGGACGGCAATTAGCCACTAACAATTATTTATACTCATTGTTGGGTTTCGGCTGTTGGGCTATTTGGCAGTTTAGCTTACTCGGAGAATCATTCTGAACTGAGTGAAGAATCTTTATTCTAATAGATCCTTCGTTATCACTAAGGATGGCTTTCTAAACTAAGCTCTGTTTGCAGTCTTAGTTGTCCCTGAAAATCACTCTGAAGGATCGGTGGAAGAGTCTAGCACTTAAAAAAGAAAGCATTGATGAGTAATAATTTACTCTTATTCTGAATCTAAAATAACAAGGTTTTTAAACCTTCCTGACGACCCATTTCCTACCCATAAACCAACTTTTGAAGATGTGGAATAAGTTAATCGATCAACTTCCATAAAGGCTTCTCCATTTACGAATACGTTTACCTTATGGTCCTTAATCCTGATTTTTACCTTGAACCAATCATCCGGATCAGGGGGTGCCTGCATTTCTCCTTCGTACTCACCTGTTCTTTCTTCACGCAACTTATACCAGGTGTAAACGGGGTGAAAAATATACTGGGCCATATGGCTCTTTCTTATTGGCTCTTGTACAACAAAATTGAAAGGCCTGAAATAGACTGCTTCGAAAGTGCTATCGTTTTGAACATTAAATGCGAATCCTACAAAGCTCTTCCCTGGATTATTTTCGCCTCTAATTTCAAGGTCAATAGTACCGCTCTTAAATTCTATCTGGCTTAAAATTGCAAGTCCATCTCCTTCTCTTGCATTGAGCTCTATGCCTTCCGCTTCATAGACAGATATTTCTCTATTGACTACAGTAATTTGGTTCTTATTTAGCTGATCGGACAAGTGCACAGATTGACTAAAACACCTTTCTGAGATTGCTATTATCAATAGAAAGCTGAGTGATAGTTTCATTAGAAGAGATTTTTCGTTAGTTATTAGGTATTGGTGTTTGGCTTTTAGCTATTTAGTTTGTGTGAAGAGTCATCCTGAGAGGTGAAATTTTGGTTTTAAAATTCACAAAACTGGATAACATACCGGTCGGACCGATGAGCACATCATAAGAGAAGTGATAACGAAGGATCTATTAGAATAAAGATTCTTCTCCGCCAGTCAGCGGATCAGAATGACATTTCAATTTGGCTTCGATGTTTTTCTTAATTTTTAATTATTCATTACTATTTGTTAATTGACAATCACTCATTTCTCAAAGAATTAACCGGGTTCAATAATGCTGTTTTAATTGTTTGCCAGCCTACTGTTAAAGAGGTTACAAAAACTCCTATTACTCCTGCTATAGCATAAATCTGCCAATCGAGTGTTATTCTATAGTGAAACCCTGTTAGCCAATCACTCATAAAAAAATGGCTAAGTGGGAAGGCTATGATCAATCCTAAACTTGCAAGGATCAAGAATTCTTTCGAAAGTAGCACTACCATTGAACCAATAGAAGCACCAAGCACCTTTCGAATGCCCACCTCTTTTGTTTTGCTGGTCATAATTAATGTAACCAGAGCCATCAACCCCATCATTGCTATAAACACGGCTATTAATGCAGCAGAAGTGATCATTTTATTTAGGCTTTTCTCTTGTTGATATATTTCTTCGATGGTTTCATCAATAAAGCTAAATTCAAACAAATCAGAAGGGAAAACCTCCGAATAAACTGCTCTAACCTGTTCGATATTCTTTGAGATGTCACCCGAACCAAATTTCACGATTACATCGGGAGCGGTATCTGTATCCATGCTTAAGTCGTTAATTCCTCTAAAAACAACACGAGCATCTGCTACCAAAACCAAAGGTTCTATTTCGTTCTTTAGCGATTCAAAATGAAAATTCTTCAATACACCAATAATCTGTGACTCCGTGAATTTCGGGCCCGGTAGGGATTGACCTATCGGATTTTCAACATTAAAGTGTTTCAGGAAAGCTTCGTTAACTAATACTCCCTGCTTCTTATCAATAGAAGACTTTGGGTCAAAATTTCTTCCCTCTATAATTTCCAAATTCATGGTTTCTACAAATTCAGCGTCGATCACATTGAACTTGAAAAACTGGGTTTGCTGTTCTTCATTTACAAATCCTCCTCGCATCCAGGTAGTGGTTTCAAATGACTGAACGGCCCGGGTAACGTTTTTTACACTTGCTAATTTATTCAGTTCATTTTTCAAGAGCCCTGCTTTGTGAAAACTGCTATCCACATAGTTACCAAAGCCACCACTTACCGATTGCGCCTGAACAGGAATATTCATGGTGAAATCTTTCGAATACCCTAGATCTTTGTTGAAAATGTAATTCATTTGAGAGTACATCGCAATGGTGCAAACAATCAGAAATACTGACATAGTGAATTGTAAAGTCAAAAGGGATTTTCGGAAGTAATTTTTACCCTTTTTCACTCCCATTTGGTTTTTGAGGATCAAAGTTGTTTTGAATGAAGAAAGTATGAGTGAAGGATAAAAACCGGATAGAAAAGTAATAGCTATGAGTAGAATTAATATAGCTGAAGCTGAAAAGGCATTGATCGACATCGTCAATTGGGTATCGAACCAGGTGTTGAAACTTGGTAGAATTACGGTTGATAAGAAAATACCGATAAGTAATGCCATAAATGTTGAAAGTGCAGCATCAACCATAAACTGCTTAACCAATTGGGCACGTCCTGCACCAACCACCTTCCTCACTCCTACTTCTTTGGAACGCTTAATCGATCGTCCAATAGCTAATGTTGTTGAGTTAATAACTGCGATAATGAGAATGATTATCGCAATACCGGAAAGGATAATCAGCAATCTTTTATCTTTCACCTGCGCAATTGCCCTCGAGTAGGCTATATTCAAGTGTACATCACTAAGTGGCTGTAACCAAATGCTGATATCTGTACTCTCAGCACTTTCTCCCAAATTTGATTCTATGGTGTTGAAAGCACTTTCCTCAAACTTATCCTTTTCAAAATCTTCGGACATCAAAAAGTAGTTCTCTAGAACTGCAAAAAACCAATTTTCAAAACCTCTTTCGCCAATCAGTGGCTCCATATTTTCTAACGGAATAGCCATATCGAAAACCAAACTGGACTGATCGTTCATATCTTCCATAATACCTTCCACCTCAAAAGAATAGAAACCATCGCCCAATTCAATCTCCATAGTCTTTCCTAAAACATCGGTAGTTCCAAAGTATTTTTTGGCGATCTTTTTATTTATAAGAACAGAGTTTTTCTTGGAAAAAGCATTCGTGCTGTTCCCTTTAACAATAGGAAAATCAAATATCTCGAAGAATGCTTTATCTACATATACAATGCTTTCTCGGTCCATATTCTGATTACTGGTTTTAATTATTTGGTTTGAAGTAAACACTCTTGTGAATGCTTCTATTTCTGGATGTGTATCTCCTAAAGTTTCCCCAAGAATAATTGGTGTTGATGCTGACGTTTGGCTATACCCCTTATCGTTCTTTTCGGTAGAAATAATCCTATAAATCCTTTCAGATTTGCTATGAAACCGATCAAAGCTTAATTCAGATTTGACATAAAACATCGCCAAAGTACAGACTGCAATAGCTAAGGATAAGCCCACAATATTAACCAGACTGAAGAATTTATTGTTTTTCAGATTTCTGAAGGCGGTTTTAAAGTAGTTTTTTAACATGGGTTTGTACGATTAACAATTATCAATTTGGCGTTTGGCTTTTCAGCAGCTTTGTTTCTGTTGGGTCATTTTGAGATACAAGAAATCTTTAGATCTCTCCCTTTCAGTCGAGGTGACGCTTCGAGTGAATTTTTTTGATTATTACTCATTATTCATTCTTAATTAATAATTATTCATTGCGTAAGGAGTTGACCGGATTCATAATCGCCGCTTTAAATGCCTGACTACACACTATAAGAATAGCAATAAGTAGGGTCGATAAACCTGCTACCGGAAGCACCCAAAGAGGCATATCTATTCGATAATTATACTGTGATAAAAAACTCTCTAGAACATACCAACTGATCGGAGCAGCGAACAGAAACGCGAACCCAACCAGTCTCGTGAAATCTTTAGAAATTAGAACCATAACATTTACTATGGTAGCACCTAAAACTTTTCTTATTCCTACTTCTTTGGTTCGCCTTTCCGCCGTAAAAGCGGCAAGTCCCAATAGCCCTAGGCTAGTAACAAAAATAGCCAGGAAAGCGAACAAGCTCGATAACCTATTTATGAGATTGATGGTCGTAAACTTTCGTTCAAAGCTTTCATCTACGAACTCATATTCGAAAGGATACGCCGGATTCATTTCAGATAAAACGCTTTCAACTTCAGCAATAGATTCCGTGAGAGGAAGATTTGAACTTAGTTTTATAGTCATTACTTCAAGCCATTCCGGGAAGAATATTAAGGTCATAGGTTCTTTCGGGTCATAAGGAGACCCGATCAGCATATCGTTCATAACGCCTACCACTCTTAAATCCATTTCTGCTGTCCTAATAGTCATGTCAATAGGGTCTTCTACATTCATGGTATCTACAGCTGCCTGATTAAGTATTACACAGGCCGTATCGTTAAAATTTCTTGAAAAATCTCTTCCAACTAAAAGCTGTGCACCTGTCGTTTCCAGATAATCATAATCTGTTGTTATCGTAAGTGCCTCTATGATCACACCCTCTGGCATACCTTCCCATTCCAAAAGATTGGATGAAAACTTTTGAGTAACCTCACTATTGGAACGAGTCACAGACTCAACACTTCCATTTTGCTTCAGCCTGTTTACAATTGATTCATAATTTTCGTTGATCTCGGCCGACAGAGGTACGGTGATCAGATTATCCTGATTATATCCCAAGTCCCTACTTTTTACATGCTTTATTTGTTTGAAGATTACAACGGTTCCTACAATCAGCATGATAGAAAAAGCAAACTGGCTTATTACAAGAACTTTTCTAGGAGCAATTCCTTTTTTTCCTGTGCTGATCATGCCTTTCAATACTTTCACAGGTTTAAAAGAGGAAAGGAAAAATGCAGGATAACTTCCCGAGATAAACCCAACCAACAAGATAAGGGCTATTCCCGTAATCCAGAATGAAGGCGCTAAGTAGTTAACATACAAGGATTTATCCAGTAATTGATTATAAAACGGCAACGAAATTTCTACAATCAGAATAGCAAAAAGAAAAGCCACCGTCGTGACGAATATCGACTCGCTTAAAAACTGTGATATCAACTGCTTCTTCCCTGAGCCCAGACTTTTTCTTATTCCTACTTCTTTAGCCCTTCGCTCCGAGCGAGCAGTAGCCAGATTCATGAAATTGACACACGCAATAATGAGTACGAGTATAGCTATTACTGAAAAGAGTCTAACATATTCAATTATGCCACCGGAAACTTCTCCATTCTCGAATCCGCTATGTAACCTCCACTGGCTCATCGGATATAGAAACAAATCAGGATCAACAGGTCCGGCAGCTTTATAGTAATCATCGGCCATGTCTTTGATGCTTGCATTCACAGAAGCTAGATCTTCAGGGTCTTTAAGCAGGGTATAAATATGGAAAGAATTATTAATCCAATTGTTCTGTAAGCTCTCAAACCATTCCTGATCTCTGGAGACCATTAAATCAAATGGCATTAGTATTTCAAAATCGAATGATGAGTTTGCAGGTAAATCCGCCAGTATACCCGTAACCTCGACATCGAGACCATTATCTATTTTAATGGTTTGTCCGAGTGCCTCCACATCACCAAAAAGAGCACTGGCTAAAGATGCACTAATAACAGCAGACTCCAATTTATTAAATACACTGGAAGGCTGACCTTGAATCAAATCAAAGTCAAACATTTGGAGAAATTCCTTACTTACAAAATAACCGGAGTGTCTAAAGCTTTTCTCACCATTTGCAACTACAAGTTCGCCTCCGTAATTGGTTATAGCAGTCATTTCGACACGCTCATCCTGGTTGAGAACAGCTTCCTTCACGGGAAGAGATAGAATATCGGCCGAAAAAATCTGACCTCCATATTCAATATGTCGCCAGACTTTATACAGTCGATCGTAGTTATCCAGTTGTTTATCGTAGCTGATTTCATCAAACACCCACAACATAATCAAGATGCTGCTCGCCAATCCTACTGATAGACCTGTTATATTGATGAATGTATAAATAGGATTCTTTTGCAGGTTCCGGATAAATATTTTGAAGTGATTTTTGATCATGGGGATGTCAATTAGCAGTTAGCAATGAACAATTAGGTATTAGGTTTTGGCTATTTGGTATTAGGCTTTTTCCGTGCGTCATTGCAAACGTAGTGAAGCAATCTGTTTCTAAGATTACTTCATTGTACCTCCTCGTGATGACGCTTCGAACTAGTTTCATCGGTTATTTTTACAATTCATTACTAATCGAGTGGGAAAGTCGAAGCCGCGCGCGATTTTATTGGCATGAGGAATGTACAGTTTGGGCCGTTCGGGGCTGTCTATAATTTTCGAACTTGAACTCATAC
>JBCCDY010000015.1:0-109518 GCA_039030555.1 Bacteroidota bacterium
CTTTTCAGTGCATCAGTTTTATTATAAAATAGGTCAGTATATATTACTTTCCACGGCCTAAACCGGATAGTCCACCCTTTAGTGGCTAGTTCATAATGTGACTTTAATCTTTCTTTAAGGTTAGAAGTATAACCAATGTAAATTTTGTCGAATTTCTCTGAGTAAAGTACGTAAACAGTGAACATTGAAAATTTGAAGAACAAAAAAGGTGTCCCGAAAGACACCTTATTATGTAGCGAAGACGGGAGTTGAACCCGTGACCTCAGGGTTATGAATCCTGCGCTCTAACCAACTGAGCTACCTCGCCTGCAAATGGGATGCAAATGTACAAATTACTACCGGAAAGAATCAAGGTTTTTAAACAAAGAATTATATTGCGACCTTAGTATTTTTTTCTAAATTAATGAGAAATCGTAGGGATGGCTAAACATAAATTCGTCACTGAATTCGAAATCAACGCTTCAAAGAAAATGCTCTACCCGTATATTTATACGCCTAGTGGGTTGGCAGCATGGTTCGCTGATGATGTAAACATTAACGAAGATAAAGTATACAACATTATGTGGGATGGCGAAGACCACCTCGCTAAAATGGCTTCTCATAGAACGAATGGTTTTGTAAAATTTGAATTTTTACCGGAAACTGATGAAGACGAAGATGATCCAAGCTATCTCGAATTCAGACTTGATATTAATGATCTGACCCAGACTGTTTTTTTGAGAATTACGGATTACTCTGAAAATGATGATGACGAAGAACTTCAGGATATCTGGGAAAGTATGGTACTTGCATTAAAAGAAACCGTAGGAGGTTAGTTTGGAGCCCTTTTTGTTGACGTCTATTAAACTTTATAGAGTCGCCAGGTATTGAAAAAAATTGATAAGCTTATTTTAGGATCTTTTCTGGGTCCTTTTATACTCACCTTTCTCGTAGTAGATTTTATATTACTCACTCAGTACATGTTAAAGTACTTTGACGAGTTTGTAGGCAAGGATTTAGGGTTTGCTGTTTTTGCAGAAATGATCGGCTATTTCTGTATTAATATGTCACCTATTGCATTTCCGCTAGGTATTCTACTGGCGTCTCTCATGACCTTTGGTAATCTAGGTGAACATTTCGAATTGACTGCCCTCAAGAGCTCAGGTATTTCCCTGCTAAGAGTAATGAGGCCACTTTTCATATTTGTGGCTCTCCTTACGGTTTTTGTTTTTTATTCAAATAACTATATAGTTCCTAAAGCTAATTTGAAGGCTTATGCTCTTCTTTATGATATTCGTCATGCTAAACCAGCTTTGGATATACGCGAAGGGATTTTCTATAATGGTATCCCGAATTACAGTATAAAAGTAAATGAAAAGCTTCCTGATGATAAAACCCTTAAGGATATCATCATTTATAATCATTCTGAAGGCGTAGGTAATCAGGAAGTAATTATTGCAGATTCAGGTTTGATGTATACCTTTCTAAATGAGCGTTACTTAATGTTAGAGCTCTTTGATGGGAATTGGTATAAGGAGGAGACCGCGAATAACAGTTATGCACAGCCAGTACCCCTGAACAAAAATGATTTTGAAAGCAGTAAAATCGTTTTTAGCCTGGCTTCTTTTGATTTCAAAAAGACAAAAGAAGAGCTGTTTTCTTCAAACAGGCTTATGAGATCTGTAGAGGAATTGAGGATAGATGTGGACTCTATGCAAAACAAGCTCACTTATGAATCCTTCAGGAGCTTTTCAGATAGTAGAACTGCATTTAATTATTTCATAAAAGATGATGAGATCATTCCTGAATCGATCAAAGAGCGGAAGTTATTTCTTGACTCTATCAAAATATCGAGACTGAATGATTCTACGAACACAGGTTTAAAATATCAGAAAAAGAATGAGTTAGAAAATATTGCAGCTAATCAAAAGCCTAAAGAAAAAGTAGGGACAAAAAAAATAAGGAAAACAGAAGGAATTGATTCAACCTATTTAAGTTTGGCCGACTCTACTAAAAATCAGATTACCGCTGAAATAGACAGTGCAGTCAACGATGGTCAAAATGGAATATCAAACTTGTATGAGCAAGCACTTATACAGGCTAGAAATCTCAAGAAAAAGTATGAAGCAAATAGTTACAGGCTTTATGAACTAAATAGAAACAAAAACCGATACGAAATAGAGAAATACAAAAAATTCGCTCAGGCTTTTTCATGTTTAGCAATGTTTTTAATCGGCGCACCGTTGGGTGCCATCATTAAAAGAGGAGGCTTAGGACTACCCACTTTAATTTCGGTAGTTTTCTTCATCTTTTTTTATGTTCTATCTATTTGGGGAGAAAAATGGGCTAAAGAAGATATTGCGGAACCTATTTATGGAGTTTGGATGGCTAATGCCGTACTTTTACCGATAGGTATATTTTTTCTCACCCAAGCCAGAGCAGACGCCAGAATATTTGAGTCCGATTATTATGCTGTACTCTTTACTCAAATCAAAAAAAGATTCTTGCCTTCAAAATAGAGATAGTATTGATGTTGAGAAGAATATTTTATACATTTGCGAATTAATTAGATATAGGTCAAGATAATGTATTTAACCACAGAAAAGAAAGAGGAAATTTTTGAGCAGTTTGGTTTTGTGAAATCTAAGAAAGATACCGGTTCGGCAGAATCACAAATTGCATTATTTACGCATAGAATAAGCCACCTTACCCAACACTTAAAGAAGAACAAAAAAGATTATGCAACACAATTAGGGTTGTTAAAGCTAGTTGGTAAAAGAAGGCGTCTATTAGATTATCTAGCAAAAAGAGATATTGAGCGTTACAGGGCTATTATAGCCGAGCTTAAATTAAGAAAATAATATTTTAAGAATTGAGGGAAGGGAATTCACTAAAGGGGTTCCCTTTTTTCATTTATACCCTCCACAGTTTTTAATCAAATTTATGCAGTCAAAGGTTATTCAAAAGTCTGTCAGTTTACCCGACGGAAGAGAAATCATCATCGAAACAGGAAAATTAGCTAAACAGGCAGACGGGTCTGTGATATTAAGATTAGGGGATACCATGCTTCTAGCGACAGTGGTATCTGCTAAGGAAGCTAAAGACGGGGTGGATTTCCTACCACTTTCGGTCGATTATCAAGAAAAATTTGCTTCAGGTGGGAAAATCCCAGGAGGGTTCTTAAAAAGAGAAGGAAGATTATCTGATTACGAAATATTGGTAAGCCGTTTGGTTGATAGAGCTTTAAGACCTCTTTTCCCAGATGATTATCATGCTGATACCCAAATTGCTATCAGTCTTATTTCTGCTGATAATACGGCATCTCCGGATGCGTTAGCAGCTTTAGCGGCTTCTTCAGCTTTAGCAGTTTCCGATATTCCTTTCAATGGTCCTGTATCAGAGGTAAGGGTTTCTAGGATTGACGGTGAATTTGTGATTAATCCAGGCATGGAGGATAATGCCAAAGCTGATCTCGACCTTATTGTCGCTGGGTCAATGGATAGCATTACCATGGTTGAAGGGGAGATGGATGAAGTTTCAGAAGCAGATATGCTTGAAGCTATAAAAGTTGCTCATGAAACCATAAAAGCCCAATGTCAGGTTCAATTAGAACTGACTAAAGAGACAGCTAAGGAAGAGAAGAGAGAGTACAGTCACGAAAACAGTGATGAAGCCCTAAAAGAGGAGTTAACCGAAAAGTATTTTTCAAGAATTACGGAAGCGGTTTCTGCTAAAAGTGACTCTAAAGATGTTAGAAAAGAAGCTTTCAAATCAATAAGAAATGAATACATCGAAAGTCTTCCTGAGGATCATGAAGTTGATCTTTTCTTAGTAAATAAATACTTCGGACAATTAGAGAAGAAAGCTTCAAGAGATCTTGTCTTAAAAGAAAAAATAAGAATCGACGGTCGTCAACTCAATGAGATCCGACCGATTTGGTGTGAGGTAGATTATTTACCTTCTGCGCATGGTTCGGCTGTTTTTACAAGGGGAGAAACCCAGTCGTTGACAACCATGACTTTAGGTACAAAGCTAGATGAGCAGCTCATCGATAGTGTTCTGTATTCCGGCTCGTCTAAGTTTATATTACATTATAATTTTCCGGCATTTTCTACAGGTGAAGTTAGACCCAATAGAGGTCCTGGAAGAAGAGAGGTTGGACATGGTAATCTTGCCATGAGAGCATTAAAGAAAGTAATGCCTAAAGATGATGATAATCCATATACGGTAAGGATCGTATCTGATATTTTGGAATCTAACGGTTCTTCATCTATGGCTACGGTTTGTGCGGGTACACTCGCTTTGATGGACGGAGGTTTTAATATCAAAGCTCCGGTATCAGGTATTGCGATGGGTCTTATCACGGATAGTGAGACAGGAGAATTTGCAGTACTATCTGATATTTTAGGAGATGAAGATCATCTGGGCGATATGGACTTTAAAGTTACAGGTACTAAAGATGGTATCACGGCTTGTCAGATGGATATTAAAGTAGACGGACTTTCCTATGAAATTCTATCTCAGGCACTAGAGCAGGCGAAGGAGGGAAGACTCCATATTCTGGGTAAAATGCTTGAAGTATTACCTGAAAACAGGTCTGATTATAAAGCAAATGCACCTAGAGCAGAAGCTTTAAAAATCAAAAAAGAATTTATAGGAGCAGTTATCGGACCAGGTGGAAAAGTAATTCAGGAGATCCAAAAAGACACTGGAGCTACGATCGTTATAGAAGAAAAAGACGATCACGGTCTTGTAAATATTTTTGCAACGGGAAAAGAATCAATGGATTCTGCAGTAGCTAAAATTAAAGGCTTGACGGCAACTGCGGAAGAAGGTGAAGTATATGATGCTAAAGTAAAATCTGTAATGCCTTACGGCGCATTCATGGAATTTTTGCCAGGTAAAGAAGGTTTACTTCATATCTCAGAAATCAAATGGGAAAGGTTAGAGAAGATGGATGGGTTATTAGAAGAAGGTGAAATTTTCCCAGTGAAATTGATTGGTATAGACAAGAAAACTGGAAAATTCCGTTTATCGAGAAAAGTCCTGCTTCCAAAACCTACGGACGAAGTATCTGGTTAATTTAAAAATCATGATCCTAAAGAACTGATTATTGATTATATTTTGTTGTAATACGAGTAACAAGAATAAACAAGCTGAATGAGACAATTAAAAATAAGTAAACAGATCACTAATAGGGAGAGTCAATCCCTTGATAAATACCTTCAGGAAATCGGTAAAGTTGATCTGCTTACACCTGATGAAGAAGTTGATCTGGCCAAACGTATTAAGGAGGGCGATCAACTTGCTCTTGAAAAACTAACTAAAGCCAACTTAAGATTCGTCGTATCTGTTGCTAAACAGTATCAAAATCAGGGTTTGTCTCTCGGCGATTTGATAAATGAAGGAAACTTAGGTCTCATTAAAGCTGCTCAAAGGTTCGATGAAACACGTGGATTCAAATTCATATCATATGCGGTATGGTGGATTCGTCAATCGATCCTTCAGGCATTAGCAGAGCAGTCAAGAATCGTAAGACTTCCATTAAACAGAGTAGGGTCATTAAATAAAATATCCAAAACGTTTTCCGAATTAGAGCAAAAATACGAGCGTGAACCATCCCCTGATGAGTTGGCTGAGGTTCTGGAAGTAACGACTAATGAGGTTGTTGATACCATGAAGATTTCTGGTCGACACGTTTCTATGGATGCTCCTTTTGTTCAGGGAGAAGAAAACTCACTTTTGGATGTTCTAGAGAACGATAGTGAGGAAACTCCAGACAACGAGCTCATGAATGACTCGCTGAGAAAAGAGGTCCAAAGAGCATTATCTACTTTAACTCAAAGAGAGGCTGATGTGATAACTCTATACTTTGGATTGAACGGTGAACATTCTATGACGCTTGAAGAAATTGGAGAAAAATTCAATTTAACTAGAGAAAGGGTAAGACAAATCAAAGAGAAGGCTATAAGAAGGCTACGACATACATCCAGAAGCAAAGCTTTAAAACCTTATTTGGGATAGGTATTGTACCAGGTACGACATACCTATTTCAATATAATCGTAGAGGAAACCTACGGTTATAAGTGTTCGTTGAGAAGGTAATTAAGAATCAATTAAAATGGACAAAATACAGGTATTGATATTAGGGTCAGGTCCTGCTGGTTACACCGCTGCTATTTATGCAGCTCGTGCGGGAATGAAACCCGTTATATATACGGGAGCGGAACCAGGTGGACAATTAACCACTACGACTGATGTAGAGAATTTCCCAGGTTATCCTGAAGGAGTTAATGGGCCTCAAATGATGACAGATCTTCAACAACAAGCTGAAAGATTTGGAACAGAGGTTAAGTTTGGAATGGCTACTTCGGTGGATTTTTCAAGTTATCCTCATAAGGTTACTATTGATGAAAAAACAGATATTGAAGCTGAGGTAGTAATTATTGCCACGGGTGCAAGTGCAAAATATCTTGGACTTCCTTCTGAAAAGGAATACATGAACAGAGGTGTTTCTGCATGTGCTATATGCGACGGATTTTTCTTTAAAGGAAAGCCTGTTGCCGTAGTAGGAGGTGGAGATTCAGCGGCAGAAGAAGCTACCTATCTGGCAAATCTATGCCCGAAGGTTTACTTAATTGTACGTCGTGATGAGATGAGAGCTTCTCAGATTATGCAACAAAGAGCTATAAATCATCCAAATATTGAAATCCTTTGGAATACGGAAACCGAAGAGATTTATGGAGGAGATGAAGTAGACGGAGTTAGAGTTGTCAATAACGTAACTGGTGAGAAGACAGATTTAGACGTAAAAGGATTCTTTGTCGCGATAGGTCACAAGCCTAATACGGATATTTTCAAGGATTATATAGATATGGATTCTATGGGCTACATAGAAAATATTCCAGGAACGAGTAAAACGAATGTTGAAGGTGTATTTGTTGCTGGTGATGCAGCTGATAAGAACTATAGGCAAGCGATCACAGCAGCTGGTACGGGTTGTATGTCAGCATTAGATGCTGAGAAATTCTTAGCTCATAAAGAAATGGAAGTAGCTTCATAGTCAGGCTATTTATCAATAAACAATTTGAAACCTGAGGTATACTTACTTCAGGTTTTTTTATTTAAAAAACCGGATTCTTAAATTAATTTTCGATCATGAAGTTGGATATACTAGTATTTGCTGCTCACCCGGATGATGCAGAACTATCGTGTGGAGGTACCATTGCAACTTATGTGAAGCGTGGAAAATCTGTTGGGGTCATTGATCTGACCAGAGGTGAAATGGGTACCCGAGGCACTCAGGAAATCAGGGACGAGGAGTCAAAGAACGCTTCTCAAATATTACAGTTATCAGTAAGAGATAATTTATCACTAAGAGATTCATTTTTTGAAAAAGATGAAGTCAGTCTGATTAAGGTCATTGAAAAAATCAGACAATATCGCCCTGATATCGTCCTGGCAAATGCTATTAAGGACAGGCATCCCGATCACGCTAGGGCCGCTGAAGTGTTACAACGCGCTTTTTTTATTTCGGGTTTGAAGAAGGTAAATACAACTTTGAATAATGAGGCCCAAGAACCTTGGAGGCCTCGGGTGATGTATCACTATATACAGAGCGAGTTCATAAAGCCCGATTTTGTTGCAGATGTCTCGGAAGGGTGGGAAATGAAGATGGAGGCTGTGAAAGCTTATAAATCTCAGTTTTACGATCCAAACTCCGATGAGCCGGAAACGTATATTTCTTCACCAGAATTCATGAAGATGATCGAAGCCAGAGGTAAGGAACTTGGTCATTCAATTGGAGTGAGATATGGTGAAGGCTTTACGATAAATAGGTATCTGGGGGTATCGGATGTATTTGCGCTTAAATGATCACTCCGTCCAAGATTTTTCAGAGTAGCGTTTATCCATAATTCTCATTTCTTCCAACCAATCGTGTTTATCTAAAGAGTTCTTTTCTGATTGGAAGAGGTTGGAGAATAGCCATTCACAGCAGCTTTCTAGCGGTAAATTTGGATGATGGAAATCCCTGCTATAATGCACGAATTTTAATACTTTAAGTCCGTTAAACCATTGAAAAAATCGCTTTTCAAAAGCCTCATAAGTTTTAGTGTCTTTCTTTATTCGATTTAGCTGATTTTCGAAACCATCTTGTTCTAAAAATTCTCTAATAGCGTTTGGTAGGTTCTCCTTTAACGACTCTATATTATTTATTCTGTGGTAATCAGGTACTTGCTTGAAAAAGACTTTTAATTCTTCAAAGGTCTTAGGACTGTAACTTTTGGACTTTTCGTCAGTATCCCCGGAAACCCAACCCGACATAAAACGACCTGTTCCAAAGGGAACCCTTGTAGATACCCTCGGTGATGGGTAAATAGTGCACTCATAAATATCTTTATAGTTTCCATAAGGAATGATTTTATGAAGAAAGTAGAAATCTTCACCAGCTTTTCGCTTATTCATGCCCCCGGCCTTTTCATAAATAGATGACCTTACTGCCATACTAGACCCTATTGTGTGATGAGCATAAGGATAACGGGCAGATTTTAAGGCATTTATATAATATCTTAAATGGAGTTCGTAGTTGATGATGCCGGATATGATTTCTTGATCATACCCATTCAAAGGATGTTCAAAGTTGATAGAACACCCGTACATAGTACTGCTAGTAGAGTGCTGTTCCAGTATTTCCAGATAGTTTTTTGAGCAGGAACTATCGGCATCAAAACAGACAATAAAGCCGTCATTTCCAGATGCGTTAAACCTTCTGAATGCCTCATCCATTCCGATTTTTCTTGCATAACCAACGCCAGCCTCTTTTTGACCCAGCTTACTAATATGTCTAATGAAAAACCTTTTTGAATAAGTGTTGTGTTCATTTGCCCATTTTGTAGCCTCTACAAAGGTATTCGTATTCTGTTTTAACACTTCTTCAGACTCCTTAATCGAGTCATTTATAATGACTATAACTTCTACCGAAGTACTTATGTCATTACATTCATTAATACTCTTTAAAGAATCTATTAGTGTATTTTCATTGTAGCAGGGAATTACTATGCAGAGGCTTAGGTCATCATTTGGAGGAACTTCAATAAGCTGATGTTGGTAAGAATACCTCTTGAGATAGAGGGATTCTTTCATTTAAGGATACAGTCTTTGAACATCCCAAGACATATTTGTCTTTAATCTATATTCAAAACGATCGTGTAATCTACTTACTCTACCTTGCCAAAATTCAAAATAGTTGGGTGTAATTTCGAATCCTCCCCAATAATCAGGTCGTTTGATTTCCTGCCCTTCAAATTTCTCCGTCATTGCACTAAATTGATCTTCAATGATTTCCCTGCTTTCTAGTGGGCTACTTTGATGTGATACCCATGCTCCAATTTGGCTGTCTTTGGGCCTTGAACTGAAATACTCATCTGAAGCTTCAGAACTCATTCTTTCACAATTACCATGAATTCGAACTTGTTTTTCCAGTTCAGGCCAGAAGAAATTCAGGGAAACATGGCTGTTTTGTTCTATTTCCTTTGACTTCCGACTATAGTAGTTCGTGAAAAACCTGAACTTACCATTTACAATACCTTTTAATAATACAACTCTCGAGGTTGGAGAACCAGAATCGGTTTCAATGGTGGAAAGTACCATTGCAGTAGGTTCAATATTCTTGGATTTGATGGCTTCATCCAGCCACTTCTGGAAAAGTTCAGTCGGGTTTGCAATTAACTGACTTTCATCCAGTTGATCCTTATCGTAGTCTCTTCTGATTCCTGAGGTATCCCTATTCATAATATTCTGTATACAAAGTAAGAAATTGTTTTTTCTATAAAAGGTTTTCGAAAAGCTTTTGTCTTTTTGGATGTTAAATTACCCGTTCTACATTTGTCAAAATAGATCAGAATAAAATCTCAGGGTTCCTAAAGTAAGAGTCTATGAAATTAAGTGTTGAATTAGCTTCGAATTCAAGAAAAGAGTGGATTGATGCCGTTATGAATGATTTTGATAGTTTTCTTCAGGATCATGCAAATTGTGAGCGAAAAGCATCTTCAATGGCTATGAGCTTTGTGGCTAAATATCCTAATAGAACAGAGATTATCCCTGAACTTATCAATACGGCTGTCGAGGAGTTAGAGCATTTCAAAATGGTCTATGAAATAATGGAAAGTAGAGGGGTTGAATTGCCACATGAAATTGGCCGGGATGATTATGTTAAAAAATTAGTAGATGCCTGTCGCAGTACACCTGATAAACGGTTTGTTGACCGTTTACTAATTGCTTCCATTGTAGAGTGTCGAGGGGCAGAACGCTTTAGAATGGTTTATGAAGCGTTGGAGGAAGGGGAGCTGAAAAATTTTTACCATAATTTATGGGCTTCTGAAGCTAAGCATGGAAATATTTTTGTTAAAATGGCATTAGAATATTTTCCGGAATCTGAAGTCTATCAGCGATTAAATACGTTAAACGAGTTAGAGGCAAAGGTTCTTGATGATTTGCCCATAAAAGCAGCTTTACATTGATGGATTTATTCAATATATATAATAATGAAGTTCCTGCTAAGGGGAATTTGCTGCTATCGGAACCACTTCTTCCTGACCCGAATTTTGAACGGACAGCTATTTTACTCTGTGAACATAATGATGAGGGGTCTTTCGGTTTCGTGTTGAATAAAAAAGCTCCGGTAAAGTTGAGTGAGATCATGGATTACTCTAGTGCTTTCGACGATGACTTGTATTTAGGAGGGCCCGTTCAACAGGATACGCTTCATTTTATTCATACCAATGCTTTAGAATTGGAAGGGGGGAATGAAATATTAGACAATGTTGTTTGGGGAGGAAACTTTGAACAACTCATGGCTTATGTCAATAATGAACAGATCCAGAGAGACGATATTCGTTTTTTTCTTGGATACTCTGGTTGGTCACCGGGGCAGTTGGAAGAAGAACTCCGACAAAACTCATGGATTCTGTTTAAGAATGTGACAACGAGTATGATTTTTGAGGAGCAATACAAAGAGAGTTTATGGAAGGAAGTCTTAAACCAGATGGGAGGGAAGTATAAGTTGTTCCCTAACTATCCTAAAGACCCTAACTTAAACTAATGTCGCATTTTCGTAACTTAGCCTAACAGGTTAATCTGTTAATTGGATATTTTTTGATATGAGCGCAGAAGAATTGAAATCAGGTGCAGAGGAGAATGCCTCTGAAAGCAAAACAGAGAAGATTGAAAAACAAGATGATCTTTCTTCATCTGAAGTAGAAGTTATCGATAGGCAGGACTCGCCCGAAAAGATAGAAGAATCACAAGAATCGGAACATGCTGATGAAGAAGAAGTAGATTCAGTAAGTAGTGGTAAAATCGATTTAACGAGTTCTTCTAATGAAGCGATTGATGAAATCGAATCCGTTTCGACAGAATTAAAAAAAGAACAAAAGGATAAGGTGTCTTCCGAAGAAGACCAGAAGACAGAAGACTCCGACAAATCTTCAAATGAAGACTCCGAATCCCACTCAGAGGATCATGAAGAATTAGAAGATTTCGATTTCTCAAAGTCAACTAAAGAGGATCTGGTTAAAGAGATCGAAAAATACAATCAAGAGGAAAACATTAGAAAGATTGATAACCTCTTAAAACAAATAAGGCCGGCATTTGACACGATCATTGGAGCAGAGCGTGAAGCAGCTTTAGAGAAATTCAAGGCTGATGGTGGCGAAGAAGAAGGCTTCGAGTTCAGACCTGATGAATTAATCAATCGTTTTGAAGCTTCATATACTCTATTATGTGATCGCAAAAATCAATTTTACAGGCAGCAGGGTAGGCAGAGAGAAGAAAATCTAGAAAAGAAAAAAGATCTTCTGGAGCAACTAAGGCAATTGGTTGATGGCGACGAAACAACAACGAGTATTGGAGTTCTAAAAGATTTACAAGAGACGTGGAGGAACATAGGTCCGGTTCCCGGTCAGCATAACAAAACACTTTGGGCAAACTATAATGCGCTTATTGATCGCTTCTATGATAATAGAAGCATTTATTTTGAACTAAAAGAGCTTGACAGGAGGAAAAATCTGAAGCTTAAACTAGAACTTTGCGAAAAAGCTGAAAGTCTTTCAACGCTTGAGAATATTAAAGATGCGGTTGATGAGCTTAACAAGCTTCACGAGGAATACAAGCATATTGGCCCGGTACCTATTGAGCAAAAAGATGAGTTATGGGCTAGATTCAAATCTGCTTCTGATACAGTCTACGATCATAGGAGGGAGCACTTCAAACATTTAAAAGAGGAGCTTCAGGAGAATGCTGTAAAAAAAGAAGAACTTATTTCTAAACTCCCTGAATTTGTTGAGTTTAAGTCCGATAGAATTTCTGATTGGAATAAAAAGACCAAAGAGCTTCTTGAGCTTCAGAAGCAATGGGAAGCTATTGGAGCTTTGCCAAGGGAAAAAGCGAAAGCAATCAACAAGCAATTCTGGGGGCAGTTCAAGACTTTTTTTGCTCACAAAACAGAATTTTTTAAGGAGTTAGAGTCTCATAGGGAAGAGAATCTGGAAAAGAAAAAGCAGCTGGTTTCCAGAGCAACTGAATTGAAAGATAATACGGATTGGGAAAGGACAGCCAATACTTTTAAACAGTTACAGAGGGAATGGAGGGAGGTCGGACCGGTACCCGAAAAGTTCAGAGAGTCTATATACAAGGAGTTTAAAGAGGCTTGTGATCATTTCTTCAATAAAAAAAGGGAAAGCAACAAAGAGCGTGAAAAAGACTTCGAAGATAACCTTAATAAAAAAGAGGAACTTTGTAAGTCTATGGAAGAAGACGTAAAGGATGGAAAACTTTCTAATGAGAATTTGGAAGAGGCGGTAGATCAATTCCTTAATATCGGTTTCGTACCTCGCAATGCGATCAAAAGTATTCAGAATAGATTTCATAGTGCTGTATCCGCATACCTTAAAGCTTTAGATATTCCGGAGTCAGATCAGGAGGAATTCATGATCAAAATCGATTTTGCTTCAATGAAATCTGCTCCTTTTGCTAAAAATAAGCTGTTTAAGAAAGAGCAGCATATTAAGAAGCAGATTGGAGACCTCGAGAATGATATTTCTACGTGGAGGAATAATATGGAGTTCTTTGCAAGTTCGAAACAAGCAGATAAATTGAAAAATGAGTTTGAAGAGAAGATTAGCAGTGCCGAAACGAGATTAAAAGAGCTTAGAAGACAGTTGAGGTTGATAAAAGATGTATAAATTTTTCGATTGACTTCGGAATTTAAAATCCAACTCCTATATTTGCCATCCGTTTTGAATGCCTCCATAGCTCAGCTGGCCAGAGCAACTGACTTGTAATCAGTAGGTCGTTGGTTCGAATCCGACTGGGGGCTCTTGATAATCAGCCAGTTACAAATCCTTGTGACTGGCTTTTTTATTGTACGTATCGTATGTACGTATCGAATTTTCATATTTCTTTATCAGTTTTATGAATTTCAAAGTTTAATAACTTTACATCTTTGTACTTCTGTGCCACCTTCTCATTATCGAAATAATGCTTTAGTGCTACTTCTTTGCCATTTATACTTTTTTTGGTAACTCCTAATCAAGATCAGTCTGATAGGATACTACCATATGTAAAGGAATACCTGTTTCACTTATTTCCAAATAATTTACCTCTAAGTTATATGCTTGTGTTATGCTTTTAGGTATTATAGATATACCAAAATAGCTTTTAATGTAAGATTTAATACCTTTCCAAAAAGCTTCATCACCAAGTTCTCTCCTTAACAGATGTTGCATGTAGGCTCCTTTATAATAAACAATATTGCGATTTTCTTTTTAGGGGTTCTATTTCTTGAAAATCAATGGTCTTCTATCCTTACCCTTTTCAATTAAAATCATTATAGATGCTCTCGTATATCGATGTAAATTGATTCCTTTAGTGCTGGAGTACAGATTTTAGATGTTTATTTCATGGCAATAAGTGACGCTCATTCCAATAGTTTTGTATCATACAAAAAACCGGAATTAATAATACTATCAGAAGAGTAGAACTTTAATTCCAATTGAATATGTTCGTAGGTTTTCTTGATCATAACTAAACCTTCAGCCTCTGCACAGATTCCTTCTAATTGCTCTGTTGTAAAGCGCGATTACCTATTATCTTCCATCACCTAATCGTTGCTATCCGATTGAAATGGCCGCACGGACTCATAACATCTTAAAATCACGATGAGCCAAAAAACCTTTACTTATTGCATTTTGGTGTTTTCGTAGCCCAAATTGGTGACATTGAAATTGCTAAGTATTAAATTTAATAACCTTAATGCATTAATAAAGTAATGAGAAAGTATGGAAAGTTTTTGTTAGTTATCAGCGCTGTCCTGTTAACAATAATCTTGATCTTTCTGGTGCTGCAATTCACCAAGTACTTGGGGATGCTACTGATCCTTTTTTTTCTAAGCCTGGCACTTGGAGTGCGTTTGTATCCTTTCTTTAGGGGGTTTTCCTTTACTATCTTAATCTTTGCCGCCGTAGTAGCTTCCCTGTACTATCCACAATGGTTTAGCAGTATTGGAAGTTTTGACCTGAAAAACCTGATTGTGCCTTTGTTGATGATCATAATGTTTGGTATGGGTACTTCCATGAGCCTGAAGGATTTTTACGGGGTGATTAAAATGCCGAAGGGGGTTTTAGTAGGCGTCATTTGCCAGTTCTCTATTATGCCCCTGATAGGGACCGGACTGGCCTATATTTCTGGATTTCCTCCAGAAATCGCAGCGGGAATCATTTTGGTGGGCTGCTCCCCAAGTGGACTGGCTTCGAATGTAATGTCCTATATTGCTGGTGCCAATTTGGCCTTATCACTAACCTTAACTGCAATAGCTACGTTATTAGCGCCCTTATTCACCCCCTTCTTAATGAAAATATTGGCCGATCAACTGGTTCCAATCAATTTTTTGGATATGCTTTGGAGCATCTTTAAAATCGTGATATTTCCTATCGTTTTGGGACTGCTATTCAACAGATTTGCGCATGGTAAGTTTCCCTGGCTGGATAAGGCTATGCCTATAGTATCTATGGCTGGTATTACCATTATTATTACGATTATTACTGCGGCAGGACGCGATTCGCTGCTAACCATCGGTTTGATCTTGATTGTAGTGGTGCTCATTCATAATATGTGTGGATATCTTTTTGGCTATTGGGGCAGCCGATTGGTAGGGCTGGATAAAAAATCGGCACGCACCATAGCCTTTGAAGTAGGCATGCAAAACTCTGGTCTGGCCTCGGGAATCGCTTTAGAAATGGGGCGGGTGACGACCATGGGGCTTGCTCCTGCTGTTTTTGGCCCATTTATGAATATTACGGGTTCTTCCTTAGCAACCTGGTGGCGTACGAAATCGGAAGAGCTAAAAGAGCCTTCTTGAATTTTACAAAAATTCAAAAGTGCGGATAAAAAGTGGTGCCTATTAGGATAATTATTTTCGTAACAAAAATCCAATGGGATATGGAGCCGTTGATTCCACGAGTTTTCTAGGTGATCTCTCCTAGAGAAGAATTCAGTAAGCCAATAACTTTTATCGTATCCTTTTTCAAGCATTAGCTAGTCTACTTTCTTTTGATTTCAAGATATCGATAAGAGCTATAAAATTCGATTATCTTATTTACTAATATAAAGGCCTGTTTTTAAGGTTAAAAAAATGAATATCAGCACTTTAATATTCTCAAGCATAATCTTTTTTAATAGCAATTATATGCTAATTATTACCCTGAACTCACATTATCATTAAGATGTATGTATTAAATAGAATCATTGAGTTTGCTCTTTCTCGGATCTTTACTTATGGCAGTCCGATAAAGAGTAAGACATGGTCGACTTTATTTTTTAACTATTTTATTATCAGAAGTTTCTTAACCAACCCGCTTCTTTTTTAATGTATTCTTATCGGCAATTGACAACCTAGAGTAATAGTCAATAAGCGGGTCATAATTGCTCTAGTTGCCATAGTTGAGCTCAACGTATATTATATAAAAAATAGGGGATTTTGAACCACTGAACTTTCGATTAGCCACAAAGTTTGAAACAAGCTCAAAGTCTGCATTATAATTCTATTTTCCGCCTATTTTTCATATACATTGTTCTCTGTAGTTTTATTGTTCTAAAATGGTAACGAGTACATCGTAATATCGAGTCGCTATAAATTCGGCACCTGCTTCATTGTAATGCACATCATCAGCCAACAAGCTGTCTGTAAAACCTGTAAACATATCAACTGCAATTACTTGCGAAGTTGGGGTTGTTTGATCCATTGCAATAGTCAGAACGTCTTTTCGAATTTCATTAAAGCCATTCGTAAATTCTGCTGTCATAAAGTCGGAACGTCCTTGTGCTGGCTGTTCGATAATAATCGTCACATTTGGGTTATTTGCCTGTAATAAATCAATTATTGAGTTAATATTAGATATGGTTTGAGTGTAATCTAAACTTTCTAAAATGTCATTACCACCTGGTGAACTAAACAATACAATATCCGGTGAACCTGTTTGATTCAGCCACCCATTAAGTCCATTCAAGATTCGCCCTGAAGTCCAACCACCTCTACCTTCATGGTCAATATCGAAGTTATCAGAGTTAAATAAAGGATAAGAAGCCTCGTCCGATTGTGTTCCTATAAAATCAAACATCCAATCGTTTTCTTTTAGATCTTTCCAAAGTTCATATCGAAAACTCTCAAACTCGGGACGAGCACCTTCCACCCTAGAGGCTCCTAATGGCATAATTTTATTAATTGAATCGCTTGGTGGTTTGGGCTGAACTTGATCCTCATTACAGCAAATAAATAAGAGTGAAAGGATAATTGCGAATGGTAAAGTACGCTTTAACTCGCTTTCGAAATTTAACTTCATTAGTTTATTTTTTAAATTAAAGTTCTAAAAAGCAAAAAGTCAGACATAACCAAGAATTTATCACAAACTAGAAGTACGGATATGTCAATAATCTCACTTATCAGGACAAATTCAAGGATTTACGGTGCTCTCCCGGTGTTTTACCGGTTACTTTTTTGAAAGCTTTGTAGAAAACACTCTTCGTTTTAAAACCGGATTCGTAACCAATAGCCTCGATAGAAAACGGCTCAAAATTTCTATCGTTCAGCATTTTGATTACCTGGTTTACACGATGTTCGTTGATGTAGTCATTGAAATTTGTTTTTAGAGAATTATTGATGAGTTCACTCAAGTAGCCTTCGCTCAACTCCAGTTTTTGAGCTACCATGCCCCGTGTCAAGGCAGGGTTTCGATACAGCTGTTCATCAATCATTAGTGAATGTAACTTTTCAATTTTACCACCCAATTTTTTAGACACTTCCCTATTATTACCATTTTCAGGTAAAACCGGTTTTCTCTTCTTAGGTTCAGCCAGTAAGTTATCTATTTGTCTTTGTTGTTCGAAGATATTGAAAAATTGAACCCCACGATAAGTGATAATAGTCAGGAATAACCCTAAAAATGCCAACAGATATTCCCAAATGTCAATGTTAAATAATTCTGCTAAATAGTCACTAAATAGCCATACCAGATAAAAAACTAAAATAGTCACACTATTGAACTTCAGCCACCTCTTCTCTTTAGGATAAATACCGGTAACTTTCCGAACTTTGAAATAAGAAAAACTGATCAGTATTATTGAGTAAGGTGTCAAACTAAATGATACTGCTTCAATCAGATAGAAGTATTGTTCTTCATCTCCTCCAGACAACCATTCGTATACATCAAAATCTATGGCAAAATCAATTATATGAAAGATACTCAGCACGAGGCAGGGTACCAATAAGAGCCAAATTCGCAGAGTGGCACCTAAGGGGTCCTTTATCGCCTTAAGCACATAAAGCATGAAGGCAAAGGGAAAAAGGAATTGCCAATTAATGATTTCCAAGATTCCATTGGAAGGAACAAGCTCTTCAAACCATGTAACCGTCAAACTAAAATTAAGTGAGATAATTGATAAGCCAAAGAAACTATTCACATCGCTTCGAAAGGATTGTGAACTCCACAGCAGTACTACAAGAAAAAGGCTAAGCATAATCCCTGATAGCACTAAGATATTTAAAAAGTTAAAATCCATTTCTGAAGCTATCCAATTACAGAGAACATCTTTGTAACGAGCACTAGTGCGCATTATTTACCTTTCAAATATACGCTCTGGATCTAAATTATCTAATGGGCTTTTGGCTTCTTCCAGTTTTTTGGTGCTCACATGGGTATATATTTCCGTTGTTTTTTGATTGCTATGCCCTAAAAGGGTCTTTACATAACGAAGATTGCTTCCTTTCCTACATCTATTCCTTAGCAAAATTTGGCCACGGTACCTAGAGAGTCACTTTCTTTTAACTTGTAATCTGATTTAAAAATATTATGGTTCTTGTATTGATGAATGTTTTAAGGCTTCTTAAGAACTGGTGAAAAATACTTCAAATACCTTCTTCCTTTTTGCCATACCAGCACTGATCTGGGGCTCTACCTGGTTTGTGATCAAGTTTCAACTCGGTTCAGTAGATCCGTTGTATTCGGTGAGTTACCGGTTTGCATTAGGTGGAATTTTGCTAATGTTATATATTAAAAGTAAAGGGTTGAGTATAAAATTTTCTGGTAGAATACATTTTATGATGCTCACTCAGGGCGTTTTCCTTTTTGGCTTGAATTACTGGCTGGTGTACTTATCTGAGAAGTATCTCCCCAGTGGATTGGTAGCGGTAACATTTTCGACTTTGATCTTCATGAATATCATTTTTGGAACATTGTTCTTAAAGTCCCCTTTAAATAGGAAAGTAATTGTTGGAGCTCTTTTAGGTCTTGCAGGTACGGCTGTGATTTACAAACCCGAGATCGAAAGTTTTGGACTTGGACAGGATAATGTAAAAGGACTGCTACTTTGCCTTACAGGCGTCGTATTTGCCTCTTGGGGAAACATTGCATCTGCTCGAAACCAAAAGCTGAAAATTCCGGTGGTGCAGTCCAATGCTTTTGGAATGCTATATGGGTCGTTATTCATGTTCTTAATTGCCCTGTTTACAGGTAAGACGATAAACTTCGATTTCTCTTTTTCATACCTATCTTCTCTGGCCTATCTATCCGTTTTTGGTTCCGTGATTGCTTTCGGTTCCTATGTTACTTTGATTGGTAAAGTAGGTGCGGACAAAGCTGCTTATGCGATACTGGTGATTCCGGTGGTGGCCCTGATCATATCTACCATTTTTGAAGGATATGAGCCTTCTCTTTATACTTTTTCTGGAGTAGCCTTAATATTGATAGGTAATCTACTGGCGCTTAGGGTTAAAAAAAGCAGATCGTCTTAAAGTTGCTTCTTCATTAGGTAGAGATCTATTCTTTTGGCCCAATGATCTTCTTCAATTCTAATCGTTTTAAATCCGAATTTGCTAAAGAAACCCTCGGCATACTGAGAAGTCCAGACTTCAACACTTTCAAGATTGGGGTGATTTATCTGAAGCTCCTCCAGGCAGTGCTTAACAATAGCCTTTCCCAATCCATGACCCTGAAGCTCAGGATTAAAAAAGAACCATGAAAGTCGACCAGTCCTTTCATCAGGAATATGATAGCCTCCTGAGCCAGCTATCTTAGAATTGTATTCCAATACACAATAAGTTCCCTGATGCTGATCAAGATATTCTTTTAGATCTTTTATTTCTGGTGGAGCAAAAAAACTGGGCGTATTCAGCCTGAAAATATCCAGCACTCTTGATAGATCTGAATTCCGGAAAGGTCTGATGTTGATAGATTTCATCAGTTTTCAAGAATGTATTTTCTAATCATTGTTGGTTTGACCTTTTTTCTATTGAAATGCCCATCTTCATAATTACCCCACTGGCTATTGGAAATAAAATAGAAAACACCATCGTTTACAAAACCCTGAGTGGGTTCGTTAAGATATTTAGCATTCTGATCGATCACGTTCCAGCTTATAATTTCACCGAAACCTTGATCAAATACAAAATCTATAACCCTCATTGGTTTCGTTCCGTTCTGTGAAACGAGAAGGTGATTATCGGATAAGTAAATGCCATCAAAGCCTTTTTTTGAAAACTGATCAGGCATATTAATGGATAGTAATTCTTTCGATTTCAGATCCATTTTGTATAGACCACTCAGGTAATCGGAGACGATCAGAAAGCCTTTACTTTTATTTATAGTGAGTCCCTGTAGGTTAAAAGCTTCGTCGCTCAGATCAGCCCAGATAGTGAATTCAGATGTGCCGGACTTCAGTGAATAAATAATATTTTTAACGGCATCAGAAATCAAAACCTCTCCATTAGCGAGCAGGAAAAGATCCCCAAATGTATTTCCTTCCTGTATTTGAGCTTGTGTAATAATCTCGCGGGTTTCTATGTCGAACTGAAATACGGTTGAACGACCTTTCAGGGATTTATTATATCCTTCCATTTCACTAAGAGCGGCAGTACAGGCCCATAAGCTTCTGCTAGATTCATCATACTCCAGACCCATTACGGAATACATATTCGGGACTTCTACGGAAGAGACCCATTCTTTGAATCCTGTTTTTGAGTCTCCAAAAAGGATTTTCCGGTCGTTAACACTTCCCAGAAACAGTTTATCCGATCCTTCATCAAACGCAATGGACTCTATATGAGCAGGAGAGCCCACAGACTGGTAGATGGTGCTTTTCTCAACCACCTGTTTGAGCGTGCTTTTTAAAGTATCAAACGACTCTGTTCTGGAAGATTCAGAAAGTAGATTTTCAAAGTCTTTATCGGCCTTGTAATCAACGGATGAGTTCATCTTGATCACCTCATTAAGCCATAGTGCTGAGGAGTCTAATTTTCCAGTGAGGCTGTAAGCCGCTGCTAGATTATACGTTATGGTAGGGTGATATGGTCTGAGTTGGTTTGCATGTCTCGTTAACCGAAGAAACTCAGTATGATCTTCAGCTTCGTAAGCTGCTATACTTTCGGAAAATAAGATCTGTAATGATTTCTGGGCTTGTGAAAGGGTTGTTTGAGCTGTAAAAAGGACAAAAAGTAGTAATGCGATTATAGTTTTCATTACTTCAAGTATAGAAAACTAAGAATCTCATTTTCTCACTACTTTCGGGTGATTTCTTCGACACCCTCAGAAGAAAGGTATAAACGGCGGATTTTCGATTTGTATTGTTCCGAAAGCTTTGGATGATTTAGTATAAACTCCTTTGTAGCTGTTATTTTATCGCTAAGCCCGTGCTGGATGGCATGAATATCTGCCCTAAGTTCGGTTGCTTTAATGTAATCTTCCGAAAGCAGGTATCCTATTCCCAGTTCAGTAATGGAAAAAAAGTCTTTTTTATGATAGTCCAAGATATGTCCTAACTCATGGCCAATCCAACCAACCAAAACACTTTTCGGCAACGAAGCCATATGAACTATGGTATCTTCGGACTGAAAGTGCTTTTTTATATTTATTACATAGCTTCTAAGCTTTTGTGTATTGAATAGAGAAGCTACCTTAGGCTGTGCCTGCATAAAAGAACCTTCAATTTGATCTTTAAATCGAAACTCAATTTTTACATTTTTCAGCTCTGGGAAATGGCTAAGAGCCTCAACTATTTCCTCTTTTAACTCAACAGGAATTGATTTATTATCAATCAACTCCGTTTTGGAATTTTTTGAAATTAATTCGTCGTCTTCAAGATCTAATGTCCAAAGTTGACCGATTAGATAAACCATCAATCCGGCAAATAGAATCCCCAATGATGCCAAAATCCACTTTATCATTTTATATGCCGCCCGTTTAAAATTCATTATTCTAAATAAACCGAAAAAAATTCTTAAATGTTCGGTAAGCCTTATCCAAAATCTTATTTCAGTTCTCTTCTTAATTGCTTAATTCCAGTTATATTCCTCTTGATCTGATAAATTCACTATTGAACCTAACCTTTAGTTTATATGAAATTCACTTGGCTTTCCCTTCTTTGGACTTTACTATTTTTTGCATGGAACCTACTCAGTGCTCAAATTCCCAATGCTCCCGATCGTAATGAGGGAGATGGTCCTTATGAAAAACTGATCATTAGAGGAGCAACCCTTATCAATGGAACAGGTTCACCAGCACTTGGACCTGTTGATATTGTTATAGAAGGGAATAAAATCAGTCAGATAAAGGCGGTTGGATCTCCGGGTGTGGAGATTGATCCGGATAGTCGCCCGAAAGGTGAATCGGGTACCGAAGAGATTGATGCTGAAGGAAAATACGTTCTTCCCGGTTTCGTAGACTCACATGCACATATTGGAGGTAAATCACAGGGCACGCCAGCGGAATATGTATTCAAATTATGGATGGCTCATGGTATAACTACCATACGGGATCCATCTACAGGAAACGGGCTGGACTGGGTTTTGGATCATAAGAAGAAAAGTGCTCAGAATAAAATTATGGCACCAAGAATCTATGCTTATACCGCCTTTGGTCAGGATAAAGATAATGGAATCAGTTCACCGGAAGAGGCAAAAGCATGGGTTCAGAGTAATGGAAAGAAAGGGGCCGATGGAATAAAATTTTTCGGAACAAGGCCTGATATTATGAAAGCTGCTTTGGAAGAAAACAGAAAGCTTGGACTTCGTTCAGCCTGCCACCATGCTCAGACCGATGTAGCGTGGTTAAACGTTTTGCAGACTGCTGAAATGGGTTTGACTTCTATGGAACACTGGTATGGTTTGCCAGAGGCTATGTTTACAGATCGAACGATCCAGAACTACCCGCTGCACTACAACTACCTGAATGAACAGGATCGTTTTTCAGAGGCAGGGAGGTTATGGCAACAGGCAGCAGAGCCATACTCACAGAAATGGAATGAGGTTATGGATCGGTTAATTGAACTTGATTTTACCATCGATCCGACATTCAATATTTATGAGGCCAGCCGTGATCTGATGAGGGCTAGAAGGGCTGAATGGCATGAAAAATATACACTTCCTTCACTATGGAAATTCTATGCACCAAGTAAAATTTCACATGGTTCGTACTGGCATTATTGGGGAACGGAAGAGGAGGTTGACTGGAAAAAGAATTACAAACTCTGGATGACTTTTGTAAACGAGTATAAGAATAGGGGAGGCCGTGTAACCGCAGGCTCAGACTCAGGGTTTATCTATCAGCTCTATGGATTCGCTTATATCCGGGAATTGGAATTATTGAGAGAGGCAGGGTTTCATCCTCTGGAAGTAATAAGAGCGGCTACACTTAAAGGAGCAGAACTTCTAGGCAAGGAGGATGAAATTGGTAGTGTGGAGACCGGAAAGCTGGCTGATTTGATTATAATAGATGAAAACCCGCTGCAAAATCTGAAGGTGCTTTACGGAACCGGAGCCATTAAACTGACTGAAGATAACGAGGTAGTAAGGGTAGGAGGGGTACGATATACGATTAAAGATGGTATTATCTATGATGCTAAAAAGCTTTTGAAAGACGTTGAAGAAATGGTGGAGAAAGCCAAAGAGGCTGAGGGTTTTGAAATTACTCAGCCCGGCCTAGATTATTGACTTTAATAGTTCTTATAATATCATAAATCAGATTATTTAATATTCTTACCTCTTCCACCAAAAGGGAACGTTCTCTGAATATTGAATCCAAAACTAACGTCTCCATCTGCCCAGGACCCAAGCTCCCTGCTTAAGAAAACCCGCTCCGTCATTCCAAGAGCATTTGTAAAGACCAGTTGGAAAACGTGTCCACCTGTTTCGAACTCGACGCCGATAGCAAGAGGCTCTTCAAACATTTCCCTGAAATTCTCATCAAATATTCGATAATAATCGGCTAGCACTGCCATTCTTTTGGTGATTTGAACCCTTGTAGATAAACCAAGGGAAAATGTATCGTTACTTTCGGCTTCAAACTCCAGTGTGTTGTTGTGAGTATAGGTTGGAGCTAGCTGAAATGAAAAACGTTTGTTAAATTTTCTGGCGATCAACAACTGATGAGTGAAAAACAGACGATCTGCAAAACTAAGATCTACATCTTCTGCACCTATAAAATCGGATGTTTGAACGGCAACATTGGCATTCCAAACCACACTGACTGGCATGTTTTTGGCGCCCGTGGATTGCCTTAGTAGTTTTAGCTTGCTATACCCATCGTACACATCAATGGGAGCCCCACTTCTTCCAATACCCACAGCCCAGATGTCGTTAATTCCGTATTCAAAACCAATACGCACGTTGGCCTCATCAAGTCCATAAAAACTATCGAAACCGGTATTTAAATAACCAAACCGGTGCGTGATAATAAACAATAGCTCTTTTTTCGCTTGTATATCTACAGACTGAGTATTAATAACACGTGTACCCTTAAAAGTTCCGAACGTATAGTTGATTTCATCACTCGAATCGTCATCAAGTAATGAAAGGAGATCATCTTCCTGTGCGTCAGTACAAAATGAAATAAACAGAGTTGCAATTAATAATAAGTGTTTTTTCATGGGTAAGCTGTTAAAATTCTACTGTGATAATTAAGATATCATCCGTTTGAGGATGTGATGTTTTCCAATCAAAAAATTCTTTATCAAACGTATTTGCAATCTCCGGACATCCTTTTTGTGCGTGATCCATAATCAGATTTTTGAAATTCTTCACCATGTATTTTCTGTTATCCTGACCACCAAACTGATCGGGGTAACCATCTGAAAATATGAAGACTTTATCACCTCTTTTTATATCTACTTTCTGGTCGGTGAATCGTCTATCCATTGTTTTAGAACTTCTTCCACCGATTGATATAGGATCTCCCTTATACTCAATGAGCTCTTCCCCTCTAACCAGTAAAAGTGGGCGCTTGGCACCCGTAAATATTAACTGCTCGCTTGGCTTGTGGTAGGAGCAGATGGCGACGTCCATACCATCTTTAGATTGACTTTTTTCATTTCCTTCAGACTGCTTAAGGGACTTATCAATTCCTTCATGCAGTGAATCAAGTAGTTTTGCAGGACCTATTTCGGGGTTATTGGAAACTATTTCGTTCAGCAGTGAATAGCCAATTAGTGACATAAATGCTCCGGGAACCCCATGGCCCGTGCAGTCTACCGCTGCAAAATAAACCCGGTCCTTTCCTTCGTGTATCCAATAAAAATCGCCACTCACTATATCTCTGGGGCGGTAATATATGGAGTGGTTTTTGAAATAGGTATTTAAAAGATCAGACTGAGGAAGAATAGCATTCTGTATTCTTTTAGCATAGTTTATACTACTTGTGATATTATCATTTTTGATCGTAATTTCTTTGTTCTGCTTTTCAATTTGCTCTTTCTGAGAAATTAGTTCTTCATTCTGTTCTGCTATTTCCCGCGTTCTTTCCTTAACTTTTCCTTCAAGTATCTCTTTTTCTTCCTTAAGCTTTTTGACCCGGTATCTTGAGTATGAAATACCCATTGCAATAACTACTATCGTCGATAAGATGTAGAACCAAATGGTTTTCCAGAATGGAGGCGTAATTTCAAACTTGAAATTAGCTTCTAAAGCATTTTCAAAATTACCTGTGTTACTAACCTGAACTCTAAATTCGTAAGATCCGGGTGGAATACTGGAATATGTTGCAGAGCGGTTTTTGGTGTCAATCCAATCAATATCGTAACCCTGGATTATGTAACGATAATTCAGATTTTCCGGGTCTATGTACCAAAAACCAGTATAGTTTATCTTGAAATTATTCTCGTCGTAATTGAAGTTGTAGTTTCGTCCGTCAGAAACATTGAGGAGGTCATCAAAGATCTTGAGGGTTGTAATTAAAGGTATGGGCTGTTCCTGATGACTTACCAATCTTTTTGATAATGAAACTATTCCATTCCCCGTTCCCAGATATATTTTTCCATGACCATCATTGGAAACGGAGTTAAGTCTTGGTGTAATATTTTTGAGACCGTATTGAGCACCAATAGATACAATTTTTTGATCTTCAGAAGAATATATTTCAACTCCTTCATCGTGTGCCAGATAAACGAAACCATTTTCGTCGGATATTATGGAAGAAATACTGGTTTGAATTCTTTCATTAGCGAATTTGGCCTTTTCGAATTCATTATCCTTAAATTTATAAACACCTTCCTTCAGGGCGTTTAACCAAATGAACCCATTACTATCTTCGGAGATACTATAAACGGCTTTAGCGTTCAAACCATTTTCTTCACTGTAGTTTTTGAATTTTCCATTTTCAAGAACAAAACAGCCGTTACCGTCGGTTGCAAACCAGACTCTATCTTTTGAATCCACAAAAATATCATAGATGTAATCAGATGTTAATCCGTTTTCTCTGTTGTAATTTTTGAACACAGGTTTTCCATTGTCATCGAGAATAAGACTGGTAGCACCGCCTAAAGTTGAAAGCCAGATTTCACCATTGTATTCGCTGATGTTAAGGATATTTCCATTAACAATTTCTTCTGTGTATAGAGTATAAGATGATGGATTATCACTTTCAATTCGATACAAACCACTTCCGTAGGTACCAACCCAGACGTTTCCATTCTCATCAGCGAGAACACTTATAAAAGGAATATATTCGAGCTCAGAGAGCCTTTGCACAATCCCGTCATTTTTCTGATCCCTAACAGTCTGAAAAAGGCCATTCTCCGTTACATACCATATGTTACCTTCTGTATCAATATCGAGGCTGAGAATATCCTGACCTGATACCTGACCTTCCAGAGATAAAAATTCAATTTCATTACCTATGGTTCTTTGAATTCCTGTTCTGCTAGAGACCCAGAGATTTTCAGAGCCGTCGATGAATAGATCAAGAACAGATCTATTGCCGAGACCATCATTAACTCCAAAGTTTTCCACAGCTTTGGTTTCCGGATCATAAGAGATTAGTCCATTTCTCTTGGTTCCTACCCACAACTGATTTTCTCCAGAAGAAATATCTGTAATGGTTCCGTAATCCCATTCATCCATCAAAAATGGATATATGACTTCTAAAGTGCTAGGGTCTAAGCCAACAAGCCCTGCATCTTCCGTACCTAAAATAATAATATCATTATTGAAAGGGGGTATATCTAATGAGCGAACAATATTATCGGGTAACCCATCTTCATAGTCAATGACTTCAATATGGATCATTGGTGAATCCAGCTTGCATATAGCTACACCTCCATCAGATGCTGCCCAGATCTTTCCATCCTTGATTAAAATATCATAGATGTAAATATCAGGCATTCCCTCTTCTTCATCTACCCTGTAAAGTCTTTCGTTTACATAATAGTAGAGGCCATCGCCTCTTGTGGAATACCACATAATCCCCCGATCATCAAAGAGTATTTCTGATACAGGTTCTACCGCAGAGCCTTCATCTGGCTTAAACTGCACAATGTCATTGCCGTTGTAAGATGAAAGAGTCCCGTTTTCAAAACCTAACCATATCGTTTTAAGGCTATCCTGAGTTATAGCCGTGACAGATTTGCCGGAAAGACTATCCTTTTCAGATAAAATATGATAGTCTATTCCGTCGAATTTAATAACACCCTTATTTGTCCCTATCCAGAGAAAATTATCAACATCTTGATAAATAGTATTGACCTGGTACGGCTTTAACTCTGAAGCAATATCATAATCTTCAAAGTGAAGACTTTGACCATATAGAACCCCACTTAGGCTTAATGAAAACGCAAACAATAAGCTTTTTAGATGTGAACTAAATGTAAAAGCTTTCCGCATCAGAATTCTTCTTCTTCCAGAACTGCAGAAATGGTTACATCAATCTCTGTAGCTATTTTCTGGTTAACAATTTTCGGAATAGTAATATCATGTTCAATCAGCGGCACCAAAAAGTTGCTGCTCAGCTCAATCTTATTGCCATTAATTTTAATCTTACTCTTTATTATTCTGTTTTGAGTTACACCATGAACTTTCAGGTCTCCTTTTGCCCTAACGGTGTGATTTCCGTCTGAGTCGTAGTCTATTTTTTCAATGATCTTTCCTGAAAATGAAGCTTTTGGATACTCACCG
This sequence comes from Bacteroidota bacterium, assembly GCA_039030555.1. GTDB lineage: Bacteria > Bacteroidota > Bacteroidia > Cytophagales > Cyclobacteriaceae > JBCCDY01. The sequence continues at coordinate 27,965 of JBCCDY010000015.1, forward strand.
GATTCCATATAGTTTTCATTGAAATGTTGCTTTTGGAGCGCGCTGTTAAAGCCTTCGAAAGAACTGATGTTTATGGAAAAAGCAAACCGCCCGGAAAGGGGATCTATAACACCTTTTAAATTATCAGAAGATGCTTCAATAACTTCAAGAGGAGCGTCTGAGCTGAAATCAATACTTCCCTCAGTCGATTTGAACCGACCCTGCCCAAGAGCACTTGATAAAGTTAAGGTAAATAGTAAGAAAGTTAGGATTGGGTATTTCATATCGTAATTAATTATTGCCAGAATTGAACTCCATCTTGTGCACCGTTACCTATATAGTTGAATGGACCCTGACCTGAAACAGATGTACCAGGTTCCCAGATTCCAGCTAAATTTGCCTCACTTTCTCTTCCATTTGAGCCGTTATACTGCATAAAATCAACCATTTGAGTGGCATCAGAAAAAGCTGCTGTTCCACTGGAAGGTAAATATAATCCAACATCGGAGGAGTTGTCATTCATATTCCAGGAGAAGGTAACTGTTTCATTTTCTTCCAGCATGAAGTCTAACTGAGCCGACCCCAATTCTGTAAGATTACTGGAGTAACTAAATCGTGAGCACATTCTATAACCTGAAATATCGATAGGGTCTGTGCCAAAATTTTGTATAGTGACCTCATCGTTTATAGGGTCTATTGTAACCAGACGTACACCCAGTGTAGCTCCACTTCCACCAGAGGAAGAAATACTTACACTTAAATATGCTGGAATGTTATTCTGCGTTCCATTCGGATTAGTTTCTAAAACAACCACTCCATTTTCATCAGGTCCCGTATTTGGCCCGGTTTGCCTCCCGGGCTGATTGTTTCCCGCACCCGAAAATTCGTCTATTTCTGTTCCTGCATCATATAAATTTAATGATTGTGTTAAATCTCCATTAATTGGTGATCCATCAGTATTAAACAGGGGAATGCTATTCAAGCCGATAAGATAGTCGTTTGATTCGATGAGCATGGTAGCCAATGAAAGGTTATCCCCTTCTAAAGCATTGAAAGTAAATTCATAGGACTGGCCAGGGCTAATCGCCGAAGGTGTAGTTGATCCTACAGGAATATCAAAAACATTAGTAAAGCCGGAAGGGTCTCCATCTTCTGCAAGTACTTCCAATGCATCGGAGGCCGGACTTCCCATCGTAAACAATGTATTTTCTGTGCCAACGGAATAAGCTCCTCTTGAAAAATTAGAAACGAACCCGCTATTAGCTTGCAAGTCGCTATCGAGAACTGCATTTGATCCATCTTCAGCGATATCTTCCAGGCCTTCCGAAGAAGGTTGTCCGTCAACGAATAAAGGTGCCTGGTCAACAGAGTGAATGACCCAGACTCCACTAGACAGGTTTACTGGGCTAATTGTATTACCATCGATAGTAACATCTGAGGTATGCTCATTAACAATCGTGATGGTGAAGAGTGTTCCACCATCGTGTTCTGCCATTACCCTGATGAATTGTGATTCTGTACCAAACAATCCAAATGTATCATCGCCAGCTGCCTCGGCATCATCGAGCAATTCAACATTGCCATTTTGATCCATACCCATATCAGGCCCTGTTTGTCTTCCGGGCTGGTTCGCACCGGAACCCGGTTCTTCATTTACTTCCGTTCCAGCATCCCAAAAAAGTACTTCTGAAGTTATATCACCAGTTATGGGTTCCCGGTTTTCATAAAGCTTGATCCCATTTTCCAGCGGAGCGAAGAACATGTCATTTGATGCGGTAAACATGGTCGCAAAACTCAGATAGGCATCAACCCCGGCATTAAACTGAAATGAAACAGAACTGCCGGGTGTTATACCACCGAATGCACCCGAGTTTTTGAAATCGTGATCTGTAAATACATTTTCTACGGTAACTGTAAACTCAAAGCCCTGAGAAGAAATTCGTGTAAGATCATTGTCTTTACAAGCTGTCATAATCAGAGTTATCAAGAATGCTATGGACAAGCTTAACAATCGATTTGTCATTTTAAAATGCATTTGAATTATAGGTAAAAAGGTAATCGGGTCTCTCTAAACAATTTAGTATTATGTTTAAGCCTTAAGTTTTTATGATCTAAAACTTAAAGTACGAAATAACATATTAATTTTCTCACAACACTTTCTTTAAAAAAGAATAACTACTCCTTTGCTTTGCAAAAGAATATTTTAAAAAACATAAACGTTACTATCAAAAATGGATAATCTAGATTCAGCTATAATTCACTATTTAACAAAAAATGCACGGGCATCTTATAAAGAAATAGGTGAGGAAATAGGATTAACAGCACCCGCCGTTGCCAATCGAGTCCAAAAACTTGAGAACGATGGTGTTATTAAGGGCTATTCCATTAGGGTAGATCATGCCAAAATTGGACTGGATATTAAGGCTCTTATCATGGTTAGAATCGGCGATAGTAAATACACTTATAATGATTTTATTAAAGTAGTCTCTGAGATGGAAGAAGTACTCCTGATCTATAGGCTGACTGGGGAATACTGTATAGCAATGCGTGCCCAATTCAGGGATAATGCCCATATGGTCAGCTTTATTGATACTATTTATAAGTATGGAAATACTGAAACGAGTATTATACTCGACGAAATCATTAAAACAAACTGAAAAGTCTTATTTTAGAACAGCGTTCACCTCTATCTGAATTTCGGAAGCAATCTTTTTGAATACAATTTTTGGAACCGGGATTTCATGGTCTTCTAACAGGATGATAAATGACGAAAAAATTTTAATTTCTTCATCTTCTATTAAAAGAATTGATTTTAAGTTCCGCTTTTTAGTTATCCCATGAATAGTCAGGTCTCCTATGGCGGTTATATTGCTCTTTCCATTTTGGCTGAAGTCAATATTTTCCTGAATGGTACCTGTAAATGTCCCTTTTGGATATTTTTCCGTTTCCATATAATCTTCATTGAAATGCTGCCGTTGCAGATCGCTAACAAATCCCTGAAATGAAGTTATAGGTATTGAAAAAGCATATTTTCTGCTTGAAGGTTCTATAATTCCACTTAGTTGATCTGAAGATGCTTCTATGAGTTCAAGTGGAGCATCAGATGTGAAATCCACTTTTCCAGAAGATGTTTTATATCGCTCCTGAGCGTATGAGATTTTAGCCAAAAGTGAACTTGAGAATAGTATTGCTAGAATTAAGTATAAGTTGGTTTTCATGATTTTCTAAATAAGAAATAAGTTAATGACAGGTAAAAACAGGCATATATTCATAATAATATCTTTTAAAAAGGAATAGATAAGCAGAGATGCCTCCACTTACAAAAAATCTATTCCTGATTGACTTATTGTAATTGAAACTCACAATTACAACTACTTAGTTAAACCTTAAATATTCATTAGGAGATCTATTACATTTATAAATCACTTTGAAACAGTCACTTAACATGTATTTGTTGAATCACCATAGCGATGCTATGCTTCTTCAACATAAGTACCTGTTTCTTTGCGATTTATAACTTCATTACAATCCCTAATGAATAATCCAGGTTAAAGCAAATTCAGCTTTAGCCATTTTGCCTTCTTCTATTATTTCAAAGATTCTCGAATTGATGAAGTATTACTGATTTTTAAATAGCGCCTAAAAAAAGGCTTATCTAATTTTAGATTTTATAATCTAGTTGTTCATACTTTACCTTAGCTACCAGCTTTTATTGTAAAATCAGAATTACGGCAATAATGAATATGGCTGATGTTAAAACTGAATAAAACAGTAATTTTTTGTATGCTAACTGTTGTTTGTCATCATCGTAAATCAAAGCTTTTTATTTAAAGTAAGTGAGTAGTAAAAAACATGTTGTCGTTTTACTTAGTATTAAAGAGACTGGTTGAAAACTTCCTTCAAGTTTTATTAGAAAGAGAAAAAGCCGGAAAATACTTTCCGACTCTTTGCAACCAACCTTAATCTTTAAACCCTTTATTCTTTATTGTGGCTGAATGTTTACTTCGATCAGGTTATAACCACCCCTTGGATCCATTAACCATGTTGTTCCAGGGCCATTGTTAATGACACCTTTTCCAAACTGAACGTCATTTAAAGCGCTAACTCTTCTAAGAGAAGTATCCCCATCGGCTGCACCCTGATTGTCAGAATCCTGTCGTGGTGCCTGGTCTGCACCAAATCCAACTGGCTGATCCACTTCTGTACCAGCATCAAAAAGGTACGTTTCATCACTCTCGGAAGTACCTGAAAAAGGTGTTCCGTCTTCACCAAATAAAGCTACACCATTGTTGTTATAACTAATAAACCAGTCATTAGTCTGAACCAGCATGGTGCCAATACCTAATTTATAGCCTCTTCCTTGAGGTACATCAATGGTAAATGTAAGATCAGAACCAGGAGCCACATTGGTAGTCTCATTACTAGCTACAACCGGTAAGCCCAGGTCATTGAAGAAGGCTACAGCTGGGGCATTGTTTCCATCCTCAGCCAGTTGTTCAAGACCACTGGCAGGATTTAAAGTGCCACCCTGACTAAAGAAAGGATCACTATCTGTATTAAAGGCATAAACAAGTCCCGGCGAGAATACGCTTAATGAAGATGCTAAACGAAGTGGCGCACCATTAGTGCCTTCCTCTGTAAACCACTCAAATAACTCGCCAGGCTGCCCATCCTCAGCAATAGCTTCAAGTCCAACGCCACGATCTTCTTCTCCAAGCGTAAATAATGGTTCCGTTAAAGCGTGAAGAACTACGATACCAGGAGTTACCGTAAAGCCATCATCCTGACTGCCGAACGGGCTTCCTACTGGCGCATTTATAGCTGTAATAGTAAAAGTGAATAGTCCGGCAGAGTTTCCGTCGCCTGCTGCGTAATCCAATACCGCTGTAATATAAATTTCACCACCATCTCTTCCGGGTACAAGTCTAACCAGAGGATTTGCATCATCAGGGCCTACATCAGCTCCTGCGGGAGGGAAATTTTCTGGCATGCCATCGGCTTCCGTACCTAAATCGTAAAGGGCTAACTGATCAGCAATATCGACTCCATTTAAAGCTTGACCGTCAGGGAAAAGATCGATTCCAGAAAGATCTTCTGGGGCAAGGAACCAGTCATTACTGTTTCCCATCATGGTAACAGGAGTGAACTTTGCTCCGGGAACCGCATTGAACGTAATTTGGTATTGCTCGCCATTCGTTGTGAGTGGGCCTGCTTCAGTTTCTCCAACTGGAACACTGAATGTATGAGCGTTAAAGTAGTTTATAACGTTACTTATCGTTACGTTGAACCTGGTCGTAGCGTTCTCCGAATCATTAGCAAAGCCTAATGAAGGGTTAGCTTCTTCATTCCAGTCAGAAGCACGGTCTCCTTCTCCATCGAATTCAATACTGAAAGTGTTCAGGCGTACATTAGGAACAAACTCACCTAAAGTCCATATTCCAGCTTCTACGGCAACATTTTCCCTTGGGCTTCCAGCTTCTCCCCACTGAACGAAATCTACGATGGCATCGGCACTGGCAAACGAATTAGTACTATATAAACCTAAGCCACTATTTTCACTTAGTTGAGTGTATGGCAACACAACAAATTCTCCAACGGCTAGTTCTAGATTACCAATTTCAGGGGTGAGGTTGCCAATTTGAACATAAGTACCGGGTCCTAGACATAACCAGAATGAACTTACATCAATACTAACGTTACCATTATTAAAAAGCTCTACAAATTGAGCATTATAATCTACTTCGTTAATAACAACTGACATGACTTCCTGCATAGGCTCAGGAATTGTCAAGCTATTTTCAGTACCAAAAGTAACAGTAGTTGTCTCAGCCCAATTGGCTGCGCCATCCCCTTCACCGTCGAATATAATAGTATTTTCAGCAGTACCGCTTACAGGAACAAACTCACCTGTTGTCCATATACCTGCCGTTGAAGCAACTACCTCTCTAGGACTGCCTGCGGCTCCCCACTGCACAAAATCAACCAGATTATCGGCATCACCGAAACCGTTATTGTTTCTATAAAGTCCAAGTCCACCAGTTGCATTAGGCATTTCATAAGAAACGACGAGGAATTCACCTGCAGCAAGGTTTTCATTACCTTCAGTTTCTAAATCCCCAATCATTCTGTAAGTACCAGGTCCGAGACATAAAAAATAACCTGAAAGATCTACGCTTTCTTCACCGTTGTTGAAAATCTCTACACGATTACCAAGATATTCTACTTCATTTAGTACTACTGAGATATCTCCAACTACAACTGTGGTATCAATCGGATCCACTGGATCTGTGCTGTCATCGTCGCTACAACTTGCTACCGCTAGCAAAGCCAATAGGACAAGTATGCCATAAATTTTCTTTAAATTCTTCATGAGTTTTTAATTGATAAAATTCTGTTGTTTTTAAAATTCATTTTTAAGATGCACGCTTAGCCAATATTTTTTTAACTAAGAGCTCATACTGTTTTTAATTTTGACACTAATAAAATCGGTGGCCGTCCGAGTAACTATTCAAAGTCAGTACAAGGGAAGCAGGAGGAATGGTTGCGTCGGCAGGAAAACTTTTTTCATAATCTTTAGAAAAAATGAGATTTTTCCATTGTAAAGATTAATCAATTGGTAGGTCGTAGAGTAACCTTATCCAATTATAGAAGCATATAATTTGATGGAAAGATTTTTATTTGTGATAAAATTAAAAAAGGAATTATGTACTCAATTTCTTTTACAACCAACCAGGAATGAGTAAGACTATATCGCCTCTTATTCTGATTCCTTTTCGTATACCCCTATAATATTAATGTAACTTGATACACTTTTTCATGCTTAGCTAATATCCTTTGCTTAAAGGAAAACTGAGTATTGAAATAAGCTCTTCAAGCTTCCATAATTCTTTTAAAGTGTTTATCTATATTTGGAAATCACTTGAAACTCTATACGGTGTTCATGTTTTACTATCATTCAGAAAAGCAGGGGATTTTCATATCTTAAGGGTCAAGCTTTAAATTAAATCCGATAGTCATATTTACGACAAAAGGTTGTATATCTGAAATTCATTTACCTATCTAAAGTCCTTGAGGGAAAAAAATCATTTTTTGAAAATATTTTACAGTCAACGCAACCTTTTCCAGATATCATCTTGTACTAGATATAATTAATGGAAGCTAGCATCAACCGCAAAGAACGTTTACTTATAGACGAATGCAGGAAGGGTACTACTGAGGGTTTCGAAAAACTCTACAAGTACTTCTACCAATTCGCTATGAGTGTATGTTTCAGGTATGTTAAAAATGAGGGGGAAGCAATGGATATAGTAAACGATACTTTTTTACATGTCTTTGATAAACTGGATCAGTTTGATGCAGATCGATCATTTAAACCATGGCTTAGAAGAATTTTGGTAAATAACAGTATCAATTATATAAAGAAGTACAGCAAACATGCTCTCTTAGAAAATGATGATGAGAGCGATGATATTAGCAATAATTACTCTGAAAATGATGGTTTACATAATTTGTCATACAATGAGCTTTTAGAACTTATTCAGGAACTGGCTCCAGCATATATGGCTGTATTTAATATGTATGTTATTGATGGATATTCTCATGAAGAGATTTCCAAAACTTTATCTATTTCTATAAATACATCAAAATCCAATCTTTCCAGAGCAAGAGAAAATTTGAGAAAAAAGTTAAAAAAAAGCCCACGAGAGATAGTGAGGGCCGTTAAATTATGAAAGATAATAAGCTCGATAAATTATTCCAGCAAGCAGCCCGAGGTGCAACCTTTGGGGGTGAAGAGGCTGCGTGGAATAATATGAAGTCGAGACTTGGAAAAGGAAACATACAGACAAAGGCAGACAGCCGAAACCATATACCTTCTAAATGGTCATTGTTTTTGATACTGTTACTAATATCAGTGGCTGGATCTACCCCTATTTTAGTAAACGAACTGGGAAATGATTTATTCATTACGGAGAACATACAGGAAAGCGATTTAAGGAATCTGGAGGATGGCAAAGGGATAAAAAATAGTAATAGCTTGAATACCTCTATTGATTCAGAATCTATTCAAAGACGACAATATTTTGAGCAAACTGAACCAGGATTGGATAAAGAAAAACCCAGTGTTGTTAATAATGGGATCTCATTAGAACGTAAAGGTGATTCTGAAAATACCTTATTTAAAACTGAAGCTGCGGGGTTTTCGAAAAAAAAAAATGAGAATTACAGCATTTCTGATGAGCGTCTGGGTAATACTAAAAAGTTTCCATTAAAGTTTGAAAAAGGAACGAGTTCAGATTTTCAAAATAGTATAGATAAATCAGAAACGTCTGACCCCGTTCAAGATTCTTTCCTTGAAAAACCGATAAACTATTCTACTAATAATAACTCGTCATCTTTTTCTAGGGACCTGTTTGAAGGGAGTAATATTTTTCCCGATAGTGTTTTTAGAGAACCTGATACGGCGAATTTAGTTAGGCAGAATAATAATTTTCTGAGTGATAGGGCTTCAGGTAAAAAAAAGACCTCTCTACCCTATGTTAGTGAAGATGATATTGATGCAAAGAATTATACACTACTTTTTTTTGGTCCGGGGAAATTTACTGATCCAGTCATTCGGCCCGTTGATACAGTAAGTTTAATTGCCGAATCTTATCCAAATGAAAAAAACTCGGAGGAAAAGTCCTTTGAACAGTCAAAGTGGTCATTTGGGCTGGAATTTTCTCCTGATTTAAGCGGAACGGGGCTAACACGGGTTGAAAATTCCGGATATAATATAGGAGTAAGTGTTGAATATCACCTTTCAGATAAATTCAGTATAGGGAGTGGTATTACTTATTCAAGGAAGAATTACTTCTCAGACAGAGATTTGGAAGAATACCCTGGTGCTGAAGCTAATCTGGATTTAGCACGGGTTAATGCATTATGCAATGTGCTGGATATTCCGGTCAACGTGAATTATTATCTCGCAGGAAGAAATCGTTCCGGTTTTATTTTGGGAGCAGGTTTATCTACTTATTTCATGCTTACAGAAGATTATGAACTACTTTATCAGCAGCCATGGCCTGATGGTTCTGTTTCAGTAAGAAATGAGAACCAGCACTTTTTTGGCCTTGTAAATGCTTCTTTTGGATACCGGAAAATAATAAGCCCCTCATTAAGTTTTCAGGTAGAGCCATTTGTGAAAATACCATTACAGGGAATAGGAGAAGGAGGTATAGACCTTTTCACCTCTGGCCTAAGATTTACTATGAAGTTTAGTAAAATACGGCTTAAATAGGGTTTAGCAAGGCAGATTAATTATTGTTTGTATAAGAGGTTGAAGTGATCAATAATCGTGTAGGCCCTAATCTCTAAAATTATATTTTTTATAGAAGCCAGCTGCATTTTTCTGGCAGCATTCAACCATTTCTCTTATTGTTTTGTATGAGGCCTTTTTTCGACACCTATTTCTTTAATCTGAAGCCGGAACGGTTAATTTTTCTAATCGGTTGCGTGACTTTAAAAAAAGTTGTAAAATTTGATTCACCTAAGCAAAGATGCAATAGCTGAAGTGTTAGTGAAACGAATTCAAAACTTTTATACTTTTGGCATTTGTCGTGGCAAGTACAATAATTTGAGCACCTATTTATGAGTGAGGGAGATATTCAGACCCATGAAAATGAAGAAACCATACATGAAGCAAAGCCGGTATCGGGTATGTACGAAACCTGGTTTCTGGATTATGCATCCTATGTAATTCTAGAGCGAGCAGTTCCATCTATCCACGATGGATTAAAACCGGTACAAAGGCGTATCCTTCACGCCATGAAAGAAATGGATGATGGGCGATATAATAAAGTTGCTAACATTATTGGTCAGACTATGCAGTACCATCCTCACGGTGATGCGTCTATCGGCGACGCCATGGTGAATATTGGTCAGAAAGACCTTCTAATTGATATGCAAGGTAACTGGGGTGATGTTCGAACAGGTGACGGTGCAGCCGCATCGCGTTACATCGAGGCACGTCTCTCCAAGTTTGCGCTTGATGTCCTTTATAATCCTCAACTTACCGAATGGCAACTTTCCTATGATGGTAGAAAGAAAGAACCCGTTAATCTTCCGGTAAAATTCCCATTACTATTGGCCCAGGGGGTGGAGGGAATCGCTGTTGGGCTTTCTACTAAGGTACTTCCCCACAATTTCTGTGAACTGCTCAATGCCTGTATAGATGATCTGAAGGGAAAGAGAGTTAATCTGCTTCCGGATTTTCCAACCGGCGGCCTAGCTGATTTTTCGGAATACAATGAAGGACTTAGAGGAGGAAAAGTCCGGGTTAGGGCGAGGATAGAAGAGTTCGATAAAAAAACGTTGATCATTAAAGACATTCCTTACGGCACTACAACAGGATCATTGATCGATTCAATCGTTAAAGCCAATGATAAAGGTAAGATCAAGGTTAAGAAGGTGGTCGATAACACAGCAAAAGATGTAGAGATTCTTGTAAGCCTCGCCCCGGGTGTTTCACCAAGCATCACGATTGATGCATTATATGCATTTACAGATTGTGAAGTCTCCATTTCTCCCAATGCCTGTGTGATCCTTGATGAAAAGCCAAGGTTCATGTCGGTGAATGATATTCTCAAATTCAATAATAAAGAGACTGTAGAATACCTGAGGAAAGAGCTAGAGATCAGGAAAGGGGAATTGATGGAAAAGTTACTCTTCTCATCGCTTGAAAAAATATTCATCGAGAACAGGATTTATCGTGATATCGAGGAATGTGAAACCTGGGAAGCCGTCATTCAGACTATTGACAAAGGTTTAGACCCTTTCAAAAAAGATTTTTATAGAGAGATCACGGAAGAAGATATTGTAAGGCTTACCGAAATCAAGATCAAAAGGATTTCAAGGTTCGATGCCTTTAAGGCCGATGAGCTGATGAACAAATTGAACGAGGAACTTGCCCAGGTAGAACACGACCTTAAGAACCTGATCGACTACGCTATATCGTATTACAAAAACCTCCTTGAGAAATATGGAAAGGGTAGGGAACGTAAAACCGAGATCAGAAACTTCGAAAATATAACTGCAACGGTTGTTGCGGCAAACAATGCTAAACTATATGTAAATAGAAAAGAAGGATTCATAGGCCATGGGCTGAAAAAGGATGAATTCTTGATGGATTGCTCCGATATTGACGACATCATTGTATTCAGGCAAGACGGAAAAATGATGGTCACGAAAATTGATGAGAAAGTCTTTGTGGGTAAGAACATCATCCATGCTGCGGTGTTTGTTAAAAACGATGAACGCACAACCCATAATCTTATTTATCTGGATGGCGGTTCAGGTAAAAGTATGGTTAAGCGTTTTCAGATAGGAGGTATTACGCGTGACAAAGAATACGATCTAACCAAGGGAAATAAGAACTCAAAAGTCTATTATTTTACAGCAAATCCGAATGGGGAAGCTGAATTGGTAACGGTTTACCTTACTTCGGGGTCAACAGCAAGAAAGAAAGTATTTGATTTTGATTTCGCTGATATTGAGATCAAAGGCAGAGGGGCTGGCGGAAATATCCTGACCAAATATCCACTTAGAAAAGTTCAGTTTAAGCGAGAAGGACAATCTACCTTAGGAGGGCTTGACATCTGGTATGATGAATCTGTAGGAAGGTTAGGCACAGACGAACATGGGAAGCACCTGGGAAATTTCAAAAGTGAAGACTCTATACTGGTCATTTATAAAGATGGTAGTTATGAATTAACGAGCTTCGACCTGACCAATAAATATGACTATCCAAACGTTATGCACATTGCGAAATTTGATCCTAAGTCAGTTATTTCTGCATTTCATTATGATGGAAAGTCTAAAAATCATTTCCTGAAAAGATTCCAGGTCGAAACGACCACATTAGATAAGAAGTTCTTATTCATAAGTGAAGAGCAAGGATCTAAATTATTGGCAGTTACAGTTTCGAAAAACACTACCCTCAAAGTGATTCATACACCAAAAGGCAATAAGAAAGAAGTTCAGGAGCTGAGGACGGATGAGTTTATAGATGTGAAGGGGTGGAAAGCGCTAGGTAACAAAATTCCTTTCTATAAAATCAAAGACGGAGAGTTTGAGAAAAAGGAAGTTCCCAAGGAGGCTGATCAGCAAGAAAAAGAAACTGATTCGGAAAATAGCCTTGAAGTTGGAACTACGGTAGATCTTGATTTAAAACCATCTGATGATGATTCTCAACTGGGGCTTTTCAAAGGAAAAGACTAAGCTTAAATAGATTCTTTTCTATGAGTGATTTTGATCAGGACCTATTTGATTTTTTAGAACAGTACATCTCTGAGCATAAACAATCACTTTGCAAAGAGATCATAGCGGAAAGGACGCGTTTTGCGACCATTATACTCGAAGATATACACAAAGAGCACAATGCGAGCGCTGTCATTAGAACAGCAGATTGTCTTGGAATACAGGATATCCACCTCATTGGAAACGAATACGAAGTGAGTAAGCATATATCTATGGGCTCGTTCAAATGGGTGAATCTTATTCAATACGATAAAGCTAAGACTGGACTAAAGGAGTCCATCAATCAAATTAAGTCTCAGGGATATACAGTTTACGCGACTTCACCCCACTCTAAAAGTATATCTGTGGAAGAAATACCAATTACTTCCAAAGCAGCGTTTCTTTTTGGGAATGAGTTGAAAGGACTAAGCGATGAGGCTATGGAGTACGCGGATGCACATGTTCGGATACCTATACACGGATTTACGGAAAGCCTAAACCTTTCTGTAAGCGTTGCTATTTGCCTGCATAGTTTCCTTACTAAAATAAAAGATTCAAATATACGATGGCAATTGAGTCAAAAGGAACAAAATAAAATTGTATTGGGTTGGTATAAAGCGATCATTAGAAATGCTGAAATGATAGAAGCCGAATATTATAAAAGAAATCAGGCAGAATAATTATTGTTGGGATTTTGAGTTAATTAATTAGACTTCTGCTTACATTTCACCCCCGGCTGATTTAGATGAAAAACCTGAACTTATACCTCTTTATTTTATTTCTTCTATCGCAGATATCTGCAAATGCTCAAACTACAGTTACAGGTAGAGTAACAGATGCTTCTACAGGTGATCCTGTTCCTTTTGCTAATGTGGTTTTTCAGGGTACAACGGTGGGTACTACAACTGATTTTGATGGTAGGTTTTCGATCAAAATTTCAGAAAACGTAGATTCCGTATATGCCTCCTACATCGGCTACAAAACCAAATATAAAACCATACGAGCTGGAGAAAATCAAACCATAAATTTCCAATTAGAGGAGGATATTAAAACGCTGGATGAAATTGTGGTTTATCCGGGTGAAAATCCCGCTTTCCCCATTATGAGGAAAGTCATTGAGAATAAGAACAGGCACGATTATAGAAATCTCGACTCTTATGAGTACGATGCCTATACAAAAATTGAAATCGACATCGATAACCTATCCGAGAAGTTCAGGGATAGAAGACTTGTTAAAAAAGTATCTGCTGTTTTAGATAGCATCGATAGAATAGCCGGGGAAGACGGGAAGCCTATATTGCCAATTTTTATTTCTGAATCCCTTTCAAAGTTTTACTACAACAGTAAGCCCGTTCTTCGAAAGGAGAAAATACTTCATACAAAGATTACCGGAGTTGGGATTGAAGATGGCTCCTTAACCTCACAGGTTATAGGCTCCAGCTTTCAACAATATAATTTTTATCAAAACTGGCTGAATATTCTAGAAAAAGATTTCGTTTCCCCGATCGCTGATGGGTGGAGGATATACTACGAATATGACCTCGTCGATAGCGTTTATATCGGCGATTATTATTGCTATAGGTTAGACCTTTTTCCGAAAAGGTCCCAGGATCTGGCTTTCTACGGGTCGATATGGATTGATAAAGAGACCTATGCCCTTAAGCAGGTCGACCTTCAGGTCAAAAAGTCTGCTAACCTGAACTTCGTAGAAAAGCTTAAAATACAGCAGGAGCTGGGAAAGGTAGAAACAGGACATTGGATCCCGACAAAATCAAGAGTATTGGTTGATGTAGGACAACTCAGTAATAATTCAGCTGGGTTTTTAGCCAAGTTTTATGTTTCAAATGAAAACCTACAAGTCAATAAAGAATACGATATAAGTTTATTTAATATCCCACTGGAAGTCGATCCAAATGCTCAGAACAATGATGATGAGTTCTGGAATATAAATCGACACGACCCCCTTTCACCAACCGAACAGAATGTGGTGAGAATGATCGATACCCTAAAGCATATTCCGGCTGTAAAACGGATTGCTGATGTACTTGATATCATTTCATCGGGCTATGTCGAAATAGGAAAATTTGATATTGGCCCCTATCCACTCTTTTTTGCTTCAAATAATGTAGAAGGTATTCGTTTAAGATTGGGTGGGAGAACCAATGAAAAGTTCAGCAGAAAAGTCGTTTTCAGCGGATACCTCGCTTATGGTTTTGATGATGAGGAGTTCAAATACTCCGGTCAGGTAGATTGGATCTTGAATCGTACACCCTGGACGCAGATGTCTTTCAGTTATAGAAGGGATATTGATCAGGTTGGGCTAACACAAGATGACCTGCCAGGTTTTATTCTATTTGAAGCTTTTGCAAGGAACAGAACTCATGAAGCACCTTATTTTTCAGAACAATTTAAATTTTCATTTAACCGGGAACTTATTCGAGGCTTACAGCAAACTATTGAATTCAGACAAACTGATTACAACCCTCTTTTTCCCTTTGAATTTTTTACGAATCCAGAGGCAACCGATTCTCCAACTCAGAGCCAGTTCAGTACATCTGAAATTGTAGTTAATGCACGGCTTGGACGTGATGAGATCATTGTAATTAATGATAACGAACGAATAAGTCTTGGAGCGCTACGAAAACCAATTTACCGACTTAACTATGTGGCTGGACTAAATAATGTGCTTGGTAGTGATTTTGATTACCATAAACTGAATGTTGGACTTGATAAGAAAATTCGATTTGGACCCTTAGGTACATCAAATACATCCCTGGATGTAGGCTATATTTTCGGGCAGGTTCCTTTCCCACTTTTAAAAGGCCATATTGGGAATGAATCAAATTTTTATGTTCCAATTGCATTTAACCTAATGGAACTGTTTGAGTTTGTGAGTGATCAATATGCTTCTGTACGTTATTCACACTCCTTTGAAGGCTTCATCCTTAATCGTGTTCCACTGATCCGGAAATTAAAATGGAGGCTGGTAGGTAATGCGAATGTACTCTTTGGAGATGTACGAGACGAGAATTTTGATATCCTTTCCAGCGAAACATCAGCAGGTCTGGAAACCTTGACATTTAGTGCGCTTGACCCAGCTACGCCTTATGTAGAACTAGGCTACGGAATTGAAAACATATTCAAAGTGTTCAGGGTAGATTTCTTTCATAGGGTTACTTATACTTCCGTACCGGATATCGATACATTTGGAGTAAAGTTCAGTCTTCAGTTAACTTTGTAATCTATGAAGTTAGCATATACATTGCTCCTTTTCTTATTCGGTGTAATTGCAATCACAAGTTGTGAGAGTTCTTTTTCAAAAGATCCTTTCCCCGAAGTTAATCCGTCCAGGAATTTTGACCTTGAAAAAAGTTTAAAACTGGTAGATAAGGCGATCAGAAATGATCCTGAAAATGCAGAGAATTACTTTAAAAAATCTAACCTTTTATTTAGAGTTGGGAGATATGGTAATGCCAAAGAAAATCTTCAAAAAGCCCTTAATGTTGATCCATTAAATCCATCGTATCTCTTATTCAATGCTGAAATACTTCTCGAAGAAGGTAAGATAAGTTCTGCCAGGTATGAAGCTTCTAAGCTCTTGCGTAGTACTGCCGATAACGAAGGAGCACTCAAAATTATGTCATCGACCTATGCTGCCGATGGTAACGATAGTCTCGCCTTAATGTTTCTTGATAAAGCTTTGGAAATCAATCCGTCGAACCCATCACTATACCTCCAGAAAGCGGAGTTGCATAGGAGGCTAAATGAGTACGCTGAATCAGGAGAGAACTACAAAAAGAGCATCTCTATTGATGCCAATTTACAAGCTTTTGAGGGTTGGTCTTCGCTTTTAATAGAGCAATCGCTTTACGACTCTGCGGCTTCCATCATTGGAGATGCGGTGGAAAATTATCCTTCAAGCTTAAAGCTGAAGTATAATTTTTCAGATCTGTTATCTCAATCCGGAAGAAGTGACTCCGCTATTGCATACCTGAAATTACTCACAAATACCTATCCCTTAGAATTAGGTGTATATGACAGAATTTCAAATAGCTACCTTCTGAAATACTTTTACGATTCCGCAAACCATTATGCAAAAAAGGCCCTTGAAATAGATTCACTACATAAGCCGGCTTTGTTGACACAGGCAAGAATTTCAAACAACAAAGATCTGGTTTATAACTCCTTAGAGATTTACAATAAAATACTGCAAATAGATTCTGCGTACGTTCCTGCTAAACGCGAAAAGGAGTCTCTTCTAAGAAAAATTGCATATTTGCAGAAATTGAAAAAAGAGATGGAAGAATTCCGTCAAATTCAAGAAATACAACCACTAAAAATAAAACGCAATTAATGAGTTCGGATGAACAAATTAAAGTAACCCTTCCTGATGGCTCTGCCAGAGAATACCATAAAGGGGTTACTGGCCATGAGGTCGCTTTAAGCATCAGTGAAGGACTGGCCAGAAATGTATTATCTGTTGAAGTCGATGGTGAGGTCTGGGATTCAATGAGGCCTATAGAACAAGATTCAGCTGTAAAACTACTGACCTGGTCAGACGAAAAGGGAAAATCAACATTCTGGCACTCTTCCGCACACCTATTAGCCGAAGCCCTGGAAGCACTTTATCCGGGAACAAAATTTGGTATTGGCCCACCGATCGATCATGGATTTTACTACGACGTAGACTTTGGAGACGCCGAATTCGATGGAGATCATCTTCAAAAAATAGAAAATAAAATGCTCGAACTGGCTCGTCAAAAAAATACATTCGAGCGAAAAGAGATATCGAAAAAGGAAGCTGTAGAGTATTACGAGAAAAAAGGGGATGAGTATAAGCTAGACCTTTTGGATGGCCTGGAAGATGGTTCTATTACTTTTTATACGCAGGGAAACTTCACCGACCTATGCAGAGGCCCCCACATTCCGAATACGGGTTTTGTAAAAGCAATCAAGCTCCTGAATGTTGCAGGTGCATACTGGCGGGGGGACGAGCATAATAAGCAACTCACCAGGATTTATGGGATTACTTTTCCTAAGCAGAAAGAACTCACGGAATACCTTGAACTTCTGGAAGAAGCTAAGAAAAGGGACCATAGAAAACTTGGTAAGGAGCTCGACCTGTTCACTTTTTCAGAAAAAGTAGGGCTAGGATTGCCACTGTGGTTGCCGAAAGGAGCTGCACTAAGAGATCGTCTGGTTGAGTTTATGAAAAAAGCTCAATTGAAAGCTGGATACGAGCAGGTGGTAACTCCTCATATCGGAAGTAAAGAACTTTATATTACTTCAGGGCACTATGAAAAATATGGTGAGGATTCTTTTCAGCCCATAAATACTCCAAATGAAGGGGAGGAGTTTTTATTGAAGCCGATGAACTGCCCCCATCACTGTGAGATTTATAAGTCCAGACCACGATCTTATAAGGAACTTCCATTACGACTTGCCGAGTTCGGTACGGTATATAGGTATGAGCAAAGCGGTGAACTTCACGGATTGACCCGCGTCAGAGGATTCACACAAGATGATGCCCATATTTTTTGTAGACCAGACCAGGTAAAAGAGGAATTTAAGAAAGTTATCGATCTGGTATTTCACGTTCTTGGTTCGCTTGGGTTCAACGATTATACTGCTCAAATTTCACTCCGTGACCCTGAAAAGAAAGAGAAGTACATTGGATCGGACGAAGCATGGGAAAAAGCGGAGCGTGCTATCATAGAAGCTACGGAAGAGAAAGGTTTAAAAACCGTTACTGAAATTGGGGAGGCTGCCTTTTACGGTCCAAAGCTTGATTTTATGATCAAAGACGCTCTTAGGAGGAGTTGGCAGTTGGGAACAATACAGGTTGATTACCAATTACCCGATCGCTTTGAGCTGGAATATATTGGATCGGATAATCAAAGACACCGTCCGGTTATGATTCACAGAGCTCCATTCGGATCATTGGAACGTTTTGTTGCAGTACTTTTAGAACATTGCGCCGGAGAATTACCGCTCTGGCTAGCCTCGGAACAGTATAGAATACTCCCGATATCAGAGAAGTTCCACGAATATGCCGTCACTCTGAAAAATGAACTAGAGTCAAATGATATAAGAGGTACTATAGATGAGCGTGACGAGAAAATAGGCAGAAAAATAAGAGATGCTGAAGTCGGAAAGGTTCCCTATATGTTGATTGTAGGAGAAAAAGAAGCAGATAGCGAAACAGCAAGCCTAAGAAAACACGGTTCCGGCGATGTCGGCTCTAAATCCGTGCAGGAGCTTTTGGACTTTTTTAAACAAGAAATAAGCAGTACAATTGAAAATAGAGCTAATTAGTAGTGGTTATTGCATTTAGTAATGATTATACCGATATTTGCGACCTATTTTAAAGAAAAGTTAAACTTAAACCATAAAATACTATCGCGAAACAACAACGCCGACCGTTTAGAGGACGGGTGGAAGAGCCTTACAAGGTAAACGAAAAAATAAGGGCATCCCACGTCAGGGTGGTTGGAGATAATGTAGATGTCGATATCTATCCAATAGAGGAAGCGCTTAAAATTGCTAAAAATATCGGACTTGATCTGGTAGAGATTTCTCCCAAAGCAGATCCTCCTGTTTGTAAAGTAATAGACTATTCAAAGTTTAAATACGAACAGAAGAAAAAGCAAAAAGAGATAAAGGCTAAGGCAGCTAAGACAGTAGTAAAAGAAATCAGGTTTGGCCCTAATACCGACGATCACGATTTCAATTTTAAACTGAAGCATGCCATGAATTTCCTTCAGGATGGAGCCAAGGTTAAAGCTTACGTCCATTTTTATGGAAGAAGTATCGTTTTCAAAGAACGTGGCGAAATTTTGTTGTTGAGGTTTGCACAAGAGTTAGAAGAATATGGAAAAGTGGAGCAATTACCAAAATTGGAAGGTAAGAGAATGATCTTAATGATCGCTCCGAAAATGATAAGTAAGAAAAAGTAGGATCAGGAAAATAGAGTGAGATGCCAAAAGTAAAAACAAAATCAGGTGCTAAGAAAAGGTTCAAATTAACAGGAACCGGAAAGATTAAAAGAAAGCACGCTTTCAAAAGTCATATTTTGACTAAGAAAGAAACGAAGCAAAAAAGAAATTTAACAGACATGACGGTTGTACATAAAGCAGATGTGCCAAACGTCAAGCAAATGTTGAATTTATAATAAAGGTTATTGTTGTACCAAGGTTATGGCTTTAAGAACCTTAAAACTGAACGGGACGCCATAAACTAAAAAATAAAAAATAATGAGATCAGTAAATAAAGTAGCCTCAAAGGCCAGAAGAAAGAAGATTTTAAAATTTGCCAAAGGGTATTATGGCAGAAGAAAAAATGTATGGACTGTAGCAAAGAATGCTGTTGAAAAAGGATGGCAGTATGCGTACAGAGATAGAAAAGCTAAAAAACGTGAGTTCAGAAGTCTTTGGATTCAAAGAATAAATGCAGGGGCTCGCTTACATGGATTGTCTTATTCTCAGTTTATGGGAAAGTTAAAGACAGCTGAAATAGATTTAAATAGAAAAGTACTCGCTGATCTTGCAATGAACCATCCTGATGCGTTCAAAGCAATCGTAAGTAAAGTGAAGTAATTAATAAAAATTGATCCTACTGAAAACCTCGCATTGTCGGGGTTTTTTTATGCCCTTTTTCCAATTTTTAGTCTTACGCTTGTCAGGAATTATAAAAAACACTTTTCAGTACCTTTCTGATAATCAAATCCATTCTTACTATTCTTATAACCTGAAATTCGCTCCTGAAATAACTCTTTACGGTACCCGGATTGATTAGTTCCTAAATCTTGCGCCTGGTTCATCTTCTTTGAGTAATGAAGATTACTTAAATCATCACGTTGTTCAAATAAGGAAGGGAGAAAATTTTCGAATACTCCAACTTCTATAGTATTATGGGTTAGCCATGCATTCCAAAAACTCTGATCGTATCCGCCAATAACTTTATTAGTTATTTTTTGAGAGATAATATCCTGTTTATGAGAACCCGCAACAATTTCGTAGTGGTAGTGCACCCCTACGATTTCACCTTGTTCAACCACATCTTTAAAGCTAATTCTAAGACTCATCATCTTTCCAATTAAAGGGATTCGTTTACCCATACACCAGCCATCCCTTTCGTAATAAAAAATTTCAAGTGCTTGGTTAACAGGATACTTCAATCCATGCTTTTCATACTGCATAACTTCCTGAATATGAATTTTTGCTCCTCGTTTTGAGGTGTCTCCGGGTCCCAGATTTCCAGAAAGTCTTGCATTGATGTGGTCTGAAGGATGCCAAAGAAGGTAAGCCGGAACGATCTTATCCTCATAGCCTTTTACGTCTACCAGTCGTACTTTTAGATTAGGAAAATTTTTAAACCACCAGTAAATCATTTCAGAGCTAACTCCTCTTAAAATAGAATGATTTAACACGACACAAATCTGGTTTGCCCTGTTTCTTATCTGTTTAAAATGAACGCTTGATATTGGTTTTAATTTCCAGCCAAAATTCCTTGCTTCGGGTACTTTCAGTTTATCCATTCCATTACTTTACTACAACTCCATCAGTTGAAAGTATGAAATTCGTTTAGCTCAAAAATTGACTTAGTTCAAGAACAAGAAGAATTCTTATTCTTATTTTACTAATTACATTTCAGGAAAACAGTTAATTATTGATTATGACTCCCAGCATTGACTTTTTGAAAAATGAGATATTCAAGTACGAGATTAGTTTAAGTCAGGATGAATGGGAATCATTTGAGTCTGAACTTTCAACGGTTTGTTTTGAGAAAGGAGATTCAATTTTTGCAAGTACAGAAATTTGTAAAGATCTTTTTTTTGTCTCTAAGGGAATCGTAGCATCATCTTATGATAATGAAAATGAACATGTAATAAACAGATTTTTTAGCCCAAATGATATTTGTAGTAATATTGTAAGTCTGGTAAAACAAACATTTACCAATGACAATATAGTTGCAATCACCAGAACTGAAGGGGTTCTAATTCCGAGCGAGTTATTTCTGGAAAGCTACCTGCATTCCAATAGTCTGGGGTTATTTTTTCGTAAGCGATTACTTGAAGTTTTATTAGAGGATAAAATGTTCATTTCCATAAAAACGATGACGGGTGTGGAAGCAAAAATGAATTTTTTAAGAGATCAATACCCTGAGATCTACTTAAACGTACCATGGAAATACATTGCCGAATTCATCGGTGTAACTCCCGAATGGCTTAGTAGATATATAAACAGGAAACAAATTTCCATACCAGCCTTTTCTTATGGTAAGAATAATGATTGAATGATATTAACTCGTTTAATCTGTTCCCTGGCCTTATGCACTCAGACTTGATCCGCTAAGGCTCATTTGCAATGAGACCGAAACTTTGGGTTAGCATTTGCAATGCGGAAGAGTAAAGTCCATAGTGGTTTATTTGATCCTATTCGAACCCCGCTGAAAGTGGGGTTTTTTTACGCCCTTTCTTCGATCTTTAATTTCAAACAATTATTAACCCATATCTTAAGATAACATTGAGTATGTAAAGAAATTAAAGGGGTGGTTATTCTTGTTGTTATTGTAAAGTCTGTTTGTTTACATTCTCTTTTTCCCACTTTCATACCCAATCAAAATTGTCTTTTTTACTTCCTGTTGTGCCTTAAGACTGTATTAATAATACTTAAGAAGTTATTTGATTGGAAAAATCACATCAAATTTCGTTCCTTTTCCAAGAATAGAGTGTACATCAATTTTCGCACCTATTTTTTCTGTTATTTCTTTAACGATATAAAGTCCCAAACCTGAACCTGTCTTAACTTTATCTGTAGCTGTAAAAAACATATCAAAAATTTTCTCAATGTATTCAGGGGCGATTCCTATTCCGTTATCTTCTACAGAAATAAGGAAAGAATCATTAGTCGATTTAGCATTAACCTTCACCCTCATTGTCGGGTTTTTTTGGTTAGAAAACCTTATTGAGTTTGATATTAGATTTTTTAGAATTATGGAAAACCTTTTTCTATCCTGGTCTATGATCAATTCAGTACCTATTTCATTAAGTAGTTCTACCTCCCTGTTGATCATAAAGACTTGATATTGATCAAATAGTTCTGTAATCAAATCACGAACTGAGAAAGTGGTTATTGTTAGCTCCTCTCTACCATTACTGAAATATTCAAGAATATCCTTTATGAAGAAATCCAACTTTTCCAATGATTTCTCCTGAAGGCAAAGGTACTCATGAACTTTAGAATCATCTGTTTCCATTCTTGCTAGCTTTGTTAAGCCAATAGAGGATGCAATAGGGGATCTCAAATCATGTGAAACGCTATAAACAAAACTATCAAGCTCCTTATTTACTTTAAGTAAATCCTTATTGACTGATCTTATTTCGTTGGTTCCACCTCCAATTATCGTTAATGTTGCAGCTAATGTTATTATGAAAACCTGATTGAGTAGAAGTGAATTAAATTCTCCCAATGCACCTAATGATTCTAAATCGAATTTCAGTGCAAACAGGCTTATTCCGGAAATAGTAAGTAGAAACAGTAGTGAGGCCTGAACGCTGAACCTCAAACATATTGTTGTTGCTAGTGCAAAAGCCAGCAAAGGTGAAGAGTAT
Organism: Bacteroidota bacterium; assembly: GCA_039030555.1. GTDB lineage: Bacteria > Bacteroidota > Bacteroidia > Cytophagales > Cyclobacteriaceae > JBCCDY01. Next base: position 50,829 of record JBCCDY010000015.1, read on the forward strand.
AAAAGCGCATTTAAATAATTTTCTGTAGTACCTAGCAAAAAAAGAATGCTGGCTAAAATTAGAAAATATAGAAAATCATATATGCTTGGCCTGAATGACCATGAGTCTTTTCTTTGTAATGAAAGCAATAATGGCGTTACCAGGAAAACACCTGTAGCATTACTGAGCCACCAGGTTAAAAATATAGCCTTAGGATCGAAATCAATACCCTTGTAAAAACTTAGAATTGTTGTTGTTCCGATGATAGCCGAAATGGCTGAGGTTACCATTATCAGCATAAAAAATTTGGATCCGTTCTTATAGGAACAGAACAGATCTTCTTTGACAATAAACTTTTTGAAAAGATAGTATTCTAATAGGGCTTCAAAAACACTGGTAGCTGTATAGACTAACGGAGGGCCTATAAAAGTTATATATGAAAAACCCCAAAATGGAATACCTTCTTTGAAGTTGAAAAAATAAGCACCTATTATTATCCCGATTACTGCTTTTCTTCCATATCGCAAAATGGAAAACAATCCAATTCCCGAAGGAAGCCAGAGTGCGTTGGAGGTGATACTGGCGTATTTAAATACCATAGCCAGTTCTCCACAACTGTAGAATAGTATGGATACCATACCTATCGCTAGCCAATTAGAATGCTTTTTTTTACTTATCAATTAGTGTACCATCTAATGTTAATTATTCAATTTTGTCTTACTTGCGAACCCAATCATCACTATATCAGGCTTTATTTCAATCAGGTTATTCAATAATGTTTATTCATACATTAAGATTTATCTTTAAAAGATATTTCACATTAATCTAGGTTAATTTAATCAGGCTAAGCATTGCTTAGCCTAGTCCAGCCTTTAGACCTTAATTTTACAGCTTGAAATTACTCAACTCGTGTAAAAGCGTAAGTCAGGGATTGCTAAGATGATTAAAGCAATCGATATAATAATAATCTGCAGAATCAGGCCCCCTGTATTTAGATGTTTGCAAATAATAGAATTAACATCATAAAAGTCTTAACTCATATCTTCTTCATTGTTCAGAAAGATTCATAAGAAATAGAGAATGAATTTAAAAAGTAAACGCTATAATCTTACTGGAATCATGTCTTAATCTAAGTTAATGCTTTCGATAATTCTTATGAGTAATTATATAACTATAAATTAAATAACTTGTATGCATCTAGTTTGTGTTATATATAATTATTGATTGTATGTAGAATTGGATCTGCTAATCTATTATACGTTAGCAGTTCGATTTACCAAGATCAAAATTATGACTGTATAACTAAATGCTTGGAGCTATTGAATAGTCATATCTTCTCCTCAATTAATATTTCCGATATGAACAGATTGAAAACTGTATTAATAATATGTGTGATTTTTACATCCTGTGTAAGCTATAAACCATACTATGACTCAGGCGGTCAGGGCTTTGAGTCATCTGGTGAGCTCGATCACTCTATTGTATTCTATGGTGGAGCGAGTGAAATGAATACCGCTTTAAAAAAATCCCTGGATGTGATTAAAGCTAAAGCTAATACAATCAATGAAAACAGCACTCTCTTACTTCTTGGAAATAATGTTCCTAAATATGGGCTACCAGATTCTTCCGGACATAAATCCCGATTCAGAGCGGAAGCCGTTTTAAATGCAAACCTCGAAGTTGTAAATAACTTCCCGGGAAACACATTTGTTGTTCCGGGCTTAAATGAGTGGGCACATGGCAGAAGCGATGGGTACAATCGGGTTTTATTATTTGAAGAATATCTGGAAGATCATGCGAAAAAGGAAAACATTGTTGTTCCGGCCAATGCCTGCCCCGGACCTTATGAATATGAAATATCCGATGGTATAGTGCTCATTGTGATTAACACCCAGTGGTATCTTCATCTAAACGACAAACCAGATGCAACTACGGGGTGCAATATGGAAGACGAGTTAGATTACATTGTTCAGCTCGAAGATGCCATTAGGAGGAACAGGAATAAAAAGGTGATTGTGACAGGCTACCATCCAATGTTTAGTAACGGTAAATATGGAGGTCATTTCTCTGCAAAAAGACACTTTATCCCTCCATTCTTCGGATCTCTCTATGTTTGGTATAGATCAAAGATTGGGAGCTCAAAAGACCTGAAAGAGTTTAAATACAGATCCATGCGAAGTGGATTAAGAAAGCTGTTTGCTGAACATCCAAACCTTATATATCTATCCGGCCACGAAGAATCACTTCAACATCATACAGAAGGGAATAGCAACTTTATTGTTAGTGGTTCCATTAGTAACAATACTCGGGTTGCAAGCGGTGAAGGAGCTTCCTTTGCTCAGGGAACTTCAGGTTATGGTAAGCTCAATTTTTATAAGAGTGGAGATGTCTATCTGGAGTTTTGGAGTACGAGCGGTCAGTCTTCTCAACTTACTTATAGTCGAAAACTGTTTAATCACATATATAATCCTGCTACTGAAGATTTAAACAGGTTTCACTCTGATCTCGATTATACGGGACAAACAAAAGATGTCATAGCAACCACCAAACTGAATAAGTCGGGTAAGAAACCAGGACTTTTAGGAAACAATTATCGAACAGAGTGGGGACTGGAAATCAAGAATGTTCCATACTTCGATCTTGGAACAGAAAAAGGAGGTCTTGAAATCATTAAAAAAGGAGGGGGGCTCCAGACCAGATCCTTAAGGCTGGAGGCTCAGGATGGCAGGCAGTATGGGCTTAGATCCATAGAAAAGTTTGCTGAAAAGGCTGTTCCAGCTGCATTAAGAGGCACGATAGCAGGGAAAGTGGTTTCTGATCAGGTATCCGCCTCTCATCCCTATGGAGCCTTTGTAGTTCCCAAGCTTGCAGAAGCCGCAGGTGTTTACCATACCAACCCAAAGCTCGTTTATCTTCCTGATGACCCAAGATTAGGGAAATATCAGAAAGATTTTGGTGATGGTGTGTATTTGTGTGAAGAGCGACCTGCCGGGAAGGCATGGAAGGATTTTGATGACTTTGGAAATCCCGATGAAATTGTAAGCACTTTTGAAGTTTTGGAGAAAATTAAGAAAAATGATAAACATCAAATCGATGAAGATCAGGTATTAAGGTCTAGGTTATTTGACATTTGGTTGGGTGACTGGGATAGGCACGATGATCAGTGGAGGTGGGCCAAATACAAACTGGATGATGATGTGAAACTCTACAGGCCTATTCCCAGAGACAGGGATCAGGCATTCTTCTGGTCCGATGGAACATTGATAAAACTGTTTTCCCGGAAATGGGGAATACCAAAGTTTCAGGGGTTCCATGATGAGATAAGGGATGTTTCTGGTCTTGAGTTTAATGCAAGATACTTCGATAGAACATTTCTGGTACAGAAGGATCTTGATGATTGGGTAAAAATGGCCAAAGAAATTCAGCAAGCGCTTACCGATGAGGTAATTGAAGATGCTCTAAATGACTGGCCGGAAGAAATATATAAAGTCAACGGGAAAGTTATTGAACGCAAGTTGAAGAAGAGACGTGAAGATCTGGTTAAATACGCACAGGAATTCTACCTGTTCTTATCTAAAAGGGTCGACATATTAGGAAGCAAAAAGGCGGAGCTGTTTGAAGTCAACAGATTAAATGATGAAGAAACTGAACTTAAAGTATACAGAATAAAAGAGAAGTCGGGAGAGGTTAAATTCCAGTTTTATGAAAGAGTTTTCAAAAGAAGTGAAACAAAGGAAATAAGACTTTATGGTTTCGGAGATGACGACAGGTTCGTACTTAATGGAGATGTGAAGAAAGGCATAAGAATAAGAATGATCGGAGGAAAAGGGGATGATCTTATTGAAGATAACTCTTCGGTAGGGGGTTTAGTAAAGAAGAATATTGTTTACGATGTAAAAACGGATACGAAGATCCAGTCTTCAGGAGAGCTTAAAAACAAAACTTCGAATAGGAAGAAGGAAGTTAATAAATACAACCGTTATGCTTTCAAATACGACAAAGTATCACCGCTTTTAGCATTTGGCTTTAACGCCGATGATGGAATTTTTATTGGTGGTGGGGCTTCTTTCTTAAAACATAAGTTCCGGAAAGATCCATTTGCTGCAAGGCACAATCTCACTATTCAGGCAGCTCCAAGGTCTGGATCATATCAGCTTAATTACAATGGAACTTTTAATCAGGTATTCGGTAAGTGGGGTTTGGAAATAGATGGTACTATAGCCGAACCCAGCTTTGGGGACTTCTTCTATGGGTTTGGGAACAGAACTGAAAATAATGAAGACCTGACGGATGAAGATGCCCAGTTTTATAATGCGCGTTACAGCCAGTGGATATTCAACCCATCCGTTTTCAGGACCATTAATAACAAGCATAAGTTCAATTTGGGAGGATTTTTCAGAACGGTTGAAATCAGTGAGGACAATAATGATGAAGACCCCAATCGGTTTATTGTGAATTATCCTGGAATTATTGGGAGAAATGATTTATTGGATAATAGCAGGAATTATTTAGGGGCAAAGATAGACTATACGCTTGATCTTACCGACTCAAAGGGTTTTCCAACATCAGGTATTAAGTTCAACTTTTCCGGAAAGGCAGTTATACAAATTGACGATGAAGAAAACGACTACCAATCCTTGAGTAGTGATTTATCGGCTTACTTTACATTGAAAGGATCACTTCAAACTACCTTGGCTGTACGTGTAGGGGGAGCTGCTAACTTTGGTGATTTTGAATTTTATCAGGCACCGAGACTAGGAGGGTTAACTAATCTGAGAGGTTATGGAAGAGCTCGTTTTACAGGTGACGAATCATTCTACCAGAACAATGATATTCGTATTAAACTCTTCAAGTTTAGAACTATATTATCTCCAATAAGTGTGGGTATTATTGGTGTTTATGATGTTGGAAGGGTATGGACCGATAATTCCGATATTGAATTCGTTGATAATGATTTGAAAGACTGGCACCAGGCCTATGGTGGAGGAATTTGGTTGTCACTATTGGGTAGTGCAGTTATTTCTTCTGATTATACGGTTTCAAATGATGACGAAACTGGTTTTTACATCAGGTTCGGATTTTTATTTTAAAAAGGAAAAAACCTTATCTAATGATTATCTGCAGCCAGTAAGTTGTAGGTCTCATATTGAGATCTAATCCTTTTATCTTCAGAGTTTACGGGAATGTTGTTAAGGCTCTCATCAATCAAAACAGCTTTAACACTGTCCTCTATTTGCAATTCAAGCAGCTTTAGAATTAGCTCTTTTATTTTCTTTTTCTTTATGGGGAACCCGACTTCAATTCTGTTGTAAAGATTCCTTTGCATCCAGTCGGCTGAAGAAAGATAAATATGATCCTTCCCACTGTTATGGAAATAGAATACTCTGGCATGTTCCAGATGGGTATCAACAAGTCTTAGCAGTTTAACATGATCAGTGAATTTTCTATTTGGCTTGAAGCAGCATATTCCCCTCACGATTATGCTAAGGTCAACGCCAGCTTCTCCAGCTTCGTGGAGTTTGTCAATAAGGTCATAGTCTTCAAGATTATTGACCTTAATGATAATACGGGCAGGCTTTCCCAACCTCTTGTTTATAATTTCACTATCGATTAGACGAGTGAATTTCCTTTTCAGGTTATACTTGGTCACCAGAAGCTCATTTAACCCTGAAAGGGGTTGCTTTTTATAGACGTAGTCAAAAATTTGCATTACGTCCTTCACTGTCTTTTTTCTGCTCGTAAAAAAGCCAAAATCAGAATAGACCTTTGCGGTTGATTCATTAAAATTTCCGGTACTTAAGTAGGCGTAGCCTATATCGTTTGGAATACCCTCTTTAATCACTAAGGCCATTTTAGCATGCACTTTTAAAGCGGGTAGGCTATAAATTATGGTTATTCCAACCTTCTCCATCTGTTCTGCCCAGTAAAGATTATGCGCTTCGTCTGTTCGGGCTTTTACTTCAACGAAAACGATGATCTTTTTCCCATTATGAGCTGCGCTGATCAGCGCATTTACGATGTAGGAGTTTCCTGCTACCCTGTATAGTGTAATCCTGATTTCCTTAACGCTTCGGTTAGTGGAAGCTTCGTTTATGAAGCGTAAAACATTATTGTAAGAATGGTATGGGAAATGAAGTAGATGATCCTGCAGATCAATCGCATCAAAAATAGAATCAGCCTTTTCAAAAGGTTGATAGACAACCGGACTTTTACGCTCTGTTTGAAGTCTGGGTTGATGCGGGTTCGGAAGCTGGCCAAGATCTTTTAGATTATGATACTTCCCTCTTGTAGCCAGCAGATCTTTATTTTTCAGCCCAAAAAACTTCTTCAGGAAATCAAGTAATTCGTCTGATATGGTTTCATCGTACTTGAAATTGGTGGGAAGACCATTCTGACCCTTACTGATTTCATCCCTGATTTTTTCTATGAGATTGCCGGCAAATTCATCCTCAATATTTATCGATTCATCTTGAGTGACCCTAAAACTTTTTGCTTCAAGAATCTCGTACTCAGGGAATAGAAATTTCAGGTTAATTCGAATCAGGTCGTCTATATAAATGAAATTATGCCCATTTGTACATTTCACTTCTAAAAACCTTGGAAGCTTATCGGTTGGTATATTAACTACAGCAAAATGAACATCTTTCTTTTTTTGCAATTTAATAGCTAAATAGGAAGTCTTATCTAATGTAAAATCATTCCTTTTGGCCTCAGAAAGCACTTTGGGTTTAAGGAAGGTTAAGATCTGATACTTAAAATAGTTGATCAAAGCCTGTTCATCAGAACAGTTTTTCAGGGGTAATTCACTTTGAATAAAAATGTCCTCTTTCTCAAGTGAAGGTATAATTTCCCCATCAATTATATTTTGATATTCTTCATAGTGCAAGCTTATGATTGCCCTGACTTGATTAAGTATTTTTTTGGGATTGCTATTCAGGTAATCAGTAGTTTCCTTTTTTATCCGGGTCAGCTTTTTTAACCTCCCCAGCTCAATCCTGAAAAACTCATCCAAATTTGAAGCAAATATTGAGAGGAACTTGATCCTTTCATACAAGGGATTGGTAGCGTCTTTAGCTTCCATTAGTACTCTGTAGTTGAAGGATAACCAGCTCAATTCTTTATTGAAGTATTTGGATTTGTTTACCATAGTAAAAGAAATTATTGACCTTGATATGGCTTTTTGCAAAGGTTCATAAAGGATCTCTGAATTCTTTAACAGAGTAAATTTTAACACCCTCATCTTTCCCTCTTAAAGGGAGCTTCCCAAGCGATTCAAAATGGAACACTTTAGTATCCATTTGCTCCATTAAATCCTTAGATATCAAAAGCTCTTCTTTATACTCATTACATTTCCCCTGAATCCGGGCAGCGGTGTTCATAGTATCTCCATGATAAGCTATTTCCTTTTTATACTTTCCTACCTCAGTTGCCATAACAATTCCCGTATGAGCACCAGCCTTAAAGAAAGGAGTACAGCCATATTTTTCAGAATAGTATTCAGCTCTCTGTTCCAGTTGTGTTTTAAAAGCGTAAAAGGCCTTTAGGCAGTTTTGGTTTTTTATTCCATGAGGAAATTTCCATGTTATTACGGCTTCATCACCAACATACTGATAGATCTCCGCATCAAATTCAGATATTACCCCAAGGTCATTGAAGCAATCCTGAATAAGCATACTGTACCTGACATGCCCAAGTTTTTCTGCAAGGGTTGTAGACGACCTGAGATCGATAAACATAAATATTCTCTGCTCAACGGTGGGATTATAAAATCTTCCCTGAAGGAGCTTGCCAAAATTATTTTCTCCAATCATCAAACTAACCTGTCTGAATATGCTCAGGAGTACATCAACAGAAAGTATGTAAATGGATATGGCAAATGCCGACTTACTAAATGCCGCTAAAAAGAAGTCGATTTTTTCACCAGTATATATTGTAACCAGCTGATGGACAATAACTATCAGGGTAAAAAATATAAGTGCAACAAACCCCAACCGTATGATTAAGATTTTTATTATTGGAGCACGTTTATAAAGTCTTTCTTCAATTAATATCTGAACGGTACCGGAGATAAAACCTAAAAAGGGACCCACAATAATTGCGATAATAAAACTGGTAGAAAGATTCATCGGTAATGGCCCAATCGACTCTTCCGTACCTAAACCCCTAATAATACCCAGATAAAGAAATGCTATTGTCCAGCCTATACAATAATGCTTTATTATTTTCCATCTACGCTTTAAGAGTATGCTCATGCTGTTAAGTCATTAAGTACTTAGTCATTTTACTTTTTAATCCGGATTTGAGTCAGTTTAATCCTAAAATCTTCTGAGTGACTTCAGTATTGTATTTCATCCAAAGTCCTGATAGGCTTTTCGAACTCTCTCTGATAGCAGATAAACCTCGGATAAGTATTTTATTTTATCTATTTTGAAGGGATAGAAGGACTTAGAGCTATTTTTTAAACAAATTTTATTCGTACTCATTTTCTTGAGCTTTACTTAAAATCGAAGGATTCGTACTTAATAATCCTACTAAAGTCACTCTCAAAAAATGGTAATGCATTAACCTGGATTAATATTCGTGTGATTATTTGCCAGTCCCTTTTTTCCCTGATTTATCGGTTCTAAGTTTTTGTGTTTTTATTTTGCTTAGAGCTTCAGGCGTGATTCCCAGATAGGATGCGATCATTTTCTGGGGTACCCTAAACAATATTTGCGGATATGTGGCCTTAAAGTGCTCATAGCGTTCTATAGCCGAAGCGCTCATCATCATAAGCACTCTGTTTTGTAAAACAGACAATCTCCTCAAAAGATTTTCAATCACTCTGGTTTTCAACTGAGGAGATACAATTGATTGATAAAGAATATTAGTATTAATTATTTCTACTTCACTTTTCTCTAAAGCATCTATAAAAAGCTCTGTTATTACTGAATTTTGAATCTCATTAGAGTCGTGAATTATCCAACCCTCTGGTGCAAACATAAAAATATGTTCTTTTCCATCGCTATCAATAATGTAGCTACGGAGTAATCCTTTTTTTACAAAATAAATTCTGGGTGTTTGATCTCTACTTTTTTGCAGAATTTCCCTTTTCGCAAAGCTCTTAGTGATAATGTAGTTTTTATAGATTTTTAAATCTTCTTCTGTATAATTATGGTTATTGGCAATAAGATCAAAAATAGAATTCAAGTGGGTTGTTTTTTGGTTTAATGGAAATTTGGCTCACAATTGATATGAAATAATCAACTGTCATTATCGAAAATGATGTAGGATTGAGAAGAACTAACTGTGAAAAAGTTCTTTACCGGGTAGAAAGGACAGGCTTAAGCTCTCATTTGTGAAAAACATATTTTTCTGTATTTCGTCCATCACTTTATCTTTTGTGGGGAACAAAGTTATTTTTGGAAACCCACAATTCCCTTGAATTAATTCAAGAGAGGGATTTTTATGATCAATCAACCATACGTATCTCCAAGCGTATTAGAAGTAAGGTTCTTAATCTAGATTAAGAGTACTATGTAAGATCTTTACCACATTGCTTTTTAAAGAATAAATGAATAAGCTCTATTTGAGCATCATCTGCTCCATTTCGGGAGTGGAAATAAGAAACTTTGTATGCTGGAAACCGATTCAAAGAAAATATCAGTAAAAAAGGGCGAAATTATTCAATATAGAGGAACCTTGAACTCGAAGGTTTATACAGTAGAGAAAGGACTTTTAAGAAGCTACTCCATAGATAAAAAGGGAAAAGAATATATTTTCATGTTTGCTTCCGAAGGCTGGAAAATAGCAGATAGTAAAGGCCCGAACGAACCTTGTGAATTGTATATAGATGCCCTTGAAGATTCAGTTGTAAGTGTTATTGAAAAAACCAGAGACTCTCTTGAGCTAATGATAGAAACAGTGGTTCATTGCGTCTCCTTAATGCAGGATAGGGTTATGGCGTTAATGAGTTCATCAGCTATCGAACGCTATGATCATTTTATTAAAACATACCCTCAAATTACCAAAAGAGTCTCACAAAAAATGATCGCATCCTATCTGGGAATTACTCCTGAGGCTTTAAGTAAGGTCAAGAACCAACGGGTTAAAGAACAGGATAGTCAATAACATGGTAATTAATTTAGATTATTGGGAAGAGATTAATGTGTTCATATTATTGACACACTGGTATCTAGTTTAAAAGAAGGAAAGTCTGTTTTCTGGCTCGATTTAAAGCTAGCTCCAGAGCTTGAAAACCTTTTAATCGAATAGTATGGAAATTTTAATCACAGGTGGTCATTCCGGAATGGGACTTGAGCTTACGAAGTTATTATTAAGAATCGACTGTAATGTGCACCTTATCGTTCGGAACAGGGAAAGGGAAGCGGATGCCATTAAAGCAATTGGCCCTTCTGATTCCGTAAATTTTTATTATGCCGACTTAAGTAATCAAAAAGCTGTAAAAGCTGTTGCTTCAGAGGTCAGTTCCAAACTTGATCAACTGGACGGACTGTTCAATAACGCAGGTTTACTATTAGATAGGGCTTATTATTCCAAGCAGGGAAATGAGATGCAGTTCGAAGTCAATACTTTAACTCCATATATCCTGTTCACTGAATTGAGTCCATTGCTTGTGAAGGCTAAAAAACCGTTTGTAGTAAATACTGCTACGGCTAATATAAATGGGAAAGATAAATTGGATATAGCGGATCTTAAAAGCCCTCGGAAATTCGTAAAGCTTATGGGGTCTTACATGAATTCCAAATTTGCCATGGTTTTAATAATGAATTATCTGGCTAAAAATAACCCGACTATCAAAATAAGAAGTATTGATCCCGGTGCTATTAAAACAAAAATGACCGTTGGAAGCGCAATGCCCTTTTTCTTAAAACCGGTTCGCCATCTGTTTTTTAAATCACCATTAAGTGGAGCCAAGAAGTTATATGCTGGAGCCTTCGGAAAAGAATTCTCGGAAAAATCTGGCGTTTACATATCGGGAAATAGAATAAAGCCTTTAAAAAAAGAGCTAACTGAAAATGAGTTTGATCAGATCATGAATTCTATTGAGTAGCCCATCTAGCCTTCATAAGGCTGGTATGGCAGCCTTCTTTAATTTACTGTACCATTCAGGGGTGACACCCATAAAATCAGCGATGTACTTGGCAGGAATGGTTGTGAATATTGCCGGGTATTCCCGATGAAGGAATTCCAGATATTCAGTAGGAGTAAATGTTAACAGATTACTTCTTGCTTCAAATACAGTAACAAAATCAACCATTAAATTTGAAAGTATTATCGCGTTAATTTCAGGGTGCTTTTCAGCCAACAATTCTATTCGATCTTTTCCCGGTAGTTTAATTACCGTAGAATCTTCTATTGCCTCTACTTCATACTTTGTATGCTGATTTAAAACAAAGCTATCCGGGGCACCAAATACTTCAAACACTTCCGGGAAGTAAAACCAGACCACTCTTGTATTGCCACTTTCAGAGATCTGCCTGCATACACACACTCCTGATTTAATCAGATACGCTGATGTATCCATACTTCCATATGGGATTAAAACTTCTCCTTTTTTCAGGGATATTTCACTCAAATGATGTTCAAGGCTGTTTTTTAATTCTTCACTTAGGAATTTTCCTTTGACTAACCTTTCTATGAAATGATTTATCATGTTTTACGATTTCTGTGTTTTGGGCTCTATATATGGTTTTATGATTATAGTTTTTAAGAACTCAATTCAATCATAATCATTTTTATTTTGTTTTTGATTGGCCATTATTAATGTTTTTGTGTCGAAATTTTTATATTCTAATAGAATTTCTAAAGTAGATATATTTAATAATAAATTCCATTAAAATTGGAATGTTGCAATTTTAAATAAAATGAATTCTTTCATTATGATTTATGAGAAGTAACGAAGCTTTTATTAATGCTATACTGAACAATTCACCAATCGTTTTTGGAGCAATAGATCTGGAGAATGAAAAGTGGATTTGGCGTAGCACAGTTACTGATTCAGGAGATTCATTTACGGGTTATACAAAAGCTGAAATGGAGGCTTTTGAAAAAAATGAAATTGAGATTATTGTTCATCCAGATGATCAAAAAAGGTTTATGAATGATATTGATAAATTGAAAAAATCAAGCCTGGATGAACCTGTTGAAAGTGTAATCCGGATAAAAAGATCAAATGAAAGTTTTGTTTGGGTTAGAGTGTTACATAAAACTTATGAATGGGATTGCGAAAAAAAACCCTTAAAAGCTGCTTTGGTATGTGAGGATATAACAGAGCGAGTTGCCGTTCAGGAGAGGCTAAAAGATACTTTAAGAAGACTGGAAGAAATTTCTCACAAAAATTCTCATGAGATAAAGGCTCCGGTCGAATCGATACTTAGAATAGTCAGTCTAATTGTTAGACAAAATAATATTGGTACACATAACAAATTACTTATTGAACATCTCTATAAGTCAGTTCAGAAACTGGAATCTATTATCGTAAGCATAAACAATTTGAAATAATGGATTTCAATGCAAATTTTATCCGAGCCATTTTAGATATTTCTCCAGTTTATATAGGTGCAAGAGATCTGATAACGGACGACTGGATTTTTCGCAGTGGGGTTCATGGAAATGTGGATGAGCTAACCGGACATACGCTCGATGAACTCGATGCTCATATGGATGATGAGATCGAATTTCTTATTCATGAGGATGATCGAAAAAAGGCCTATGATGTTTTTGAAAAAGTAAAAGAGCCAAACTGCGATAAACCTGTTGAATTGACCTGCAGAGTATTAAAGCAGGATGGTAGCTGGATGTGGACAAGGGTAATTCATGTGGTATATGAAAGAGATGAGGATAAAAGAGGGACCAAGGTAGCAGTTATTGCCGAAGACGTATCCGATCAGGTAACAATAGAGCGGGATTTAAAGGAAGTGGTCAAAAGACTCGATGAAATTTCCTATCAAAATTCTCACGAGGTTAGGGCACCCGTGGCTTCAATATTAGGACTCGTGGATTTAGTCTTAATGCAACAGAATTTGACCAGAAAAGAGGAAATGCTTTTTGAGTGTTTGTATAAATCTGTTGAAAAACTGGATTCTATCATAAAAGAAATTAACACCCTGTCTTCCTAAAAGGCATAGTTTCCTAAATCGGAATAAGCTCTAATACCAATTGAACTTTGTAAGGGCGCATTAGATTGTTAAATGATTTTTTCTTATCAAAGGCAAAAAACGTAGAACTAGCAGTGCTAACGCGAGGCTTTTTAACGCATGAGAAGGAAAAATCAATAGCTAGATAAGCGTCATTATGTAGTTCAATTGGTATAAGAAGTTTATATGAATGTTAATTTTCCATTACTATTATAAATAAATCAATCCAAAAATTAGATAACACTTCTTATAAAGGCTTTCACTCAAAAAAAGGCCACCTACTTAATCTAGATTAATGTAATCTAATCTTTTGCATTACACATTTGGTGAGGATAAAAACTAAACCAAATAACCGTAATGAAAATTCGACAATTCCTCGGGTTTCATTTTTTATGCACCAAGCTCAGCATATGATAGATGTGGTAAAAGGAACCGACACTTTTCTGCAGTTAGAATATACCCCAATAAGCATCTTACAAATAAAGCATGAGGATAAGAGTATCCTTCCCAGTTAAAAGCAAAGGAATGAAAAATATAATTTTCGTATGTATTATATCACTAACCGTTAGCTTATTAAATGCCCAGGAAGTAAGGATAGGTATTATAGCAGATTTTGATCAGGGGCAGGAAAGGTTGGATTTTCTCAGACAGGAGCTATTAAAAGAAACTGAAAAAACGTTAGGGTCTTCTACAAAAGTACTTATTAATGACGCTGATGTCATTGCTATTGGCTGGGATCCGGGAAAAGCAAGTCAGGCTTATAATACCCTTTCAAACAGATGTGATATTATCGTTATGGTTGGGGTAGTGGGAGCAAAAAATGTTCTTGAGAAAAGTACGCTTTCTAAACCCACTTTGGCCATAGGGATTGCTAATGTTGATATTCAGGAAATACCCATAACCGCAAATGGAACTTCTGGTATAAAAAACTTCTCTTACATTTTAACTGCGAGGGACATTAAATCGGAGCTCACAAAATTTAAGGAGCTTGTAGATTTTAGAAAAATCGTTTTGCTTGGATACGAAAAAAGCCTCCCAGCCTTGAATATGGAGAAAGCAGAGGCGAGTGCAAAAGAATGGTCGGAGCTATTCGAAAGTGAAGTCATTTTATTTCCTGTAGGAACAAATGTAAATGAGTCTCTCCAGAAATTGCCCGATGACGTTGATGCAGCGATGGTTGTATCCATTTATGAATTTGACGACGATGAAATACAAGCCATTTCAGATGAGTTAATTTCACGAAAAATACCTTCTTATTCATTAGCGAAAGAATATGTGCGACTTGGTATTTTATCTTCAGTTTCCGCCGATAATGGTTTCGGATCACTGGTAAGGAAACTGGCGATCATGATTGACGATATAAGGTCAGGGACTCCAGCTTCAGATCTGTCCGTTTCACTTGATATTAAAAACCAGCTTTACTTTAATGTGGAAACAGGAGTAAGAATTGATTATTCTCCATCTTTTCAAACTCTTTTTACGGCAAATCTTATTAATGAGGAATATGTAGAGCAGATTAGTCCAACATATAGCATCAATGATTTTTTAGAGAGAGCATTTCAGGAGAATCTTGGTATACAGATTACTAATAAGGATGTTGAACTAGCTGAAAAGGATGTGAAACTGGCTGTTTCGGAATACCTTCCTGATGCGGATATAAACCTCGACCAGACCATCGTAAACGAGGGCTCAACCAATGAATTTATTGGGACTTCTGAAAGTACACTTACGGAATCAGCAAGTCTTACACAACTTATTTATTCGGAGGATGCCTCTGCAAATATCCGAATCGAAAAATACTTAAAAGAGGCCCAGAAATATGTCACTCAGCAGGAGATCAATGACGTAATTCTTGATGTATACAATGCTTATTTTGACGTGCTGCTTGCAAAATCCAACGTAGCCATTCAGCGAGAAAATCTTGAACTGAACAAAAAGAATCTGGAACTGGCACAACTCCAGAGGGATATTGGGTCTGCTAATAGTTCAGATGTATATCGATGGGAGGCCGAAGTAGCCACCGCAACGCAGCAGATCATTGAAGATCAGACGGCCTTGATTCTGGCTAAAAAGCAGCTTAACGTCCTGCTAAATAACACATTGGAAGATCGATTTAAGGTAGAAGATGTTAATTTGACTGATGAGCTTTTTGCTTTTTTCGATGGTAATATTGTAGCCCAAAGTATTAACGGGCCGGATGATGTTTGGGAAGCCACGAAGTTTTACAACGAAGAGGCCAAAATATTTTTTCCTCCGAGGCAGGAACTTTTAAATAACATTTATGCTACTGATAGACAGCTTAAGGGAAATAGAAGAGCATATTATACCCCTTCAGTATCCCTAAATGTATCTCAACAGGAAATTCTTGAAAGGGGAGGCGCAGCATCTACAGAGACTTCCACAAGTAATTTTATAGATTCTCAGTGGAGTGTTGGATTGGGGTTATCTTATCCAATTTTTGATGGAAACAGAAGAAGTATAAATATTCAGAGGACACAGGTTCAGAAAGATCAGTTGGCAGTTACCCTCACTGAACTGGACAACGATATCGAGTTCAATATTAATGCTGCTGTGATTGATCTTGTTACGAGCAGAACCAACATTAATTATTCCAAAATTTCATCCGAAAGTTCATGGAAGAACTTTCAGCTTCAGCAGGATTTTTACAGACAGGGTAGAGTTACCGTAACGCAGTTATTTGATGCGCAGAATGCAGCTTTAGAAGCCAAACTGGCTTTCAATAATTCCGTTTACAATTTCCTAGTATCCTTTGTTACACTGGAAAATAGCATCGGGTATTACAGCATGCTGATCTCTGCGAGCGAACGGGCAGAATTTGAAGACCGGTATAGAGAATTTAACAATCGAAGCGATAATTAGAATATAACTTAATACATAAGGAATGAAGAATTATCTCAATTACGTCTTACTCACTGTTTTGATGATCACGATTACAAACTGTGGTAGTCAGGAAAAACAGCGGGAAAGATTACGCCCGGTCAAGTATGAAGAAATTGGATATTCTGGAGGTCTTCAGAAGAGAAGTTTTTCAGGTACATCTCAATCCGGTTCTGAGACAAACCTTAGTTTTAGGTTAAGTGGTTTAATTACCATGCTGGATGCGGACGTTGGAGATCGTGTAAAAAAAGGCACACTCTTATCACGTCTGGATATGAAAGACGTAGAACTAAGTTATCAGAAAGCAAAAGCTAAAGTTCAGAGTGCTAAAATAGAGATGGATAATTCTAAATCTGATCTCTCCAGAACAAAAGAGTTGTATCAATCACAGAGTTCTTCACTTGATGATTATGAAGATGCAAAAACAGCTTTTGCAAACGCCCAGTCTTCTTATGAGACTGCAGTAAAGGAATTAGGTTTAGTAGAATCGGAGTTTGAGTATTCACGAATTAAGGCACCGATTACCGGCGTAATATCATCTGTTAATGCAGAGGTTAATGAATACATTCAGGCTGGCCAGTCAATCTTTGTAATTGATACGGAGGATGCAAACATTGAGATCAGTGTTGGTGTGCCCGAGGGATTTATCTCGAGAATCAGGCAGGGAGCGAAGGTAGAAGTTGAAATAAATGATGAGACTCTGGGTGCAACGGTAACCGAAGTTGGTTATTCGGCTTCCAGCTCAGCAGTGTATCCTGTTGTCCTGAAGCTGGATGAGAATAATCCGGATTTACGTCCGGGAATGCCTGCTACTGCTACTTTTACCTTTGGTGATGCCAGCACAGCTCCTGCTTTAACGATCCCGGTTTATGCAGTAGGTGAAGATGATCAGGGAAATTATGTGCTTGCACTCAAGCAAAGCGAAGACTCTTCAGTTTATATCATATCAAAACAGAGATTAGAGGTTGGACCGGTAATAAATGAGGGCTTCAAAGTGAACAGTGGACTGGAAGAAGGAGAAAAAATTGCTACAGCAGGTCTGCACATACTGCTTGAAGGTCAAAGAGTAAAACTGCTTCAAAACTAGATTATGAATTTGACCCAATTCTCCATAGAAAAGAACAGGATCACCTCGATGATTCTATTCACCATACTAATTCTGGGTGTGGTTCTTTATCAGTCTCTTTCCCGGGACAGTATGCCTCCCTATACCGTAAGGGTTGCAAGTGTTATTACTTCATGGTCTGGTGCGGCTCCGGAGAGAGTGGAACAGCTGGTTACCAAAAAAGTAGAAGAGAAAGTGCAGGAGCTGCCCGAACTTAAGGAGATTACCAGTACTTCCCGAACCGGATTATCAATTGTCGAAGTAGAACTGAAGGAAACAGTCACCCCTGAGAATTTACAGGCTGTTTGGGATAAATTAAGACGTAAGCTGGACGAAATTGATGGGCTACCGGACAATGTTTTCCCCTTTCTTGACGATAATGAGATAGGTGATGTCTATGGAATAGTAATAGGCTTATCCAGTGAAGGGTTTAGTTATGAAGAACTGAAGGAGTATGCTGATGACATACAGGATGATTTAATCGCATTGCCGGATTCTAAAAGAGTTATTTTAGGAGGAGATCAGGAAGAACGTGTTTTTGTTGATTTTGATGATGCCAGGTTAAGAGAATATGGCTTGTCTTCGAGCAAGCTTTCTCAGACGATTTCATCGACCAATATCTTGAGTTCTGGAGGTGAGATCAATGTTTTCGATGAGCGTCTGGTTTTGGAGCCTACCGGAAATTTCGATTCGGTGGAAGATATTAAAGACATGCTTATTCCCGTAGGTAATGATGGAGCGGTGGTCAGCCTTCAGGATGTAACAACAGTTACAAAAGGTTATATTACTCCTTACCAACAGAAGGTAAGGGTGAATGGGAAAGACGCTGTGTCTATACATGTATCTCTCAAAGAAGATGCTAATATTCTCAATCTCGGTCAGGATGTTTTGGCACTTATGGATAAGTGGGAGGAACGATTGCCTGTTGGCCTTGAAATAGAATATTTATCACGTCTCGATATATTCATCGATCGAAAGATCAATGAATTCATGGAGAATCTTTTCCAGTCTGTTACGATTGTTCTGGTTGTAATGTTGATATTCCTTGGGCTCAGGACAGGTTTTATCATCGCAAGTCTTATACCGCTGGTAATCCTTTGCACATTCTTTATGATGGGGTCCTTTGGGATCGGGATAAATCAAGTATCGTTAGCTGCTTTAATAATGGCCCTTGGAATGATGGTAGATAACGGAATTGTGGTCGCTGAAACCATAATGGTGAAAATAGAAGAGGGTATAGAGAAGAAGAAAGCTGCCATAGACGCCTGTTCAGAATTGTTTGTTCCATTATTGATATCAACACTTACTACTTCGGCAGCTTTTTCAGCCTTTTATCTTGCCGAAACCATAATGGGAGATATTGTGGGGCCAATATTTCTTGTGATTTCAATTGCACTGATATCATCATGGATAATGTCACTAACCATTATTACTCTGCTCTGCTACATCTTCCTGAAAATTAAATCAGCAAATGCCAAGCCTTCACCTGTTGATAAAATAATTGCCTGGATGAAAGATCGCTATGAAGGCTTGATTGTAATATCGCTGAAGAACAAAGCTCTGGTTTTGATAGCGATTGTTGTGTCATTTTTTTTAGCCATGTATGGCTTCACAAAGATTCCATTTGTTTTTATGGAGGATAGTGACAGAAACATGTTTACAGTCGATATAAATCTGCTACAAGGAACCAAAATCCAAAGAACACAGGAAGTTGTTAAGCAAATAGACAGTTTCATTCAAAACGAACTTAAGGTAATAGAAGGTAATGCTGATCGCGAAAAGGGAATTGTTTCATGGTCCTCTTATATAGGAGAAGGGCCGGAGTCATACGATCAGGGTTATACTCCTGATCAGGCCAATTCCAATTATGCACATATTCTGATTAATACGACCAGCGGTGCTCATAATCAGGAGCTTATTAACAAGCTGGATGATTACTGTTTTTACAACTTCCCGGATGCTGATATCAAGGTGGCATCTCTGGCCGTTGGGCCTGGAAGTACGCCAATTGAAATACGTGTAACGGGTGAAGAACCAAATGAGTTATCAAAAATTTCAGAATCAGTTAAGCTGAAGCTTTTGAGCTACCCAACTACGAAAAATGTTAAAGACGATTGGGGACCTCAAACTAAAAAATTCATCGTCCAGATTGATCAAAATCGTGCAAGGCAATCGGGTGTGACCAATGAGGATATAGCGACTTCACTTGAGACCGTTCTGAGTGGTGTAGAAACAGGGCGATACAGAGAAGATGATGAATCCATACCGATAGAAATGAGAAGCGAAGAAAGTCAGGAAATTACACTGGAAGAAATAGAGTCGCTTAATGTTTACATTCAGAGTTCGGGTGAAAGTGTACCACTGCTTCAGGTGGCGAGGGTTAAACCCGTATGGGAGTTTTCAAAGATTAAACGATATAACGTGAAAAGGGCAATCACCGCAGAGTCTGAGCTTCTGGATGGAGGGAATGCTTCCGATATTCTTAATGATATTTCTCCATGGCTTGAAGAGCAAAAAGCTTCATGGCCCCCATTTTATGAATATGAATTTGCGGGAGATCAAAAAGATACCGCTGAAAACATGGGGTCTGTAATCAAATACATTCCGCTTGCGGGATTTGTAATCTTTTTGCTTTTAATGATCCAGTTCAATTCTTATCGGAAAATGACAATGGTAGCCCTCACAATTCCTCTCGCGGTAACCGGTGTGGCGATTGGGCTTATTATTTTTAGAGAAAATTTTGGTTTCATGCCATTTCTTGGAGTGATCTCGCTCGCAGGAATCATTATTAATAATGCTATAGTACTTGTGGACAGGATGGAGATGGAGCAGAATGTTTACAACCGAACGGAAAAGGACTCTGTGATAGTAGCATGTCTTCAGCGTTTCAGACCAATAATTCTTGCCACGTTTACTACTGTTCTTGGAATGATTCCACTTTACCTTGGAGGAGGCTCCATGTGGGAAGGAATGGCTGTTGTCATTATGATCGGGCTATTGTTCGGAACCATAATCACGCTGTTTTTTATTCCAGCTTTTTATGCATTGGTTTATAAGCTGAATTATAAAGGATATCAATTGGGGAAAGCAGAAATAGAGCTAGCTAAAACCTGATGGCTGAAAAACTTTTAGTCAAGAAATTTCTGTATGAGCATCGGTTTGGAGTTTTTTTAACAAGTCTAATGGCATTAATCTCAGTGGATTTATTGTTTCCTCGTGAGATTCAAAAACAGGTAATTCAGTTTATGGTCATTCAGAACATAATCATAAGTACCGTATTATTTATTAAAAAGTCCAAAAAGGAGAAATCAATAATCACTGTACTAATAGTTATCAGTATTATTAATCTTATTTCTACGGTTGTTTTTCCAGATTTCAACATAGACTATTGGACCTACTTGGTTGGACTGGTTTATTTTGTTTTTGTTTCGATTCATCTACTGTCAGATATCTATAAACTTAAAAAACTGACTCGTGAAGCTGTATTCGGAGTATTTGCAGGCTTTATACTGATGGCTATAATATCGGGCTTTCTCTTTCTGATCGTAGAAAGCATCGTACCGAATTCCTTCAGTGGCATCAATGATAAAAATGACCTTGAGTCTTATATGTATTTTAGTTTCATCACTCTTATGACCATTGGTTACGGGGACATTACACCTTTAACTGATATAGCGAGGAAGCTGGTAATTACTGTTGCCCTGATCGGTCACTTTTATACGGTTTTTGTTGCAGCTATTGTTGTAGGGAAGATGTTCAGTAAATGATTTTGAGGTTCTAAACCCTAATGTTATGAGTATGATTACAAATGAACTTGTTCTGGAGGCTGAAAAGTATACGATTGATCTATTACAGATTGAAATGCCAGATGGTCTTACCTATCATAATTACAAGCATACGATCCTTGTGGTAGACGGTGTAAGAATTATTGGTGTGTCCCCCCAGTGAGATGTCTACTCTAGTTATTTGTATATAGGTAGTTGATCGAATAAAATATTAATAATTAAGCTAAGATTAGTTAATAAAGATTAATGGAAACGGTTTTTGACATAACTAATTTTCTTCATGATTAACTCTGGATTTTAACTTTTTACAGGTTAATGAATTTTAAGAAAAAGCCTGTTGAAATTATTGCATACATCGATGCAACTAATAAGACAGCCTATAATGCTCGTAGTAATTTAGATCGTGCGATTGAGAGGCTTGGAGATTCGGCCAAGCTTGATTTTCGCTTTTTCAGGAGTTCCACTTCTGACCTCCTCCAATTTGAAAATGGGACCAAAGCTGTCATTGCCGCAGAGAAACAGGGTCGCTTCATGGATTTTCAAAATGCTCTGTTTGAAATGAAAGGTGAGTTTAGTAAGGAAAACTTAATCAGGGTCGCGTCAGTACTAGGATTGGAGACTAATAAATTCATTGCTGATTTTGATTCGTTAGAAACTACTGCACTTATCAATCAATCGCAGGAAGATGCTAAGAAAGCGGGGCTAAAAATATCTCCCGGTCTCACAATTGATGGGAAAGTTTATGAAGGTCCATGGGATGAGTATGCCTTGATGGAGTCGGTAGAGAAGAGGGGCGCCAAACACATCGAGATAGCTATGGATAGTTTTTTCTCCTGGGGTGCTTCAGCGGCTTTTATTCTTTTGTTTATGACCATTGCTTCACTTATTTATTCAAATGTGGGCTATCATGATGTTTATGAGTATATCAGACAATTGGACTTTGGTTTTTCACTTGGTGAGAAACACTTCAAAGAGCCTTTGGAAATCTGGGTTAATGATGCACTCATGGCTATTTTCTTTTTTATGATCGGTTTAGAAATTAAGCGTGAAATTATTTCAGGAGAGCTATCCGAAATCAATAAAGCAATGATGCCCATAATAGGAGCAATAGGAGGGATGTTATTGCCGGCTATTTTTTATGTAACCATCAATTTTAATAGCCCGGGAGCATATGGGTGGGGTATCCCTATGGCTACCGATATTGCTTTTACTCTAGGGTTGATGGCTCTTTTAGGGAATAAAGCTTCTACCTCTCTTAAAATATTTATATCAGCACTAGCGGTAGCAGATGACCTGGGGGCTATTTTAGTAATTGCTATTTTTTATGGACACGGCTTCCATTTAGATCAATTCCTGTTGGCTATTTTTGTTACGATTATTATGGGTTTCCTAAATTATAAAAAGGTATACTCTATTTCCATATATATTTTCCTTGGGCTCTTTCTCTGGTATTTCATATTCTTAAGCGGAATACACGCGACACTAGCTGGAGTTATTACAGCCGCATTTATACCTTCAAGAAGGGAAGGTGATATAATTGGTGTAGCTACTCAAACACAAATAATTTTCGATCAAGAGGTAGCTAATATTCAGGATGAAAATACCCTTGACACAACGATTAGATCTGAATCTCTTAAAGCTCTAAATAAAGCGCTGGAGAGACTTAAAGAGCCTGCGTACTACCTGGAGCATAGTTTGGAAAAATGGGTTAGTTATCTGATCCTTCCAATATTTGCTTTTTTCAATACTGGCATCCTGATATTAGGAGCAGAAATAGATCTTTTAACAAAAGTGAATATTGGAATTTTTCTTGGTCTGTGTTTCGGTAAGCCTATCGGAATATTTCTCTTCTGCTGGATTTCCAGTAAATTAAATATTGCATTTCTATCTCCGGCCATCTCCTGGTATCAACTGTTTGGAGCTGGTTGTCTGGCAGGAGTAGGATTCACAATGTCGATTGTAGTTGCTTCTACTGCATTTAACGGAAGTATGCTGGAGTCTGCTAAACTGAGTATTCTGATAGCTTCATTTTTGTCCGCAATTACAGGGCTGTTAATCCTTAGGAATAGTAAGAAGTGATACGGGAATCTTGGCTAAAAAAAGTGAGATGAAAAATCAACATTGATAATTCATGTTAGCATTCAACTTTATCTTCACCCCCAAGTCAACTTTCTTAATTTAGGTTAAGTACATTAATTATTAAATAGTTTAGCTTTTAGATTGATTTGAAGAAAGTAATTACTCTATAAAATATGAGTGCATTGGATAATGGATTATTAGAGAAAGCTGAACGGTACACCGAGGAAATGCTGAAAGATGAACTTTCCGATCAACTAACCTTTCACAATTACGATCATACAAAACTTGTAGTCGAAGGGGCAAGAGTCATTGGACAGGGTGAAAACCTTGGGAAGGAAGAACTGACTATTGTAGAATTGGCAGCCTGGTTTCATGATACAGGTTATAAGGATTCATTAGACAACCATGAGAAATATAGTGCAACAATTGCAAAAGAGTTTTTGGAAAAGGAGGGCTTGAATGAAGGTGAAATCAATATGATTCTGGATTGTATAATAGCAACAAACACAAAATTGCAACCCAAGAACAAATTAGAAAAAGTCATTCGTGATGCTGATACGTATCACATCTCAAAAGAAAGTTATGAGGAAATTTCTGAACGTTTAAGAACTGAGCAGGATAATATTTCGAATAATAAAAAATCAGATTTAGAATGGCATAAAGCTAATTTTGAATTTCTGAGCAAGCACCAGTTTTACACGGACTATGCAAAATCGGAATTCATTGAAAACAAAGAGTTAATAAAGAAAAGATTACAGAAAAAAATCAAAAAACTTCAGAAAGAAGTTGATACCAGCTTAATGGAAGAGTTAGGCGTGGCTCCCGAAGAGCTAAAGGCTATGAAAAAGAAGCTCCAGAAAGCAACGGGCAGACCGGAGCGGGGCATAGAAACCATGTTTCGCCTGACTTCCAAAAATCACCTTACCTTAAGTGCCATGGCTGACAGCAAGGCCAACATAATGATATCTGTCAATTCAATCATAATTTCAGTATTGTTAGGAGCATTAATGCAGAAACTGGATAGCAACCCGCATTTGATCCCCCCTACAGTTATTCTTCTGGTTGTAAATCTGTCTTCTATTGTTTTTTCTGTACTATCACTCAGACCAAATGTCACTTCAGGAGTATTCAAAAGACAGGATATAGAAGATCATAAAACCAATCTATTGTTCTTTGGTAATTTTCATAAGGTAAAAAGGGACGATTATCATTGGGGAATGAAACGGCTGATGGAGAATTCATCTTATCTGTACTCCAGCTTAATTGATGATATCTTTTTTCTTGGAGTAGTACTTGCTAAGAAATATCGATATCTGAGAACCGCATATAATATGTTTATGTATGGGATAACAGTCGCTGTTATCTCTTTTATGGTTGCACAATTTTATGCAGATACCGTTTGGTAGATCATTCGGTTTTTTCTCTTGAGACTGCTTAAAGCTTCAGGAGTGATTCCAAGGTAAGATGCAATCATTTTTTGAGGAACCCGTTCCACAATATCAGCATATGTATGAATAAAATGCTCATATCGCTCTATGGCAGATGCGCTCATTAACATAATGACTCTTTTTTGAAGGACACAGATTCTTCTAATAAGTTTTTGCGCTTCATGATCCGCTTTTGGATCCTTGATTGTTTGAGTAATAACTGAATTCTCAATAGCGTCAATATATAGATCGCACGGTTGATCTGGTGGTAGACTGTCTGCAACAATCCAGCCTTCGGAAGCAAACATAAAAATATGCTCTTTACCTTTTTCGTCTATTGTATAACTACGCAGTAAACCGGACTCTACCTGATAAACTTTGCTGTTTAACTCACCTTTTCTCTGAATAATTTGACCTTTCTTAATTTCAATATGTTTCATTTTAAGATTTGTCTATTTGAGGTAATATCAGAAAGAACTAAAAAAGGCCTAATAAGTTAGTGTTAACATATAAAACCTGTTCTTTCCTTCTTCCGTTAACAATCGATTAACAATAATCTTATCCCAAAAATTTACCGTTCATCACTTAAAATGAACACTAAAATGATAGGATCACCATTGAATACTATATTAGTGATTACTCAAATTTTTTAGCGTACAAAGATTTGAAATGAACAATGAATATTGATAATGACAAACGCCAACCGGATTCACCGCCGCCTATTCTCAAGACCTGGAAGAATTTGTACGCTTTCGTATTGGCTTTTCTCGGGGTGCTAGTTTTACTATTCTATTTATTCACTCTTCATTATTCTTAAAAATGGAATGAGTCGATTAAAGAGACTCTTACTCAATCGTACTTAATGAGCACTTTAGATTTTTTTGTCCTTTTTGGAACACTCTCTTTCATTGTGACCTACGGTATATGGAAAACTCGTGATAATTCAGGATTAGAATCTTATCTCAAAGGCGATAGTACTATGAAATGGGGAACCATAGGACTCAGCGTGATGGCAACTCAGGCAAGTGCAATTACCTTTCTTTCTACGCCCGGGCAGGCTTATGAGAGTGGTATGGGGTTCGTTCAGAATTATTTTGGCTTACCATTGGCACTGATTATCGTGGCCGCAGTTTTTATACCCATTTATTATAACCTTAGGGTTTATACAGCTTATGAGTTTCTGGAAAAAAGGTTTGATTTTAAAACCCGTATTTTGGGAGCCCTGCTCTTTTTGGTTCAGAGAGGGTTGGCTGCAGGTATAACCATATATGCTCCTGCAATCATTTTATCTTCCATTCTGGGCTGGAGCCTTAACGGTACCATTTTATTAGTCGGTTTGCTGGTTATCGTTTATACTGTTACCGGTGGAACGAGGGCCGTAAGTATTACTCAGAAATTTCAGATGGGCGTGATCATGCTAGGTATGTTCACAGCCTTTTTTATGCTCATTGATCAATTTCCCGAGTACGTTTCTTTCAATGATGCCTTAGGGCTAGCAGGAAAGCTTGGGAAGCTCGAAGTAGTTGATTTCTCATTCGATACCACGAAGCGTTATACGTTTTGGTCAGGGATTACCGGAGGCATGTTTCTGGCATTATCGTACTTCGGAACTGACCAATCCCAGGTACAACGTTATTTGACTGGGAAGAACATTATGGAAAGTAAGATGGGGCTGATGTTTAATGCGGTCCTGAAGATTCCCATGCAGTTTTTCATCTTACTGGTAGGGGTAATGGTTTTTGTGTTTTATCAGTTCATGGAGCCCCCTGCTTATTTCAAAACCCCTGTAGAAGAACGGGTATTGCTGACGGAAGAAAAAGAGCATTATCTGGAATTAAAAGATCAGTTTTCTGAAAATTTTGCGCAAAAAAGGTTAGCTATTGAAGGCTATTTAGCCAATAAGAATGAATCCACTTTAGAAGAAGTAAGATCTAAGGATGAAAGAGCATCTCAAATTAGATCAGAGATGAAGGAGACCATTCTCAGAGCAGACCCTTCATTAGAGGTAAAGGATTCAGATTATGTGTTCATTACCTTTATTATGGACTATTTACCAAAGGGGGTTATAGGTCTTTTGATTGCTGTTATTTTTTCAGCTGCAATGTCGTCTACCGCGGGTGAATTGAGTGCCCTGGGTTCTACTACAACGGTTGATTTCTATCAAAGAATCATCAAGAAGGAAGCTTCTGAAAAACATTACCTAATTGCTTCTAAAGCTTTGACTGCCTTATGGGGTACTATTGCTGTAGGTTTTGCATTGTTTGCCCATTTAGTAGAAAACCTCATCGAAGCAGTCAATATTTTAGGCTCCATATTTTATGGGACTATTTTAGGGATTTTCCTGGCGGCATTTTTCATTAAAAGGATTAAAGGAAGCGCTATTTTTTGGGCCGCCGTTATTTCGGAAGGTGTAGTGATTCTTATGTTTAATTTTACGGAAGTAGGTTATCTTTGGTACAATGTGATTGGCTGTTTTTTAACGATCATTCTAGGCCTTATCCTACAACTCATTTTCGGAAAGAAATAAAAAACTCCAGGTATCCAAGACACCTGAAGTTATTCAGTGAATTGAAAATAAATTCTATTTTAATTCAGCGATTAAATCATCATTTCTTTTAATGTAGCCGAAATCTCCACCCGCCCATTTAGACGCCTTTTCTTTTGAAATTTTAGCTACTTCAATAGCTTCTTCTTTCTTGCCTAATTGAGCTAAGATTTTAGCTTTGGTATGCATGTGCCAGAAGGCCCGATCATTAATTTCAAGTCCTTTGTTCATCCACTCTAAAGCCTGATTAAGATCTTTTCCCTCGTTGAAATAATAGCTGGAAGCTGAAAAATAAAGATTAGCAACACTGGCCATTGGGTTTTCCAATTGAGCTTCAATTTGAGCGGTTACTTTATCATCATAAGTAACTTCGATGGGAACCCAAGCTTTGGTTTTATCCCAAACGATGTAAAGATTAGCTGAAGTTGAAGTGATATCATCAACATACATGAAAAATGATTCATGAGAGTGGTCGACATTTTTAGATTTTGAACTGAACCTTGCGTATTCTTTGCTTTCATCGTAATTCGCCACATTTCCACCAAGACTTAGGTCTTCGTAAAGCATAACAGTCCATTCTCCATCATTTGGAATGGTATATAGAGCATATTTACCTGCTTCAACGTCTTTACCACCAAATTTCACATCATCACTGAAGGAGATAGTTGTGGCTGCATTGGCACCTGTTCTCCAAATTTTCCCGTAAGGAACTAGTGCACCTTTACTTTCAGGGCCAAAAATAAGACGGTCTTTTATGCCTGGTCTGGAAAAATCAAGCTCGATTTCCGTAAGTCCAACAGTCTGAGTTGAAGATGCGTGTGGACTTGGCTGTGGAGTTTGGATTTGAGCCACACTTAATTGAGTGTAAATCAGAAGTGTTATCAGGGTTAATAAAGTGCTAGAATAAAAATTTTTCATTTTACCTTTTATTTTTTGTTTAGTTGAGAGCTAAGTTAGTGCAACTACTACATTTAAAAAATTCACTTAACTATTCATTAACATCATCCCATGTTCAATAAAGATATCTATAAGCATATCATAGAAGAATACATTCCTTTTCATAAAATTCTGGGTATAGAATTACTGGAGATGGAGAATGGTTTTGCATCTTTCTTTATCCCTTTCAAGCCCGAACTTGTAGGGGACCCGAGGACAAATAGAATTCACGGAGGAGTTATTTCCACAGCCATGGATGCAGCTGGAGGTGCAGCCGGCATGACAACACTTGGTTCGGAAAAAGACCAGATCTCTACGATCGACATTCGGGTTGATTACCTATACCCTGGAAAGCCGGAAGCCATTATTACAGAAGGTAGGATCGTGAGAGATGGAAAAAATGTGATTTTCACAAAGATGAATGCCCACCATCCGAAAAGTAAAGAAATCATTGCGGAGGGAAGAGCAGTTTATCGAGTAAAACGGATTTCAGATGGTTAAGCTGGAAGAAGGATTTTATACACGGCCGGATGTTGTTCAAATAGCCAAGGATCTCTTAGGAAAAGTAGTGTTCAGCAAAATTAATAATACTTTAACTTCTGGTAGAATCGTTGAAACAGAGGCTTATTCAGGCCGAAACGATAAAGCTTGTCACGCTCATAACCAACGATTTACCAACAGGACTAAAATCATGTTTGAAACAGGAGGCAGAGCTTACGTATATCTTTGCTATGGGATCCACCATTTGTTAAATGTGGTTACCAATGTGCATGGGCTGGCCGATGCTGTTTTGATCAGGGCTTTAGAGCCATTAGACGGATTAGATAAAATGTATCTGAGAAGAGGAGAAAACACAAAAGCATTTAAATTGACTTCGGGTCCCGGATCTTTATCAAAAGCATTGGGGATTACGAAAGAACAATACGGGGCGTCTTTATTCGGAGATGAATTGTGGATAGAAGATGATGAATTCAAGCTAAAGCCAGATCAAATTATAGCATCTGAAAGAATTGGGATCGATTATGCAGAAGAAGATGCACTGCTTCCATGGAGATTTACAATTAAGGGATCGAAATGGGTGAGTAAATAGCTGTTTTTCTGTAAATTCAGAGAGATTTAGATTAGAAATGCAAAATATACTTTGTCCACTCGATTTTTCTGAAACCTCAATGAATGCAGTTCAATACGCAGTAAACATCGCAGAGCATTTTCAGGCAAATCTGATTTTTATGTTCATTTTAAGTAAGAAGAATACCGGAGAGGTGGTTTCGAGAGCGGAAGCAGAAAAAAGAATGAATGAGCTTTCGGCAAAACTAGGGAAGGATCTTAAATCGCACTTTACTACTTATCAAACAGTCATTCTACAAGGAGGAGTCGTAAATGAGATAGCTGAATATGTAGAAGAAAATAATATTGATCTTGTTGTAAAAGGAACTAATGCAATCAAGGATGGGGGAGAAGAGCAAGTCAACAGTATTACTTATGATGTAATCCTAAAATCGAGAACTACGGTTTTAAGTATTCCTAAGGAATGTAATTATGAGGGCTTTAAAAAGATTGTTTACGCAAGCAATTTTGAAAAAAGTGATCTTGAGATCCTTCAAAGCATCATCTCTTTAGCTACTTTATTTGATTCATTCCTTCATGTAGTTCATTTTTCAGTGGAAAGTAACGAAAAAGATGAGGAAGACTTCTGGAAATTTAGAAATCATATAGAAAGCTACCTGAGCTATCCAAAAATGAAAATTGAAAGAAAAATATACCAAGGAGATCTTGGACAAAGTCTTCATGAATATATAAAAGATTTGAAAGGAGGGCTTTTAATTTTAGCTTCAAAACAAAGAAATTTTATTTCAAGCTTGTTTCATAAAAGCCTAACAAAACAGCTAAGCTATTCCATGGATTACCCGCTTTGGGTTTATAACATCTAACACAAACAAAATATGAAGAAGATACTAGTTCTCACCGGTGGAGGTGATTGTCCAGGCCTAAATGCGGTTATTAGAGGTATTGCTAAGCGTGCGAAAAGAGAAAAGGGTTGGGAAGTTTGGGGTAGTATAGAAGCTTTTAACGGTATTCTAAACGAGCCCAACGAGCTTGTAAAGCTTGCTGGTAAAAGGGTTGCTGGAATCCATGTAAAAGGAGGCACCATAATCAAAACAACTAATAAGGGTAATCCAACAAACTTCCCTGTTCAGAAAGAAGATGGTAGCTGGGAGAATATTGATCGTTCGGACGAGTTGATCCAAAAGATAAAAGATAAAGGCTTTGATGTAGTCATCAATATTGGTGGTGATGGCTCTCAAAGAATATCTCAAACCTTATTTGAGAAAGGATTAAATATTATTGGCGTACCGAAAACGATAGATAATGATCTTTCTTCAACCGATTTCACTTTTGGCTTTCAAACTGCAGTCCAGATTGCTTCTGATAGCTTTGATAAGTTGATGACTACCGCAGAAAGCCACCATAGAGTGATGATCCTGGAAGTAATGGGGCGGGACGCAGGTTGGATTGCTCTTCACACTGCCATAGCTGGCGGTGCTGAAGTTTGCTTGATACCGGAAATACTGTATGATATCGATAAGTTGGTAAAAAGGATTAATAAAAGGTATTTTAAAAGAAAGGGCTTTGCAGGTATAGTAGTTGCTGAAGGGGCTAAACCAAAAGATGGAACCATTGTAGCAACTGAGTCTAAAGAAAAGGGGCGTGAGCATGTACAGTTAGGTGGAATATCTTATCAGTTGGCTGAACAACTTAAAGCATCGGGTTTTGAAGGAGATGTAAGGCAAGCCGTACTGGGACATATTCAACGTGGGGGAACACCTATAGCTTTTGATAGGATTCTAGCTTCATTATTTGGTGTAAAAGCATGCGAACTGGCGTTAGAGGGTAAGTTTGGTCATATGGTTACCTATAAGAATAATAAGATATGTGACACGAGCCTTAAAGAAGCCGTCTCTGCCTACAACTACGTAGATCCTAATTCTTTCATGGTCAATGCTGCGAAGAATATGGGGATAGCATTCGGAGATTAAAAGAAGGTTACGCCCAATCCAATTTCTCCCTGGTCATTTCAGACTGGGTAGAACCTGTATTTAAGGTTTCTTTTGGCTCAAACATCATAATCCAGCACTCTTCCGGAGCTTCAGGTTTGTGCTCAATACCTTTAGGAACAGTATACATCTCACCTTTTTTAAGGTTAATGGTATTTTCCTTAAAATGAAGGTGCATCTCTCCCTTTAAAACGTAAAACAGTTCGTCTTCATTTTGATGATTATGCCAGACAAACTCACCTTTGATCTTTGCTATTTTGACATACTGACCATTAAGCTCCGCAACAATCTTTGGACTCCAATATTCGCTTATGGAATCAAATTTCTCAATTAGGTTTAATGCCAAGGTGTTCATAAATGCTTCTGTTTATGTACAAAGATATTGCATTCGTACTTAAATCATTTTCATACCAATGTATAGTATCCTTTTGTATTTGCTCCATTTGCAATGGATCATTAAGCAAATGATCAACTAATGATGGCCAATCATTCCATTTCTCTAAAGAAATAATGGGATTATTTTCGTAGAAGGGAAACTCAGGTAATTTTTTGGATATAATTATGCATCCTTGCCTTGCGGCCTCGCAGTGCCGGAAAGTTTCTTTGGAGAAAAAACCCTCCGGGCATAAGGCGATTTTTGAATTATTTAGCTTCTTCGCATACTCAGATAAACTAAGACCGCTTCTGAAATTGTGGGTAAACTGGATAGAATAATCTTGGGCACCGATTTCCTTAACTTGATTAAGTTTGCTTTTGATAGCTTCAAACCGGATTTTGTTTATGGGTCTCGGAGCTTTAAAAGAAAAGCAGCTCTCTAAAAAATCTAATCTCTTGAAGTTGAGATTTCCCGAGAAGAAGGCTTTAACAGGTCTTTCTTCAATGCTTTTAATACTTAAAACAGGGACTTTATCAGGTAAAATGAGAGGTAAAGGCAGAATTCTTTCAATAGGCTTATTCAGATAGGTCTTAAAGATTAGGTCAAAATGATTTAGTAAGTTACTTGGCAGGAAGCCGGTTTCATCAGATAAGTAGAGCAATATCCTTATAGACGAATCGTTAGCCAATTGCTCTAGTAAATGTGAATATTGAGGTCCATTATTAGCGTAAATGAAATATTTAATATCCGGGTTAAGAGGGAGCTTATTTATTATTTTTAGTAGATTATCCTTTTCATATAATTGGTTTAAGGATCTCCCGTAATCACTTATAAAATCACATCGATCAGCTAAAGAAATAACATTGGAATTATCCAAAATAATCACAATTAATTACAAAATGAGGTTACTATTCTACAATTTTATGTATTAAGTGATACATAAAAAATTACATACTATGGCTATGAGCCGATTTTTCTTAGTAATTTTTTTATATCCTCTTTTAACGACTGCCCATGAATTTCCGGTCGTTGAAAATGGTATAATAAATCTTAGCCACCACGAATTAGATAATGATTTCCTTGATCTTGTTGGCAACTGGAAATTCTATTCTAACGAATTTATTGATCCCTCCGAAATCAAACAAGATCTCTCCGAGTGGATTGAAGTCACCTCACCAGATGTCTGGAAAGGCTACACATGGAAAGATAAGCCTTTATCTGGAATCGGATTCGGAACTTACTATCTAAGAATTGAACTTCCTGAAGATGCCAAAGAACTAGGACTAAAGATACCCACTATAGGTACCGCGGGAAGGGTCTTTGTAAACGGGAAGGAAGTCGCTCATATTGGTAAGGTTGGGAAAAGTAAGGAAGGCTCTGTTCCACGATTTGAACGGCCTTTGGTTTACTTGAAAGCACCATTCGATCAAAATATTTTAGAAATAATCGTCCACGTATCCAATTTCGACTATCGGAAAGGTGGTCTATGGAATGCATTCACTCTGGGAGAATGGGATTTAATGTTAGAGAAAAACAGGAGGGACCTACTCTTAGAGTCATTTTTGATGGGTGCTATAGTTATCATGGGCTTATACCACCTCATGTTATTTATTCTTGGTCGAAAGGGTCGATATAACCTATTTTTTGCGTTAATCTGTCTCCTTTCTCTAACGAGGTCATTAGTAACCGGAGAGGTTTATATAGTGAATCTATTCCCAGGTATTCCCTGGAGCTTACATTTAAAACTAGAATTGATCACTTTGTTTTTAGTTGGACCATTGAATATCATTTTTGTGCAGGCGCTTTATCCTCGGCAGGTTAGTGATTTTTTTGTAAAACTCGTTTCCGGGATAGGTCTTGTCGCTACGCTCATCGTCATTTTTGTTTCTGTGAAGACAGCGTCTTATTTCGTAATTCCGTTTCAATTTATTATTCTCTTACAGGCTCTTTATTTCATTTATGTGATCATAAGAGCAGTTAAGCAGAAGCTTGGAGGTGCGAGAGTCCTGCTCTTTTCCCTAATTGTAGTTTTATTGGCCTTCATTAATGACATCATGATGGTCAATTATGTGTACCATACGTTTGCTATGGTTCAAATCGCGGTTTTCATCTATATTTTCTCACTCTCCTATATAGGCGCCAGACGTTTTAATTTAGCGTTGAACAGTGTTGAACAGCTTTCGTCCCAGCTTGGCAGCGTTAATAAATCTTTGGAGGAAAAAGTTAATAAGAGAACTCTAAAGCTTAAGGAAAGTAATGACCTTATCAATGAACAAAACAAACAAATCTCAGAGCAGAATAGTGAACTAAAGCGATTGAATGCGGAGCAGGGAAATTTGATGGCTGTGGTTGCTCATGATCTGAAATCTCCATTAAATAGAATTCTGGGTTTACTAGAGATATTGAAGTTGGAAGGTAAACTAAAAAAGGAACAAGAAAATATTACTAACCAAATTGAAAATATTGCCAATTCGGGTAAAAAGCTGATTTCCGATCTTACTTCTTTACAATCGTTCGAATTGAAGGATGATGAAGTTGTATTCGAAGAAGTGGATTTGATTAAGTATATGAGCGATTTGTCTTCTGAGTACAAAGCTCAGGCAAATTTAAAAGGTATAGAATTAGGGTTAGAAATACCGGATACTCCCATTGAGATTTATACGGTTCCTGATCTTCTGAGGAGAATTACGGATAATCTTGTATCCAATGCTTTAAAGTTTAGTAAACCGAATACTAAAGTCCAGATTAGTATTTTCATAAATGATCCGGGATACTGGGTTTTAAGTGTTAAAGATCAAGGCCCTGGCTTTACAGAAGAAGATCAACGAAAGCTTTTTAGAAAGTTTCAGAAGTTATCGGCGCAACCCACTTCTGGTGAAAGCTCTACCGGTTTGGGTTTGGCTATAGTGAAGTCGTTAACTGAAAAACTAAAAGGGGATATTTTTCTTGAAAGTATTTCTGGAGTGGGTTCTGAATTCAAGCTTAAGTTCCCTCAAAACCCATCAGATATGGTCAGCCTCCCACATGATGACGGCGTATAAGGCAAATCTCAAAAACCGAAACAGTGCAGCAAGCGCATACTTTTTCCAGCCAAAGCCGGTCGTTCCTACAAGAATACTAATTCCTGAAAAAGGTAAAGGAGTTATTGCAGCGACTATAACAGCAAAAGTTCCGTAAAGTCGTAATAAAGGCTTGTATTTGCTTAGAAAGCGTTTTTCGATCTTAGAATAAAACGAAGTGTCCTTCAGCACCCCACCAATAAAAAAGCCATTGATACCTGCTAAGTAAGAAACGATACTAAGTAAGGCCACATGAAATATATACTTCGGTACGCTGCCTAAAGCTGATGCCCAAATAAAAAATAGCTCGGGCGGTATGATTCCAAAAGCCAACTCACTGATAGAAAAGGTGAGATAAACCAATAAAGGATGTTCAAAAGTTGGTTCAAGCAAAGAATAATAATCAATCCTGAAATATTTTTTAATCAAGAGAAACAGGATAATCAATACGGCCAGGTAGACAAAGCCCTTTATCAGGTTGGTTATTAAAAACTGTTTTTTGGAAAGTAATCTATTTCCCCGCTTAGGCATGAATACAAAAAATTACGAGTGCAAGTATAAGTAAGTTCTATTAATAGTCATCCGTGCCATGCACCTATTAATAGATATTTTGACTCCTAAACTTTTTTCATAATTTAAATCAAAATCAAAAAGCTATGTCGAAATATACCAATGTAAACTCCGAGAACATTTTTTTAGAAGGCTACGATGTGCTAACCTATTATTCTAATGCCCCCAAAAAAGGCTACGATCAATTTAAGGTTCATCATGAAGGAGTAACTTATCTTTTTTCTAATGCTGAAAATGCAGAAAAGTTCAAATCTGATCCGGAGTCTTACCTTCCTGAGTATGGTGGATTTTGTGCTACGGCTGCCTCTGAGGGTAAGCTGGTTCCCGTAGATCCTGAAAATTATAAAATTACTGACGACAGACTCTTCTTATTCTATAAGGATGGAGAGAACGATACTTTACCTCAATGGAATGCAGAAGAAGAGGAACGCAAGGCTAAAGCTGATGAGCATTGGAAAAACGGAACATTGGAGCCTATGGGATAACATAAGTCTTTGAACAAACGCTTTCGATCGAGGGGTATCTTTTGAGTAATTAGAAAAATTAGGTCTTCGATGACCTATTACTTTATTATTTTTTTAATTTCCATTTATAAATCATAAATATTATTCAATGATGAAGTCTTCCGACGAAAATAAACACAAGGTTCAAAGAAGGGATTTTATTAAACAGTCTGCCGTTTTTGCAGCAGGGGTATCGATAGTGCCAAGCCATGTAGTTTCCGGTTTGGGTTATACACCACCAAGTGATAAATTAAACATAGCCGGAATAGGGGTTGGTGGAATAGGAAGGGCAAACCTTCGAAATATGAATACCCAAAATATTGTGGCACTTGCCGATGTAGACTGGAAATATGCGGAACGATGCTTTAATGATTATCCGGATGCAAAGCGTTATAAGGATTATCGCAAAATGCTCGATGAAATGGATAAGGATATCGATGCCGTGGTGATTGGTACACCGGATCATACGCACTATGTCACTGCTGCAGATTCCATGCGGGCTGGAAAGCATGTCTACCTTCAAAAACCCCTTACACACTCTGTGTACGAATCGAGAAAATTAAGGGAAATAGCTAAGGAAACCGGAGTAGCTACACAAATGGGAAACCAGGGTAACTCCAGTGATGATATGAGGAAGGTTTGTGAGTGGATCTGGAATGGTGAGATTGGTGAAGTGGAAAGGGTAGACGCCTGGACCGATAGACCTATATGGCCTCAGGGGCTCGAAAGACCGACTCAAACACCATCATTACCTCCGACTTTGGATTGGGATTTATTTATCGGACCCGCAGCATGGCGTCCATATCACCCGGACTATACGCCGTGGAACTGGAGAGCATGGTGGGATTTTGGAACAGGAGCTTTGGGCGATATGGCTTGTCATATTATGGATCCTGTCTACAAAGCACTTGAATTGGGTTTCCCTTATGCCTTCGAAGCAACCAGTTCCCAGGTAAATACGGAAAGCGCACCGGTTGCAGAAAAGGTTACTTACTATTTTAATGAGCGACCTAAAAAAGGTAAGGTTAAAATGCCCGCTGTAGAGTTCACTTGGTTCGATGGAGGCTTAAAGCCGGACCGTCCTGAAGGCCTTAAACCGGGTTTGTACCCAGGTGATCAAAAAGGCTGGGGAGGAGCTATTTTCTATGGAAGTAAAGGCACTTTGATCTGCGGTACTTATGCTTTGGATCCATTTATAATAGGAAGGGAAAATAACCCACCTAAAACGACGGGTGAATTGAGACGAGTTCCTGGTGCGATGGAAGGTGGCCATGAAATGGATTGGGTACGAGCTTGTAAAGAAGATAAGAAAGGTCGTGTTGAGCCAAGTTCAAACTTTGAATATGCCGGGCCTTTGAATGAAACTGTTGTTGCCGGAAATCTGGCGGTTAGACTTCAGGATCTGAGAAGAAGATTGGAGTGGGATGCTGAGAATATGAAGATCAAGAATATCGGCGATAATGAAGAGATCAGAGTGGTGACTACGGATAAGTTTACTGTGGTTGATGGAGACCCCAGATTCGATACGAAATATGCTACAATAAATGCTAAACAAGCTGCTGAAGAGTATATCAAGCGTACATACAGAGATGGATGGAATTATTAATTTTTCAATTGAATAAATCTATTAAAAATGAAAATCAAGAATATTTTATTAAATGCCACATTCTTTTTGGCTATTGCGTTAATGGTTCAATCATGTGGATCAGCTAAAAAAGAAAGTAAGGAAAGCGAAGCTTCTGCTGAAGAAGCTGTAGAAGAAGAGTCTGTGTCCTCAGAACCTGTAAATAATACGCTTACCGAGGCAGAAAAAGCTGAAGGGTGGATATTATTGTTCGACGGAGAAACTCCTGGAGCCTGGAGAGGCTATCAAAAGGAGAATTTCCCGGCAGCATGGAATGTTGAAGACGGAGCCTTGCACATTCAAGGTTCTGGAAGAGGCGAAGTCGGATCAAAAGATGGTGGTGATATTATCTATCCCGCTAAGAAATTTGGTGAGTTTCACTATAAATTGGAATGGAAAGTTTCGGAGGGTGGAAACTCTGGTATCTTTTATCTAGGGCAAGAAATTCCTGAATTCGATTATATCTGGAAAAGTGCTCCTGAGATGCAGGTGCTTGATAATGTAAACCATCCGGATGCCAATAAAGGAAAAGATGGAAACCGCCAGGCT
This sequence comes from Bacteroidota bacterium, assembly GCA_039030555.1. Taxonomy (GTDB): domain Bacteria; phylum Bacteroidota; class Bacteroidia; order Cytophagales; family Cyclobacteriaceae; genus JBCCDY01. The sequence goes on from JBCCDY010000015.1 coordinate 88,459, forward strand.
GGATCGCTTTATGATCTTATTCCTGCTCAACCGCAGAACGCCAAAGCAGTTGGAGAATGGAATCAAGTTGAAATTATTGTGAAAGACAGAAAGGTTAAGCACATTCAAAATGGCGAAGTGGTCGTAGAGTATGATATCGAGTCAGATGAATTCAAAGAGCTCATAAAAGATAGCAAATGGCCACCGATCAATCCGAACTGGGCTGATTTCACCGAAGCTGGATACTTCGGCCTTCAGGACCATGGGGATGACGCGTGGTTTAGAAATATTAAGGTTAAGCCTTTAGAGAGTGAATCTGAGCCTGCTAGTTAGGCTGATTTAATGACGTTTATAATTCGAGAGCTTAAATAAACGGCATTGACTTCAGGTTCGAATAATTAATCGGTCAGACCGCTATTAGCGGTTCGACCGATTTTTCAAACTCCCAACTCCTTCAAATAATTTATACTCTTTTCTACAGCGTCTAAAGGTTCGTATTTTCTGAAATGATCCTGCTCCACATAAAAGTATTTTAGTCCCGCGATCTTCTGATTTTTGAACATCTTCTTCCAATCGATCACTCCATCCCCGACTGGCGCAAAATACTTTTCAGGTGTTGAATCCATATCTTTTACATGCCATAGTGGAAAGCGTTTCTTATGCCTATTGAAAATAGCCAGAGGATCTTTTCCGGCTCTATGCACCCAGTAAAGATCCAACTCGAATTTTACTAAAGCCGGGTCGCATTCCTCCAAAAGAATGTTCATGGGCATCTCTCCATCTAGTACTTTGAATTCGAAATCATGGTTATGATAAGCGAATTGCAATCCGATTTCTTCAGCAATTTCTGCACACCTGTTGAATGTTTCCGCATGCCTTTTATAGTCTTCTATGGAATCACGTTCTGTTTCTTCAAGCCAAGGACAAACAATGAACTCTTGACCCATCAGTTTGGCGTCTTCCGCAGCTTTTTTCCATCCGTTCGCTAACGTACCTACTTTATCTGGTGTATGTTCCCCCAAGGCAATGTGACCACTGGTAGCCCTTAAGCCTGAATTACTAAGAATTTCAGCTATTTCCTTTGCACTAAAGCCGTATATTTTTCCGTTTTCATAATTGAAAAGTTCCACATGTGTGAAGCCTATCTCTGCAACTTTTTCAATGGTTCCTGTAAAGTCTTTTTCCAATAGGGTCCTCAAAGAATAAAGCTGAATACCTATTTCACTGGCTTCACTTGCAGATGAACAACGTATTAGGTTGGGGGCTATGCTTAAATAGGATAGTCCGAGTACAGAGCTTTTAACGAAATCCCTTCTTTTCATAAGTCTGATCTATCTTTTTGATTTAGTAATTTAAATATCAATAAACTTATCCTCAATGAATAATTCTATTTCAAGAAAGGAAGCGATCTCAAAGCTGGCTTTAACTCCCTTCGCAGTTTCCTTTGGGAATTATCTAGGCGATAAAGAGCTGGAAGATCTTTCCAAAATTATGAAGGAAGGTTTAAAGGGAAACCTGAAGCATTCCGTATGCAGGTGGTGCTACCCAAATATTCCATTAGAACAACTTTGTGAGGCCTCTAAGGAAATTGGAATTCAATCCATAGAATTGTTGAATCCTCAGGAATGGATCGTGGTGAAAAAGTATGGATTAACGTGTGCGATGGCTAATAGTAGCCCATTACACATTACTAAAGGGTTTAATAATCCGATTTATCATGAACAACTGAAAAAGGACTATCTGGGGCTTTTAAGTAAGGCAAATGATTTTGGGATTGAGAAGATCATCTGTTTTTCAGGGAATAGGGATTATGTTTCCAGAGAGGGAGGCTTGGAAAACTGCCTTAAGGGGTTAGATGAAATTATTCAGGAAGCATCAAAATTAGGCATTACGATTTGTATGGAATTACTGAATAGTAAAATAGATCATATCGACTATCAATGCGATAAAACAGCATGGGGTGTAGAGTTGGTGAATCGACTCGGAAATGATCATTTCAAATTGTTGTACGATATCTATCACATGCAGATCATGGAAGGTGATGTGATCAGGACGATTCAAACCTACTCTGATTATTTCGCCCATTATCATACAGGAGGGGTACCTGGCCGTCATGAAATTGGTGAAACTCAGGAGCTCAATTATTCGGCTATAATGAAAGCAATTGTGGAAACGGGTTATGACGGTTTTATCGGACAGGAATTTATTCCGAGCTCCGAAAAGCCTTTAGAGTCCTTAAAAGAAGGAGTGAGAATTTGTGATGTATGAACATCAGTTAACGTTTCATCTGAATGTCTATGGTTTCATAACAATCAAATTATTTTATATTTCCTTTCTTCATTTCTTTAACAGCATAATTCACAGCCCTGGCTGTCAATGCCATATAAGTAAGACTTGGATTCTGACAGGCCGAAGAGGTCATCGCAGAACCATCGGTAACGAAAACATTAGGAACATCATGCATCTGGTTAAAAGCATTTAATACCGATGTTTTTGGATCTCTACCCATCCGAGCGGTTCCCATTTCATGGATTGCAAAGCCTGGTACATCATCCTGATCAAAGGTCTCCAGGTTTTTTCCTCCCGCTGCGTCAAGTATTTCAGCCGTTGTTTTTGCCATATCTTTCCTCATTGCATATTCATTTTCCTTGAATTCACAATCGATTTTTAATGTTGGTAGCCCCCATTTATCGGTAACATTCGAATTCAATTTTACAGTATTGTCTTCATACGGGAGACATTCACCAAAACCCATGAGTGTCATCTCCCACGGTCCCGGTTTCATAAGTTCATCTTTAAATTCCGCACCGAAATCCAACTTTCGATTTCCATATCCCCAACCCTGACGATTTGCTCCTCCTTGCATTCCATAACCTCTCACAAAATCAGGATGCTTTTCTCCTAGATTTCTAAACCTCGGAACATAAATCCCATTTGGTCGATAGCCGTAATGATATTCATCTTCATAACCTTCGAACTGTGCTCTGGAATAAACCTGAAAATGATGATCCATCAAGTACTTACCTAAAGTATCACTGGAGTTGCCAAGTCCGGTAGAAAATCGATTACTCTTGGAGTTTAAAAGTACCCAGGTACTACCCAAAGTGGAGGCACAGCTAAAGATCACGGTCGAGAAATACTCTTTGGTCTCGCTGGTTTCAGCATCTATAATTCTAACTCCTACAGCTTTGTCCTTTTCCTCATCATAGATGATAGACTCTACTATTGAGTTGGGTCTTAAAGTCATATTCCCGGTAGCTTGGGCCGCAGGTAGGGTAGAGGAGTTACTGCTGAAATAACCACCATAAGGACAGCCTCTGGAGCATAAATTCCTGTACTGGCACGGTGCCCTTCCGGGAACTGGTCGTGTTAAATTAGCAGTGCGCCCAATGGTCATGGTTCTATCTGACCAATTTTTTTTCATGCTTTTCCGAACGTCTTTTTCAACGCAGAACATATCCATTGGCGGTTGAAACGCTCCATCAGGAAGTTGCTCTAATCCTTCATTTTGGCCACTTACTCCTATGAATTGCTCTACGTAGTCATACCATGGCTTAAGGTCTTTGTATCGAATAGGCCAGTCAATGCCAATACCTTCTTTAACATTGGCTTCAAAATCAATGTCGCTTAAACGATAACTTTGCCTCCCCCAGGTTAAAGAGCGGCCGCCAACGTGGTAGCCTCTAATCCACCGGAACTCCTTATCCTCCGGAGTAGAGTAAGGGTTCTCCTTGTCGTTGACCCAAAAATGTTGTGTTCCTTCGTTGAAAGCATAAGTAGTGCTTTGAACAGGGTAATTTTCCCGCACCTTTTTTGAAGGCTGTCCAAAATGATCGAATTCCCAGGGGGCCTTGTTCATGGTAGGATAGTCCTGAATGTGTTTTACATCACGTCCTCTCTCTAAAACAAGTGTTTTCAATCCTTTTTCGCAGAGTTCTTTAGCTGCCCATCCGCCGGTTATTCCTGATCCGATAACTATAGCATCGAATTTATTTTCTTTAGTACTCATAAAATCTAAAAATCCGTTCTTCCTGTGAAATCGGCCCTTTCCTCAAATCCCATTCTTTCAATATGATTGCCCACCATTAACTTCTGGCCAGGTTCTAACGGTTTGCAGCCTTCTAGTCTGGTTGGAATGGCAATATGACTCAGATACTGTTTCATAATCTGTTCTGTGGAGAAATAACCTAAAAGGGTGAGTTCTTTAAAACGATAAAAGAAACTAAGTTCATCTAAGCTTTGAATTTCTTTTACCAGTTTTGCTTGCTCATTTGAAGAAAGTCTATGAAAAGATGAGTTGAATTTTGAACGAGAGCGTTCTTCTAATTCATCGACACCAGCTTTAAAAAGTGTTTTTTCGTTTTCCGCTAAGCATTCTAAGACCATTTTATCAATAAAAATATCAACTCCCAAATCCAAAGCCCCGGGGGTTTTCGTCTTTGGAAGAATCTGTTCTGCTAATGCGCCGGCAGTAAAGGCTTGTGAGCTTGAGAAAAACAATGGAGACCAATTCAGCTCTTCTTTTGGGCTGCAACCCTTAAGTAAGGCCGAAGCGATCGGTCCTGAAATAATTAATCCCAAACTTGCTATAGAGCCATGCTTGAGAGCACCCCTTCTATCCATATAAAAAAATTAAAGTGGAATATAAATAATTAAAAGATAGACGCCTAAATGAACGTAATTTTCTCTTTTTTACAATATTGATGTTTCAAAACATGAGCTTCTTATGAAAAAGTTAAAAATGGGTATGATTGGTGGTGGACCTGGATCTTTGATTGGAGCTGTTCATCGATTAGCTGCAGAAAGAGATGGATACATTGAACTGGTTGCAGGAGTTTTTAGTCAGGATTTTGAAAAAACAAAGAAACTAGGGGAGGAACTTGGAATAGACCCGTCACGATTGTATCCTGATTATATCGCGATGTTCAAAGAAGAACTGTACAAGCCCGAGGGTGAACGCTTAGATATCATTTCCATTGTAACCCCTAATCATCTGCACTTTGAGCAAGCTAAACTGGCACTAGAATCTAAATTTCATGTGGTTTGTGATAAGCCTTTAACGGTTACACATCAGCAAGCGGCAGAATTAGAACGAATTTCAAAAGAATTTAGAAAAGAATTTGCAGTGACTTATACTTATACAGGCTATCCTATGGTTAAGGAAGCCCGTGCTATGGTTCAAAACGGAGAGCTGGGTGAGGTTAGGAAAGTCATGGTCGAGTATGTGCAAGGCTGGCTTTCAAAAGAGATTGAAAGTGAAGGTCATAAGCAAGCTTCGTGGAGAACGGACCCTTCTAAATCTGGTAAGGTTGGTGCACTTGGCGATATCGGCGTTCACGCTTTCAACCTGGTAGAATACGTTTGTGATACAAAAGTAGAGGAAGTTTGTACGGAGCTGAATACTACGATTGCCTCACGATCTCTTGAAGATGATAATAATAGTTTTATTCATTTGGATAATGGTGCTAAAGGTACTTTGATATCAAGCCAGGTTTGTATAGGTGAAGAGAACAACCTTTCCATGAGAATTTACGGTGATAAAGCTTCTCTGGAATGGCGTCAGATGGAATCTGAAAAATTGATTATACGATATTCAGATCGGCCAATGAAAGTGCTTAAAGCAGGTACAGATCAACTTTCAGAAATTGCACAGCAAAATGTTCGTTTACCCGGAGGGCACCCGGAAGGGTTTAATGAAGCTTTTGCCAATATTTATAGAAATTTCGCAAAGACATTGATAACAAAGCGAAATGGAAAGCAACCCACTCAGGTCGATTTAGATTTTCCAAAGGCTGAAGATGGAGTCCGTGGAATGCTGTTTATAGAGAAAGCCCTGGAATCGAATGCTTCCGGGCAGAAGTGGGTGAGCCTAAAACAACCAGAACTTATTAATTAAGGTTTAAAATTGCCATAGGCCGTGTCTTCACAGCCTAAAAATTTCTCAAAGATTATTGTCCTCACTAATCTTTAGCTGCAAATACTTAATTAAACGACATTGGGGATAAATCTAAAGATCAAAACTGATCTTCCTATTTTTTAATGCTTTCATGGCCTGCGCTATTCCAGCGAGTGTCATAGGAAACATTTTGTTATTGAACACTTCCCTTAAAATTTTAGTCGACGGTGTCATGGACCAATAGGCAACAGGGCTTGGATTTATCCAAACGATATCCTGAAAATGATTTTTTAGACGTTTAAGCCAGACAATACCCGATTCCTTATTCCAATGCTCTACGCTGCCTCCCTCATAGGTAATTTCAATGGGCGACATTGTTGCATCTCCTATAAAAATGACTTTATAGTCGCTGTTAAATTTATGGAATACATCATAAGTATTTATTCTCTCCGATCTCCTACGATTATTGTCTTTCCAGACATATTCATATAAGCAGTTATGAAAATAGTAATGTTCTAAGTGTTTGAATTCGTATTTGGCCGCAGAAAACAACTGTTCGCAGCTCTCGACATGATCGTCCATTGACCCCCCGATATCCAGAAATAGCAACACCTTTACGTTGTTATGCTTAGAAGGAACCATATGAATATCCAGGAGGCCAGCATTTTTAGATGTCTTTTTGATTGTTGCATCTAAATCCAGTTCATCGGCATTTCCTTCCCTCGTCAAAACCCTGAGGCTTTTTAAAGCCATCTTGATGTTGCGGGTATCCAATTCAACATTCGAGTTGAGGTTTTTGAACTCCCTTTTATCCCAAACTTTAATAGCCCTTCTTGCCCCTGAACCTTCCTGGCCTATTCTAAAACCTTGAGGGTTATAACCGTAGGCTCCGAACGGGGAAGTACCTCCCGTTCCGATCCACTTGGAGCCACCCTCATGTCTTTTCTTTTGCTCTTCTAGGAGTTCCTTCATACGCTCCATCAGCTTATCGAGCCCACCGAGTGATTTTAAAAGTTCCTTTTCTTCTTCCGATAGATTTCTTTGTCCACCTTTTTTTAGCCAGTCTTCCGGAATGGAATTGAAGAAGGAATCGTCAATATTTTCAATTTCCTTAAAATATGCGGCAAACAGCTGATCGAAGGTATCATAATGACTCTCATCTTTTACAAAAACGGAACGGGATAAATAATAGAAGTCGTCAACATTGAACTCTCCAACACCCTTTTTCAGTGCCTCTAATAAATGAAGGAGGTCTTTAATGGAAACTGGTAGGCCTCCAAGCCGAAGAAGTTCGAAAAAAGTTAAGAACATAATTTTAAGTTAACTAAAAGTATCATGCGCTTAATAAATCGTTCAAATCACTTGTTGAAATGAAATTGTTCCATCCTTTACGCTCAAGTCCTTTTTTAAGCGCTTTGTCTCCACTCCAGAGTTTTCCTTTAAGATGCTCAGTTAGAGCAACAAATTCGGTATCATCCACATCAATATCTTCAGTCAAAGAAAGTGCTTTCAAATAAGATTCTTTGGGTATTAGTTGAACATTGATAAAGCTAATTCTTTGAATAAATAACTGCTTAATTTTTGAGAGTTCACTGCTTGTATAGCCTGATATTTTTTCAAGTTTTTTTGAATGCTCAATTAACTCAAGTAGCAGTTGTTCAGTAGAGTAGAACTGTATCTTGATTTTTGGCTGAAGAAGAATATCAGCTATTTGATTATTAGTATTTAAAATTGCGCTGAATACGATATTGGTATCTACAACTATATTCATAATCCGAGTTTTCCTCGGGTTTTTTTCCACCGGTTTTTCTTAACAGCTTTTACGAGCTCGTCAACTTCCTTTTGAGTCGCTTTAGATTTTTTAGAGACTTCTTTGTAGTCGATCCATTCAACCATTCTTTGCAGATCCTCTATATCCAAATCTTTCGAAACTCTCAACACTATTTCCTTATCATTTCTTTCAATAATCATACTGTGGATATTTATTTACCTTATTTAACCTCCATAATTCCCAAAACGTTGTATAAACTGTATGTCTTGCTCATTTTTAATCAATGCACCAGTATAAGGAAAATCTTCTTTACTGATGTCAGTCTTATCGAGCTCTTCATCGGTTACCTTACTGATCATCAGTAACTTAATCCAGTCAATCAATTCGCTGGTAGAGGGTTTTTTCTTCAGCTGATTAATTTCTCTGACCTCGTAAAAACGAGTTAGGGCTCTATCGATAAGTGTATCTTGAATCTCCGGGTAGTGCACTTTTACTATTTTTTGCATGGTATCCCGATCCGGGAATCTTATGTAGTGAAAGAAGCATCGGCGGAGAAAAGCGTCGGGAAGCTCTTTTTCATTATTTGATGTGATGATTACGATAGGCCGGGTTTTAGCTTTGATGGTTTTTTGGGTTTCATATACATAGAACTCCATGCGGTCTAACTCCTGTAACAAGTCATTTGGGAATTCTATATCGGCCTTATCTATTTCGTCAATTAACAGGACCGATTGACCATCGGACTCAAACGCTTCCCATAGTTTTCCCTGCTTAATGTAATTTGAGATATTATTGACATCACGATCTCCCAATTGAGAGTCCCTTAATCTGGAAACCGCATCGTATTCGTACAAGCCTTGCTGTGCAGTAGTTGTAGATTTAATATGCCAGGTGATCAATTCTTTATTTAATGATTTCGCTATTTCATAAGCAAGTAGGGTCTTGCCGGTTCCGGGTTCCCCTTTAATCACTAAAGGCTTTTCGAGCGCTACAGCTGCTTCTACGGCAACCGTTAATTCCCTGGTGGTTACGTATGAATCCGTTCCCTCAAATTTCATTAGCATCATCTTTGATATACTTCAAAGAAAAGAAATTACTTTTGAATGTGTAGAGCGGGTTTCTTATTATTGAATGATAAAAGAGATTGAAACTGCGTAGGCGATATGATACAAGTTTTCTGTAGGGTATATTTTTTCTCTTTCTTCTTATCTGGTTATTGCCTTTTTGCTCAGCAGAATTTTGAACAGGTTTCTTTAGGTGATGGTGTTAACTCATCTTTTGATGAGAAGTTACCAGTCTTTTCTCCCGATGGAAAGAAACTCTATTTCACCATAAGTAATCACCCGGAAAACGTATCGGGCGTTTCAGATAAAGGCGATATCTGGTATTCCACAATCAATAAAGACGGAAGCTGGTCTCAAGCCAAGAACTTAGGTAGGCCTTTGAACGATAGGTTTGTGAATTCTGTAATCGGTTTTAGCCCGGACGGTAAGAGTATGTACCTTAGAAATTTTTACATCAACGATTACAACAGTTTAGTCTCCAAAGGAATTTCTGTAGCTCGCAAAACCCCAAACGGATGGAGGTATCCGGAAAATGTTTCTATCGAGTACTTTGATAATAAAAGCGAACATCAAAGTATGAGCATTTCAAGCAATGGTAAAATACTATTAATGTCTATTGAATCTTATGGGAACTACGGAAATGAGGATCTATACGTGAGCTTCAAAAAAAGTAGTACCGGATGGACTGAACCAAAGAACCTTGGAAGCACCATAAACTCAAAGTTTCAGGAGATGACCCCTTATTTGGCACCTGATAACCGAACACTTTATTTTTCAACGAATGGAAGAGGAGGTGAAGGCGGTATGGATGTCTTTGTATCTACTCGTTTGGATGATAGCTGGAAAAACTGGTCTGTACCCAAGAATTTAGGTAAGGGTGTTAATACTCCTGGAACAGAAAAGTCGTACCAATTCATCCCAAATACTACGGAAGCCATTGTTATTTCAACTCAAAACAGCGATGGTTACGGTGATCTTAAGAAGGTGGTGCTTATGGAAGAGCAAATCGCTCAAGCTCAGCCTAAAGAATTTCAGAATCCGCTTCAGGAAACGAAAGTTATTGAAACCATGGAAACGGTTTCTTTGGAGATTACGGTTAAAGATCAGAAAACGGGTATCCCTTTAGTTGCTGATGTCGAACTTTCGAAGGGAGGTCAGGAATTAGAATTTAAAACCCGTGTAGACGGAAGACTTGAAACTGAGCTGGAACCAGGATTTTATAAAATACAGGTATCTGCTTTGGGTCATTTATCTGAAATTGATAAGGTAAATGCTCTTAATGATGTTGGGAAAACGATTGAATTGATTCCCGTTGAAATTGGATCAACCGTTCAGCTTAGTAATATCCTATTTGAAATATCAACTTCCCACCTCATTGAAAGCTCTTTCGATGAATTGGATAAAGTGGTAAAATACCTGGAGAAGAACCCTAAAGTCAGGATTCTGCTTTCCGGCCATACCGATAATCGAGGCGACTATTATTTGAACCTTAAGCTCTCAGAAGATCGGGTGAAGGCAGTCAAAGAATATCTGGTTGAGAACGGAATAGAAGAGGGTCGGATAGAAGGTAAAGGTTTTGGGGGTAAACAGCCTATTGCCGATAACAGTAATGAAGAAACCCGAAAGCTGAATAGAAGAGTGGAATTTACGGTACTCGAAAACTAAACCCTCTTGGAAATTCCTCCCAAGTGGTACATCATCATTAACCCGGTTGCCGGCTCAGGTAAGTCCTTAAAAAGATGGAAAAAATTTAAAAAATTGATTGATAAAGCTAATATAAGCTATCAATATGAAGTTAGTTCGCATAAAGGAGCCTGTTTTGAAATCGTAAAGAATGCTTTAAAGAAGGATTTTAAACACTTTTTAGCAGTTGGTGGGGATGGCACTTTGAATGAATTGATCAACAGCCTTTGCAGGCAATCTCATCCAAACGAATTAAAAGAAGAAAGTGCGTTGATCGTTGCCCAATTAGCGATTGGTACCGGAAACGATTGGTTAAGGTCCCAGAAATCGAAAAGTGAGAATGATGAAGAGCTCATTCAAAAAATGAGCGACCCACTCCGGTTTTGTAATAGACAAGATATAGGAAAGATTACTTTTAGAACATCTCGTGAACCGTTTTTCTTTATAAATATGCTTGGTGTAGGTTTTAGCGGAAGAGTAGTCGAAAATACGGTAAACCACCCGGCTTTAAAGAAATCAGGTGCAGTTGGATACGTACTTTCATTGATCTCCTCTTTAGGCTCTTTTGAAGAAATAAAAACCAAGATTTCTTTTAACAGAGAGCGTTTGAACAAAAATCTCTTTCAGATGAGTATTGGTATAGGTAAGTATGCCGGTGGAGGAATGATGTTTTGCCCGAAAGCAGTTTTAGACGATGGGCTATTCGATTTAACCATTGTGAAAACCATCTCCAGGTTTAAAGTCGTTGCGAATATACTCAGCCTGTTTAATGGAAAATTTGTTTCAAATAAGGAGGTTTTCCTTTACAAAACTTCGGACTTAACCTTCGATTTTGAAAAGCCTGTTCCTTTAGAAGCTGATGGAGAATTTTTGGGTTATGAGAGAACTATTGAGATAGCTTCTATTGATCAAAAGATCAAATTTTTGATTTGAACTACTTCCGGTAAAGAGGGTAATACTCTCTACAAAGGTAGTATGTCTATTATTTAATTCCAATTAAAATGGATTTTTAGTTCACGAATTTCAATGTTGTAACATCGACTAATTGGACATTTTAAAGAACTTTTCTGAAAACAGTATCTATGCTTGTACTTTTCTAAGAAACTGATTTTTGTCAGTTTTTGAAACGCATTTTTAGGTTCATATTTGAATTGTTTATAACCTACTATTCAAACAGCTATGAGAAAGTTTTTACTTATTTCAATTATTTTATTGTCAACCCAAAAGATGTTTTCCCAGACCTTGGTTTGGAGGCATGGTTCCTGGACTAGTGCTCAAGGGCAGTATAATTTTTTAATCCACAGTTATGCAGGGCAAAACAACGGGTCTGGAGCCCTAGGTAATATGTTTGTTGGTTATTATGCTGGAAATAAGAATGTATCAGGAGATGATAATATTTTTATAGGGAGATATTCTGGACGAAATAATACCAGTAGTAGAAATATTTTTTTAGGCTATTACAGTGGATATACAAACACTTCTGGTGCAGACAATATTTTTATTGGTTGGCAATCTGGCAGGTATAATAGTAGTGGATTAGATAATGTTGCTATAGGACGTCAAGCTGGTTTTGATAATTTAGTAGGAAGTTATAATACGTTTATCGGGGGCTATTCGGGATTAAACAATACTACAGGATCACGGAATGTGTTTTTAGGAAGAAGCGCAGGTTCAGGAAATTCTACGGGTAGTGGAAATATTATGATCGGTTACCATGCCGGTTACTCTGAAACGGGTTCTAATAAACTCTATATAGATAATAGCAGTACATCTACTCCACTAATTTGGGGAGATTTTTCTAATAACTACATTGGTATTAACACGAAATCAAATTTAACAAGTACGTATCGATTATCCGTTGGAGGAGGAATACATGCCACAAATCATATAAAAACAACGGGAACATTGTACGCTTCTGGGGGTAATTCTGCTAATTGGAATACTTCTTATTCAAGGGTAATTAGTAGGGATGCAGGTCAATTTATAAGGTCTGGTACAAATGCTTATTATAATAGCGGGAATGTAGGGATCGGCACCTCTTCACCTAATCGCAAACTAACTATTCAAAGTTCTTCTGCGGCATATTCCAACCTTAAGGCAAATAATGGTACCTATGAGCTATTGGTTGGCGCAGATGATGGTGGAGGAATTATATCCACTATGACTAATCACGATTTAGATATTAGAGCGGGGGTAAATTCTACGAAAATTAAAGTTAAAGCAAATGGAAATATCGGTATAGGAACTAACTCACCTTCTGCAAAATTAGATGTAGTTGGTAGTTCTGAATTGAATGGAGAGGTTACTATCGATGGTAACCTTACAGCTACCGGAAACATATCATTTCCAGCTTTGGGTAGCATAGGTTTACAAAATCAAATTGATAATATGCTCGTTATCGATGGAGATGGTAATTTTCATAGAAGATCGGTGGCTTCTATTGAGAGTCCATGGCTTTTTACACAAATATTTGGGCAGGATACGACGAGTGTTATTTGCATAGATACCTTATTGGATGGTTCCCCTATTATAGTTGATGTCTTTGACTTAAATGGTAATCTTAGCATTGGTGATGATGCATTTATTGATGATGATATGAACTCTGGGCCATGGGATGAAAATGATGTTTGGCAGCCAGATGATTGGATTAAGCTGAATGGAGCATCAGTGGATATTAGTTCGAACGACAGTTTAAGAACAGGTTTAAGAGTCATGGATGCCGATGATCAAAATGAGTTTCTCAATATTTACCATGATGCAGGAAGCTCTTATTTTGCCAACAGTAATTATAACAGTCTTGATCATTACTTTATATCTTCCAATGAGCGTGACGTAACTTTTGGAAATAATGTGGAAATCCCAGGTAACCTTGGTATAGGAGTTTCAAACCCCTCCAATCCCTTAGAAGTTGATGGAACCATTCGTTCGGTAGAAGTGATCGTAGAGCCTCGTTCTTCATGGCCCGATTACGTTTTTGAAGAAGAGTATGAATTAACCTCTTTAAAAGAAACCGAAGCTTTTATTAAGGAAAACAACCACTTACCGGAAGTGCCCTCTGCTTCAGAAGTAGCAGAAGAAGGGATTCACCTTGGAGAGATGAATGCTCTTCTACTCAAAAAAATAGAGGAACTCACATTACATACCATTCAACAACAAAAGCTCATAGAACAGTTAAGTTCCGAGCTGGGCGAGGTTAAAAAAAGCTTGAATAAATAATTCACTCTAAAGAATAGATGATGAAGGCTTTAGAGATCAAATACATTCTGTTGTGTCTGTTGTCTGTATTGGTCACAGCAGAGACGAGTGCACAAAGTGAAAATGCGGTTGCTGCACCAAGTCAAAAATCATTCGGTTTAGACCCGGATCAGTTAGGCACGGGAGGTAATATTGTAAACCAGTTTAACGGAGAAGTTTCTTTTCCGCTCAGTTTAGGGAGCGTTTCAGCTAATGATGGGCTTTCCGCAAATATTAGCCTCCTCTACAGTTCAGCAGGTATTTATGAGCAAGTATCAAATTGGAATAAGGAAGTACCAACCGGGGTTGCAGGTTTGGGTTGGTCTTTTGATTATCCTAAAATAGTTGTCGATAACAAACTCACGGGAACACGTATTGATGATGAATTTTATCTGGTTGAAGGAGGTGTTTCCAGCAAACTTATTTTAGTCAAAAATACCCGTATTCCTGGCTCTGATGATACATCAGGACCTCGAACCTATCAACTGGAAAATCATCAGTTTTGGAAAATCACCTATTATGAAACGGAAGAAAAGTGGGAAATTATTAAGGAGAATGGCCATAAATATATTTACGGGGATAAAAACAGTGGTCGTAATACAGTTCAATGGGTAGTCTACTGGGATAACTGGATTGGGAATAGTTCTAGAGTTAACGGACAGGACCGACAGGGTTTAGTTTGGAACTTATGCGAAATCTCCAATAGATTCAATCAAAGTATTCAATTTACTTACTTAGAACAATCAAATCAGGTAGGCTCAGGAGGACTTGAGCATACAGAGGCATCTTATCTAAGTAAAATTGAAGGGGCTTATGGTGAGAGGATCGATATTGAATACGGCAATAAAAAAGGAGAAGGTGATGCTCCTCAAATAGAATGGTACGATCCACATACCGAAGAAGCTGAGCCAGATGGTTTTCAGGAACGGTATGAAAGAAAATACATAGACCGGATCACACAATATAATGAATATGGATATAAGCTTTCTGAGATAGACCTTAAGTATGATTTATACGATTATAACGATGGTTCACTAACCTTTTACAAACGAAGACTTTTGGAAGTTGAGAATCTTTTCTCAAATGGTGAGTCGGGCGCCTGGATAAGGTTTGATTATGCCGATAGAACTAAGCCTAGTATCGAAGGTAAATTAACTGGCATTACTTCCTCTTCAGGAACATCTCAAACTATTTCTTACTATGAGAGTGGTTTAGCGTTGGGGGAATTTTCCCAAAAGGCTTCGAGGATTTATGCACCTGATGGATATAGTGAGCCTTCTGTTTATGTCGGTTCAGATTACGTAGTGGTATTATGGCGTCAATTAACTTCAGGCGATCACGTAGAAACAGCCAGAAATCTTAAAGTAGAAATCTATACCTGGGACGGAGGGTGGAAAAAGAATACCACCACCTATAATATTCCCCAGGTATTCGCACAAAGATTTTGGAAAGGCGATTGGTATGAAAAATATGTTAAAAACAACTTTTACGTAGACCTCCAGGAAAACTATTTCCAAATTCTTCATAAAGACCAAACTGATAATACTTACGATGTTAAGTTGTTTCATAAAACAAGTGATGGTGCTGAAAAATGGCACTATCAGCAGTTTTCCTCACTCGATATAAATACCCCTGGGCTCTCCAAACCCAAAAGAGCATTAAGTAAGAGGTTTTCAGTATTGGGAGGGGGAGTCGAAGACGATCGTCTTTTTACTTTCATTTGGAACGGAAGCTCCTGGAATAGTGAAGTGCTAACGGAGGGAGTTGATGTGTTTCGATTTGATGTTGCCGGAACTAATAATTGGGTTTTGGTGCATTCAAAAGCTACAGTATCCTCAGCTTTTTACTTCTTCTTTCTAGATGAGGATAACCAATGGTTATCTAGAAAAACAGTCCATAGTTCCATGGGAACAAGGCCGGAGAATACATCTTTTTGGTACCCAAGTAATTCTTTTGCTGTAGTTAACCCACATGATAATAAGGAACATATTGTACAATGGAATAAGGACTATTCTAGTTTTCAGGTGATTGATGGCTTTTCTTATGATTATGATTGGGGATCGGATGTGTTTGTAATTGACAATGAATTTATTGGAATTGATGACCGAAAAATACCAATGGCTATTTTTACGGGTGATAAATCATTCAATAACCCTTCTTTGAATATTAAAAATGGCTGGGTTTTTTCTGAAAACATTTTGAATGATCAATTTTCCGGAAGTGCTAATTACCTAGGTAGAGGAACTATTTACTATAAATTCAACCGTACTGAAAATCATGGTCACCCAAATAACGGAGGTCCATTAGATCTTTATGATAGATACTTTTTAAAATATAATAATGCGAGCTACTCGTGGTCAGTACCCAGTATCCCCATTGATGAAGAAGTGGGATTAGGTGCTTTTTCAAATCTTGGAAGGCCTTATTCCATTCTTACAGAAGGTGATGTTGATGCCTTTGATGATGATGATTTCTACGCAAGTATAAATTTGGCATATCTGGATCATAAAGGAGACTTATCAACTAGCTGGGAAGGTCAAACGTATTATTTAGCTAATGAAGATCATAGGGAAATTTTTGACGTAAGTACAAATGCTTTTTATGTTACATCCGATTCCTGGAATGGAAGGGCTTCCTGTTTTAAAAATGGAGGCTTCAAAGACGCCCCGGCTACCCTATACGGATATACCAGGCAGAGTTTAGATGCAACTGGAATTTCCGATGATGATTTTGTAGCTCCTAAACGTGAAGAAAGTTTAGCGAATGGTAGAATATGGGTAGCTCCGGTGATTAGCCCTCAGCACGACTTTCCGGATGACATAGAAATATGTATTGGTTGTAATCCACCACCGCCTCAACCAGCTGCAGTAGATCTTAAATATTCCGATTTAACCAGTCTTAGACTCAATTGGGTGACGGAGCGAAACAAGGTTTATCCGGTAAAAAGTATTGTATCAAACGATGGGGTTCATGTTGAGCAAATGAGTTTTAAATATGAATTGGGAAATGCAAATTATGATGTAACAGGTACTTTACCTCAATTCGCTGAAGTTACCGCAGTACCCGGTAGTGTTGATCCAAACTCAACACCATTTGGCTATACTAAAACGTATTTCTTTAATGGGCTCTCTGAAGCACAATTATCAACATCTTTTCCAAAAGGTAATAACGGAAATGCAAACACACATTATAACTTTTTAAAAGGAGGCTCTTATAAAACCAGTATTTATAATAGTTCGGATGATGAAATCTCATCACAAGAAACTTCTTTTAAAGTAATAGAGCTTGATGTTTTTTTTGATGGTGTTTCCAAAGTAGGTAATGCGTTTTACACTCGCCCGGTCCAGCAGATATCTACTGTAGATGGCATTACGAATACAGTTAATTACGAGTATGACGAATCGAATGGGGCAGTATCAAGCACCACCACGACCAACTACAATTCCACCAACCAGGTAGAGGATATTGTAAGCCATAATGTATATGGCAAGGATAAATACGGATCAAGTTGGCCCGACCAATTGTTAACCCCCGTAGTAGAAAGCTATACAACCGTAAACGGCACAGAAGTATCAAGAACAGCGACCACCTGGCAAGACTGGGGGAGTGGTAAGTGGGCACCACTGAGCAGCTATGAAGCCAAAGCATCGAATGCAGGCAATTTCCCATTTACAGCAAGCCCCGACTTAAATAAATGGCAAAAGCTCAGCGAAGTCATTAAGCGGGATAACTATGGCAATCCAACCGAGACCAAAGACATCGAAGGCATCCACAGCACAGTAGTGATGGGCTTTGATGGCCAGGTGGCCTTAGGAAGCGTCTCCAATGCAGAATCAGACGAAGTATTGATCGAGAACTTTGATGACGGAGTATTTAATGATTCAGATCCCAGAAACTGGTATTCGTCGGGCGACTGGTTTATTGATGAAGAAGGCCATTTGACTAAAACAGCATCCACCAATCGATACTTTGGAATATCATCTTTCTCAAGGCAGAATAATTTTATAGCAGAGTTTGATGTTAAATTCAATGATACTCCTGCTAACTGGGCCTTATCGTTTCAGTTTAATAAAGATGGAGCAGCTTCCGGGCCGAGCGCAACAGGGCATTTTCTGAAAATGATACCGGGCAACGCTACCGATAATATTCACATGCGCTTAAAAAATGGGTCAGACCATGATTTTTTTAAAACCGTCGATTTCGGTAAGAAGTGGAACCATTTTAGAGTGGTTCGAGAAGGAAATCATATCTGGGTTTATTTGAACCAGGATTTACTTTTTGAAGAAGCAGTTACAGGCTTAGAGAGTTACGGAGGGAAATTCAACTTTTACGCTTCCAATATCACATGTCAAATCGACAACATCCGGATCTACCCTTCAGACGCCTATGCCAGTTCAAGCACCTACGACAAAGACTACGGCTATGTGAAAGAACAGATTGGAGAATCCGGACTAAAGACCCAATTTTTATACAACGCCATCCAACAGCAAGTAGCCACGATCAACACCGAAGGCCTGGTATCAGAAACAAGCATGGGCTATAACTCAGCAGAGTTCAACAACGGAGCATACGATCCTGCAGACCCCCATATCTCCCACCAGACCACCGTTCGGGGAGAAGAAGGCTTCTATGATGATTTTAATTATAACGAAGAGAATTGGTTAAATAAAAGTGCAGGAGGAGGCAATATTGCTACCTGGCAATGGGGGACCGGATATTTAATCCATACAAATTCCGGAGGCCCCAACACAAGGTCTGATAACTGGGTAGATAGTTACCGTATACCGATAGAACAAGTAGAATCGGGTAGGGTAGGCTTTGAGTTTGATTTGAGCTTACGGACGCATGGGACAGGACTTGGCGTAGGAGCCATATTAGGTGGAAGCAATTGGACTGACCGAAGGTTCGTACACACTTCAGCATTCAACTTTTATATCGATGGAGAAAAGATTTCCATCAACGGAGGCACTGCAATAGACCATAACCTGGAAGAAGACCGGACCTATAGGTTCAAGATCGTAGCGGATATCGACAATCAGGAAGTGACCCTGTTCCTTAATGGAAAGCAGTTAGGAATGCCAGTAGCCTTCAAAGTTACCGAATCTAGTTTAGACCACTTTGCCTTCATCGACCATGGGAAACAAGCATTTCCAACCGGAACAGAAGTATACGAATATCATTTCGATAACTTCACCATGTACACCAACCCGATCCAGAGTTCGACCTTCCATGCCGCCGGAGGACGTACCCTACAAGCCCAGACCGAAGAAGAAGGAGGCCTATTGATCTCAGAACCCATTTACGATGGGCTAGGTAGGCCTCACATCCAAACCGTGCCGACCAAAGTAGCAGCGAATACATTTGAATACCGAAGCACCTTCGTAGACAGCTATAATCCCACCACCGGCGTACTCACCGGAGAAGTAAGAACAGGCAATGGCCATGACTACGCTTACAGCAAGACCCGCTACGACGACAGCCCATTGAGCAGAGTATTAGAAAGCAGCAGCCCCGGGGCCAGCATGCAGATGAATGCCAATCCCAACATCACCGCAGACCATACTGTAGAATATGCATACGGTAAGCTCGGTGATTTTATAGTAGAGATGAACCTTCCGGCAGGGATAAGCCTGTTTCCAGACCGCTATGCCGTAAGCAAAACGATCGATCCCGATGGCTTTGCCAGCTATCAGGTCAGCGATAAAGTAGGGCGTACTGTACTCAGTAAAACCGGAGATAAGGTCAGCAGGAACATCTACGACCGAAGCGGGAATCTGGTGGAGATCCACCCCCCGAACTACTTCGCCCCCCCGGCAGGATCCACATCCAGCGACTGGATCGTACGCATGACTTACGATTACCAGGGCCGATTGACAACCCGTACCATCAATGACGCAGGGACCAGCAGGTACTACTACGATGAAATTGGAAGAAGCAAAGGCATGCGGGACTCCAGGGCCTGGGAAGGGATCTACTGCACCTATACCGACTACGATGAACTCGGGAGAGTCACCGAAGAAGGCTATGAGTATAAACCAGATATAGAACAAACTGCTTATATCGGCAACATAAGCGGAGTAACCAAAACCGTTGCAGGAGGTGAAGTAATCGGGGACGGAACTATCAATTCAGATGCGTGGGTGTACGCCCAGGCGATTAATAAAATCACCCTAAGCGGAGGCTTCCGTGTAGAATCCGGAAGCCGCTTCAGAACAGAACACTTAGCAATAAGTGGAGGCACCAAAATATGGAGGAAACGCTTTACTTATGAAGATCATTCGGATAACACCTTCCTAAGAGGCGCCCTGACCAAAGTAGAAGTAAACAACGACCTGGAAGCAGACGTAGAAGTCGAAGAGAGCTATACCTACAACAAATACGGAGAGCTGTTGGAAAAAGGCATCAAAGTAGTAGACTACCAGAACCAAACCCACAGCATCGGCTATGATTATGATAACGTAGGGAACATTACCAAAGTCGACTACGGAGTAGGAATGGAAGACGTATACTACCATCATGATATCGCAGGACGCCTGAAAAGTATAGGGACCGAAGAAGACCAAGACTACTTCACCGCCTACGATTACGATGAGAACGGAGGACTAGGCACAGAATACTTCGACAGAAAGAACATCACCAGGACCTATAGCTACCATGACGAAGGCTGGCTCCACACTATGGATGACGACTACTTCACCGAAACCCTGACCTACACCAGCGGAGGCTACAGCGGTTATAGCAGTCACACCGGGATCATAGCCTCAACCTGGTTCGGGTTTAAATGGAGTGGAGCACCATCTAATTACAGTTATAAGTATCGATACGACGTATATGGTCAATTAACAGAAGGTAACCACAGCATAGGATCAGATAATGATATAGGATTGCATGGTGGCCTAAGCTATGATGCCAATGGCAATATAGTATCCAAGCAAGTAGGAGGCCCAAGCTCCCCATCCAAAACATACCATTACTATCCGGGAACCAATAAAGTAGAGAAAATTGGAAACGGATCAGATACCGATTACCATTACGACCAGGCCGGAAACGTAATCGCTTCCCTACCGAAAGGAATTGGAGAGATCGTCTACGACCAGTACTTCAACCTGACCAAAGAGATCAGGATTGAAGGTTCCAATATCTTAGGTTTTCAATATGGATCCAACGACCAGAGGGTCTTGAAAGCTTATACCATTCCCAGTTCTCCCGGCCTTGTGCCGGGAACCCCCAGTTCAGGAGATCCCGGAATAAATCCGGGAAGCTTACAAAACTGCGTGATGTACGTCAGAGGCGCCAGCGACTACCCACTGATCGAAAAACACCGATATGAAGACGGCAGCGAAGACCTGAGGTACTACATCTACGGACCAGGCGGACTCATCGCCACCCGGGAAAGCCAGATCGGACCAAGCACCGTATCAGAGACCGCTACC